>NZ_JBXAMI010000001.1:0-1083968 GCF_058800455.1 Allobosea sp. GW822-FHT05A11 | reverse complement strand
GTCGGCGCCGAAGGACGGGCGCGATATCGAAATCCGCACATTCGACGGCTTCGAGATGAAAGCACGGTGGGAGCGCCTAGGCTTCGAAGACGAGGACGGGAAGAGCGTCGGCGCCTGGGTCGCCTCAATCGAGGGGGAACATCCCGATTGCTGGACAGATGGCGCCTGCTGGCAATCGAACGAAAACGAGATGCCCTCCGATCCGCCGATCATGTGGCGCCCCGCCAAGGAGAACGAAGGCCATGGCTGAGAAGCTGACATGCGAGCATTGCGGCAAGATGCTGGCCGATCAAAACGGCCTCTTCAACCACATTAAGGCGAAGCACCCGAAGGCCAAGCGCGCCCATCTGCGGCCGATCAGCGAGCCCTCTCTCGGAGAAGAGCTTGCCGAGGCTCTGATCGCCTACACGGCTGGAGACCCGGTCCCGGAATATCTGCTCGCGATGTTCCCCGACCAGTTCGAGGAAGCGCGCCGCCTTGGAGCCCCGCGATGAGCGATAAGCTGGATGAGGAGGAGCAGAATCCAACCTGTGCAAAAAATGCACAGGTTCAATCAGCCCCTGCCGCGATGCCGGGGGAGCGGGAAATCCGGCGTATCGTTGACGACGCATTGAACAGCGCGATTCCGGAGCCTTGGGAGGTCAGCGCTCATGCAGCCCAGCGCATCCTCAACCTCTTCGCCCCGATCCTGGCGGAGAAGGAGCGGGAAGGCGCGCGGCGGGCAACGATCTTCCAGCGCAAGCAGGCCGACGCGTGGGTCGAGGAGTACAAAGCCCGCGCCCTAGCCGCCGAAGCAGCGCTCGCTGCGGAGAGGGCCAACGCAGTTGACGGCTCGATCGACATTCGGCTGGACGACAAGGGCGGCATTGACGAGATTTTCGGCAACGGCGTCCTCTGCCACATCGAGCGCATGGACAAGGGCCATTGGTTCATCAACATGGTCCGGCCAGACCAATCCAGTGAGGCCTTCTGGCTCAACGGCAAGGGCAAGGTCGAGTTCACCTTGCACGAGCATCGGAAAGCCCCGACGACCGGCCCGAACGTCGATCCGTGGACCATCGCAGCAGCCATACGGGCGCAGGGGGAGTGAGATGGAGGAGGTTAGACGAGCTTTCAATCGCCTAAGGCGTGCCATCCGTCAGGCGCTCATCGAATGGATGGTCGGGAAAGTCATCGACATGGAAGGCGACGAATGGTCGCCTGAGTGCGCGATTGCCTTCCATGAGTGGTTTAAGCGACGCCCGGAGATCGGCCAGAACCCATGAAGCTCCCGCTCCGCATCCACCGCTTTAAGAACAGCTTCGGCATCACGGACGCGAACGACATCACGATCTGCTACGTCTACTTCGACAAGGGCAATCCCGGTGAGCGCGCTATTCGAAACCTCATGTCGGAGGAAGAAGCCGAGCCCATCGCCAAGCAGATAGCCCGGCTGCTGACAGATGCTGAAACGCAAAAAGGCGCCGGCAGCCCCGATGAAGGGACCGCCGGCTAGTTCAACAGGGAGGCGAACCGAAAGGCTCAGGAGCCATTCGAAGCCGGTAACGCCGGCCAGACGATCAACGGCTCAGGGCCGCGATGGGGATGGCGCCGCCGTCCAGCGATCAAGCAGCGCTTCAATGCGAGCCGTCGAGCGCAGAACGTTGCGGACATCGCCGGCAAGCTCTGCGGTCTTCTGACGGTCCTCGGCAGCAGAGCGGCGCATCTCCTGCCCGTCGTTCTCGACGCGGTCCAGCCGCTTTTCGATGCGACCGATGGCCTCCGCCGCCCGAGTGTCCGCATTACTGGCGTCTCGCCACCAGAGGGCCGCACCTACCACGAGCACCGGCACGGCCCCGGCGAACGCAGCGACGACCCGACCGAAGAACTTACCGTCGTCGTTGACCTTCATGCTCATGGGCGCCACCCGCAGATTTTCATGCCTTTGGAATTGTGGACCGCGATCTGGTTCAGCGTGCCTCGAGTGTCCTGCGAGTTGGCGACGATCGGCCCGAACACCTGGCAGTCACCGCCGCCATGGGTCTGGCAAGATGCAAGCAGGATCGTTGCTGCACAGAGCGCCATCACGTTCCACTTCCCGAGCCGCATTGGCTGCCTCCGTGTTCTTCTGCGCCACCTTGGCGAGAGCTAGCTTTTCGCCGTCGATGCGGCCTTTGACGTAGACGCTGCCGAGAAGAGCGAGAGCGGCGGCGCAGGCGATTCCTATGAGAGTGAGCCGCGTCATGCCGGCTTCCGGTTCACGGTGATGAAGCCGGCCTTCCAGGCGATGAGCGCGCCAACCATCAGCAGCAGCAGCAAGGCGAAGGCCCCAAGCGCATAGGGGTTGCTGATCGCGCCGAGCAGCGTGACGCCAAGGCCTGCGCCGGCCGTCAGGGTGAGGTTCCCGCTCGTGGCGGGGACATCGTCCGGCTTGGCCGCTTCCGGCTTCACATCGGCCGGTTGCTCTTCGTGCGCCGCTCTGATCGCGTCGAGGAAGTTCTTGTGATAGCCGGCGATCAGCTTGGCCTTGTCGGTGCCGTTGACGATGCGGCGAGCCCCTACTGCGTCGTCCGTCGTGTCATTGAAGTACCCCGACAGCTTCTTGCCGGTGAACATGCCCTTCGTCATGCCGTCGAAGAGCGCGCGCAGGGCAATCGGCCAAGTCAGAAGCTGCCCCGGCTTCGTGGCGCCGAACTTGCGGTGATTGGCCTCCCATGTGACCTGCACGAGGCCTTCGCCAACCCACGGGTAGTAGGGCTTCTTACGCAGGTAGGCTTCGCCGCCCATCTCGCGCACGGGCTGCATGGTTGCGGCCGTCTCGTGGAAGGTCGTGGCGAGCATGTAGGCCAGCCAGCGGTCATCCCGCAGCTCGCGCCGCTCCCATTCGTCGAGTATCTGATTGAGGCCATCCACCTGAGCCTGAGAGAGCTTGCCGCCGAACGGCGCGCGGCGCGCATAGGCGAAGAACGTCGTTCGGTTCATGAGAATGGCTCCAAGGCAACAAAAAACCCGCCGGTCAGGGCGGGTTGGGGTGGCAGTGTTCGGCTTTGGATGTAGGTTCAGGGAAACTGGAGAACCCGATGAAACTGGTACTGGCGCTTGCGGGCTTGTTCGCCTTCACACAGGCAACGTCGGCAGAGTGCCTGATGTCCATCGCGTCAACGACACCAGCCCCACCGCCTCGGGAAGCAGCACTGAAGCGGCATGCAGCCTTGGTTGCTGCTCTCGAAAAGACGAGCCCTCGCTTCGTCGTGATAGGCGATTCAATCGCTCAGCAATGGCCTCAGGACCAGATCGCCGCACTGGCAGGCGGAAAACCCTCGTTCAACCTTGGCGTAGGTGGCGACCGGACGGAGCATGTCCTTTGGCGCCTGGCTCAGATCAAGGCGGACCTTTCCAAGGTTGAAACCTACGTACTAGCCATCGGGACGAATAATCTGACGGCGCGATATCCTGCCTGCTCAATCACTGCTGGGATCGATGCGATCACGGCCGATCTAAAGAAGCGATCCCCCATGGCGAAGATTGTGGTGTTGAACGTTCCAGCCCTCTTCCGTGAAGGAGACCGGTTCGAGGACGTGCGACAGGAGGTCAACAGCGCCCTCAATCACGGCGGCGGCAAAGTCGTTACGATCTCCGGGCAATTGCCCTGCACGCAGACGGAATGCGCGAACTACAAGCCCGACAGAACCCACTTGTCATCCCAGGCATATGCCGCCATAGGGCGAGAAGTCACCGCTATTGAGAACAAATAAGCGAGGCCGGAATGTTCGAGGTTGGCAAGCCTGTCACCGTTTGGCGTCTCAGCATGAACTTGGTGCCGAGGTCGCTGAGCGGGACAATCGCGGGCGCTATGGATGATAAAGGCAGATGGCCGGTGCAGTTTCCCGGCGCCATCATTCCGGTAAGCCTCACGGCCGATGAAAACGGAGAATTCTGGCCGGAAGAACTCGGCTATAAGGCTGACGCGGAAGCGACGGCTGATCTTTAGAACCGGCTGGCTCCAATCGGGCGAACCGTTGTACACTGGGGGCCGACGCGGAGGCCCTCAAGGTCAAAAACATGGCATCAACCATAGCTAAATCCGCATCCGTCTCCCAAAAGGTTGTCGTTGAAGACCCCGTTCACATTGGCTTCCGGTGCGAGGTTCACTCGGGGTCGCTTGGCCGGTACACGTTCATTAACACTGACACCGTGATCTACGGCGCGGAAATTGGCCGATATTGTTCTTTCGGCCGGGGATGCCAAGTCGGGTGCGCGGAACACCGCGTCGACACTTTGACAACCAGTTTGGTCGGCTTTTCTCCAAATTGGTTCCCTGATGATCCGGTGATGACCGCCCTGGATCGGCACATGCCAGCTTGGCACTCGAAGCGCTCCGGCCCGACTGTCTTGGGCAACGATGTCTGGATCGGCGCGTCAGTCATTATTTTGCAGGGTGTCGAGATTGGCCACGGCGCTGTTGTCGGGGCCGGCTCGGTCGTTACCAAGGACATTCCGCCCTATGCGATCGTCGGCGGCGTTCCCGCGAAGATCATTCGATATCGTTTCGAGCCGGAAGTCGTAAATCGCCTTCTGACTGCCAAGTGGTGGGACCTGCCGCCAGAAGAAGTCGCAAAATTGCCTTTTGCAGACATCGAAACATGCATCAAGACAGCAGGCGAGTATTGGCTACGGCAACCAATACTCGCCAACGATGTAGAGGTTGCCGGCGGCGGCGATCTGGCCTCCATTGTAGAACACTGATGTCCCGCCCGGCTTGACGATGCCGAGATAATTGTCCGTCGCGAGGAACACCGTCGAGCCTGCCGCCGTCGTAAGATTAAGGCCGGTCGACAGCTTTTGATCAATCGTCCCCATGATACGGGTGCCGGCTGGGGCATCGACCGGAAGACGGATCGAAATGGCTGATGTGTCTGCCGTGTCGAGACCCGACCATGTCAGGCTCATGACGAACGAAATTCGTTTGCCGATGCGATGCCAGCGCCAAGAGCAGGTCTGGCTCGTGACCGTCACGAAGTTGAAGCCCACTGTCGTGCCGGAATATTCCTGACAGTTCAGGAAATCTGCGTGGCTCTTATCGCAAAGGATGAGTTCCTTACCGGGACGCTGCGAAAGCAGGCGCCGGTTCCCGCTCAAATCTGACCGAGGCGAATCATCCAACTCAGGAATGTCCGACGTGCGAGGCTGCCAATCGACGTCAAGCGTCCCGAGTGTCCGGAGGTCGTCCATCCCCGCCGCGCCATCAATTCGGATATTGCGCGTTTCGCCCATCGGCGCGGCAGCCCAAGTATTTTCGAACGGGCTAGCCCACGGCGAGGCATACATGTGCCTCCCGCCCTCCGGCTGAAGGCTCAGGGCATAGAAGTCGAGCAGATCGTGAAACTGGAAAGTCGCGCTTTCGTACGACCGTCCCGAGACCTGCGCCTTCTGCGGGCCGGACGCGACGAGGCCCCGAATTGAATATCCTGAAATTTGATAGGCCGCCTGCTTCGGCAAACCTAGTTCTTCAGCCGACAGCCCCGAGTGGTGCCAAATGCTGGTTGCAATGATCGGCCCGAGCTCCGTCCCAGCATAGCCGGAGTTCGCGTGCCTGATATGCGCGATTGCGGCCGGCGAAGGCGAAACGCCGTTAAAGCGGAGATTCGCGCCGTTCATCGACGTGCTGGTATAAGTCGTCGCGACATTATTGCTGTTGCGGAACGAAGTGCCGCCCGCCGGGTCGAAATAATGCTCGTTGGACCAGAGGATTTCGAACCAATCGGCGCCAGCGGCAACTACGCGCCACCGGTCAGGCGCCCGGATAGCGAAGCCGCAGACACCTTGACCCCGAATGTCACCGAAATAGCTCCCCTCGCCGCGAGATGCAGAGACTGCGGTCAGAATGGCAGAGAACCCGATACCCCTGAAGTAGCCCACGCATTGGACGTCTTCAGCGCGCACGTATTCCGCATTGCGTGCCACATAACCGAAGTCCCAATTTCGCCCGAGACCGGTTTCCGCAGGATCGTCGTACGCCGAGATGCCGTCCTGGCCGAGAGCCGGAACGATGCGACACCCTGAGAGGCCACCGAACTGGCTGTCTTCATCCATGTAGAACGCGGCGGAAAGCTGCTTGAGCGTAGCTGGCGTGGTCCCGCTCGCATCGGCGTTATAAGCCGACCAGATCTTGTAATAGGTGCCTGGGTTGTCCGTGTCTTCGCGATGCCCGCCGCCTGGACCCATCGACGTAATTCCGGGGAAAGTGAGGGTCTGAGCCCCATCTTTCCAAAGGAGGAAGCTCGTACCCTTCCAGCCCTTCGGACGGGCGGGGTAGACCGGTTCCCACTCATCCGTCCCAGAGCAATAGAGCTTCACTCCCTGCGGGATATGGATAGGAGTTGCGCCTTTTAGATAGATTTGGCCGCGCCCGTAGACGGCCCCCCCGCCCTTTAGCGCGGCAGCGTTGAGAGCATTCTGAATGCCGGCGTCGTTCGCGTCAGCGATGGCGTCGAGGCTAGCATCGCCATTCAGCGCTAGAATCTGATCCTTCGTGTGGCTGACGACGGTGAAATCTTCAAGATCGACCAATGCCCCGAGCTTTTCGAGGACCGAACGCGCGATATAGCCAGGAAACGGCAGCATCCCGGTCAGAAGCGCGTCCTTGCCATTCGCGAGGATGCTGTTTTTCACCCGCAGCGGCGTCATGGTCTTGGTGTTGTCGATCGCCTCGATTGCTTCCTGTTCGGTCGCGGCAGGGCGGACGCCAGCGCCGCCGATGGTCACGACGCCTCCCGTACGGGTTACGGAGATGCCCCCAGACCCCTGGATCTTCGTGGGGAATTTCGGCGCAATACGAATGCGCAGTGCAGGCGTGGCCATCAGCGATAGCCTCCTTCAATGATCGGAAGATTGGCGATGACCGGCTCGGCAATCGTGCCGGTGATGCTGTCGGTGAAGCGGATGTTGACGGTGTAGGAGCCGGGGCAGAGGCACTTCATCTGCGCGGCGGTGAACGAGAACTCGAAACCATCGCCGGCCAGTTCAAGAACGCCGTCAGAGGTCGACCCGTAGAGCAGCCGGCAACCGTTCTGGTCGCGGGCTTCCATCTCGACGAGCGTGTCGGTCAGGTCCCACGCGGTTCCGGTCTCATCGTCGAGCACTTCGACGTATTCCGACCAGTCCGCAGCGTTCGGCGTCGGGCCGAAGGACAGGAGCGGCCTCACAGCTTCACCAGCACGTAGACGAGGGCCGTGGGCTGCATGTTCGGATGCGCCCCACCGCCGCCGTTACTAGCAATCGTCAGGTTGTGGCCGTGCGCGCCGCTGCCGCCCGTCGTGCCCGCGCCGCTATTCACGGTGCCGCGCGAGAACGAGCCCGCGCCAGTCGCGCCGTCCTGATTGTAGGTGTCGAAGGTGTGCGTGTGCGCGCCATTCACATCGGCAGTCGAGCCGGCATGGCTGTGCGCCGGCATCTGCGCAGTGGTCAGGATGTGTGTTGCGGCGCCGGCTTGGCTGCCAACCGCTGTCTTCGACCCGACCGTGAACGTCACGGCGTCAAGGATCGTCGAGGCCGTCCCGCCCATGCCGATCAAGCCAGTCAGCGCGCGACCCTGGAAATTCGGGAGTGTCAGCGTCTTGCCGGCGGCATAGTCCGTCGCGGCGTTCGCGCCTCGCCCGCCTGAGACCGGGGCAGCGGCATCCGCCACGTTGTCGTAGATGTAGGTGAACAGCGACAGGGTGTCTTCGTTCGCCCTTGCGGTCGCCCCCGACACTGCATTGCCGATGCTCTGGCCGTTGAGCGGGACATAGCCGTCGAGAAGGCCAAGGGACGTGATGACGGTGCCAGTCTGCACGCGCTGCGAGATTGGGACCGTCGTGTCGATGACCGGTGGCGCCGGGTTCGCAATGCCGTCATCATCCGACAACAGCGTTTCGTCCGCCGTGGTGATGCGCTCGCGGTAGTCCTCGTAAGGCAGGTAAATGCGCGGCCAGCGGCCATTCGCGTCCGTCTCGATGGCGTCAGGGAAAGCCGGGAGAGCCACGCTCAGAGCCGGGTCGGAAAACACCGTGAGCGGCGTGGTCGTGCCGGCCTCAAAGAATTGCAGCCGCGCGCCAACCGCAACGTCGCCATTGAGGTCTAGCGCGGTCTGGCGAGACAGCGGCCAGGTCGAAGCTGAGGCCATGCGGGGGCTCCAATAGAAAAGGCCCGCCGTGTGAGGGCGGGCCTTGGGCAGGAAAGCCAAGATTTCGGACGCGAAATGCTATCGACTTGTCAGGGTCGAACGGTCAGAATCGGGGGATGAAAGTGTTGTGGTACGTCGCTCAGTCGCTATTCATCGGGTGGTTGGTCCACGGCGTATGGGCAACAAGGCCCAATACGACAGCCGGCGAGATAGCGATTTTGATCGGGATCGCTATCTGCCTTTGCGCCTTCCTAACGGCCTGCATCACCCAATCATGGGACTGGTCGGTTCGCCGCCTGAGAGGCTTGCGTCGCCATAATAGCGAGACGAGCGGCCATGGCTTGCGCTTGGTTGGACCCCGGAGCAGCGCGCCCAAGCCGTCGAAACAGGTCGATGGCGTTCGGGTCCGTGAATAACTGCGCAATCTGCTCGGTATTCCTACCCAAGCGCCACTGCTCGTAAGCCTCTTTCACGCGGCCCGGCAGCTTGATGCCACCTGTCGCGATGGTGTTTGCGGCCTCGCCAACGGCGCCGCCCCGACGAAGGATGTCTTGCGCCTCTTGGTTGAAAGCCGTCTGAGACCCGATGCGCTGGCGCTGCCCGGTTGCGCTGAGCACATTGAGAAACTCATCAAAGCCCTGAAGCGCCTGCGGCCCGGCGACGCCTTGGATTGCAGCTGCGAGGTTTTCGGCCTGCTGCGTATTGCCACGAAGCACGGCGGCAAAACCGGCGCCCCCGAACTGGTTTGCACCACTCTGGAGGGCCTGCGTCGCTTCATTGAAGACGCTTTCGATGTGAGCGCGGACAATCTGCCTCGCTGCCATCGGGTTCCGCTGCGCTAGAGCCCCAACGGTACGGACGATCTCAGGTGCGCTCCCCGGAAGCGGGTTAGCTGGGAAGAGAACGTTGATGGCTTCTCTTGTGGTCGTATCGCGCGAAGCCAGCTTCCCGATAGGCCCCTGCATGAGAGGGTCGATGAACTGGCGCGTGATAGCCTGGTGCGCCTGCCTGCCCTGTGCGAGCGCCGGGCTGGCTGCCTGCAAAGCGTTATCGAGTGGTTCCAAGGCTTCGGCAGCGTAGCGGGCGGCGCGGGCTTCCGTACCAGTCTGGCCAACCGGAGCAGGGCCGGTGAATTGGTCCCGAGCTGAGCCGTATACCTCATCGAGACGCCCGACGTTCGTGTGAGGAGCAGCGGCTTCTCCCGCCGTTGCCGGCGTCGTCTCATAGCGAATGACGCGCCCGGTATTCGGGTCAGTAACTGCCGTGCGCGTAGCAGGCGTACCAGCGGTCGCTTGACGAGCAATCAGGCGGTCCCGCAGTTGCTGCGCTGGCGCGGCAAGTTCAGGAGCGCCCGCTCTGGCAATGATCTCGTCAAGTTGAGCGATGACACCATTGATAGCCTCCGGCGCCACCTCATCGGCAGCGGCGCGCTCATAGAACGGGCGCGTCTGCGCAGAGCGAATGGCGCGCGCGTCGGTCGCTGTGCGTTCAGCGGCCTCTCCAATCGCAGGGCCAATGGTTGAAGGCGCCTGTAGCGGCGGTGAGATCGTGTCGAACTCTCGGCGAGCAGCCGCTTCGATCTGACCCGGCCGCTGAGCCATGAAGCCGCCCATGACATCGCCGCCGCCCTGCGAGCCTTCTACGACGCGCTGCATGTTGGTCAGGCCACGCCCGCCTCCGCCGCTCGCCTGCGCGATGGCTTCGGGCCAAGTCAGCGCGACCCCACGAGCTTGTGCTGCCTGCATAAGCTGCCCCGCCGCTGTGATCGTGGCGTCGTCGACACCGCGCATGCCTCCGGCAACAGCGGCTTCGGCAGTGCTAGGCCGCGTGGCAAGCGCGCCGCCTATCCCACCGGCAAGCGCCCCGACGAGACGGGCAGGCGCTTCCAAGGACGGCGAAATGTGACCGGCTGCCCGACCAAGTCCCTCTGATGCGAGCGCCGGAGCGAGAACGCCCCCGACAACTCGCTGGGTCATCGTGCCGGGCGATAGGATTCCGGGCGCAAACTCGCCGACTGTCGCTGCGACCTTCCCGACTTCTGTCTGGGGTTTGTATTTGACGCCGGGGACGAGCATCGCAGCCGCGTCCGTCAGAGCTTGACCCGATATGACCTGACCGGGGCTAGGAACACCCGTCCTCTCTCGGATGATATCTGCGGACGGGGGGTTAACCGGGGCATCCCAAGAGCCGGTCTTGGCGTAGTTCACAGCGCGGCCAATCGTCTGGTCTGCTACGAAATCGGCCGCAGCGCGCCCCATGCTATCAATTGAGCCGGGCAAACCGACTAGGCCCAATGCTCCGCGCGCCAAACCCGACGCCCCGGACTTCGCCACATCCTCGACAACGCCCGTCTTCGCCTCTGCAGGCTTTACAATGGGGTCGTTATCCCAAGGCATGCTGCTCTTCTTGGACGGCGCCGCCGTGACGATCGGGTCATTGTCCCACGGGTTGGCCATCAGCGCTTGGTCCGAATATTGCCATCGGGGTCAGTGTATTGGTCGCCCGGCTTGAGCGCGTTATAGGCATCAGCGGATGAGATAGCCGGCGCATTGCGCTGCTGATGGTCGACCCGAGCGCTTTCCTTGAGGGCCTGCCCGACTAGATCCGGGTTCTGCTTCCTGAACTCGCGAAAGGCTTCGAGCGGGTTAGGCAGCGAGCGCAGTTCCTTTTCAGCTTGGCCGCGCGTGATCTCTTTCTGTGCAAGGCGGCTGGCGATATCGGCACGAGCAACGTCGTTCCGACTGGCCGCCTCGAACGTGTCGAGGATCATTTCACGAGCGGCCGGGGTGTTCGAGAGCGGCCCAATGGCCCGCATGAATCCCTTGAACTCGATATCCGAGGTAGAGCCCGAACCGGGCGCGCGAAGGGTTGGCGCGAGCCGGTTCGTGATCGATTCGTAGAGCTGGATATCGGAAAGGCCGTCGACCTTGATCCCGAGGCTTTCCGCATAAGGGCCGATGGTCGACTTCAGATTGGCGGAAGAGCCCTGCGAGCCGAGGCGGCGCGATGTCTCCCGCAACGTCTGGATATCAGCTAGGCGCCCCTGCGCTGCATCCCCTTCCGAGATCAAATCGTTGAAGCGCTTGGCCTGCCCTTTGCCAAGCTCCTCTTCGAACTTGTTCTCACCCTTCTGGTTGATGTCGACCTTCGTACCGGCTGGCCCGAACTTGATTTCGCCTGAACGCGTCTTGTATGCGGCCTGGCCCTGCGGAATTCCAAACGAGGCGCGCTCTTCGGCCGACAACGGGGTCGCGCCTTCGCCCTCAACCTCGCGGCGAAGCTTCTCCGTCTGAAGCCGGGTCATCTCCCGCTTATCGGGGGCGTTCTCGTCGGTGTATTTCTGGCGGGCGTCAATGATGGATTTCGCCATCGCCTTCTGGCCGTCAGATGCGCCGGGGTTGTTCCAGATGCCGTAAAGCTGCTGCGTGGTGACGCGCGGGAACGGGTCGTTCGGGGGCAACATGTTGCCCGGAACAGCAAAGCCCTGCGCCTGCGTCGGAGTGGCATTGGCGCCCTGAGGCGGGAGATCGGCTGCACCAGCAACCTGCGCCGGCTGAGCGGCACGCGCCGCCTGCTGCTGCTCAAGGCGCTGAACATCAGCCTCGGTCTCAGCAACTTGGACAGGCTGTTGAGCGGGCACAGGAGGCTGGCCGCCGAAGCGCTGCGCATACTGCGCGGTCAAGCCTTCTCGGCGCGCGAACTCGCCTTCACCGGGGCGGTTATACCCGGCAAAGCGCCAAGCATCGGCCATGATCTTGTTGGCCTCCTGCGGGGTCGACGCTGCGTTCAGGCGAGGGATAAGCGTCGGGTCTTCCTTCGCAAGGAAGGCGGCCTGCGTCTCAGGCGAGCCATTGCCCTGTTCCCCGCGCTCTGCGGCGAACCGCTGAAGGCCCTGAAGTCTCTCAGCCCGCCACGACATGATGCCGCCGGACGTGCCAGCAGCGCCGCTTTCAGAGGGGTCTGACCATGTCTTGTTGACGTTTTCCGGGCTGTAGCCGCTCTCCGACTTGCCATAAGCCGCGACTGCGCCAAGACCAACGGGGTTCGTCAGACCGGCCTTCTGGATCGTGCTGACGAAGCGGTTTTCCACTTCATTGGGGGAGCCTAGAGATGCTGGGGCGGCCACCGGGCTCGCTGAGCCGCCACCTGAGAAAATGCCGGCAATCCCCTTCTGAGCGTCGAGCTGCTGCTGCTTCTGGCCAAGCGAGAGCAACGAAGCACCGCCCTGCGTATCGCCAAGCGCGACGAGACCGAGGCCGACCTTGTTGTAATCCGCCTTCCCGCTCGCGAGGCTGCCGAGAAGCTGCTGCTTCTGCTGCTCAAGCTGCTGCTTCCGAATATCGCCCGGCAGGTTGCCCAGCGTCTGGCCAAGGCTGGAGAAAGCGTTCCCCTCCGCGCTGTAGTCCGTCCGCATGTTGGGGATGGCGAGAGCGCGGGGCGTGAAGACAGCCATTGCCGATCACCCGAACAGTTTCGTGAAGCCGCCAAGGAGGCCGCCAGCGCCGCCACCAAGACCGCCCGTCGCGAGGCTAAGACCGCCCTTGAGCAGGCCCGTCCCGATATTGATGGCGTTCGCCTGGTTCTGGCTCTTGGCCTGATCGCCCGCCAGCAGCGCCTGTGAGCCGAGGCCGACGATGCTCTTGGTCGTGTCGTCAAGGACGTTGGCACGGCCGGTGTAGTAATCCGTCGCAGCGCCCGCCTGCGTGCCCAGAACGCCAGCTTGGCCGCCGACGCCCTGCTGATACATGTTCAGGTATGGGTTCAGCGCCGCGCGCTCCGCTCCGAGCTGCTGTCCTGCCAAGCCCTGCGCAAAGGCCAGCGTGTCGGTGTCGGTGTTGCCGCTGTTCAGCATGCCGCCGGCCGCACGCGAGCGCTGTAGAGCCTGCAAGCCGGAATCGAGGTTGAACTGGTAGCCAGCGTTACCCTCAAGTGCCTTCTGGATGTCAGCGCCAGATCCGAGGGTGAGAGCGCCGTACTTGTCGAGGCCGGGCTGACCGGCAGCCGCCATCCCCGAATAGAGATTGCCTGCCTGTCCCAGGTAGCCCTGAGCGGCGTCATAGCCCTGTCCAAGCTCGCCAAGGACCTTGCCCTGGTTGTCCTGGAGGAGACCAGACCCCCACACGGCAGCCGTGCGTGCACCTTTTGCGCTCGCCATTAGGTTGCGTCCTTATGCAGCGCGCGCATAGGCGCCAAAGTGCTTGGCGGCTGCGCGAACATAGGCTTCATGAGCTTCCTGAGCGGTTTCGAACCGTCCGAGGCTGATGTTTTTGCCGTTGACCTTGATCGACGACTTCCAGTGGCCCCGCGTACCGTTCCAATGGGCGCCTTTGAGCCCGCTGGCCGCACGAGCGCGAACATTCATCTGGTTGGTCGAAGGGTCCGCTTCGCGAAGGTTCGACCAACGGTTATCCGCCGAATTCAGGTTTATATGGTCGATCTGGACGGGCGGCTCTTCTCCGGTCATCCACTTCCAGATGACGCGGTGCTCCAGCAACGTAGCGCCTTCAATATCGATGGAACGATGAGCGGCATTGCAGGGAAGAGAGCCCGCGCGCTTTCCTGCGAACTTAACGTTCCAGAACTTCTTCCCCTCGCGCGCCTTCCAAGTGAGCACGCCCGTTTCCGGGTCGTAGTCGAGGCGCGAGCGAAGATAGCCCTGGCTCGGGAGAGCCTTGGTTGCAGCACGTCGCATGTGATTTCCTGCTAGGTGAGGGTCGTCTCGACGAGCGCGCCGCCATCGTTGGCGTAGAGCTTCACAGTCGAGTCCGTGGTGTTCTTCCAGATGCGGAATTGGCCGTCTGGGATGTCGTTGATCGTCGGCGCCACGTCGGAAGTGGCGATCGTGAAACGATCGTTCAGGGCCGCCAGAAGCTGCAAGATGAAGCGGGAGAAGATGCCGCTCGGTTTGCCGCTTGGTTCGGTAATGACGAACTCAACGCCGGGGCGCGGGGGAAGCGGCGTCATGCTGCCGGCTCCACTTGAACGTCACCACCGAACAGCGAGAAATCCACCGGGTCGGACACGTCAACGCGGACCTGAAAGCCCTTCGTGCTGACAAGACCGATGCGGTTTACCGAGACGACGCGCTTATATTTGCCCTGCCTGCCCATCTCGCGCAGGACCGGACTGCCGAAGGTTGCCCCGCCATCCTTGCTGAACGAGATGGAGCACTGCGGATTGACGCCGATGGGATCAATTCCCGTCGCCTCGCCGGTCCCCGCCATGATGTCCAGCATCAGACGGGACGCGATGGGGCGCCGGGGGAAACCGCTCATCGTCGCGGAAACCACAGAGGCCGTCAGTGGCTCGCCAAACTCGAACCGCTCGGCAGTGTCGATGAAGCCGAATTTCCCAGTATATTCGTCGCCAATAAGCCAGCGGTCGAAGCACTTCACCGTGGCGGCAGCGCGCCAGCGGTCGTGCCCATGTGACGCGCGCTCGAACCACTCTCCCGTGCTCAGATCGAAGCACCACGTCCATGCAGCGCAAGACAGAGCCCAGATGGCATGCCCGCGATCGGTGTAGACCACGGCGGAAAGCGATGCCTTGTCCTCCAAGGCGCCGATATCGCCGGCAACCGAGGAATTCGAGATCGGCTTCAGGCCATCGCCCGCGATCTGGTAGACCACGCCATCGTCACCGACGAAGATCAGCGTGTTCGACCAGCCGTTCTCATGGCCAGCGACCGCGTCAGGTCCCACCAGTCCGCGCGGGATGACATCGAGGCGCGAGAACGGGAAACCGGTCGCATTGCCGGCATTCACCCAAATCTCGATGGAATACGGCCCGAAGGCGTAGACGTTCCGACCAAGCGCGATGACCCGGTAGAGCCCGTCCGGCTTGCTCTCCGCGAAGGCGGTATCGAGCGTGTTGATGGCCGTCGTGTTGAGGCCGGTCGCCCGCATCCGGGCGTTGCCCTGGCTGAAGACGAAATAGCCATCGATCGATGTAACCGAGTTGGGCGAACCGACATCGGAATCGGGATAGGCCGACACGCCCGCCGAAAGGTCGATCGTGTACGCGCTTGAATTGGCAACCGCCGCAACGTCTGGCGTCGGGCTCTTGTTGTTTCGGGCGAAATAGACGCGCGACGTTCCGGGGAAGCTGCCGATCTCCGCCAAGGTGTAGACCGAACCTGACCGCGTGATCGTCAGCAGACGGTCGGTGACGGCAGCGAGCGCAACGCCGTTGATCTCGATAGCGCCTCGGCAGCGGCCATATCCGCCCAGCTCGACAATCTGCTTGATGCCTGGGGCGCGACGGCGATTGATCCGCCCGTCAGGCAGCTTTTCCGCATAGGCGTTGATCAGCCGGCCGCCGCTCTCCGCGTATTTGCCCTTGCCCGATGAGGTCGGGAACGGGACAGCGACCATTAGAAGTATGCCTGCTTGCGATATTGCGGCAGGACCCGCCGCGACGCGGCCCGGATCAAATCTGCCTCGGCTTGCATCGCGACTTCGACGCTGCGCGCTTGAGCAAATTCAACTGCACTCTCGTTGGCCAGATAGGTCGAAAGCGGGAGAAACACCTGATCGTCAATCTCGTTTGGGTTGCCGATCTGAATCGTGCCGGATGTCGTGAGCTGAGCGATGACGGGGCCAACGAGCGCGTTGATGACGTTCAGGTCGCCAGCCGGGGGCTCTTCACCTTCAGCCGGTTTGAACAGGAGTGCCCATGCCCGCCTGACAAGATCATTCCGCGTTTTCGGCATTGACGAGCCCTCAGCAAAACAAAAGGGGCAGCCTCGCAGGACCGCCCCTCTCTGTGTCGTTCTGTGCCGTTACGCGGTGGCCGGCGCCGCAGTGAACACCGTCACGATGCCCCACTGCGTAAGGTTGGAGTTGGCCGTGTTCTTGAAGAACACCTTGCCGACGCCGTACGCCATGTCGATGCCGACGCCCTTCTTGAACTGGTAGTCTGTGTCATCGAGCTTGGTCGGCTCGGGCATCTGGCCCCAGACCAACCCCAGCGCCGAGCGGCCGCAGAGGAAGGACATCGACACGTCAACGCTCGACGCGCCCGCACCGGCCACGAGAGCGAGTTTGTCGATCTCGGGGACCTTGCGGATGATGACGTTGTCGTAGAGCAAGTCACCCTCGCGGAAGATCGGGTTATTGCGCCAGGTCGAGCCTTCGCGCGGCCGGGCATCCTTGTTGGCCTGATAGATCTCGGGATCGGCCCATGCGTCACGATAGGAACGCGACCCGACGAACATGACGAACCGCTCGTAACCGTCGTCCGTGGACAGCGGCTCGATCTTCGGGTCGGCGTCTTCGGCCTTCTCACGGGCGAGGCGCACGGTCTTGGCCGAGAACTTGTCGTCCGCAGCCGTGATGTTGCTGAGCGCCGTGGCGTGAGTCGCATTGTAGTTCGCGAACTCGTTGCCGAAGAGCAGGCGGTCGCTGTTCGAGGCGTTGAAGGCGTTCTTCGCGGCGGCATTCGCCACCGTGTAGAGCTGGCCGTTGACGCGCTGGCCGTTGGTCGTACCGAGGTTGGCCGGGGCCGACTCGGACGGGATCGAAGCCATCGCCAGCACCATCTCGTCGCGCTGGAGCGACTTGCCCCAGTCGGAAAGGAGCGGCTGAGCCTGCGCGAACAGGTCAAACGAGCCCTTCTTGACTTCGGCCTTGGTGGCGGTGACGGCGTTGCGCGCCCAGTCGAGCCAGAACCGGCAACCGTAGTTGTCGATGGCCTCTTCGTTGCCGGTCAGCGTGCCGGTCGCGATGGCCGTGTTGCGCAGGGCCTTGACGAGCGGGACGTTGATCTGATCGCCGCCGAACTTGCCCGTTTCCAGGAAGGTGCGAATAACGGCAGTGCCGTCATTGCCCATGTACGGCGAGAACATGTTTCCGCGCACATACTCGCGGATGATGTTGTTGCGGAAGATGATTCCGCGGTTGTTGGTCTGAACCGTTGAGACAGCCATTTCGAGTGTCCTGAAGACACGACAAGGCGCCCGCGCAGGGCTCCCCTGTCGGATGAAGATTCAGCCCGGTCCTCAGCCGGGCAGCGGGTTCGGATTGACCGTCTCGTGGTCGAACGTGCGGGGCGCGCTCTATCGTGGCGCGGACGAGGTAGGCGGTAGGCGGGTGTCGGGCCGCTTAGGCGGCAGCGACAGGCCCAACCCCTGCGCTGGTGGCAGCGGTTGCGCCGAAGGAGTTGGTGGCGGTGACCGTCACGGTGATGGTCTTGTCAGCATCGCCAGCGACCAGAAGATAAGTCGTCGCGGTCGCGCCCGAGATATTGGCGCCGTCGCGCTTCCACTGACGGGTGTAGGTCGGAGAGCCCGTCCATGTACCGTTGCTGGCGGTCAGGGTCTGCCCAACCGTTGGCGTGCCGGTGATGGCGGGCAGGACGCTATTCGAAGGCGGTGGGGTCGGCTGCACGGAGCCCTGCGGATAGCGAGCCCAGAAGACATCGCCCGCCCGCACGCTCTGCTGAGCGAAATACGTCCCGCTGGCGCTGAACGTGGCGATACCGTTGGTAATGGCGAGCTTCTGTCCCGCGACGAGAGCGGCGCCGGCCTTGACGCGAACAAAAACGGCGTCTCGGTTGCCGCGCTCCAAATCGGTCAGCGCGTAATTCAGGATCGCCATGGTCTAGCTCCTAGCCACGCCGGCTGCGGCCTGCGTTGAGTGCGGAATTGAAGACATCGGCCGGGTCTTCGGGCTCATCGCCCTCATCACCGGCTCGCGGGGTTGCGTTGAGAGACGGCAGCGGCGTCACATTGCCGGGCCGGACGGTCTGGGTGGTGGTGACGGGGGTCGCCTGACCGCGCGCGGCGGCGAGCGCCTTGGCGAGGAACTCAGGATCCTTCAGCAGCTCTTCCTGCTTGCGCTGCATCCAACCCTGCGGGTCGCCCTGAACCTCTTGCTCGAACGAGTGGCGCTTGTGCCAGGCCATGATGTCCCCGAACGGGTCCATGGACTTGTTGAGTTCGCCAAGGACGGCGTCCTTGTTCATCTGGCCGGCGTTGATAGCCGCGTCGAGCGCCTTCCAAGCGGCATCGACCTTCTCGGCGCCGTGCTCGCGGATCGCATCCTTCTTCGAAAAGTTCTCGACGACGGCGCGTGTCTGCGCCGTGGCCTCCTGAACCGCCTTCTGGACGGGGCTCAGGGCCTTCTCGACATGGACGCCGACATATTCGTCGGGCTTCTCCCACATGTCAGGCGGGTTGGCGGCTTTCTCGGCCTCCTGCCTTTCCTTTTCGATCTTGGCCTTCCACTCGCGGAGCTCTTCCAGCTCGCGGGCCTGCTGGCGCTTCTCCTCGTTGATCTCACGAAGGCGCCAACTCGGGACGAAGGCCTCGTTTTCCGGCTTCGCAGGCTCGGCTACCGGGGTCGGCTCAGCCTTGGCCGGTTCCGCAGTCGCCTCCGATGCAATCGGCTCGAGGGCTGCCGTCGTTTCGATTTCCGGGATTTCGCCACCGGACAGCGCAGCGTCAAAGACATCCTGTTCGCCACCATTCGACATGGTTTCGTTCTCACTTTCGCGGAGTTGCGTGGGTTTCGCCCTCTATCGCTGGGCAAGCGTTCGATGCGCCGGTATCGCTGGCGCGTGCGAACTCGTCAGGCCTCGGCCGTGGCAGCCTGCCTGTTGCGTGCAGCCTCTGTCTGCGCTTCTGCCTTCATCGCGCCGGCCTGAATGGAAGCGTTGGCCTTGATGCGCTCGATCTCGATCTGGTTGGCGGCGCGCTGGCGCTCCAATTCCATTTCGAGCCCGGCCTTCTCACGGGCGATCTGCGCCTCGTAGGATGCCCTGAATTGCGAGATTTCGGCTTCCTGCGCGGCCTTCTGCTGATCGATCTGGAGTTGCGCCGCAGCGGTCTGCACCTGAAGCTGCGCGCCCTGCTGCTTCGCCTGCATTTCCATCTGCATCTTCTGTTGCTCAAGCTGAAGTTTGGCCTGTGCCGCCTGTGCCTCTGGATTAGGCTGCTGCTGAGCCTGCTGGAGCTTGTCGAGGATCTTCTTCTTCATCGAACCCGGCAGGTTCGACATCTCGATAATAGCGTCGGGGGGGACAGGCTGGCCGCTCGACGAAAGCTGCACCAGCGTGTCGAAGGTGTCTTGCATCAGCGTGACGCTGTCCGGCCCTTCGTCGATGACGATATCGATATCCAGCGAGCCCATCGGGTTCTGGATGACGGGCTGTCCCATCTCGTTGAACGTCACCTGGTTGATCGGCATGAACTGCGCCAAGCCGTCATCGTCGGTGACGCGAATCCACCGCTCCGAGGTCCAATTGCGCTGGATCTGGTTCCACATCGCGCGATAAACACGCAGCTTCCAATCCCGATAGGACAGCAAGAACGGGCCGATGCGGGCAAGCGCTGCTTGCTGGAGCAGTTGGATGGCGCGACCGGACAGGTCTTTCGGAGCGCCGGCCTCTGCCGAAACTGGCGGGCTCAGGCCGCGCCGGTCCATCTGCTGCTTCGACTCCTGCAACATCTCAAGGTTGCCTTGAGCCTTCGCCGCGTTGTCGCGCTCGTCGAATTTGGCGCCGGAAGGCGTCTGCACCACGCCGTCGAGACGGTTGATCTCCGCTCGCAGGTCTTCAACGTCGGGAACCGTCCCCTCGGTGACGTATACGCGCGTCGCCATGAGTGCTTTGAGGCCCAGCGAGCGCCGGCTGTTGATCTCATCCTGGATCGGCTTGAGGTTGCGGACGAAGCCGTAGCGGTCACCCTCCCAATCCACATTCGCGCTGAACACCAGATAGCGCGATGTCGTGCGCCCCTTCTCGTCGAAGAACTCGCTATCGCCTTCGCGCAGGACCATGCCGCCCGTGTAGAAGGCGTATTTCCATTTGCCCTTGCGCTTGTACCACTGCTCGACGATGCGGATTTTGCGCTCGTTCGTTACAACCCAAAGGTTCTGACGGTCGTTGAGGTTCCATTCCTCCTGATATCCGCCCTGTGTCGAGATATCCTCGATGTCCTTCGCCTTGTCAGGGAACAGGCCCTTCGCGACATCGACATCGAGCCACTTCGAGACGCCCATGTAGAGGGCGTCCGAGAAGTCGTTCTCAACCGAGCGAGGGTCGTAGAAGAACGTCTCCGCATCGATCGGCTTCAGCGTGATTTCGCGGTCGCCAACGTCACCTTCCGTGAAGGCCATCTCAACGCCGGCCACCGCATCGAGCGCGCCGGTCTTCGCGACGCGCGGCGTGATGGCCTTCCAGTTGCAGGCGTCTAGCGCGTAGTTGAGCACCGACGTTGCGACCTCCGCGCCCTGCTCATGCTTGGGCGTGCGCGGGAATGCCTTCGGGTCCTGACGAAGCCGCTCGACGGTGCCGACAACGCCATCGATATTCGGCTGGATCTCGTTATAGACGACAGCCGGGCGGCCTTCCTTCTTCAAGACCTCAAGCTGGTCATGGCTGAGTTGTTCGCCGTCGTAATATTGACGGGCGATACGAGTTTCCTTCCGCTCCGGGTCCTTGTTGGTCCAATAGTCCTGATGGCGGCGCGTCAGGGTCGAGAGAGAGGCGAAATCGCCCTCGTCGTCCCTCACAGCCTTGGTGGTGAGTAGCGCCATCTAGACCGCCATGGTTGGTGCGCTCGGCCGACTGGACATGCGGGAGAAGCCTGGCGGCGGCTTGTCGTTGCCAGCCTTCGGCGCCTTGCCATCCATCATCTTGTCGAGGAGCTGTCCTACGAGGCCCAGCGCGTCCACTTGGTCATCGTGGACGCCTGCCGGGAAGCGGAGGCATTCTGAAATGAGATCGGCACGCCACGTCGCATCTGGGCTGATGTAGAGCCCATCCATCGCCATGCGGCCTCTAATCGATTGAGCGCGGACGGCCTTGTCGCCGCGCGTCGGGAATTGCTCCCGAAAGACATACGCGCCCTTTTCCCGAGCACGCTTTTCAAGCCAGGGGCCAACGCCCGCGTTGATCTGTCCTGTCTCTTCCGCCCATCCGAGCGGCTTCCATTTCTTGACCAGATCGCACCATGCATCGACCCATTCGTCGGATGCCGATTGTTTGCGCCACAGGTCCAGCAAATGCATGCGGCCGTCTGGGTCGACGCCGACAACGGCATGGACCGTGTAGTCGCCGCCGTTCGATGTCACCGCGTAGTCAGAACCGCCATATATTCGCATATGGTCGACAGGCGGGGTCTTGGCCGGCTTGAACCAGTCAGCCTTGAAATAATCACCCTCGTCTGGCGTTGGCCGCTGCTGATAGAGCGCGGACCAATCGCGCGGCGGAAGCGCTCGCTTGATACGCTCCAGCGCTTCGATGTCGTACTGCTCAGGCCACAGAGCCTTGCCGTCATCGCTGATGGCCGGCAGGTCTAGGACAACCCATCCTTCGTGATCGTGCTCAGCCTGAAGCCATCCCGACAGGTCGTCTTCATGCCACCGGGTCTGAATGACCACGACGCGCCCGCCAGGCATGAGGCGGGTATATGCAGTCGACGTGTACCAGTCCTTCGTCTTCTTGCGGATCAGCTCTGATTCCGCGTCCTCCCGGTTCTTTACCGGGTCATCGATCAGCAGCAGATGCGCGCCGCGACCTGTCAGTGGGCCGCCAACGCCAACCGCGTAGAAGGCGCCGCGCTGACTGGTAGCGTGCTCAATGCCGCCTAGCTCTCCCTCGATGTGAAACCGCTTGGCACTCTTGCTGTCGTCAGCCAGGCCAACGCCGGGGAAGATGGCCTTGAACCCGCTATCCTCGATCTGGTTCTTGACCTTGCGGCCGAAGTCGTCGGCTAGTTCCTGCGCATAAGTCGCGGTGACGACGTAGTGGTCCGGGTTGCGCCCGAGATACCAAGCCGGGAAGAACTCGCTGGCCAGCATGCTCTTGCCGTGGCGCGGCGGCATCGTGATCATGAGGCGGGTGATCTCGCCCCGTTCAACCTGCTCTAGGTGCCTCGCAATCAACCTGTGGTGCGGTGCGTCTCGATAGCCCGGCCATTGGTAGGCCGCATACGAGATGAGCCGGGAGAACGCGTAATCCTCAGCGGTCAGCTCTTGCAGCCGCTGCGACTGCGGCATCACGCTGTTCCTTGGTCTGCGTGGTCACGTCGAGGCCGCCTGACAGCGTCGTCGCGGACAAGTCTGGCAATACCTTGCCCAGCAGCTTCGTGGCTGCGGTGACCTGCGATGCGTCCATGATTGGCTTGTCGGAAAGCGCGTGCTTCGTCAGACGGTTGATGAGCTGACTTGCCTGGATTTTCTCGCGCACCGCATCAGGGTGCCAGAGCTGCTTACGAGCGGCCATCACTCACCTATTTTCAGCGAGCCACCGCTTGAGATCAGCGACCGCTTCGGCGCTCTTGTCTGAGCCCTCGTCCCACGCAACTGCATGGCGCTTGTCACCGATGGTCACGCCTATGCCGATGAGATGGCCGAAGCTGTCCTGGAACCCAACGGTTTCGGCCCCGGCCTTGCGAAGTTCATTTCCGATAGCTGTCTTGTCCATGAGAGCAGTCTACCATGAAAAAGCCCGGCAGCCTTTGGGGCTCCGGGCGGGAAATGCGTAGCAGTCCGGGTGCAAATCATGCTGCCCGAACCGCGATGATGAAATCTACGCTGCCGGGCGGATTTGGTCAAGCGGCACGGTCACTTTTGTTGCGCGCCCGAGCAGATTCATGAGCAGGATCACGCGATCAGCGGCCGGCATGCACACGACTGTTGCGCCAATGTCCTCCCAGGCCTCGTAATCCACGCGGACATCGTCGCCTTCCTTCAGCAGGAGACGAGCCTTCTTCAGCCTCTCCAGTTCCGCGAAGCGCTCTGCCTCTGCCCTGGCCTCGTCGTAGACGCCGGCTGCCTGCGCGTCGCTGATGGCGTAGATCGCCCTGCCATCGAACAAGGGCATATCGCCATGATTGCCGGTGGCAATCGGCTTTCCCCAAGAGCAGGCATTCAAGGAGCGCTTCGTGTCCTCGGTGACGGAAACGAAGATGTACCGGGGGAAGAGCGGGATATGCCTAATCCGCTTGAGGCTGCCGACGCGAACCCATCGGGTGATGACAGGGCAGTAAGCTCCGTAACCGAATTGCTTGAGCTGTGCGACCGCAACCATCTCCTGTTGAGGCCCAGTGTGCATGATGGTCCAGACGCGCGGGTGGACGATCCTGTCATTCTCCAGGACGACCGGAATCTTGTGTGCCAGAGCCGCCGGACGCGGAGGTCCGATCATCTCCTTGACCTTGCGATCGGTGCGATAGGTGGACGCAACGCGGTGTGTCTGCTGAGAGGCTTTGCCCCAGAGCTTGTGCATCTTGCCTTTCATCGCGCGTCTCCAGCCTTCGCCATGGTTCAGTCCTTCGCCCCGAGGTTGATCGGAACCCAGCGCTCTCCGTTCCACTGCTCGTAGCCAATGACCGCGACGGAATCGGCATACGTGAGGGAATGCCTGTGGCTGGGCAGTTGAGGGGTGGCTAAGGTGTGGCTATGGCCCCCGTTGGACGAGGTGAACGTGTAGCCCTCGAACGGCCGGGTCTCGAAATGAGAGATGGCGGCGCGGATTTCGCCCTTAAAGAACTTGGGCTCCGGCACAGGCGCGGGTTGGGCAGCGGACGCCTTGGCCGCCACAATGGCAGCCGGGGCTGCTGCGAACAGTCCGAAGATTCCTCGACGTGATAGGCTCATGCTACTCGCTCCTGTTTGGGTTGGGGGGAGATGGCGAAGATCCGAATGGCCGCGGCCTCAGCCCGGAGGTCGATAGCCTGGTCCCGCAAGGCCTCTCGGCATGACTTGATCGGTTCGCGATCCGCCCACCGCTCAAGCCGTGCTGCATCGTCATCAAGGCGGCCGGCTCGCTTCAATTCTTCGCGGGGCTCACTCACCCTACCGCCCTCCTGGTATGAGAGGATTTTTTGAGTGCGCATCCACTAGGTTCCGGCCAGTGCCTTCCAGCGTCGCGCGAGCTACATCTGTCGGCAGCCAGCGGTTGCCGTTCGCGAACGTGTATTTCGCGAGAAGCCCCCTCTTGACCAAACTGGACAGGGTTGCGCCCTGCGCTCCAGCTTCAGCGGCTTGGTAATAATCGACCATGCCCCGGTCTACCGCGATACCGAGCACGTCGATCTGAACTACCGTGAGGCGCTTGCCGTCAGGCGCGCGGATGCCACCCATAATCCCACTCATGCCGCGCGCTCTCCCTTGTTCTGGGTGTCGTAAGGATTTGAGTTGGCATCCGCGTGTTCCGGGAGCGTCTCCGGAGGCTTCGGAGCGGCAGCAACCATGGCCCTCCAGCGGTTCAGCATCTTGACCTGATGAGCGCTACGCGGGCTCGCGAGCAGAACCGCCATCCGAGCGTCCGCAGGAACGGTCTGAATTGTTCGCCAAGCTGCGTCGATCATCGCAGGCGTCGGTTCCTTTGGGACAAGAATCCAACCTTCGGGTATCTCACTCATTCCGCCGCCTCCCTGCTCCACTGGTCGAACTGCTCGTCAGGGCTGGGGACGACACGATCAGAAAGACCCTCGCGGAAGATCGCCATGGCCTCGTCGGAGAGCTCGAACCGCTCGCCCTTGAGCTTCGCGGCAGCCTTGGCCACCTCCTTGTCCCGCTCTGCCCTGAGGGCTTCAGGCATGGCTTCACGATCGACGACTATCTCCCCGGTCGAAGGCTTGATGCCGAACCGCTCGCGGGCTGCGTCGGCTTGGGCTTTGCGACGGGACCATTCCTCTTCGGTCGGCTCGACATCACCGGGAGCCGGCAGGGCCATGCGCTTCGGCGGTGCAATCAGGTCTTCGCAGTATCGGCAGGCGCGGGACAGCTCGGCCGTCGTTGGCAGGAACCGGGCGCCGAACCAGTCGAACTCGCCTCGGATGAGCCGGGTCACTGCCTTCTGGATGGCCGGGAGCGAATAGCCTTCGACAGCCATCAGGTAGGTGGCAGCACCACCCATGCCGTTGCCGCGCTCCGCCGGGAAGGCGACGAACAGCGGCTTCAGGGCGTTGGTGGCCTCAGTTTGCGATGCGGGCGAATGGCTGGACATTGCTTCCGAACCTCAGGTTTTCGATTTCTTCCAGGCCTTCGAGGAGAGAGTTTCGTTTGGCTTGGCGAGGGGGAGCGCGTTGCTCCGTCGAGCGATCCGACAAGACGCGGGCGATGTAGGGGATGGGATCGCCGCTGCCGTGGATTGAGGCCTCGTTGATCGCCCACAGGACGCGGCCGGCGTCGCTGCCGGTGTCCTTCAGCCATTTGCCGACCATGCTGCGGGCCTTGGGCGGAACGACGTGCATCGTCTCAAGCGTCAGGATGCCATCGGTCCAAAGCTGGTCGACGAGAGAGACAGCCGGCGCGTCGCCACCAGCGTCAGCTGGTGGTTCTTTCTGGTCTCTGGCTTCTGGCTTCTGGGCTTTATCCTCAGGGTTATCCGGGGGGTTAACCCCCTTCTTCAAAGAGGGATTACCTCCCTTGCCGCCATTGGCCTTATCCTTGGCCTCTTTCTCGGTGTCCGCCTTCATGCGGCGGCTGAAGATCAGGCCGCTGTCGTCGCGGCTGAGAACCCCGGCGTCTGTCAGCTCTGCCAGCAGGGCCTTCGCGTCATCGGGGCCACACCCAGCGAGCGTGGCCATCTGGCCAACCGTCAGAGCTTTTCCGTTGACGAGCAGGAAGCCGCGCGGGGTCGCCTCGTGCATGAGGCACAACATTTCCATCCACAGCCCACGCGCGGCCAAGGAGCACATGCGCAAGGCTGGGTCAGCGCGCCAGTCTGACGGGTAGAATTTCAGCCAGGGAGCGCTCATGCGGCCTCCTTCGTCTCGTAGACGTGGACGCGACAGAAACCGGGCTCGATGTCAGAGCCGCGCGCGACAACTGCCCTGTGGGTGTGCTTGTCGTCAGAGACGATGCCGGCCGGCTTCTTCAGCCAGTCCTCAACGGCCTTGATCCTGTTCGTGATGTCGCCCCGCATCTTAAGCGGGAGCGTGATCTGAATATCGAAGGCGCCCTCGAAATGAGGAAAGCCACCCTTCGGCTTGCTAAGCCACGAATAGCTCAGAGCGGCACAGGACCAACGGCGATACTCGCGCGTCCTCACACGCCCTTTGCCTGGAACGTTGGCGTAGAGCTTGTTCGTGCTGGGCGGCAAAGGCAGGTTGAGGACGAGCACCTTCATCGGCTGCGCTCCCGATCACGAGCGCGGGCAAGGCTGTTCGCCACCTCGCTCTCAGGGAGCATCAGGCGCTCGGATATGGCCTTGGTGTCCTTGCCCTCTTTCCAGAGACGGAGGATGGCAGGCTCAAAGTCTGTCTTGGCGGCAGCGCGGCTCATTGTCTGCTCCCCTGCCATTTGCCGACCGAGCGGACGTTCTCTCCAAGGATGCCGTTGATGCGACGGATCGCATGGAGAACCGTCGTATGGTCGCGATCCCCCATGATCCTCGCGATGTGAGGCATGGAGAGCTGCGTCATCTTGGCGATGCGCCACATGGTGAGTTGGCGAGCGCGGGCTAAGGGAGCGCGACGCATATCGCTCTGGATATCTGCGACAGAGAACCCGCACTCTGCCGCCGTCTCCCGGAGGATGCGCTTGGCAATCTGGACGCCCCATTTGGGGTCCATGGCGTTGTCGTAGGCGAGACGGTACTGCGCCAACGGATCGGGCGCAGGCTCAGGTTCCGGCTCAGGGGCCACGACAACGAGCTTGGGCGCTGGCGGTGGGGCCTTTGGTGCGGGCTGATAGAGCCTGCGCCGCCGAGCTGCGTAATCTGCCAGCATCTGGTCGACGTTGTCGGCTGTGTATTCGATTGCTGCGAGGGTCATTGTCCGCCCCTCATCCGCGCCAGTCCTTCCCTGACGATGGCAAGGCCCTGCTCCACCGAAGCCAGAGCAGACGGATCCGCGTGATGGCCCAGTGCCACAAGGGCTTGATGCTCATTTTCGAGAGCCTTCTTTTCGTTCTCGATGTCGGTGATGGCCGCGTTGACGATGCGTCGAGCCATGTCGAAACAGATCGTCTTGACGCGGTTGCGGACGAGATTGGCGATGGTGCCAGGGCCGACCTTGATGCGATTGGCCACCCGTCGAATGGCAGCCTCGGCGTCACCGCCGCTCCGCATCTGCTCGCGTTTGATCAGGCTGCGTGAGAACGCAGCTATGGATGCGACGCTACCCATGTCGCTGTACTCCGTAGGCGTGAAAAGCCGGGAATCCCGGCGGACGGTGCTCTTCATGACGTGCTCCTGTCTGGGGACAGGAGGAGCGTTCATGGAGCGGCTTGGAGACATCGTGGCGCGGGTTCTTGCAGGGGTTCGCGAGACGATGGACGAGAGAAAAGCCGGGGCGGTTGTTGAGGCCGCCCCGGAGTTTGCGGAGAAAGCCGGTCACCGGATCCTCCACGAAAATTCCCCATGGAGCCGCGCTTCCGCTTCGACCCTTGCGGCGACAGCGTCGGCACAGCACCCGAAAGTGCCAAGATAAAAACGCTGCCCGTCAGAGCAGATTTCTGCTCGCCAGTTCCTACGGCGAGGATCAAATCTAACCCCTGCTGTTTCGCGCTTTCCGCCAACGCGGTTCGCGTTGTTTTGAGCAGGAGTACAAACGCGAAGATTGGAGCGCCGATTGTCGAGCCCGTTGCCGTTGGCATGGTCTACAACCAACCCTTCAGCTGCCGCGCAAATCAGCCTGTGCAGCCGCAGTTTCACGCCAGATTTTTGGCCTCGAACGTATGTCGTCCGCTTTCTCGGGTCCGCCCACCAGCAAGCGCCGTCCAGAAGGTGCACATCGCACGCATCAAGGATCGCAATTTCGCCGCTCGGGAGCTTCAATTCAGCGCGGTCTCCTGTGATGGTGATGCTCATCCGCGAAGCTCCAGCAGGAGCATGGCGAAGCGGCAGACAGGGAGCGCCGTGAAGACGAGCATGAGGCGGTAAGCGGTCATGCTCAGTCCCCCATCGAGAAAGCGATGGCGAAATCACGAGCGAAGTACCCGCCTATGGCTCCAACCCAAAGACTGATGAGGATGGCGAGGAACATGGCCATGTCAGGCAGCCATCTCTTGGATGCGGCGGATGCCGTCCGCATCGATCCATGGCCCGCGATGGCGGTTACCTCGGTGGACATTGACGCCCGCAGCGGCAAGCTTCCGGCGAGCGTGGCAGAGCATCACCTTGACCACGGTGGGGTCGCGGAAGAGACGGCCATCGAGCGCGATCAACGAGCCGAGCATTTCGTCCCGAGTGGCCGGCATTCCATCCAGCATCCCGCTGATGATTGCGGCTTCGCTCTTGGTGAGGCCGAATGTGCGTTTCAGGTCCATCTACGCAGCCTCACGTGCATGCGTGTGCGAGGCGTCGTGTGCCGCCAAATACGTGGCGACGAGGCCTTCACGCTCTTCGACAACATCGGCGCCGAGCTTGGCGCGCTTGCGGATGATGGCGATGGCCGCGCCCATGGCGGTCTTGTCACCGCCGTCAGCCTTCTCCTCTGCGTAAACCTCGCGGATGACTTCCTTGATCTCATCGATCTCGGTCAGGAGATGGAGAATGCGCTCCATGCGGTCTTTGGCTTGGCCGCTCATGCCGCTCTCCCGAAGATTTCGGGGAGCAGCGTGTGGCGCGGGATGCCCGTCGCCTTCTCGATAGCAAGCACGAGGCGGGGCGACGGCTTCCGGCGTCCCTTCTCCAAATCATGAAGGTATCCGGGGCTCGTACCGATCTTGGCGGCAAGCCCCTGAAGCGTCAGCTCGTTGAGAGCGCGGTATGCGAGAAGAGGTGACATAGGCTCATGTTCGCATATCGCGAACTTAACCGCAACCCCAAAGTTCGCAATCTGCGTCACGCAGAATCGCGAGCTGCGAACTATGCTCGCGCCATGGATACGGACGACAAGCTCTTTCTTGGTGCGCAGCTAAAAAAGTGGCGAAAGGCCAAGGGCCTGACGCTTGACCAGCTCGCGGCTGATATCGAAACGTCGAAGGGCTACCTGTCCGAGATGGAGCGAGACAAGCGGCCGCTAAGCTCGCGTTGGCTGGCGCGGGTGGCGAAATTCTATGACACCCAGGTATCGGAGATTATCGGCGTCACCCTGTCTTCGGACGACGACCAGGAGATTGCGCAAGCGGCGGATCTGATCCGCAAACTTCGGAGCCGTGGGAAGATGGGGCAGGTTCAGTCCTATCTTCGCTTTCTTGAAGCAGAAGGCGAAAATGCTCCACCGCCTTCCGACGCTGCCGACCAGGCAGAGAAGCCCAAGCCGTAAGAACCTCGATTAGCTCGGTGTCCTCGTCCATTTGCCTCCCCTTTGTTTTAATGTTTACGGTTTGTTCACCGTAGGCAAGACCGTAATGTCAGTGCGCTGACAGGGGGAGTCAGCAGGAGACTTTATTCCCATATTTGGTTAAGCAACCCCGTTGAATTGCGGGGATTTCGCGCGCCTGCTGACAGGGTACGTCAGTGGCGTTCGTCCGCCGCGAACAAAAGTTCGCAAATGGCGAAAATAAATGTTGCGCCATGGTTCGCGATATGCGAACTTCTCCTCACGAACAGAGGAGACGGCGGCAATGGCCACCCCACGGATCGGAGACCTTCAGGTCGCGGACTACGCCGAATACGGCGAAGGGAATACCGGCTTCATTATCGAGCAGTTTGCGCACTGGAACCGCGACGAACCGTCGTGGGCTCTTCCGGCGTGGGATGAACGCGGCGAAGGCAGCCTGTGCGGCCCGTTCGAGACGCGGGCTGACGCTGAGCGCGCCCTGGCTTCGGTGGAGGCCTGAGCCATGGCCTACACCTACAGCCACACGATCTATCTCAACGTCGGCAGCACAGAGATGCCCGTCGAGATCCAGTACACGGTTGAGCCTGGCTTTGCCGGCGATCGTGTTGATCCGCCCTACGGGCCGTCTGTCGAAATCCAGTCCATCGAGGCCCTTATTGAGACGTGGCGCTTCGGCAAGAAGCTGACCGAGCGCAAAGCCGTCACCGGCTGGCTGGCCTCCGTCATCGAAAACGACCCCGACCTCAATGCTGACCTTCTGAGCGAAGCCGGCGAAGAGGACGAATATCGCGCCGATCAGGCTGCTGAAATGCGCGCTGAAGATCGTCGCATGTGGGCGGCTGAGTGATGCTCCCCGCCTTCAACCTTCACATTGCGGGAGCCAAGCGCGCTCTCGCCTCCGGTGATGCTCAAGGCTCCCAGGTTCTTCTTCGGAAAGCCCTCAGCGTCGCTTCTCGCATGCAGGACGGCGCCCGCAAGGGCCTCTGCCTGCGCATCCTCAAATGGCTGCGAAAGGGAGTTCAGTCATGAGCACCTCGCAAATCGAAGCTCTGTTGCCTGCCGCCATGGAGCGCTTCTGGGACGCGCCCGGCGGCAATGAAGCCGGCGTCCGCGCCGTCCTCTCCGGTCTGATCGACGATCAGGGCCATGACGTGTCTGCCGAGATCATCGAGTGGTCTGCTCGTCAGGCTCTTGAGGAATACGCCCGCCTCACATCGCCGGCCAAGGCTGCCGCGCTGGCTGGCGAGTTCATCACCTCGGCTTTGCGGGGCGCCCGATGAACCCCCAGCTCGTCTATCGCGTCGTTCGCGAGATTACCGACCTTCTGGCCGTCTACCCCGAGCTTGAGGAAGACGAGAACCTTCGCGCCGATACCCTGGAAGGCGAGACGGACATCAACAACGTCCTCGCCAAGCTCGTTCAGGAGCGCGAGGCAGCCTATGGCATGGCCGAAGGCGTCAAGGCCCCCGTCAACGACCTGAGGGAGCGCAAGGCTCGTCTGGAGCGCCGTGGCGATGGCTATGGCGAGGCGATCGAGCGCGTCATGGCGGCGGCTGGCTTGTCGAAGGTCACGCTGCCGAGCGCCACCATCTCGGTAAGCCAAGCGGCTCCGTCAGTCGTCATCGAGGACGAGGCTTCGATCCCCGAGCGCTTCATCCGCATCAAGCGCGAGATCGACAAGACCGCCATCAACGCCGCCGTGAAGGCTGGCGAGGAAATCCCCGGCGTCGTCGTCAGCAATGGCGGCTCTCGCCTCACCGTTCGCACGAAATAGGAGCGTTCAATGCATCTCCCCATGCCTTCCGAAGGCGGGAACTTCACGCCCCCGCCCGCCGGCACGCACCCGGCAATCTGCTACCGCCTCATTGATCTCGGGACACAGGTTTCCGAGTTCCAGGGGGAGCGCAAGTCCGCTCGCAAGGTCATGATCTCTTGGGAGATCACGGACCCCGACGTTCGGATGGAGGATGGTCGGCCCTTCACCATCTCCAGCCGCTACACTTGGTCGATGCACGAGAAGGCCACGCTCCGCAAGACGCTGGAGAACTGGCGCGGGCTGCCATTCGTGGACAAGGATTTCGGCCCCGGCGGGTTCAACGTCAAGCGCCTGATCGGCGTCGGCTGCATCATCTCTGTCATCCATCAGGAGAAAGCCGGCAAGGTCTACGCCAACCTCTCCGGCATCATGAAGTTGCCGAAGGGTATGGTGGCTGGCGAGCAGATCAACGAGTCGATCTATCTGTCGCTCGACCCGGAGGATTTCGACCGGGAGACGTTCGGCAAGCTCAGCGAGAATTTGCAGGCCGTCATCAAGTCGAGCCCTGAGTATCAGGCGCTCCAGCGGCCGTCCGGCTCTGCGGATGATTACCCGCAGGATTACGGCAGCGGCCCCGGCCTCGATGACGATATCCCGTTCTAGAGGCTGACATGAGCGCCCCCGCCGCAATCTCTGGCGACTTTGCCACCTACAAGCATATCCAGGGCCGCAAGATGCTCCAGCTCGTGATCGAGGTTCCTGCGGAGATGGCCTCGGCTGTCTTCGCTGCCCTCGGCACGCCGGGCTCTGGCGAGGCAATCCCCGTCGCTCTGGCGCGGCTTGTCGAAGATGCTCGGGTCAAACCCGAGCAAGTCAAAGAGCGGCGCCCGTTCTCTGAACTGCCCCTTGCGCAGCAGGCCGCCCTGCGATCCCGAGAGCCCGAGTTCTGGCGCTTTCTGCAAGAGCGGCAGGGGCCGGGGGGCTTTCTGGAATTGCGGGGCGACACGGAAGACGCCTGCGCTGCACACATCCGCTTCCTATGTGGCGTGGAGTCCCGATCTCATATCGGCAAGTCCGGCGGCAACGGGAAAATGGACAGCGGCTTTCTCTGGCGCGCTCTCGATGCCGAATACTACGCTTGGCAGAGGGGCCGTCGATGATCCGCTGGCTCTGGAAAATCATCGTCGGCAACGCCGTCATCCCGCCTTGTTCGCGCGAATGCCAGTGGGAGACGTATTCCCAAGGCGAGTATGGCTACCGCTCGTCTGACGGCACTGAGCGCACCACCACGACGGTCTACTGCCTCCGCTGCAAAACCTGCGGGGACATGAAAAACCACAAGGTGCGCGCATGAGCCGGCGCGAGTTCTCCATCACCGTCCGCAAGCAAGCTGCCGCTCGCGCGAAAGGCCATTGCGAAGCCTGCGGGCTCAAGCTTCCTGTAGGCGGCTTCCACTACGACCACGACACGCCTGACGGGCTTGGCGGTGAGCCGACGCTGGAGAACTGCCGCGTCCTCTGCCTGACCTGCCACCGCATCAAGACGCATGAGCAGGACAACCCGCGCATGCAGAAAGCCGACGCGCAGCGGAAGAGCATTGCTCTCGCCATCCGCCCGCCGTCCCGGCTGAAGGGGCCTCCCTTCAAGAAATACGCTCCGCAGAGGACCGCGTCGCGTCCTCTCTCGGAAAGCAAATCCATGCCTCCCCGCCGCACCCAACAGGAGTCAGCTCAATGAGCGCGGAGAAGATCAAGGACGGCGGGGCGGCTTTCCCGATCCCGAATGATGACCGCCCAGGAGCTTACCCAGCCGAACCCGGCATGTCCCTTCGCGACTGGTTCGCGGGTCGGTTCTTCGCGGCAATCGCATCCGACCGCGAGCAGTGGCTGTGCCACATGGGCGATAAGGGCGCTACGCCAGCCTACGATTACGTCGCCTCAGAAGCCTACCAGATGGCCGACGCCATGCTCAAGGCCCGCGAGGCTCAGCCATGAATATCGTCAAGCAAATCGCCGGAACGGCCGGCTTCTGCCTCTTCATGTCTGGCGTCTATGGCGCCGTGCAACTCCTCGAAATCATGGTGCGGTGATGTTCTACGTCGGACAGAAGGTCGAATGTATAGACGCAAAGCCAATTTTAGGCGTCGAGATGCCTCTCAAGATGGGGGATATCTATGAGGTGGCAGATGTTCGCGAGACCGAGCAAGGCCCGCACCTCGTCCTGAGGGAGTTTGGCCTGCTTCCACGCGACATGGTTCGCATCACGCCATCTGGTCTATTTCGGGCAACTCGCTTCCGCCCCGTAGTCGAGCGCAAGACCGACATCAGCATCTTCACCGACATGCTGACGCCGAAGACTGAGCAGGTGTCGGCATGACCGCTGAAATCGCCGTTCTCGGATTCATCGCCCTGATCGCTGCTGGCTATCTCGTACAGCTCGCCATCTGGATCTTCTGGCCTCGTAAGGTCTCTGACGACGCTCACGAGATGATCCCGCCTGGTTGGGAGAAGCGGTCGTGAAAATCTGGTTCGACACGGAATTCATCGAAGACGGCAAGACGATCGATCTCATCAGCATCGGCATGGTCCGCGAAGATGGTGAGACGCTGTATCTTGAGAATGCGGATTGCGACCGTAGCCGGGCGTCCGACTGGGTCAAAGAGAACGTCTTCCCCAAGCTCACAGGGTATGTCTGGCCGCGTTGGCAGATTGCGAATTTGGTCCGAGATTTCGCCGGGCCGAACCCGGAGTTCTGGGCCTACTACGCCGATTACGACTGGGTCGCGCTCTGCCAGCTTTACGGCACGATGATGGACCTGCCGAAAGGCTGGCCGATGTTCTGTCTCGACCTGAAGCAGATGGCCCACGTCATGGGGAATCCGCAGCTCCCGCAGCAGGCGACCGGCGAACATAACGCGCTCGACGACGCGCTTTGGACGAAGCACGCATGGGGCTTTCTGCGTGGGCTAGAGGGATGCGATCGGGAGGCTCTGGAGGACTGCAAAGCCCTCCTCGCGGATGCCACAAAAAATAACGAGGTGTCCCCATGACCCTCTCCTCACTCATCTCGCGCGTAGAGGAAGGGGAAGGGTTTGGGGTTGGCATCCGCGAGACTCCCGCGCCTCAGATTGAAGCCGCCCGAAAGTTGATGCGTGAGTTGTTCGACGGCATCACCGACAAAGGCGGTAAGCCATATGCCGAGCACTGCGAGCGCGTAGAAGCAGCCCTGCCTGCGTGGGTGAGCGATGATGCGCGGTGTGCTGCCCTGCTCCATGACGTGGTTGAGGATTGCGGCGTCACTGGCGGGGATCTGCGGAGGATAGGCTTTTCTGACCGGGCCGTCTGGCTGGTCCTGATGCTCAGCCGAATGACCAAAGAGATCACTTACATGGACTGGATCAAGTCCATCGCTGCCACTGGCGACGCCGAACTAATCGCTATCAAGCTGAGCGACAATCTGGACAACAGCGACCCGGTTCGCATTGCGGCGCTGCCGCCTGAACAGCGCGGCATTGCCCGTCGCTACGAGCGTGCCCGGCGCATCTTGGAGCCGGCTCTGGAGAACAGCCCCGCAGGTCTCGCGGATGCGCACAAAAAAGGACCGCCCATGACTCATGATGAGAAGATCGTCGAGGCGGCATCGCGCGCTTACTGCAAGGTGATCGGCCTTGCCTACGACAACATCCCGCCGGCTCTAGCGGCCAAGCGAGACGAGGCCATGCGCGCCGCCATCACCGCTTATCAGGCAGAGGCGTGGCAGGACATCAGCACGGCGCCGACAAACACCGCCATCCAAATCCATTGCCCCGATCTCGACTACTACGGGAACAATGGTGTCTACGCCGGGATGCTAGTCGACATGGGCACTGGCAAGCGGTGGATGACGTTCGGCTGGGCAATCGGGCGCGATCTAGGCCCTGAAAGTCAGCCGACAGCTTGGAGGCCATTGCCCCTTCCCCCCGCCCCAAAGGCCTCGCCATGAGGGGGGCTCAGATCGCACCGAGGCTAATGACGAAGGCTGAGGCCGCCGCCTATTGCGCGGTCACGCCTTCGCGCTTCTACCAACTGGTCAAGGCTGGGACGCTGCCAGGGTCGATCCCCGGCACGACTCGGTATGACAAGGCAGCCATAGACCGGGCGCTGGACAAGCTCTCGGGCCTTACATCAGATGCCGAGCTTTCACCCTACCAGAAGTGGAAGCAGGCTCGGGATGGTTCACGTGCGGCTTAAGGGCATCGCCAAGGCGACCAAGAAGCTCGCGAATGGCGAGAAGCGCGTCTATTGGTACGCATGGCGCGGCGGCCCTCGCCTTAATGGCAAGCCGGGGACGCCTGACTTCATCGCCTCGTACAACGCTGCCGTCGCCAAGCGCGTGCTGCCAAGCTCTGTCGAGAGCCTGTCCGGACTCATCAGGCTTTACGAAAAATCGACCGACTACCCCAAGAACGAATCCACGCGGCGCGATTACAAGCGCTACCTGACGCTCATCGATGCCGAGTTCGGGAATGTCCCGATTGAAGCACTGAAAGCCCCGGAGATCCGAGGCGACTTCAAGGAATGGCGCGATGGCATGCAGGATAAGCCCCGCAAGGCTGACTATGCGTGGTCGGTTCTGGTCAAGCTGCTGAATTTCGCCGTCGATCGCGGCAAGATCGCCGTCAACCCATGCGCGCGCGGCGGCAGGCTGTCGGACAGCGACCGCAAGGACAAGGTCTGGACGGATGATCATATCGCGCGGTTGCTGGCGCATGCCTCCGCCGAGGTGTCGCTTGTCTGCTTCGCGGCTCTATGGACTGGCCAGCGTCAAGGCGATTTGCTTGGTCTGACACGCGGGAACGTCAAGGACGGCGTTCTGAGGCTCAAGCAGGGCAAGACCGGGAAGAAGGTCGCCCTGCCCGTCCCTGACGCTCTGGCGTCCGCGCTGGCGCGCAGCGAGAAGGGAAGCGCCCTTTTCCTGAACACGCTCGGCAACCCGTGGACCGAAGACGGCTTCAGGGCGTCGTTCGGCAAGGCCTGCGATTCGGCGGGGATCGACGACCTGACGTTCCACGACATGCGCGGAACGTTTGCTAGTCGCGCTGCTCAGGCCGGCTGCACCATCGTCGAGATTGCGGCTGTCACGGGTCACGCGGTCGCGGGCGGCGGGGCATTGGACGCCACCTATATCCACCGTTCGCTTGAGCTGGCGACGACCTGCATTCGCAGGTTGGAGGCTCAGGAGGCCGGAAAAATTTTGCAAACCGGCTTGCAAACCGTTGCGTTTAAGGCCGAGAAATGCGATTCTCAGAAGACGCAGACGCCTAAGAAAAAGCGTTCTGAAACCAGCGACTTAGGTTCCGTGGTGGGTGATGTAGGGCTCGAACCTACGACCCGCTGATTAAGAGTCAGCTGCTCTACCAACTGAGCTAATCACCCATACGCCACGAAGCGCCGCCGGTCAGCGGCGTTAGCCGCGTCAGGCAGGGGGCGTGTAGCAAAGGCCCCGCCCCCTGTCCACCCATCCGTGACAGATTTTTCATACGCGGCCGGAATAGCCCGGCCGCGCTGTGGATTGTCAGGCCGTGCGGCGGTTCAGCAGGTGATAGAGCACGATCGCGCCGAAGGTCGCGGTACCGATTCCACCGAGCTCATAGCCGAAGATCGGCAGCTTCAGGTCGCCGGCGCCGAGGATCAGCGCGGTCGCGACCGTGATCAGGTTCTTCGGCTCGGAGAAGTCGACCTTGTTCTCGACCCAGATCCGGCCGGCGGTCGCCGCGATCAGGCCGAAGACCACGACGGCGAGGCCGCCGAGCACCGCGACCGGGATGGTCCCGATCACCGCGCCGAACTTCGGCGAGAAGCCAAGCAGCAACGCGATGATGCCGGCCGCGACGAAGACCAGCGTCGAATAGACCCGGGTCACCGCCATCACGCCCATGTTCTCGGCATAGGTGGTGACGCCCGTGCCGCCGCCCGAGCCGGCGATCATGGTGCCGAGACCGTCGGCGAAGAAGCCGCGCCCGATCAGGCGATCGAAATTACGCCCCGTCATCACCGAGATGCCCTTGATATGGCCGAGATTCTCCGCGACCAGGATGATCGCTACCGGCACGATCAGCGTGATCGCCTTCATCTCGAAGACCGGCGCCACGAATTGCGGCAGGCCGAACCAGGCAGCAGCGCCGATCTTGCCGAAATCGATCGTCGGCGCACCGAAGCTCGATGCCGTCAGCGCATAGAGGATGTAGGCGGCAAGCCCACCGATCAGGATCGGCAGGCGCTGCGGCAACCCGCGCGCATAGACCGCGACCAATGCGACCGCGACGACCGTGAACAGCGCGATCCATTTCGTGTAGGGGCTGGCCGAGATCATGCTGATCGCGACCGAGGTCAGGTTGAGGCCGATCGCAGCGACGACAGCGCCGGTCACGACCGGCGGCAGCAGCTTCTCGATCCAGGCGGTGCCGACTCCCTGCACGATCAGGCCGATCACGGCATAGACCGCGCCGCAGGCGATGATGCCGCCGAGCGCGACGCCGATATTCGGATTTGGGCCGGAGCCGGCATAGCCCGTCGCGGCGATGACGACGCCGATGAAGGCGAAGGAGGAGCCGAGATAGCTCGGCAGCTGCCCGCGCGTGATGACGAAGAAGAGCAGCGTCGCCAGCCCTGAGAAGAAGATCGCGACATTCGGGTCGAAGCCCATCAGCACCGGCGCCAGCACCGTCGAGCCGAACATGGCGACGACATGCTGCAGGCCGGCAACTACCGTCTGGCCGGTCGGCAGCCGCTCGTCCGGCATCACGGCGCCGGAGGTTTTCAGTGTCCAGTTCGGAAAATAGCCCATCGGCATCGCGCTCCCCAGGGTCGCCGGGGGAGCGACCGCACCGGACGTGCAGATGAGAGCAAAAAGCGAGCCGGCGCCAGATCGCAGCGGCGCAATCCACCGGAATTGCAGGGGATCAGCTTGCAGCAGCGCTGTGATCCCGTGCGCGCCGCGGCATGCAATGCCGCGGCGCGCACGGGATCGTTCTCAGGAAGAGGCGTCCTGGCGGAGCGTTTGAGAAAGGGAGCCCCACGCGGCGCGCGGTCCCGTGTCTGCGCAGCAGCGCTTCACGCTGCAACGCGCGCGGGATGACACCCTTTCCCGGAGGCGCCCCTCGACTACTCCGCAGCCTGCGCGTGCAGGCGGCCGCCCCGCGCCATCAGCTTGTTCAGCGCGGCGAGATAGGCCTTGGTCGAGGCGACCAGCGTGTCCGGATCGGCGCCGCGGCCGGTGACCGACGAGCCATCACGCGAGAGCCGGACCGTCACCTCGGCCTGCGCATCGGTGCCCTCGGTCACGGCATGGACGTCGTAGAGTTCCAGCGTCACCTCATGCGGCACGATCGTTTTGATCGCGTTGAAGATCGCGTCAATCGGCCCGTTGCCCTCGACCTCCTCGGTGACGTGCTTCCCGTCGACGTCGAGCTTCATGGTGGCGCGCTGCGGGCCGCGCGTACCGGCGATCACCGTCAGCGATTCCAGCTTGATGCGGTCATGCGCGGTCGCGATGTTCTCGTCGACCAGCGCCTCGATATCCTCGTCGTAGACATGCTTCTTGCGGTCAGCCAGCGCCTTGAACCGGGTGAAGGCGTCTTCCAGCTGGTTGTCGCCGAGATCGTAACCCATCTCCTTCAGCTTCGAACGGAAGGCGGCGCGGCCCGAATGCTTGCCCATCACCAGCGAGGTCTTGGTCACGCCGACCGATTCCGGCGTCATGATCTCGTAGGTGGTGTTGTTCTTCAGCATGCCGTCCTGGTGGATGCCGCTCTCATGCGCGAAGGCGTTCCGGCCGACGATCGCCTTGTTGTACTGCACCGGGAAGGAGCAGGCGGTCGAGACGGCCTTGGAGACGCGCATCAACTGCGTCGCATCGATGCCGGTGTCGTAGGGCAAGACGTCGGCGCGCACGCGCAGCGCCATCACGATCTCTTCCAGCGCGGCATTGCCGGCGCGCTCGCCGATGCCGTTGACCGTGCATTCGACTTGCCGGACACCACCCTCGATCCCCGCCAGCGAATTCGCGACGGCCAGGCCCAGATCATTATGGCAGTGCGCCGAGAAGATCGCCTTGTCGGCGTTCGGCACGCGCTCGCGGACGGCCTTGAACATGGCGCGATACTCGTCCGGCGTGGCATAGCCGACCGTGTCGGGCAGGTTGATCGTCGTCGCGCCCGCCCTGATCGCAGCCTCGACCGTGCGGCAGAGATAGTCGATCGGCGTGCGGGTGGCATCCATCGCCGACCATTCGACATCCTCGACCAGATTGCGCGCCTGGGTCACCGTCGCGGTGATGATCTCCAGCACCTGCTCCTGCGTCTTGCGCATCTGGTGTTCCAGATGGATCGGCGAGGTCGAGACGAAGGTGTGGATGCGCGGCTTCACCGCATGGCGCACCGCCTCGCCGGCCCGGGCGATATCGGCGCTGATGGCGCGGGCGAGACCGGCGACGGTCGCGCGCTTCAGGCGGCGGGCGATCTCGGACACCGCCTCGAAATCGCCGTCGGACGCGATCGGGAAGCCGGCCTCGATGATGTCGACGCCCATGGCGTCCAGCATCTCGGCGATCTCCAGCTTCTCCTCGAAGGTCATGGTGGCGCCGGGGCACTGCTCGCCGTCGCGCAAGGTGGTGTCGAAGATCAGGACGCGGTCCTTGTCCGAGGGCTTCTGGACGGAGCCGGACTGGGTCGGGTTGGTCATGGTTCTGCTTCCGGGTGTCGGCGCGCCGCGGAATTTTGGAAAAGGCGGGCGCTGGGTTTTCTGTCGGCGGTTCTCGTCACTCCCCTGAGCGCCCAGGCAACATGCCCGGCCGGCCCTCAGGGGCAGCTAAGGAGAAGAAGGCCAAGAAGCGAGAACGGAGCGCGAGCGCGCATGCCGACGACCTGCGCAGCGGCGCAGTCCTTCGTCAGGTCATGGCGGGCGGTCGAAACCACGGGCGTTCCTCACATCGACAGGACAGGATGTAACCGAAGCACGGGGTCCAGCGCAAGCATATGTCGCATGCCGTTTTGAATTAAGAACAGACGGCTCCTGTGAATTAGGATGGCGCAGCGCGATTCGGCCGGCGGTCGCGCGACATTTGGGGGGCTGGCCAGAATGTCGGAGCGCCGCGCATGATGCGCTATGACCGGCCTGTCATCGGCCTTGCCTTCTGCCTGTCCGGCCTGGCGGGCTTCGTCGATGCGCTCGGCTTCCTCAGCCTCGGCGGCTTCTTCGTCTCCTTCATGAGCGGCAACACCACCCGCTTCGCCATCGAGCTCGCCGGGCGCCACGCCGGCGGCATCCTGCTCGCCGTGACGATCCTAGGGCTTTTCGTCCTCGGCGTCGTCGGCGGCTCGCTCGCGGGGCATTTCGCCGGGCGCCAGCGCAAGGCGGCAGTTCTCGCCTTCGTCACGCTCGCCCTGCTGATCTCGGCCGGCCTCGACTCGATCGGGCTGGGCATCGCCGGCGCCGGCGTCCTCGCCATCGCAATGGGCGCAGAGAACAGCGTCTTCCAGCGCGACGGCGAGGTCACGATCGGCCTGACCTATATGACAGGAACGCTGGTGAAGATGGGGCAACGCATCGCCGGCGCCCTGCTGGGCGGGCCGAAGCTCGCCTTCCTACGCCATTTCGTGCTCTGGCTCGGTCTGCTCAGCGGCGCCATCGCCGGCGCTGTCGCGCATGGCCGCATCGGGCTCGATGCGGTCTGGCTGGCCGCAGGCGCCGCCGCCCTCTTCACGGTCGTGGCGCTCTTCATGCCCGAGCCCGACTGACAGCAGCTTTGCCGGCCCCGCGGAATCGGGCATGCTCCCAGCTTGATCAGCCGGAGCCTCCCCGATGCGCGTCTCTACCATCCTTATCCCGGCTTTCGCCGCGCTCCTGCTCTCCGCCTGCCAGACGCCATCGGGCGGCCCGCCCCCGGCGCCGCCGCCGTCGCAGGCCGCGCCCGGCGTGACGCCGAATACCTTCCGCATGCCCTCGGGCACCGGCTGCTCCGGTGAGGTCGAGCGCTTCCAGGCGGTGATCGATAACGACTTCGCGACCGGCCACACAACCAAGGGCGTGCATGACCGGGTCAGCAGCGAGATCGCACGCGCCCGCACGACCTGCTCAGGCGGCAACGATGCCGGCGCGATCGGCCAGATCAGGGCGACCAAGGCGAAGTTCGGTTATCCCGGCTGAGCCAAAAAGCCAGTACCATCATGCTCGCCCTTCTGGGCGAGCACCTACGTCTTGAACATTGCTCGAGAGAAGACGTGGAGGGTCGGGACGAGCCCGACCATGACGGAATGCGGCGGCTCAAGCCGCCAGCCCCCGCTTCTCCAGGAGCGCATCCGGCGTCGGCAGCCGCCCGCGGAACAGCGTATAGGCCTCGGCCGCATCGCGGGTGTCGCCAGCCGAGTAGATGTAGCGCTTCAGCTTCTCCGCAACCGCGGGCGAGAAGACGTCGCCGGTCTCGGTGAAGGCGTTGAAGGCGTCGGCATCCATCACCTCCGACCAGAGATAGCTGTAATAGCCTGCCGAATAGCCGTCGCCCGAGAAGACATGAGTGAAATGCGGCGTGCGGTGGCGCATCGTGATCTCGGCGGGCATGCCGATGCGAGCGAGCTCCGCCGCCTCGAAGGCGAGCGGGTCGACCTCGGCCGGTGCCTCCAGCGAATGGAAGGCGAGATCGACCAGCGCCGATGACGTGTACTCAACCGTGGCGAAGCCCTGGTTGAAGGTCTGCGCCTTTTCGATCTTCTCGATCAGCGCCTCCGGGATCGGCTCGCCCGTCTTGGCATGGTGGCAATATTCGCGCATCACCTCGCGCGTCATGAACCAGTGCTCGTAGAGCTGCGAGGGCAGTTCGACGAAATCGCGCGCAACCGACGTGCCCGCGAGCGAGCCATAGGTCACGTCCGAGAGCAGCCCGTGCAGCGCGTGGCCGAACTCGTGGAAGAGCGTGCGCGCATCGTCGAGCGAGAGCAGCGCCGGCTTGCCCTCGGCGGGCTTGGCGAAATTGCAGACATTGACGATGATCGGCCGGGTCTCGCCGTCGAGCTTGCGCTGGCCCCGGAAGGCGCTCATCCAGGCGCCGGAGCGCTTCGACGCGCGGGCGAAGTAGTCGCCGACGAACAGGCCGATATGGCGCCCGCTCGCGCGCTCCTTGACCTCGAAGATGCGCACGTCCGGGTGATAGCCCTTGAGTTCCGGCCGCTCCGCGAAGGAGAGCCCGAACAGCTTGCCGGCGACGTCGAAGGCCGCCTGCCGGATGCGGTCGAGCTGGAGATATTGCTTCAGCACGGCCTCATCGAGCGCATAGGTCTTCTGCCGGACCTTCTCGGCATAATGGCGCCAGTCCCAAGGACGGATCGGGCCGTTCTCGCCCTCGCTTTGCGCCAGCGTCGCAAGATCGGCGGCCTCGCGCGCCGCCCGCGCTTTGGCCGGCTTCCAGACCAGTTCCAGCAGTCCGCGAACATGCTCCGGCGTCTTCGCCATGGCGTCGTCGAGCTTGAAATGCGCGAAGGTCGGATAGCCCAGCAGCTTTGCCTTCTCGGCGCGCAAGCTTACCATCTCGGCGACGATCGCGCGATTGTCGCTCTCCCCGCCATTCTCGCCGCGCTTGCTCCAGGCGATGAAGGCTTCCTCGCGCAGATCGCGTCGGGTCGAGAAGGTCAGGAAAGGCTCGATGATCGAGCGCGACAGCGTCACCGCATGCTGGTCGGGCTTGCCGCGATCGGCCGCTGCGCGCGCCATCGCCGCCTTCACGAAATCAGGCAGGCCGGCGAGCCCTGCTTCGTCTTCGATGAACAGCGCGTAGGAGGATTCGTCCTTCAGCACGTTCTGGCTGAACTGCGTCCCGAGCCCCGCCAGCCGCTCGTTGATCGCGGCGAGGCGCTTCTTGTCCTCGGCGTTCAACTTCGCGCCCGAGCGGATGAAACCCTTGTAAGTCCGCTCCAGCAGGCGCGCCTGCTCCGGAGCCAGACCGAGCGCATCGCGCTTGGCGTTGACCGCATCGACGCGGGCGAACAGCCCCTCGTCCATCATGATCGCCGACCAGTGCCGCGAGGTGATCGGCGACATCTCGCGCTCGATCGCCTGCAAGGCCTCGTTCGTATCGGCGCCGGTCAGGTTGTAGAACACACCACCGACGCGGCTGAGCGCACGCCCTGCCCGCTCCAGCGCCTCGATCGTGTTGGCGAAATCGGGCGCGGCCTTGTCGGCCACGATCGCCGCGATCTCATCCTTGTGCTTGGCGAGCGCCGCATCGAAGGCCGGCCTGATATGCTCGGGCTTGATCGCGGCGAAGGGCGGCAGCCGGAACGGCGTCTCCCAGCGCGTCGCGAACGGATTCTCCGCCGGCAGAGGCAGGGCTTCAGGATAGTCGGTCGCGGCGGAATTCATGGGATCACTCTCGGGAGGCAGGCAAGATCACTCGCCACCGAACATATGTGCGAGATAGCGGCGCATGAAGGGCGGCATGTCGTGGTTTTCGGTATCAGTGAGATCGCGCACGATGACGATGTCGGACAGCTCCTCCTCCTCGAGGTGCTTCATCCGCTCCAGCATCAGCGCCCGTGCCTCGTCCGCCGGCAGATCGATCTTGACCTCGCGCATGAAGGCGATGCGGCCCTGCTCGATCAACGCCATCCAGCCATCGCCGACCTGCAGCTCCTCGACGCGCAGGCCCGTCTCCTCGCCGAGCTCGCGGGTGACGCTGCCGGCAAGGTCGAGCGTGCCGTCCGGGCGGGCATCCTCGCGATCCGGCGTGCCGGCGGCGAAATAGACCTTGCCTGCATTGGCCGTGTGGTCGCCCATCCTGCCGCAGAGAAAGGCGCCGTCATTGGCCCGGAGCGCCGCCATGGCGAAGCCGTTGCGGATGACGGGGCCGGGATGGCCCGCGTCGCGCCACGTCATGAAGGCCGCATAATCGGTCTCGAAATAGCCGGCCTCGAACACGCCGTCGCGGATCGCGGCGCGATGCTGGAGCATGATGCGGCCGTTGAACATCGCCGGCTTGCCGGCGCTGATCGCAGCCCAATGTGTCGCGATCAGCTCTGGATTCTCGCGCGCGAAGGCCCAGTCATAGGGCTCGACCAGCGCATCGACCCGCGACAGCGAGACGATCGTGCCGTTCTCGACACCATCGCTCACAGCAGCACGCCCTCGCTCACTACGATTGCCGAGCCACCGATCCGCGCGGAGGCGAGCATGCCGCCGCGCACGCTCAGCTCCAGCGCCATCTGCGACGGCCGGCCCATCTCGTAGCCCTGCTCGATGACGAGGCGATGGTCGCCATCCTCGGGCTTGTCATAGGCCATGATCGCGCCGGCAAAGGCTGCAGCCGCACTGCCCGTCGCCGGATCCTCGACGACCCCGGCGCCTGGCCAGAACATGCGGGCATGGTAGTGATGCCCGACCTCGGCAGTCTCGCGGCTGTAGACGAAGACGTTGCCGTTCGGCGTCGCCGCCATCACCCGCTCGAACGCACCGGAAACCCTCGCCTTGGCGATCGCCTCGCGGCCGGCGACGGGCACGGTCGCATAGGCGACGCCAGCCGAGAACACGCTCGGTCGATGCGCATCAAAGCCGAGATCGGCCGGATCGAGCCCGAGCGCCTCCGCCAGTTGTGCCTCCGTGACGGATTGTGGGAGCAGCTCCGGCAGGCGCGGCAGGGTAAAGGTGGCATGGCCGGCATGACTGCCCTTGATCGAGACCGCGCAGGAGACCGGCCCGACCTTCTCTTCCAGCACCAGCATGTCGACAGGCCTCCCCTCGGCCTCGTCGGTCAGCGCGAGCCAGACCGCCGTCCCGACCGTCGGATGGCCGGCGAAGGGCAGTTCGCCTCCCGGCGTGAAGATGCGGACGGCGGCGCGATGCTCCGGCTTCTCCGGCGGCGCGACGAAGACCGTCTCGGACAGGTTGAACTCCCGGGCGATGGCCTGCATCGCCTCGGTGTCGAGCCCTTCGGACTGGAGCACCACGGCGAGCGGATTGCCGGCATGGCGGCGCGTGGTGAAGACGTCGAGCGTGACGAAGCGGCGTTTCATCAGGTCACCCTTCCGGGATGTCGAGATCGATGGTGAGCGGGCAATGGTCGGAGGCCTTGGGCCGGTCCCAGCCGACGCGTGGATAGCGGTTCGCACAGGTCGCGAGCTTCGCCATCGAGCGGTCCGGCTCGCGCGGATCGAGCGGCACGCGGTAAGGCAGTCCGCGCCGGATCATCTGCATGGCCGGCTTGGGATTGGCCGCCGCCAGCACAGGCGAGAGCAGGATGCGGTCGAGCGGCATATGGCTGTCGACCAGCCTGTCCTGGCTTTCCGACCAGTAACGCCGGAAATGCGTCCAGCGCTCATGCAGCGGCAGGGTCTGCATCGGATCGACGGCGAAATCGTCGAGCAAAGGCTCGATGCCGCTATCGCCCTCATCGACCAGTTCGGCGCGTGGGCCGAGGCCATGACGATAACCGTTGAGATCGCCCAGCACGATCCAGTTGGCTTCGCGCCAGCCGCCGCCGAAGCGCTGCTGGACGAGCCAGCGCACGGCCCGTGCCTCGGCGCGGCGCACCGGCAGCGTGGCGATCCGTCCGTCCTCGCGGCCATTGTTCATCGACTTGAGATGGCAGCCGAACAGGCTGAGCCGCCGTCCCGCGACCGTCAGCTCCACCTCCAGGCAATCCCGCGCGAACAACTTGGCCTGCGGCCCGATGCCGAACAGGGCGAGCTCGCGGTCATGCACGCCGGCCTGCGCAAAGGTCAGGTCCTTGTGCGAGCGCACCGTGACCTGCCCCTGGCCGAACAGGTCGCGCCGGGCCGCGAAGCCGATATCGATGCTGCGACGGTCATTGCCGTCGATCAGCGTGAAATGGCCGTAGCGATGATCGGCGATGCGGTGGACATAGTTGGCGAAGAAGGCCTGCAGGCTCGCCAGTGAATCGACCTCCTGCAGCATCCAGAGATCGGCCTGCGCCTCGGCAATGGCGAGCGCGGTCATCTGGCGCTTGTCGTCCTCCAGCGCAACCGCGAGCGAGCGCTCCACCGCGTCGCGCTCGTCGGCCCGCGGGAAGTGGAACAGCGACATCGCGGCGGCGGTCTCGGTGCGCCCGCCCGGCTCGAAGCGATGCCGCGTCAGCAGGTTCTCGACATTGAAGGTGCCGACGCGCAGCTTCATCGCAATGCGCTCAGATCGCTTCCGGCGCGAAGACCTGCGAGGGGGTCACGAACTCGTCCTGCGCCGCGACCGTCAGGATCTCGCGCGAGCCCGCCTCCTTGGTGCGCCTCAGCAGCCCATAGATCGAGGACGCCGCCTTCGACAGCGCAGCGGCCGCCGATTCCTCGCGCAGGTAATGCGTGAAGAACAGCGCCGCGATCGCATCGCCCGCGCCGTTGACGCTGTCATCGAGCTTGGGCGTGCGCACCCGCCAGCTGCCCTTCGCATCGGCCGCCATCAGGTCGATCGAGTCGGCGGGCGTTTCCTCGGTCTCGAGCGAGGTCACCATGACGACCTTCGGGCCGGCATCGCGCAGCGCTTCCACGGCGCGATGCGCATCGGCCAGCGTCTTGATCTCGACATCGGTTAGCAATTCCAGCTCGAACTGGTTGGGCGTCACGATATCGGCGGCCGGCACCGCCTGCTCGCGCATGAACTCGGGAATGCCCGGCCGCACGAAGACGCCGCGGCCGACATCGCCGATCACCGGATCGCAGCAGTAGAGCGCCTTGGGATTGGCCGCCCGCACCCGCTCCACCGCCGAGAGGATCGCATGGCCGATATCGGCCGAGCCCATATAGCCGGAGATCACACCGTCGCAATTGGCGAGCACGCCGCGCTCGGCGATACCCTCCATCACCTCGTCGATCATGCCGCCGTCGAAGACGCGGCCCTTCCAGTTGCCGTAGCCGGTATGGTTCGAGAACTGCACCGTATGGATCGGCCAGACATCGACGCCGAGCCGCTGCATCGGAAAGGTTGCGGAGGCGTTGCCCACATGGCCATAGGCGACATGGGACTGGATCGAGAGAATATTCATGGTCCGAAGCGATACCCCGTTCGCGGTGGGAGCGCGAACCTAACGGCTCCGGCGCGAGGCGCAAATCGAAAGCGGTGAAGCGTTCCATCGCTCACGCAGAGCGGTTACTCCCGCGGCGCGATATTGGCCATCGTCGTGGTCAGGACGTAGCGCAGGCCTTCCGGCCTATAGTCCAGCTCGACCTCGCCCTGGAATTTCTGCGCCATGACGCGCTCCACCAGTCGCGAGCCGAAGCCTTGGCGCCGCGGCTTGGTTACGACAGGCCCGCCGCTCTCGATCCATTCGAAGCGGAAAGCATCCTCGGTCTGCGGCCGCCCGACGCTCCAGCGGACCGAGACCTCGCCGGTCTCGACCGAGAGCGCGCCGTATTTGACCGCATTGGTCGCAAGTTCGTTGGCGGCAAGCGCGAGCGTCATCGCCTGGTCGGCCGTCAATTGCAGCGGCGGCCCCTCGACGCGGATCGTGCCGATATCGGAGCGATGTGGCGCCAGCGCCCCGTCGATCACGGCGCGGATCGGCGCGCTGCTCCAGCTCGACCGGGTCAGGATGCTGTGCGCCTCGCCCAAGGTCGCGATGCGGTCGCTGAGGATCGACTGCGCCTCTTCCAGCGTCTCGGCCGAGCGGAATGTCTGGCTGGCGATCGCAGCGATCATCGCCAGCGTGTTCTTCATGCGATGGGCGAGTTCGGCATTGAGCAGGCGCCCGTTGCGCTCGGCCTCCATCTTGCCCGTCGTCTCCATCACCGTGTCGATCACACCGAGCACGCGGCCCGTCTCATCGCGGATCGGGCTGTAGCAGAAGGTGAACCAGACCTGCTCCAGATGGCCGTAGCGATCGGTGGTCAGCGGGAAATCCTCGATGAAGATCGCCTCGCCCGCGAACGCATTGTCGATCAGCGGCCCGATATCGTCCCAGACCTCGGACCAGACGTCGCGGAACGAACGACCGAGTGCGCAGGGCTTGTCGCCCAGGATCGGCTGGAAGGCGTCGTTGTGGATCGTGATCAGTTCCGCGCCCCAGACGATGCATTTGGGAAAGCGCGAATTGACCATCATGCCGACGGCGATCTTCAGCGCGGCAGGCCAGCCGGCGATCGGCCCCAGCGGCGTGGAACTCCAGTCATGCGCCCGAATGGCAGCAGCCATCGCGCCACCGCCATCCAGGAAGCCCGTTTCGCCGTTCACGTGTTTCCCCCAGCGCGAATCCGCGCAGCATGCACGGAACGCGGAGCGGGCGCGACGTCAAAAGACAGGCGCCGCGCCCGTATCCACGATCACGAGCCGGAGGCCGCCTTCTTGGCGAAGCTGTCGATGAAGGTCTTCGTCAGGTCGACATTCGAGTTGGTCAGTTCGGGGTCGAGCAGCTTGAGCGAGTCGTACATGCTCTTCATCGCGTCAGGCGTCGCGATGCCGGTGCGCGAATAGCTTTCCTGCGAGTTCTTGACCGCGCGGATATAGAGCGCCTTGTCGCCGAGCAGATACTCCTCCGGCACCAGCGCCGCGACATCCTCGGGCTTCGCCGTCTCCAGCCATTTCAGCGACTTCATCAGGGCGTTGACCAGCTTCTGGGTCGTGACCGGGTTCTTCTCGGCGAAGTCGTTCTTGAGGTAGAGCACCGCCGCCGGGTTCGAGCCGCCGAACAGCGCCTTGGTGCCGGCCTCGGTACGGGTGTCGATCAGCGAGACGATATCGCCATCGGCCTCCAGCTTCGAGGTGACGGGATCGAGATGCGAGATCACGTCGACCTGCTTCTGCTTGATCGCCGCGACCGCGCTGGCACCGGCGCCGACGCCGATGATCGGGGCATCGGTCGCCTTCAGGCCCGCCTTGACCATGGCGTATTGCGCCGTCAGCGCCGTCGAGGAGCCCGGCGCGGTGACGCCGATCTTGAGGCCCTTGAAGTCGGCCGCCGACTTCACCTTGTCGGCGAGGTCCTTGCGCACGGCGATGGTGATCGCCGGGAAGCGCCCGAGCTCGATCACGGCGCGGATGTCCTGACCCTTCGCCTGCATGCGGATGGTGTGCTCATAGGCACCCGTCACGACATCGACCGAACCGCCGACCAGCGCCTGCAGCGATTTCGCACCGCCGCCGAAATCGTTGATCTCGACATCGAGGCCCTGGTCCTTGAAATAGCCCTTCCTCTCCGCGACCGTCAGCGGGAGATAGTAGAGGAGCTGCTTGCCGCCGACGCCGAGCGTGAGCTTCGGCTTCTCGGCATTCTGGGCGAGCACGGCATGCGGCGCAGCGCCGAGAGCGGTGGAAAGAGCGAGCACGGCCAATGCGCCGCGGCGGGTAAACTTCATGGCGAAACCTCCGGTCGAATGAAGAAGGCGCTTCTCGATGGCGCACTCGCCGTAACGATAGGCGAGATCATTTGTCCACGGCAAGCGAGCGAAATCTAACGGGGATTGCACAATTGGCGGAAGCGCGAGACATGGCGCTCAACCTGCGCGAGGTCGAAGGAGGCGGTGAACTTGCGTTTGACCGCGAACGCCATCGACTTGCCGGCGAGCAACTGCCGGAAGAGCCCGATCGCCTTGCTCCCGCCCAGCGTCAGGTAGTCGTCGCGGCTGTCCATGTGCTGGACGATGTCCTCGGCCCCGTCGCGCGAGATCGTAACGTCCTCGCCCTCGACCGCCCAGACGGCGCCCACTCCGAAATCGAGCGCGACGCCATAAGTCGACATGTCGTCGACGCGGCAGGAGATTACAACCATCACGTCGCGGCCGCCGCTCGCCTTGCTGGTCAGCACGAGGCGGTTGCGCTTGGCGTTGGCGCGCCCGTCGGAATTGACTTGGAGCATCGCCTCCGTCCGCGCCTGCGCCGGAAGCGCCGCGCAGCACAGGCCGGCCACCACCGCGGAGGACAGGAGCAGCGCCGGAATCCGCATCGCCCCCTCCTTCATGTCGTCGTGGTCGCACTCTGGCCGGGTCGCCAGACCAGCAATCGCTTCTCGACCAGCGTCACCAGCGCATCGATCGCGATGACGAAGATCGTCAGGATCAGCATGCCCGAAAAGACGCCGGTGACGTCGAACACGCTCTCGGCCTCGTGGATCTTGTAGCCCAGCCCCGCCGACGAACCGAGATATTCGCCGACCACTGCACCAACCAGCGCGAAACCGACGGAGGTGTGCAGCGACGAGAACATCCAGGTCAGCGCGGACGGCCAGTAGACATGCTTGAAGAGCTGGCGCTCGTTCATGCCGAGCATGCGGGCATTGGCCAGGATCGTCGGCGAGACCTCGCGCACGCCCTGATAGACGTTGAAGAACACGATGAAGAAGACGAGCGTGAAGCCGAGCGCGACCTTCGACCAGATGCCCAGGCCGAACCAGAGCGCAAAGATCGGCGCCAGCACGACGCGCGGCAGGGCGTTCGCCGCCTTGATATAGGGGTCGAACACCGCCGAGAGCAGCTCGCGCCGGGCGAAGGCGAAGCCGAACAGGATGCCGGCGAGCGAGCCGATGACGAAGGCCAGCACCGTCTCGGTCAGCGTGATGCCGAGATGCCAGTAGATGTCTGCGCTGGTGAGCTGCTTGAAGGTGCGCGTCAGCACCGCGACCGGCGTCGAGAAGAAGAACTGGATCGTCTTCACGTCGCCGAACAGGCTCGTCGTCGTCGCGACATGCCAGATCGCCAGGAAGGCAACCATCACCAGAATCTGGAGGAAGAGGAGCTTCACCCGCTTCATGATGCGTCTCCTCCGACGAGTTCGCGGCCCTCGCCCATCGCATAGGCCTTCTGCACCTCGACGCGCAGCGAGGACCAGATGTCGCGATGGATCTCGTGGAAGGCCTTCTCCAGCCGGATATCGGCAATGTCGCGCGGGCGCGGCAGGTCGACCTTGTAATCGGCGACGATCCCCGCCGCAGGCCCCGCCGACATCACCACGACCCGGTCGGAGAGCGCGATCGCCTCTTCGAGGTCATGGGTCACGAACATCAGTGCCTTGCGGTCGCGCGACCACAGGTCGAGCAGGAGATTGCCCATGATCTGCCGGGTCTGCGCGTCGAGCGGCCCGAAGGGCTCGTCCATCAGCAGGATCTCGGGATTGCGGATCAGCATCTGCGCGAGGCTGACGCGCTTGCGCTGCCCGCCCGAGAGCATGTGCGGATAGCGGTCGACGAAGGTCCTCAAACCCACGCGGCCGAGCCATTCGCGGGCGCGCTGGTCAGCCTCCTGATTCGACACGCCCATCGGCTCCAGCGCGACCTTGACGTTGTCCAGCGCCGTCTTCCACGGCATCAGCGCATCCTGCTGGAAGAGATAGCCGGCGCGCCGGTTCAGGCCGGACAAGGACTTGCCGAAGATCCCGACCGAGCCGGCCGAGGGCGAGAGCAGCCCCGCCGCCGCATTCAGCAGCGTGGACTTGCCGCAACCGGTCGGCCCGACGATCGAGACGAACTCGCCGGGATGAACCTTGAGATCGATGCCCTTCACTGCTTGGTAGCGACCGCCATCGGCGAGATGGAAGGTGATGTCGACGCCGCCGAGCTTGACCGCCGGATCGCCCGACGGACCCGGCCCTGCTCCCGCACCCTGGTGCGGGCGATCCTGCAACTCCATGAAATCCGTTTCCCCGTCAGGCGCCGTCTTGTGCCGGGCCGCCAGCTTTTCCGCGTTGCCGGAATTAATAGGCGATCGTCCGGGGAAGGCAACGATGCCCCTGCGGCGGCCCGTCGCTTGCATCGTACCAGTGACCCAGCCATATGGCGTGACCGACCCGACCCCGCAGGAGCCGAGCCGAACGCCATGGCCGAACTTGAGCAAGCCATGAAGGCGCTCGTCGACTTCATGCAGGCCCATCAGCAATGGGCCGTCCCGATCGTCTTCGCCGTCGCCTTTGCCGAATGCGTCGCGATTCTGTCCTGGCTGGTGCCGGCCACGGTGTTCTTCACCACCTTCGGTGCCGTCGCAGGCGCCTCCGGTCTCAATCTCGTGCCGTTGGCGCTGGCAGCCTCGCTCGGCGCGGGCAGCGGTTTCTGGGTGTCCTACTGGGCCGGGCTCCTGCTCGGACCGCGCGTCCATGACTACTGGCCGTTCAGGAAGAACCCGCAACTGCTCGATCGTGGCCATGCCTTCTTCGAGAAATGGGGCATCGCCAGCATCCTGATCGGCCATTTCTTCGGGCCGTTGCGCGCCGTGATCGCCATCGTCGCCGGCATCGTCGCGATGCCGTCCTGGCAGTTCCAGCTCGCCAACTGGCTGGCCTCCTTCGCCTGGGGTTTCGGCCTGCTCTACGGCGTCGGGCGCCTCAGCGAATTCCTGGCCCGCTGAGGCCGCCGGAAACCTGACTGCCCGGTGAACGCGCCATTCGGCGACCGTTCAAGCCGAAAGGCGCTTCTTCACGTCGTCGCATCGCGGCACGCCACCGTGGCGAGCCCGGCGCGACACGCTGAACGGCCTCGTGCCGCCAGCGTCGTCCGGCGGAGGGACCCGGCCCCCGGCGGATGCGATGATCCGGGCCGACCCGCGAGGTCCCAGTCATGACGATGTCCCGCTTCCTGATCCCCCTCGTCGCGCTTGCCGCCATGGGCGGCCAGGCCTTCGCCCAGACCGCGACGCCAGCGACCCCCGCCAAGCCCGCTGCGCCTGTCACCGCGCCGGCTGCGCCTGCGATGAAGCCCGCAGCCCCGGCTGCTGCCCAGCCCGCAGCGACCCAGGCCAAGAAGATCAACATCAACACTGCGACCGCTGCCGAGCTCGACACGCTCAAGGGCATCGGCGAGGCCCGTTCCAAGAAGATCATCGAGGAGCGCGGCAAGGCGAAGTTCAAGGATTTCGCCGATCTGGTGAAGCGCGGCACTCTGCCCGCCAATGTCGAGGCCGAGATCAAGGACAAGATCACCTTCTGATCGGCCCCCAGATGCAAAAAGCCTCCGGCGCCAGGCGCCGGAGGCTTCATTCCTTTCGGGTCTCTCGAAGCGGTGGGTCAGGCGAGACCGAGGATCACCGCGAGCATCATCGCCAGCGACAGCGCCATCACAACGCGGATCGCCACGGGCGTTTCAAGAATGCGTAAGAGTTCCATCACTGCCTCCCCTGCATCGGGCAAACACGAACGGTTTCGCAAAACTCAGTAGACCAGCTTCTCCACGGCGAACCACGCGATCGTCACGAGCACGAGCCCACCAACCAGCACCATCAGGACCGGGCGGCCGAGAAAGCCCTGCCGCGCCTCGATCGGTGTCTCCACAGCCGGGTCCGCATCGCTGTGATCGTCGGCGCGCATCGGCGGAATCGGATCGCCGCCGCGGGCCTTGTCCAGATCCTCGACCGGCACTCTGGGTCGGGTATCGACCGTCATGACCGTCTCCTTGAGGTCTCGCAGGCCCGATGGGCCATGCACCGCAAGGAAAACGCTCCAGCACCGGTACGGTTCCTGCCAGCGCTTCAAAGAAAGCGGGCGGCGGCCTCCCGGCCGCCGCCCGCAAACAGAAAACCGTTTGATATCAGTCGACTGCAAGGCGGTCCGGAATCAGATTCGGAGCCCCTTGAATCAATCTTGGAAGCCCGCACCGACGATCGCCGGCGCGGGCGGCCACCAGCTCAGTTCTTGGTCTTGTCGACCAGGGCCTTGGCCTTGATCCAGGGCATCATGTCGCGGAGCTTGGCGCCGACTTCCTCGATCGGGTGGGCGGCGTAGCGAGCGCGGGTCGCCTTGAACGAGGTCTGGTTGACCTTGTTCTCGAGCATCCAGTCGCGGGTGAACTTGCCCGACTGGATGTCGGTGAGGACGCGCTTCATCTCGGCCTTGGTCTCGGCGGTGATGATGCGCGGGCCGGTGACGTACTCGCCGTACTCGGCGGTGTTCGAGATCGAGTAGTTCATGTTGGCGATGCCGCCTTCGTAGATCAGGTCCACGATCAGCTTCACCTCGTGGAGGCACTCGAAATAGGCCATCTCGGGGGCATAGCCGGCCTCGGTCAGCGTCTCGTAGCCGGCCTTGATCAGCTCGACCAAGCCGCCGCAGAGCACGACCTGCTCGCCGAAGAGGTCGGTCTCGCACTCTTCCTTGAAGGTGGTCTCGATGATGCCGGCGCGACCGCCGCCATTGGCCGAGGCGTAGGACAGGCCGAGATCATGGGCGTTGCCGGTCGCGTCCTGATGGATCGCGATCAGGGTCGGCACGCCGCCGCCGCGCTGATACTCGGAGCGCACCGTGTGGCCGGGGCCCTTCGGGGCGACCATCAGCACGTCGAGGTCCTTGCGGGGCTCGATCAGGTTGAAATGGACGTTGAGGCCATGCGCGAACAGGAGGGCAGCGCCTTCCTTCATGTTGGCATGCAGCTCGTCGCGATAGATGTCGCCCTGCAGCTCGTCCGGGGTCAGCATCATCATGATGTCCGAGACCTTGGCGGCCTCCGACGGGGTCATGACCTTGAAGCCGGCCTCTTCGGCCTTCTTGCGCGTGGCCGAGCCGGCCTTGAGCGCGATGATGATCTCCTTGACGCCGGAATCGCGCAGGTTGAGCGCGTGCGCATGGCCCTGCGAGCCGTAGCCCACGATGCAGACCTTCTTGCCCTTGATCAGGTTGATGTCGGCATCACGATCGTAATAAACGCGCATGGGTATCTCCTTTGTCACGCGTTGGACTTGTCCCGGCCCGAGGCATGTCGCCCCGCGCCGTAGAGGGTGAGAAACTGCTCGGTCGCCCGCTCGGCATCAGCGGCGATCTCGGCCCGGCTCAGCGTCAGCGTATCGCCGAGCAGGAGCCGGATCTGGACGTCGCGGCCGGCAAGGCCGAAGAAGGTGCGGAAAGCCGTCTCTGTATCGTCGAAGGCGAGCAGCCCCGCGTCGCGGCCGGCATCGAGCACCGGCTTCAGGCGCTCGCCGATAGCGAAGCGGCCATTGGCCAGCACGATCGAGCCGAGATTGCCGTCGCGCGAAGCCGCCTGGCTGATGCCGATGCGATTGAGCGCGATCGAGGTCGGCGAGGTGATGACCTCCAGCCAGTTCGCGGCGAAACCCTTCAGGCTCTCGCGCAGCGCGCCGGCATCGAACGACTGGCGCTCGTAATTGCCCGCCCGGACCTTCGAGGCCTGCCATTGCACGGTGGCGGTCAGGAGCCCGTCGCGGTCGCCGAACCATTTGTAGAGGGTTTCCTTGGAGCAGCTCGCCCGGCGCGCCACAGCCGTCATGGTGAGGCCGCTGCCCTTCTCGACCATCAGGCTCAGCACGGCATCGAGCACGGCTTGCTGGCGCGCTGTCAGCGCCTCGCCTTGTGTCTCTGCGGCAGTTCGCGTCATGGGGCGGGAACGATCCAGTACCGTACGTTACGGTTCAGGCATCTATCGCAGGGACGGGCAGCCCGCAAGCGTTATTCACGACTGGCGCATGGCCGAAGAAGAATTATCTCTCGGCAAACCCTACCCGAGGAACGGAGCTCTCCATGACCCTGCCCAGCGCCCATGACATCGTCGCCTTCTGGCGCGAGGCCGGCCCCGAAAAATGGTTCCTCAAGGATGAGGCCTTCGACGCCGAGATCACCCGGCGCTTTCTGCCCGCTCATGAAGCCGCCGCCGCAGGCAAGCTCGCCGATTGGGAGGAAACAGCCGAAGGCGTTTATGCGCTCCTGATCCTGCTCGACCAGTTCCCGCGCAACATGTTCCGCGGCAGCCCGCGCGCCTTCGCCACCGATGCGCAAGCGGTCGAGGTCGCTGAGCGCGCAATCGCCCGCGGCTTCGACGAGGCCTACCAGCCGCCGGAGAAGCGCTTCTTCTACATGCCCTTCATGCATTCCGAAGGACTGGAAGATCAGGAGCGCTGCATCGAACTCTGCGCCGCCGCCGATGATGCCGAGGGCGTGAAATTTGCCGAGATCCACCGCGACATCATCCGCGATTTCGGCCGTTTCCCGCATCGCAACCCCGTGCTCGGCCGCGAGACCACGGCGCAGGAGCGCGTGTTCCTCGACGAAGGCGGTTTCAGCGGCTGAGGCTCAGCCGGCCTGCTGGCTGGCGATGCGCTGCAGGAAGATCGCCGCGATCGTCAGCAGGAAACCGGTCCACCAGAGCGGCGAGCGCAGGCTCTTGCCGCTGCCGAGCGGCTCGGCTTGCCCCTTGCCGGAGAGGCGCATCATGATCGGCCAGGCGAAGCAGCCGAAGCCGGCGATGCCGAGGAGAAGCGCGATCTGTTCGAGGCTCGGTGTCGTCATGCCCTTACGCTCGCCAGAGTGGGATTTGCCGGGAAGGCCGGCCCCAGCTTCAGGGCCCGCAGGGGATCGCCATACAGCCCCGCGACGAGCAGGGCCAGTTGCCTGTCGATGCCCGACAGGCGCGCCAGCGGCGGCACGAGCCGGTCGCGGAGCAGCGGCAGCAGGACGCTGTCCGACTGGTAGAACGGCGTGAACAGGCGGCTCGCAGCCTGGTAGAGCCGGACATGGAAACGCCGCAGCCGCGCATAACGCTCGAGCGCCCCAGCGATATCCGCAGCCTCGTTCACGGCGTTCGCAAGCGCATAGGCATCGAGCAAACCCATATTGGCGCCCTGTCCAAGCTGCGGGCTGGTCGAATGGGCGGAATCGCCGATGAAGGCGAGGCCATGCCCGGCTGGGACCGGCAAGGTATGATGCCGGTAGGACGCCAGCAGCAATTGCTCGGCAGACGTGATCGCCTCCAGCATCGGCGCCGTCTCTGGCCAATACCGGAGCACATCGGCCTTCCAGGCATCGAGACCGCGCGCCTGCCATTGCGCGTGATCGGCAGGCTTCAGGCTCCAGAAGAAGGAGGCGAGTAACGTCTTGTCGTCGGGCCGCCGGCCGATCGGCAGCACGCCGACCATCACGCTGGCGCGGCGATAGCGCTGCTCCAGTGCATGCGGATCGAAGCCCGCCGCCAGCGGCGCATTGGCCCAGACCGCGCCATAGGTCAGCGGACGCTGCCGCACCGGCCGCAAGGCCCGGCCGAGCAACGGCGACCGCGCACCCAACGCATCGATGGCGAGATCGAACGGCCCGAGCCTTCCGCCAGTATCCAGAACAAGCGAAACCTGCCCGCCGCTGCCAGTCTCAATGTCGGTAACTTCGCAGCCAGTCTCGACCGCGATGCCGCGTGCCGTCACCGCATCGAACAAGGTCTCGAACAGGCTACCGCGATGGATGCCGAGGCCGAAAGCATCGGCTCCGAGTGCCGCATAGCGCACGTCGAGCACGACAGAGCCTGTAATCGCGCCCAATCCATAGAGCCGGTCGAGCCTGCTGCCGCGTGCGATCAGCGCCTCGGCAAGGCCGAGCTCGCGCAGGACGGCGAGCCCTGTCGGCTGGAGGATGAGGCCGGAGCCGAGCGGCTGCGGCGTCGCGAAGCGCTCGACCAGCGTGACGCGATGCCCGGCGCGCTCCAGCAGGAGCGCAGCCGCAAGCCCTGCCGGCCCGCAGCCGGCCACTGCGATTTCGTAGCAGCGCGTCACCGGCAAGAGCCGGTGGTCACATCGAGTCCGGGCCGCGGCTCATCGCGGCGATGCCGGTGCGCGAGACCTCGGTCAACCCCACCGCGGTCATCGTCTTGATGAAGCGTTCGATCTCCTCGGTCGCGCCGGTCAGTTCGAAGACGAAAGAGGTCAGCGAGGCATCGAGCACGCGCGCGCCGAAGGCCGAAGCGAGGCGCATCGCCTCGACGCGGTGATCGCCCTTGCCGACGACCTTGATCAGCGCCAGTTCGCGCTCGATCGCTTCGCCCTGCTCGGTCAGGTCGACGACGCGATGCACCGGCACCAGCCGGTCGAGATGCGCCTTGATCTGGTCGATGACATTGGCCGTGCCCGAGGTCACCACCGTGATGCGCGAGAGATGCTTCTCATGCTCGGTCTCGGAGACGGTGAGGCTTTCGATATTGTAGCCACGGCCCGAGAACAGCCCGGCGATGCGGGCAAGAACGCCCGGTTCGTTGTCGACGATCACCGCCAGGGTGTGGCGCGCGACCGGCTGGGCCTTGGGAGCATTCGGGTAATGGGTAGCGGGCTTCGACATGGCGGACCTGTGAGGCGGGTTGGAGCGGATGAAATCGAGGAGATCAGATAGCTGGGCTCAACGGAGATTGACGAGGGCGGGTTCGTCGACCTCGTCCTGCGCGACGACCCAGGGCTCTACCAGCGCGGCGGCGAGCCATTCGCGATAGGCGGGCAGCGCGAGGATCGCCCGCATATACTCCTGCGAGACCGTATCGACGGCGATGCCATAGGTATCGAGCCGCGTGACGACCGGTGCGAACATCGCATCGGCTGCCGAGAAGGCGCCGTAGAGGAAAGGCCCGCCGGCGCCGAAGCGCTCGCGCGCCTGCCGCCACAGGTCGGTGAGGCGCTCGACATCGCGGGCGACGCCGGGGCCGCGATCGCGCGCGGCGAAGCGCTTGCCGAGATTCATCGGGCAGGCGCCGCGCAAAGCCGTGAAGCCCGCATGCATCTCGCTGGAGATCGCGCGCGCATGGGCACGGGCTGCCTTGTCGCGCGGCCAGATGCCGGCCTGCGGCTGCGTGTCATGCAGATATTCGCAGATCGCCAACGTCTCCCAGACAGCGATCTCGCCATCGATCAGAGTCGGCACGGTGCCGCCGCTGCCAGGCGCGGCCGCGAAGATCGCCTCCTTGAAGCCGGGCTCGTCGAGCAGCACGAGTTGCTCGGTGAAGGCGATGCCGCTTGCACGCATCAGAAGCCAGGCCCTGAGCGACCAGGACGAATAGCACTTGTTGCCGATCAGAAGCTTCATGCCGCGGCAACCTCCCATTCGTCGACGAAATCCAGCGCCGCCGCAACGTGCAAAGCCGTGGTGTCGAACACCGGCACCGAAACATCGCCCTGCGAGAGCAGGAGGCCGATCTCGGTGCAGCCGAGGATGACGCCGTCGGCGCCGTCCTCCCTGGCCGCGCGCGCGACGATAGCGCGGTAGCGCTCGCGCGAGTCGGGCTCGATCCGCCCTCGGCAAAGCTCCTCATAGATGATCCGATGAACCTCATCCCGCTCCTGGGGCTGCGGCACCAGCGCCTCGACGCCGAAGGCCTTCAGCCGGTCGCGATAGAAGCCCTGCTCCATGGTGAAGCGCGTCGCCAGCAAGAGCGGCCGGCGCGAAGGCGAGGCCAGCACCGCCCGCGCCGTGACATCGGCCAGGTGCAGGAAAGGCAGCTTGGTCGCGGCGATGATCTGGTCAGCCACCTTGTGCATCGTGTTGGTGCAGAGGACGAGGCAGGAGGCCCCGCCCTGTTCGAGGCGGCGCGCGCTCGCAGCCAGCGCCGCGCCAGCTGCCGCCCAGTCGCCCTTCGCCTGCATCTCCGCGATGGGGGCGAAATCGACCGAATGCATGAGCACGTCGGCCGAATGCAGCCCGCCCGAACGGGCGCGCACGCCCTCGTTGAGGAGCCGGTAATAGACCGCGGTCGACTCCCAGCTCATCCCGCCGATCAGACCGATGGTAGCCATGGTGTTCCTCACCTTGCTCTGTCGTCATTGCGAGGAGCGTCAGCGACGAAGCAATCCAGGGGGACCTAGAGCGCTGCCGCCCCTGGATTGCTTCGCTACGCTCGCAATGACGGGAAGGTCCCGATCAGACGAGCTGCTTGCCCTTGGCGTCGATGATCTCGCCGGTATCACCCTCGAAATCAGGCAGGATCATCTCGTTATGGGCCTTGCCCGACGGGATCATCGGGAAGCAGTTCTCTTCCTTGGCGACGAGGCAGTCGAAGATCACCGGGCCGGGCGTCTCGATCATCTCCATGATCGCGTCGTCGAGCTTGGCCGGGTCGGAGCAGCGGATGCCGTGGCCGCCATAGGCCTCGGCCAGCTTCACGAAGTCCGGCAGGGACTGCGAATAGCTCTCGGAATAGCGCCCGCCATGCAGCAGCTCCTGCCACTGGCGCACCATGCCCATGTACTCGTTGTTGAGGATGAAGATCTTCACCGGCAGCCGGTACTGCACCGCCGTCGACATCTCCTGCATGTTCATCAGGATCGAGGCCTCGCCGGCGACGTCGATGACCAGCGCCTTGGGGTGCTTCATCTGCACGCCGATGGCTGCCGGCAGGCCGTAACCCATCGTGCCGAGGCCGCCCGAGGTCATCCAGCGGTTCGGCTCCTGGAAGTGCAGGTACTGCGCCGCCCACATCTGGTGCTGGCCGACCTCGGTCGTGATGTAGGTGTCGCGATCCTTGGTCAGCTCGTAGAGGCGCTCCAGCGCATATTGCGGCTTGATGATCGTGTCCGAGCGCTTGTAGGCGAGGCTCTTGCGGCCGCGCCAGCCCTCGATCTGCGTCCACCAAGCGGCGAGCGCGGTCTTGTCGGCCTGCGCGCCGGTCTCGCGCCAGATCCGGACCATATCCTCGAGCACATGGGCGCAATCGCCGACGATGCCGATATCGACCTTGACCGTCTTGTTGATCGAGGACGGGTCGATGTCGATATGGATCTTCTTCGAGCGCGGCGAGAAGCCGTCGATGCGCCCGGTGATGCGGTCGTCGAAGCGCGCGCCGATATTGATCATGACGTCGCAGTCATGCATCGCGAGGTTCGCTTCGTAGGTGCCGTGCATGCCGAGCATGCCGAGCCACTGCTTATCGGCCGCCGGGAAGGCGCCCAGCCCCATCAGCGTCGAGGTGACCGGGAAACCGGTCAGTCGCGCCAGCTCCCGCAGCAGCGCCGAGGCGTGGGGGCCGGCATTGATCACGCCGCCACCGGTATAGAAGACCGGCCGCTTGGCGCCGGCGATCAGCTCGACCGCGGCCTTGATCTTGTTCAGGTCGCCCTTGACCACCGGGCGGTAGGTCTTGTGCTGGTTGTCGCGCGGGCGGCTATAGGTGCCGGACGCGAACTGGATGTCCTTCGGGATGTCGATCACGACCGGGCCCGGGCGGCCGTTGGCGGCGACGTAGAACGCCTCGTGCAGGATGCGCGGCAGGTCGTGGATGCTCTTCACCAGGTAGTTGTGCTTGGTGCAGGAGCGGGTGATGCCGACCGTGTCGCATTCCTGGAAGGCGTCGGAGCCGATCAGATGCGTCGGGACCTGGCCGGTGATGACGACGAGCGGGATCGAGTCGAGCAGCGCGTCGGTCAGGCCGGTGACGGCGTTGGTCGCGCCGGGGCCGGAGGTGACGAGCACGCAGCCGACCTTGCCCGGGCCGGAGCGGGCATAGCCCTCGGCGGCGTGAACCGCACCCTGCTCGTGGCGGACGAGCACGTGCTTGACCTTGTCCTGCTGGAAGATGGCGTCGTAGATCGGAAGTACGGCGCCGCCCGGATAACCGAACAGGTGCTCGACACCTTGATCCTGAAGCGCGCGGACGACCATCTCGGCGCCGGTCATCATCTCGCTCATTACGCTCTCCTGCGGCTGGTCTTCTGGTCTGTCTGGAATGCGGGCAATAAAAAAGGCCCTCGGAGGGGCCTGGGCGTGCGCTGGCGTTGGGGACGCCCGGTTCGAAAACCGGCCCCTACCAGCGCACCTCTACGAGAATAAGCTTGCGCATCGCGCTCGTGATCCTTGACGAAAGTTGCCGAACGCTAGCGGAGCACGCGCGGCCGGTCAAGCATCAACAACATGGTTACCGACCGGTCTGCGGCACACCGGAAAATCCGCTGCCGTGGCAGAACGATTTTTCAATGCGTTCCCCCTTAGCGTCTGCGCGCTCGAACCGGGACGGATATGTATTACGAAGTCCACACCGAGAATATCGCGGCGCGCGGACACGCGCCGGAGATCGCGCAGATCCTGCGCCGCTTCGCGCTTCATCGCCGCGACGGCTCGGCCGTGGTCTATGAAGAACTCGCACCCGCGTTGCTCCCGGATTTCGGTGAGGACCTGATGATCCTCGAGCCGACCGACGACAGCGACTATCGCTGGCTGCATTTCGGGCGCGAAATCATCCGCTATTCCGGCGCCACCCGTCTCGGGCAGCGCCTCTCGGGGATGCGCGAGCAGGTCGCCCGCTTCTCGGCCGATAGCTTCGACCAGGCCCTGGCCGAGGACCGGCCGCTCTACACCGTGCATCGCTCGACCGAGACGGTGCGCGTCGCCCTGTGGGAGCGCCTCGTCCTGCCGACAGTCACGCATGACGGGCGCCGCTTCGTCGTCGCCTTCAGCCGGCCGTTGCAGTTTCGCGAAGATTTGCTCAATGCCGTACTTGAAAGCTCGCCCAGCGGCATCGTCGCCCTGCGCGCCATCCGCGACGCGGCCGGGCAGATCGAGCAAGCCGTCGTCGTCACGGCCAACCGGCGTGCCGCCGAATTGAGCGGACGCCCCGAAACCGACCTGCTCGATACCGACGGCCGCGAGAGCCTGACCTTCCTGTCCGACCTTTCGGTCTGGCGCCGCTGTCTCTGCGCCATCGACCTGCAGCGCGCCGACACCCTGGAAACCTCCTTCACGCATGACGGCACTACGACCTGGCTCAGGGTCGCGATCGCCCCCCTGGGCGACGGGTTGCTGCTGACGCTGACCGATATCACCGACCTCACCGTCGCCAACCAGACCTTGCAGATGCGCGCCGCCACGCTGGCGCTCGAGATCGGGCGCGAACGGGCCACCCGCCGCGCCCTTTCCGAGGAGATCTGCCTGCGCGAGGAGCGTGAGGAAGAGCTCCGCCGCCTCGCCGAGACCGATCCGCTGACCGCCCTGCTCAACCGCCGCTCCTTCACCGACAAGGCGAATGCCGCCATCGCGGCGAGCGAGGCGGATGGCACCGCTCTGGCGATGATCATCGTCGATCTCGACCATTTCAAGCAGGTCAACGATACCTATGGCCACCCGGCCGGTGATGCGGTGATCCGCGCCTGCGCCGACCTCCTGCTCGGCCAGTACCGCAGCGAGCACAATCTGGTCGGCCGTTTCGGTGGCGAGGAGTTCGGCATCCTCCTGCAGGACTGCGACCTGGCCTCCGCCGCGGCGAGTGCCCGTCAGATCCAGGACGCCCTGCTCAGCCGTGCGATGCCGGTCTCCGAAACCCTGGCGCTCAAGGTGACGGCGAGCCTTGGCATCGCGGCCCGCCATCCCGGCGAAGCGCTGGCATCGCTGACGGCCCGTGCCGACCAGGCGCTCTATCGCGCCAAGAACGAGGGCCGTAACCGCCTCGGCCTCGCCGACCCGCTTCCTATCGCCGAAGCGGCCTGACCTTCAGCAGCCGAGGCGCCGGACGGCCGCCTCCAGCGCAGCCGCTGGCGCAACCGCTTCCCAGCCTTCCATCTGGTGGCGGAACCACGTCACCTGCCTTTTGGCATAGGCACGCGTATCGGCCTGGCCGCGCCGGATCGCCTCGTCCAGGGTGATCGCGCCGTCAAGATGGGCGATCAGGCCGGGCACGCCATGGGCACGCATGATCGGCAGCAGCGGGTCGAGCCCACGCTGCTTCAAGCGCGCGACCTCGTCGAGTGCACCCTCGCCCATCATCGCCTCGAAGCGCCGGTCGATCCGCTCCTTCACTGCCTCGCGGTCGGGATGCACGAAGAGCCGGAGCGTCGGCACGCCGCCCAGCGGCCCCGGTTCGCGCTCGCCCTGGAAGCTCGCCAGCGAACGCCCCGTAGCGCGAAAAACCTCCAGCGCCCGCATGATCCGCATCCGGTCGCTCGGGCGCAACCGCTCCGCCATGGCGGAGTCGCAGACCGCAAGCTCAGCATGGAGCGCGGCCGTCTCGCGCCCTTCGGCATCGGCACGGAAGGCAGCCCGGACATCCTCAGGCACGGGCGGCATCGCCGAGAAGCCTTCTGTCACGGCCTTGAAGTAGAGCCCGGTACCGCCGACCAGAATCGGCAACGAGCCATTCGCGCGCAGCTCTTCGAGCAGCGTGGCGACATCGGCGGCATAACGCATCGCCGAATAGTTCACCGCGCCATCGACATGGCCGTAGAGGCGATGCGGCACCATCGCCTCCTCCGCCGCGCTCGGCCGGGCCGAGAGAACGCGCAGATCGGCATAGACCTGCATGGAATCGGCGTTGACGACGGTGCCGCCGATGCGGCGCGCGATCTCGATCGCCAGCGCCGACTTGCCGCTCGCGGTCGGACCTGCGATGAGCACCGCGCCGAATTCCCCTGCCGCCGTCACCCGGTTCCTCACATGCTCGTCGCCACACTCGTATCCGCCCACGGCCAGGCGCTCGTCGACGACGCTCTGCTGGCCCGCCTCGCCCGCGCCCTGCCCGGCATCGACCGCACGGCTGTGCTCGACGGCGCGGTCGCTGCCGACCTCTTCGCGGAAGCCGCCGACGCGCGCAAGCTCGAAGCCGATATCCGTAACGCGCTGGAGGGCGCCGCGATCGACGTCATCGTCCAGCCGGCGGCGACGCGTCGCAAGGCACTGTTCCTCGCCGACATGGATTCGACCATGATCGGCCAGGAATGCATCGACGAGCTCGCTGCTTTCGTGGGCCTCAAGGAGCATGTCTCAGCGATCACCGAACGCGCCATGCGCGGCGAGATCGATTTCGAGCCGGCTTTGCGCGAGCGCGTCGCCCTGCTCAAGGGCGTGCCGCTTTCCGTCGTCGACGAGATCATCCGCGAGCGCATCACGTTGACGCCGGGCGGGCGGGCTCTCGTCCAGACGATGCGGGCGAATGGCGGCTACACGGCCCTCGTCTCGGGCGGCTTCACCGTGTTCACCGGGCCGATCGGCCAGACCATCGGCTTCGACGAGCACCGCTCCAACACGCTGCTCGCCAATGACGGCATCCTCAACGGCGAGGTCGCCGACCCGATCCTCGGCAAGCAGGCCAAGCTCGATGCGCTCGTCGAATTGCGCGCTCGCTTCAAACTCGCACCCGAGCAGACAATGGCCGTCGGCGACGGCGCCAATGACCTCGCCATGCTGGGCGAAGCGGGACTGGGTGCGGCCTTCCGTGCCAAGCCGGCGGTGGCCGCCGCAGCCGATGCCCGGCTCGACCATGCCGATCTCACCGCGCTGCTCTATGCCCAGGGTTATACGGGCAGCGAGATCGTCCGAGGCTGATCAGTCGACGATGAAGAGCTTCGCGCCGGTCTTGGTCGCGGAGCGATGCGCCTCGGCATTGTCCGCAACCTGATAGCTCATCCCGGCCTTGAGCGGCAGCACGCGCCCGTCGGCGAGCGTGGTCTCCATCTCGCCTTCCAGGCACAGGATGATGTGCCCCTTCGAGCACCAGTGATCGGCGACATAGCCCGGCGAATACTCGACCATCCGCACCCGGATGCGATTGTCCTCGGGGCCGAAATGCTGGACGCGCCAGGTCGCCTCGCCGCTGTCGCCGGCATGGCGTTCGATGGGAATCGTCGACCAGTCGGTGGTGACGAAGGGGATGTCGCTGATCTTCATCTCGGTCTCTCCAGGCGCCGTCGCCAAGCTCTACCCGCGTTCGGCCGGTCTGCGCCAGCGCACGCGCCTCGCCGCTGGTCTGCGGACAGGGCATGAAAAAGGGCGGCCCTGACGGACCGCCCTCACAATCTGCCGGCGCAACCGGTCTCAGTTCATCGACACCGCGACGAAGCGGACTTCGCCCTGGCCGTTCGAGACCAGCAGGAGGGCGGATTTCTTGCCCTCCTTCTTCAGCGCGTCGAGGCGCTTGGTCACGTCCTGCGGCGCGTTGACCGGTTCCTGGCCGACCTCGACGATCAATTCGCCGACAAGGATGCGCTTGTCGGCCGCATTCGAGTTGGCGTCGACCTTGGTGATGACGACGCCCTTGAGACCGTCCTTGATCGTGTAGCGCTTCCTGAGCTCGTCGGTCTGCGGCGAGAATTCGAGGCCGAGTGCGGTCGTCACGGATGGCTTGGCCGGCTCCGCCGCCGGCTTGTTCGCCGAGGCCGACTGGACCTTCTCGCCATCCTCGAGACGGCCGAGCTTGACGGTCTTGGTCTCTTCCTTGCCCTTGCGGATGATCGCGATCGGCACGTCCTTGCCGACCGGCGTCGCCGCGACGATACGCGGCAGATCGCGCGAATCCTTCACGTCCTTGCCGTCGAACTTGACGATCACGTCGCCGGTCTCGAGGCCGGCCGGCTTGGCCGGGCCTTTCTCGTCGACGCCGGCGACCAGCGCGCCCCGCGCCGTGCCGAGGCCCAGCGCCTCGGCGGTGGCGTCGTCGACCGTCTGGATACGCACGCCGAGCCAGCCGCGGCGGGTCTCGCCGAACTCCTTGAGCTGGTCGACGACATTGGTCGCCAGCGTCGAAGGCACGGCGAAGCCGATGCCGACCGAGCCGCCCGTCGGCGACAGGATCGCCGTGTTGATGCCGATCACCTCGCCGGCCATGTTGAACAGCGGGCCGCCCGAGTTGCCCTTGTTGATGGCCGCGTCGGTCTGGATATAGGTGTCGTACGGGCCCTGGCTGATGTCGCGGTTGCGGGCCGAGACGATGCCGGAGGAGACCGAGCCGCCGAGGCCGAAGGGATTGCCGATCGCCATCACGGGATCGCCGATCCGCATCTTGTCGGAATCGCCGAACTTCACCGCCGGCAGTGGCTTGTCGTGCTTCACGCGCAGCACCGCGAGGTCGACCTTGGTGTCCTTGCCGATGACCTCGGCCTTGAGCCTGAGGCCGTCGTTGAAGATCACCGTGATCTCGTTGGCGTCGCCGATGACGTGGTTGTTGGTGACCACGATGCCCGACGGATCGATGACGAAGCCCGAGCCGGCCGATTGCGAACGGCGCTGCTGCGGCGCTTGACGCTCGCCCTGCTGGTTGCGGCGGTTGAAGAATTCCTCGAACAGGTCGCCGAAGGGCGTATCGGGGCCGAGCTGCGGCAGTTGCGGCAGGTTGCGGCCCTTCTGGTCGTTGGTGGTGACGGCGGCAATGTTGACCACCGCCGGCATGACCTTGTCGACGAGATCGGCAAGCGAGGTCTGCCCCTGCAGGAGCGGCGTGTTGGCCTGCGCATGCCCCGGCGCCAGCACCGGCGAGGCCAGCAGCGCGAGGCCGGCGACGCCGGCAGCGAGAGCGATGCGGACAGGCCGGGCTGCGGAAAGGGTGTTCGATGCCATAGGGGTCCTCATGTCGGAAAGATACGGGCCGATCGATGCAGGCAGGCGCGCCCGGACCATGCGAGGCAGACGGGCGCGCCCGTTGATTGAACTCCGAAATGCGGCGGAAGGGCGACGCACGATCATGTCATTGAACACGATCCTGTGCCTGCCCCCCTTTCTACCAGATGCCGCGCGCGACCCAGACCAGGATCACGCCCAGCACCGCCGAGCCGATGCCGATGAGCCGCATCCGGTCCGGCGGGGTTTCCGCCGCGCTGCGCAGGGCATCCTTCCCCAGATGCGGGATCGCGGCGAAGAGAATGCCCTCGATAGCGAAGACCAGGCCGAGCGCCGCGACGAAATCAAGCATCCGCGTCGCTCGCCATGATCAGGGCCGGGCAGGCGCAGGCTGGGCAGGCGCCGCCGGAGCGGTAGCCTGGCCGTCCTGACGCTGCGCGTTCGGGCCGTTGAAGAAACGGAAGAACGGCGAATCCGGCGTCAGCACCATCCGCGTATCCCCCGGCTTGATGCTGGCTTCATAGGCCTGCATCGAGCGGTAGAAGGCGAAGAACTCAGGGTCCTTGCCGAAGGCTTCGGCGAAGACCTTGTTGCGCTCCGCCTCGCCCGCGCCGCGGATTTCGTCGGAGTGCTGCTGCGCCTCCGCCACGATCACGGTCGAGTCCCTGTCGGCCCGGGCCTTGATCTCCTGCGACTGCTGGCCGCCAAGCGCGCGTGCTTCCGCCGCCTCGCGCTGGCGCTCCGTCTGCATGCGCTGGAACACCGCCGCCGAGTTGGCCGCCGGCAGGTCGACGCGCCGCAGCCGGACATCCACCACGGTCATGCCGAAGCGCGCTGCCTCGCGGTTCACGTCGTCGCGGATGCGGTTCATCAATCGCGTCCGGTCCGTGCGGACCATCGCCGTGAAGGTGGCCTCCGCCAGCACCGAGCGGACATTGCCGTTCACGATCGAGGCGAGCTGCGAGTTCGCCCGCGGGATGTTGTTGACCGCCTGGTAGAAGCGCAGCGGATCGGAGATCCGGTAGCGGGTGAAGGCATCGACGACGAGACGCTTCTGGTCCGAGGCGATGATTTCCTGGGCCGGGAGGTCGAGATCGAGGATGCGGTTATCAAGCAGGGTGACCTGCTCGAACGGAGCCGGCAGCTTGAAATACAGCCCCGGCGCCGTGACGACGCTGCGGATCGCGCCGAGGCGCAGGACGAGGGCCGACTGCGTCTGCGAGACCACGAAGGTCGACGCGTAGAGCACGATGGCGACGACGACGACGGCGAAGAAGAGCACGCCGCGCAACACGGGGGAGTTCATCGCAGAGCCCCTCCCTGCTGCTGGCCCGGAGCCGGGCGCCGTTGCTGGAGCTGGTCGAGCGGCAGATAGGGCACGACGCCCTGCCCGTTGCCCGTCGAGTCGAGGATGATCTTGTCGGTCCCGCCCATCACGCGTTCCATCGTCTCCAGGAAGAGACGCTCGCGCGTCACGGCCGGAGCGTTCTTGTATTGCTCGTAGACCGCGTTGAAGCGGCTCGCCTGACCGCGTGCCTCGGCGACGGTCTGCTCCTTGAAGGCTTCAGCCGCCTGCGTCAGCTGCGCGGCACGGCCGCGTGCCTCGGGCACGACGCGGTTGGCATAGGTCTGCGCCTCGTTGCGCAGGCGTTCCTGGTCGGCACGCGCCGCCTGGACGTCGCGGAAGGCGTCGATGACCTGCTGCGGCGGGTCGACCTTTTGGAGCTGGACGAGGCTGATCCGCACGCCGGCATTATAGCCGTTGAGCGTGTCCTGCATCAGCTGGCGCACCTCGGTCTCGATCGCGCCGCGATCGGTCGTCAGCACCGGCTGGATGTTGCGCCGGCCGATGATCTCGCGCATCGCGCTCTCGGCCACGGCCTTCACCGTGCCGGACGGATCCTGGATGTTGAAGACGTAGTTCTCGGGCGCGGCCGGGTCGATCTGCCACTGCACGATGAAATCGATGTCGACGATGTTCTCGTCGCCGGTAAGCATCAGGCTTTCTTCGGTGACGTCGGTCTGGCGCGAGGTCCGGATCGATTCGACCGTCCGGAAGCCGACCTCGGTGGTGATGACGTTCGTCACCTGCGGCTTGATCACGCTGCCGATCGGATAGGGCCAGTTCCAGTTCGGGCCTTCGCCGGTCTTGCCGGCGAAGCGGCCGAACACGACGTTGAGGCCGACCTCGTTGGGCCGCACGAAATAGATGCCGGAGCCGAGCCAGATCAGGATCAGCGCCAGGATGCCGAGAAGCAGGCCGCGCCCGCCGATATTGCCGCCGGGGACCAGGTTCTTCAGCCGGTCCTGGCTCCGCCGCAGGATTTCCTCGAGATCGGGCGGGTTGCCGTTGCCCCCGCCGCCGCCTGAACCGCCGCCCCAGGGACCGCCGCCACCACTACCTCCGCGCTGACCCCAGGGACCTCCCCCGCCGCTGCCACCGCCGCTCTGATTGCTCCAAGGCATTCTCGAGCCGTTCCCTTTCGTTCTGTCGAGGCCAAGCCATAAGCAAATGACGGCCGCTTGTCAGCGCCTTCGGCCGAAGGCGCTGGGCTGACTTGGTCATGGGCCATGGATTCGTCAACGGCGCAAGCCATTCATCGTGAATGGAAAGCGGCGATCAGCCGCGTCGGCGCCAGGTGACGAAGGTATAGGGGTGCTCGTTCTCGGCGTCGGCCGGGTGGTGGTCGTTGGCACCGGCCTCGAAGGCGTCGTGCTCCCAGTCGGGGAAGAGTGCGTCGCCTGATGGCTTCGCATGCACGAGAGTCAGCTCCAGCCGGTCGGCCAGCGGCAGGGCCTGGCGATAGACCTCGGCGCCACCGGCGATCACGACGGAATCCGCGCCGCTGGCCGCAGCCAGCCGCTGCCCGATCTCCAGCCCTTCGTCGAGCGAACGCGCGACCCTCACCCCCTCCGCCGAAAAGCCGGCATCCCGGCTCAGCACGACGATTTCGCGCCCCGGCAAGGGCTTGCCGATCGACAGGAAGGTCTTGCGCCCCATCAGCGCCGGCCGCCCCAGCGTCAGGCTGCGAAAGTGCTTGAGGTCGGTCTTCAACCGCCAGATCAGCCGGTTGTCGTCACCGATCACATTGTTGTCGGCGACGGCCGCGATCAGAACGATCGGACGTTTCTCCATGGTTCAAACCTCCGCGCCCAATCGCGCGAGCGCCTCGCCCTCCAGCCGCTTCACGGTCCACTCGTCCTGCGCCGTGGCGCCGAGCGCCCGATAGAAAACGCGCGAGGGTTCGTTCCAGTTCAGCACCCACCAGGCCAGCCGCGGCAGTTTCTCCGCGACACAGCGCCGCGCAAGCCCGGCGATCAGTGCCTTGCCGATGCCGCGCCCGCGCTGGTCCGGCCGGACGAAGAGGTCTTCCAGCCAGATCCCGTGCCGGCCGCTGAAGGTCGAATAGGTGTAGAACCAGACGGCGAAGCCAACCGCCTGGCCATCCCATTCGGCGATGTCGCAAAACGCCTTCGGGTCCGGCCCGAACAGCGCGGCCTCGATCTCGGCCTCGGTCGCGACGACCTCGTGCAGCAGCTTCTCGTATTCGGCGAGCTCGCGGATGAAGCCGAGCACGAGCCCGGCCTCGCCGGGACGGGCGGAGCGGATGGTGAGGGTCATACTGCGATCGGAGCCTTGATGCCGGGATGCGGGTCGTAATCGGTGATCGTGACGTCCGCGAACTGGAAATCCTCCAGCCGCGTCACCGCCGGGTTGAGCGTGAGCTTCGGCAACGCGCGGGGCTCGCGCGAAAGCTGCAACCGGGTCTGGTCGAGATGGTTCACATAGAGATGGGTGTCGCCGAAGGAATGCACGAAATCACCGACGCCCAGGCCCGTCACCTGCGCCACCATATGGGTCAGCAGCGCATAGCTCGCGATGTTGAAGGGCACCCCGAGGAAGACGTCGGCCGAGCGCTGGTAGAGCTGGCAGGAGAGCTTGCCGTTGGCGACGAAGAACTGGAACAGGCAATGGCAGGGCGCCAGCGCCATCTTCGGGATATCGGCCGGGTTCCAGGCCGAGACGATCAGCCGGCGCGAATCGGGATTGCGGCGAATCTCGCTCACCAGCCAGGCGATCTGGTCGATCACCTGCCCGTCGGGCGCCGCCCAGCTCCGCCACTGCCGGCCATAGACCGGGCCGAGATCGCCGTTCGCATCAGCCCACTCGTCCCAGATCGTGACGCCGTTCTCCCGGAGGTAGCGCACATTGGTATCGCCGCGCAGGAACCAGATCAGCTCGTGGATGATCGATTTCAGGTGCAGCTTCTTGGTCGTGACCAGCGGAAACCCCTCCGACAGGTCGAAGCGCATCTGGTGGCCGAAGACGGCCAGCGTGCCGGTGCCGGTGCGGTCGTCCTTGCGGACGCCTTCGGTCAGGACGCGTTGGAGCAGGTCGTGATACTGGCGCATGGCGACTCTCTGGAAGGCGCGCGACTATAGCGGCTGACGCATCGCTTGGCCCTGTCCGGCAGGCAGGCATCCCCAGCCTTTGCCGCACATCCTGTCAGCGTATGGCGGGAACCTGTCTCCTCACGCAAACGCGACGGCCCGTGAGGCTCCTCCGTCCGCAAACCCGCCCCAATCGGCGCCGCTCATCGCGCGCTTGATTCGTAGGGATAGTCGACATGCCGACCCTGAACCCGCCGCGCCGTCTGCTGGCGGCGCTCGCTCTCAACGCCCTGATCGCGCTGTCCGCCCATGCCGAGGAGACCTATGCCGGCGCGACAATCTCGGAGCGGCAGGCCCGCGACATCGCCTGGAGCGCCGGGCTCGTCCATGTCGAGGAGATCGTCCGTTCCGGTGATCGATGGGAGGTTGCCGGCCGCACCGCCGAGGACGACGAGATGAGCCTCGACATCGACATCAGAAATGGTCGCATTCTCGATTGAGGCGGTGAAGCCTCACTCTTTGTCGAAAACGCATGAGAACCCTTTCCCAACGCCACGGGCTTCCCTATATTCGCAGGTGCCGCTCGCAAGAACGGCTATGGCGATAAACGGATCTCGAAATAAGCCTTTCGGACCCGGGGGCAGTACCCGGCGCCTCCACCCCAGCCCTGCGGCGCGAGCAGCAGGAACTTGCAACCGAGCGGTTGCAGGGCTGCGGCGGGGGCGAAACAGGATCGACGAGGGTGTAAAGGTTATCCTTTTGCTCGGCATGGTTCCGCCGTTATCGGGCCAAAGCATAGTTGCCAACGACAACAATGCTCGGGTCGCCGTCGCCGCGTAAGCGGTGCTGGTTCCCAAACCAAAGCCCTTGCGTTTAGCCGCGTAAGGCGGGGCTCGGAGGCGCCTGGCAACAGAAGCCTCCACTTCTTTTTCTGACGGCCTGCCGGCTGTTCCCGCCGGAACGCAACAAGCGGAAATCGCGCCTCGATGTCCAAGGATGTTCTTCGTTACGATCTCATGGTGCAGGATGCGCTGAAGGGCGTGGTCCGCAAGATCCTGACGGAGGCCGCGCGGGACGGGCTGCCGGGAGAGCACCATTTCTATGTGACGTTCCGCACACAGGCGCCGGGCGTGCGCCTGTCGCAGCGCCTGCGCGAGAAGCATCCCGACGAGATGACGATCGTCCTGCAGCATCAGTTCTGGGATCTGAGCGTTGGCGACCATTCCTTCGAGGTCGGCCTGTCCTTCTCCGGCGTGCCGGAGCGGCTGCTCGTTCCCTTCGACGCGATCTCGACCTTCTTCGACCCTTCGGTCCAGTTCGGCCTGAAGTTCGAGGCCCAGGGCGAGCCCGAGGATGCCGCCGCCATGCAGGAAGCCGAGCCGGCCGAAGCGCCGCCCGCGCCGGCCCGGATCGTGCCGGCCGCCCTTCCGGCCACCAAGGGCAAGGCGCCCGCGGCTGAGGCAGCCGCAGCGCCGGCGAAGGCCGAGCCTGCCGTGGAAGGTGACGATGAACGCGGCGGCGCCGAAGTGGTCAGCCTCGATTCCTTCCGCAAGAAGCCCTGACGCAAGAAACCTCGACGACGGACGCCATGACCGAAACGCGCACCGAAACCGATTCCTTCGGCCCGATCGCGGTGCCCGCGGATCGCTACTGGGGTGCGCAGACGCAGCGCTCCCTGGAGAATTTCCGTATCGGCGGCGAGAGCGAGCGCATGCCGCTGCCGCTGGTCCATGCGCTGGTGCTGGTCAAGAAGGCTGCCGCCCATGTCAACGCCAAGCTCGGCCTGCTCGACCAGCGCGTCGCCGGCGCGATCGCGCATGCGGCGGACGAGGCGCTCGCCGGCCAATTCGACGGGCACTTCCCGCTGGTGATCTGGCAGACCGGATCGGGCACCCAGTCGAACATGAACGCCAACGAGGTCCTGGCGAACCGCGCCAACGAGTTGCTCGGCGCGGGCCTCGGCGCCAAGAGCCCGGTCCATCCCAACGACCATGTCAATCGCGGCCAGTCCTCGAACGATTCCTTCCCGACCGCGATGCATATCGCGGCGGTGCTGGAGATCACGCGCCGCCTGCTGCCCGCCTTGCGCAGCCTTGAGAAGGCACTGAACGCCAAGGTCGAGGCCTTCAGGCACCTCGTCAAGATCGGCCGCACCCATCTTCAGGACGCGACCCCGGTCACGCTCGGCCAGGAATTCTCCGGCTATGCGATGCAGCTTCATCTCGGCATCGGCCGGATCGAGGCGGCGCTCGGCGGGCTCTACGCGCTGGCGCAGGGCGGCACGGCCGTCGGCACCGGACTCAACACCCATCCGGACTTCGCCGCCTTCTTCGCCAAGGAAACCGCGACGCTGACCGGCCTGCCCTTCCGCAGCGCCGACAACAAGTTCGAGGCGCTGGCGAGCCATGGCGCGCTCGCCGCTGCCCATGGTGCGCTGGCGGCGCTCGCTTCCGACCTGTTCAAGATCGCCAACGACATCCGCCTGATGGGCTCCGGCCCGCGCTCGGGCCTGGGCGAGATCAGCCTGCCGGAGAACGAGCCCGGCTCCTCGATCATGCCGGGCAAGGTCAATCCGACCCAGGCCGAAGCGCTGACCATGGTCGCGACCCAGGTCCACGGCAACCAGGCGACGATCGGCTTCGCGGCTTCGCAGGGCCATTTCGAGCTCAACGTCTTCAAGCCGGTGATCGCAGCCGCCTTCCTGCAATCGGTCCGGCTGCTCGCCGACGCGGCCGAGAGCTTCCGCGTCAACTGCGTCGAGGGCATCGAGGCCAACGAGGCGCAGCTCAAGGAACTGCTCTCGCGCTCACTGATGCTGGTGACTGCCCTGGCGCCGGCGATCGGCTACGACAAGGCCGCCAGCATCGCCAAGGCCGCCCATCACAACGGCACGACGCTGCGCGAGGAAGCGCTGAAGGCCGGCGTCGATGCCGAGCTCTTCGACAGCACGGTCAAGCCCGAGCTGATGCTCGGCCCGGCCTGACACGAGGCTCGCCCGGTGGCCGAGATCATCAACCTCCGTCAGGCGCGCAAGCAGAAGGCCCGCGCCACAGCTGAGAAGACGGCCGAGCAGAACCGCATCTCCTTCGGCCGGACCAAGGCCGAGCGCAAGCTGACCGAGGCCGAACGCGACAAGGCCGCCCGCCATATCGACGGGCACAGGCTCGACCGCTGCGACGACGAGCCGGAGCCGGCATGAAGCCGGAGCGCAAGCGCTCGCTCAGCATCGCCGGCCATCGCACCAGCATCTCGCTGGAAGCCCCCTTCTGGGAGGCACTGAAGGAGATCGCGGCGAGCGAAGATCGCCCGATTGCCGCGCTTGTCGCCGAGGTCGATTCCGGGCGAGGCGAGCTGAACCTCTCCTCCGCCCTGCGGCTGCATGCATTGGCGCATTATCGGAAGATGGCTGGTGGCGCCTGAGACGGCGCGGTCGATTGCCGGCCATCGACAAACCGGCATCGCCAATCAAAATATCGTTCTTGGTCAGGCGCTTATCGAAAGATCCGGAATCAAATCGCGAAGCCGTTGAATCAAGCTCTCAACGCGCCGGCGCGCTGCGCGGCTGCGGCACAGGCTGGATCGGCATCGGCGGCGGCAATGGCGTGACGCCACCGGTCGGCGGCTGGACCGCCCCTTCCGGCGAGCTGCTGCGCGGCGCCCCTGGCAGCACGAGCGGGCCGGGCTGCGGTTGTGGCTGAGCTTGTGGCGCCGCCGATTGCGCAGCCGCCCGCTCGGCTGCGGCCCGAGCGCGCTCTTCGGCTTCCGCCCGTCGGCGCGCTTCCAGCTCGGCGCGGGCCTGCTCGGCGCGCCTGATCTCCTCGGCGCGCTTCTCTTCGGCCAGGCGCCGTTCCTCCTCGATGCGCCGCGCCTCTTCCTGGCGTTTCTCCTCGGCGAGGCGAGCCTCCTCCTGCGCTTTCAGGAACTCGCCCAGCTTGCGCTCGTTCTCACGCATCTCGCGCTCGGCCCGGAGCCGGCGCGCATGCAGCGAACGCTCGCGCGCATCGGCCTCGAAAGCCTCGACCCGCTCGATCTCGCGCGCCAGCGCCCGCGCCGCAACGGTGTTCGACAAGGCGCTGACATCGCTCTCGCGCCGGAGGTTCGACAGCGGTCCTCGCCAGGCGATGCCGATCTGCGGCGCATCGCCCGGCCAGCCCTTGGGCAGGGCACCCAGCGGCTTCAGGCCGAGCCTGAGATCGGCGGTCAGCGCGCGCAGGTCGAGAACGCCGCTCGCCTCGGCACGCAACCCGCTGCGCTCGAAGGTAAAGGGCTGGAGCCGGATCAAGCCGCCGGCCAATGTGAACGGCAGCGTGACATCGCCGAGCGCCCAGGCATCCTTGTCGAGCGCCTCGCTGAGACGGTCCCGCAAGCGCGACGCGTCGCTCTCGGACGCATCCTCGCCGGTCCCTGCGATGATGCGCGCATAGGCGTTGGGGTCGAAGCGGGCGAGGCGCGTGCCGTTGAGCGCCAGGCTGCCGGCACCGCTCAGGCCCGCGACCAGCCGCGCCGGCGTCTCCCCCGAACCGCCGAACTCGATCTGCCCCGAGGTCTTGCCGCCGACGGCGCCCCTGGTCAGTTCGCCGAGATCGATCGCCATCACGCTGAGCCGGCCGTTGATTTGGGCGAGCCCGCCATCGCGCCGCAGGCCGAGTCGCCCGGCGACCTGCCCGCCGCCATAGCTGCCTCGTATATCGTCGATCCTGAGGCCGTCCTGGTCCGTCCGCAGGGTGAAAGCGGCATTGCGGATGGTGCCGTCCTCGAAGGCGAGCAGCGCGCCGGTCTCGACTGCGATGTCGAAATCGGGGAACCCGGCAATGCGCCCGAAGCGCCCGGTCGACCAGATCGCACCGGGAGCAGCGGCGACTTGCCCGAGCGCCGCATTCATCAGCGGGCGCAGATCGACGGTCGGGACCGCGATACGACCTGACGAGCGCCCCTCACGCGGCAGCAGCAGCGAGCCGCTTACCGCCATCCCGCCGAGATGGGCGGTGATCTCGTCGAGCCGGATCGCCTCCTCGGCAATGGTGAGCCGCGCATGCGCATCGATGACACCGTCCGGCAGCAATCGCGCTGGCCCCTCGGCAAGGATCTGTCCCGGCCCATCCGCCTGCATGCTCAGTTGAGACCCCTGTCCGCTATCCTCGACGACAACGGACAGCCCCTGCCCCGCCAGCGAGCCGGTTGCCTTGCCCCGGTCCAGTTCGAGGTTGAACTGCCCCGCGCCGCCCTGCTGCGGCAGCGGCAGGCCGAGAGCCGCAAAGGCCTGCCGCCGGTCGTTGAGCTCGAAGCCCAAAGCCGCCCGGCTCCAGTTGCCGGCCCGGTCGATCCGTCCGTCGAGCTTGAGCTTGCCGGCTGCGGCCGTGCCTTCGGCGGACAGGCTGGTCTCGCCCGAAGCCGCGCGCGTCAGGCGGAAACCGGTATCGAGCCGCGCCAACCCCTCGCCGACGCGCTGGAGCGCCTGCACCGCGGTTTCCGGCAGCAGCGGCCCGGCCAGCGCCGTCAATGTCTCGAAGCGCGGCGCCCGTACCCGACCGGAAATCTCGCCGCCCTCCGCCAGCAGCGCGCCGGCACCGGTGACCGCCACACCGCCGAAGCCTTCGACCGAAAGCCGGCTCAGCCGCCAGATATCACCCTCGCGACGGAGGTCGAGATTGGCCGAGCCCGGCGGCGCGTTGCGGAAGCGCAGATTGGAGAGCGCGAGCTCCAGCGCCACATCGCGCTGCCGCAACAGGCCGGAGAGACTCGTGCCGGGCGGCAGGGTATCGAGCGAAAGCCCATTCACGGAGGCCTTCGCCGCGATCCGGTTCGGTGCGATCTCGCCGGAAGCCTCGAGCCGCAAACCCGACGAGCCCGCGACCAGCAGGCGCTGGAACCGGCCGCCCTGGCCCGTCCAGGCGCCGACGGCATCGGCATCGATCCGACCGAGGCGCGCAATGAAATCGGCCAGTGCCGGATCGAGACCCGCCCGCGCCAGCACCAGTCCAACGCGCCGCGCATCGTCAGCCTTGAGGTTGAACCGGCCCGAGGCCCCTTCCGAACTCAGGCTGCCGCTCGCGCCCAGCAACGCGCCGGCCACGCGCACCGAAGCGGATGCATCGCCCAGGCCGCCGTCATGCAGGCGCCCGCGCAGGGCAAGCGTCGAGAAATCCTCGCCGCGCCAGATCAACTGGTCGAGATCGAGGCTGACATCGAAAGCGCCGGGCAGGCCCTGCAAGGCGCGTTCGAAGCCCTGCCGCTCGGCCAGCGCCGTCATCAGCGCATCGGCATCAAGCCGCCGCGCGCGCAGGGCCAGCGAGCCCTTGCCCGTTCCGGGCAGATACTGCCCCTCGCCTTCCAGACGTGCCGCCCCGCCCGCGACATCGAGCGTGAGCCCGGCGAGATCGAGCTGCCTGCTGCCGCCCTTGACGCGCCCGGTCAGCGCGACTGCCCCGCCCGGCGAGAGATTGAAGGCGCCGTCCAGTTCCGCCCCGAAGCCTTCCGCCCCTTTCGGGAAGAGCAGCGCGCCGTCGAAGCCGAGCTGCAGGTCCTCGCCGGTGAGATAGGCCTTGGTCCGCAGCCGCCCGTCGGCCTCCATCTCTCCGGTCGTGACACGCAGCGACGCCCCCGCGACCTCGCCCTCGAAGCGCCACGGGCCGGCAAGGCTCACCGCCGACATTTCGGCCGCGATCGGCGAGAGCGTGACGGCTGGTTTCCTGGCCTCGCGCCAGATCAGGGTCGAACGGCTGATCGTCAGGCGGTCGAGGCTCGCCCCTGCCGGAATGCCCTTCCCGCTTCGCTTGGGCAGGCGAATGAAGCCCGCCTCGTCCAGCAAGAGAGAAACCGCCGCACCGTCGAGCCGCGCTTCGGAGAAACGAAAATCGCCGCGGGCGAGCGCCGCCAGCGCCAATTCCACGGTCACATGTTCGGCCGTCGCTGAACTTGCCGAGCCGTCGCCCGGCCCGATCCGCACATCCTCGAGCGCAATGCGTGGCGATGGCAGCAGCCGCAGGCCGATCCCGCCACCGATCTGCGTCTCGACGCCGAGCGCCTCGCTCAGCCGCGCCTCGATCTGCGGCCGATAGGCCTGCCAGTCGACGAAACCGGGGCCGATCAGGGCCGCCAGCAGCGCCAGCACCAGCAGGCCGGCCAGAACTGTGAGACTCTCACGCAAATTCCGCTGTCTACCCCTGTCGCTCGTGGAGCGGCGCCGCTTTTCAGCCTGCCCCGACCTTGCGACCGAACCACGCCATCATTCCGCAGTTGCCCCGGAATGACGGGTCCGTTTCGTCGCAAGGACGGTCTGCGCCGGAATATCCCATCCTGCCCGCAAGTCGCGGCGAGATCACGACATTTCGGCGAAGGAAACCAAGGGCGCAAGCCGTAACGACATCACAGGGCGACGATTTTTCCGGGATTGAGGATATTGCGCGGGTCGAGCGACCGTTTCAGCACCCGCATCACCGCGAGCGCCTCGGCCCCGTGCTCCAGCTCGAGATACTTCATCTTCTTCTGACCGACGCCGTGCTCGCCGGTGCAGGTGCCGCCCATGGCGAGCGCCCGCTTCACCAGCCGGTCGATGAAACCCTGCGCCCGCTCGACCTCGGCGGCATCAGCGAGATCGACCAGCGGCTGCGTGTGGAAATTGCCGTCGCCGACATGCCCGGCGATCGGCGCGATCAGGCCCGTGGCTTCGATGTCGCGCTTGGTCTCCTCGACGCATTCGGCCAGGCGGGAGATCGGCACGCAGACATCGGTCGCGACCGAATCGAAGCCGGGGCGCAGGGCCTTCGCCGCCCAATAGGCGTCATGGCGCGCCTGCCAGAGCTTGGAGCGGTCTTCCGCCTTGGTCGCCCATTCGAACGGACCGCCGCCGAATTCGGCCGCGATCTCGCCGAAGCGCTCGGACTGCTCCTTCACGCCCGCTTCGGTCCCGTGGAACTCGACGAACAGCATCGTCGTCTCGGCCAGGCCGAGCTTGGCGTGCAGATTGACGCCGCGGATCATCACGTCGTCGAGCAATTCGATGCGCGCCACCGGCAGGCCGGTCTGGATCGTCAGGATCGTCGCGTCGCAGGCCGCCTTCACCGAAGGGAACGGACAGACGCCGGCAGAGACCGCCTCCGGGATGCCATGAAGTTTCAGCGTCACCTCGGTGATGATGCCGAGCGTGCCCTCCGAGCCGACCAGCAGGCGGGTGAGATCGTAGCCCGCCGAGGTCTTGCGGGCCCGCGTCGAGGTCTTGACGACCGAGCCGTCGGCCATCACCGCGGTCAGCGCCAGGACATTGTCTTTCATCGTGCCATAGCGGACCGCATTGGTGCCGGAAGCACGCGTCGCCGCCATGCCGCCGATCGAAGCGTCGGCGCCGGGATCGATCGGGAACATCAGGCCCTGGTCGCGCAGATGCTCGTTGAGCTCCTTGCGGGTGACGCCGGCCTCGACGACGACGTCGAGATCCTCGGCATGAACCGCGATGATCCGCTTCATCTGCGACATGTCGATGCAGACGCCGCCGAAGACGGCGTTGACATGGCCCTCCAGCGAAGTGCCGGTGCCGAAGGCGATGACGGGCACGCCATGGGCGGCACAGAGCTTCACGATCTCGGAGACCTCGTCCGTGCTCTGCGGGAACACCACCGCATCCGGCGGCTGGTTCGGGATCCAGGTCAACGTATGGCCGTGCTGCTGGCGCACCGCCAGGCTGGTGACCAGCCGGTTGCCGAAGCTCGCGGCCAGCGCCTGCGTCACGGCTGCGATCGCCTCCGGCGAGGGCGGCAGCACTGCGGCGGAGGCAGGGCTGGCATGAGGGGCGGCGCTGGGCAGGCTCATTGTCAACATCCAGGTTGGGCGCTTAGACTTGGAACAGATCGGTTTCGCAATTGGTTACGCTTCGACATGGTCCTGCCATACTGGCCGGTCCAAGATGCTGACGCCGCTTGCGAGCGATGCATACTAGATCATGCGACGATGAAATAGGCAGCGGCAATAATGCCGCCGGCCCTTGAACGAGGCGCCTGTCAGGGAGGCGATCATGAAACACGATACGCGCGCCCCGGCGCTGTTCTTCGCACCCTTCGTCTCCTCGGCGATGCGGGTCGAGCCGCAATGGATCGACTATAACGGCCATCTCAACATGGCCTATTACCATGTGCTGTTCGACCGCGCGGTCGACGAGGTCTTCTCGCTGGTCGGCCTCACCCGCGACTATGTCGAGACGCGCCACGCCTCCACCTTCGCGGCGGAGTGCCACATCCTCTACAAGCGCGAACTGACCGAGGGCGATCTCGTCCGCATCACTGCGCAGCTCATCGCCTTCGACGACAAGCGCCTGCATTACTATCTCGAGATGCGGCACGCCAACGAGGGCTGGCTTGCGGCGACCAGCGAGAACCTGTCGCTGCATGTCGACATGATCAGTCGCAAGGTCACGCCCTTCCCGGCCGATATCCTTGCCAATATCGCCCTGATGAAGGCCGCGCACAGCATGATGCCGCTGCCAGTCACGATCGGCCGCATCATCGGCATGCCCCGGAAATCGGCGATCCGGGTCGACGAAGCTGCCGAAGAGCGCGAGACCGAGACCGAAACCCGGCATTGAACGATCGCCGCGTCAGGGGTCGTCGTCGGGAATCTTGAGCTTGTGCCCGCAGGCCTTGCAATAGACCGCGTCGGGCTCGTGGCGCTGGAGCGCGCATTCCGGGCAGGGAAACAGCACCTTGTTCGGGCGGAACAGCGCCTGCGCCAGGCGCACGAACAGCGTGATCCCGACGATCATCACCAGGATCGAGGTCAGCTTGCCGGCGATGCCCGGCAGGACCACGTCACCGAACCCTGTCGTGGTCACCGTCGCGACCGTGAAGTAGAGCGCCTGGACGTAGCTCTCCAGCCCGCCCTCCTGCCGGAAGAAGAAGGTGTAGACGAAGCCGGTCACCACGAAGAGGAAGGTCGCGATATTGCCGAGCGCGCGGACCACATTCTCCCATTCCCGGAAGCGGGTTTCGCGGAACTGAGCCCAGACGATGCCCTTATGCGACAGCGACCACAGCCTGAGGATGCGCAGGAAGCCGAAATTCTCCAGCCATTGCGGCATGAGCAGCGTCAGCAGGATGAAGAGGTCGAGCAGCATCGTCGGCTGGCGCAGCAGCCGGAGCATGTTGGTCGAGGCCAGCAATCGCGCCGCGATCTCGGCGATCATGATCACCGCGACCGAGTAATCGATCCAGAGGAAGGCCGCGTTCTCCCTGAGCAATGGCGTCAGGATGAAGAAGGCGATGATCAGGAGATCGACGACCGTCGTCACCGCCTGGAAGCGCAACGCGGCGGGCGAGCGGCCGTGATAGAGCTGGCGCAGCCGGTCGCGGAGAACCTCGAAGCGGCTTTCGTCGGAGGGGTCGGCTGAATCCATCGCCGGCAGCATAGGCATTCACGCAGCGTGCCGCTACGCCGCCCGGCGGCGCGTGACGACGGCATGCACCGCATAACCGCGATAGGGCGCGTCAAGCCGGCAATCGGCCCCGGCCGCTTCGGCAATGGCCCGCACGGCCTGCGGCAGGTTCTCCCGCGGCGTGACATGGAACAGCGCGAGCCAGCGCAGCAGCATGGCCTTGAACGGCCCCGGCAATCCGGCCTGGTCGCCGAAATCGACGATATGAAGCGAGCCGCCGGCATCGAGCCGGCGCACCGCCTCGGCGACGACGCCCTGCCAGGGCAGGATCATCGACAGCGCATAGGAGATGACGATCCGATCGAAGCCGGCAAGGCCGAACAGCGCTTGAGGATCCAAAGCAGTGGCATCGGCCTGGGCAAGCCTGATCCGGTCATCGAGGCCCGCCTTCGCAACCGAGATCTTCGCCGTCGCCAGCATCGCGCTGGAAACGTCGAGCCCGTAGCAGGCGCAATCCGGATAGCGCCGGGCGATCCGGATCAGGTTGCGTCCGGTGCCGCAGCCAATTTCCAGCACGGTCGCGCCGGCCGGGGGCTGCAACCCGTCGATGAGCTGGTCGCGGCCGAGCAGGTAGAATTTCCGGCTGGCATCGTAGATATGGCGCTGGTGCCGGTAGATCCGGTCCATCAGCCCGGCGGCCGGGCCGGCCGGCGTCTCCGTCGCGCTCACCGGCCCTGGCCCTTCAGGACATAGAGGTGGAAGCCGCCATAGATCGCCGAACGATCCTGCCGGCAGAGCTCGCGGCTCGTCTCCTCGTCGTAATGCCACTGGTCGAGGATCGCCGCGGGCACGCGGCCGGGCAGCAATCTCTCGTCGGCCGCCGTGCGGAAGATCACCCGCGCGCCCGGCCGGGCGGTGCGCGTGATCTGCGACCACAACGCTGTCAGATCGGCGTCGTTCATCCAGTCCTGCGCATCGAGCAGCACATAGGCGTCGCAGCTCTCGGCCGGCTCGCCCTCCAGGAAGCCCGTGACCGCGCTCTGGCGATAGGACACGCTCGAGGCCCGCGCCTTCACCGCCGCGAAATGTTCCGGCTGGAGATAAGGCGGGAAGGCTGCATCCGGCCCCTCGCCATAGCGCCGGCCAAAGGCCTGCTGGGCGAAGTAGTTGTCCTTGAGGTCGAAATCACAGGCCAGCCGTTCCAGCCGGAGCTTCAGCGCACCGAGAATGCCGTCCTCGCCATCGGCGGACAGCGCCTTGTACTGCGCCGGCGGGATGCCCAGCCCGTAGAGCGAGGCCGGCTGGCGCACCAGCCAGCGGATCAGCTTGCGCTCGAAGACCGGCGCGAGATGCCTGTCGTAGAGCGCCCGCTGCTCGGCCCGGTCGCGCGCCGCCAGCATCGCCCTGGGATTGCCACCGAGCAGCCGCGCCAGCACATGCCCGGTGCCGATGAAGCGCCCGAGCAGGCCGTAACGGTGGAACCCCCGAGCGAAGAGGTTGATCCGCCGCCGCCCGTTCAGCCCCCGCCCCTCCCAATAGCCGCGCGAGACGGCATCGAGATGATCAGCGATCTCGCGGTCGTAGAGCGCGACATTGGCACTATCCTTCGCCCGGCCGAAGAAGCGCAGGAAATCCTCCTGCCGCTCCATCCGCGCCAGCGCCGCGAGCTTGAGGCGGCCCAGCGCGATATGGGTGGCGTTGAGGTCGACAGCGCTGACCCGGATCGGCGCCGCCGTCAGGTAAGACAGGATGTTGCAGGAGCCGGACGCGATCGCCACGACATGGTCGTCGGCCTTGAGCCCGAGTGCCGCCATGTCGACGACGGGGTCTTCCCAGATCTGCGGATAGACAAGACCGGAAAAGGCGCGGGCGAACAGCCATTCCAGTAGGCCGGCCTTGGACAGCGTCTTGCTGCGCCGGACGGCCTGCCCCAGGCCGGAGCTGGTCATGCGGCGGGCTGCGCGGGCCGTTTGGGTCGCCTGTTGCGTCACCGGTTTTCCTCCCTTTGCGGGTGGCCGGGCTGCTAGAGGAGTCGCGTGACGGTCAGGTGACGTCTTGCGCTCCGCTGCCACGGCATCGTGAGGCTGCCTGGACTCGACAGGGCTGAAATCTCGGATGCGAAGCGCCATATTGGGGCACGAAAGCCGATGAGGCGCCGCCCCGCTGATAAGGAGATCGCAATGGGTCTGATGAGCATGTTCGGCGAGCCGAAGAAGCAGGACGAGAGTTTCCCCTTCCAGCTCACGGACGCCGAGTGGCGCGCGCGGCTGACGCCGGAGCAGTATCAGGTCCTGCGCGGCCATGGCACGGAGCGGGCCGGCTCCTGCGCGCTCAATTACGAGAAGCGCGCCGGCACCTTCTCCTGCGCCGGCTGCGGCCAGAAGCTGTTCAAATCGGGTAAGAAATTCGAGAGCGGCACCGGCTGGCCGAGCTTCGACCAGCCGCTGGAAGGCTCCGTCGAGACCAGCGAGGACCGCAAGTTCGGCATGGTCCGCGTCGAGGTGCATTGCGCCAATTGCGGCGGCCATCTCGGCCACGTCTTCCCCGACGGCCCGCCGCCTACCGGCCTACGCTACTGCATCAACGGCGTGGCGATGGATTTCGAACCGGAAGCGGCCTGACAACACCGTCATGCCCGGGCTCGACCCAGGCATGACGTTTCAGACAGCGGGGACGGCCCGTCGTGTCAGCGCCGCCGCATCGACACCTGGCGGCAGATCGCCGAATTGCCCTGACCAGCTCTCACCCAGCCGCGTCGCGATGAACGCATCTGCCACGGCGGCCGGCGCAAAGCGCAGCAGCAACGAGCCCTGCAGCAGCAGCGCAAGCCGCTCCGTCAATCGCCTTGCCTGCCCCTCGTTGCGCATCATCTCCGGCAATTCGCTCTCCAAACGCTTCAGCGCCACGTCATAGCGCCGGTCCGCCCCGGCAGCCGCCATCATCTCCGCCCGCAGCACATCGACCGCCCCCTCCTCACGCGCCAGCGAGCGCAGCACGTCGAGGCAGATGACATTGCCCGAGCCTTCCCAGATCGCGTTGAGCGGCGCCTCGCGATAGAGCCGCGCCATCGGGTTTTCCTCGATGAAGCCGTTGCCGCCATGGCATTCCAGCGCCTCGGTGACGACGGCGGGCGCGCGCCTCGTGATCCAGTATTTCGCGATCGGCGCGCCGACCCGCGCCAGCAGCCGTTCGCTGTACGACGCCTCCTGCTGATCGAGCGCCGCGAACAATCGGAAGGCGAGCCAGGCTGCAGCTTCCGCCTCGATCGCGATATCGGCCAGCACGTTTTGCATGATCGGCTGGTCGATCAGCGCCTTCTGGAAGGCGCGGCGATGCTGGGCATGATGCGCGGCCAGCGACACCGCCATCCGCATCAGCCCGGCGGAGGCAGCGGCGATATCCAGCCGCGAATTATGGTTCATCGACAGGCCGGTGCGGATGCCCCGGCCCGGCTCGCCGATCAGATGACCGAGCGCGCCCCTGAACTCGACCTCCGAAGAAGCATTCGAGCGGTTGCCGACCTTGTCCTTGAGTCGCTGGATCGCGACGCCGTTGCGCGTCCCATCCGGCAGCCAGCCCGGCACGACGAAGCAGGAGATGCCCTCGCCCGTCCGCGCCAGCGTCAGGAAGACGTCGGAATGCGGCACCGAGAAGAACCACTTCCGGCCATGCAGCGACCACGTCCCGTCGCGATTATCCTCGGCCACGGTCTGGGTCTGGCGCAGATCCGAGCCGCCTTGCGTCTCCGTCATCGCCGTACCGATGGTCGCGCCCGTCTTGAAATGCGCCGGCCCCTGCCGCGAGTCGTAGCGATTTGAAGTGACGAGCGAACCCCACTGCTCCCAAAGCAGGTGGTCCTGCTTCAGCACCGGCACGGCGGCATAGGTCATGCTGATCGGACAGCAGATGCCGCTCTCGGCGCCGTACCAGAGATATTGCAAGGCGGCGCGGGCGACCTGCGCGCCGGGCTCCGGCCGGTTCCAGGCGAGCGCATGCGTCTCATGCCCGATGGCGAGCCCCATCAACTCGTGCCAGGCCGGATGAAAGCCGATCTGGTCGATGCGGTTGCCGAAGCGGTCGAAGGCTTTCAGTTCAGGCGTGTAGCGATTGGCGAGCCAGGCCAGTTCCTGCACCCGTGCCGAGCCGACCGTGCGCCCCGCCTCATGCAATCGCTCACGCGCCCAATCGGCACCGAAGGTCGAGACGATTCCCGGCAGCACCGGATCGGCGGCGAAGGCGTCGTAATCCGCCAGCACCGGCACCTGGTTGGTCACCTGATCGGCGTGCGGCATCTGCGCCATGGCCTTCCCTCCGATCCGCGTCGTTAACCACCAGACTATGCCGGCATCCGCCGATTGCGAATCCGCCCGATTGCTGCCCGAGTTCCTCCCTCACCTCGCCCCGCGCGCTGCGACCGGTGCGTGACGACGGAGATCTCACGTGCAGCGACGCCTTTCGAATACCCTGCTGATTGCCCTCATCGCCGGCCTCAGTGCCTCCGTCGCTCCTGCGCACGCCCAGGCCCAACCGGCGCTGAAGGCTCAGGCAGGTGACGGCCGCCCCTACGAAATTGCCGACAGCGAGGTCTGGGACGTGCCTGATCCGGTCTCGCGCCGCGGCTATCAGGTTTTCGTCGCCTTGCCGCCCTCCTATGCGAAGGAGCCGCAGCGGCGTTATCCGGTGCTCTACGTCACCGACGCCGACTATGCCTTCCCGATCCTCCGCCAGATCAGCCGCCGCCTGAACCTCGAAGGACCCAAGGTGGAGGAATTCATCCTGGTCGGGCTGTCCTATGCCAAGGGCGAGGATGGCGCTGTCAGCCGCCGGCGCGACTATACGCCGACATCGAACGGGCCGCGCACGGCACCGGCCGGCGCGGTTCACGGCCAGGGGCCAGCCTACCAGACCTATCTGCGTGATCAGGTGAAGCCGTTCATCGCCGCCCGCTATCGAACCGATCCCGCCAGGGCGCTCTTTCTCGGCCATTCCTACGGCTCCCTGCTGGGCGCACAGATCCTCTTCACTGAGCCCGGCCTGTTCAGCGGCTATATCCTCGGCAGCCCCTCGCTCTGGTACGACAAGCGCCACGCTTTGGAGCTGGAAGCGCGCTACGCCGCCCGGAGCAAGGACCTGCCGGCCAAGATCTATCTCTATGTCGGCGCCTATGAGGCGCAACGCAAAGGCGACCGGCGCTACAGCCAGACGGTCGATATGGTCGCCGACAACCGGGCTCTCGAAGCCGCATTGCGCCGCCGGAAATATCCGAGCTTGAATCTGAAGTCCGTCGTCCTCGACGATGAGGATCACCTCAGCGTCGCGCCGCGCGGCTTCACGCAGGGCCTGAAATACCTGCTGCCGGCGCGCTGAGCCGACAGGCGGGGGATGCTGCCACCTCCCTGTGGAGCGGAGTATAAAATGATCGCTCCGGCAGGGCGCAATCCTGACATCGACGCCCTATATTCGCCGGAGAACGAATCACGCACGAGCACCGCGCACCCTTGTCCGAGACCGATCCTTTTTCCGCTCCCCCGCCTCGCCCCGGCGGCCTTGCCGCGCGCGCTGCCGCGCAGCCCGCGGCCGGCTATCTGGCGGGATTGAACCCGGAGCAGCGCCAGGCGGTCGAGGCGACGGACGGTCCTGTACTGGTGCTCGCCGGTGCCGGCACCGGCAAGACCCGCGTGCTGACCACCCGCATCGGCCACCTGATCTCGACCAGCCGCGCCTATCCCTCTCAGATCCTCGCCGTGACCTTTACCAACAAGGCGGCGCGCGAGATGAAGGAGCGTGTCGCCCATCTCGTCGGCCCGGTCGCCGAGGGCATGCCATGGCTCGGCACCTTCCACTCGATCTCGGCCAAGCTGCTGCGCCGCCATGCCGAACTGCTCGACCTGCGCAGCGACTTCACCATCCTCGACACCGACGACCAGATCCGCCTGATGAAGCAGGTGATCCAGGCCGAGAACATCGACGAGAAGCGCTGGCCCGGCCGCATGCTGGCGGGCTTCATCGATAGCTGGAAGAACCGCGGCCTCACGCCTAAGGACGTTCCCGCCGGCGAGGCCGCCGTCTTTGCCCATGGCAAGGGCGGCAAGCTCTATGCCGCCTATCAGGAACGCTTGATCGCGCTGAACGCCGTCGATTTCGGCGATCTCCTGCTGCACTGCCTGACGCTGTTCCGCGCCTATCCGGACGTGCTCCAGACCTATCACGACCGCTTCCGATACATCCTCGTCGACGAGTATCAGGACACCAACACGGCGCAGTATCTCTGGCTGAGACTTCTCGCCCAGGGCCGCCGCAACATCTGCTGCGTCGGCGACGACGACCAGTCGATCTATGGCTGGCGCGGCGCCGAGGTCGACAACATCCTGCGCTTCGAACACGATTTTCCGGGCGCGACCGTGATCCGGCTGGAGCGCAACTACCGCTCGACCGGCCATATCCTCGCCACGGCCTCGAAGCTGATCGCCCGCAACGAGGGCCGCCTCGGCAAGACGCTGCGCACCGAGGACGCGCTCGGCGAGAAGGTCACCATCACCGGCGCCTGGGACAGCCAGGAGGAAGCCCGCCTGATCTCCGACGAGATCGAGGCGATGCAGGCGAAGGGCCAGGATCTCGGCCAGGTCGCGGTGCTCGTGCGCATCTCCGCGCAGATGCGCGAAATCGAGGAGCGCTTCGTCCAGGCCGGCGTGCCCTATCGCGTCATCGGCGGCCCGCGCTTCTACGAGCGTGCCGAAATCCGCGATGCGCTCGCCTATTTGCGCTGCGTCGTCTCAGCTACCGACGACCTCGCCTTCGAGCGCATCGTCAACGTGCCCAAGCGCGGCCTCGGCGACGCGACGGTCCAGCTCCTGCACAACCATGCCCGCGCCACCGGCTTCTCGCTGATGCAGTCGGCCCGCGCCGCGGTCGAGAGCGACGAGTTGAAGCCCAAGGCCCGTACCGCGCTGCGCGAGCTGGTCGATGCCTTCGGCCGCTGGTCGACCCGCGCCGAGCATATGCCGCAGGGCGAGCTCGCCGAGCTGGTTCTGGAAGAGAGCGGCTATACCGAGATGTGGAAGAAGGACCGCTCGGCCGATGCGGCCGGGCGCCTGGAAAACCTCAAGGAACTCGTCCGCTCGCTCGACGAGTTTCCCGACCTGCCGTCCTTCCTCGAACACGTCTCGCTGGTGATGGATGTCGCCGATGGCGAGGCCGAGGCCCGCGCCTCGATCATGACACTGCACGCCGCCAAGGGGCTGGAATTCGACACGGTCTTCCTGCCCGGCTGGGAGGAAGGCCTGTTCCCGAACCAGCGCGCGCTCGACGAGAGCGGTCGCGCCGGTCTGGAGGAGGAGCGCCGCCTCGCCCATGTCGGCCTCACCCGCGCCCGCAAGAAGCTGAAGCTCTATTTCGCCTCGAACCGGCGCATCCACGGCCTCTGGCAGACCAGCCTGCCCTCCCGCTTCATCGACGAACTGCCGGAGGAGCATGTCGAGGTCGAGCAGGCAGCGAGCAGCTATTCGCAGGGCGGCTACGGCGCCTCGCGCTTCGACCGGATGGAGAGCTTCGGCTCCAGCTACAACACGCCGGGCTGGCAGCGTGCGCAGGAGAACCGGGCGAAGAACAGCGGCGGCGGCAGCGGCTTCTCGGAAAGCGGCCGCGGCTTCGGCCAGGGCGGGTTCGGCAGTTCACGCCAGCGCGGCCCGCTCATGATCGAGGGCGAGCTGACGGCGAAATCATCCGGCGAATCCGCCTACGGCACCGGCGCCCGCGTCTTCCACCTCAAGTTCGGCCCCGGCTCGGTCGCCAGCGTCGACGGCAACAAGCTGACCGTCGATTTCGACAAGGCCGGGCGGAAGATGGTGCTGGATAGCTTCGTGCAGAAGGCGGGCTGAGCCATCTGCACAAAGCCGTGACCCGGCTTGATTGCCTACTTATTAGTAGGTAGATATGGATCATGACCGGCTCGACATCCGACGAAATCCTGCGCTGCGCCCGCTCCCTCCTGATCCAGGGTGGGTATAACGGCTTCAGCTATGCCGACATCGCGAAGGTGGTCGGCATTCGCAATGCGAGCATCCACCACCATTTCCCCAGCAAGTCCGACCTCGTCCGCACGCTCGTCGCCCGATACCGGGAGGAGGCCGAGGCCGGCATCGCCGCTCTGGAGCAGCAGGTTCCCGATCCGGCTCGGCAACTGCAGGCCTATATCGGCTACTGGGAGGCCTGCATCGCCGATTCGAGCGCTCCGTTCTGCCTTTGCGCGCTTCTCGCCAGCCAGATCCCTGCCCTTCCGCAGGACGTCACTCTGGAAGTCCGCACCCATTTCCGAGCCCTCTCCGCCTGGCTGGCCTCGGTCCTCGAACGTGGCGCCGCACAGGGCGACCTGCGTTTCACCGGGACGGCCAGGGTCGAAGCGGAAGCTTTCATGGCAGGGGTCCACGGCGCGATGCTTTCAGCCCGCGCCTATGGCGACCCGGCGATTTTCGGTGTCATCACCCGCCCGCTGCTGGAGCGTCTGATGGCACAGCACTGAACCTCACCGCCCCGAAGAATGAAACGCGCCACAAAAACCTACCTATTAGTAGATAGACATTCCTGCATCCCAGACGCCCTCGCGCTCGGCGACAGGCGCAACCTTCGACAAAAGGACATTCTCATGTTTGGCATCACCCCGCTCGGCTGGGTCCATACGCTGGGCAGCCTGCCGGCCATCCCCGCAGCAGCCTATATGTTCGCGGTCCATGGCCGGATCGTGCCGCGCTCGACTGCGGGCATCGTCTACCTCATCTCGATGCTGATCGGCGCCGCTACGGTCTTCTTCGTCACGCATATGCCCGCCGGTCACGTCATCGGCGCGCTGACGCTCCTGCTGCTCGCCATCGGCTACACCATCGGCCGGACCCCACTCCCGGCGCGCGCCGTCGCCTATGTCGAGACGATCGTCCTGAGCGTGACGGCCTTCCTGCTCATGCTGCCGACGGCCACCGAGATCCTGCGCCGCGTCCCGGATGGCCATCCCTTCGTCACCGACCTGAAATCCCCGCTCCTGCTCGGGGTGCAGGCGGGCATTCTGGCCGCACTCGTCATCGGGATCGGCGCCCAGATCGTCTACCTGCGCAGGACAGGCGGGGCGGCCTCAGCCTGACCTACGAAACCATGCAGGACGCCGGCCACGCCGGCGCTTAAGCCTCCTCCCGCTCGCGGAAGGCTTTTCGCGCTGCCGAAACCTGCGCGTAATAGGTCTCAGCCCAGGTCCAGACCCCGCAAAAAGCAGCGCTGAGCTCGCGCCCGAGTTCCGTCAGCGTGTAATCGACATGCGGCGGGATCACCGGGTGGACGGTGCGAACGACCAGCCCGTCGCGCTCCATCTCGCGCAATGTCTTGGTCAGCATCTTCTGGCTAATGCCGCCGACGATCCGGCCGACCTCGGTGAAGCGCAGCGTGCCATGCTCTTCAAGCGCCTCCAGCACCAGCATCGTCCATTTGTCGGCGACCTGCGCGATGACCTGCCGCACCAGCGATTCCACCGCCGGGCTGACCGGAGGGATCGCCTCGCTGCGCTGATGCATCGCCGCCATCGCGGTCCGGATCGCCTGCATCCGACACTCTCCTTTTGGTGCGTATGGCACTTTCGAGCGCCTTCTTTCCAATGAAGAGTATCGGCGCCATCTCGTTTCACGCAACCACGAGAAGGCTTTGCCATGAAGATTTCCGGAAACACCATCCTCATCACCGGCGGCGGCTCGGGCATTGGCCGCGCGCTCGCCGAGGCGCTGCACGCCAAGGGCAACAAGGTCGTCATCGCCGGACGCCGCGAAGCCGTGCTCGATGCGGTCACCGCTGCCAATCCCGGCATGGAATCGATGCTGCTCGACATCCAGGACGAGGCCGATATCGCAGCCTTCGCCCGGCAGGCGGTCGAGCGCTTCCCGAGTCTGAACGCCGTCATCAACAATGCCGGCATAATGAAGCCGGAAAACGTGCCGGCTGCCGACAATCTCGCCATCGCCGAGGAGACGATCGTGACCAACCTGCTCGGGCCGATCCGCCTGACGACGGCACTGCTGCCGCATTTCCTGAAGCAGCCGCGCGCCACGGTCCTGACCGTCTCGTCGGGCCTCGCCTTCGTGCCGCTGGCGGCGACCCCGACCTACAGCGCGACCAAGGCCGCTATCCATTCCTGGTCGATCGGCCTGCGCGAGCAGCTCAAGGACACATCGGTCGAGGTCATCGAGATCGCCCCGCCTTACGTGCAGACCGAACTGCTCGGCCCGCATCAGGCGGTCGATCCGGCCGCGATGCCGCTCGCCGATTTCACCAGCGAGGTGATGACGATCCTCGAAACGCAGCCGGAGGCCGGCGAGGTCATCGTCGAGCGCTGCAAGCCGCTGCGCTTCGCCGAGGCGACCGGCAGCTTCAGCCAGGTCTTCGCGGCGCTGAACGCGCAGCACGCCTGAGGCGGGCGCTCCTCAGGCCACCGCAGCCATGTTCAACGCGCAGGCGGCTCGATTCCGGCCCTGCATCTTTGCGCGGTAGAGCTGCGCATCGGCCTCGGCGATCAAGTGCTCGATTGTCGTGCCGCCGGCCCAGCCGGCGGCACCGATGCTCACGGTCAGGCTGACCGGCTCGCCGCCCGGTGCCTCGATCCGGAGGCGCCGAACCGCATCGAGAACCTGCTTCGCAACGGTCTCCGCCTCCGTCAGGACGGTTTGCGGCAGATAGACCGCGAACTCCTCGCCGCCCAGCCGCCCTGAGAAGCCACTCGCGCCGACCGCGCCCGCAATCGCCTGCGCCAGTCTTCGCAAGGCATCGTCGCCGACTGGATGGCCGAAGCGGTCATTGACCTGCTTGAAGTGATCGGCGTCGATGAAGAGCAGCGTCCCCTTGCTATCCGCCGTCATCGCCTGCCCCAGATCGACCAGGAAACTTTCGCGGTTCAGGAGCCCGGTCAGGCCATCGCGGCGCGCCCTTTCCAGCAAGGCCTCATGCGCCGCCGACAACTCCCCATGCAGCCGCGCGATCTCGCCATGGGCGTCCTTCAGACGCTGCGCCTGCCGGAATTGCCAGGCGCTGGCCGGCCAGGCGATCAATAGCGGACAGAGGATACACATCAGCCAGGCGGTGCCGTCCACGACCCCGCCGAGCATCGGCACGACGGTCAACGCCAGGCCGAGCGAAGCCGCGATCGACAGCGCTGTCGCAAGGCTTGCCTTCAGGATGATCGCGCGCGTCGAGGCCGTCATGGCCTGCGGGTAGCAGGGAATGCTGAACGCCGGGTTTAGCTACGCCGCCCCCGGCCATTTCCGATGACAGCGGCGGATGCGCCTGCTAAGCCCGCGCCATGCGCGAAGGCCTCCTGCCAGCGACGGTCGCGACCGTCCTCGAACTCTCCACCTCGGGCGAACAGGCCCGGGCCCTCACCGAATTGCTCGGCGAGATCTTCGACCCCACCGAGACGGCGATCTCGGCCTTCGAGGTCGAGGACGGCATCACCACGCTCTCGATGAACATCCCGTGGAAGGTGGAGATCTATTTCGCCAACCCGCCCGATGAGGATGCGGTACGCGATCTGCTGCGCCCGATCGTCGGCGAGCTCGTCGATACGACACCCTTCACGACGGTGAACACCAAGGATTGGGTCGCCAACAGCCTCGACGGCTTGAAGCCTGTCCGCGCCGGCCGCGTCCTCGTCCATGGCGCGCATGACCGGCACGTCGTCCGGACCAACGATATCGCGATCGAGATCGAGGCCGCGCTGGCCTTCGGCACCGGCCATCACGGCACCACCGCCGGCTGCCTGCTCGCGCTCGACGCCGAACTGAAGAAGCGCCGCCCGCGCCACGCCATCGATGTCGGCACCGGCACCGGCATTCTCGGGCTGGCGCTCGCCAAGCAGATCAAGCGCAAGGTCGTCGCCGGCGATATCGATGCGGTCGCGGTCGAAGTCTCCGCCCATAACGCCCGGCTCAACCATGCACCGAACGCGCTGGATCTCTATGTTGCGCCGGGCCTGCGCCATGCCAAGGCCTGGCGCCCTGGCCATTTCGACTTCGTCTTCGCCAATATTCTGGCCGGCCCGCTGAAGCGCCTCGCCCCGTCGATCGCGCGCGTGCTCTCGTCGAACGGCACGCTGATCCTGTCCGGCCTGCTGGCGATGGACGTGGCTGGCGTGGTCTCGGCCTACCGGCACCAGGGCGTCCACCTCGCCAGCCATTCGCTGCGCGAAGGCTGGGCGACGCTGGTCATGAAAAAAGGCGGCGCAGCCCCGAGGCCGCGCCGCCTTGCCTGACCTCCGGCGCTTCCGGGGAAGCGCGAGATCGTTACTCGCTCGGCTCAGAAGCCGATATAGCCGTACTTCTTCTCGGCCTCGGCCTGCAGGCTGCGGGCATCGTGCCAGACGGCGGCAGTGAACTTCGCGGCGTCGGCGATCTGTTCGACGATATGCTTGATGATGGCGATCATGATGGAAAATCCTTGACGTTTTCAGCCACGCGGCTCGAGGCCGCAGCGGCGCGAATTCAGCGGTTGAAAGGCAGCGAGACGTCGCTCGACAGCGTCGCGGACGGGAAGCCGCCCAGCACGATCTCGGCCTCGTTGACGAGGAGGTTGCGGGCGCGCAACTGGCGGTCTGCGGAACGCTCGCGGCTCGCGACGAGCGCGGCATAGAAGCGCTGCATCACGCCCGGCTTGCTGGCGCGGGTCTCGGCCCTGGTCCGAACCGGTACGGGCAGCACGTCGGCATTGTTCAACACGTAAGTCATGGGTCTATCTCCGAAAAACGAAGGACAGTCCCGGTCGCTTCCTCGTTCTCTTATGCGATCAAGATGGGGTTATTTCGCACTTGCGAGAAGATGTGTTCGCATATGCAAGATATGCAGAAAACGCATGCGATCCGTCCATATCCATTAATGTTTGCGTCGATTGCATAACCAATCGGCACAATGCGGAACGCGGAGGCAGCGCGGCCCTACCAAACAGGCATCTCCAAACCGACGGATTTGCGCTGGCGCTTTTGCTGGTGCGAGGCGACCATGGCGCAATTCTGTGCCGGACCTCGCCATGACCGATTCGACCCTGACGACCTGCCGCTTCCAGTCCTTCTCCGAACCGAGCGATCCGAAGCTGGTTGCCGGCCGCGTCGCCGCCCTGCGCAAGACGCTGGCCGCGCAGGGGCTCGACGGCTTCATCATCCCGCGCGCCGACGAGCACCAGGGCGAATATGTCCCGGCCCATATGGCCCGGCTCGCCTGGCTGACCGGCTTCACCGGCTCGGCCGGCAATGCCGTCGTGCTGGCCGACAAGGCCGCGCTGATCGTCGACGGCCGCTACACCATCCAGTCGGCCGAACAGACCGACACCAAGACCGTCACGCCGGTTCGCATGGAGGAGACGCCGCTGGAGCGCTGGGTCGAGCAGAACCTGCCGGCTGGCGGCAAGCTCGGCTACGATCCCTGGCTGCATACCGTGGACGGCCTCGCCCGCCTCGAAAAGGCAGCGGCAGCAGCCGGCGGCAGCCTCGTCGCGGTCAAGGTCAACCCGATCGACGCACTCTGGAGCGACCGCCCCGCCCCGCCGACGGCGCCGGTCAAAGCCCATCCGGCCGCCTTCGCCGGCGAGGACAGCGTCTCCAAGCTCGCCCGCATCCAGAAGGCGCTGACCGAGGCCAAGGTCGACGCGCTCGTTGTCTCCGATCCGCATGCGCTGGCCTGGGTCTTCAACATCCGCGGTGGCGATGTCGAGCACACGCCGCTGCCGCTCGGCTATTCCATCATCCCGCGCGAGGGCCGGCCGACCGTCTTCCTCGCACCGGAGAAGATCACCAACGAGGCCGGCGATGCGATCGGCGCCGTCGGCGAGATCGCCCCTCCGGCCGAGCTCGACAGGCAGATCGCGAAGCTCGGCGCGGCCAAGGCCAAGGTCCGGTTGGACGCCACGACCGCAGCTTCCGCGCTGGCAACCCTGATCCGCGATGCGGGCGGCACGCCCGATGCCGGCGCCGACCCGATCGCCCTGATGAAGGCGCGCAAGAACGCAGCCGAGCTCGACGGCGCCCGCAACGCCCATCTGCGCGATGGCGCCGTCATGGTCCGCTATCTCTCCTGGCTGGCGCGCGAAGCGCCGAAGGGCGGCCTGACCGAGATCGATGCGGTCGCCGCGCTCGAAGCCGAGCGACTGAAGACCGGCCTGCTCAAGGACGTGTCCTTCACCACCATCGCCGGCGCCGGCCCCAACGCGGCGCTGCCGCATTACCGCGTCAGTGAGGCCACCAACCGCAAGCTGGAGCCCGGCATCTTCCTGGTCGATTCAGGCGGCCAGTATGAGGACGGCACCACCGACATCACCCGTACCATGGTGATCGGCACGCCCACGGCCGAGATGCGCGACCGCTATACCCGCGTGCTCAAAGGCCATCTCGCGATCTCGCGGCTGGTCTTCGTCAAGGGAACCTCAGGCGCGCAGCTCGACGCCTTCGCCCGGCTGCCGCTCTGGCAGGGCGGCTTCGATTTCGACCACGGCACCGGCCACGGCGTCGGCAGCTACCTCTCGGTGCATGAGGGGCCGCAGCGCCTCTCCAAGCTCGGCACCACGCCATTGGAGCCGGGCATGATCCTCTCCAACGAGCCCGGCTACTACAAGCAGGGCGAATACGGCATCCGCATCGAGAACCTGATCGTGGTCGAGGAGCGCCAGATTCCGGGGGCCGAGCGCGTGATCTACGGCTTCGAGACGATCACCTGGTGCCCCTATGAGCACGCCCTGATCGAGAAAGACATGCTCGATGCCGGCGAGATCGCCTGGATCGACGCCTACCACGCCAAGGTCTGGGAGAAGCTCTCGCCGCAGGTCGAGGGCGAGGCGAAGGCGTGGCTGGAGGTGGCTTGCCGGCCGTTGTGAAGCTCCGCGTCATGGTCGGGCTTGTCCCGACCATCCACGTCTTCCTTCATCAAGCCCAGTGTTCAAGACGTGGATGCTCGCCACAAGGGCGAGCATGACGGCAGTGCTAGAACACCATCCTGAAACCGACCACCGCGACAACCCCGACCGCCACCACACCCAGCAATGGCAGCCGCGTCGCGGCGAGCGCCGTCACCGCCGCCGCCGCCGTTTCCGCCCAGCCGGTCGCGAGCGCGCTCGGCGCGATCACCGCGATCAGCACGGCGGGTGGGATCGCGTCGAAGGCGGCCTGCGCGCGTGGCGAGAGGCTGAGCCGCCCGGCCAGCGCCAGCCCGGCGACGCGCGTGAAATAGGTCACGATCGCCATGCCGAGGAAGGCGAGGAGGTTGATCGGATCGACGCTCACGCCTTGGCCTCCTCGGTCGCCGGCTGTTCTTCACTTCCGGCCGCAAGCCATGCCGCCAGCAACCCGCAGAGTGCGCCCGCCGCGACATGCCACGGCGGCCCGGCCAATCGATAGGTCACGGCGGAGGCAATGCCGGCCGCTGCCACCGTCCAGAACGTCACCCGGCCCTTCCAGAAGGCGGCGACGAGCGCGATGAACAGCGCCGTGAAGGCGAAATCCGCGCCGAGCCGCTTGGGATCGCCGAGCACGGCGCCGATCATCGCGCCGAGCGTCGAATTGATCAGCCAACCGGCGACGAAGGGGATCACCATCGCGAACCAATAGGCCGGCGTCAGGCGGTGGGTGCGGGCGCGCTTCTCGGCCAGCGCCCAGTTCTCGTCGGCCATGTAGTAGAGGCCGAGGAATTTCTGCCAGCGGCTGAAGCCCTGGAGCTTGGGTGCGAGCGAAGCGCCCATCAGCACATGGCGCGCATTGATGAGCAGTGTCGAGAACACCAGCGCGGCGACCGGCGCCGGGCTCGCCCACAGCTCGATCGCGGCGAACTGCGCCCCGCCGGCGAAGACCATGATGCTCATCAGGAAGACTTCGAGCGGCGAGAGCCCCTTGCTGGCCGCGACCGCGCCGAAGAGCAGCCCGATCGGCGCTGCGGCGACCGCGGCCGGCCAGATATCGTTCAGGCCGCGCCTGATGTCGTCACGCATCGTCGACATGGAAATGTTCTCTCGAAAACCGATTCAGGCGGCATGCGCCGCGCGGAAGGCACCGGGCGTGACGCCAAAGCGGGCCTTGAAGGCGCGGGTCAGATGCGGCTGGTCGCAGAAGCCGGTCGCCGCCGCGACGTCGCCGGGCATCTCGCCGCGCCGCAATCGCTCGCGCGCCCGCCGTACGCGAACATCAACCAGATAGGCATGCGGCGTCAGACCGGTCTCGCGCCGGAAGGCCCGGATCAAGTGGTGGCGCGGCAGCCCGGTGAGCCGCGCCAGATCGGCCAGCGACAGGTCCTCTTCATAGCGGGCCTCGAAGACCTCGCGGGCTCGGGCGACGGACCCACTCTCCACGCCCACCGGCCGCACGGCGAGATCGGCATGATGCGTCAGGCAGCGAGCATAGAAGCGCAGCAGCATTTCCTCGCTGGCCAGCAGGTCCCCGCCATCCTCGATGGCGCGATGAGCCGCCGCGAAGAGCGCAGCCCCCTCGGCATCATCGACCAGAGGCTGTGGGAAGAACGGTGTCCCGATCCCGTCCCGGCCACTGAGCGAAGCCGCGACCTCGCGGATCAGCCCGACTTCGGGATAGGTCATTCGGTAGCTGTAGCCCGGGCCATAGGGCTCGCCATCATGCGTCTCGAGCGGATTGACGAAGGTGATCTGACCCGGCCGCGCATAGTGGCGCACGCCGCGAACCCGGAAGGTTTCGCAGCCGGCCTCGATGACGCCCATCACATAGCTGTCGTGCTGGTGCGGCGCATAGGCGTGCTGGCGGAAGGTCGCGGCGAGGCAATCCAGCCCATCGAAGCGCTCGGCCGGAAAAAGCTTGGCCCGCTCGCCGGCGACGAGCGGTTCGAGGCCTAATGTCTCACCTTGGGTGACTGCTTCCATGGTGCAAGCATAAACCTTCTCGCCCCATTGCTGTCTTGAAGAAAAGTGATCGGGCGCATCACGCGCCCGATCGGTTTTGCCATTCCTGGAGAGAACCTCAGAGCGCGTGCGCGGCCGCGCTGGCACCGACGCGTTCGGGACTTCTGGAGCCCAGCAGCAGCACGCCCGCTCCGCCGACCAGCGTCGCGACGGTCGCATAGGCGATGACGCCGAGCGTGCCGAAGCCATCGACCAGGAGCCCGCCGAAGATGGCGCCGCTTGCGATCGCGATCTGGAAGGCCGCGACGATCAGGCCGCCGGCCGATTCGGCCTCGTCCTCAGGCGCAACCCGCACCAGCCAGGTCTGGAAGCCGACCGGCAGCGCACCGAAGGCGAAGCCCCAGAGCCCGACCGCGACAGCCGAGGCGATCGGCGACGCGCCAAGGAAGAGCAGGCTCACGCCCACCGCAGCTATCATGAAGGCGCCGAAGATCACCGAGGCCTTGGCGCTGCGTGCCGTGATCGCCCCGCCCGCGAAATTGCCGAAGAAGCCGCCGACGCCATAGGCGAGCAGGACGAGCGAGATCGCCTCGACCGACAGCTTGGGAATCTGCTCCAGGAACGGACGGACATAGGTGAAGCCCGCGAAATGCCCGGAGATCACCACGACGATACCGCCGAGCACGAGCGCGATGCTGGGCTGGCCGAGCAAGCGGAACAGCGTGCGGATATCGGGCGAGCCGCGCGCCGGCAGCCGCGGCAGCACCGCGATCTGAATGACGAGCGTTGCGACGCCGACCAGCGCCGAGAGCCAGAACACGAAGCGCCAGCCCATCACGTTGCCAAGATAGGCCCCGATCGGCGCGGCGCTGACGGTGGCGAGGGAGACGCCGGCGAAGATCAGCGACATCGCCTTGGGGAGCGCGCTGGGCGGCACGAGCCGCATCGCGGTCGCCGCGACCATCGACCAGAAGGCGCCAAGCCCGATGCCGAGCAGGACACGGGCGAAGAGCAGCGTCGTCAGGTTGGTGGCGATTGCCGCGATGACGCTGGAGACGATCAGCAGGCCGGTCAGCGACCAGATCACGAGACGCCGGTCGATGCCGCGCGTCACGATTGCCGCGGCAAGCCCGGCGATGGCACCGACCACGGCGGTCGCGGTCACCGCCTGCCCGGCGGCACCGACGGAGACGCCGACATCGGCCGCCATCGGGGTGAGCAGGCTCGCCGGCAGGAACTCGGCCGTGACGAGGCCGAACACACCGAAGGTCAGGGATATGACGGCAGCCCAGGCCGGCTTGTCGCGGGCCTCCTCGGCTGTATCGTCGAATTCAAGGGTCGTGGCAGAAAGGGAATCTGACATGGGGTTCTCCATGAGGTCGCCGGAAGATGGGCGTGGCCCCATGGAGTTTCCATGCTATATCATCCGCATCTCATGACCGTTCGTCCAGGATTGCGATGACCGCTTCCGCCGACCACCTGACCGAGATGCTCCGGGGCTTGCGGCTCGACGGCGTCGATTACAGCCGCTGCCAGTTGGCCGCGCCCTGGGGCGTCGTCTACCCGCCGACCCATCAGGCCTATTTCCATTTCATCTCGCGCGGCCACTGCTGGCTGAAGACACCAGCCGGCGAATGGCTGGAGCTCGCCGACGGTGACGCCGTGCTGCTGCCGCGCGGCGGTGGCCATGTCCTGGCGAGCTCGCCGGATGTCGTCGCCTCCCCACCCTGCGACTGCCGGGTTCTGGAAGCCTATGGCAACATCTTCGATGTCGAGGGCGGCGGCACGGGCAAGCATATGCTCGTCTTCACCGGCCGCATGACCTTCAATGTCGATCTCGATCACCCGTTGCTGCGGTTGATGCCGGACCTGATGCGGATGAGCGATTTCATCGCGTATGAGCCCAGCATCCCGCATCTGCTCGACGCGATGGGCCGCGAAGTCGCGATGGACCGGGTCGGCGCCGGCGGCATGCTGGCACGCCTCGCCGACGTGCTGGCCGCCGCGATCATCCGTGCCTGGGTCGAGGGCGGCTGCGGCGCCGCCAAGGGCTGGGTCGCCGCAGCGCGCTGCCCGACGGTCGGCAAGGTGCTGGCGGCGATCCACGCCCATCCCGAAACCGACTGGACGGTCGAGAGCCTCGCCGAGCTGATGGGCGCCTCGCGCTCCGGCTTCGCCGAGCGCTTCGCCGAGGTCGTCGGCGAGACGCCGGCCCGCTATGTCGCGCAGGTCCGGATGCATCAGGCCCGGCAATGGCTGGCCCGCGACAAATTGCGGATTGCGGTGGTGGCGCAGCGCCTCGGCTACGAGTCGGAAGCCTCGTTCAGCCGCGCCTTCAAGCGCATCACCGGGCTCGCCCCCAGCCAGGTGCGGGCAGCGGGCGAAGCGCCGCCGGCCGCGATGTTCACACCGGCGGCGGAGGCGGCGGAATAGTCTCCTCCGACGCTGTCATCCCGGACAAGCCGCGTAGCGGCGCCGATCCGGGATCCATGCCGGAGCGCTACCGATGAAGGTTCCGGAATGGATCCCGGGTCTTCGCTTCGCTACGCCCGGGATGACCTCTGAGGAGATGCAGGCGGTTCAGCCGCCCACCAGCTCAAACCACCCCGCCTCGTCGATCACCTCGACGCCATGCTTGGCAGCATCCTTCAGCTTCGAGCCCGCTCCTGGCCCGGCGACGAGCAGGTCGGTCTTCGACGAGACCGAGCCTGCCACCTTGGCGCCGAGCCGCTCGGCCATCGCCTTGGCCTCGTCGCGGGTCATCCGCTCCAGCGCGCCGGTGAAGACCACGATCTTGCCGGCGACGGGGCTGGCGGAGGCCACCGCCTCCAGCGGCTGCGGCGAGACCTGCGCCAGCAGGCGGTCGAGCAATTCCTCGTTATGCGGCTCACCGAAGAACTCGACCAGCGCCTCGACCACGGTCGGGCCGACGCCGTCGATGGCGTCGAGCTCCTGCCGCTCGGGCGAGGCCTCGTCGGCTGCCGCGATGCCGGCCGCTCGCAGCGCCTCGAACGAGCCGTAATGCCGCGCCAGCAGACGCGCCGTCGTTTCGCCGATATGGCGGATGCCGAGCCCGAAGATGAAGCGGTTGAGCGGCGGCGTGCGCCGGTCCTCGATCGCCTCGAACAGCTTGGCGACGCTCTGGGCGCCAAAACCCTCCTTGGCCTTGAGCTTCTTCAGCGGGTTGGCGGCGTCGCGTGCCGCGAGCGTGAAGATATCGGCCGGCTCCCTGACGGGCAGCTCGGGATCGCCGTGGAAGAACTCGATCTGCTTGTCGCCAAGCCCGTCGATGTCCATCGCGTCGCGCGAGACGAAATGCTTGAGGCGCTCGACTGCCTGCGCCGGGCAGATCAGGCCGCCGGTGCAGCGGCGGATGGCGTCCTCCTTGCCGGTGCGGGGATTGAGTTCACGCGTCGCATGGCTGCCGCAGGCCGGGCAGAGCGTCGGGAACTCATAGGGCTTCGAATCCGCCGGGCGCTTCGAAAGATCGACCGCCTCGACGCGCGGGATCACGTCGCCCGCCCGCTTCACCGTCACCGTGTCGCCGATACGGATATCGGTGCCGTCGCGGATCGGCAGCCCCTTGGAATCGAAGCCCCGGATATAGTCCTCGTTATGCAGCGTCGCATTGGTGACGACGACGCCGCCGACCGTCACCGGCTTCAGACGCGCGACCGGCGAGAGCGCGCCGGTGCGGCCAACCTGGATGTCGATGGCCTCCAGAACGGTCGTCGCCAGCTCGGCGGGGAATTTATGCGCGATCGCCCAGCGCGGCGCTCGCGAGACGAAGCCGAGCCGTGCCTGCAGAGCGAGATCGTCGACCTTGTAGACGACGCCGTCGATATCATAGCCGAGCGTGGCGCGCTGGCTCTCGATCAGGCGGTATTGCGCGATCAGCTCGGCAACGCTCTCGCAGCGCTTCATCAGCGGGTTGGTGCGGAAGCCCCAGCGCCTGAAGGCCTCGACCACGCCCGATTGCGTCGGCGCCGGCAGCACCGGCATCTCGCCCCAGGCATAGGCGAAGAAGCGCAAGGGCCGCGCGGCGGTGACTCTGACATCGAGCTGACGCAGCGAGCCCGCCGCCGCATTGCGCGGATTGGCGAATTCCGGCAGCCCCTTCTCGCGCTGGCGCTCGTTGATCCCGGCGAAATCGGCATGGCCGAGATAGACCTCGCCGCGCACCTCGGCGATCTCAGGCACGTCCGGCCCTGCAAGCGTCCCAGGAATTTCGGAGATGGTGCGGGCATTGAGCGTAACATCCTCACCCTCCTCGCCATCGCCGCGCGTCGCGGCCGCGACCAGCTCGCCCTTCTCGTAGCGCAGCGAGAGCGACAACCCGTCGATCTTGGGCTCGGCGGTGAAGGCGATGCCATCCTCCTCCTTGCGGCCGAGGAAGCGATAGACGCGGGCCGCGAACTCGGCCACGGCCTCGTCCGAGAAAGCATTGTCGAGCGAGAGCATCGGTACGCGATGCCGGATCTTGGCGAACTTGCCGGAAGGCTTGGCGCCGACCTTGGCGCTGACGTCGCTCTCCTGCTTCAGCGCCGGAAAGGCTTCTTCCAGCGCGACGAGCCGGCGACGCTTCGCGTCATAGGCGGCGTCGTCCATGATCGGCTGGTCGTCCTGGAAATAGGCGTCGTTCGCTGCCTGCACCGCGGCGGCCAGCAGCTTGTGTTCGGCCTTCGCCTTGCGCGGCGTCAGCTCCGCGATCGGCGTTTCGGAGGGGGCGGAATCGTCGGCGTCGCTCATGGCACAGCATTAGGCGAGATGATCGTGACGAGGAAGGGCAGCAGCCTTTTTGCAGCCCGTGCAAGGCTGTGCCGCCCCGAAAGCTTGCGACAAACCGGGCTTTGGCGCGTATAGTTTGCGGGCTGGGAATTGGAAGCTCGACGCCGCAGGCCGTTGACGCCAAGGTTCATGTCGACAGCCATATGGCGAACCGGGCCGGAACCGGGAGACACGCCATGGCCAATCTCGACGGCACAGTTCATGACATTGCCGCGCTCTCGCAGCCGCACGTCAGGACCATAACCACGCGGGACCTGAACGAAGCGCTGCTGCGCGGCTGGGACGATTTCAAGGCGCAGCCGAGCCACCTCGTCTTCATCGCCCTGATCTATCCCGTCGCCGGCATCCTGCTGGCGCAGCTCACCGTGAGCTACAACATCTTCCCCCTGCTCTTCCCGCTGCTCTCGGGCTTCGCATTGCTCGGCCCTTTCGCCGCGATCGGGCTCTACGAGATCAGCCGCCGCCGCGAGAAAGGCATGGATACGTCGTGGGTCCATGCTTTCGCGGTGCTGCGCTCGCGTTCGATCGGGCAGATCGCCCTGCTCGGCGCCATGCTGACCGGGCTTTTCCTCGCTTGGCTCTTCAGCGCCTGGTTCCTCTATCGCGGCATCCTCGGCCTGCCGGCCGATGTCTCGACAGCCGATTTCCTGAGGGCCGTGTTCACCACCGCGGATGGCTGGATCATGATGGTGATCGGCAATGCGATCGGCCTGCTGCTCGCCATCCTAGCCTTCTCCATCTCGGTGGTATCCTTCCCGCTGATCATCGACCGGCATGTCGACGCCCCCACAGCCATCCGCACCTCGATCGCCGCCGTCGAGGCCAATCCGCGCGTGATGATGTATTGGGGCCTGATGGTGACGGGCTTGCTCGTGCTCGGCTGCCTGCCGATGCTGGTCGGCCTGATCGTGGTCATGCCGGTGCTCGGCCATGCCACCTGGCATCTCTACCGCAAGCTCGTGGACTGAGAGCGGCCAGCCTCGTCATTCCCGGGACGAGAAGGCGCCGGTTTCCGTCATCTCCGCAGGCTCTCGAAAGCTCCGGCGGGAACCATTGTACCCCGGATCGGGTTCAACCCCTGTCAGATCGAGCCGCAAGGCTCCATTCAGCCAGGGGGCTTTTCATGAACAACATCATTTATATCGTCGGTCTTATCGTCGTCGTTCTCGCGATCCTCTCCTTCCTCGGCCTGCGCTGAGGAAGGCGAACGGGAGCGCACGCTGCAGCGCTCGAAGCCTGCTGTCCTTCAAAGAATTCGCGCTGTCACTCCCGGCTTGACCCGGAATGACAGCGCGTTTTTTTGCGGAGGCTGAAACTCAGCCGCGATTGTCGCCGCGCGGCTTGCCCTTGCCGAAGGGCTTGCCACCGGCCGGGCGCCCGCCGGCAGGCTTGCCAGCGAAGGGCTTGCCCTTCCCCTCATAGGGCTTCTTGAAACCGCCACCCGGCTTGCCGTCGTCACGGCGCGGCGGGCGCGCGTCGTCGCGCGGAGGCCTGCTGTCGGCGCGATACGGCTTGCGCTCATCGCTCCGCGGCGCGCGTTGATTCGCGTCCCTCGGCTCGAATCGCGGCCGCTGCGGCCTGTCTCCGGCAGCCTGCTCATCTCCCCAGCTCTTCCGCGGCGCAGCCGGACGCTCGGCCTTGTCCCCGAAAGCCTTCGCCGGACGACGCTCGGCTTCGGTCGTCGGCTCGATCACGATCTTGTCGCGGTCCGGGATGCGCACCGAGTCATAAAAGCGATCGGCCACATCGGCATCGATCTCGACCTTGGTCTCGCGGTCGAAGATGCGGATCGCACCGACCTCGTCGCGGGTGATCCGGCCGCGGCGGCACAGCATCGGCAGGAGCTGGCGCGGATCGGCGCCCTGCTTGCGGCCGATATCGAGACGGAACCAGACGGTATCGCCGCGTGGGCCGGCAGGCTTGCGCGGGCGCTCGCCATCCTCGCCCTCCTCGCGCCCCGCGCCGAACGGGCGGCGCTTGGCAGCATAATCCTCGTTGGTGCGGACCGGACGGCGCTCGTCGCGGCCGAAGCCAGGATCGCCAACCTCTTCCGCCGCCGGCAGGCGGGCACGATAGAGTCGGACCAGCGCGGCGGCGATATCGCGGGCCTCGCGGCCCGCCATCAGCGCTTCGATCATGCCGGCATCGTCCTCGGAGCCATCGCCGTTGAGCAGCGGATCGGAGAGCAGCCGCTCCTGATCGAGGACGCGGATTTCCTCGTCAGTCGGAGGACCGATCCACTCGGCCTCGACCTTGCCTTCCATCAGCAGGCGCTCGGCCTTGCGGCGGCGCGACTGAGGCACCAGCAGGACGCTCGTGCCCTTGTTGCCGGCGCGGCCGGTGCGGCCTGAGCGATGCTGCATCACTTCGGAATCGTTCGGCAGCTCGGCATGGATGACGAGGTCGAGTCCGGGCAGGTCGATGCCGCGCGCCGCGACGTCGGTCGCGACGCAGACCCGCGCCCGACCGTCGCGCAGCGCCTGCAGCGCCGCGTTGCGCTCGTTCTGGCCGAGTTCGCCCGAGAGCGCGACGGAGGTGAAGCCGCGCTCGAGCAGGATCGCCTCGAGATGGCGTACCGCATTGCGGGTGTTGCAGAAGACCAGCGCCACCGGTGCATTGTGGAAGCGCAGCAGGTTGACGACTGCGAGCTCGGCTTCCTTCGGGAAGACGCGCACGGCCTTGTAGGCGATGTCGGCATGGCCGCGCCGCGTCGCTTCCACCTCGATGCGCAGCGCGTCGCGCTGGTAGCTCTGCGCGAGCTGGACGATCGCCTTCGGGAAGGTCGCCGAGAACAGCAGGCTGCGCCGCTCCGCCGGGGTGGTCTTCAGGATGTATTCGAGGTCGTCGCGGAAGCCGAGATCGAGCATCTCGTCAGCCTCGTCGAGCACGACCGCCTTCAGCGCGGACACGTCGAGGCGACGGCGCTCGATATGATCGCGCAGGCGGCCGGGCGTGCCGACGACGATATGCGCGCCCTCGTCGAGCAGCATCGCCTCGCGGCGTGGATCCATGCCGCCGACGCAGGAGATCACCCGCGCGCCGGTCTGGGCATAGAGCCAGGCAAGTTCGCGCTGCACCTGCAAGGCAAGCTCACGCGTCGGTGCGATGATGAGAGCCAGCGGCTCGGCGGCGGGGCCGAGCTTCTCGGCCGTGCCCAGCAGAGTCTCGCCGATGGCGAGCCCGTAGGCGATGGTCTTGCCGGAACCAGTCTGCGAGGAGACCAGCAGGTCGCGCCCGCGGGCGGCGTCTTCGAGGACGGCGCTCTGCACCGGCGTCGGGTCGGAGTAATTGCGATCGGCGAGCGCGCGCGCGAGCGGCGGGCTCGTGAGAGAAAAGGACATGCGATATGGGCCTAAAGGTTGCGGCGTAAGATGAAGGAACGGCGCGAAGCGTGGGCGATGGGTTCAGGCGGCACTAGAGCATCGGACCGAAAAGCGGGGTTCACTTTCCGGAAAATCCGATGCCAAAACAAATAGTTAAATCGCCCCCCAGAGCGTCCGAAAGGACTCATGGCGATCTAACGGGCAGCTGCACCATCGGATGACAGCGGCTCATAAAGCAAAGTGATACAAAAGGAAATGCGGCATTCCCGCGCCCGGCGCAGGGCTGAGCCGGGCCGGACGCGCCTTGCCGGCGAGGTCAGCCGCCCACTAGCTTCCAGACCTCACCGCCCCCCCGTGCGACGCCGAAGCGGAGAACAGCCATGGTCCAGCAGTCCCGCCGCATCGGCGCCTTCGATGTCTCGATCCTGCATGACGGCGTCTTCGAGGCGCCGCTCGACGTCCTGATCCATGCGGATGGGGAGGTGACCCGCAATGAGGCCGTCGCGCGCTGGGGCAAACCGAAGGTCAGCATTATCGTGAACTGCTTCGCGCTGAAGGGAGCGGACGGGATCACCCTCGTCGATGCCGGCACCGGCCCCTCCTGGGGCAAAGCGATGGGCCATGCCCCGGCTGCGATGGTGGCTGCAGGCATCGCGCCCGAAGACGTCGCCCGTGTTCTGATCACGCATCTCCATGGCGACCACGCACTCGGCCTGTTCGACGGCGACAAGCCCTTCTTCCCGAATGCCGAGATCATCGTGCCCGAGGCCGATTTCGGCTTCTATCGCGACGAGGCCAATCGCGCACGCACCCCGGAGAAGAAACAGGGCGCCTTCGCCATCGCCGCGACTTTGAAGAAGCATTATGCCGGCCGCATCCGTTCGGTTCCGGCGGGCGAGGCGCAGGCCGGCATCACGTTGATCCCCCTGCCCGGCCACAGCTTCGGCCATAGCGGCTACCTGATCGAGGGTGATGGCGAGAGCCTGCTGCTCTGGGGCGATGCGCTGCATCTCTCCGACCTCCAGGCTTCGGACCCGGCTATCGGCTTCGTCTATGATTTCGACGCCGCGACCGCGGTGGCTTCGCGCCGCGGTATCCTGGAACGCGCCGCGCACGAGAACTGGCTCGTCTCGGGCGGCCATGTCGATGGCTTCAGGCGCGTCGTGAAAAAGGGCGCAAGCTACGAATTGCAGCCGGCCTGACAGCTTCAGCCGCGCAGGCCAGCCGCCTGCAGCAGGCGCCCGGCCGCCGCGCGCGCTTCCTCGGTGATCGAGGCGCCGGCCAGCATCCGTGCGATCTCCTCGCGCCGCGCCTGGTCTTCCAGCGCCGTGACCCGCGTCACCGTGCGTGAGGCCTCGCCCTCCTCCGCCGATTTGGCGATCAGGAAATGCTGCCCGGCCTTGGCCGCGACCTGCGGCGCATGCGTCACCGAGATCACCTGCACCCGGCCCGCCAGTCGCGCCAGCCGCTCGCCGATCGCATCGGCGACCGCGCCGCCGACACCGGTGTCGATTTCGTCGAAGACGAGCGTCGGGGCGGAGCCGCGCTCGGCCAGCACCACCTTGAGGGCCAGCATGAAGCGCGAGAGCTCGCCCCCGGAGGCAACCTTCATCATTGGCCCCGGCCGCGTGCCGGGATTGGTCTCGACCCAGAATTCGACCTTGTCGAAACCCTCCGGCCCGCGCGCGTTCGCGTCGCTTTCGATCCGGGTGATGAAACGCGCCCGCTCCAGCTTGAGCGGCGGCAATTCGGCCTTCACGGCCGTATCCAGCCGTGCCGCAGCCGCCTGGCGGGCCTCGGACAGGGCCTGCGCCTGCCCGACGAAGGCCGCTTCGGCCTCCGTCAGCTCCGCTTCGAGCCGCGAGAGCGAGGTCTCGCTTTCATCGAGCGCGGCAAGGTCGCTCGCCATGGTCGCCGCCAGGATGGACAAGCCATCGACCGGCACGTCGTATTTGCGGCCCGCAGCCCTGAGCGCGAACAACCGCTCCTCGGTGCGTTCCTGCTCGCGCGGATCGTATTCGGCCGCACGCGTCGCGGCGGCTAGCGCCTCGCCGGCCTCTTCCAAAGCAACGATCGCGGTGTTGAGCGCTGCGATCGAAGGGTCGACCAGCTCCGGTGCCTGGCTCGCACGGCGCTCCAGCCGGCGCAGCACGGCGGCGAGCGTCGGCACGGCGGAGGATTGTCCGCCGACCGCCTCGTAGGCCTCGTTGAGATCGCGCGCGACCTTCTCCGCCTGCATCATCGCCTGACGGGAGGCGGCGAGCGCCTCCTCCTCGCCCGCTTGCGGTGCGAGCTTGCCGAGTTCCTCGACGGCATAGCGCAGGAAATCCGCTTCCTTGCGTGCCGCCTCGACGCGCAGGCGCTGCGACTGCAGGGCCTGCCGCGCCCGTTTCAGCGCCTCGCTCGCCCCGGCGACCGCTTCGGCCTGCGCCTCCAGCGCGCCGAAACCGTCGAGAATCGTGCGGTGCTGCGCCGGGTCGGTCAGGGCACGATCATCGTGCTGGCCATGGATTTCGACGATGGCGGTGCCCACCATCCGCAGGATCTGCACCGAGACCGGCTGGTCGTTGATGAAGGCGCGGGTGCGCCCGTCGGCATATTGCACGCGGCGCAGGATGAGATCGCCGTCGGTGTCGATCTCCTGCGCCTGGGCGAGCTTGCGGGCCGGATGCGTCATCGGCAGGTCGAAGACGGCGCTGACCTGCCCCTGGGCCTCGCCATGGCGCACGAGCGAGCCGTCGCCGCGCCCGCCGAGCGCCAGCGCGAAGCCGTCGAGCAGGATCGACTTGCCCGCGCCGGTCTCGCCGGTCAGGACGCTCAGCCCCTCATGGAAGCCGAGGTCGAGCCTGTCGATCAGGACGATGTCGCGAATCGAGAGCTGCGCCAGCATCGACGCTCAACCCATCCTTCGGAGCCGGCAGGATCGCCCGTGGCTCGTCATGCAAGGGGCGCCCTCGCTCGTCAGAGGCGGTTCAGTCCGACCAGGCCGCCGACCGTGCGCGAGAAGCCCTGGAAGGCGCGGCTGATATAGGAACCACGATCCTCACGCGGCTCCAGGCCGCCGCTCTGCAGCAGGGCGTAGGAGTCCTTGTACCACTGGCTATCGGGGAAGTTGTGCCCGAGGACGGCCGCCGCCGTCTGCGCCTCGTTGGTGATGCCCATCGCCATATAGACCTCGGTCAGGCGCATCAGCGCCTCCTCGACATGGCGCGTGGTCTGGTACTTGATGATGACTTCGCGGAAACGGTTCACCGCGCCGGTATAGTTGCGCTTCTCCAGGTAGTAGCGCCCGACATTCATCTCCTTGCCGGCGAGCTGGTCCCGCGCCACCAGGAGCTTTTCCCTGGCGTCGAGAACGTATTCCGACTTCGGATAGTTGGCGATGAGCTGCTCCAGCGCCTGGATCGCCTGGGCCGTCCGCTCCTGATCGCGGGTCGCGTCCGGGATCTGGTTGTAATAGGACATCGCCAGGATGTACTGCGCGTAGGCGGCGTCGGGGCTCGCCGGGTTCTGGGCGATGAAGCGCTTCGAGGCGGTGATCGCCTCCTCCCACTTCGAGGCCTGGAAATTGGTATAGGCCGTCATCAGCAGGCCCTTGCGGGCATAGGGCGAGAACGGCGCGGTCTTATCGATGTCCTCGAACTTCTTCGAGGCGCCCTCGCTGTCGCCGTTCTGCAGGCGGGCCAGGCCTTCGTTGTAGAGCTTGTCGGCCGGCGTCGGCGGCGTCAGGTCCGGCTTGTAGACCTCGGGCTTGTCGAAGGGATTGAGCGAGGACAGGGTATCGCAGCCGCCGAGCAGCATGGCGGCACCCAGCGCAAGGGCGATGCCCCTGCGTGGCGAAAGACCGCGATGGATTGCCGGAAGGCTTTGCCGCGTCACGCTCACGTCGTCCGTCCTCTTTCGATCGTCCCTCGAGCATCGGACCGAAAAGTGGAAACCACTTTTCGGGACAATCCGATGCTGAAACCAAGAACCGGATCGCCGCATCGCGTCTGGTAGGACGCGTGGCGATCCAACTTCCGGGAAGCATGCCTTACCTCAGACGCTTCCCCCGCGCCACTGCCGAAAACCGGTTATGACGTGATTCCGCGTCGCTGCGGCATCTGGGACAGAAAACAGGCGAATGGAAGGCGAAGCCGCGTTTCGCCGTGGTTCAGTGCAAATCCGGCGCGAAGGCGGCCGGAGCAGCCGCAGCCATCTGCACGGCGCGCGGCGTCGCGAAGACCGGCTGGGATTCGACGATCGCGAAATTCGCACGATCGGCGAAAAGCGCCTCGAGGATACGGACATTCATCCGGTGGCCACCGCAATAGGAGCGGAACTCGCCGATGATCGGATAGCCGGCCAGCGCGAGGTCGCCGATCGCGTCGAGCACCTTGTGGCGCACGAACTCGTCGCCGTAGCGCAGCCCCTCGGGGTTGATGACCTTGTCGTCGCCGACCGCGACGGTGTTCTCGAGCGAAGCGCCCTGGGCGAAGCCCGCCTTCCAGAGCTGCTCGACATCACGCATGAAACCGAAGGTACGGGCCTTCGAAATCTCGCTGGCATAGGCCTGCGCATCGAGATCGAAGATCTTGCGCTGGCGGCCGATCACGACGCTGTCGAAATCGATCTCGACATCGAGGCGGAAGCCGTGCTCGGCCGGGGCCAGTTCGGCGAAAGCGCGGCCCTGCTCGATGCGGACCGGCTGGAGGACCTTGAGGTAGCGGCGCGGCGCGGTGAGCGTCGTCATGCCGGTCGCCTCGATGGCAACCACGAATTCGCGGGCGCTGCCGTCCATGATCGGCATTTCCGGCCCGTCGATCTCGACGAGCACGTTGTCGAGGCCGAGGCCGGCGCAGGCCGACATCAGGTGCTCGATGGTCGAGACCGAGGCCGGGCCGCGGTCGCCGATCACGGTGCAGAGCTCCGTGGCGCTGACCTTGGTGTGCTTGGCGTGAATGAGCTGGGGCGGCATGCCCTCGATGCCCGTCCGCAGGAAGACGACGCCGGTATTGGCGCTGGACGGCTTCAGGCAGATGCTGGCGGGGGCTCCGGAATGAACGCCGATCCCGGTCAGGGTCACGGCTGCCCGCAAGGTCGTCTGCCGATCGAAGGTCATACCGTTATCCAATCCTGATCGCGAAGGCCGCGGTCACCTGCCGATGCAGGGATCGTCCAGCCGGCGATGTCTTCAAGGCCAGGCCGGAATGGTCCCGACGAGGCCGTTGTCCCGATGCGGCCGCAACATAAGCTTTTGAGGCCGCCTCTCAAAATCACGCTTTCTTTCGCTGTGTTACAGCGGGGAAGCGATCGAGGACGGACTATAACAAGCTGAAAGATAACGATTTTTTAACACGCCAAAACCCGCCGCGGAATACCGCGGCGGGTTGTGTTGCAAAGCCGTGAGAGGGCGCTGGCGGGCGCCTTCCGACTCAGTTCGCCTGGCGGCGGAGGAAGGCCGGGATCTCGAGATGATCTTCCTCGCTGGAGCGAGTCGGGGCAGCGCGGCCATGCGGGTCGAGCTGACCCTGCGCCGGGCGCGAGGCCGGCTGCTGCTGCACCGGGCGGCGCATGTACTCGGCATGGGCAGCGCTCGGCGCCGGGGCCTGCGGCATCGGCGGGGCGACCGGAGCCTGGGCCTGGCGCACCGGCGCCTGCTGCGGCTCGGTCATCTCATCGTCCTTGCGGCCACCGAAGCCGACCGAGGCGAGGCGCTGCATCAGCGACATCCGCTTCTGCTCGACGGCGCTGGGCGGCTGCGGCGCGGGCTGGACGCCGCGATGCGCGTTGAGCTGGGCCTGGCCGGGGGCCGGCAGGTCCTCGACGCGGGGCATGCGGGTCGGGCGGACGACGGCCCGCTCCGGCATCGGCGGAATGAAGCTCTCGTCGAAATTCAGGCTCGGCTCGGCATGCTGGACGGGTTCCGGCGCCGGAGCCGCCAACACCGGACGCGGCTGCACCGGCTCGATGCGGATGTCCTGCGCGACATGGGCGACCGGAGCAGGCTCCGGCAGCGGGGCGACGCGGGCCGTCTCGATCGCCGGCACGGAGGGCGCGACCGGGCGGGCAGCGGCGACCGCGGCATTGCTGCGCAGGCGGGCTTCGGCCTTCAGGCGCTCCGCCACCTGGGCGATGCGCGCCTCGGTGTCGTCGTTCTCGGCCTGGGACGAGATCGGCTTGTCGATGCCGGTGGCGACGACGGAGACGCGCACGGTGCCTTCGAGCGATTCGTCGAAGGTGGCGCCGACGATGATGTTGGCCTCGGAGTCGACCTCCTCGCGGATGCGGGTGGCGGCCTCGTCGACCTCATAGAGCTTCATGTCGCGCCCGCCGGTGATCGAGATCAGCAGGCCGCGCGCACCCTTCATCGAGACATCGTCGAGCAGCGGGTTGTTGATCGCGGCCTGGGCCGCGGTCAGTGCACGCTTCTCGCCCTGCGCCTCGCCGGTACCCATCATCGCCTTGCCCATGCCGCGCATCACGGCGCGCACGTCGGCGAAGTCGAGATTGATCAGGCCCGGGCGGACCATCAGGTCGGTGATGCAGGCGACGCCCGAATAGAGCACCTGGTCGGCCATGCCGAAGGCGTCGGCGAAGCCGGTGGTCTCGTTGGCGACGCGGAACAGGTTCTGGTTCGGGATGACGATCAGGGTATCGACCGCCTCGTTCAGCTCGCCGATGCCGGCCTCCGCCATGCGCATGCGGCGCTGGCCTTCGAACTGGAACGGCTTGGTGACGACGCCGACGGTCAGGATGCCCATGTCGCGGGCGACGCGGGCGATCGCGGGGGCCGCGCCGGTGCCGGTGCCGCCGCCCATGCCGGCGGTGATGAACACCATATGGGCGCCCGCCAGATGGTCACGGATCTCGTCGATGACCTCTTCGGCCGCCGCACGGCCGACTTCCGGCTGCGAGCCGGCGCCGAGACCTTCGGTGACCTGCAGGCCCATCTGGACGATGCGGGAGGCGCGCGACAGGGCGAGAGCCTGCGCATCGGTGTTGGCGACGACGAAGTCGACGCCGTCGAGGCCGGCCTCGATCATGTTGTTGACCGCATTGCCGCCGGCACCGCCGACGCCGAACACCGTGATCCGGGGCTTCAGTTCCCGGATGTCCGGGGCTTGCAGATTCATCGCCATGGTTGCCTCTTTTGATCCCTTGTCCGGCGCCTGGCGGGAGCCGTCCCGATTGCTACGTTTGACGCCGCGGCCCGCCCTCTGGACGAGCCGTACTCACTCAATTCTCGATCATGGCTGGTGCGGAAAACCGGTACCCACTTTTCCGCGCCATGATCAGAAACTGTCCTTCAGCCACCGCCCGACACGCGAGAAGTAGCCGTCCGTCCCGGTTGCGAAGTAACGCGCACCGGCGGCACGCGGCTCGAAATGCTCGACATGGGCGACCTGCGGATAGACCAGCAGGCCGACCGCCGCCGCGAAGGCCGGGCCTTTGCCCGCTTCCGGCAAACCCTTGATCCCGAGCGGACGGCCGGTACGGACCTGACCGCCGAGGATGCGCCGCGCTACTTCCGGCAGGCCGGTCAGCTGGCAGGCGCCGCCGGTGAGGACGACACGTCGCCCGGCCTGAGCCGAGAAGCCGGCATTGTTCAGACGGTCGCGCACCAGTTCGAGGATCTCCTCGACACGCGGCTTGATGATCCGGACCAGATGCGACTTGGCGAGATGGTTCGGCATGTCGCGCTCGTCGTCGTCGACCTGCGGCACCGAGATCATGTCGCGCTCGTCGGAAGCGCTGGCGATGCAGGAGCCGTGCAGCGTCTTTAGCCGCTCGGCCGCCGAGACGCGGGTCGAGAGGCCGCGCGCCACGTCCATGGTGATGTGGTTGCCGCCGACGGCGATCGCGTCGGCGTGGACGAGATGCCCGCCCGAGAACACGCCGAGCGAGGTCGAGCCGCCGCCGAGATCGACGAGGACGACGCCCATCTCCGATTCGTCGTCGACGAGGACCGAGAGGCCGGACGCATAGGGGGTCGCGACCACCGCCTCGACTTCGAGATGGCAGCGCTCGACCGCGAGCATGACGTTGCGCGCCGCCGCCGCCTCGCTGGCGACGACATGCATGTCGACCGAGAGCTTGCCGCCGATCAGCCCGCGCGGATCGAGCACGCCCGGCACGCCGTCCAGCGCGTAGCCGGTCGGCAGCGCATGGAGCACCGCCTTGCCGGGACGCAGCGCATGGGTCGCGGCGGTCGCCAGCACGCGCTTCACATCGGCGTCGCCGACGGAGCCGGAGCGCAGGTCGACGCTGGCGGCGTAGTGCTGCGAGCCGATGCGCCCGCCGGTCAGGTTGACGATGACCGACTGGACCTCGACCTTGGCCATGCGCTCGGCTGCGTCCACGGCAGCGCGGATCGCGCGCTCGGCGCTTTCGAGATCGACGATCGCGCCGCCCTTCAGGCCGAGCGAGCGCTGATGGCCGATGCCGATGATGCGGGCGACATGGGTGCGCCCGCGCAGCCGCTCGTTGGTCTCGGCCGGGCTGAGCTCGGCGATCAGGCAGACGACCTTGCTGGTGCCGATATCGAGGATCGACAAGGTCGCGCTCTTGCGCGACGAGAGCGGGCGCATGCGCGGGGTCAGACCCTGGGAGGTGACGTGGTTCACGCCTCGCCTCTCTTCTTCCTGGACTTGCTCTTGAGCTGGTCGGCACGGGCGGCGGCCGCCTCTTCCGAGAGCCGCATCGTCACCCGGTCGGGCTGGCGCAGGTCGATGGCGAGCACGTCCTTCTCGAGGATGCGATAATCGCTCTCCAGGGAGACGAGGCGCTGCACAGCGGCTTCCGGCTTGGTCTCGGGCAAGCGCACATCCATGCCGTTGTCGAGTTTCAGATTCCAGCGACGCCCGGAGACCAGGGTCGCGGCGCGGATATGCTGGGCGAAGGCGCCGGCCTGGTTGCGGATCGCCAGATATTCGGCGGCGCGGTTATTGGCGTCCTTGCCGACGACCAGCGGCAGATAGGCGAAGCGGCCATCGTCCATCTTGTCGATCACCGTGCCGTCGGCCGCGATCACGAAGAGCTCGCCCTTCACCTGCCAGAGCGCATAGGGCTCGCGCTCGGTGAGCTGGATCGAGACCTCGCCCGGATAAAGCTTGCGAACGGCGGCCTCGCGAATCAGCGGCGTGGCTTCCAGCTGCTTGCGGGCCTCGTCGGCGTCGAAGAACACCAGGGAGGTCTTCGAATCGATGCCGGCCGCGACCAGGACCTCCTGCTCGGACAGTCCCGAGAGGCCGGAGATGGTGACGCGGTCGATGCCGAAGCCGAGCGCCCGCGCGATCATGTGGCGCGGCTCGCCGTAATTGTCCTGCATGGTCTGCCAGTGGCCGCCGAGCACGAAGCCCGTGCCGAGGCTGAGCGTCAGGAAGCCGAGCGCCAGCCAGGTGCCGAGGCTCGCCGGCAAGCGCTGGGCGAGTGGCACCGCGATGGCGCTGCGGCGCGAGCGGCGCATCCAGCGGCCCTGGCGCTGCTCACCCACCAGAAGCTGGGGGGCGGCGTGCGCGACCGGGAGCCGGGAGAGCGGCCGGGCAGGCGCGAATCGGGGCATGGCAACGGTCTTCGCCGACATCGCTTTCACCGATCGAGGGAGGCGTCCTCCACCATCCATTTGACGAGCTCACCGAAATCCAGGCCCGCATGGGCAGCCAACTCGGGCACCAGGCTGGTCTCGGTCATCCCGGGCTGCGTATTGACCTCCAGCCAGACGAGCGTGTCGCTCTCGTCGTGGTAGCGGAAGTCAGATCGGCTGACGCCCCGGCATCCGATTGCTTGATGCGCCGTTAACGCACACTCTTCGATCTGCTGGTAAATTTTCGGTAAAATTTGAGCCGGACAGATGTGGATCGAGCCGCCTTTCGCGTACTTCGCGTCGTAGTCGTAAAACTCACCGGTTGCGGCTTGTATTTCGGTCACACCGAGGCTCCGGTCGCCCATCACGGCGCAGGTCAGTTCGCGCCCGGCGATGAAGGTTTCGGCCAGCAGCATCTCGCCGCAAGGCCAGTCCGGCCGGGCGATTTCCTGGGGTGGGTGCTCCCTGCCCTTCTTCACGATCACGACGCCGACGGAGGAGCCCTCGTCGATCGGCTTGAGCACGTAGGGCGGCGGCAGCACATGCGTCCTGGCAGCCGCGAATCGCGAGACGTTGACGCCATGGGCGACCGGCACGCCGGCCGCCTTCACCACCGTCTTCGCCCGGTCCTTGCGGATCGCCAGCGCCGAGGCCAGCACGCCGGAATGGCTGTAGGGAATGCGCAGGATTTCGAGCACGCCCTGGATCGTGCCGTCCTCGCCGAAGCGGCCATGCAGGGCGTTGAAGGCAACGTCGGGCTTGAGCTTCGCCAGCACCTCGGCGATGTCGCGCTGGACGTCGACGCGAGTGACACGGTAGCCGACGCTCTCCAGCGCCCGCGCGCAAGCCGCGCCGCTGTTGAGGCTGACCTCCCGCTCGACGGACCAACCGCCCATCAGCACTGCAACATGTTTGGTCATCGACGCTTCGCTCCTGCGATGCGTCCAACCTCGTTAAACTTGGTTAACGGGGAGTTAACCGACTTGCAGTGCCCCTGCCCTTTTCAAAGCCCGGCAGCTACGCCGCAACGCCGAGCCGCTTGATCTCCCACTGGAGCTCGAAGCCCGAATTGTCCTTGACGCGGCGGCGAACCTCCTCGCCGAGCCCTTCGACATCGGCTGCTGTGGCGCCGCCGGTGTTGATCAGGAAGTTGCAGTGCATCTCCGAGACCTGCGCGCCGCCGACGCGCAGGCCGCGGCATCCGGCGGCGTCGATCAGCTGCCAGGCCTTGCCGCCCTCGGGGTTCTTGAAGGTCGAGCCACCGGTGCGCTCCTTGATCGGCTGGGCCGCCTCGCGCGCCTGCGTCACCCGGTCCATCTCGGCCTGGATCAGAGCCCGGTCGCCCGGCCGGCCCTGGAACAGGGCGGAGGTGAAGATGATGTCGCGGGTCGAGGCCGCGCTGTTGCGATAGGTGAAGCCCATCTCGGCATGGGAGAGCGTCACGATCTCGCCGTTGCGGGTGACGCCGCGCGCGGAGACCAGCACGTCAGTGGTCTCTCCGCCATGGGCACCGGCATTCATCCGCAGCGCCCCGCCGATCGAGCCGGGAATGCCGCGATAGAAGGCAAGCCCGTCGAGCGAGGCATCGCCCGCAGCGCGGGCGACCTTGACGTCCGGCACGGCCGTGCCGGCGCGCAGACGGTCGCCGCTTTCCAGCGCGATCTCGCCGAAGGCCTTGCCGCCGAGCCTGACCACGACGCCGGGAATGCCGCCATCGCGCACGATCAGGTTGGAGCCGAGCCCGATCACCGTGACCGGAACGTCCTCCGGCAGCTTCGAGAGCAGATAGGCGAGGTCGTCGTCATCGGCCGGCGTGAACAGGATCTGCGCCGGGCCGCCGACGCGGAACCACGTCAGGCCCGAAAGCTCCTGATTGGCGAGAAGCCGGCCCCGCAGATCGGGAGCCGAGGCGCGGATATCGGAAGAGAGGTCTGCGAAGGGCATGGCGTCGCTTTAGAACATGATGATCGCGGAGGGAAACGCTCGTCGTGCTCGGGCTTGACCCGAGCATCTCTTGCCGAAGGAGGCTCCCTTGCCTCTCCTGGCCGAGATTCTCGGGTCTGCGCTTCGCTTCGCCCGAGAATGACGGCGGGGTGGACTGCGCGCCGCCTATCCCTTCAGCGCAGCCAGTTCCCCCGGCAGCGCATAGGCCCATTGGGTGATGTTGCCGGCGCCCAAGCAGACGACATAGTCGCCCGGCCCGGCCAGCTCCGCGACCATGCCGGCGAGCTTGTCGGACGCTTCCAGCGGCAGCGCATGGCGATGGCCGCGCGCCTTGATCCCGGCGACGAGCGAATCACGGTCGGCACCCGCGATCGGCGCTTCGCCGGCCGCGTAGGTGTCGGCGACGATCACTGTGTCGGCATCGTTGAAGCAGGCGGCGAAATCGTCGAACAGGCTCGACAGGCGGGTGTAGCGATGCGGCTGGACGATCGCGATCACCTTGCTCCTGGTCGAGGCCCGCGCCGCCTTGAGCACGGCGGCGATCTCGACCGGATGGTGGCCGTAATCGTCGAAGATCAGCGCGCCATTCCATTCGCCCGTCTTGGTGAAACGGCGCTTGACGCCGCCGAAGCCGGCGAGCGCCTCGCGGATGCGGGGCACAGGAATGCCGAGATCATAGGCGACCGCGATCGCGGCCGTCGCGTTCAGCGCGTTGTGATGGCCCGGCATCGGCATGACGAGATCGCGGATCACCTCATCACGGCCGGTCTTGCGGTCACGGATCAGCAGCGTGAATTGGGCCTGCCCGCCCGAGAGATCGATGTCGATCAGGCGGAAGTCGGCCTGCGGGTTCTCGCCATAGGTGACGACGCGGCGGTCAGTGATCTGGCCGACGAGCCCCTGCACCGTCGGGTGGTCGATGCACATCACCGCGAAGCCGTAGAACGGCAGGTTCTCGACGAAGGAGCGGAAGGCCGCCTTGATCGCGTCGAAAGTGCCGAAATGGTCGAGATGCTCGGGATCGATATTGGTGACGATCGCGACATCGGCCGGCAGCTTCAGGAAGGTGCCGTCGGATTCGTCGGCCTCGACCACCATCCAGTCGCTCTCGCCCATGCGGGCATTGGTGCCATAGGCGTTGATGATGCCGCCATTGATCACGGTCGGGTCGAGCCCGCCCTTCTCCAGCAGCGTCGCGACGAGCGAGGTCGTGGTCGTCTTGCCATGGGTACCGGCGATGGCGACGCAGCTCTTCAGGCGCATCAACTCGGCCAGCATCTCGGCGCGGCGCACCACGGGCAGGCGCTGTTCGCGGGCGGCGAGCAGCTCTGGATTGTCACGCCTGATCGCGGTCGAGACCACGACGACCTCGGCCTCGCCGATGTTCTCCGCCTTGTGTCCGACGAAGGTGGTGATGCCCTTGTCGGCGAGGCGCTTGACGTTGGCCCCGTCGGAAGCGTCCGAGCCCTGCACCTTGTAGCCGAGATTGTGCAGGACCTCGGCGATGCCGGACATGCCGATGCCGCCGATGCCGACGAAATGGATGGAGCCGAGCTTCGGCGGCAGCTTCATGGGTCGTGAATCCTGTCAGTGCGGGAGGTTGGCCGTGGCGATCACGAGATCGGCCAGGCGGTCGGCGGCATCGGGGATGCCGGCGCTCTTCGCGTTTGCGGCCATCGTCGTCAAGTGGGCGGGCTGCGCGATAAGCTTCGACAATTCGGCGGCAAGATGGCGCGGCGTGAAGTCCGGCTGGAGGATGCGGACAGCTCCGCCCACGCCTTCGAGGAAGGCCGCGTTGGCCGCCTGGTCCTGATCGAGCGAGCCCGGCAGCGGCACCAGCAGGGCCGGGCGGCCGATCACGGTGAGTTCCGCCACGGTCGAGGCGCCGGAGCGGGCGATGACGAGCTGCGACGCCGCCATCTGCACCGGCAGGTCCTTGAAGAAGGGCGCGATCGTCGCCTTGACGCCGAGCTTCTCGTAGATCCCGCGCACGCGCTCGTCGTCCTCAGGCCTCGCCTGCTGGACGATGGTCAGGCGCGCCCGCTCGGCATCGGTGAGGAGCTGGATCGCCGGCGGCACGATATCGGCCATGATGCGCGCGCCCTGGCTGCCACCGAAGACCAGGAGCCTGATCCGGCCTTCGCCCGGCTGGTCATAATCGTGGCCGGCCGCCGCGATCACCGCGGGGCGCACGGGGTTGCCGACATGGCGGCACTTGGCCTGCTGCGCCTCCGAGAGCCCGCCGACCTCCGCGAAGCCGGTCGCGATCACGTCGGCACGGCCGGCGAGGAAGCGATTGGCCCGGCCGATCACGGCGTTCTGCTCGTGGATCAGGGTGCGCACCCCGGCCAGCGAGGCGCCCAGCACCGGCGGCACCGTCGGATAGCCGCCGAAGCCGACGACGACGGCCGGCCTGACTTGCTTGATGATCCCGCGCGCCGCGAAAGTGCCCTTGGCGATGTTGAACAGAGCTGCCGCCTTCTGCAATGGCGAGCGGCCGGACGGCGTCGCCGCCGGCACGGCATGCACGGCCTCTGCCGGAAAGTTCCCGGCGTATTCGGCGGCGCGCGTATCGGTCATCAGCACCACGCGCATGCCCTTGGCATGCAACGCGTGGCTCAATGCCTCGGCCGGGAAGAGATGGCCGCCGGTTCCCCCGGCCGCCAGCATGACGAGCTTGTCCGTCGCCATCGGATCAGCGCCCGAATTCGACCGAGCGCGGCCGCCGCCGGGTCAATGCCAGCAGGAAGCCCGTCCCGACCGCGAGCGAGAGCAGCGAGGAGCCACCATAGGAGATGAAGGGCAGCGTCATGCCCTTAGCCGGCATCATGTGCAGGTTGACCATCATGTTGATCGCCGCCTGGATGCCGAAGAGCAGGGCAAGGCCGGTGACGGCGAGGCGGATGAATGGGTCCTCCGCCTTCTGCGCCACGAACAGCGCGCGGATCACGATCACTGCGAAGAGCGCCACCAGCAGCATGCAGACGACGATGCCGAATTCCTCGGCCGTGACCGCGAAGATGAAATCGGTATGGGCGTCGGGCAGGATGCGCTTCACCGTACCCTCGCCCGGTCCCTTCCCGAGCCAGCCGCCCTGCGCGAAGCTCTCCAGCGCCGTGTCGACCTGGAACGAGTCGCCCGAGCCCTTGTCCATGAAGCGCTCGATGCGGGCGCGGACATGCGGCACCAGCTCATAGGCGACGAAGATGCCGGCGGCGCCGACGCCGCCGAGGCCGATCACCCAGAACCAGTGCAGGCCCGCGACGAAGAACAACCCGCACCAGACCAGGCTGACCAGCATGGTCTGGCCGAAATCCGGCTGCAGGACGAGCGGCACGATGGTGAAGGGCAGCAGGAGCAGCGCCAGGATGGTGCCCGGCAGGTCGGGCCGGCGCGTGCCCTCGGCGAAGGCCCAGGCCGCCATCACAACGAAAGCGGGCTTGAGGAACTCGGATGGCTGGACGGAGCCCAGCGGCCCGAGCGTCAGCCAGCGTTTCGCGCCCTTCACCTCGACGCCGAAATAAAGCGTCGCCACCACCATGACGAGCGAGCCGAGATAGATCAGCAGCGCAGCGCGGCGCACCTGGCGCGGCGTCATCAGCGAAACCCCGAGAAAGATGGCCATCGCGACGACGAGATAGGCTGCCTGCCGGTTGACGAAATGGAAGGTCGAGAGCCCGAGCCGCTCGGCCACCGGCGGCCCGCCTGCCATCAGCAGCACGACGCCCGAGACCATCAGGGCGACGAGCGCGGTCAGGATGAGGCGGTCGATCGACCACCACCAGCGGCCGCTGAGAGAAGGTTCCGCGCGCGAGACCATGACGGGCATCCCATCGACAAATTCGGCGCGGCTGAGGCCGCGCTTGCGTGACGAATCACTCTGTCAATGAATGGTTAACCGATTGATTCCGATGCGCGGGATCGACGAGCTCAGCGCATCACGATCCACAGCGGCGCGCCGCGTTTTACAGCCTCTTCGACGCAGGCTCGCCCATTTCGATCAGCCGTGCGCCTCAAATCGGTCTCATGCGGTCGGTCAGATGCAAAGGCCGCTCCTGACACGCATTGTCGTCCCATGGGAGGAGTTGCACCCTGCACCAGTTTCGACAGCGAAAGGACTGATCATGGCCATCGCCAAGAACACGATCTGCCTGTGGTACAACAAGGACGCCGAGGCCGCCGCCCGCTTTTATGCCGAGACCTTCCCGGACAGCGCCGTGAAGGAAGTCTTCCGCGCCCCCACCGACTTCCCCTCCGGCAAGGCCGGCGACGCTCTGACCGTCACCTTCACGGTCCTCGGCATTCCCTGCCTCGGCATCAATGGCGGGCCGACGTTCAAGCACAGCGAGGCCTTCTCCTTCCAGATCGCCACCGAAGACCAGGCGGAGACCGATCGCTACTGGAACGCCATCGTCGGCAATGGTGGGCAGGAGAGCGAATGCGGCTGGTGCAAGGACAAATGGGGCCTGTCCTGGCAGATCACCCCGCGCGTCCTGAGCGAGGCGCTCGCAGTCGGTGGCGAGGAGGCCAAGCGCGCCTTCGCCGCGATGATGACGATGCAGAAGATCGACGTCGCGAAGATCGAGGCCGCCCGGCGCGGCTGAGGCCGATCGTCTGGAGCAGCTTTCGAGCCCACGAACGCGGCCTCGCCCCGGCGAGAAGCGAGGTCATGAAACCATAACGGTCAGCCGGGTCGGAAACGGCCCCCGGCGGACCAGAATGGAGGCGTGATGACGAAACCGGACATCTATCTGCTTGGGCGGGCCGAGGCCGAAGTCGATCGGCTCAAGCGTCAGATCCTGAATCTCGCACCCGACTCCCGGGCACAGCTCGATCGGATCAGCATAAAGCGTGGGGAGCACGTCGTCGATCTCGGTTGCGGCCCCGGAGGTGTCCTGCATCTGCTGGCAGAGCATGTCGGCCCGACGGGTTCGGTCCTCGGCATCGACCGCGGCAGCCATTTCATCGAGTTGGCGCGCCATTTCATCGCCGATCGCGGATTGCCCCAGGTCGAGCTGCGCGAGGGCGATGCCTACGAGACCGGCCTGCCGCGAGCGTCCTTCGACGGCGCCCATATGCGGCTGCTGCTGGTCAATGTGCCGGAGCCCGAGCGGATCGTGCGTGAATTGGTCTCCCTCGTGCGGCCCGGCGGCTGGGTCGCGAGCTTCGAGGCCGATTATCTTCCGCACTGCCTCGATCCGCCCCTGCCGGCCTGGAGCCGCCTCATCGAGGCTTACGCCGCCTATGCGCAGGCACAGGGGATCGATCTGTCGGTCGGCCGGAAGATCCATCGGCTGTTCCGGGAGGCAGGCGTGATCGATATCGAGGTCGACGCCATTCTCCACGTCTTTCCCGCCGGCCATGAACGCCGCTGGTTCCCGCGCGGCCTCATCGACAACATCCGTGACAAGCTCGTCGATGGAGGCTTCATCGCGCGAGCCGACCTCGAAAAGGAGATGGCGGCGCTGGAGAGCCACCTGTCCGATCCTGCGGTGCAGGTGACGTCGAACCTGTTCTTCCGGCTCACGGGCCGCGTGCCGGAATGACGGCAGCGCCGCGATCTATCGCGGATTCGTTTTGCCGAACGGCTCGAAGCCCGGCAGGCCTGCGACGAGCTCGCGGAAGGCATCGCCCCTGACCTCGAAATTCGGGAACTGGTCGAAGGAGGCACAGGCCGGCGAGAGCAGCACCGCGATCTCGCCCTCGCCTGTCGCTGCCAGCGCGTCGCGCGCGGCATCGGCCACGGCCCTGTCGAGCGTGACGCTGCGCTCGTAGCCGACGCGTCCGTCATCGTCGAAGGTCGCGGCGAAGAGCTCGCTCGCCGCCCCGATCAGGTAGGCTTTGGCGATGTTCGGGAAATAACGGCGGAGCGACTCGATGCCGCCGTCCTTGGCCTTGCCGCCGAGGATCCAGAAGATGCCGTGGAAGGAGGTCAGCGCCTTCTCGGTCGAATCCGCATTTGTCGCCTTGGAATCGTTGATGAAGACGACACGGCCGATCCGGCCGAGCTCCTCCATGCGATGCGCCAGCCCCGGATAGGTCCTGAAGCCCTCGGCGATCTCTTCCGCGCTCAGGCCCAATGCCGAGCAGGCGGCGAAGGCGGCCGCCGCATTTTGCGCGTTATGCGAACCGCGCAACGAACCGATGCCCGCGAGATTGGCGACGACGCGCGGCTTGCCGTCCTTCACCTCGACGATGCGCGTGTCCAGCCGCCCCTGATTGGCGGTGACCCCGGCGAAGACGCCCTCGTCCAGCGGCTGCTCGCCGCTGATCTTGACCAGCGGGCGGCCGCCGGCAGCGCGACGGCGCGCCATCTGTTTGGAAGCCTCGTCATCGACGCCGACGACCGCGATATCGGCAGCGGCGACGAGGCGTTCCTTGATGCCTGCATAGTTCTCCAGCGAGCCGTGCCGGTCGAGATGGTCCGGCGTCAGGTTCATCTGGATGCCGACAGTGGGCTTGAGCGAGGGCGCGAGGTCGATCTGGTAGCTCGAGCACTCGATGACATGGATGCGGTTCGCGGCCGGCGGCTCCAGCGCCAGCACGGCGGTGCCGATATTACCGCCCATCTGCACGTCGCGGCCGGCCGCCCCGAGCACATGCGCGATCAGCGCCGTCGTGGTCGACTTGCCGTTGGTGCCGGTGATGCAGACGACCGGCGAGGCCGGCGCGACTTTCGCCCGCTCCAGGAAGAACAATTCGACATCGCCGATGATCGCGACGCCGGCAGCCTTGGCCTTGCCGACGGTCCAGTGCGGCTCGGGATGGGTCAGCGGCACGCCGGGCGAGAGCACAAAGGCCGCGAAGCCCTGCCAGTCGGCATTCGCCAGATCGACGACGGCGATGCCCTCGGCAGCCGCCTTCTCCCGGCTCTTCTCGTTGTCGTCCCAGGCCGCGACCTCGGCACCGCCCGCCTTGAGCGCGCGTGCCGTGGCGAGCCCGGAGCCGCCGAGCCCGAACAGGGCGACCTTGCGCCCCGAAAAGACGGAAACCGGAGTCATCTCAGCGCAGCTTCAGCGTGGCGAGGCCGACCAGCGCCAGCACGACCGAGATGATCCAGAAACGGATCACCACCTGCGGTTCGGTCCAGCCCAGCTTCTCGAAATGGTGGTGGATCGGCGCCATCAGGAAGACGCGCTTGCCGGTGCGCTTGAACACGAAGACCTGGATGATCACCGAGAGCGCCTCGACGACGAAGAGACCGCCGACGATCGCCAGCACGATCTCGTGCTTGGTCGCGACCGCGATGGTGCCGAGCAGGCCGCCGAGACCGAGCGAGCCGGTATCGCCCATGAAGATCTGGGCCGGCGGCGCATTGAACCAGAGGAAGCCGAGGCCGGCGCCGATCACCGCGCCGCAGATCACGGCGAGTTCGCCCGCGCCGGGGATATGGTGGATCTGCAGGTAGTTGGCGAAGATCGCGTTGCCGACGAGATAGGAAATGAAGCCGAAGGTACCGGCTGCGATCATCACGGGCACGATGGCGAGGCCGTCGAGCCCGTCGGTCAGGTTCACCGAGTTGCCGGCGCCGACCACGACGAAGGACGCGACCAGCGGGAACAGGATGCCGAGCGGGATGATCGCTTCCTTGAGGAAGGGCATCGCGAAGCCCGAGCCGATCGCCGGTGGCTGCGTCTGCATGATGAAGTAGCAGGCGACGAGCGCGACCACGACCTCGATCGAGATGCGCGCCTTGCCCGAGAAGCCCTTGTGCGACTGCTTGGTGACCTTGAGGAAATCGTCATAGAAGCCGATCGCGCCATAGGCTGCGGTGACGCCGAGCACGATCCAGACATAGGGGTTGCGCAGGTTGCCCCAGAGCAGCACCGCGACGAACACCCCCGTCAGGATCATCAGACCGCCCATGGTCGGCGTGCCGCGCTTGGCAAGATGCGATTCCGGGCCGTCCGTGCGGATCGGCTGGCCCTTGCCCTGCTTGATCCGGAGCCAGGATATGGCCGAGGGGCCGAAAAAGAACAGGAAGAGCAGCGCCGTCGCCGTCGCCCCGCCTGCGCGGAAGGTGATGTAGCGGAAGACGTTCAGCACCGGGAAGGTGCCGGACAGTTCGGCGAGCAGGGCGAACATGCTTCTGGGCTCTCTTGCAGGTCAGTCTTCGGCAGGCACGGCAGGAAAGCGCGCGAGGATCGCCTTGACGATCGGACCCATGCGCGTGCCCAGCGATCCCTTGACCGTGACAGTGTCGCCGCCGCGGATCGCATCGAGCACGAGCGGCTCCAGGTCGCTCGCCGTCGCGGCATAAGCCCCCCGCATGGCGGAAGGCAAGCTCTCGTGGAGCCCTTTCATCAGCGGGCCGCAGGTGAAGACCTTGTCGATCCCGTTCGAGACCAGCGGTTCGGCGAGCCCCCGATGCAGCTCCGGGCCGGTCGGCCCGAGCTCCAGCATGTCGCCGAGCACGGCGATGCGCCGGCCGCGCCCCTCGACCGGCAGGCGGCCGAGATTCTCGATCGCTGCCCGCATCGAGGCGGGGTTGCCGTTATAGCTCTCGTCGAGCAGCGTGATCCTGCCGCCCGGCGCCTGCAGCACCTGGCGCGCCCCGCGCCCGGCCGGCGGCTTGAGGTCGCCGAGCGCCAGCGCGGCCAGCGCGAGATCGGCGCCGAGCGCATGGACGGCCGCGAGCACGGCGAGCGAATTCAGCACGATATGCTTGCCCGGACTGCCGAGCCGATAGGTCACGGGCTCGCCGAGGACGCGGGCCTCGACCACCGACATGTCCGGCTTCAGCGCACAGGAGACGAGCTTTACATCCGCATCCGGGCTTTCCCCGAAGGTGACGATCCGCCCGGCCGGACCGGATCTGGCGATGTCGCGCAGCAGCTCGGATTGCGGGATGTCGGCATTGACGATCGCCGTGCCGCCTTCTTCAAGTTCCCAGTAGACCCCGGCCTTCTCCTCGGCGATCCCTTCGAGCGAGGCGAAGGCGGCGAGATGCACCGGCTGGATCGTGGTGACGATGGCGACCTGCGGGCGCACCATCCGCGCCAGCGGCACGATCTCGCCGGGGCTGTTCATGCCGATCTCGTAGACGCCATACGCGACATCGGCGGGGGTGCGGCAGAGCGTCAGAGGCACGCCCCAGTGATTGTTGTAGGACGCGACGGGCGCATGGGTCTTGCCCTGGCGCGAGAGCACGAGGCGCAGCGCCTCCTTGGTCCCGGTCTTGCCGACCGAGCCGGTGACCGCGACGATTCCCGCCTTGAGTTCGGCACGCCTCGCAGTGCCGGCATGTTCCATCGCCTTCAGCACGTCCGGCACGACGGCGAGCGCGCCTGCGCCCTCGAACTGGGCCGCATGCGCCTCGTCGACGACGGCGAGCGCCGCGCCCTTGTCGAGCGCACCTCCGACGAAATCATGCCCGTCGCGGGCCTCGCCGGTGATCGCGAAGAAAACGTCACCGGGCTCCAGCGTACGGGTATCGATCGAAGCACCGGTCACGACAGGCGGCACGGCGCCCTCGGGCCGCGCGCGCAGCGCAGCGATCAGCTTGTCTCCGGTCCAGAGCGGGGCGCTCATCCTTGAAACTCCGATAGCGCTTTCCGGACCACGTCGTGATCGGAGAAGGGCAGCGTGCGGTCGCCTATGATCTGGCCGGATTCATGGCCTTTTCCCGCCACGACCAGCAAATCCCCGGCTTTAAGCATCTTCACCGCGGCATGGATGGCTTCCTCGCGGTCGCCGATCTCCTGGAGCCTCGGCGATGCCGCCATGATCTCGGCCCGGATCGTCGCCGGGTCCTCGCTGCGCGGATTGTCGTCCGTGACGATGGCGATATCGGCCTTCTCGGCCGCGATCGCGCCCATCAGCGGGCGCTTGCCCTTGTCGCGATCGCCACCGCAGCCGAAGACGCAGATCAGGCGGCCGGTCGCATAGGGCCTGAGCGTGGTCAGCACCGCGGCGAGCGCATCGGGCTTATGGGCGTAATCGACGACAACGAGCCCGCCATTGGCCTCACCGATGCGTTCAAGCCGCCCGGCAACACCGATGAGCCCGGATATAGCCTTCAACGACGCAGCCTTGTCCTCACCGGTCGCGATGGCCAGCCCGGCGGCGACCAGCGCATTGCCGGCCATGAAATCGCCGACCAGCGGCAAGGCGACGGAGAGCTCCTGCCCGTCAAAGCCGACCGTCAGGCGCTGCGAGAAGCCGTCGCGCTCGTTGCGCAGCAGCGTCAACGTCTCGCCCTTGCGGCCAATGCCGATGATCGGGTGGCCGGCCTTGGCCGCAGCCTCGGCTGCCGCGTCCGCATAAGGCTCGTCGCGGTTGATCACCACCGGCGCGCCGTCCGGCAGCAGCTCCCAGAGCCGGAGCTTCGCGGCGAGGTACTCCTCGACGCTCGGATGGTAGTCGAGATGGTCGCGCCCAAGATTGAGGAAGGCGCCGGCGTTCAGCCGCACACCGTCGAGGCGGCGCTGGTCGAGCCCATGCGAAGACGCTTCCATGGCAAGATGCGTGATGCCCTCGCCCGCGAGCCTGTCGAATGAAGCGTGCAGCGAGAGCGGGTCCGGCGTCGTCAGCGAGCCGTAATCGGCGCCCTTGCTCGTGACCACTCCGATGGTGCCGACGCTCGCCGCCTCATGGCCGAGCGCCTGGAAGATCTGGCGGGTGAAATCCGCCACCGAGGATTTGCCGCTGGTGCCGGTCACCGCGACGATCGTCCGGGGCTGGCGCGGGTGGATCTTAGCCGCAGCGAGCGCCAGCGCAAGGCGCGGGTCCTCGACCTGTGCGAAGGCGACCCCGGCCGGCAGGTCGGCCGGCCGCGGCCCACCCGAGACCACCGCGACGGCGCCGTGCCCGACAGCATCCATGATGAAGCGGGCGCCATCCGCCTTGGCGCCAGCGAGCGCGACGAAAACGTCGTCCCCCGTCACCTTGCGGCTGTCGAAGGCAACGCCATGCACCTGCTGGCTGGCGGCCTCAGTCTCGAACATCTCGGGGAAGAGGTCTCCGAGGCGGTATCCGGTCATTGTCATGGCCACCGTTATAGGTCGAGATCAGCGCGAACCCCAGGCACCGAGCCTCGCCATCAGCGGGAACGGCGACGGCGGCGGATCGAAGCGGGGGTTCAGCCCCAGGATCGGCGCGGCGCGCTCGATCACCCGGCCGGTCGTGACGCCGGCATTCCACGCCGCGGTCGAATAACCGCCGCTCTCGGCATAGCCCTTCGGCTCGTCATAGATCGCCAGGAACAGGTATTTCGGCTTGTCGGAGGGAGCGATCGCCGTGAAGGTCGTGAAGTTCTTGTTCTTGGCGTAGCGGCCGTTGATGACCTTCTCGGCCGTGCCGGTCTTGCCGCCGACGAAATAGCCTTCGATATTCGCCTTCCGGGCCGAGCCCTTCTCGCCGTTGAGCCGCATGATGAAGCGCATCGCCTCGGAGGTCTCCGGCTTGATGACGCGCGTCGCGACCTTGCGGGCCTCCTCCTCGGACCGCACCAGGAAGGTCGGCTTCATCAGGTAGCCGCCATTCACCAGCGCCGCCACCGCCGCCAGCGCCTGCAGCGGCGCGACGGCGAGGCCGTGGCCGAAGGCGATGGTCGCGGTGTTGATCTCGCCCCAGCGCTGCGGGACGATCGGCGCCGCGCTTTCCGGCAGCTCCGTCGTCATCCGGTCGAGCTGCATCATCTTCTTGAGGAAGGCCTTGTGGCCCTCGACGCCGACGGCCAGCGCCATCTTGATCGAGCCCATATTCGACGAATGCAGGAACACCTCCGGCACCGTCAGCGTGCGGCCCGTGCCGTGGTATTCCTTGATGACCTGGCGGCCGAAGCGCATCATGCCGCCGGCGGTCGAGAAGCTCGAATTAATGTTGACCTTGCCGGAATCGAGCGCCATCGCGATGGTCAGCGCCTTGAAGGTCGAACCCATCTCGTAGACGCCGACATTCATCCGGTTGATCCGGTCCTTCTCCAGCGCATCGACGGGGTTGCCCGGGTCGAAATCCGGCAGCGAGACCAGCGCGATCACCTCCCCGGTGTTCACGTCCATGATCGCGCCCGCCGCGGCGATCGCCTTGAAGCGCTCGAGCCCCTTGGACAGTTCGTCGCGCAGCAGGTGCTGGACGCGCAGGTCGATCGACAGCTTGACCGGCTTCAGGTCGGAGGCTTCGGTCGCGAGGCCCGCGCCGTTCAGGTCCTGCAGTCCCTGCGAGTCGATGTATTTCTCGATGCCGGCGATGCCGACATTGTCGATATTGGCGAAGCCGAGCACATGCGCCGCCGCGTTGCCGTTCGGATAGACGCGCTTGTTCTCGGGCACGAAACCGACGCCGGGGATGCCGAGCCGGTGCACCTCGGCCTGCTGGCGCGGCGTGATCTCGCGCTTGACCCAGACGAAGCCCTTCTTGGTACCGAGCTTGTCGCGCAAATCCTTGGCGTCGAGATCGGGCAGAACGGCCGTCAGCAGCTCGGTCGCCTCGTCCTTGTCGAGGATGCGGCGTGGCTCGGCGAAGACCGAGACCGTGCGGATATCGGTCGCCATGACATCGCCATTGCGGTCGACGATGTCGGGCCGGGCGGCGGAGATGGCATTGGAGGTGGCGCGGCGCAGGCCGACCTGCTCGTTCGGAGCAACGCCGAGATAGACCAGCCGGCCGATGATCGCGAGGAACAGGGCGGAGAAACCGAGGATGACGAGGCCGACGCGCGGCTCGCTCTTCTCCCCGCTCATGCGGAAGACGTCGCGCAGCCAGGCCAGGCGCCCGCGCTTCACGACGGCTTCCGTCGCCTCGGCCTGCTGCTCTGCCGCTTCGTGATGCATCGACTGGCTCATGGCATGGCTCCCGGCGTCGTCGCGCTCGCCTTGCGATCCCTGGGGGTCTCGGTCGGCAGGCCGAGGCCGAGATCCTCGAGCTTGCGGCCGATGGCATCGACCTTGGGGCCGCGGTTCGGGATGTCCGAGGGTTTGACCACCTGCGTCACCACGAAGGGCTGGAGGTCGAGATGGCGCTCCGCCAGCATCTGGACGCGGTCGGGCCGGTTGAGGAACTGCCACTCGGCCTTGAGCACCTGGATCGCGTCGCGCTCGCGCTGGGTCTTGCCCTTGAGCTTCTGGAGATGCTCGGTCGCCAGCGTCGTCTCGTATTTGATCGAATAGGCATAGACCGCCGAGGAGACCAGCGCGCCGATGGCGATGATGTGCAGGAGCTTGATCACGCTCAGGGCCTCCGGCGCGGCTGCGGGGCAGGAACGGTAGAGAGCGCGACGAGCCCGGCATCGGCCCGGCGCGACGGCGCATCGTTGCGCTCGGCGGCGCGCAGCTTGGCCGAGCGCGCCCGCGGATTGGCGCGCATCTCGGCTTCGGACGGTGCGACGGCACCCTTCTCGACCAACCTGAAGGTCGGCTGCGCAACGGCCACCGCCGGCGCATGGCGCGAGCCCGCTGATACCCGGCCGGAGCGCTCGGCGAAGAACTGCTTGACGATGCGGTCTTCGAGGGAATGGAAGGTGACCACGACGAGCCGCCCGCCGGGCTTCAGCACTGTTTCGGCCGCGTGCAGCGCCCGGACCAACTCGCCGAGCTCGTCATTGACCGCGATGCGCAGCGCCTGGAAGACCCGCGTCGCCGGATGGGCGCCACCAGGCTCGCCGCGCACGATGCCGGCAACGAGATCGGCAAGCTGCTTGGTCGTCGTGATCGGCGCCTTGCGGCGGGCCTCGACCACGGCGCGGGCGACGGCGCGCGAGCGGCGCTCCTCGCCATAATGATAGAAGATATTGGCGAGCAGCCCTTCCTCTGCCTCGTTGACGAGGTCGGCGGCGCTCTGCCCGGAGCTGCTCATACGCATGTCCAACGGCCCGTCGAAGCGAAACGAAAAGCCGCGCTCGGCCTGGTCGATCTGCATCGACGAGACGCCGATATCGAGCACGACGCCGTCGAGCGGCGTCATCCTGAAGCGCTCGGCCTCCTCGGCCAGCTCGCCGAAATTGGCCTGGGACAGGGTCAATCGTCCCGCCATGGCGGCCACGAGATCGGCTCCGCCAGCGATCGCAGAGGGATCGCGGTCGAGCCCGAGCAGGGTAACCTCGGGCGCGGCTTCGAGGATCGCGCGCGAATAGCCCCCTGCCCCGAAGGTGCCGTCGAGATAGCGCCCGCCGGCCTGCGGCGCGAGCGCCTCCAGCACCTCGGCGAGCAATACGGGCACATGACGAACCGATCCGCCAATGGCTCCGCCGGAACGGTCGCCATGGTCGCTCATGTGCCCGAGCCTCCCGTTGGAATGGTCAAACTGCCGAGCGTGCGCTTCACGTCGCGCAACCGGGTCCGCGCCGCATCGAGATGCGCGCGGAACCGCTCCGGCTCCCAGATCTGGAATTTGTGGCCGTGGCCGACGAAGGTCACGGCGTCGCCGATCCCGGCATGCGCCTTCAGCGCCTCGCTCAGCACCATCCGCCCCTCCGTATCGACCTTCAGCACCTCCGAGGTGCCATTCAGCGCCGTCGAGAGCAGCTCCCACTCGTCCGAGAACGGCGAGAAGCGCGCGAGAATATCGTCGATCGTGGCCCGAAGCGCATTGCCGCCGGCATCCAGCGCCGGCAGGTCGAGGCCCTGATGGACATAGAGGCCCTCGTAGCCGTCCTTCGCCAGCACCGACCGGAAGCTCGACGGAATGGAAACGCGCCCCTTGGCGTCGAGCCGGTTCGTGAAATTCGAGACGAAGCGGTCCGTCAACGCCGCCTCCCGGCCTGCTCTTCAAGGCGCCACCGCTGAGATGGGCAAGCGGCGAAAAGTCCCCCCGTCGAAGCGGGCAAGGCACGCCCGCAAGCCAAATTCCGCGCGGCACACGGAGCCTGACCCTTGGATTGCCTGCCGGCTTCGACGGGATGATTTGGGATAGCATGGGCCTTTATGGGCGTCAATGGAATCGCAGGCGCAGCGACGCACCTGCCGGGACTCTCCGGCATCACAGCTTGTTAAGGTTAAGTATCCGTAAGCACGCGCAATTCGGCACCCGCCTGACCTCCTGGGCCAGCGGAAGACGCGTCAGCGCTGCGAAAAATTTTTACGAAAGCGCGCCGTTATTTTTGGCGAGCCGACAAGCGGGACAGATCCGGAAGCCTCGAAGGACACCGCACGGTTGTCATTCCGGCGCGCGCTTCAGGCGCGAACCCGGAATGACAGTGGCGGCGGCTACGGCAAAAGGCGTCGGTCAGCCGTCGCGTGACGACGCCAGCAGCGCATCGCGGACGAGATCGAGTTGGTCGCGCAAGCGGCCCGCATCGCCCGCCGTCCCGCCGAGCGCCTCGCCGACAGCCTCCTGGACGCAGCGCCCCTGCTCGCGCAGGCTCTCGCCCTTCTCGGCGAGGTGGATGCGCACCTGCCGCTCATCGCGGGCGTCGCGCTCGCGCCGGATCAGGGCGGACGCCTCCAACCGCTTCAGCAGCGGCGTCAGCGTGCCGGAATCGAGCATCAATCGCTCGCCGAGCTCCTTCACCGTGAGCCCGTCCTGCTCCCAGAGCACCAGCATGACCAGATATTGCGGATAGGTCAGCCCGAGCGCGGCCAGGATCGGACGATAGGCCCGGTTGAAGGCGTGGCCGGCCTGATAGATCGCGAAGCAGAGCTGCTGCTCCAGACGCGGCATCCCGTCCCCGGCCCTGTCCCGCTTCGCCATCACGCCCTCGCCGATCATCCTGCTTCACGCAAAACCGAAAGCGGCCCCATAATCAACCGCCCTCTATCACGCTCAAATTAATTGTTGACAATCTAATTGTACACAATCTAAATAGCAACCATCAGCTCACTTGAGGAAGGAAACCGATCATGAAGACGCTCTACACCGCCCATGGTTCCGCCACCGGCGGCCGCGAAGGCCAGGCCGCGACCGATACCGGCAACGTCAAGCTCGTGCTGAATACACCCAAGGAGCTCGGCGGCGGCGGTGGCGACGGCACCAATCCCGAGCAGCTCTTCGCCATCGGCTATTCGGCCTGCTTCCTCGGCGCGCTCAAGTTCGTCGCCGGCAAGGAGAAGGTGAAGATCCCGGATGATGCGAAGGTCTCGGCCGATATCGGCATCGGCCCGCGCGACGACGGCCAGGGCTTCGGCATCACTGCGAAGCTGACCGTCTCGGTGCCCGGCCTCGACAAGGCCGCCGTCGAGGACCTCGTCAAGAAGGCCCATGTGGTTTGCCCCTATTCGCACGCGACGAAGGGCAACATCCCGGTCGAGACGACGGTGGCCTGAGCCTGCACGGTCCGGCTCAATGAGCCGCTCCCCGAGACCGATCGGGAATTCGGTCCGGTGAGGCGGCCGGTGTGGCTTTCGAGAACCGGAGCGCAGCGGACATCGGTCCGTGAGCACCGGAAGGGCAGAAAGCCGCGTCGGATGCCCGCCGGAGTAGAATTCACGACGGTCGAGGTGCCAGTCGGCCTGTAAGCCGGGTTTTGGATGGCCGGAGGATCGCTCCCCCGACGTGACGGCCATTCCTCTGGGACGCGCATTGCTGCGCGCCTCGAGCAACCAACCCGGACGACCAGGCACAGAAACCTGCCCCTGCCCGCTTGCGCAGGCAGCATCGTCCCTATTCGGTTTTGCTCCCGGTGGGGCTTGCCATGCCGTCCCCGTTGCCGGGTCCGCGGTGCGCTCTTACCGCACCTTTTCACCCTTACCCTGCCGGAAAAGCCGAAACTCTCCAGCGCAGGGCGGTTCGATCTCTGTGGCGCTTTCCCTGGGGTCGCCCCCGCCGGACGTTATCCGGCACCGTGTTTCCGTGGAGCCCGGACTTTCCTCCCCCGCGAGCGAGAGCGGCCGTCCGGCCGACTGGCGAGGGGGAGATGCGCGCTGGCGCGGCCCGCGTCAAGCACAACCGCGCGGCTGGAGCATCGGACCGAAAAGTGGAATGCGCTTTTCGGAGAAATCCGATGCTAAATTAAAAAGCTAGATCGCCACTTTGCATCCGATAGGACGCGAGGCGGTCCAGGGTCAGTTGCGAGCGGTAATGGTGCGCACCTTGGCGCAATAGGCGCGGTTGGCACCGCTCATCCGGTTCGTCATGTGGCCGCTCTGGTACTTCATCACCGTGCGGCAGGTGTCGCCGCCGGCCATCTTGTAGGCCATGGCGAGATATTTCATGCCGTAGCGCGCATTGGTCTCGGCATCGAGCAGGCCGCTGGCGCTGCCGGAATAGCCCAGGCCGCGCGCCGTCTGGTGGCGGATCTGCATCAGGCCGTAATTGCCGGCATGCGAGGCGCGGGGATTGTAGCGGCTTTCGACGCGCACGACGGCATCGGCCAGCGAGAACGGCACGCCATTGGCAGCCGCGTGACGCGCGACGATCGCCTTGATGCCTTCGGTTCCGGCCGGAGCCGCCAGCGCGCGGCTGGCGCGGGTCTCGGTCTTGTCGCCTTCAGCCTTGGCAGCGCGGGTGGCTGCCTTCGGCGCAGGCGCTTCGGCGGAAGCCTTCTCGCCGCCGGCTTCAGCGGCCTTGGCGCGGGCGATCTCGGCGTCGCGAAGAACGATAGCTCTGGGGTCCGTTTCCGCATTGACGAAATCCTCGGCCAGGGCAACCCCGGAGAGGCTAATCAGGCACGCAGCCGCGAGACCACCACAGATATATCGCATGTCGAATTGAACCCCATTGAGCCATGACTGGCCGATGGGGCCGCTCAACTGATGGTCGAATGTGTCGATAATCTGGCGCATACCATAGAAAAACGCACAACTATCAACGTAAACAGGAATGTATTCTATATTTAACTATTCAGTATTCATATGTATTCGGTCACTCGAAAAACTTCGCCGGCTCCCCGCCCGCCGGAACGAATCAAGCAGGCGAATCGGCCGCCGCATTCCGGCCGTATTCCCGGCCGGAACCGGATTTTTGGCGCGGCAGGCCGTCGCACCGGGCGCTCTTGCGCGAACAAGCCCCCTTCTCCCATCATCGGCGCATTCGGATTCACCGGGATCGATTATGTGATGGCTTCCTCTTTCTGGGGCGCTCTGGGCGGCGGCGGGCTCGGCCTCGTGATCGGCGGGCCGCTGGGCGCACTCGTCGGCGCGCTGGCCGGCCATGTCCTGGTCGATCGCGAAGGCGCGCCATTCGGCCCGGCACCGCGCGAGCTCGTCTTCACCACCGGCCTCGTCGCGCTCGCTGCCAAGATGGCGCGCTCGGACGGCGTCGTGACCTGCGACGAGATCACCGCCTTCCGCCGCATCGTCGAGGTCCCGCCTGACCAGCAGCAGCGCATCGAGGCCCTGTTCGATCTCGCCAAGCAGACCAGCGCCGGCTTCGAGGCCTATGCCTCGCAGATCGCAGGCGCCTTCAAGGATGAGCCTGCCCTGCTGGAGGACGTGCTCGACGGCCTCTTCCTGATCGCCGCTGCCGATGGCGCGATCCACGAGGCCGAGCACGCCTATCTCCAGTCGGTCGCCGGCATCTTCGGCATCGCCGAGCCCGATTTCGCCCGGATCGAGGCCCGCCATGCCCGCCGCCCGGACGACCCCTATCTCGTGCTCGGCGCCAGCCGCGAGATGGACGACGCCGAGCTGAAGCGCCATTACCGCCACCTCGTCGCCGAAACCCATCCCGACCGCGAGATCGCCCGCGGCCTGCCCGAGGAGGCGATCGCCATCGCGACGCGCCGCATCGCCGCGATCAACGCTGCCTGGGACGCGATCCAGAAAGAACGCGGCATGAGCCGCAGCCTCGCGCCCCAACCCGCCTGAGCCGCCTCCTATGACCGAAATCGCCCCGCCGGACGTTGCCAGGCCCGACAGCCGCTTTGCCGCAAAGATCTTCCCATCGCCCAACCATGGCGAGCGCAGGAATCCGGATGGCACGCCCGGCCGCCGGCCCGACATGCTGATCCTGCACTACACCGGCATGCCGGTGGCCGGCGAAGCGCTGCAATGGCTCTGCAACCCGGTCGCGCAGGTTTCCTCGCATTATTTCGTGTTCGAGAACGGCCACACGCTCCAGCTTGTGCCGGAGGGTCGGCGCGCCTGGCATGCCGGCGCCTCGCACTGGGCCGGCGAGACCGACATCAACTCCTGCTCGATCGGCATCGAGATCGCCAATCCCGGCCATCCCGGCGGCCTGCCCGATTACCCGGAAGAGCAGATCGTCGCGACGCTCAACCTCTGCCGCGACATCTGCGAGCGCTGGTCGATCCCGCCCCAGCGCGTGCTCGCCCATTCCGACATCGCGCCCGGCCGCAAGATCGATCCCGGCGAGAAATTCCCCTGGCGCCGCTTCGCCGAAGCTGGCGTCGGCCGGTGGAGCGAGCCGGCCCCGATCCGCGGCGGGCGCTTCTTCGCCCGCGGCGAGAGCGGCCAGCCGGTCGAGGCGCTTCAGGCGATGTTCGCGATGCTCGGCTACGGCGTCACGGTCGACGGCGTCTTCGACGACAGGCTCGAAGCGATCGTCGCCGCCTTCCAACGCCATTGGCGCCCGGAAAAGGTCGACGGCATCGCCGATTCCTCGACGATCACCACCCTGCGCGACCTGCTCGCGTCCGCGCAAGGCGGGCGCAGCGCCTGAACCAGGGACCGTGACGCCGCAGCGCATGAAACGGCCAAACGCGCCACGAAGCGCAAGGGTCGCTTAACGCTCGCGGCCTAGGCTGCCCTCGATCGTCGACCGGCAGGAGGGCGCCGTGGATAGCCAGCAGCTCATCGCAGCCACCAGGCCGCTCTACGAGCGCTCGCTCGCGCCCGCCGCGCTCGGCGCCTGGGAATGCAGCCTCGCCAACGAGACCCTGAGCTGGACCGACGGGGTCTACGACCTGTTCAGCCTGCAGCGCGGCAGCGAAATCTACCGCAAGGCGACCCTCGACCTCTACGAGGAGGGGTCCCGGCGCGAGATGGAGCAGCATCGCAGCAACGCCATCCGCACCGGGCAGGGCTTCGCGCTCGATTGCCGGATCAGGGCGGTGAATGGCGACAAGCGCTGGATGCGCCTCATCGTCGGCGTCGGCTATCAGCATGGCCGGCCGAGCCGCATCTTCGGCTCGAAGCAGGATGTCACCGCCGAGAAGGGCTTGTGGAACAGCGTCTCCAGCCTCACGCGAGCGGAGCCCCCAACGAGCCCCGCAGCACGCCGCAGCTTCACCGACATCCTCAGGCAGGTCCGGCAGGACCGGGGCCGGGCATCCGAATGCCTCGCTCTTGCGATCTTCGAGATCGATCGCTTTCCGACAATCGTCGAAAATCACGGCCGGGCCGCCGGCGACGACATCATCCGCTGCTTCGGCGAGCGCCTGCGCCGGCTCTTTCCCGATGCCCTGGCGATCGACCAGACGGGCCCGAGCGCTTTCGCCCTTTTGCTGCGAATGCCGGGCGACAAGGGTTACCTGGCCTCAATGCTCGCCGGCACGCGCAAGCTGCTGTGCCGGCCGATCCCGCGCGGCTACCTCGTCATCGATTTCACGGCCTCGATCGGCGCGGCCCTGCTGAAGACCGAGGGCTACTGCGAGCAGAACGAGATCTTCGCGGAAGCCGAGGCGGCACTCCATGTCGCGGGCCTCGCCGGCGGAGATTGCATCCGCGTCTTCGACGGCCCGGTCACGGCCGTCAGCCGGGCAGCGCTGGCGGGTTAGGCGAGATCCTCTTCCGCGAGGTCATCTCGTCATTCCGGGATTGTCCGGAATCACGGCCCAAAAACTCATAGTTGCCGCGTGAAGACGATCTGTCCGTCGAGGCCGCGTCCCCGGTCGTGCCAGCCATGGCGGCGATAGAAGCGCTCCGCCCGCGTGCCGGCGCCGGTTTCGAGCCAGGCCTGGGCATGGCCCGCAGCCTTCAACCCAGCCAGCGCCGCATCGAGCAACGCCCGGCCATGGCCGCGCCCCTCCTGCGCCGGATCGACGAACAAAGCCCAGACCAATCCGGTCTGGTGGTTGGCGCAAGCGAAGCCCGCGATCTCGCCCGCGCTTTCGGCAACGAGGAAGATCGCATTATCGCGATACCAGGCGACCTCCTCGGCCGTCACCTTCGAGGGATCGCTCAGGATGTTCTCGCGCACGGCCATACGGATGGCGTGGATGCGCGGCTGATCCGCCGCCACCACCTTGCGGATCAGCCTTGTCGCGTCAGTCGTCACGAATTCTCTCCAGCGCTGCCGCAGGCGTGATGCCCACAGCAGTGCTGGAAGGCAACTACTCCGCCGCCTGCAGGCGATAGGCCGCGGTGTCGTAGTTGAGGATCGGCGCCAGCCAGCGCTCGACCTCCTCGATCGTCATGCCCTTGCGCGCGGCATAATCCTCGACCTGATCGCGCTCGACCTTGGCGACGCCGAAATAATAGGCCTCCGGATGCGAGAAATAGAGCCCCGAGACCGAGGAGCCCGGCCACATCGCATAGCTCTCGGTCAGCTTCACGCCGACGCGGCGCTCGGCCTCCAGCAGCCGGAACAGGGTCGCCTTCTCGGTGTGGTCAGGCTGGGCCGGATAACCCGGCGCCGGGCGGATGCCGCGATATTCCTCGCGGATCAGATCCTCGTTCGAGAAGGCCTCGTCCGGTGCGTAGCCCCAGAACTCCTTGCGCACGAGCTGGTGCATGCGCTCGGCGAAAGCCTCGGCGAAGCGATCCGCCAGCGCCTTGACCATGATCGAGCGATAGTCGTCGTTGTCGCGCGCGAATTTCTCGGAGATCCGTTCCTCCTCCGCCCCGGCCGTGACGGCGAAGGCGCCGATATAGTCGGGCGCAACACCCTCCGGCGCGACGAAGTCCGAGAGGCAGAGATTGGGCTTGCCGTCGCGGCGCAGGAGCTGCTGGCGCAGGCCGTGGAAGGTCGCGAGCTCATCGGCCCGGCTCTCGCCGGTATAGAGGCGGATGTCGTCGCCGACCGCATTCGCCGGCCAGAAACCGATCACCGCCTTCGGATTGAACCAGCGCTCCTCGACGATGCGCTTCAGCATCGACTGCGCATCGTCCCAGAGCGCGCGCGCGGCCTCGCCCTGCTTCTCGTCCTGCAGGATCGCCGGGAAGCGGCCCTTCAGTTCCCAGGTCTGGAAGAACGGCGTCCAGTCGAGCACCGGCACGAGATCGGCGATGTCGTAGGTCCGGAAGGTACGGGTGCCGAGGAAGCTCGGCTTCGGCGGCTGGTAGGCTGCCCAATCCGTCTTGAAGGGATTGGCGCGCGCCTTGGCCAGCGGCAGGCGCTGCTTGTCGGCTTCCGAGCGGCGATGCGCCTCGGCGACCTTGGCATATTCCGCCTGCACGCCTGCGACATAACCCGGCTTCTGCTCCGACGAGAGCAGGCTCGACACCACGCCCACAGCGCGCGAGGCATCGTTCACATGCACCGCCTGGCCCTTCTCATAGGCCGGGTGGATCTTCACCGCCGTATGGACGCGGCTGGTCGTCGCCCCGCCGATCAGGAGCGGGATGTCGAAGCCCTCGCGCTCCATCTCGGAGGCGACCGTCACCATCTCGTCGAGCGAGGGCGTGATCAGCCCGGAGAGGCCGATGATGTCGACATTCTCCCGACGCGCGGTCTCCAGGATCTTCTGGGTCGGCACCATCACGCCGAGGTCGATCACCTCATAATTATTGCACTGGAGCACGACGCCGACGATATTCTTGCCGATGTCGTGGACATCGCCCTTCACCGTCGCCATCAGCACCTTGCCGGCGGCCGAGCGCTCGGAGCCGCCGTTCAGGCGCTTCTCCTCCTCCATATAGGGCATGAGATAGGCGACGGCCTGCTTCATCACGCGGGCGGATTTCACCACCTGCGGCAGGAACATCTTGCCCGCGCCGAAGAGGTCGCCGACCACGTTCATGCCGGCCATCAGCGGGCCCTCGATGACATGCAGCGGCTTCTCGGCGCGCTGGCGCGCTTCCTCGGTATCGGCCTCGATGAACTCGGTGATGCCGGCGACCAGCGCATGCTCAAGCCGCTTCTCCACTGGCAGTTCGCGCCAGGCGAGGTCCTTGCCTGAAGCCGCGACCGAACCATCGCCCTTGAAGCGCGGCGCAGCCTCCAGCAGGCGCTCGGTCGAATCCTTGCGGCGGTTGAGGACGACGTCCTCGCAGAGCTCGCGCAGTTCGGGGTCGAGATCGTCATAGCTGCCGAGCTGGCCGGCATTGACGATGCCCATGTCCATGCCGGCCTTGATGCAATGGTACAGGAAGACCGAATGCATCGCCTCGCGCACCTTCTCATTGCCGCGGAACGAGAAGGACAGGTTCGAGACGCCACCCGAGATATGGGCATGCGGCAAGGTCTCGCGGATGGCCCGCGTCGCGTTGATGAAGTCGTTGCCGTAGTTGTCGTGCTCTTCGATGCCCGTCGCCACCGCGAAGATGTTCGGGTCGAAGATGATGTCCTCGGGCGGGAAGCCGATCGTCTCGGTCAGCAGCTTGTAGGCCCGGGTGCAGATCTCGATCTTGCGCTGGAAGGTGTCGGCCTGCCCGACCTCGTCGAAGGCCATCACGACCACCGCCGCGCCGTATTGCCGGCAGATGCGCGCCTGCTCGAGGAAGGCGTCCTCGCCCTCCTTCATCGAGATCGAGTTGACGATCGGCTTGCCCTGGATCGTCTTGAGACCGGCCTCGATCACCGGGAATTTCGACGAGTCGACCATGATCGGCACCCGGCTGATATCCGGCTCCGAGGCGATCAGGTTGCAGAACTCGGTCATCGCCTTCTCGGAATCGAGCAGGCCCTCGTCCATGTTGATGTCGATGACCTGCGCGCCGTTGGCGACCTGGTCGCGCGCCACGTCGAGCGCCGCGGCATAGTCGCCGGCCGTGATCAGCTTCCGGAACTTGGCCGAGCCGGTGACGTTGGTGCGCTCGCCGACGTTCACGAAGGGAATGGTCTCGTCGAGCGTGAACGGCTCCAGCCCCGCCAGACGGAGCCAGGGCTTGGGTTCGGGAATCTGGCGCGGCGCCTTGCCGGCGACGGCCTGGGCGATGGCGCGGATATGGTCCGGCGTGGTGCCGCAGCAGCCGCCGACCATGTTGACGAAGCCGGAATCGGTGAACTCCGCCAGCATCTGCGCGGTCGCTTCCGGCCGTTCGTCATAAAGGCCGAATTCGTTGGGCAGGCCGGCATTCGGATAGGCGCAGACCAGCGTACCGGCGATGCGCGACATGTCCTTGATATGCGCCCGCATCTCGCGCGCGCCGAGCGCGCAGTTGAGGCCGATGGTCAGCGGCGCGGCGTGGCGCACGGCGTTCCAGAAGGCCTCGACCGTCTGGCCCGACAGCGTACGGCCCGAAAGATCGGTGATCGTGCCGGAGATCATGACCGGCAGGCGAATGCCCTTGGCGCGGAACACCTCCTCGATCGCGACGATCGCGGCCTTGGCGTTGAGCGTGTCGAAGATCGTCTCGATCAGCAGCAGCTCCGAGCCGCCATCGATCAGGCCCCTCACCTGCTCGGCATAGGAATCGCGGACCTGGTCGAAGGTCACGGCGCGGAAGCCGGGATTGTTGACGTCGGGCGAGATCGAGAGCGTGCGGTTGGTCGGGCCGATCGCGCCGGCCACGTAACGGCGGCGCCCGTCTTCCTTCTCGGCGATCATGGCCGCCTCGCGGGCGAGGCGCGAGCAGGCGACGTTCAATTCGTAGACATAGGCCTCCATGCCGTAATCGGCCTGGGCGATCGAGGTGCCCGAGAAGGTATTGGTCTCGACGATATCCGCACCCGCCCGGAAATAGGCGAGATGGATGTCGCGCAGCGCCTCGGGCTGGGTCAGGGCGATGATGTCGTTATTGCCCTTGAGGTCGTGGTTGAAGCCCTTGAAGCGCTCGCCGCGGAAATCCGCTTCCGAGAGCTTCAGGTTCTGGATCTGCGTGCCCATCGCGCCGTCGAGCACGAGGATGCGTTCGCGCGCGGCCTGGCGCAGCGAGCGCTCGATTTCGGCGCCGTCGACGGGAGCGGGAATGAAGTCGGACATAGGCTTACTCCGCCGCCACGGCCTGCGCCGCCGGCTTCTCGGGCTTCAACCCCACGAGATGGCAGATGGCATAGACGAGGTCGGCCTTGTTCATCGTGTAGAAATGCAGGTCGGTGGCGCCGCGATCGATCAGGTCCAGCACCTGCTCGGCGCAGACGGCAGCCGCGACGAGGCGGCGCGTCGCGACGTCGTCCTCCAGTCCTTCGAAGCGGTCGGCCAGCCATTGCGGCACGCTGGCGCCGGTCTTGCGGGCGAAATTCGCCGTCTGCTTGAAGTTCTGGACCGGCACGATGCCGGGCAGGATCGGGATCTCGATGCCGCGCGCGCGGACCTTGTCGAGATAGCGGAAATAGACGTCGTTATCGAAGAAGAACTGGGTGATCGCCCGCGTCGCTCCGGCATCGACCTTCTTCTGGAGCGCATCGATATCGGCATCGAGCGAGGCGGCCTCCGGGTGCTTCTCCGGATAGGCCGAGACCGTCACCTCGAAATCGCCGATGCGCTTCAGGCCTGCGACGAGGTCCGAGGTCTGGTGATAGCCGTCCGCATGCGGCTCATAAGGAGTGCCCAGCCCGCCTGCGGGGTCGCCGCGCAAAGCCACGACATGGCGCACGCCCGCATCCCAGTAGGAGCGGATGACCTCGTCCACCTCGGCCTTGGAGGCCGAGACGCAGGTGAGATGCGCGGCCGGCTTCAGCCCGGTCTCGTCGACCATGCGCTTGACGGTGGCGTGGGTGCGCTCGCGGGTGGAACCGCCGGCGCCATAGGTCACCGAGACGAAGCTCGGACCAAGCGGCTCGAGCCGGCGCACGCTGTCCCACAGCGCGACCTCCATCTCCTCCGTCTTGGGCGGAAAGAACTCGAAGGACACGCGCGGACGGCGCGAGCCGTGGCGGCTGGGGCGGAAAGCATTCATCACGCAACCTCGAGATTGATCGTGCGGGCCGGCGGATCGGCCTGGACGCGCCGGTCGCGGCCACGCCAGAGCATGACCGGGAGCTGGCCCGAGCCGCCATCGGCAAGGGTGACTTCGCGGGAAAGATCGCAGGACAGGCCCGCCTCGGCGAACCAGGCCGCGATCTGCTGGCGGGAGAAGCCGAGCCGGCGATGCGCATGCTCGGTCCGCAGGAATTCCATCTCGTGCGGGGCGAAATCGACGACGATCAGGCGCCCGCCGGGCGCCAGCATCGCGGCGGCCTCGCGCACAGCCCGCCCGGGGTCGTCGAGGAAATGCAGCACCTGATGGATCACGACGAGGTCGAAGGAGCCGCGCGGGAAGGGCAATGCATAGATGTCGCCCTGCCTGAGCTCGACGCGCGACAGCCCCGCCTGCTCCAGATTGGCGCGCGCTACCGCCAGCATCGCATGGTTGGCATCGACGCCGACGGCGCGGCCGAATTTCGGCGCGATCCGCTCCAGCATCCGCCCCGTGCCAGTTCCGAGATCGAGCATCGCGCCGGGCGAGCCTTCGCCGACCGCCTCTTCGACCGCCGCCTCGACAGCATGGTCGGGCACATGCAGGCCGCGCAGCCGGTCCCAGTCGCGCGCGACGCTGGCGAAGTAGTTTTGCGCGGCCTCGGCCCGCGTTGTCCGGACGGCGGCGAGGCGCTCACGATCGGCTGCAAGCACCGGATCGCTCAGGTCGAGCCAGGCGGCGAGCGACGCGGCAAAGGCGCCGCCCGGCCCGGTCTCGTCGAGCCGGAAGAAGGCCCAGGCCCCCTCGCGTGAACGCCGGACCAGCCCGGCCTCGGCGAGCAGCTTGAGATGGCGTGAGATGCGCGGCTGCGACTGGCCAAGGATGTCGGTGAGATCGGACACCGAAAGCTCGCCCTCGGAAAGCAGGGCGAGAATGCGCAGCCGCGTCTCCTCGCCGGCGGCCCTGAGGCCCGCGAGCAGCACATCGGATGACAATGTCGTCGGCTGCCGCACGCGCTGGCGTCCTCTGTCGACAAGGAAAAAGATATAAAGATATCTTTATATCGAACGCGCCGTTCGTGCAAGCGGATTGTCGTGCGGAAGATAGGACGGGTTCTTCCTTCTCCCCGCCGGGATAAGGTGGCTCGGCGAAGCCAAGACGGACGGGGGCGCGATCTTCCCGCGTCAGCCGCGCGGCGCTTCTGCGTGAGCGAAAGAACCAGGGGCCGCCTGGTGCGTCCGGCTCCGCGCATCCCACGGATTCTCAAGCAAGAAAACCCCGCAGGCCAGACCTGGACGGGGCTTTCGGTGCATCATGTCGGATCAAAGGAGCAGCGCCGGACATACGGCGACAACGCCGATCCGGTCGTTATCTTTCAGGCACGCGCTCGCCAGCATCCCGCCGCGCGCGGCAGGCGAACCTCACGGCAACAGAGCAGTCTCAGAGTACTTTCAGATCGCCCGCGGCCGTCTTGCCGCGCTCGGTCTTCAACTCGAACGAAACCTGCTGCCCTTCCGTCAGCGTCATCATGCCGGCCTCTTTCACGGCCGTGATGTGAACGAACACATCCTTGCCGCCTTCCGCCGGTTGAATGAAGCCGAACCCCTTCTCAGTATTGAACCATTTCACGGTTCCGGTCGCCATCGCCACATCCCTCGAAGCCAAAGCGTCTCTCACCGGCACTGAACGCATGGCCCCTATGCCGGTAAGGTAGGATTGACCGAAAACCGGTCCTTGTCGAGATGAAAGCTCAGGCAAGCCCTGCCGCCTTTCGTCAAGGTTTCGTCAGCATGCTCCGTGTCTTGGCACAGGGCGGTCTCCTGACGCAGGCCCGTTTGCGCGGCGAACGGTTGCGCCCTGCCGGCCAGCATGCGAGCAAGCCGGAAGGACAAGACGGGACGCCAACGGCGAGACGAGACATGGCCCAGCCCCTGACCATCGAAGACCTGCGCCTTCTGGCCAAGCGCCGCGTGCCGCGCATGTTCTACGACTACGCTGATTCCGGCGCCTGGACCGAGGGCACCTATCGCGCCAACGAGACCGATTTCGCCAAGGTGAAGCTGCGCCAGCGCGTCGCCGTCGACATGACCAATCGTTCGCTCGCGTCCGAGATGATCGGCCAGCCGGTCGCGATGCCGGTCGCGCTCGCGCCCACCGGCCTCACCGGCATGCAGCACGCCGATGGCGAGATCCTCGCGGCCAAGGCCGCCGCCAAGGCCGGCGTGCCCTTCACGCTCTCGACCATGAGCATCTGCTCGATCGAGGACGTCGCGAACCACACCAGCGCGCCGTTCTGGTTCCAACTCTATGTGATGAAGGACCGCGACTTCATCTCGCGCCTGATCCAGCGCGCCAAGGCGGCCGGCTGCTCGGCCCTGGTGCTGACGCTCGACCTTCAGATCCTCGGCCAGCGCCACAAGGACATCCGCAACGGCCTCTCAGCCCCGCCGAAGCCGACGCTGGCCAACCTGATCAACCTCGCCTTCAAGCCACGCTGGTGCCTGAAGATGCTGGACACGCCGCGCCGTCAGTTCGGCAACATCGTCGGCCATGTCACCGGCGTCGCCGACATGTCCTCGCTCTCCTCCTGGACCGCCAGCCAGTTCGACCCGCAGCTGAACTGGGACGACGTCCAGTGGATCAAGGAGCAATGGGGCGGCAAGCTGATCCTCAAGGGCATCCTCGATCCGGAAGACGCCGAGATGGCGGCCAAGAGCGGCGCCGACGCCCTGATCGTCTCGAACCATGGCGGCCGCCAGCTCGACGGCGCGCTCTCCTCGATCGAGGCCCTGCCCGGCATCGTCGAGCAGGTCGGCAACCGCGTCGAGGTCCTGTTCGATGGCGGCATCCGCTCGGGCCAGGACGTGCTCAAGGCGATCGCGCTCGGCGCGCACGGCACCTTCATCGGCCGCGCCTTCCTCTATGGGCTCGGCGCCATGGGCGAGCAGGGCGTCACCGCCGCGCTCGACATCATCCGCAAGGAGCTCGACACCACCATGGCGCTCTGCGGCCTGCGCGATATCAAGGATGTCGACGAGCGCATCCTCGTCGGCGGTCGCGCCGGGGCGATCAAGCGGCTGGCGAGCTGACACAGCTCCTCCGGCCAAACAGCCAACAACCATCGAGAAGGCCCGGCGGAGCAGCTCCGCCGGGCCTTCTTCATTGCATCACCCTTGCAGAGATCGCTCTCCGCAAGGGACCGATTTCCAGATTAGGCGCGATACCAGGACGAGAGGTTCCAGGTGTCGACGTCCCAGCCCGAATGGTCATGCGAGAGGGTGTTCGACGCGGCGACGACCTTCTTGCGCGACAGGATCGGCAGGATGACGTTGGCCTCGCAGAAGATCTCGTTGACCTTGATCAGCAGCGCTGCGCGCTTGGCCGGGTCGAGCTCCTTCTGGGCGGCCTTGTAGGCCTCGTCCGCAGCCGGGTCGGTGTAGCGCGAGACGTTGCGGCCCAGCCACTTGTTCTCCTTGCTGGCGACTTCCCAGGAGGTGAACTGGTTGAGGAAACGCTCCGGATCGGGCTGCGGCTGCGTGGTCGTGTACATCTCGATGTCGGTATAGAGCTTGGTGTAGGTGTCGGGGTTGGCGACATCCGACGAGAAGAACACCGAGGCCGTCACCGACTTCAGCTCGATATCGATGCCGGCGCGCTGGCAGGCCTGCTTGATGATGGCCTGCACCTTCTGGCGCGGAGCGTTGATCGAGGTCTGGAAGACGTATTTGAGCTTCTTGCCATCCTTCTCGCGGATGCCGTCCGAGCCCTTCTTCCAGCCGGCCTCGTCGAGGATCTTGTTGGCCTTCTCGATGCTGAACTCGTACTTGAGCTTCTCCGACTTGAACTGCTTGGGCTCGTTCACGAAGCTCGCCGTGGCAGCGCCGGCGCGGCCATAGATGAACTTCTGGATCGAGTCGCGATCGATCAGCAGGTTGATCGCCTGGCGCACGGCCGGGTCCGACAGGGTCGGGTGCTTGGTCTTGGCGCTCGAGCGCTCGCCATCGACCTCGGTCCACGGGTCGGTCGTGTTCAGCGTGACGAACTCGATGTCACCGGCCGGGGCCGCACTGATCTTGCCGCGTCCGCCCATCTCCATGCGCTTGAGGACTTCGTCCTCGACCAGCGTATCCCAGGCGTAGTCGTATTCGCCGGTCTGGAGGACGGCACGGGCCGCCGAGACCGCATCACCACCGCCCTTGATCTCGAACGTATCGAAATGCGGACGATTGGCGACGTGATAGCTCTCGTTGCGGGTGCCCGACAGGATGTCGCCCGGCTTGAACTCGGCGAACTTGTAGGGGCCGGTGCCGACGGGCTTCAGGTTGGCCGGAGCCTCGCGGGACTTGGCGCCCTTGTAGTCACCGAAATGATGCTTCGGGATGATCATGCCAGCGACGCCGACGAAGGGATCGGCCCAGAACGGCGTCGGCTTGGCGAAGATCACCTTGACGGTGAAATCGTCGACCTTCTCGACCTTGATGTCCTTGTAGGCGCCGGTGGTGTAGGCGGCGGTCGCCGGGTCGGCGGCGTATTCCCAGGTGAAGACGACGTCCTCGGCCGTGAACGGCTTGCCGTCATGCCACTTCACGTCCTTCTTCAGCTTCCAGGTGACGGTCGTGCCATCCTCGGACAGGCCGCCATTGGCCTTGCTGGGAACTTCGGCCGCGAGCTGCGGGATCAGGTTGCCTTCCTTGTCCCAGCCAGCGAGCGGCTCGTAGAACACGCGCGACGCGATCTGGTCCTTGGTGCCCGAGGCGAAATGCGGGTTGAGCAGGGTCGGAGCCTGCCACAGCAGCATCTTCAGCGGACCACCGCCGCCGGCCTTGGTCGGCTTGTATTCGAGCGTGGCATTGGCCATCGCGACATCGTTCCAGGCGAGGATCTGGCTCGCGATCGGCGCGGTGATGCCCAGCGCCGCCATTTTCTGGATGAAGGAGCGCCGCGACAGGCCGCCCTTCTTCACGTCCTGCACCATACCCTGGATATACTGGCTAGTCATAATCAACCTTCACGTCATGGCAGCAAGAACACGATCAACAACTTGACCAGTTCCAGATCGGATTTATCAGATCCAAGGCGTAGAATAGCCTTGGGCGCGACTCTGCTCCTAGGAGCCGCTGGCTTAATCATAACTTAAGTCGCCAGAAGAGAGCCGCATACCGGGCCTGCTTGCCACTCGTAGCCCCGGTCGAAATACGCTGATTCCCAAGGGAAAAGCGCTGCCCGCCGGACTAATCGGGAGCCATGTCACAGCGTCGCAGTCGACGCCGGAGCGTTCCCCAGCGCCGCAAGCGGCGGTTGCAGACCGCCTGCCCGCCTCCCTACCATGGCCGCGCCGGGGCACGCCCGGCAGGAGCGACAGCATGAGCGAAGACGACAGGCCGCGCCTTCTATCGGGCGGCAACCCGCAGATCCCGAAGGGCGCCGGCGATGCGCCGGTTCAAGCCTATATCGCCGCCATGCCCGGCTGGAAGAGCGCGATCGGCCGGCGCATCGACGACCTGATCGTGAAAGCTGTGCCGGATGTGCAGAAGGCGGTGAAGTGGAACTCTCCGCTCTACGGCATGGGCAACAGTGAATGGTTTCTCGGCATCCACTGCTTCACGCGCTATGTGAAGGTGTCTTTCTTCAAGGGCGCCTCACTGGATCCGGTCCCGCCCGACCCGTCCAAGCAGAAGGAGGTGCGCTATCTCGACATCCACGAGAACGACGCCTTCGACGAAGCGCAGTTCTCGGACTGGGTCAGGCAGGCGAGCCGGATACCCGGCGAACGGATGTAGCCCGCCATCGTCGGCCGGACGCGACGGTCAGGACAATTCCTTCACCCCGCCGGGCGTGTCGATCTGTGCGCGATAGCGCAGCTCTGGCCCATGGCTGACGACGGAGCCCCGCTCCGTCCCAAGCTCCAGCAACAGCGCCGCGATTGCCTCGGCCTCCGGATGCTCCAGCGAGAACCCGCGCAAGCGAGCGCCGAGATCGGCGATCGACGCCATCGAACGTGCCTTGCCGCGCCGGTCTATGAGCGAAGGCACCGCCCCGCCCCAGGGCAACGAGCCGTCATCGGGAATGGCGAAATCGAAAGCCGGAGCGTCCATCGGCAGCGCAACCTTTCGCCCGAAGATCGCCTCCCGGCCCGCAAGGACAGCGTCGATCCGGTTCGTCCGCGCGACCCAGCCGCGCAAACGGCGGCCGGCATCCCAATCCCGCTCGACCTGCTTCTCGTCGTCCAGCCCGAACCAGCGGGCCCGCCCAGGAGACGCACCGTCGGGATCGCGCGCGACGATCTCCAGATAGGTCATGTCGCCGAGCTGAAGCAGATGATTGTAGGTCCCCATATAGCCGTGCCGCTGGCCGAAGGGGACGTCGAGATCGAGGCAGTCACGAACATGCGCGACGCCCTCCGCCAGCGTCGGCGCGATCACGGTGAGATGGTCGAGGGTCAGCATGCCGTCAGTTGAAGCCGGGGCGCGGCGGGAGTCCAGCCCGGACGTCGCCGTGCCTTGCCTCGTCTTGAAGCAAGACATGAAAAAGCCCCGCGGACCTGGCGGCACCGCGGGGCTTTTTGAGTCAGATATCAATCACTCAGCGCGAGAACTTCTTGTACTGGATGCGCTTCGGAATGGTCGAGTCGATGCCGAGGCGGCGCTTCTTGTCTTCCTCGTAATCGGCGAAATTGCCTTCGAACCATTCGACATGGCTGTCGCCCTCGAAGGCGAGGATATGGGTCGCGATGCGGTCGAGGAACCAGCGATCGTGGCTGATGATCACGGCGCAGCCCGCATAGTCCTCCAGCGCCTCTTCCAGTGCGCGCAGCGTGTCGACGTCGAGGTCGTTGGTCGGCTCGTCGAGCAGCAGCAGGTTGGCGCCGGACTTCAGCATCTTGGCGAGGTGGACGCGGTTGCGCTCACCGCCGGAGAGCGAGCCGACCTTCTTCTGCTGGTCGCCGCCCTTGAAGTTGAACGCCGAGCAATAGGCGCGGGAATTGATCTCGCGCTTGCCGAGATAGAGGATGTCGTTGCCGCCCGAGATCTCCTCCCAGACGTTCTTCTTGTCGTCGAGCGAGTCGCGGCTCTGGTCGACATAGCCGAGCTGGACGCTCTCGCCGACCTTGATCGTGCCGGCATCAGGCTTCTCGACCCCGGTGATCATCTTGAACAGCGTGGTCTTGCCGGCGCCGTTGGGGCCGATCACGCCGACGATGCCGCCGGGCGGCAGCTTGAACGAGAGGCCGTCGATCAGCAGCTTGTCCTGGAAGCCCTTCGACAGGTCCTCGAAATCGACGACGTTGTTGCCCAGCCGCTCGGCGATCGGGATGATGATCTGGGCGGTGTCCGGCCCCTTGTTGTTGGCCTTCTGGACGAGCTCGTCATAGCGCTGGATGCGGGCCTTGCTCTTGGCCTGGCGGGCCTTGGGCGAAGCGGCCATCCATTCGGCTTCGCGCTCCAGCGTCTTCTGGCGCGAGACGTCCTCGCGGCCTTCCTGGGCGAGGCGCTTCTGCTTCTGCACCGACCAGGCCGAGTAGTTGCCCTCGTAAGGGATGCCCTGGCCGCGATCGAGCTCGAGAATCCAGCTCGTGACGTTGTCGAGGAAATAGCGATCGTGGGTGACGATCAGGATCGCGCCCGGATAGGTCCGCAGATGGCCTTCGAGCCAGGCGGTGGTCTCGGCGTCAAGATGGTTGGTCGGCTCGTCGAGCAGCAGCAGTTCAGGCTGCTCCAGCAGGAGCTTGCACATCGCGACGCGGCGGCGCTCACCGCCCGAGAGCTTGTCGACCTGCCAGTCATCCGGCGGGCAGCGCAGCGCGTCCATCGCCTGGTCGACCTTGGAATCGAGATCCCACAGCCCCTTGGCCTCGATCTCGTCCTGGAGATTGGTCATCTCGTCGGCGGTCTCGTCCGAATAGTTCATGGCGAGCTCGTTGTAGCGGTCGAGGATCGCCTTTTGGGGAGCGACGCCGAGCATCACGTTCTCGCGGACGGTCAGCGTCTCGTCGAGCTTCGGCTCCTGCGGCAGGTAGCCGACGCGCGCGCCTTCGGCGACCCAGGCCTCGCCGGTCCACTCCTTGTCGAACCCCGCCATGATCTTGAGAAGGGTCGACTTGCCGGCGCCGTTGACGCCGAGCACGCCGATCTTGGCATCCGGGTAGAAGGACAGGTGGATGTCCTTCAGCACCTGCTTGCCGCCCGGATAGGTCTTGGACAGGCCGCGCATATGGTAGATGAACTGGCGGGACATGGGGCGAGCGGGCTCCGCTTTCGGGGGCTGCGACACGGGATGTCGGGAAATCTGGCCGCTATGTAGCGACCGGGCGCGCCGCCCGCAACCGCCTGCCGGTGGAGCAGGTGCCTTTCACAAAACCGGTAGAGCGATCCAGGCGCCCTTCCCCCGGCCCGGATTTTGCCGGAAGCTCCCATGGCCTGAGTGATGCCGGAGCCCGCCGATGAGCCTGCCCGCCGTCCTGTTGCGTGTTCTAGTGAGTCTGACCCTGGCGCTGCTGGCCACGCTGCCCGCCCGCGCCCAGTCGAACGAACCCGGCTGCCGGCCGGAAATGGCGAGCCTGCGCCTGCCGATCCAGCGGGTGCAACTGGCGAAGGACGAGGCGAGGCTCACCTTCGTCGGCCACGCCACCTTCCTGATCGAGACGCCGGGCGGCGTGAAGATCGCAACCGATTACAACGACTATGTCCGCCCGCCGGTGACGCCCGACATCGCCACGATGAACAAGGCACATTCGACGCATAACTCGCGCAGCCCCGATCCCGCGATCAAGCATGTCCTGCCCGGCTGGGACCTATCCGGCCAGGGCGCGGCGCGGCACGACCTCACGCTCGGCGATGTCCGGGTCCGCAACGTGCCGACCAATATCCGAACCTATGAGGGCGGCACCGATTACGACGGCAACTCGATCTTCGTCTTCGAGATCGGCGAGCTCTGCATCGCCCATCTCGGCCATCTGCATCATCCGCTGGAGCCCGGCCATCTGCGGGCGCTCGGCCGGGTCGACATCGTGCTCTTCCCGGTCGACGGCAGCTATACGCTCGACCAGTCCGGCATGCTGGATGTCCTGAAATCGATCCAGGCGCGGGTGATGATCCCCATGCATTTCTTCGGTGGCGGCACGCTCTCACGCTTCCTCGCCCGCACGCAGGATATCTGGCCGGTCGAGCGCCGCGACCAGGCGACGATCACGCTGAGCAAGGCGACGCTGCCGGCCAGGCCCACCATGATCGTCCTGCCCGGGCACTGATCCGGGGCAGGCCGACGGAGAAATCGTGGGGATGAGGGCTCTCACGTCATGCTCGCCCTTGTGGCGAGCATCCACGTCTTGAACGCGACCTTCGACCAGCGAAGACGTGGATGGTCGGGACAAGCCCGACCATGACGAGTGCTTGGGGGGCTTCCCCCGGATCGACGCTCTTCAGGTGTTCACGCCACCGTCGATGGCGAAGCCGGCACCAGTGATGAAACGCGCCTCCTCGCTCGCGAGATAAGCGACCAGCCCGGCGATATCCTCCGGCTGGCCATAGCGCGGGATCGCCATGCGCGCCCGCTGGGCGTCGGCACCGGGGCCGCCGGCCGGATTCATGTCGGTATCGGTCGAGCCGGGATGGACAATGTTGACGGTGATCCCGCGCGGGCCGAGATCGCGCGCCAGCCCCTTGGTGAAGCCGATCAGCGCCGCCTTGCTCATCGCGTAGAGCGTGACATCGGGTTCGACGACCCGGTCGGCGAGGCAGGAGCCGGTCGAGATGACCCGCCCGCCCTCACCGAGATGCGCCGCCGCAGCCTGCGAGGCGAGCACCACCGCGCGAACATTGACGGCGAGCGTCGCGTCGATATCGGCAAGGCTCCAGTCCGCGACCGGGCCGCCGCGATAGATTCCGGCATTGTTGACGAGGATATCGAGACCGCCGAGCGCCTTCGCTGCCGCATCGACAGCGCTCGTAACCGCCGCAGGATCGGCGCTGTCGGCAGCGATGGCGAAGCCCTTGCGACCGAGCGCCTCGATCTCCTTCACGACCGCAGCTGCCTTGTCAGCGGAGCGTTCATAGGTCAGCGCGACATCGGCGCCCTCGGCAGCGAGCCTGCGGGCGATGGCGGCGCCGATTCCGCGGCTGCCGCCGGTGACGAGAGCGCGCTTTCCGGCAAGGCGTGACATGGCAAACTCCATTTATGTGATGATCGATACATAATAACTGGCGCGCTTGCCTGCGGGCGTCAAGTTAAATATATAATGATCGTAACAGAATATTTTTGAGAGAGGCGGGCCATGGCCGAACGCGGCCGTCCACGCAGTTTCGACCGGCTGGCGGCGCTGGAGCGCGCCATGGAGGTGTTCTGGGAGCGCGGCTACCAGGCCGCCTCGATGAGCGACCTCACCGAAGCAATGGGCATCAATTCGCCCAGCCTCTACGCCGCCTTCGGCAGCAAGGAGGAACTTTACCGTGAGGCCGTCCACCATTTCGCCGCGACTGAGAGCGACGACATCCTCGCGCCGCTACAGAACGAACCGACGGCACGCGCGGCACTTGAAGGCTATCTGATGGCCAGCGCCCGGACCTTCACCCGGCCCGGTCGGCCGCCGGGCTGCATGGTCGTTCTCTCGGCGGTCAACGCCATCGGCGTCGGCGACGAGACCAGCCGCATCCTGCGCGAGATGCGCGCCGGTAGCGTCGGCATGATCGAGGAACGGCTGCGGCGGGCGAGCGCCGAGGGCGAATTGCCCGCCGCGTTCGATCCGCATCCGGTCGCGAGCTACTACGTCACCGTCCAGCAGGGCATGTCGATCCAGGCGCGCGACGGCGCATCGCGAACAATGCTGGAGACGATCGCCCAGGGCGCGATGGCGGCCTGGGACAGCCTCACACGGCCACGCGCAGCCGCCTGAGCGCCGGCGTTAACGCCTCGCTGAGGCTGATTTCAGGCTTTCCTTGCCGTTGCGGCAGATCGCGGCATCCTCTCGGCAACCGGGAGACCGTTCTCATGCGCCGCATCGCCGCCCTTGCCTGCCTGCTCGCGACCGCCACCTTGCTGCCCGTTCAGGCCGAGGCCGCCAAGTTCCGCGCCGGCGGGCGCAGTTCGGCCGCGCCAGCCAAGACCAGTCGCAGCGTCGTCGTCGTGCCCGGCATCGCCGCCGGCGCGAGCCGCTCACAGGCCGCGACTGGCCAGCCCCAGCGCGTCCCCTTCCCGCCGGCAACCGCCCAGCGCGAGGAACCCGTGCCACTGCGCCTCACCGCGAACAGCGAGGCCAAGAAGCCGTGGTGCCAGACGGATGTCGTGGTCAACGGCTTCTGCATGATGAACTGAGGGATCGATCTCAGGCGCGGCTGACGCGCCCTTCCAGCGGATAGGCCGGGTCGCTGTAGCCCGGCGTCGAGGGGTGACCAGCCGGCACCAACCGGTCGACCAGCGCCTCGTCCTCCGCGTCGAAGCCGGCATCGAGCGCCGCGAGATAGGCTTCCCACTGCTCGAAAGTGCGCGGGCCGGCGATCGCGGCCGTGACGAAGGCGTTGTTGAGCACCCAGCGCACCGCGAACTGGATCGGCGTCAGCCCCTTGCCTGCCGCATGGTCCTTGATCGTCTGGGCGATGATCAGGCTTTCCTCGCGCCACTCCGCCTGCATCATCCGGCGGTCGCCGCGCCCGGCGCGCGTGCCCTCCGCCGGCGCCTGCCCCGGCGCGTATTTCGCGGTCAGAACGCCGCGCGCCAGCGGCGAGTAGGAGGCGACACCCAGCCCGAAATAGCCGCAGGCCGGCAGGTGCTCGACCTCCGGCATGCGGTTCATCGCGTTGTAATAAGGCTGGCTCACCACAGGGCGGTCGATGCCGAGCTCGTCGCAGAGCCGGCAGATCTCGGCCAATCGCCAGGCGCGGTAGTTCGAGACGCCGAAATGCCGGATCTTGCCCTGGCGCACGAGATCGGCGATCGCATGCACCGTCTCCTCCAGCGGCGTCGTGTGATCCTCCTTGTGGAGGTAGTAGATATCGATGGTCCCGGTGCCGAGCCGGCGCAGGCTGTCCTCGCAGGCGCGCATGATCCAGCGCCGCGACAGCCCGCCATTCATCGGCCCCTTGCCCATGGGGTTCGCGACCTTCGTCGCCAGCACCCAGTCATGACGATGGTTGGCGATGGCGCGGCCGGTCACCTCTTCGGACTGGCCCTCGTTATAGACATCGGCCGTATCGATGAAATTGATGCCGGCTTCGTGCGCGCTGTCGATGATCCGGCGCGAGGTCGCCTCGTCGGCCGGGCCGCCGAACATCATGGTGCCCAGGCAGAGCGGCGAAACCTTGAGGCCGGAACGGCCGAGACGGCGGTAATCCATGGCTGAAATCCTCGAACGCGATGGCCAACCCTGCCGCAGCGGCGCGCCCGAGGCCAGCGCCCGGCGCGCAGGCACGCCCTGCATGACGCGGCCGGTCGGCAAGGAAACGCTTAATCTTTCATGACAGGGTACTGCGTCCTCACGTGGTCGCCCGATGAATCTCGCCCAGCTCGTCAAGAGCCAGACCCTCGCCACTCTGCTGCAGGCGCTCGACTCAGGCGGAGAGCTGACGGCTGGCCGGACGGTGCAAGCCAGGCTCGCCTCGCTGGAGCCGGATGGCACCGCGACCGCCATGATCGGCGAAACCAGGGTCGCGCTCATCCTCGCCGGTCCGCAGGCGAGGCAGGCGGCTCTGCAGCCCGGCGCCACCCTGCTGTTGCGCCTCGATCCGCCCGAACAGCAAGGCGGCGATCTGCGCGCTACCTTGGTCGAAGTGCGCCCGCCCAATGCGCCAGCGCCCGGGCAAGCCGAGGCGCAACCAGCCCCAGCGCCCGCGCCTGCGCAGCCGGATGCAGCCCCGGCATCACCGGTTTCGGTCCGCCCGCCGATGGCGTCTGTGCCTTCTCCTGTTCCACAGGCTGCCACACTGGCCGCGCCGGCTGCCGCACAGGCCGCGCACCCGCCTTCCCCGGTGGCGATGCAGCAGGCCTTCCTGCAGCAGGCCCTGCAGACGCTCGGCGCTCCTGCGGCCCAGGTCCCCGTACCAGCACCGGCCGCGGCGGCGCACGCACCTGCGGCGCTCGCCGGTCAGGCTCCTGCCAGCACGCCCCCGGCAACCTCGACAGCGACCGCAGCCGCTTTCCCCGCCATCCCGACAGCGGTGATCGCCCGCGCGATCGCGGGACCGCTGCTCGGCCCCGTCCTGCAGCGGCAGGCTGGGCTCGCCCCGCTCTTCGCCAATCTGCGTGCGCTGGCGCAGGGAACGATTTCGCTGGCCCTGCCGAAAACGCTGCCGCCCGCGATCCAGCAGGTGCTCGCCCAGGCCGTTCCGGCCGAGCGGCAGGCGCCGACGGCGGCAAGGCTCAAGCAGGCCTTCCAGGCCTCCGGGCTCTTCCTCGACACGCGGCAGGCCGCGGGCCTGCCGCAGCCCCGGCAGGGCGACCTCAAGGCCGGGTTGCAGGCGCTGCGCGAGACCTTGCTGCCGATCATCGACGCCCTGTCGCCGGACCCGAAGGCGGGCCGACATGAGCACGACAATGGCCAGGCGGTGGATCGGCCGGCGGAGCTCGCTTCCACCGACCAGCCCGCCCGCCTCGCCCCGCCGCGCCGGGACGGCCCGCTCGCGCTGCAACCCGCCGTCGAGCCGACGCTCCACCCGGCCGAGAAGCCGCTCGCCATCGCCGAGACGCTGCTCGACCAGACCGAAGCCGCGCTCGACCGGATCAAGCTTGCGCAATACGCCTCGCTGCCGCTCGAGCCCACCCGGCAGGACGGCACGCAAGCAGCGCAGCGCTGGCTCGCCGAGATCCCGATCTCCTTCCATCAGGGCACCGCGATCCTGCCGCTCCAGGTCGAGCGGGACGCCCCGCGCCGCGACGTGCAAGGGGTGAGCGCGCCGCTCTGGCGCATCCGCTTCGCGCTCGATGTCGAGCCGATGGGGCCGCTGCAAGGCGTCGTCACCTTGCAGGGCCGCGATGTCGGCGTCTCGATCTGGGCCGAGCGCGAGGAGACCAGCCAGCTCCTGCGCGGCGCCGCGCCCGGCCTCGAAGGCGCGCTGCTCGATGCCGATTTCGCCAGCGGTGTCATCGACATCCACACCGGCCAACCCCGCGTGGTGCAGCCGACCGCCGGCCAGTTCCTGGACCGCCTGTCATGAGCACGCCGCGACCGCCCCGCATCGCCGTCGCGCTGGAATATGACGGACATGGCGCGCCGCGCGTCACCGCCAAGGGCCGTGGCGAACTGGCCGAGCGCATCGTCGAGACAGCCAGGGAGCACGATGTCGAGGTCGAGCAGAACGCGATCCTTGCGCAGGCGCTCTCGGCGGTCGAACTCGACGACCAGATTCCCGAGGAACTCTACCGCGCCACGGCGCAGGTGATCGCCTTCGTCCTCGCCCTACGCGGCGAATGGCGCCTGCCGAACCGGAACGGCCATCGGTCTTGAGCACGGGAATCGTCGTCAGGCGCCTCGGCCCCGCCGCTTACGCGGAGCTGGGGCCGGTTTTCGCGGAACTCGCCCGCCACGCGCTCGAGCCCAATCCGCATATGGCACCGGCTGCGGTCTCGGCCGCGACGACGCTGGTGCCGGAAGGCGAGATCGTCGTGCTCTGCGCCTGGCTCAGCGAAGCGCTCGACTTCGAACAGCTCGTCGGAATCTGGGCCTTCCGGCGCGTGAAGGGCTGGCGCAGCGGCTTCACCCCGGCTCTCGCCGCGCCGCTCGTGCCGCTCTACGAAGTGTCTTCGCTGCCGGTGCTCGACCGCGACCACGCGGCGGAAGCGGCCCGCGCCCTGATGCGCTATCTGCGCGCCTCGCGCGACCTGCCGCACCGTTTGCTGCTTCCGCTGCTGCCGCTCGACGGCCCCTGTCATGCCGCCCTCGCCGAAGCCTGCCGCCAGACCGGCAGCGCGATCTCGACCTATGAGCGCTGGGTCCGGCCGGTGATGATCCCGCGCCCGGAGGACAGCTTCGAGAGCTATCTGCGCCGCGCGCTCGGCTCCGCCTACAAGAAGCGGATGCAGCAGTTCCGGGCCGTGGCGAAGCAGGGCGCCCTCACCTTCCGGCGTAACCGGGGCCGCGGCGCGCTGGAGGCGCTCGACGCCTTCCTCACGCTCGAAGCCTCCGGCTGGAAGGGTGAAGCCGGCACAGCCATCGCCTGCCTGCCGGCGGACGCCGCCTATATCCGCCGCCTGGCCGAGCTTTGCGCCAACGACGACACGCTGCTGATCGACACCCTGCTGCATGACGGCCGCGCCATCGCCATGGGCCTGCTGGTCGAAAGCGGCAACCGCCGGCATTTCCTCAAGATCGCCTATGACGAGACGCAAAGCCGCCATTCGCCCGGCCGGACCCTGACGATCGCCATGCTGCAGGCCGATTTCAACGGGACACCGCCGGCCTTCTTCGACAGCGGCGCCGGCGAAGGCGTCGATGCCGGCACCTATGTCTGGGGCGAGCGCCGCGAGATGGCCAATGCCATCATCCGCGTCGGCCCCGGCCGCCCCGGCGCAGCGCAGGCCGCGGCCCTCAGCCGGATGTGGCTCAGGCGCCTGCGGGAAGCCGTCCGAGCCCGATCCGCCCGAGCAGCCAGCGGCCGACCACCGGCTTGAAATGCAGGGTGTCGAGCCAGTAGCGCGACGACGCCTTGGCGGGATCGAAATCCTCGAACGGATGGCCTGAGACAAGATCATGGAACGGCAGGCCGCGCGCCGCCACCAACGCGGCGACGTCCCGCCGCCAGGCCGCCAGTTCGGCGCCGCGCCCGCCATCCATGACCAGCTGCCGCTGGGCCGCGCTCATCGGCGACAGGACGATCGTGACCTTCCGCGTCCGAAGCAGATCGAGCGCGCGTTCGAGATGGGCCAGATCGCCCGGCCGGTAGACCATCGCCGCGATGTTCTGTTCGCGGGTGATCCTGCCCACCAGCTCCGCATCGAAATCCGGCGTCGCCTTGTAGCCGTCGCCATGCCAGAGGCCGGGCTCCGTCCTTCGGGACTGCCGCCCGCGCAGGTTGTCGATCGCCTTCGGATTCAGCACGATCGAAACGAGGGCCTCCCGGCGGCCCGATGCCGTCGCGAGCTTCCGGTCGATCGGCGGTGGCGGCGGCCAGGCGGTGAACATGAAATAGTCGAGCTCGATCACGACCTGCCTGACACTACCGACATCGACGGCCAAAGCCGCGAGCGTCGGCAATTCGCGCGCCATCAGGGCGGAGACGCCGGCATTGTAGACTTGGCCCCCGACGCCGGAGGCATCGCGCGGATCGAGGCTGCGATAGACCACCGACGAGCCGATTAGCAGCGTCTGCGGCTTCAGCCTCGCAATCTGGAGCGGCTTGATCAGGCGCATCTCGACATCGAGCAGGCGGCTCGCACCGGCGCCGTCACGGGTCCAGGGCGGGCTGTCGCGGAACACCCAATAGGGGTCGCGCCAAAGGGTCAGCACGGCCAGAAGCCCAACGACAAGCGCCACCGTCGCCGCGAAGCTGGCGGCGAAGCCGTTGCCGGTGGGAGATGGGGCCGAGGCGGCAGAGCGCATGGCGCTGCGCTACCAGATCGCTCCGGAGCTGGCGAGAGCCCGCTTGACCATTCATCCACGCCACCGATAGAGCAGGCCCGCCCGCAGGAGAGAGCCGATGACCGCGACCGCCCGGATTGGAATCGTCACGGTCTCCGACCGCGCCTCGGCCGGCATCTACGCCGATGAGGGCGGGCCGGCGATCGAGGCCTATTTCAGGAAGGTCCTGACCTCCCCCTGGGAAGCCGTTGCGCGCGTCATCCCCGACGACCGCGCCGTGATCGCCGAAACGCTGCGCGTTCTCGCCGACCGCGAAGGCTGCTGCCTGATCGTCACCACCGGCGGCACCGGCCCTGCACCGCGCGACGTCACACCGGAGGCTACGGAAGATGTCGTCGAGAAGCCGATGCCCGGCTTCGGCGAACTGATGCGCCAAGTCAGCCTCGCCAAGGTCCCGACCGCGATCCTCTCGCGCCAGACGGCCGGCATCCGGGGCAAATCCCTGATCGTCAACCTGCCCGGCCGCCCCCGCGCCATCGCCGAATGCCTGGACGCGGTGATGCCGGCGATCCCCTATTGCATCGACCTGATCGAGGGGCCGTGGCTGGAGACCGATCCGGCGTTGATCGCGGCGTTCCGTCCGGGCGCAAAGCCAAAAGCCTGAACGACTACCCCGCCGCCAGTTCCCGCCCGATCGCCTGCACGAGCTGCGGCGAGAGCGGATCGGTCGCGGCCGGGAAACCGCCGAGCAGCGCGCCGTCACGGCCGACCAGGTATTTGTGGAAGTTCCAGCGCGGCGTGTCGGCCGGCTTTTCCGACGCGGCCCAGCGATAGAACGGATGCGCCTCCGGCCCGCGCACCACGCTTTTCTCGACGAAGGTGTAGGTCGCGCCATGGCTCTGCTTTGCAGCCTCGGCGATGGCCGCGCCGTCAAGCGGTTCCTGCCCGCCGAAATCATTGCTAGGCACCGCGACGAGCATCAGACCGCGCGTCTGGTAGCGCTGCCAGAGCTGCTCCAGCGTCGCCATCTGCCCGGCATAGCCGCAGCGCGTCGCCGTGTTAACGACGAGGATCGGCCGGCCGCGATAATCGGCCAGCGGCAGGCGCCCGCCCCCCGGTTTGTCGAAGCCGAAGGCATGGGCGCCGGTGAGAGCCTGCGCCGCAGCCTCGCGAGAGATGAGGCCAGCAGAAGCCGCTCCGGCGATCCCGGCGACGATCTGGCGGCGTGACGGCAGCATGGCTTCTCTCCGATCCGACAACCGAACCGACGCATCATGCCCGAAAGCAGAAAGCCCCGCAGCCAACGGCTACGGGGCTTCGCTTCACGATGGCGAGACCGGAGAAAGCCTCAGCAGGCGAGGACCTTCTTCACCCGCACTTCGAGATCGCGCAATTCATAGGGCTTCACGACGTAGTGGTCGGCTCCGTTGCTGGTCGCCTCGTCCATCTTGTCGACCGAGCGTTCCGAGGTCGCCATGATGATCTTGATCTGGTTCAGCTCCGGCACCGAGCGGATCGCGCGCAACAGGTCGATGCCGCTCATGCCGTCCATGTTCCAGTCGAGCAGCAGCAGGTCGTAGCGCTTGGTCTGCATCTTCATCAGCGCTTCGCGGGCGTTCTCCGCCTCGTCGATGTCCTGGAACTCGATCTGCTTGAGGAAATAGGTCGCCAGGCCGCGCATGCTCTTCTGGTCGTCGACCACCAGGATGCGGTATTCGCTTCTGGCCTTTGACATCACAATCTCCTTACGCGGTGCGCAGGTTCGGCCTCTCGCCGATCAACTGGCTGACCGCGGTACCAATCTGGGTAAGCGGAACGACCCGCTCGGTCGCTCCCAGTTCATAGGCCGCTTTCGGCATCCCGTTTACCACGCAGGTCTCACCGCTTTGGATTAACGTCTCGGCGCCGGCTTTGCGCATGGCTAACAAACCGTCAGCACCGTCGCGCCCCATGCCGGTGAGCAGGATCCCGACCGCGTGGCTGCCGGCGCTGCGCGCCACCGAATGGAACATCACGTCGACCGACGGCGAGTGGCCGCTGACCAGCGGCCCTTCGCGTAGCGCGCAGACGAATTCGCCGCGCCGCTCCTCGATCTCGAGATGGCGCGAACCACCGGGCGCCACCACCGCCATCCCTGGCTTCAGCCTGTCGCCGTCGACGGCCTCATGGACATCGAGACCGGTCGCGGTCGCAAGCCGGGCCGCGAATTTCGCCGTATAGCCCGGCGGCATGTGCTGCACCACGACGATCGGCAACCTGAGCGGCGCGAGATCCCGCATCACCGTCTGCACGGCCGGAACGCCGCCGGTCGAGGCGCCGATCGCGATCAGCGAGGTCTTGCCGGCGCGGGCTGGCTCGCGCGGCGAGGGCGCGGCAGGGCGGGCGGGCACGGCGGCCTGGGCCACCTGCCGTGCGGCGGCGAGCATCTTGCGGCTGGCCGCGGCGCGCTGCAGCGCTGCGACGAGATGCTTCATGAAGCCGTCGAGCGTATGAGTCGTGCCATCTGGCTTCTCGATGAAGTCGATAGCGCCGAGCTCCAGCGCCTGAATGGTGTTGTCGGCGCCCGGCCCGCCGAAGGCCGAGACGATCAGCACCGGCAGCGGATCCTGCTTGAGGACGCGCGCCAGGAGCTTGAGGCCGTGCCGGCCCGGCAGTTCGAGATCAAGCGTCACGACGTCGGGCCGCAGCTCCTGGATCGCGTCCCAGCCCTCTTCGGCGCTGCCGGCGACGCCGATCACCTTGAAGCCCGGCGCGGAGTCGATGATCTGCGTCATCAGCTTCTGCATCAGAATGGAATCGTCGACGACGAGAACCTTGACCGGAGTGGCGGAGGATAGCGGCATGTTCATCACCAGACCTCCACTTCACCGGCCACCGGCTGCGTCTTGAGCCGGTTGAGATAGGCGATTTCCTGCTCGTGGCCGCTGTCGCGCGCCGTGGGCTGGACGTGCTGCACCCAGGCCCGGCCCGTCGAGGGCTGGTAATGGATGCGCCGCGAGCGCGTACCGCCGACATCGCGCGAGACCACCGGGATGCCCTCGACCTTCAGGAACTCGTTGACGAAGGCGATGTTGCCGTCGCCGATCGCCAGCATCGTCGCGCCCGAGAGCACGCGCGCACCGCCGAACACCTTCGCCTCGAAATTGTTGCGCTTGGCGCCGCGCTTGAGCAGGTCGTTGATCAGCACTTCCATGGCGGTGTCGCCATAGCGCTCGCCGGCGCTGGGGTCGGCATTGCCATTGTTCTTCGGCAGCAGGAAGTGGTTGAGGCCGCCGACACCGGCAACCGGATCGCGCATGCAGACCGAGACGCAGGAGCCGAGCACCGTCGCCACGATCTCGTCCTTGGCGGAGGTGATCTCGTGCTCGCCCGGCGCGACCGTGATGATCGTCGCCTGGAAACGCGGATCGAAATAACGGCGGGAGGACCGTGAAACGCTCATGCGGTCCTCTCGTAGATGGTACGGCCGATCAGGCGCAGCTTCGGATGCGGTTGCGGCAGCGATTCCGAATGCCCGAGATAGAGGAAGCCGCCGGGCGCCAGCAGCGCCACGAAACGGTCGAGGATCGAGGCCTTGGTCTGCGTGTCGAAATAGATGAAGACGTTGCGGCAGAAGATCACGTCGAACGGGCCGCTCATCGGCCATTTCTCGATCAGGTTCAGCCGCTTGAAGGCGATCATGCGGCGCAGCTCCTCGACGATGCGAGCCTCGCCCCGCCCTGCCCCGCCTTCGAGCTTGAGCAAGGGCTTCACATCGCCCGGCAGGCGCTCGAACAGCTCCGCCGGATAGAGGCCGGCCTCGGCCCGCACCAGGATATCGGTATCGATATCGGTCGCCAGGATCTTGAAATCGACATCACTGCGCGGACCCATCACGTCGCGGCAGGACGCGGCGATCGAATAGGGCTCCTCGCCGGACGAGCAGGCCGCCGACCAGATGCGTATTCGGCCGCGCCGCCCACCCCGCTCCTGCAGCAGGCGCGGCATCACATCCTTGCGCAGATGGTCGAAATGGTGGCGCTCGCGGAAGAAGGCGGTGTGGTTGGTCGTCACCGCATTGATCAGCTCCGGCAGCTCGCCCGCCGCCTGCGGGCTCTTGAGGAAGGCGCAGTACTCGGCAACCGAACCCATGCCGAGCGCCTTGACGCGCCGCGCCAGGCGCCCGCGCGTCATTGCCTCCTTGTGCTCGCGGATCACGATGCCGGCCTGCTCATAGACCAGCGTCGCGATGAACTTCATGTCGTCGCGCGTCAGCGTCACGTCGGCCATGCCGGGCTGGATCATGGCAAAGGGATTCGACGAGGCAGGTCTGGTCATCTCTCAAATCCCCGTGCGGCCGCCGGCGGCGACGCGGCGATGCTGTGGCTGCGGCATCGTCCGCGGCGGCTGCGCAGCGGCCGGGGCGCGGCGCGGCGGCAGCGCGCCGCCGACCGCGGCATGGCCGCCGCTGAATGCTTCGATCGTGGCATGCAGCGCCGCTGCCCGGTCGGCGAGATCGACAGCCGCCGCGGCGCTGCGCTCGGCCAGGGCGGCATTCTGCCTCACACCCTTGTCCATCTTCGCCACACTGCGGCCCATCTCGCCGGCGCCCTGTGCCTGTTCGGCCGTAGCCGTGGAAATCTCTGAAACCGTTGTTGCGACCTTGCCCGCGGCAGTGACGATGCGTTCCAGTGCCGTGCCGGTCTCGCGGACGAAGCCGACGCCCTCCGCGACCTGCCCGTTCGACGAGGCGATCAGCCCCTTGATGTCCTTGGCGGCCCCCGCCGAGCGCTGCGCCAGCGACCGCACCTCGGAGGCGACCACCGCGAAACCCCTACCGGCATCGCCGGCGCGCGCCGCCTCGACGGCGGCGTTCAACGCCAGCAGATTGGTCTGGAAGGCGATCTCGTCGATCACCCCGACAATCTCGGAAATCTTCAGTGACGAGCTTTCGATCCGCTCGATCGCCGCGACAGCGCGGGTGACGACGCCCTGCCCCTGCTGCGCGACGCTCATCGTCTCGCCGGCGAGCTCGCCGGCCTCGCGGGTGCGGATGCTGCTGCGCCCGACGGAGGCCGCGACCTGTTCGGCTGCCGCAGAGGCTTCACCGAGCTCTGCAGCCGCCCGCCCGGCTCCCGCTGCAAGCTCCGTCGTCGCGGCATCGACCTCGGCTGCGACATGCGAAACCCGGCCCGCGCTGTCGCGAATGGTCGCAAGCGTCGCGCCGACATGTCCGAAGGCGTCGTTGAGGCTGTCCTGAAGGAAACCGAGGCTGCCCTGGCTGGTCACCGGAACGTGCCGATTGAAATCGCCTTGAGCCACCCCGGCGACAGCATGGGCCATCTCGTCGAGCGTGCCTTCAAGCGCGGCGTTGATCCGATTCAGGCCTTTGACCGCATGGCCGAGCGGCAGCGGCTGCCCTTCCGATGACAGGCGGCGGGAAAAGTCGCCGGCCTCGGCCGCCTCGACCAGTTCCACGATCTCGGCCGCGAGCTTGAGATCCCCGGTCACCTCGCGCCATTCCACGGCGGTGCCGAGGCTGCAGCCATCGCTGCGCACCATGGCCGTCAAGGTCAGGCAGATCGTGCGACGGCCGAGCGTCAGGCGCACTGGCTGGCCGCCGACCGGCTGGTGCTCGCCCTGCACGCGCTCCATGACGCGGCCCAGCATGTCCTTGGCCGAGCAACCCGGAAAGGCGGCGCGAAAATCCTCCTGCGCCTCGCCGAAGAAACGCAACAGCGCCTTGCTGACATAGACGACCCGGCCATCGGGATCGCAGAGCATGACGCTGGCGCGACCCTGATCGAGCGCTGCGCGCAGCCTTTCGGCTTCCTGGCCCTGCTCGCGAATGGCTGCGAGCGCGCGCGACAAATCCGCGCCCTCACCCGACCCGGATGCGTCGGGAAGCGCGACCTCGCCGCCTTCGGCCAGGCGCGCCGCAGCCGCCGCGCTGCGCGCGAGCGGACGGGCCGCGCCCCAGGCGGCAAAGCCGCCGAGCAATGCGACGCCCGCAACAGCGGCGACACCCAGTGCGGGAGCGCCGGCCAATGCCGCATAGGACGCCGCGCTGCCGGCGAGCGCCGCCGAACCGGCGGCGAGCAGCGGTTGGCTGACCGAGAGACGTGAGAAGGGGCCGAGCGCGCTGCCCATAGGGGTCGATCGTTTCTTGTTCTCGCCCGCTTCTTGAACGCTACGCTCGGGCTGGTCTCGAAAAGGTCAGGCGGCCCGGCTGGTCTTGATCTGGGCCTCGGCGCCGCCGTCGCGGATCACCGCCGCAAGGTCGAGCAGTGCGACGATGTCGGTGTCGAGCAGGACGAGGCCCTCGATCAGGCCGTGCTCGTCACGTTCCAGCTCCGGAGCCGGGCGCACCGCACTGACCGGCACATCGACGATGTCCGAGACCGAGTCGACCAGCAGGCCCGCGGTCTTGTCCTCGACATCGACGACCACGATGACATGGGTCGCGGTGGCGTCGGTGGCACCGAGCCCGATCGCGGTCCGCAGATCGTAGACCGCGAGGATGACGCCGCGCAGGTTGAGCACGCCGCGCACATGCGGGGCCGCATGCGGCAGCGGCGTCGTCGCCTGCCAGCCCTTGATCTCGCGAACCATGCCGACATCGATGCCGAAGGTGCGGTCGCCGACCTTGAAGGTCACGATGCGGCGCGCCGCCGATTCCGGCTGCGCCGACGAGAAGTGCTTTTCGCCGAGTTGGAGGCTCATGGTCATCCAGCCATCTTGAGGTCAGATTGGGGGGAGCGGCTGCCGGAAGCGGCCAGCCGCAGCATCGAGTCGATATCCAGGATCAGGGCGACGAGGCCGTCGCCGAGGATCGTCGCCGCCGAGGCACCGTTGACCGCGCCGTAATTGGCCTCGAGGCTCTTCACGACGACCTGCTGCTGGCCGACGATCTCGTCGACGGCGATGCCGACATTGTTGCCGCGCTCGGTCTCGGCGATGATGACGATGTTCTCGTTGGTGGTGCCCATCGAGCCCATCACGTCGCCGAGCCGGTAGAGCGGCGTGACCTCGCCGCGCCAGCGCAGCACCTCCTGGCCGAAGGGCAGACGCTCGATCGGCGTCGAGGCGAGATGCTGCGTCTCGATTACCGAGGCGATCGGGATGACATAGCGATCGTCGCCGCAGCGGATCACCATGCCTTCGAGCACGGCGAGCGTCAGCGGCAGGGCGAGCGTAAACTTGCAGCCCCGGCCCGGCTCGGAATCGACGCTGATGCGCCCGCCGAGCGATTCGACATTGCGGCGCACCACGTCCATGCCGACGCCGCGGCCCGACACGTCGCTGATGACCTCGGCCGTCGACAGGCCGGCGGCGAAGATGAGCTGGTCGATCTCCTCCGGCTGCAGCCGCTCGTCGGCGCCGACGAGGCCGCGCGAGCGTGCCTTGGCGAGCAGCCGGTCGCGGCCGATGCCGCGCCCGTCATCGGTGACGGAGATGACGATGCGGCCGGCGCGATGCTCGGCGATCAGCCTGATCGTGCCCTCGCGCGGCTTGCCGGCCGCGATGCGCTCGTCAGGCGTCTCCAATCCGTGATCCATCGAATTGCGAATCATATGGGTCAGCGGATCGGCGAGCTCTTCGATGATCGTCTTGTCGACCTCGGTGTTCTCGCCTTCGAGCACGAGACGCACTTCCTTGCCCAGCGTCTGGGCGAGCTCGCGCACCAGCCGTGGCATGCGCTGGAACACGGCCTTCACCGGCTGCGCCCGCACGGCCATGACATGGTCCTGCAGCTCCCGTGTCTGGCGCGACAGGGTCAGCATGCCCTCGGCGGTCTTGGCGTGGACGTCGTAGGGCAGCGAGCGCACGCATTCGACCAGCATCGACTGGGTGATGACGATCTCGCCGACGAGGTTCATGAGCTTGTCGATGCGGTCGAGATCGACACGCACGCTGACCGCCTGGCGCTGGCGTGCGGAGGCATCGGGGGCAGCCGGAGCACGCGGCGCGGCGCGGGCGACCGCCGGCTCGGCGGCGACGACCGGAGCAGCGACAGCAACCGGGGCCGGCTCGGGCTTGATATCGGGCTCGTTCGCCGCTTCCGGTGCCGGGCCGAGCATGGCCAGGATCGCCGAGAGGTCGGCAGCGACCGCGCTGGAGACTTCGGGCTCAGCGGCCTCCGGCTCGCTCGCCGGAAGTGCCTCGGTCACGGCCTCCTCGGCGAAGGTGATCTCGAATTCCTCGTTCGCCAGGCTGAAGTCGAAGCGGCCATGCAGGTCCTCGACCGACAACTCGGTGCGCAAGGCTACGTCGAAGCGCAGCCAGCAATCGCTGACATCGAGGCTTTCCAGCGGCGGCACCTGGCTCAGGTCGCAACGGATCGAAACGATGTCGGCGGCCGGCAGCGAGCCGAGCACGACACGCGGCTCGATCACCCGGCGGAACAGGTCCGTTTCCGGCGCGATGCGCAACTGCACGTCGCGGCCTGGCTTGCCCGCGACAGGGGCAGACGCTGCAGCGGGCTCGTCGTCCCAGCCATCGTCGGCGGCAGCGGCGGGCGCCGCCGTCTTCGCCTCGACCATGGCGAGCAGATTGCCGAGCGCGGCGATGCCGATGGGCGCGTCGTTGTCGGCGGCAGGAGCTACCGGATCAGAAGCGGGAGGTGGCGGCGCGGCGATGGGCGCCTGCGGCTCCTTGCCGACCTGCTCGAGCGCGGCCAGCAGATCCGGCCGCTCGGTCGCGGGCTCGTCGTTGCGGGCGGCCGAGACGAGATCGGCAACGGCATCGGCGCAGCGCAGGAACAGGGTGAACGGCGCATCCTCGACGGCGACGCGGCCGGACCTCAGATGGTCGAGCGAGGCCTCGAAGACATGCGCGAAGCCGACGAGCTCCGTGCAGCCGAAGGCGCCGGCCCCACCCTTGATCGAGTGAATGGCGCGGAAGGCGGCATTGACGTCCTCGGGATCGACGGAGCCCTCGTCGAGGGCCTGGAGCTTCTGCTCCAGCGCGCCGAGGAGTTCTTCGCATTCCTGGAAAAAGGTCTGCTTGAGTTCTGCCAACGGATCCATCGGCCGACCTTCAGTTCTGGTAGCGCGCGACGAGGCCGAGCAGCGTGTTGGGTTCGAAAGGCTTGACCATCCAGGCGCTGGCGCCGGCGCGGCGGCCTTCCGCCTTGATCTCGGCGCCGTTCTCCGTGGTCAGCACGATGATCGGCGTGTTCTGCCCGGCCGGGCGCGAGCGGCAGGCACGGGTGAACTCGATGCCGTCCATGATCGGCATGTTCAGGTCAGTGATCACGAGATCGGGCTTGAACTGCTCGAACTTGTTGAGGCCGTCCTCGCCGTTCTCGGCCTCGGCCACCTCATGGCCGGCATTGCGCAGCGTCAGGCTAAGCAGACTGAGCAAAGTCTTGGTATCGTCGATCGCCAGGATTTTCATGCCTGTCACTCCAGAACGAGAGCGCTGTGAGCGGCATCGAAGCCGATCGCCCGCAAGGATTCGCGGCATTCCTCGGAAGCCGCCTTGAGCGTGACCGAAAGCCCCCGCGCGGCGGCGCTGGTGGCTGCGGAATGAAGAAGCTGGATCCAGAGACTGGGCAGGGCGCCCGCCTCGGCGCATTCGACGGCGATGCTTTCCCGCTGTTCCAGCGCCACCAGAAGCTGGTTGCGGAACGTCGCAGCCTCGGAGCGGCCGAGGAAAGGGGGAAGCGAGACGGTGATGAGCATGGAGGGCGACCCAGGATTGCGCCTGGAGCATCGCGGCAAACTGGTAAAAACTTCGCTAAATAGGGACGCGCCTATCAATACTCTTGGCGCTTTCGTGGCAATTGCGGTGCGCAGCCACGAGCGTCAGAACATGTTGTTGCTGATCGCGCGCGGCACCAACGTGATCTTGCCCGTCGCCTCCCGGTATTTTCGCGGCACGTTGATGACGCCCGACAGGTGAAGCCAGAGATTGTTGGGCGAGATCGGCTTGGTGATGATCTCATGCGCACCGAGCTTTGCGGCCTGGACGACCGAGCGCCGGTCCGGCCGCTCCATCATCACCAGCACCGGCGCCTTGGCGAAGGGCGAGGTCTTGAACGAGCGGATCGCCGCCAGGCACTTGATGCTGTTGCCCTCGGGCATGTCCCAGTCGAGGATGACGATGTTCGGCTGCTTCTGGATGAAGGTCGAAGCCGCCGATGAGAGGTCGGCCGCCTCGAAGATGCGGTTGAGCTGCGCCTGATACAACATCGTGCGCACGATGCGGCGGTAATGCGGGCTCGGATCGATGAGCAGCACCGACAGGTTGGGGAAGGATGGCGCGATATGCATGGCGCTGACTCGGGAACTCGCTCACTCAACTCGACAGGGCAGGCACGGACGAAGCTTTAAACCTTGAGGCCGAAGCGGAAGGCACCCCAGTGCCGGCCCTTGACCATGATCGGCGCCGACAGATCCTCCATCACCAGGAACTGCCCGCCGCCCATGTCGCGCCGGTAGCTCTGCAGCAGGAAGGGCTTGCGGTTGCGGGCGGCGGCGAGGCCGGTCCGGTCGTCGAAGATCCGCCGGTTGCGGCAATTGGCGTTGTTCCAGACCGGATCGGAGCCCTGGGCCTGCGCATATTTGCGGTTATGCGTCGGCAGGAAGCCGTTGCGGTCAACCGCCGCGCAGAACACGATCCGCCCGTTCGATGTCAGGAGCTCCTCCTGCAGCGGCGGCAGCAACCGATCGGTCAAGGCAACGAAGCGGGTCATGTGCTGGACCGGGTCCGAGCCCGGAATTGGCCGGTAGGTCTCGTCGAACAGCTCGGCGAGCCCGATCTCTCCGCGCGCCAGCGCCCCCTCGAACAACCCGCTGATCCGGCTGGCCGTCTCCATGACGGTCGCGATCAGTTCCGACTGCGCCGTCCGCACGCCCGAGGCCGCGATCGAGCCGAGGATGCCCTCGCTGATCGCGACCAGCGCCTCGGTGCGCTGCCCCGCCTGCTCGAGATTGTCGGTGGACGCATCGACCCCGGCCACGAGGCCGGCGAGGTCCTGTCCTGCCTTGGCGCAGGCCTCGGCATTCTCCCGGGTCGGGCGTGATACGGCCTCGATCTCGCCGATCAGTTCGACGACGGAGCGGCCGAAGCTGTCGAACTCGCCGATCTGCAGCGAGATAGTCTGGCTGCCCGCCTGCGCGCGCTGTGCCGTCTGCGCGTTCTCCTGGCTGCGCCGGGCGACGGCATCGACCGCCTTCACCAGCAGGTCGAGCTGGGCTGCGCTCGCCGCTGTCGCCGCGCGGGTCTGCTCGGCAAGCGCCTTCACGGCGGCAGCGATCACAGCGAAGCCCTTGCCGGCCTCGCCGCTGCGCGCCGCCTCGACGCCGGCATTGATCGACAGGAGCTGGATCTCGCGGGTGATCGACTGGATCGCATCGCTCGACGCCCGCGCCTTGTGCGCGTCGCCGACGGCCTGCGCCAGCACCTGCGACATCGACTGGGCTTCCTGCGACAGAGTCTCGATATCGGCCTGCGCTGCATTGAGACCGAGCCGCACCGACTTGGTCACGCGCTCGAGGCCGTTGCGGACACCGGACGCGGCAGCCTGCGCACCCTCGGCCGCCTGCCGGATCGCATTGTTCGCCTGCGACACCTGCTCGACCGCGCCGACCACCCGACGCAGCCCCGCCGTCTGCTGGTCGAACTGTTGCGTCACGTCGCCGACGCGCCCGGCGATATCGGTGATCTCGGCACTGAGCTTGCCGAAACGGGCGGCAATTTCGCGCACCGCGCGCTCCGCACCGACCCCTGTCGGCTCGCCGGCAAGGTCCTGCCCTGCCTCGTCAACGGGCAGGTCGAGCTTGCGAGCCAGTGCATGCATGGCGGGGCGCCCCTTCAACCCGGGAGGATTTCTTGCCAGAACCGTAGAGAAACGCGGTAAATCGCCGGTTAAGAGCGCGATCGGACGGTTTACCACTTTCGACACAGGCGCCGGGATTGTGATGTTGCCCTTGGGTCAACTGCCGGGCACGGCCATGCTATAGCTGCAGAGATCGACGGCGGACCCGCAACGGGAAACGCGCGTTGAGCAGGAAGCCAACACGCCAAAACGCTTTCCGGAGGATTCCCATGACCGCAGTTTCCGCCGTCTCCCGCCGTGGCCTCATCGGCCTCGGAGCCGCCGCATTCGCCGTCGTCGCCGCGCCGAGGGTCTGGGCGCAGGCGGCAGCGCCGGCAGCCCCAACCGGCCCGTTCTCGCTGCCGAAGCGCGCCTATGAGGCCAATGCGCTGGAGCCGCATATCGACGCAGCCACCATGGACATCCACTACAACCGCCACCACGCCGCCTATGTCGCCGCGCTGAACAACGCCGCCAAGGACAATGGCGCCCTCGCCAAGGCTTCGGTCGCAGAGCTGATCGCTGATCTCAACCAGGTGCCGGAGAGCATCCGCACCCTCGTCCGCAACAATGGCGGCGGCCATGCCAATCACAGCATGTTCTGGGAGGTGATGGGGCCGGGTGCCGGTGGCGTTCCCACCGGCGACGTCGCCGAGGCGATCACACGCGACCTCGGCGGTTTCGACAAGTTCAAGGCGGATTTTGAGGCGGCGGGCCTGCGCGTCTTCGGCTCCGGCTGGGTCTTCGTCACCGTCGACAAGGCCGGGAAGCTCGCCCTGCTCGGCAAGCCGAACCAGGACAGCCCGATCATGGACAAGCAGATGGTCCTGCTCGGCAACGACGTCTGGGAGCACGCCTATTACCTGAAGTACCAGAACCGCCGCGCCGACTATCTCAAGGGCTGGTGGAACGTGGTCGACTGGAAGAAGGTCAACGAGCGCTATGCCGCCGCCAAGGCTGGCAAGCTCGCGCTCTGAGGGGCATTGCCCTTAGAGTCATGCTCGGGTCGAACCCGAGCATGACGGCGCAAGCCGCCTAATGCCCGACCCTGGCGCCCCGCGTGCCCTCGCTCAGCCGCGGCAGGAACCAGGCGAGCAGGCCCATCAGCGGAATGAACGAGCAGATCTTGTAGACCATCTCGATGCCGAGAATGTCGGCGAACTCGCCGAGTAGCGCCGCCGCTAGCCCGCCGAGCCCGAAGGACAGCCCGTAGAAGAAGCCGCCGACCAGTCCGACGCGGCCGGGCAGCAGTTCCAGCGCATAGATCAGGATCGCGGCGAAGGCGCTCGACATGATCAGGTTGATCAGGATCGTCAGCACGCCGGTCCAGAACAGGTCGGCATAGGGCAGGATCAGCGTGAACGGCAGTGCGCCCAGGATCGAGAACCAGATGATCTTGTTGCGGCCGATCCGGTCGCCCAGCATGCCGCCGGCCAATGCGCCCGCCGCCGAGGAGCCGAGGAACAGGAACAGCATCACCTGCGAATTCTGCACGGAGATGCCGAACTTGCCGATCAGGTAGAAGGTGTAGAACGAGGTGAAGCTCGCCGAATAAGCGTTCTTCGAGAACAGCAGGATGATCAGGATGGTGATCGCGAAGGCGACGGAGCGCTTGCCCGGCCGGGCCGGCGCCGCAGCCGCTGCGGCCTTCGGGGGCCTCGCCTTGTCGAGCCGCGCGTAGCTCGCGGCGGTCCAGACCATCAGCATCATCGCGATGAGCGCCGCGACCGAGAACCAGGCGAGGCTGCCTTGCCCGCGCGGCACGATGACGAAGGCCGCCAGCAGCGGCCCGAGCGCCCCGCCGGTCTGTCCGCCGACCTGGAAGATGCCCTGCGCCAGCCCGTGCTGCCCGCCGGAAGCGTTACGCGCCATCCGCGTCGCCTCGGGATGGAAGATCGAGGAGCCGATGCCGACGCAGGCCGCAGAGAGCAGCAGGAAGCCATAGCTGCCGGCATAGGCGAGCCCGATCAGGCCGGCGAGCGTGAAGCCCATGCCGACCACCATCGAATAGGGCATCGGGTGCTTGTCGGTGTAGAGCCCGACCGCCGGCTGCAGCAGCGAGGCCGAGACCTGGAAGGTCAGCGTGATCAGGCCGATCTGGCCGAAGTCAAGCCGGTAGGATTCCTTGATGATCGGATAGATCGCCGGGATCAGCGACTGGATCATGTCGTTGAGCAGATGCGTGAAGCTCAGCGCGATCAGCACCGGCATCATGGCGCGTTGCGGCAGGGAGGCGGTCGGCGCGCTGACGGTCATCTGGGCTTAGTCCCGCGGCGTCTCCGGCAGGCCGATTCCTGCCTCGTGACGCGGTTGAAGGCTCTAGATGATCGCCGGCCCGCGCACAATTTCATAAGCCGGCGTCACGGCATTGCACTCACCGCATGGGCCGGCGGCCTGCCGCCCTCCTCTCAGAGGCGCGGCGTCAGGCTGGCACGGCCACCATGGCGCATCGACCAGGCAACGGGATCGGCGAGGAAGCGCTCGATCTCGGCGCGATCCTCGCGCGCCAGCCGATTCTCGTCGTCGGCGGCGAGCACATCGGCCCAGGTCGCCAGCGCATGCAGGCTCAGTCCCGCCTCGGTCAGGCGCTCGCCGGCTCCGGGGAAGGCGTCATGATAGAAGATCGTCAGCACGTCGCCAACATCGGCCCCCGCCGCGCGCAGGCCGCGCACGAAATTGAGCTTGCTCGCGCCATCGGTGGTCAGATCGTCCATCAGGAGGACGCGCAAGCCATCGACCGGCCCGCCCTCGACCTGGGCATTGCGGCCGACGCCGAGCGGGCGCTTGCGGACATAGCGCAGCTTCAGGTCCAGCGCATCGGCAAGCCAGGCGGCGAAGGGAATGCCGGCCGTCTCCGCACCGACGACCGCATCGAAGCCGCCATCCGGAAAGCCTGCGCGGAGATGCCTAACCGCCAGTTCGGTGACCGCGCGGCGCAGGTCCGGTTCGCCGAGCAGCAGGCGGACATCGACATAGACCGGGCTCGCCCAGCCGGCCGCCAGCACGAAGGGTTGCTGCCGACTGACATGGACGGCGCCGGCGCGCAGCAGCAGCCGCGCGACCGCGTGGCTGATCTCCCGCTCCGGGCGGATCGCCTGAGTCACCGTCATCGCACCGCCTCCCGGATCGCCGCCCGCATCACCGCGATGCCGGCCAGGAGATCGTCGATCTCCATCGCCTCGTGCGGGTTGTGCGAGCCGTGCTCGTTTCGCACGAAGAGCATGGCGCTGGGAATGCCGGCATTGGCGAAAACCGCCGAGTCATGCCCTGCCCCGCTCGGGATCTCCTCGTCGGGCAGGCCGAGATCGCGCGCAGCGGTCTTGAGCCTGGCGATCCAGCCCGCATCCATCACGGCGGGCTCGGCCTCCAGCCGGCGGTCGAGCTTGAAGTCCACGCCGCGCTCCTCGCCGATCATCCCGCATTCCGAGAGGAAGAGGTCGTAGAAGGCCTCCAGCGTCTCGCGGCTCTGGCTGCGTACTTCGAAGGAGAAGTTCACCCGGCCGGGGATGCGCGCAATGGCATGCTCCTGCGGATCGGTGCCGAAGACGCCGGAGGTCACGACGACGTCGCGGCCGCGCTCCAGCAGCGTGCGCCAGTGCCGGTCGAGATGGGTGATGAGCTCGGCCGTGGCGAAGACGGCATCGCGCCTGAGCCAGCGCGGCACGGCGCCTGAATGGCCGGCTTCGCCGACGCATTCCACCGTGCGATGCCTGATATTGCCCCTGATGCCGGTGACGATGCCGACAGGCAAATCCCGCGCGACCAGCACCGGCCCCTGCTCGATATGCAGCTCGATCCAGGCGAAGACCGCGGTGGGATCGAGCAGCAACTCGCCCTTGCTGACGCGGCCCATATCGACGCCGACATCGGCCATGCATTGCGCCAGCGTGCGCCCGGCCCTCGCATCCTTCACCGCGAGATCGGCGGCGGAGAGTTTCCCGAACAGCGCGCTCGATCCCATATAGGCCCGGCCGAAGCGCGAACTTTCCTCGCCGCGCAGGCCGTAGACCTTGATCGTCCGACGCGGCACGAAACCCTCGGCCCGGAAGCCCGCGATGACGGCGAGCCCGGCGATGACGCCGGCCGCGCCGTCGAAATTCCCGCCCTGCGGCACGGAATCCAGGTGCGAGCCGCAGGCGAGGAAGGGCAATTCCGGCTCGCTGCCTTCCAGCGTCATCACGAGATTGGCCCCGGCATCGCGCTCCGTCGCGAGGCCCAATTCGCGCGCCCGCGCCTCGACGATGTCGAGCGCCTCGCTCTCCTTGGGGCCATAGGCCTCGCGGGTGATGCCGATTCCGTCCCCGGTCGCCTGTTTCAGCGCATCGAACAATGCCTCGGCCAGCGCCCGGTCCTCGGCATTCCCCGCAAAGCCGTTCGGGCGTTCGATCGCGGCGACGCTCATGACACCGGGTCCAGCCAGGAGAGCTCGGGCTCGTCCGCCTCCTCGATCACGACACCGCGGATCAGGTCGGCGGCGCGCGGGATTTCGCGATGCAGGCAGAATGTCTCCAGCCCGTCGATGATCGTCGTCATCGCCGCCGGCTGCAGGAAGGTCGCAGTGCCCACCTGCACGGCGGTGGCGCCGGCGAGCATGTATTCGATCGCGTCCTCGGCGGTGGAGATGCCACCGCAGCCGATCACCGGGATCGATACCGCCTTGGCGCATTGGAAGACCTGGCGCAGCACGATCGGCTTGATCGCCGGACCGGACAACCCGCCCATGATGTTACCGAGGCAGGGTTTGAAGGTCTTGAGGTCGATCGCCATCGACAGAATGGTATTGGCGACGACGACGGCGTCGGCGCCTGCGGCCTCTGCCGCGCGCGCCACCTCCGGCACGTCGCCGGTATTGGGCGTGAGCTTGACCCAGAGCGGCAGATCGGTCGCCCGGCGCAGTTCGCGCGTCACCTTCTCGGTCGACTCGGCCCGCATGGCGAAGGCCTTGCCGTCCTCCTCGATATTCGGACAGGAGATATTGGCCTCGATCGCGGCGATGCCAGGGATTGAGAGTTCGGCTGCGAGGCTGGCGAAACCTTCCGCCGTCGGCGCCGAGATCGAGACGACGAGCGGCGTGTCATAGGCCGCGTAATGCGGCATCGTCTTCTCGATGAAATAGGGCACGCCCTTGGAGGGGATGCCGATCGCGTTGATCAGGCTGCCGGGCCGCTCGACCACGCGCGGCAGCGGATTGCCGGCGCGCAGTTCGCGGGTGATCGTCTTGGTGACGAAGGCGCCGAGCCGGTTGAAGTCCATCACCTTCTCCAGCCCCTCGGCGAAGGTGCCCGAGGCCGGCATGACGGGGTTGCGCAGGGTAAGCCCGCCGACCTTCACCGAGAGATCGATCGCAGGCCTCACGGCGGCGGCGTTCATGGCAGCGCCTCCATCAGGTCGAAGACCGGCCCGTCCCAGCAGACGCGGCGGTTGACGATCTCGCCATCGACATTGAAGTCGCGCACGCAGCAATAGCAAAGGCCGATACCGCAGGCCATCTGCTGCTCCATCGCGACCTGTCCGGACAGGCCGAATTCGCGGGCGAGGCGCTGCTGCACGCGCATCAGGCGGCTCGACCCGCAGGTGAAGAAGGCATCGCAGCGCCCCTCGGCGATCTCGCGGCGCAGGATGCGCTCGACATTCGCCGGGCCGCTCGTCTGCTCGGAATCGGTGACCGCGATGACCTCCGCGCCTTTGCTCCGGAACAGATCGACCGAGACCAGCAATTCCGGCCGCCTTGCGCTGAGGATGGCGGTGACCTTGATCCCCTTCGCCTTCGCCGCAGCGGCGAGCGGTGCGAGCGTCGCAAGCCCCGCCCCGCGCCCGACGGCGATAATATGGCTCATGCTCTCGTCCAGCGTGAAGCCGGTGCCGAGCGGGCCCATGATGTCGAGGCTGTCACCCGGCTCGAGCGTATCGAGGCCGCGCGTACCCGCCCCGGTGACCTTGTAGAGGAACTCGACCTGACGCTTCTCCGGATCGGCGCCATAGAGGCTCATCGGCCGGCGCAGGAAGGGCTGCTCGCCAACCGGATGCGGGCAGAGCAACTGGAAGAACTGGCCGGGCTGCGCTGCAGCTGCCTCCTCGCTGCAATCGAGCACGAGATGGCGGTATTCGGCATTGACCGCCGCGTGGCGCACGACCCGCGCCAGCTCGGCGACGATGCTCGGCTTCCAGCCGGCGGAACACCCGCCGGCCGCGATGATGGGCTGCTGGCTCATGCCTGCCTCACGTCAATTCCGCGCCGCGCTTCTCGGGGATGAGGAGCCACATGGCGAGGAGGTCGAGGATGTAGAGGGCGGCGAGCAGCGCGATGGCGGTCTGGAAGCCGTAAGCCGCCGCGATCGCGCCGACCACGACCGGGCCGAAGCCGCCGACGCCGCGGCCGATGTTGAACAGCACGTTCTGGGCGGTGGCGCGGGCCGCCGTCGGGAAGAGCTCGCTGATCAGCGCGCCATAGCCGCCGAGCATGCCGTTGACGAAGAAGCCCATCACCGCGCCGGCGACCAGCAATTGCATCGGGTCGGTCAGGCGCGAATAGACCACGACCATGACGGCGGCGCCGATCATGTAGCCGAAGAAGGCGGGGCGCCGGCCGATCCGGTCGGCGATATGACCGAAGGCGAAGATGCCGAGCGCCATGCCGGCGATGGTCACCGCCGTCCACACCGCCGACTGGGTCAGCGCGAAGCCGAACCGGGTGGCGAGATAGTTCGGCAGCCAGATCATCACGCCGTAATAGCCGAAGTTCTGGACCGAGCAGAGGATGACCATGCCGAGGCTGAGCTTGGTGGTCTCGCGGTCCTTGACCAGGAGGCGCAGGGCTGATTCCTTCGGCCGGTCCTTGGAGCGGGCGACGAAGACCTCGGGCTCGTGCAGGGAGTGGCGGATGAAATAGGCCGCGACCGCCGGCAGGATGCCGATCGCGAACATGCCGCGCCAGCCGATCGTCGGCAGCAGGATCGGGGTGGCGATGGCGGCTGCGAGCACGCCGACCTGCCAGCCGAGCCCGACATAGGAGGAGGCGCGCGCCCGCTTCGAGGCCGGCCAGGCCTCGGCGACCAGCGCCATGCCGATGCCGAACTCGCCACCGAGCCCAAGGCCGGCAATGGTGCGGTAGATCAGCAGGTCCCAGTAGCCCTGCGCCAAGGCGCACATGCCGGTGAAGACGGCGAAGAGGACGATCGTCCAGGTCAGCACGCGGACGCGGCCGATACGGTCCGACAGCATGCCGAAGCCGATGCCGCCGAGCACGGCGCCGACCAGCGTTGCGGTGACCAGTGAGGCCGCCTGGGCCTGGCTGAGCTGGAGGTCGGCCGAGATCGCCCGCAGCATGAAGCCGAGGATCAGGAGGTCGAACCCGTCCATCGCATAGCCGATCGCTGCGCCCCACAAGGCCTTCCGCGCCTTGCCGTCGACCTCGGTCGGGCCGGAGCCCTCGATCGAGCCCGCGCTCGATGCCTGGATATCGCTCATGATGACGTCCCCTTTTTGTTGTCTCGAACCGTCGCCGGGCACCGGAAAACAGTGAGCCGGCGGACGCGCGCGCGTCCGCCCTGCGCAGATCATGCTCAATGAGTTCGGGCCTCGGGCCCTCATTCTCGGGGCGCTTTGCGCGCCGCTTGGTGGTCCTGGGCTCCGGCCCCGCCACGAGAATTCTGAAAGCCGCCGGACCCTAGCCGCGCCCGGCGCCATGCGAATCCGTCGCACAGCTTAATCTCAATTACAAGAACAAATCTCAATTTTGCGACAATCGCGAAAACGACTTGCTCCTATCGTTCCGGGCTTCCCTTCAGCGAAGAGCCCGGAACACATGGACACGACGTTGTTCCAGCCATCGTCATGCTCGCCCTTGTGGCGAGCATCCACGTCTTGAACGCGACCTCGGCGTAGAAGACGTGGATGGTCGGGACAAGCCCGACCATGACGCCGTAAGCCTGGTGCTCAGGAGCGGGCTCAACCCTGCCGGCCGCCCGCGATGACCGCGTGTTTCGGTGCAAACCGGAAAATCAGCCCAGCGCGATGCCCGATCGCTCGACCACCGCCCGCAGCGCGGCGCCGGCCTCGCCGCCCTTGCGGGCGCGGCTCCAGAGGTCCTCGCTCAACTGCTCGTAGAGGCGCACCGGCTGCTCGTCGGCGGTCAGCATGGCGATGCCGGAGCGGACATTCGGCAGTTCCCCGCCCAGCCGATACGGGCTCAGGCCGAGCAGCGTCCGTTCCTCGCTGCGGAAGAGCTGGAAGGTGATATTGGGCAGCGTTTCCTCGATCAGGCCGATCTGCACACCCATCGGCTCGGCCTCGATCAGCGCGATCAGGTGCTCGACCTCGTGGCGGGCGGCACGGCGCCGGCGCGCCTGCTCCTCCGGCGGCAGGCTGAACCGGCCGACGATACCGAGCTTCAGCCAGCGCTCGATCTCCAGCACATTGACGAAGTTGACGACGCTGAGCCGCCGGCGCTTTCGGGTCGCCTTGCGCTCGTCGAGGATTGCGATGATCGCGTCGATCTCGGCCACAGCCCCGTCGCGGTCGGCGAGATGGGCCGGCAGGGCCTCGATCAGGGTCGCCCGGAGGAAGTCCGAATAGGCCGCCGAGGTCAGCAGGTAGGAAAGCGGCGGGAAATGCGCGACGACCTGGTCGGACTGCTCCTCGATTTGCCGCATGCGCTCGAAATAGCTGACCGGGCTCGAATAATACTCGACGCCGGCCCCGAGCAGCGACGCGACCGTCGTCTCCAGCACGGCAGCCAGCCGCTCCAGCGTCTCGATCTTGACGACGCCGCCGCTCTCGATCCGGTAGACGGCCGCCCGCGAAATTCCCAGGCTTTCCGCGACATCCTCGGCCGGAAGCCCACGCCCCAGCCGATAGGCCTTGAGGCGCTTGCCAATCTCATCGAAGCGGATGGACATCGGGCCTCTCGAAGGGCAATCGAATCTCAAAATTTAGATAGGGTACCGCACTCCCGCGCCAATGCGAACAGGGCCGATGCGTCGCCGCGCCGGCCCTGTCGATTTCAAGACTGCTCGCGGCCTCACGCCACCTTGTCGAGCGGGTAGAGCGGCCGGCGCACCCGGCGATAGGGCAGCTTGCTGAGATCGGGGGTGCAGAGCGCCCCGCTGTCGCAGACGATGACCTTGCCAGCGATCGGCTCGAAGGCGGCGCGGAAATGCTGCATCGACTTCAGCCCGACAACACGCTTCGCGGCTGGGTCGATGCCGAAGGCGCGGAACTGCTGCAGGTCGTTCATCTGAGCGCGGATGGTGGTGACGAGGATCTCGACATCGCCGACGCGCAGCACGGCACAGGGCCCCCAGCTCGCCTGCAACCCGCCCATCATCGGGCCGTCGCCGACCCAATCGCCATCGCTGACGCTGACGAGCGTGCCGGTCAGCTCAAGCGGCCCGCCGCCGATCTCGGGATCGACCTTGCCGCCGAGCTTGACCGAGACCGTCGAGCCCGGCTTGCCCTTGCGCAGTTCAGCGGCGACCTCCGGATCGACCATCGGGCCGAAACAGGCATCCTTGAGATCGGCTGCGATCATGCCCTTGAGCAGGCCGGTCGCATCGCCATAGCCGCCACCGCCGGGATTGTCGGCGTAGTCGGCGATGATCAGCGGGCCGGAGGCCGCGACGTAGGACTTCGCTTCAGCCACGGCGTCCTCGACCGAGAGGAATTCCGTGACCTTCTCGAAGCGGCGCTGCCACATGTCCTCGACCATCGCCTCGGCGAAGGCCTGGTGTTTCTCGCGCTCGCCGTCGCAGGTGACGAGCACGGTCGGGCCAACCTCGTGGATATCGGCATTGCCGAAGCCGCCATTGACGCTGACGGCGAAGACGTTCGTCTCCTTCTCATAGGCCCTGGCCTTGGCGATGCGCTCGACCATCGGGCCGATATCGGTACGCCCGCCATTGACCTCCTCCAGCATCGGCCGCTCGGCCCGCAGCGTCACCGGCCTGATCTCGCCCTTCATGGTCCGCTGCATGATTCCGGCCGCAAGCTTGCCGGTCTCGCGCACATCGACATGCGGATAGGTCTTGTAGGAGACGACGATATTGGCGAGCTCGGTCATCTTGCGGGTGACATTGGCATGGGGATCAAGCGTGATGCCGATCGGCACGTCAGGCCCGAGCACGGCGCGGACCCGCTCCAGCAACTCGCCCTCGCCGTCCTCGCAGAACTCCGTCACCATGGCGCCGTGGAGGCCGAGCAGCACGCCGTCGATCTTGCCGGCATGCGCCTTCGCGGTCTCGACGATCACGCCGGCGATGCGGTCGAAGGCATCGCGCGTCACCGGCCCGGAAGGCTGGGCGGCGGCGCTGATCGCGTGGATGACCTTCCACCCTGCCGGGCGGCCGATATCGAGAAAGCCGGCGATCGGCGTGTTGGCCTCGGCCCGCGCGGCGATGGCGTCATCGCCGAGCTGGATGCCGCGATCGGTGAAGGCGGCGTAATCGGCCGGGCAGCGGCTGAAGGTGTTGCTCTCATGCGAGAACTCGGCGGTCAGGACGGTGAAGCTCATGGCGTTCCTCTGGCTGCTTTCGCGAGTGATGGGCAGATTTCAGCCGTCCCGCAGCGGGCGGCGAATATCGAGCGCCTCGATCAGCGCATCGCCGAACAGGTTGATGGCGATGACCGTGGTGGCGATGACGAGGCCGGGGAAGATGATGATCCAGGGCGCGATGAAGATCTGCGCGGTGCCGGAGCTCATCATCGCCCCCCAGCTCGGTACGGGCGGCTGGGCGCCGAGCCCAAAGAAGCCCAGCGTCGCTTCGAGCACGATCGCATCGCCCGTCGCCAGCATGCCGGCGACGATCACCGGCGTCATCGCATTGGGCAGGAGATGCAGGAAGAGCACGCGCCCCGGCCTGGCGCCCGCCGTCACCGCCGCATCGACGAAGAGCTCGCCTTTCAGCGCCATGACCTGCGCCCGCGTCAGGCGGGTGAACTGGGCGAGATAGGCAATCGCGATGGCGATCGCAGTCGAGTGCAGTCCCGGTCCGAGGATCGCGATCAGGATCAGCGCCAGCAGGATTTCCGGGAAAGACCATGTCAGGTCGACGATGACCGTGACGATCTTGTCGAAGATGCCGCCGAAATAGCCTGCGGCGGCGCCCAGCGTCGCGCCCATCAGCACCGACAAGGCGATCGAGAGCACGCTGACGCTGAGCGAGGTCCGCGCACCCTGGATGATGCGCGAGAGCAGGTCGCGCCCGAATTCGTCGGTGCCGAGCCAATGCGCGACTGACGGCGGCGTATTGGCGATCGAGAGCTTCTGCGCGGCATAGTCATAGGGCGCGATCCAGGGCGCGAAGATCGCGGAGAGCACGAGCGCGAGCAGGAACAGCGCGCAGATGGCGCCGCGCGGCGACCGGAGGATGCGGGCGGCGAGGGATTTGCGGCTCATCGTGCACCCATCGCTTCGCGCAAACGCGGATCGAGCGCCGCCTGGGCGAGGTCGCCGATCAGCGTGCCCAACATCACCGCGATCGCCAGCATCAAGAGGCAGCCCTGCACCAGCGGATAGTCGCGCTGGCCCAAGCCCGTGATCAGCAGCGACCCGAGCCCCGGCCGGGCGAAGACATATTCGACCGTGACTGCGCCACCGAGAATCCAGCCGATGCGCAGGCCCAGAATGGTCATCACCGGCAGCATCGCCTGCTGCAGCGCATGCCGAAGCTGGATGCGCCAGAACGGCACGCCCTTGGCCTGCAGCACGCGCACGAAATCGCGCTGCGAGATCTCGACCATCGCGGCGCGGGTGACGCGGGCGATCAGCGCGGTGCCGCCGATGCCGATGGTCAGCGCCGGCAGCACCAGCGCGTCCCAAGTGCGTGCGCCCGAGACCGGGAACCATTCGAACTGCACGGCGAACATCAGGATCATCAGGAGCGCCAGCCAGAAGCTCGGCAGCGTCGACCCCAGCAGGATGAACCCCATCACCGCCCGGTCGAACAGGCTGTCGCGGAAGGAAGCCGCGAGCACGCCGGTGACGATCCCGACCACCGTCGAGAAGAGCAGCGCCGTGCCGCCGAGCGCGAGGCTATGGGGCATGTTCTCGGCGATGAGCTGCGAAACTGGCTGGCGCATCACGATGGCGTCGCCGAAATCGCCGGTGACGACCTTGGCGAGCCAGCGCCCGTACTGGACCAGCAGCGGCTGGTCCAGCCCGTAGCGCGCGATCATCTGCGCCCGCTGCTCGGGCGACGAGCCGACCTGGATCAGATGCTCCAGCGGGTCGCCCGGCACGAGATGGATGATCATGAAGATCACCAGCGAGACGGCGAGGAAGACCGGCACCAGCATGGCGAGGCGCCGGATCGCGAAGCGCAGCAAGGATCGATCTCCCGCGTGATACGTCGTCCCGGCTCAGTTCGCCGGCGCGATGTCGAGCATGGTCGGCCCGTAGAAGCCGGTGCCGCGGATCGTCTCGGGCACGGTAATGCGCTTGCCATAGGCCACGCTCTGCACCGGCTGGTAGATCGGCGCGAACGGATACTGCGACAGCACGTATTCGTGGTACTTGGTGAAGTTCGCCACGCGCTCGTCCCAGGTCTTGGACTTGTTCATGGCGATGTCGTTGAGCTTCTCCGCCTCGGGATCGTTGAACATCGAGACATTGGGGTAGCCCGCGCGCTTGGCGGCGAAGAACCAGTCGACGATATCGGCATTGGTCCACTGATAGGCACGCACCGCGAGCTGGTGCTCGGTCTTCTTGCGGTACTGCGCATTGATCGAGCCGGCATCGATGATGCTGATCTCGGCCTGCATGCCGACAGCCTTGAGCTGCGCCTGCACGATCTCGGCGAGGCGCTTGAACTCGGTGCCGTTCTGGGCCCAGAGCTTCACCTCGAGGCGCTTGCCGTCCTTGACGCGGATGCCGTCGGGGCCCGGCTTCCAGCCGGCCGCGTCGAACACCTTCTTCGAGCGCTCCGGGTCGTAGGAGATCTTGTACTTCGGATCGACCTGCGCCTCCTTCAGCGAGGAGATCAGGAAGGTGTCGGCGACGGCGCCGTTGCCGCCATAGAGGCTGGTCAGGATTTCCTTCTGGTTCACGGCGAAGGCGGTCGCCTCACGCACCTTGATGTCGGTGAACGGCTCGACGCTGGTGTTGATCGGCATGTAGACCAGCTCGTTGCCGGGGATGGTCACGAGCTTCACCGCCTTGTCGGCCTGGATGCGCGGCAGGAAGTCGGTGGGGACATTGACGAGCAGATCCGCTCCGCCGGTCTTCAGTTCGAGATAGGCGGTCGATTCCTCGCCGATCTCGCGGAAGGTCAGCTTCTTGAACTTGGCCGGCCCCTGGTTCTTCGAGAGGTCGGAGGCCCATTTGTAGTCGTCATTGCGGACGAGCACGGTCTGCTGGCCGACGGTAAACTGCTGCATCTTGTAGGGGCCGGTGCCGATCGCCTCGGTCACACCGAACTTGTCGCCCAGCGCCTCGTAGGATTTCGGCTCCGGCACGCACATGAAGGAGCTGGCGAGGTTGAACAGCAGGTTCGGGTCGGGGTGCTTCATCTGGAAGCGCACGGTCAGGTCGTCGACCACCTCGACCTTGTCGACAGCCTCGACGGTGAAGGCATTCTCGGTGCCCTTGAACTGCGGCACCCACCATTCGATCGTCTTGGCGTTGAACGGCTCGCCATTGTGGAACTTGACGCCGGGCTTCAGCTTGAAGGTCCAGAGCATGCCGTCCGGGCTCGTTTCCCAGGAGGTCGCGAGCTGGCCGTGGAAGCTCTGGTCGGCATCCTGCACCACCAACCTGTCGAAGATCAGCGTCGTCGCCGTGTTGAGCTTCGTCGCCTTGATCGGGTTGTAGGTCGGCGCGCCGACAAGGCGCGCGGTCATCACGAACGTGGCTTCCTGCGCCAGCGCCGTCGTGGCGGCGAGCGCCGACAGGCCCAGCGCCAGCAGGCTCTCCTTGATCATCGTCTTCATCCCGCTTCCCCTTTTGTTTCGAGATGCTGCAAAGAGCTGTGATTGCGTCCGTCAGCCGAGTGGTCCCGAACTGTCCCCCGCATGGCCGGTGAAATGGCCGTAGAGCGCGGCCATCCGGTTCAGGCGCGCCTCGACCTGCGGGCCGAGCTCGACGAAGACCGCGTTGATCAGCAGGTTGCTGAGGCTCGCCATCTGCGCGGTCGAATCCCAGAACAGGTTGAACTCTGTCGAGACAACCAGCATCTCGTCGACGAGCCCCTGCCCCCAGTCGCAGAAGGAATCGGTGATCAGCGTGGTCCTGATGCCCGCTGCCTTGGCCTGCTCGGCCAGCACCTTGGCCATGCGCGAATAGCGCCGCGCCTCGAAGATCACGAGGCAGCGCCCCTCCTCCCCGGACAGCAGCAGCTCCGAGAAATTGCCGGCCGCGAGATCGGCCAGATGCACGCCGTCGCGCAGATACTGGAGCTGGTTGGCAAGGTATTGCGCGAGGCCCCGCTCGGTCTGGAATCCCGTGACATGAACGGAAGGCGCCGTCGCCAGACGGCGGGCCACTCGCTTCCACTCCTCGCTCTGGGCGAGCTCGTAGATGCGCACGAGACCGGCGATCTCGAGCTGGAGGCTGCGCGCCAGTTGATCGTCGCCGGCAAGGCTGCGCTGCTGGAAATCGCGCAGGCGGTCGCTGATCAGCCAGGGCCTGTCGCCGATCTCCTCGGCGAGGCTGGCCTTGAGGTCCTTCAGGCTCCTGTAGCCGAGCGTCCGGCAGAAGCGCCCGACGGTCGGCTCGCTCAGCGAGACCTTCTCGGCCAGGCTCGCCGCCGTCTCGAAGGGCAGGCTCGGCATCTGCGCCAGCATATAGCTCGCCAGCGCCTTGTCGGCTTTCGAGCCGCTGGCGAGGCAAGCCTGCAATCTCTGGCGAAGCGTCTGCGACATCGGCACTCCCGCGTTCCGGAAGATCAAGAAATTTTTCTTTCAAGCTGTCAAACAGTTTTTATTTTCTTGCAAAACCTGTTCAAGTGAGGCTCGCTTCCGCTATGCCCGGCTTGGGGCAGATGGAACGGATTCCGACGACGATGACGACCGCGACAGGACAGGCCGATGTGATCGTGCTCGGCGCTGGCATCGTCGGCGTCAGCGTGGCGTTGCATCTGCAGGAGCGTGGCCGGCGCGTGCTGCTCGTCGATCGCGGCGAACCGGGCGCCGAGACCAGCCATGGCAATGCCGGGCTGATCGAGCGCTCCTCCGTCGTGCCCTATGCCTTCCCGCGCGATCTCGCGACATTGGCGAGCCTCGCCTCGAACCGCTCCATCGCCGTGCGCTACCGCCCGGCGGCCTTGCTGCGGATGGCGCCCTGGCTCGCGCGCTACTGGTGGAACTCGGCCCCTGACCGGCTCGACAGGCTCGGCCGCGCCATCCTGCCCTTGATCGAGCGCTGCATCGATGAGCACCGGCGCTGGACGCAAGCGGCCGGCACCGAGGCCCTGATGCGCGGCGAAGGCTGGATCGAGCTCTATCGCACGCAGAAAGGCCTCGATCTGGCGACCCGTGGGGCGGCCGAACTGGCTGCCTACGGCCTCAGCTATGATCTGCTCGATGACGCCGCGCTGCGCCGCCTGGAGCCCGGCCTGCTCGCCGGCAGCGTTGCCGGCGCGGTGCATTGGCGCGACCCGGTCACGGTCAGCGATCCCGGCGCGGTGACCCGCGCCTATGCAGCACTCTTCGTCGCGCGCGGCGGCCTGTTGAAACCGGCCGACGCGACCGGCCTGCATCAGGAGGACGGGCAGTGGCGCCTGTCAGTCGACGGAGCGGAATGGCGCGCACCGGAGACCGTCGTCGCGCTGGGACCCTGGTCGAGCGACCTCATCGAGCGCTTCGGCTATCGCTTCCCGATCGGTTTCAAGCGCGGCTACCACATGCATTACGACAGCGCCCACGGAGCCGCGCCGCGGCATCCGCTCTGCGATGCCCAGGCCGGCTTCGTGCTGACGTCGATGCAGCGTGGCATCCGTCTGACCACCGGGATAGAGCTCGCCGGCCGCGACGAGCCCTCGGATTCCTGGCAGCTCGACCGGGCCGAGCGCATCGCACGACAGATCGTGCCTCTGGGCCGCCGCCTCGATGCCGAGCCCTGGCGCGGCGCCCGTCCCTGCCTGCCCGACATGCTGCCGATCATCGGAGCCGCGCCAAGCCATCGCGGCCTCTGGTTCGCCTTCGGCCACGCCCATCACGGCTTCACTTTAGGACCCGCGACCGGCCGCCTGCTCGCGGAAATGATGACCGGCGCGCCGACCCTGTGTGACCCTGCGCCCTTCGCGGCCGAACGTTTCCTGCCGCAGGCCCGCAGCGCCTGACGGCACGGCCGCGACGCTGCACAGCTATCATTGCGAAGCGTTTCCGCAACGGAGACGCAATAACTCCTCGCTAACAATGATCTGCGAACGATTTGGCTCATGCAGCAGCCCGAAGCGACCAGCGCGCCGCAACGATGGATTGAGCGATGAAGAGCCTGACGATACGCCGCCGCATCCTGATCAGCTTCGCCGCGATCCTCGCAGTGATGACCGCCATGGCCGGCGCCAGCTATCTCTGGTTCCTCCAGGCCCAGCGGCAGGCCATCGAGGTCGAGGCCAAGACCATTCCCGGCCTCGATATCAGCGCGCAGCTCTTGGCGAGCTGGACGGAAACGCGCGGATTGATCCGCGAGTTCGTGCTGGCCGACACCCCGGAGGAGAAGCGGCAGGTCGCGGAAGCCGTCGCCGCCAACCGCGAAGTCATGCGCGGGCTTCTCAGAAGCTACGACGCAGCCGTCACCACCGCTGAAGACCGGAAGAATCACACGCTTTTCAAAGACCTCTTCGACCAGTTCACCGCAGCCGCGGACCCGATCATCGCAGCGGGCAGGCTCTCAGGCGCCAATGAACCGGCACTCAACCAGAGTGCAACAGCGAAGCGAGACCTGGAACCGATCGCAGCCCGGATTCAGTCCGTGGCCAAGGCCATGATCGCGTTCAACAAGGCCGAAGCCGATGCTTCGACCCGCAAGATCGTCGCCATCGTCGAGGCGGCCGAGCTCGGATTGATCGTCTGTTTCGTGATCGCATTCATCCTCGCGATTCTCTGTGGCTATCTGCTGTTCCGGGCCGTCACGGTGCCGCTCGGCAAGCTGCTCGGCATCGTCGACACGATGCGGCGCGGCGATTTCAGCGAGCGCCTGACGCTCGCCCGGCGCGACGAATTCAGCACGGTCGCCGACGGCGTCAACGCCATGGCCGACGATCTCGCCGGGTTGATCGGCCAGATCCAGAAGTCGAGCATCCAGGTCAACACCTCGATCACCGAGGTTGCCGCGACCTCGAAGGAACAGCAGGCGACCGCCAACGAGATCGCCGCCACCACGACCGAGATCGGCGCCACTGCCAAGGAGATCTCCGCCACCTCCAACGAACTCGCCCACACGATGGACGAAGTCTCGGCCGTCGCCGAGCAGACCGCGACGCTCGCCAATGGCGGGCAGGCCGGGCTCGCGCGCATGGAAAGCACGATGCGGCAGGTGATGGAGGCCGCAGGCGCGATCAACGCCAAGCTCGCGATCCTCAGCGAGAAGGCCGGCAACATCAACCAGGTCGTCACCACCATCACCAAGGTCGCCGACCAGACCAACCTGCTCTCGCTCAATGCTGCGATCGAGGCCGAGAAGGCCGGGCAATATGGCCGCGGCTTCGCAGTGGTCGCGACCGAGATCCGCCGCCTCGCCGACCAGACCGCCGTCTCGACCTACGACATCGAGCAGATGGTCAAGGACATCCAGTCGGCCGTCGCCGCCGGTGTGATGGGCATGGACAAGTTTTCCGAGGAAGTGCGGCGCGGCATGCAGGAGGTCCAGCAGGTCGGCGGCCAGCTCTCGGAGATCATCGAGCAGGTCCAGGGGCTTGTGCCGCGCTTCGAGGGTGCCAATGAAGGCATGCAGGCGCAGGCGACCGGGGCCGGCCAGATCAGCGAGGCGCTCTCCCAGCTCAGCGAGGCCGCGCAGCAGACGGTCGAATCCCTGCAGCAGTCGACGCTCGCCATCGACGAGCTCAACCAGGTCTCGAACGGGCTGCGCAGCTCGATCTCGCGCTTCAAGCTGCGCGCCTGACAGGAAGGGCGGAACGGAACCGCACGATGCTGTTTCTGATGTTCCAGCTGGGGCGGGATCGCTACGTGCTCGAGACCGGGCAGGTCGAGGCCGTGCTGCCGCTGCTCGCGACCAAGCAATTGCCCGGCGCGCCCGCAGGCGTGGCCGGCGCGATCAGCTATCGCGGCCGGCCGGTGCCGGTCATCGATCTCGCAGTGCTGGCGCTCGGGCGCCCGGCCGAGCCGCGCCTGAGCACCCGCATCATCCTGCTGCGCTACCCCTCCGGCCCCGGCCGCGACGACCTTCTCGGTTTGCTGGTCGAGCAGGCGGTCGAGACCATCGCGCGCGATGCGGCGGATTTCACCACCTCCGGCGTCGAGGCCGGCATGCCGCCCTATCTCGGCCCGGTCGCCAGCGATGAGCGCGGCCTGATCCAATGGGTCCGGGGCGAGGCCCTGCTCACGCCCGAAATCCGCGACATCCTGTTCCGTCAGCAAGCGGCAGAGCCGTGATGGACGAGACCGCTCCGATCCGGGATTTCGAGAAGCTGCTCAGGGAAACCATCGGCCTGAGCATGGAGACGGTCGGCGCCTCCGTGATCCGCCATGCCCTCAAGCGGCGGATGACCGCCTGCGCCATCCCCGACCTTCACGCCTATTGGGCCTTCGTGACCGAGAGCCCGGCCGAGCGGCAGGAGCTGGTCGACGCGGTCATCGTCCCCGAGACTTGGTTCTTTCGCGATCGTGAGGCCTTCGGTGCGATGGTCCGGCATCTGCGCGAGCACCGGACCGGCAATCGCCCGCTGAGACTGCTCAGCCTGCCCTGCTCGACCGGCGAGGAGCCCTATTCCATCGCGATGGCCCTTCTCGATGCCGGCTTCCAGGATGGCAGCTTCCAGATCGATGCAATCGACATCAGCACCCGCAACCTCGTCCATGCCGAGCGCGCGATCTACGGCAAGAATTCCTTCCGCGGCACCGATATCGCCTTTCGCGATCGCTATTTCGAGGCCTGTGACGGTGGTTTCAGACCACATGACATCGTCCGCCGGCACGTCCGCTTCCGCCTCGGCAATATGCTGGCCACGGCAACGAATGCCGGCCAGGAGGCCTATGACGTCGCCTTCTGCCGAAACCTGCTGATCTATTTCGACCGCGAAACACAAGGTGCGGCGCTGATCCGGCTCCGGCAGATGCTGGCCGATGACGGCCTGCTGCTGGTCGGCCCGGCCGAATCCGGCCTGCCGCCTCTGCTCGGCTTCGCATCGGTACGCTTTCCGCGGGCATTCGCGTTCGTGAAGGCACAGGCCGCCCGCGTGAAACCCGCCGAGCCGCCGGCTGCGCGAAAGCCACCGCCGACTCCGGCGAAGGCTGCCCCCTCGCTCCAAGCCAAACCGGCCGCACCGCTCTCGACGCCACGTCCCTTCACCCAGAAGGCGCCCCCCGCCGCGCCGTCCGCGCCCGCGCCGGATCGGGCAGCAGCCAGCCTGGCCGGGATCGAGCGCGCCGCCGATGCCGGTCGCCTCGCCGAGGTGAGCGCAGCCGCCGAGCGCCATATCGCCGAATTCGGCCCCTCGCCGGATGCGTTCTACTGGCTGGGGCTTGCCCATGACGCGGCCGATGCGATGGAGGACGCCATGCGGAACTACCGCAAGGCGCTCTATCTCGCCCCGGACCACCAGCGGGCTCTGGCCCAGCTCAGGCTGCTCCAGCAGCGACGAGGCGATCATAGCGGCGCCAAGGCCCTGGCCGACCGGCTCGACCGGCTGACGAAGCGGAGCGGCACCTGATGTCCGCCGATACCGATCCGATGACGACCGACGACATCGCCGAATGCTGGCGCGAGATCGGCGTCAGCGGCGACCGCTCCTGCCCGGAGCTGGACGAGCATCTCCATTGTCGTAACTGCCCGACCCATGCGCAGATCGCCCGCAAGCTGCTCGATCGTCCCTTGCCGCCGGGCTATCGCGACGAATGGACACGACATTTCGCCAGGCCCGACGAGAAGGCGCCCGAAGGCGAAGAGGTCGACAGCGTTCTGATCTTCCGCATCGGCGAGGAATGGCTCGGCCTGCCGGCGGGGATCTGCCGCGAGATCGCGGAGCCGCGCCCGGTCCATTCCTTGCCTCATCGCCGCAGCGAGGCTGTCCGCGGCATCGTCAATGTCCGGGGTGAACTCCTCATCTGCGTCTCGTTGCCCGCTCTGCTCGGCATCGGAGCGGCGGCCGCAACGCGCGGCGCCGAGCGGATCGCGATCTTCCCGCGCCTCGTCGTCACCGGCGAGGAGACCAGGCACGTCGCCTTCGAGGTCGACGAAGTCCATGGCCTGCACGGCTATCGCGCCCATGAGCGCGGCGCGGTGCCGGCGACGGTCGGCCGCGCGGCGGCCAGCGTCGTCGAGACGATGATCCCGTGGAACGGACGCGCGGTCGGCTGCCTCGATGCCAAGCGCCTGCTCGACCTGATCGACCGGAGCATCGCATGAGCGGCGAGGATCTCAGCGACCTCTCGATGCTCGAACTGTTCCGGGCGGAGCTTGCGGCGCAGTCGCAGGCCTTCACGACCGGCCTGCTCGCTTTGGAACGTGATCCGGCCGCCGCCGTCCATCTCGAAGCCTGCATGCGCGCCGCCCATTCGCTGAAGGGCGCCGCCCGCATCATCGATCTCGCGCCGGCCGTGCAGGTCGCGCACGAGATGGAGGAATGCCTCGTCGCCGCCCAGCACGGCAAGATCCGGCTGAACCGCAGGCATATCGACGCGCTGCTCGCCGGCATCGACCTGCTCGGCGAAATCGCTTCCGGATCAGGGGAGCCGGACACCCAGACCGGAGGACGGATCGAGGCCTTCGCACTGACCTTGCGCGGCGCTTCCCAGACGAGCGACGCACCCTCGCCGGGCGCATCCGGTCCAGACGCCAACCCGGCCGGCATGGCACCCGGCGCAGAGCCGCCTCCCCTGCCTGCTGCCCTCCCCGAAACGCCTGCGCCTATCGGAGATTCCGCGACCGGCGAGCGCATGGTCAGGGTCACCGCCGACAGCCTGAACCGCCTGCTCGGCCTTGCCGGTGAATCGCTGATGTCGGCGCGCCGGCTGCGCCCGTTCAATGACGGTTTGCTGCGGCTGCGGCGCGTCCAGGCCGAGCTCGCCAAGAGCTTCGAGGACCTGCAGGCCGCAATGCCCGCCGATGGCGCCGGCAGGGCGGCACAGGCACTGGCGACCGCACAGCTCAAGCTGGCCGAGGGCCAGGCGCTCCTCGCCCAGCGTCTCGACGAGATGGACACGGTCGACCGGCGCGCGACCGACCTCGCCAACCGGCTCTACGACGAGACGCTGGCGAGCCGGATGCGCCCCTTCGAGGACGGAGTCCGGCATTTCGAGCGCAATGTCCGCGATATCGGTCGCGCACTGGGCAAGACGGTGCGCCTCGACATCGTCGGCGGCGCCACCAGCATCGACCGGGATATCCTCGACCAGCTCGACGCGCCCCTCGGCCATCTCCTTCGTAACGCGGTCGATCACGGCATCGAGGCGCCCGAGCAGCGCCGCACCGCCGGCAAGTCAGCGGAGGGCCTGGTCCGGCTCGAAGCCCGGCATAATGCCGGCCTGCTCCAGATCATCGTCTCGGACGATGGCGGCGGCATCGATATCGAGGCGCTCCGCCAGGCGACGCTCGCCCGCGGTCTGACCATGGCCGAAACCGTCTGGGACCTCAGCGAGGAGGAGCTGCTCGAATTCCTCTTCCTGCCCGGCTTCTCGATGAAGGCGACGGTTAGCGACATTTCCGGCCGCGGTGTCGGCCTCGACGCCGTGCAGGCGATGGTCCGGCAGGTCCGCGGCCAGGTCACCGTCGCCTCCGAGCCCGGCATCGGAACGCGTTTCCAGCTTCAGCTTCCGCTGACGCTCTCGGTGATCCGTGCCCTCCTCGTCGAGATCGACGGCGAGCCCTATGCCTTGCCGCTCGCCGCGATCGCCCGCGCCTTGCGGCTGCCGCGCGACAAGATCGAGCTGCTCGAAGGCCGTCCGCATTTCCGCCATGGCGAGCAGCAGGTCGGGCTCGTCACTGCCCATGAGGTCCTCGGCCGGGGCGAAGCCGCGATCGGCGAAGCGGAGTTGCCGACGGTCGTCGTCGGCGAGGGCGACAATCTCTATGCGCTGGTGGTCGACCGCTTTCTCGGCGAGCGCGAGCTCGTGGTCCGGCCGCTCGACCCGCGCCTCGCCAAGGTCAAGGATGTCAGCGCCGCCGCCTTGATGGACGACGGCTCGCCGGTCCTGATCCTCGATGTCGAGGACCTGATCCGCTCGATGGACAAGCTGGTCTCGGGCGGGCGCCTCAGGACGCTGGAGCGTAGTGTGGCGCGCACCGGCCAGAAGCGGCGCAAGCGCGTCCTCGTCGTCGACGATTCGCTGACGGTGCGCGAACTGGAGCGCAAGCTGCTCGACCATCACGGTTTCGAGGTCGAGGTCGCCGTAGACGGCATGGATGGCTGGAACGCGGTGCGCTCCGATCCGTTCGACCTCGTCGTGACCGATGTCGACATGCCCCGCATGGACGGCATCGAGCTCGTCACCCTGATCAAGCGCGACCCCAACCTGCGCAACCTGCCGGTGATGATCGTCTCCTACAAGGACCGCGAGGAGGATCGCCGCCGCGGCCTCGATGCCGGCGCGGATTACTATTTGACCAAGGGGAGCTTCCACGACGAAACTTTGATCCATGCGGTCGTCGACCTGATCGGCGAGCCATGAATCCGGGCATCCGCTGTGGGGGCGTTTCATGAGAATCGGTCTGGTCAACGACCTGCCGATGGCGGTCGAGCTGTTGCGACGCGTCATCGCTTCCACGGCAGAGCACGAGGTCGCCTGGATCGCCATGAACGGCCGCGAAGCGGTCGAGGCCTGCCGACGCGACCGGCCCGAGCTCATCCTCATGGACTTGAACATGCCGGAGATGGACGGCATCGAAGCCACGCGCCGGATCATGACCGAGACGCCCTGCCCGATCCTGCTGGTCACCGCCAGCGTCGATGCCAATGTCTCCGGCGTCTACGACGCGATGGGCCATGGCGCGCTTGATGCGGTCGACATTCCCAGCGTCGGTCTCGGCGGCCATACCTCGGCGCAGACGGCCGCCCTGCTGACGCGTATCGCGACGATCGGTCGCCTGTCGCGCAACCTGCCGCCGGTGAACCCGCGCCCCCGCCGGCCGCCGGCAGCGGCCTCTCCCTCCCAGCGTCTCGTCGCCATCGGCGCCTCCGCCGGCGGTCCGGCCGCCGTGGCGACCCTGCTCGGCGGGCTCGCGCCCGAATTCCCGGCTGCGATCATCCTGGTCCAGCACCTCGACGAGCAGTTCGTGCCGGGCTTCGCAAGCTGGCTCGGCGAGCATTGCCGCCTGCCCGTCCGGCCGGCCCGCGAAGGCGACAGGCCGGAGCGCGGCACCGTGCTGATCGCGGCAAGCCCCGATCATCTTGTTTTCAAGCCGGGCGGCGAGCTCGGCTATCGGGCCGAGCCGCGCGACTATCCCTATCGTCCGTCGGTCGACGTGTTCTTCGAGAGCGTCGCGGAAAGCTGGCAGGGAGACCCGATCGGCGTCCTGCTGACAGGCATGGGCCGCGACGGCGCCCGTGGCCTGAAACTGTTGCGCGACAGGCAGTGTTTGACGATCGCGCAGGACAAAGCCACAAGCGCGGTCTACGGGATGCCCAAGGCTGCAGCCGCCATCGGCGCGGCCGTCGAAATTCTACCACTGGGCGCGATCGCCCCTCGCCTGACCGAGGTGTACGCTCCGTCGCCCTGATGAAGGTTTTCCCATGACAGGCGAAACGAAATCCTCCCTGCCCGACGTCCCGCTTCCGGCCGACAGCTACCTGTCCATGGTCCTGCTGGTCGACGACCAGGTCATGGTCTGCGAAGCCGTCCGTCGCGCGCTGGCCCATCATGGTGATCTCGACTTCCACTATTGCACCGACCCGCTAGAGGCGATCGCGGTCGCCCAGCGCGTCAAGCCGACGGTCATCCTGCAGGACCTCGTCATGCCCGGCGTCGACGGGCTCGACCTCGTCCGGCAATATCGCAAGCATCCGGCCCTGCATGCCGTGCCCGTCATCGTGCTCTCCACCAAGGAGGACCCGTCGACGAAGAGCGAGGCGTTCCAGGCCGGCGCCAACGATTATCTCGTCAAGCTGCCCGACAAGCTCGAACTGATCGCCCGGGTGCGCTACCACACCCGCGCCTATCTCGATCATCTCCAGCGCGACGAGGCCTATCGCGCGCTGCGCGAAAGCCAGCGCGAGTTGATGCGCGCCAATCTCGAACTGGAACGCCTGACCCGAATCGATGGGCTCACCGGTCTCGGCAACCGCCGCTATTTCGACGAATATCTCGCCGCCGAATGGAAGCGCTGCCAGCGCACCGAAAGCCCGCTCTCGGTGCTGATGATCGATGTCGACCATTTCAAGCGCTACAACGACGCCTATGGACATCTCGCCGGCGACGACGTGCTGAAGCAGGTCGCGCATGTGATCCAGGACGGCTCGACCCGCTCGACCGACCTCGCCGCGCGCTTCGGCGGCGAGGAATTCGTGGTGATCCTGACCGGCGTGCCGCAGGAAGGCGCGAGCCATGTCGCCGAACGGCTGGTGCAGGGCGTGCGCGACCTGAATATAGCCCATGGCACTGAGCGGGTGACGATCAGCGTCGGCGTCGCGACCGCCTGGCCGGATGCCGAGGGCGATCCTGCCCGGCTGGTCAATGCCGCCGACCTTGCTCTCTTCCGCGCCAAGAACGAGGGCCGCAACCGCCTGGTCCATGCGGAGCTGTCGCCCGATCGCTGAATGGCGCAGCCCCGGATTCTGCGAATGCGGTCGCCCGGGCTTAACCAGAAATGGCTTAACCCCGGGCATCGGCCTTTCATCCCGTCGGCCGAAGCCTTAATCACCAGCGTGCCAATGATGTGGCCCCCGCATCGATGATTGAGATGCCGATGTTTGCGCAAATGGCCGATTTTATCGGCAAGATCCTCGACAAGATCTCGGCGACGAGCCTGGTGGCAACCGGGATGCTCCTGCTGACGGCACTGGTGAGCGCGCTCGTCGCCTATCTCAGGACGACGAAGGAGCGCAGCTTCCGCGAGTTCTTCGATTTCGTGTTTCCCCACGAGATCATCACCCACCCCTCGGCGAAGGCCGACCTGCTGTTCTGGGTCACGCGCAAGGCGCTCATGCCCTTCCTGATGCTGCCGGCGGGCATCACCTTCGTCGTCGCGGTCGGCTATGCGACCAACCGGCTGCTGGCGGCGCTCTTCCAGATCGACGCACCGCTGATCCCCGGCCCGGCCGGACCGGTCACCACGGTGATCTTCACCGTGACGATGCTGCTGGCCTACGACATCTCCTATTATTTCTACCATGTCGCACAGCACCGCTTCCCGATCCTGTGGGAGCTGCACAAGGTCCATCACTCCGCTGAGGTGATGGTCGGCATCACCAAGGATCGCGTCCACCCGCTCGACGAACTGATGAACCGGGCCTGGGACGGCGTCATCCCCGGCATCTGCTTCGGCATCTGGTCGCTGGTCTCGCTCAATCTGGTCGAACTCACCGTCTTCGGCATCAATGTCTATGTGATGCGCAACATCCTGATGATGGACTTCGTCAGGCACACCCATTTCAAGATCTCGTTCGGATCGCTCAACAACGTCGTCCTGTGCCCGCATTGGCACCAGCTGCATCACAGCGTCGACCCGCGCCATTACGACAAGAATTTCGGCCTGCTCTTCTCGTTCTGGGACCGCTTCTTCGGGACGCTCTGCGTGCCGAAGCCCGACGAGGACTTCAAGTTCGGGCTGATGGAGCGCAATGTCCGCGACTACCAGTCCCTCTCCGGTCTCTATCTGATGCCACTGAAGCGGATGTGGCGGCAGATCAGGTTGCGCCTGCGCCCCCGCGCCAGCCAGCAGCAGGCCACGCCGGATATCGAGGAAACCCGGTCGTGAGCGGGCAGAAGCGGCTCGCTGCGGCAGGCGGCCGGCACATCGAGACGATCACCTCCTATCAGGAGTTCGCCGCGCTCGCGCCGGCCTGGAACGCCCTGTGGCGGCGTGCCGACGGCCTCGTCTTCCAGAGCCATGCCTGGATCGATGCCTGGTGGCGCACCGCGACACGTCGCGACGACCGCGACCTCGTGATCGGCTTGGTTTGGAACGGCGCCGAGCTCGAAGCCGTGCTGCCCTTCGCCACGATCCGGCGCCGGGGCGTCACCGTATTGGAATGGGCGGCCAAGGAGCACAGCGACTACGGCGATGCCCTCCTGGCGCCGGACCGTAATCGCGATGCCGTCGCCGCGCTGTGGTGGGAGATCGCCGCGACCGGCCGCTTCGACATGCTCTATCTCAACCGGCTGCTGCCGGATGCCGCAATGCGGAGCATCATCGCCTCGGACATCACGGCGGGCACCTTGCGCCCGAACCATCGCAGCGAGATCAGCTATCGCGTCGCCGGCCCCTGGCAGCGCGGCACGGACTGGTTCGAGGCGCAGTCGAAGAAGACGCGGCAGAACTACCGGCGCGGCCGGAAATTCATGGAGGAAGGCGGCGAGCTCCGCTTCCGCCTGATGGCGCCGGACGAGCCGCTGGAGCCGGTGCTCGCGCGCGTCGCCGCGCTCAAGCGCAAATGGCTGGAGCGGCATGGCCGCGCTTCCGACCTGTTCGATGAGGGCGCGCCCGCGCTTGCCGCGCTGGTCGGCGTGATGGCCCGGCTCGGCATCCTGCATGTCTTCGTGCTGGAACTGGCCGGCACCGTCGTCGCGGTCTCGATCAACGTCGTTCAGCGCCGGCGGATGATGGCCTTCATCACCACCTACGACCCGGAATTCGAGCGCGCCTCGCCCGGCATGGTCCTGATGATGGATTATATCCAGTGGTCGATCGACCAGGGTTTGGAGATGGTCGACTTCATGTGCGGCGGCGAGGATTTCAAGCGGCGCTTCGCCACGCAATCCGAGACGCTGGATTCGGTGACCGGCGCGCGCACGCTGGTCGGACGGCTCGCCATGATGGCCGACGGCGCCGGCCATGCCCTCAGGAACTGGCGCTCGCGTCCGCCGGCTTCCGCCGAGCCAGCGGATTCCGCCGAACCATCGCCGAGCCATCGATGAATTCGAAGCCGCCGGCGCTGTTCAGGCTGTGCAGGCGACGGCCGGGCCAGAGCGGGCCGGCCTCCAGGATGGTCTCGATGTCCTGCGCGAAACCGGCATCGTCGAGTTGGGTGACGCGGGCGATGCCGAGCGCCTTGCCGTAGCCCTGGCGGCAATCCTGCACCGGGCGCAGCAATTGGCCGTCACGCAGGACCATGCGGCCGGCGGGGCGCGCCGAGGCGATGTCGATCAGCACGGGATTGCGTGGATGCGGAGTCCAGGGGCCCCGAAAATCCGGCGCCGACCACAGATGCAGCGCGTCGGAGAACGACCCGCCGCCATCGCGCACCGTCGCGAACAGCCACCATAGCCCATCCCGCTCGATGATTGTGGCGTCGCTCGCGGTGACGCCCTCGATCAGGGTCGCCTCCTTTACCCAGCCGCCCGGGAAGGCGGTGGCGCGGAACAGGTCGACCCGCCCCGCGCTGCAGCTCTCCGGAATCATCCAGATCTCCCCGTCCCGCGCGAAGACGAAGGGATAGGACAGGTGCCCCGGCTGCTCGAAGACGGGCTCGGGCCTGCCCAACGGACCGTCCGATCCGAACTCGACCGCCGAGATGATGCCCTTGCCGGTCGCATGGACGAAATCCTCGACGAAGAGCGTGAGGCGGCCTTCGTGCAGGATCGGAAACGGATCGGCATAGAAGCGGGTGCCGTCATCCGGCAGATCGGTCCAGCCGCTGTCGGGATGCCGTTTCAACGCGAACAGGTCGGGGCCGTCGAACCTGCGCCAGCCGACCCGCCAATGCGGCGCGTGGAAACAGGTCCGGTAGACCAGTGCGAGCGCTTTCGAGACCCCCGCCTTGACGATGGTCTTCGCGATGTCGGCTTGCGGCGCGGACGTCGCCGGCTGCTCGGCCTCCATCACCGGCAGGGCCGGAACACGCAGTCGCCCGCCGGACACGGCGGCAACGATCAGCGTCACCAGCCGGCTGAGGACGTCGTCCAGCGTCGCCAGGAGGACGCGGCCATATTCGGTTCCCGGGCGGCCGGCGGCGATCAGTTCGCCGCCTTCCTTCAGTTCGACTAGCGGCATCCGCCCAGCGAGCAAGGCAGCAACGAGAGCGCCCTCTCCCGCCTCTCCGTCGGCATGCAGGGTCCAGCGACGCCCCGATGCCACTGTCGCTCCGTTGCCGAGATCCAGAACCAGATCGGCAGCTCCCGCCGACCGGCCGGTCGGAACCGTCACAGCGCTGCGGGGCGCCGTGGCGAACAGGCTATCGGGCCGCAGGCCGTGGAGGAGGCCTTCGACGCGAAACAGAAGGCCGAGCCCGCTCCGGTCGGCCGGATCGGCCTCCGGCAGCGAAATCGATAGATCGAGGCCCGGAATGCCGCTCAGGCGATCGATCAGCAGGAGATGCCATCGCCGCAACGGCGAAGCACCGATCGTCAACGTCAGTCGCATGCCCCATCCCACGCGGCGGCGCACGCCGAGCGGCTCGCCAGCAGCAGGCAGCCTGCCATGCCGGGATTTCGATTTCGTTAGCCCTGACGTCGCAGCGGAGCCGCGGCCGAGCGGGGCTTGTTAAGGAGTCGATGGCATGGTCCCGGAGGTGCCGCGGTCTGGAAAGGCCGCTGTGCCGGCATTGTTGCGTTGAGTAGAGTAGAGGAATGGCCAGCCTGGCTGCGAGCGATCATCGGCAGGAGGAAGCGGTGCAGCCGGCTCCTCGGGAAGGCTATCGCCGGCGGCCGGATGGCGCTGTTGAGATTTCCGAGCTCTGGCGCATCCTCTGGTATCGCCGTTTCATGATCCTGGGCATCGCCGGTCTGCTGGCGGGCCTGGCGCTGGCCTATGGCGTCGTGAGCTCGCCGCTCTATACTGCCTCCGCCCAGCTCCTGATCGACCCGCGCGATCGCAACGTCGTCAGCAACGACGTCAACCCCAGCACCGTCTCTCCGGATGGCGGCCTGGCGCAGGTCGAGAGCCAGACCAGCGTCATCCAGTCCACCAGCGTGCTGATGCGCGCCATCCGCGCCACGCATCTCGCGGAGGATAGCGAGTTCAATGGTCGAGGCCTGCTCTCGCGCCTTTTCGGCCTGGGCGCCGCCGATCCGCCGAATGCCGATGGCAGCCTGACGCCGGCGGAAGCGCGCACGCTGACCAATCTGCGCCGCCTGTTCTCTGTGCGCCGCGCCGACAAGGTCTTCGTCGTCGACGTCGTCGTGACGACGAAGGATGCGGAGAAATCCGCGAAACTCGCCAACGCCATCGCCGAAGCCTATCTCGCCGACCAGGCCGATGCCCGCAGCAAGGCAGCGATCGAAGCTGCCGATTCCCTGACCGCCCGGCTCGACGAACAGCGCAAGCGTGTCGAGAAGGCCGAAAATGCCGTCGAGCGCTACCGCCAGGAGAACAATCTCGTCGCCTCCTCCGGTCGGCTGATCAGCGACCAGCAGCTCGGCGAGATCAGCAACCAGCTCTCCGCGGCCCAGGCACGGACGGCCGCGCTCAAATCCCAGGTCGAGCAGATCGCCCAGCAGCGCCGCAGCGGCGGCAGCCTCGCCGGCAGCTCGGCCGAGGCGATCCAGTCACCGGTCGTCGCCAAGCTGCGCGAGCAGGAGGCGACGCTGGTCCAGCGCGCGGCCGATCTGCAGAGCCAGCTCGGCCCGCGCCATCCCTCGATCGGCGCGGCCCAGAGCCAGCTCGTCCATATCCGCCAGATGATCGCGACCGAAATCGCCCGCGTCGAGCAATCCGTGCGCACCGATTACGAGCGCGCGCTCGGCAACGAGAAGCTCTTGTCCGGCAAGCTGGAAGCCCTGACCCGGCAGACGCAGGGAGCTGACCAGGCCTCGGTCCGTCTGCGCGATCTCCAGCGCGATCTCGAGGCTGCCCGCACCGTCTATGCCAATTTCCTGCTGCGCGCCCAGGAAACCCGCGAACAGGCCAGTCTCGACACCACCAATGCCCGCATCATCAGCCGGGCGCAGCCGCCGCAACAGAAGAGCTGGCCGCCAACCCTGCCGCTCATCGCCGCTGCCGGAATGCTGGGCCTCGGCCTTGGCGCGGGCCTCGCGCTGATCGGGGAATACGCCGCGCCTCATCTCATGTCCCGTTCCCAGACGGAGGCGCTGGTGGGCGCGCCGGTCATCGCCATCATGCGTCCGCGCAAGCCGGCCACGAAACGACGCTGGCGCCTGTGGAAGGCGTCGCCCGCGCCAGCGGAAGCCGATGGCGAGGCCGGGCTCGCGCTGCTGCGCCTGTTCAACGCGCCGGAAACGGGGGCGACGGCGGCCCGCAGCCTCCTCCTGACCTCGGTCGAGGCCGACGCAGCCGATCGCGAGCGCGTGACGGATCTCCTTGCGGAAGCAGCCGTGCAACAGGGCGAGCGCGTGCTGCTGGTCGATGCCGATCTCGAAAAGGCGCCGGAGGAAACCGGCCCCGGCCTGATGGACCTGCTCCGCGGCGAAAGCAGCCTGGAGGCGGCGATCCATTTCGGCGCCAGCAAGGATGTCGCGATGATGTCGGGCGGGCGCCGCAAGGCCCCGCCTCAGAAGGGCGTCGGCCGCACTTTCGCGACGCGGATGCTGGCCGATGCGAGCCGCCATTTCGATCTCGTCGTGATGGATGGCGGCGCACTCGGCCGCAATGTCAGGATCGCCCCGCTCGTCGGCATGGCCGAGGAGATCGTGCTGGTCGCCCGGCTCTATGCCACGCGCCAGCAGGATATCGTGCAGGCCATGGAGGCTGCGCGCATCATGGGTCGCTCGATCACGGCGACGATCCTCGTCGACAACGGCGGAAGCGGCTGATGCGCACCGCCGCCCCCGGCGCAGCCGCAGGGCTTCGGGCAGCACCGGTCTGGGGGCGCCTCGGCGGCCTGAGCCGCATCGGCACGCTCGCCGCGGTGCTGGTGCTGTTCTGCGTCTCCGGCGGCATGCTCTGGCTTGTCGGCTATAATTACGACGGCCTCGCCGGCTCCGCCGCCACCAAGATCCACCCCTCGACCTACATGATCGTGCTGGTTTTCTGCTGGAGCCTGATCGCCAGCGGCGACCCGGTCAGCCGCGGCATCCATCTCGCCAGCGCCCGGCCGGCGACGTTGCTGATGCTGGTCGTCACCATCGCCGTCATCGTGGTGACCCTCCTGCGCGGCGGCGCCGGCATCGGCGGTCTGGTCGACACCTATGTCGCCGCCTGCCTCCTCGTCTTCCTGCTTGCCGATGCCGATGACGAGACCATGGCGACGCTGACCACGCTGCTACATGTCGTGATGACGTTGAACGCCCTGCTCGCGCTCGCCGAATTCGTCACCCAGATCAGGCTGTTCCCCTATCGCTTCGACGGCATCGCCTTCGAGACCGATACGCGATCGGCGGCGCTGCATGGCCATCCCCTCGCCAATGCGATGATCACGGCCTGCTACCTGATGGCGCTGATCAGCGGTGCCCGCCCCCTGTCGCCGCCCGTGCGCGGCACGCTGATCGCCTTGCAGAGCGCCGCCCTCGTCGTCTTCGGCGGGCGCACCGCGCTTCTGGCCTCGCTGGCACTGGGCCTCTGCTACGGCATCGTCGTGCTGTTCGCCTCGCTGCGCCGCGGCAGGGTCTCGCTGGTCGGCGCCGCGATCGGCTGCCTGCTGGCGGCGCTGTTGCCAGTCGCGATCGGCGGACTGGCGGCCCTCGGCTTCTTCGACGATCTGGCCGCGCGCTTCATTTCCGACGGCGGCAGCGCCAATGCCCGCAAGGAAATGCTCGACCTGCTCGGCATGTTCTCGCTGGGCGACCTCGTCTTCGGCCCGGACAACGAGCTCGTCGACACGCTCCGGCGCGTCAACGGCCTGGAATGGGGCATCGAGAACCCCTTCATCCGCATGATCCTCTACCAGGGCGCGATCGTCACCGCGCTGGTCACCGTGGCCTTCGGCCTGTTCATGTACGAGCTCGCGCGGCTGGGGCGGGCTGGCGGCGTCTGGCTGCCGATGATCGTCTGGATCATCCTCCTCAACGGTTCGGAGAGCATCGCGACCAAGACCACGCTGCCTGCCAAGTTCGCGATCGTCGTGCTCTGCCTCTACCGGCCGGAACGTCAAGGCCGGACAAACGCACTCAGCCCGGCATCGTCAGCCCGAGCGCCTCGATCATGGCCGGGTCGGGCCGCCGGCTGACATCGTCGACCAGCAGGCCGAGGCTGTCGAACAGGTTCCAGAAGGCCCAGGGAAAGCCGAGCGCCTCGGCGCTCACCCTGACATCCCGGACATAGCGCGCCCGGTCGGCGGGCGCGGAGGCGGCGATGCCGGCCGCTGTGCGGACGGCACCGAATTCGCCCATCAGGATGCGGCCGGACGCGACGCCCTCGCGCTCCGACCAGGCTCGAACGTTCCGCAGGTAGCCCTCGATGAAGGGGCGGTCCGGCCGGGCGTCGAAATACTCCTTCAGCACCCGCTCGGTCTCCCGGTAGGTGGCTGCGCCGCGTCCCGTTGCCGGCTGGCCGAGCTCCGCCATGCGAACCCGGACAGCAGCGAGCGTCGCCTCCAGCGTTCCGCGCGAGGCCGGCCACGGCACCGCGTTGAGCGCGGGATAGAACGGCTCGCTCATCCATTTCGCGCCCTGATGCGAGAACAGATAGGGCTCGTAGAAATGGAAGGTGAAGAGCAGCGGTTCGAAAGCCGCCAGTGCCCTCGCCTTCAGCGGCTCCAGCCCGGCGATCATGCTGCCGCAGGCTCCGGTCGCGACCAGGGTGAGGCCGGGCGCGGCGCTGCGGGCGGCGCCGAGCATTCGCTTCTGGAGCCGCTCCCATTCGGCCGCGCCGCAGGCCTGGAACGGCTCGTTGACCGGTTCGAGCGCGACGCGGTCCGGACCCAGCCGGGCGAGTCGCCGCGCCAGTTCGGCGATCAGCGCGAGATAGGCGGGAAAGCCTTGAGCCGTCTCGCTGCCGAAGAGATAGGCCGGCGTCCAGTGATGCGTCGCGGCATTCGCGTGGAGATTGAGCACGACCGTGAAATCCTGGCCGAGCGCCAGCGCGACCGCAGCCATGACCTGATCCAGCAGAATCGCGCGCTCGCGCGGCGCCGCGGCGACGATCGGGCCGGGGTCGACGGGGATGCGCACGAAATCGAAGCCCGCCCGCCGCAACTGCCCGAGATCGCGCGCGGTCGGAACCGGTCGGTCGAGCTGGAAAGGCGGCCAGTCATAGTCGGTGCGCGGCGCCGGAAATTCCCGCGTCAGCGAGAACCAGGGCCAGAGGTTGATCCCGCGCCGAAGGACGATCGGCCCTGCCGCCCGCGCCCGATCCCGGCCGAGGAGGGCCGCTCCTGCAGCGCCCGCCAGAACGGCCCGGCGGCTGAAGCTCATCCGCAGCCCTTGTCCGCCAGTTTGACGGCGGTCAGTTCCGGCTCGGCGCCCCGGTTCATCAGAGCCAGCGCCTCCCGCTCGTAATGTTCGAGCACGGCATCCCACTCGAAGCTCTCCCGCGCTCGCGCCAGCGCCGCCGCCTTCAGGCGCCCGGCGAGGTCGTCATCGGCGATCAGCCTCTCGATCGCCTCGGAGCAGCTTGCCTCGTCGGAGAAGAACAAGCCGGCATCGCCTGCCGTCCAGCGGTTATAGGGATTGTCGTGCGCGATGACCGGATTGCCTGCCCAGAGCGCCTCGACCAGCGACGGATTGGTGCCGCCGACGGTATGGCCGTGCATATAGGCGCGGGCATGGAAGCGCAGGGCCTGCACGATATTCGCATCGTAGATCGCACCCGGCGTCAGCACCTCCGGCCCGGCCGCGGCCATGATCCGGCGATGGTAGTCGATCTCGTCGGAAAGCGTCCCGAGGACCACGAGCTTCATGCCGCGCGGCTTGCGTGAGAACGCCTCGACCAGCGTGAGGATCGAATTGTCCGGCTCGATCCGGGCGATCGAGACGAGGTAGCGGCCGCTTTCAAGGCCGAGCTTGGCAAGCGGCGCCACCGGCGCCGACAGGATCGGCACGCCGCCATAGGGAATCATCGCCGTCGCCGTGCGCGGTCGGCGGGTCGCCAGATGATCGGCGATGATCGGGTGGTCGGCCACGAGCCGGTTCGACGTCCAGGCCGCGATCCATTCATTGACCCAGAACCAGGCACGGACCGGAAAGGGCCATTTCGGCCGGCGCCATTCGATGCCGTCCATATTGGTCAGGATCTTCCGGCTGGACAGGCGCAGCCAGGGCAGGAAGACGGCCCCGTTATAGCCGAGCACGAGGCTCACCGCCTCGCGCCGCGCCGCATCGCGTACGCAGTGCCAGTCGAATTCGAGCGTCGCACGCGGCCCTTCCGAAGCAACCTGCGTGCGGATCAGCTCGATGCCCCGCCACATCTCGCTGCGAAAGCGCTGCGTGACGGTGGTCACCTCATCCTGGCAGTAGACGCCGACGCGCCAGCCACGCTCGACGAGAAAGAGCGCCAGTTTCTCCGCAAAGGTCTCGAAACCGCCATGCGCTGCCGGAATCCCGCGTGTTCCAAGGATCAGCAGGGTGGGAGGGGTAGCCATTTTAAAACTGTCCAAACCGGCTCGCGAAGAATCGCGAGCAAAACGTCGCATCTCGCATTATGCCTTGAAGAACTGTGATTTATCCTCCTTTCATTTGGAATGGTTAGGGTCTGCTTTCCCGAATTCCGGACGTGCCCGGAACGGGCCGCCGCGGCCTCGAACGGAAATGGATCGTGACCCTCCGCATTGCCTGCATTCACCAGGGTTACGAGCTCTATGGCTCGGATCGCAGCTTCGCCGAAAGCGTCGCGGCCCTGCGCCAAGCCTATCCTTCCGCCGAGATCGAGGTCGTCCTGCCACGCGAGGGGCCGATCCGGGGGCTGCTCGAAGGCAGCGCCAGCCGGATCGTGCTCGAGCCGCTCTGGGTGCTCAGGCGCAAGGACCTGCCCCGGCTGATCGCAACCGCGCCGGTCGTTCTCCCCCGCGCCATTCTCCGGGCAGCACGACGCTTCAGGCGTTGCGATCTCGTCTACATCAACACCTCGGTCATCGTCGATCACGTCCTCGCCGCCCGGTTCTTCCCGGGCAAGGCGCTCCAGCACATCCACGAGATTCCCGAAGGCGCGACCCGCACGCTGCTGCGCCGGCTCGTCCTCTGGGGTCGCGCCCGATTGATCTTCAATTCGCGGGCAACGCGCGAGGCCTTCGAGCCCCCGCCCGGCCTTCCCTCGGATGTGATCTATAACGGCGTCGCCGGCCCCGCCGACTGGGCGCCGACAGACTATGACGGCAAGCGCCGTCTGCGCGTGCTGATGCTCGGCCGGATCAATCGCATCAAGGGACAGGAAATCCTGCTCGCGGCGCTCGCCGCCCTGCGCCCGGAAATCCGCGAGCGCATCGAGACCCGTATCGTCGGCAGCGCCTTCGAGGATCCCGGCCTCGAAATCGCCCTGCGCGAATCCGTGACAAGCGCCGGCCTCGATTCCCATGTCAGCGTCGAGCCCTTCCTCGACGATCCGACGCCGCTCTATCGCTGGGCGGATGTCGTCGCCGTGCCGTCGCGCCGGCCCGAATCGCTTGGCCGCGTCGCGATCGAGGCGATGGCCTTCGCTCGCCCGCCGCTCGCCTCCGCCATCGGCGGCCTGCGCGAGGTGGTGGAAGACGGCATCACCGGCCGCCTGCTGCCGCCGGGCGACGCAGACGCACTCGCGCAGGCTCTTGCAGAGATCGTCGACAAGCCGGACATCCTCGCGCCGATGGCCCTGGCCGGGCGCGAGCGCTTCACCGCCCTGTTCAGCGAGCAAGCGGTGGCACGAGCCATCGCCGCCGTCGCCGACGACATGCTGCGCCAGAGCCCGGCCGGCCTGCGATGAATCTCCAGGCCATCCGCCGCATCGTCCTGCGGCTCGTCGTCATGGTCGGCGGCGAGGCGATGCAGAGCGCCTTCCATCTCGGCCTCAACATCGCGCTGCTGCATACGGTATCCGCCCGCGATTACGGCATCTTCGCGCTGGTGATGGTCGTCGGCGGCCTCGGCCTGACCTATATCCGCGCGCTCACGGCCCTGCCCGCCAGCATCGCGATCGCCCAGAGCCGCCGCACCGGTGCGGCCGGCGCCTATGAGGTCAGCTTCGGTTCGGCCGCGATGCTGCTGTCGCTGCTGCTCGGCCTCGTCGTCACCGGCGTGCTCAACGTCTGGCTCGACGAGGGGGCCCTGTTCGGCGGCGCCTTCGTCGGCCTGTGGGCGATGCGGGCGCATATCCGCATGGTCTTCTTCGCCCGCGGCCGGCAGATGCTGGTCAGCACCAGCGACCTCGCCTTCACGCTGAGCGGGACGGCGGGAACGGCCTGGGTGATCTGGGACGACACCCATATCCTCCAGCATACCTTCATGGTGATGACGGCGGCCAATGCACTCGGCATCGCGGTGCTGCTGGTCCTGGGACGGCGCACGCTTCGGCTCAGCTTCGGCCGGCATGTCTGGCGGCGCTATCGTCGGCTCTGGCGCGACCTGAAATGGTCGGTGCTGAGCGTGACGATCACCAACCTGCAGGGCCAGGGCATGGCACTGATGGTCGCGGCGATGGCCGGCCCGGCGGCTTACGCCCCGATCGCGGCGGCATTGGTCAATTTCGTGCCGCTGCGCATCGTCTCCACAGCCTTCGCCAACATGATGCACCCCGAGCTCTCGAAGCTCATGGCGCATCGCGACTTCGCCAAGGTCGGGCAAAGGCTGCGGCGCTGGCCCCTGCCGCTCGCCTGCCTGGGCATCCTCTACGGCATCGTCGTCTTGATCGCCCTGCCCTTCATCGAACCCGACAGCCTCGAAGGCACGCGCTTCCTGAAGATCTCGGTCCTGGCCTGGGTGATGAGCAGCCTGCCGATGCTCTATGTCATGCCGCGCATCTGGCTGGAGATCGTGCAGGACTATCGCTCCATCGCCATCCTCTCGGCGATCGCTGCCGCCGCCGGATTGCTGCTCGTCTTCGTCCTGCTGCTGACGGTCTCCCCGTCCTGGGCGCTGCTCGGCGGCGCGCTCTCCGAGATCATCGTGCTCGTCGGCTCCTGGGCGATCGTCCGGCCCCGGCAACGAGCGGCCGAAGCGGCTGGCCAATTGCGCTGACGCGGGCGCGCCGATGGCAAGCATAGGCAATATCTATTTGCCTGCGCCGCTCCCGGCCTGAAATCCTGCGGCGGATGGTTCGCTCTCCCTGGCAGAGCGGACCTGTTCGCCCGCAGCAGCCCCCGCCCGCCCCGGCGGAGAGGAGACGATCATGCCCAGCCTCGACACGGCCCGTATCGACATCGAGCGGTTCTGGACCACGATCGAGCGTTCGGCGGAAATCGGCCCGGGCCGGCCGGGCGGTCTCTCGCGCCTCGCCCTCTCCGATGCCGACAAGGACATCCGCGATACCTTCGTCGGCTGGTGCCGCGAGGCCGGGCTGGAGGTCCGCGTCGACGGCATCGGCAACATCTTCGCCCGCCGCGCCGGTACCGATGACAGCCTGCCCCCTGTGGTGATGGGCAGCCATCTCGATACCCAGATCAATGGCGGCCGCTTCGACGGCATCGCCGGCGTGCTCGGCGGTCTCGAAGTCTGCCGCACGCTCGATGCGCTCGGCCATCGCACGCGCCGGCCGATCGAGATCGTCAACTGGACCAACGAGGAAGGCGCACGCTTCTCGCCGCCGATGGTCGGCTCCGGCTGCTTCGTCGGCGCCTACACACTCGACTTCGCGCAGGGGCGCACCGACGAGGAAGGCCGCACGATCGGCCAGGAACTGGAGCGGATCGGCTATCGCGGCGAGATGGAAGCGGCACCGCACGCCTTCGACGCCTACATCGAGTTCCATATCGAGCAGGGCTACTACCTCGACCGCGACGGCATGCAGGTCGGCGTCGTCACCGGCGGCTTCCCGAGCACCGGCATGCTCGTCGAGTTCAAGGGCGAGACCGCCCATACCGGTCCCTGGCCGATGGAGCGCCGCCGCAACGCCCTTCTGGCCGGCGCCCGTCTGCTGGTCGAGACCGACGAGATCGGCTGGGCCTATGCCGCCGGCGGCGGCAAGGCGACGGCCGCACGCCTGGCCGCCTGGCCGAACAAGCCGGGTATACTCTCCGACTGGGCGCAGGCCGTCTGCGATGTCCGCCACCCCGATCCGGAAACCTCCGAGGTCATGGCCGAGCGCGTCCGCCGCGCCGTCGGCGAATCCGCCGCCCGCGCCGGCTGCACCGCCGAGATCCTCGATATCTGGAAATGGGGCGGCAAGATCTTCGCTCAGGAGCTGATCGACAGCGTCCGCCAGACCTCGCTGGCGCTGGGCTATCGCACGCAGGACATCCTCAGCCAGGCCGGCCACGACGCCTATTTCGTCGCGCGCCATGCCCCGACCACGATGATCTTCGCGCCCTGCAAGGGCGGCATCACCCATAACAATGCCGAACTCTGCACGAGGGAAGATCTGGAGCCCGGCCTCAACGTCCTGCTTCACACCGTCATGGCACGGGCGGATCGCTGAGCAGGACGCTCCGAAATTCCCGAGCCCTCATCCTGAGGAGCCATTCTGTCAGGAATGGCGCCTCGAAGGTGTTCCAGATGTCTCGGGAGCCTCCTGGAACATCCTTCGAGACGCCGCTACGCGGCTCCTCAGGATGAGGGCTGATTGTCCAAACGGGCACTGAGAAGCGCCTCGGCGGCCTCGGCCGCCAGCTCCTCCTCGGTCGCGACGCGCTGCTGCTCGAACAGCCGCAGGAAGGCCTCTTCCGCGGCATTGAGCTGCATCGCCGGATTGGAGACGAAATAGAGATCGGCGCCGAGCAGATCCTCGGGCCGTGCGAGGTTCCACAGGGAACGACTTTCCAGCGCCTCCGCCACCGAGGCCAGCGGCAGGATACCGATGCCGAGCCCGGCGGCGATCATCCGGGTGACCTCTTCGAGATTCGGGCTGGAGCCGACGACCCGGCTGCCCAGCCCCGCCCCTTCCCTGACCGAGACCATTGGCTCCAGCGCCCCGTCCTGCCCGCAGGCGAGCGCCACGAAGGGCTCGTCGCGCAACTCGGCCAACGGCACGTCCGAGAGCCCGAAGAGCGGATGCCCGCGCCCGCACAGGATACCGAATTCCTCGCGCAGCAGTGGTCGGCAATCGAGCCCGGCCAAAGGCTTGGCGAGCAGGCAAAAACCGAAGGGGCTGAGCTTCTGCGAGATGGCGCGGACGATGTCCTGGCTGTTGGCGACGTCGATGCGCACGCTGACGCCGGGATGCTTGCGGTTGAGCAGCGTCAGCGTCCGGTCGAGCGGCGGCAGCACGACATGGGTCACGACGAGCAGCCGCACGAGCCCGGTCAGATCGTCATGATCCTCCGACAGCCGGTCGCCGATCCGCGCCACGCTGCGGTAGATGTCGACGCATTCCTTGTAGAGCAATTCGCCGCGCTTGGTCAGGACGAAGCGCCGGCTGTCGCGCTGGATGAGCTGGCCGCCCAGCGTCTCCTCGAGCCTTTGCAGCGCCGCGCTGACCGTGGGCTGGCGCACGAGCAGACGGTCGGCCGCCCGCGTGATGCTGCGCTCCTCGACGATGACGAGGAAGGTGTGCAGCAGGTTCCAGTTGAGATGGTGCAGCTTCGGCTTCGTTCCGCTCAAGCGCGTATCTCTCTTCCGTTCGCGGTCCTTGCCCCTTATGCAAACCCGCTGCCGTGGCAAGCCTATGCTTAGCATAGGAACTGTCTATTGGACCCGGTTTCGGTGCTTCCGTAGGTTCGGCAGAACGCGACATCCTCCAGCGCAAGGGCGACCATGACAGCGACCGGATCATCGGCCGAAGCCTCGATCGCACAGCGCGCCGCGCTCTTCCGCGAGATCGAGACCGCGACGCTCGGCCATATCCTGACCGAGGGCTTCATGGTCCCCGCGATCCAATGCGTCATCGAGGGCCCGCGCGTCTGCGGCCCGGCCCTCACCGTCAGCGTTCCGCCGGATGACGGCGCGGTGCTCTCCTGCGCCCTGACGCAGGCCAAGCCCGGCGACATCCTCGTCATCGACCGTCAGGGCGACGATCGCCATGCCTGCTGGGGCGCGGTGATGACCGCCGCCGCCCAGGCCGTCGGCATCGTCGGCGTGGTCATCGACGGCTTCGTCACTGATGTCGCGGCGATCCGCGCCTCGGGCCTGGCGGTCTGGTGCCGCGGCCGCTCGCCCCTGACGACGAAGCTCCTCGGCAAGGGCGGCTCCGTCGGCGAGACCGTGAACTGCGGCGGCGCGACGGTGCGCCCCGGCGACCTCGTCCTCGCCGACGAGAACGGCGTCTGCGTCATCGATCCCACGCAGGCCGAAACCCTCGCCAGGACCTGCGCCGCCATGCAGGCCGCCGAGCCCGGCGTTATCGAGCGGGTCCGCAAGGGCGAGCGCATCGACGAGATCAACGGCGCGCGGAAGCTCTTCGAAAAGTCGCGAGCCTGATAGGCCCCGGCCGCAGAATCGCCCATAGAGGCGCGCTCCGGCCGGATGGATCATCCAGTAAACACAGGGGAACATACCGATGAAGATTTTGGGAACGACCGCGCTGGCCGGCGCGCTGCTGGCCGCCTCGCTCGCCTTCGCACCGGCACCGGCCTTCGCCGGCAAGGCTGACGACACGCTCAACGCCGCCTTCGCGCTGGAGCCGGAAGCGCTCGACACCTACAAGATCGCCGGCCGCGAGGGCCTGATCCTCGCCCGGCACATCTATGACGGCCTGCTCTACAAGGATCTCGACACCGGCGAGATCAAGCCGGCGCTCGCCAAGGCCTGGCGCTTCGTCGATCCGACGACGATGGAGTTCGACCTGCGCGAGGGCGTGACCTTCCATAACGGCGCGAAGTTCACCGCCGACGACGTGGTCTACACCCTGACCACCGTGCTCGACCCCGCCTATGGCACGCGCTTCCGCATCGCCGTGGACTGGATCGACAAGGTCGAGAAGGTCTCGGACTTCCAGGTCCGCATCAAGATGGGCAAGCCCTTCGCCGGCGCTATCGAGATGCTGGCCGATGCGCTGCCGATCTATCCGGCCGCTTATTTCAAGGAGGTCGGCTCGGCCGGCATGGCGGCCAAGCCCGTCGGCACCGGCCCCTACAAGCTCGTCGAGATGACGCCCGGCATCCGCTACGCCTTCGAGCGCTTCGACGGCCATTATGCCGGCAGCCCCAAGGGCAAGCCCGCCATCGGCAAGATCGTCGTGCGCACCATTCCCGAGCTCAACACCCAGTTCGCCGAACTGATGGCCGGCAAGCTCGACTGGACCTGGCGCATCCCGCCGGATCAGGCGGCGCGCCTCGCCAGCCGCGTGCAGATCGTCAACGGCCCGATCATGCGCATCTCCTATGTCGGCATGACCGTGACCGGAAAGGGCAAGGACTACCCGACCAAGAACCTGAAGGTCCGGCAGGCGATCAACCACGCCGTCAACCGCGAGGCCATCGTCAAGGCCTTCGCCGGCGGCGCCTCGCAGGTCTTGAATGCCGCCTGCAATCCCAAGCAGTTCGGCTGTGCGCAGGACGTGACGAAATACGCCTATGACCCAGCCAAGGCCAAGGCGCTGCTGAGCGAAGCCGGCTTCGCCAACGGGGTCGATATCGAGATGGTCTTCGCCGCCATGCCGCGCCCGGTCGCCGAGGCGATCGCCAGCGATCTCGGCAAGGCCGGCATCCGCGTCACGCTCAACGAGCAGCAATATGCCGCCGGCGTGCAGAAGTGGCGTGCGGGCGAACTGCCGGCCTTCTTCACCAACTGGGGCAGCTACGGCACCGGCGACGTCGCCTTCATCATCTCCAACTTCTTCGGCGGCGGCGCCGACGACCTCGTCCAGGACAAGGAAGTCATGGAGCTGGTCAACGCGGCCGACACCTCGCAGGACCGCGCGCTACGCGAGGCGAACTACGCCAAGGCGCTGAAGAAGATCGCCGATCAGGCCTATTGGCTGCCGATGTACGACTTCAACATCAATTACGGCCTGTCGCAGCAGCTCACCTTCAAGCCCCATCCGGACGAGTTCGCCCGCTGGTGGCTGTCGAGCTGGAAGTAACAACTTCGCTCCTATCGCCGCGCCGCTTCCAGTCCCCGGCTGGTAGCGGCGCCATCCCTGCCAGGCAGGCCGACCCGCTATTCCCGGAGCCGTCATGCTGCCCTTTCTCGCGCGCCGCCTGATCGTCGCCGCCCTCGTGGCGCTCGCCGTCTCGGCCGTCGCCTTCGGATTGATGTTCGTCTCCGGCGATCCCGCCGTTGTCCTGGCCGGCCAGGCCGGCCGGGCGCAGGATGTCGAACTGATCCGGCAGGCCTATGGCCTCGACCGGCCGATCCCGCTCCAGTTCCTGAGCTGGATCGGCAATGCCTTCACCGGCAATTTTGGCACCAGCCTCTATTTCAACCTGCCGGTCGCGCCGATCATCACGGAGCGGCTCTCGGTCACGCTCGTCCTCGGCTCTCTTGCCTTCCTGCTCGCGCTCGTGGTCGCGGTCCCGCTCGGTATCCTCGCCTCGCTCAAGCCGGGCGGCACGATCGACCGGATCGCGCTGATGCTCGCCGTCCTCGGCCAGGCGATCCCGAGCTTCTGGCTCGGCCTGATCCTGATCGTCGTCTTCGGCGTCTGGTACGGGCTCGTGCCGATCTCCGGCACCGAGAGCTGGCAGGGCTATATCCTGCCCGTCGTGGTGCTCAGCTATTACGCGATGCCCGCTTTGATGCGCCTGACGCGTGCCGGCATGATCGACGTGCTCACCGCCGACTATATCCGCACCGCTCGCGCCAAGGGCGCCTCGCAGCCGCGCGTGCTGCTGGTCCATGCGCTGCGCAACGCCGTGCTGCCGCTGGTCTCGCTCGCAGCCGTCCAGTTCGGCCTGATGCTCTCGGGCTCGATCGTGATCGAGAGCGTCTTCGCCATCAATGGCCTCGGCCGCCTCGCCTGGGAATCGCTGCTACGCAGCGACCTGCCCGTCGTGCAGGCGATCATCCTGATCCTCTCGCTGATCTACGTGACGCTGACGACAGTGGCCGACCTGATCAATGCCTGGCTCGATCCCCGCCTGAGGAGCGCCTGATGTCGATCGCCGACAGCCCTGCCATCTGCCGGCGCAAGCTCTTCAAGGGCCTGAGCGCCAGCAGCGCCATCCGCATCGGCGGCGGCCTGCTCGCCGTCATCGTCTTCGTCGCGATCTTCGCGCCCTGGCTGACGAGCCATGATCCGATTGCGCAGGATCTCGGCAAGCGCATGATCCCGCCCTTCTGGTATCCGGGCTCGGACCCGGCACACCTCCTCGGCACCGACCATCTCGGCCGCGACTACCTTGCCCGCCTGCTCTATGGCGCGCGCGTCTCGCTCTTGATCGGGCTTGGTGTAACGCTCTGCGCCGGATTCATCGGCACGATGCTCGGCCTTGCCGCCGGCTATTTCGGCGGCCGTGTCGACATGGCGATCAGCTTCATCGTGACGACCCGTCTGTCGCTGCCGATCGTGCTGGTCGCGCTCGCCGCGGTGGCGCTGGGTGGCGCCTCCCTGAAGACGCTCGCGATCGTGCTGAGCCTCCTGCTCTGGGACCGTTTTGCGGTGGTCGTGCGCGCCGCGGCGCAGAGCCTGCGCAGCCGGGAGTTCGTGCAGGCAACCCAATCCTTCGGCGCCTCGCATCTCTACATCATGCTGCACGGCATCCTGCCGAACCTGCGCAACACGCTGATCGTGGTCGCGACGCTGGAGATCGCCAACGTCATCCTGCTCGAAGCCGCGCTGTCCTTCCTCGGCCTCGGCGCCCAACCGCCGACGCCCTCCTGGGGCCTGATGATCGCGGAAGGACGCGAGCACATCCTGTTCGACCCCTGGCTGATCGCCCTGCCGGGCGCCGGGCTCTGCCTGCTGATCCTGGCGGTGAACCTGCTCGGCGACGGCGTCCGCGACGCTCTCGACGAGCGGCGCTGAGGGACTTCAGCCCAGCGCCTTCACCATGTTGCGGGCGATGACGATCTGCTGGATCTGCGAGGTGCCCTCGTAGATCCGGAACAGGCGCGCGTCCCGGTAAAAGCGCTCGATGCCGTGGTCGGCGATATAGCCGGCCCCGCCATGGATCTGCACCGCGCGGTCGACCACACGGCCGACCATCTCGCTGGCGAAGAGCTTGCAGCAGGCTGCGTCCGTCGCGACGTCTTCGCCACGATCCTTGGCGCGCGCGGTCTCCAGCACCATGCAACGCGCCGCATAGGCCTCGGTCCGGCTGTCGGCGAGCATGGCCTGGACCAACTGGAACTCGGCGATCGGCTGGCTAAACTGCTTGCGCTCGACGGCATAGCGCAGGCTGTCATCGATCACGCGCTCGGCCATCGCGACGCAGACCGCGGAGATATGCAGGCGCCCGCGATCGAGCACCTTCATCGCCGTGCGGAAGCCCTGCCCTTCGCGCCCGCCCAGCAGAGCATCGGCCGGCACGCGGCAATCTTCGAAGATCACGTCCGAGGTATGCGAACCGCTCTGGCCCATTTTCTTGTCGATCGGCCCGAGCGAGAGCCCCGGAGTACCCGCCTCGACGAGGAAGGCCGAGACACCCTTGGCACCGGGCTGCGACGGGTCGGTACGCGCGAACACCGTGAACAGCCCGGCATGCGGGGCATTGGTGATGAAGCGTTTGGTGCCGTTGAGGACATAGCCGCCCTCGACCTTTCGCGCCGAGGTCTTCAGCGAGGCCGCATCCGAACCCGCCTCCGGCTCCGTCAGCGCGAAGGAACTGATCAGCTCGCCCGAGGCCAGCCGCGGCAGGTAGCGCTGCTTCTGCTCCGCGGTGCCATCCATGATCAGCCCTTGCGAGCCGATGCCGTTATTGGTCCCGATCAGCGAGCGGAAAGCCGGCGAGGTCCTGCCGAGCTCGAAGGCGACCCGGACCTCCTCCTCCATCGTCAGGCCGAGACCGCCGTACTCTTCCGGGATCGACAGGCCGAACAGGCCCATTTCCGCGATCTCCCGGCGGATCTCCGCGGGAATGCGATCCTCCTGCGCGACCTGATGTTCCAGGGGCCGCAGCCGCTCGCGGACGAAGCGCGCGACGCTCTCCAGCAACCCCTGCATCGTCTCGCTGTCCAAGGCCATCGCCGTCTCCTCGCTTGCCCTTGCCCGGCCGCTCGGGCTTCCTTGACAAGGCAGGACAGCTAAATACCTTCCAGTCGGTAAGTAAATATCGAGAGCGCGAGGCGACAGGCGATGGGCGCGGCACTGGACGGCATCAAGGTCCTCGATCTCTCCCGCGTCCTCGCGGGACCCTGGGCGACCATGACGCTGGGCGATCTCGGCGCCGAGATCTGGAAGATCGAGCAGCCCGGCGTAGGCGACGACACGCGCGGCTGGATGCCGCCCTCGGTCGAGGGCATCTCGACCTATTATCTCGGCGCCAACCGCAACAAGAAGAGCCTGACCATCGATATCGGCACAGCCGAGGGCCGTGAGATCATCGTCGCGCTCGCCAAGCAGGCCGACATTCTGGTCGAGAATTTTCGGCCGGCCTCCTTGCGCAAGTTCAAGCTGACCTATGAGGACCTCAAGGCGATCAATCCGCGCCTGATCGTCTGCTCGATCTCCGGTTACGGGCGCGGGCACGAACTCGAAGAGCGCCCCGGCTACGATTTCATAATCCAGGCCGAATCCGGTTTCATGGCGATCACCGGCGAGCGCGATGGCGAACCGATGCGGCTCGGCGTCGCCTTCATCGATCTCGTCACCGGCATGAACGCCGTCCAGGCGGTGCTCGCGGCGCTCTACATGCGCGAGCGCACCGGCGAGGGGCAATGGCTCGATATCGGCCTCAACGACAGCGCCTTGTTCCTCCTCGCGAATGTCGCCTCGGGCTACCTCAACACCGGCAAGGAGCATGGCCGCTACGGCAATGCCCATCCCAGCATCGCGCCGTACCAGATCTTCGCCTGCAGCGACGGGCGCATCGCCATCGCCGTCGGGACTGAAGAGCAGTTCCGCCGCTTCTGCCGGGTCATCGGCCTGGCCCAGCTTTCCGACGACCCGCGCTACGCGACCAACCGCAAGCGCACCGAGCATCGGGATACGCTGCTCCCCTTGCTCGAACAGCATTTCGCAAGCCTGAGTCTGCCCGCGCTGCTCGCCGACCTGCGTGCCGCCAGCGTGCCGGCCGGCGAAGTCCGCAGCGTCGGCCAGGCCCTGACCAGCGACATCGCGGCGCTGCGCCAGAGCGTCGTCTCCGTACCCGCTCCGACCATCGGCAGTTTCCGCTCGGTCCGCAGTCCGCTGCGCATGTCCGCAAGCCCGGGCCGGGAGCCGACGCCGCCGCCCGCGATCGGGCAGCATACCGACGCGGTTCTGGCCGAGCATCTCGGCCTTGGACCTGAGCAGATCGAACGGCTGCGCTCCTCCGGCGCGATCGGCTGACTTAAAGCCATGTCGGCGCCCGGCAACAGCGAAATCAAATCGAAGCGCCAGGGCCGCCCGCCGACAATTCCAGATGCGCGTAACCGCATCCTCGACGATGCCGCCCGGCTCTTCGCCCAGGACGGCTATGACGGGACGTCGCTGGGAGAACTCGCCGCCTCCGTCGGGGTCACCAAGGCCGCGATCTATCACTATTTCCCGAACAAGAAGGAGATCTACGAGGCGATCATCGTGCGCACGCTGGAAGGGCTGCGCCGTCACGTCTCACAGGTCGTCGCGCAGGCCTCCGGCCCGGAAGAGGCGCTCGCGCGCTTCATGACCGCCCATGCGGATTTCTTCGAGGAGCATTATGACGGCTTCCTCACCATGCTCGTCGGCTATGGCGGCATGGAGAATGTGGTGATGATCGCGGAGGCGCAGAAGCTGCGCGACGATCACGAGCAGGCTCTGCGGCAGATCATCGCCGACGGCGTCGCCCAAGGCGCCTTCCGCGCGATCGATATCGACACCACCAGCCGTGCCATCCTCTCGATGCTCAACTGGATGGTGCGCTGGTTCAAGCCGGGCAAGGGCCGCCGCGCCGCTGCCTTCGCGCAGGATTACTGCGACCTGATGCTCGGCGGCCTGCGGAACTGATTTCAGCCGACCGCCGCGAACACCTCGGCCAGCCCGGCGACACCGCGCCGGATCACTTCGACATCATGCGCCGCATAGCCGATGACGAAGCCGGCCTCGGCCGGGCGCTCCGAGGCAGAGGCATAGAGCGGCCCGATCGGATAGAGGCCGATCCCGGCCGCGCGTGCGGCATCGACGATCGCCGCCTCCTGCTCCGCCGGGACGCCGTTCAACCAGGCGACGACATGCAGGCCGGTATCCGCACCGGTCACCGTCAGGCGCGAACCACACTCCGTCGCCAGAGCCTGCAACAGCGCGGCCCGGCGCTCCGCATTGCGCCGGCGGATGCTGCGGATATGGCGCTCATAGCCACCGCTGGCGAGAAACTCCGCCAGCGCCTCCTGCTCCAGCAGCGGTGTGTGCCGGTCGGTCAGGCGCTTGGCCTCCGCGAAGACGCCGCAGAGATCGGGCGGCACGACGAGGTAGCCGAGCCGCAGCGTCGGCGAGAGCGTCTTCGAGACCGTGCCGAGATAGATGACCGTATCAGGCGCGGATGCCTGGAGAGGCGGGATCGGTGCGATATTGTGCCGGTATTCGCCATCGTAATCGTCTTCGACGATCATGACCCCGGTCTCGGCAGCCCAATCCAGCAAGGCCCGTCGCCTCGCCGCCGAAAGCACGCTGCCCAGCGGATACTGATGGGACGGCGTGACATAGGCCAATCGCGCCGCCGGCAAGCCTTCCGTCCGGATGCCCTCGCGATCGACGGCAACGGGCACGATCACCCCGCCGGAGGCCGCGAAAGCATGCCGGGCCAAAACATAGCCGGGGTCTTCCATGACGAAGCGGTCGCCAGGGTTGAGCAGCAGCCGGGCGCAGAGATCGAGACCCTGCTGCGAGCCGTTGACCACGATGATCTGCTCCGGCGCGCAGCTGATCCCGCGGGCGCGCCACAGATAGCTCTGCAGGGCGGCCCTGAGCGGAGCCGAGCCCTGCGGGTCGCTGTAACGCAAACGCTCGGTGCGGCGCAGGCTTGCCCGGTTGAGCGCGCGGCGCCAGGCCAGCATCGGAAAATCCGCCCCGTTCAGGTCGCCATAGCGGAGATCGGCGATGCGATAGGTCTGGAACCGGGCTGGTGCGGGGAAGGCCAGCAGACGCCGCGCGAAATCGGACAAGGCGCGCGTGCCGGTGGGCGCCGCGGCTTTCGGCATCGGCGCTGCCGCAAGCCCGCGCGCCACGACGGCACGCGCGCCGGGACGATTGAGCAGATAGCCCTCTGCGATCAATTGCCCATAGGCGGCCGTGACCGTGGTCCGCGACACGCCCCATTCGATGGCGAGCGCCCGGCTCGACGGCAGGCGATCGCCGGGGCGATATTCTCCGTCATGGATGCGCTGCTTGATCGCGGCGATGATCCGGCGGGCGACGCCCTGCTCTTCCAACTGGACCACAGAAAACCTTCAGAACTGGATATTCCGATGGGTCCAGATTGCAGGCATGACAGCGCCGACACAAGGAGTTCCCGCATGTACACCCCACCGGCCTTTCGCGACGAGGACAGGACGAGCCTGCTGGCCACGATCCGGGCCGCGCGCCTCGCCACCTTCATCACCGCAACGGTGGACGGCCCGTTGGCGACCCCGCTGCCGCTCTTCATGGACTCAAGCGAGGGCGAGCATGGCGTGATCTACGGCCATCTCGCCAGGGCGAACCCGCAATGGCGCGCACCCGTCATCGGCAACGGCCTCGCCATCTTCGCCGGCCCCGACGCCTATGTCACGCCAAGCTGGTATGCGGTGAAGCAGGAGACCGGCAAGGTCGTGCCGACCTGGAACTACGTGACGGTCCACGCCTCCGGCCCGGTCGAGTTCTTCGACGACCCTACCCGGCTGCTCGACGTCGTCACGCGCCTGACCAGCCTGCACGAGGGCGAGCGCGCCGCGCCTTGGGCGGTCTCCGATGCACCGCCGGAATTCGTCCAGGCGCAGTTGCGCGGCATCGTCGGGATGCGCATGCCGATCGTGACGCTCGAAGGCAAGCGCAAGCTCAGCCAGAACCGCAGCCCGGCCGACCGCGCTGGCGTGACCGCAGGCCTTGCCGAAAGCGATCGCCCCACCGACCGGCATGTCGCGACGCTGATCCCGGTCTGAGCCCAGGCCGGGCTCGCCTTCGCGAAGCGCCAGGCTTAAGCAGGACTGACGGATGGCTCATGCGCGTATGAGCCATCCACGACAATCTGACGAGCCGACCCATGAAAATCGCGATCATCTCCGACATCCACGGCAATCTCGATGCGCTCCGGGCGTTCTCCGAGAACCATGACGAGCTCTGGGTGCTGGGCGATCAGGTCAATTTCGGTCCGCAGCCGCGCGAAGTCGTCGAGATCATCCGCGATCGGGCCGATATCGCGATCCAGGGCAACCACGACCACGCCGTCGGCTTCGACGACGACAGCCGCTGGACGCCGAAATTCCGCGCCATCGCCGAGGCGACGCGCCGTCATAGCTCGGCAGAGCTGAACGAGGAGCAGAAGCTTTATCTGCGCGAGCTGCCGCTGACCGTCCGGGCCGTGCGCGACGGAACCCGGTTCCAGCTCGTCCACGCCACGCCGTCGGACCCGCATTACGGCTACCTGCTGGAGGATGCGGATGGCTGGGCAGCCGAACTGGAAAGCGTCGATGCCGACGTGCTCCTCGTCGGGCACACGCATACGCCCTTCATCCGCCGGATCGGCGATAGGACGGTCGTCAATCCCGGCAGCATCGGCCAGCCGCGCGGCGCCAAGCCGCGGCCGAGCTATGCGGTCTGGCAGGATGGCGTCCTCGAGCTCCGCAGCTTCGACTATCCCGTCGAAGCCACGGTTGCGAAGCTCGAAGCCCTCGGCCATCCCCCGGAGGTCGAGGCGGAACTCGTCCGCATCCTCCGGGAGGGCTGATCGATCCGGCTTACGCCGCCCGTTTCGCGACGATGGTCAGCTCACCCTCGCTGTCGAGCGCGGCCATCACCACATCCCGGGACGTGAAGCCCTTCACGGCAAGGGCCGATTTCAGTTTCGGCTCGTTTTCGATCGTGGCCTGGATCTGCTGAAGCTGCCCGGCCGGCTGCGCCGCCGATTGCTGCTTGACCTGCTCCTGGGCGGCAGCCGGCAATGCGTCCATGTCGACGACGCTGATCGACTTGATCGTCGTTTCCTTTTGAGTGGAGGGAGCCGATTGTGCCGGTGCTGTCGGCGACGCCGGAGCTTGCGCCATCGCGCTGCCCGAGACGATCAAAGCAGTGCCGATGGCAATCATGGCGGTTCGCATGGAGTATCCTCCTGTGTTTTGCCGATGGAAGCCGTATCAGGCCGTGCAAATGCGTTCACAGACTGAAGCCGGTTTGGTCATTTCTGGGCGATGTTATGGCCAAGACCCGGACCGCGTCGGATTTGCACGTCAATCAGAGCTGGCCAGGCCGTGGGGACCAGCTGTTCGCGTTTCTCGAACAACCCGTTCTTGAATCATCCCCTACCGAGCCAAGCCGGCGCCTCGATATCAGGCAGGAGAAACCAGAAAGGGACGATCATGGCTCTTCAACTCAGCGGCATCCATCATCTGACGGCGATCACCGCCGACGCACCCGGCAACAAGCGCTTCTACACCGACACGCTCGGCCTGCGCCTCGTCAAGAAGACGGTGAACCAGGACGATACCTCGGCCTATCACCTGTTCTACGCCGACGGGCAGGCGAGCCCGGGCACCGACATCACCTTCTTCGACTGGCCCGCAGCGCCCGAACGGCGCGGTACGCATGCGATCTCGCGCACAGGATTGCGCGTCGCCGGCGAGACCGCGCTGAATTTCTGGCACGAGCGCCTTTCGGCCGGCGGCTACGCCAAAACCGACGTGGCGCTGCTGGACGGCAGGGCGTCCTTCGACGCCGAAGACCCGGAAGGGCAGCGTCTGCGCTTCATCGACGACGGTGGCGCCGGCGAGGCTCATGCCTGGTCGGGCAGCCCCGTCCCGGCAGAACACCAGATCCGGGGGCTCGGCCCGATCACGATCAGCGTGCCCGACCTCGGTCCGACCGAAGCCGTGCTGACGCAGGTCATGAACATGCGCCGCGAACGCAGCTACGCCTCGCCCGACGGCGCAGGCGAGGTGCATGTCTTCACGATGGGCGAAGGCGGCCCGGCCGCGGAGTTGCACGTTGCGGTCCAGCCTGGCCTGCCCATCGCTCGGCAGGGTGCGGGTGGCGTCCATCACGTCGCCTTCCGGACTCCGGATCTCGAAGGCATGAACGCGTGGTCCCGTCGCCTGGCTGAAAACCGGGTTCCCTCCAGCGGCGAAGTCGAGCGCTACTATTTCCGGTCGCTCTATTTCCGCGAGCCGGGTGGCAATCTGTTCGAGATCGCCACCGATGGACCCGGCTTCGCGGTCGATGAGCCGCTGGAGACGCTCGGCGAGCGACTGGCGCTGCCGCCCTTCCTCGAGGCGCAGCGGGCGCGGATCGAGGCCAACCTCAAGCCGCTCGCCTGATCCCGCGCGTCCCGAGCGGACGCGCGCCACACCCGGCCCAGGAGCGTATGCCCCCAAGCTATCACGCTCCTGGGTCTCGATCATTCATCGCGGTGCCCAATCCGGCAGCACCTCGATCAGCCGTCCGGCCCTGATGCCGTCGATCGACCTGGCCGCGGACTGGCTTTCGCGCCGCGCTTCCTGACAGGGGCTCAGCGCCCGGCGGCGAAGGCGGCGAAACCCGCGATGAACTGCGCGAGACGCTGACGCGTGGTCTCGTCGGTCAGGTTGCCTTCGGCGTCGAAGACGCTCTGCGCCCGCGACACCATCAGCCGGCCCTCGAACCAGGGCCGGGTCCCGAGAGTGCGCAGCACCGGCAGCCAGGCATCCTGTGCCAGGATCGTCCCGAAGCCGCCCGGAGAGGCGCCGAGCACGGCGACCGGCTTGCCGCCGAACAGCGGCCCGATATCGGAGGCCGGCCGCGTCAGCCAGTCGATCGCGTTCTTGAACACGCCCGGCAATGAGTTGTTGTATTCCGGCGTGAACAGCAGCAGGCCATCGGCCGCCGCCAGTTGCTGCTTCAGCGCCTGCACCGCGGGCGGTATCCCCTGCTCCCGCTCGTCGTCGCCGTTATAGAGCGGAATGCCCTCGATGCTGCCGGCCAGCAGGGTCGCGCCGTCGAGCGTGAGCTCCGTTGCGGCCCGCAGCAGGCCAGTATTGAAAGACGCCTGTCTCAGGCTGCCGGAAATTCCCAGAAGGCGTGTCATCGTTGCTCCCTCGCGCCCAACGGCCCGACCGACGGCCGGCGCGGCCAAACCCGATGCTGACGCATCTTCCCGATTGTGGCTACCATGGGCAGGATCGGTTTGCCCGGAAGGCCGCACCCAGGCGGCGGGCGGCTTTCGTCGAAGGAAGGGGACCACGGGGATGTCCGAGGCCGCGATTGCCAACCGCCTCGACCGCTCGGTCGATGATAGGATCGATCACATCCTCGGCCCCGGCCTCGCCCAGATCACGCTCGTTGAATATGGCAGCTATGCCTGCCCCTATTGCCGCGCCGCCAATGAGCGCATTGCCGAGGTCCGCGACCAGCTCGGCGAGCGCCTGCGCTACGTCTTCCGCCATCGGCCCCTGACCGGCAGCGACATCGCGCTGCGCGCCGCCGCCCTCGTCGAACGCGCAGCGACCGCTGAGCAGTTCTGGGACGCGCATGTCAAGCTGATGACCCGCTCCCAGGTGCTGACCGAAGAGGATCTCGAGGCGGTCGCGCGCGATCTCGGGCTTGCGGATATCGACCCCGAGCACGACGCCACCGACGCGCAACGGGCCGCGGCACGCGTCGAAGCCGACATCGCCAGCTCCCATGCCAGCGGCGTGCGCTTCACACCGAGCTTCTTCATCAACGAGCGGCGTTATGATGGCCCCTGGGATGAAAGCTCCTTCCTCGATGCGATGCTGGGGACGCTCGGCCACCGCTTCCGGGCCGCAGCACTCGACTTCGCCAGCTGGGGGCCCTCGGCCGGCATCCTGCTCCTGCTCGCGACGATCCTCGCAATCGCGCTGACCAATTCGCCGCTGGGGCCGGGCTTCGAGGCGTTCTGGCATCGCGAGCTGGCGCTGTCCTTCGGCGATGCCCGCTTCGGGATGTCGCTCCAGCACTGGGTCAATGACGGCCTGCTGACGATCTTCTTCCTTGTCGTCGGGCTGGAGATCAAGCGCGAGTTCACCGTCGGGCATCTCGCCGGGCGGCGCTCCGCCGCACTGCCGATCGCCGGCGCGGTCGGCGGCATGGTCGTGCCGGCGGCGCTCTACATGCTCGTCCTGCCCGGCGGGCCCTGGTCGCATGGCTGGGGCGTGCCGATGGCGACCGACACGGCCTTCGCGATCGCGATCATTGTCATGATGGGCTCGCGGGTGCCGATCGAGCTGCGCATCTTCCTCACCGCCGCGGCCATCGTCGACGATATCGGCGCGATCATCGTGGTGGCGCTGTTCTATTCGGGCAAGCTCCAGCTCGGTTACCTGCTGGCCGCGCTGATCCTGACGGGCGGGCTTGCAGCGCTCAACCGCTCGCATATCTATCGCGTCGCGCCCTATGCGCTGATCGGCATCGCGCTCTGGCTCTGCGTCTATGCCGGGGGCTTGCATGCGACGCTGGCCGGCGTCGTGCTGGCGCTGTTCATTCCGACGCGCCCGCCAGCCGATCTCACCGCGCTCACCGCCCAGGCCAATTCGATCATGCTGGCGGAAGCGGCCCATGGTGCCGAGGTCCTGCGGCACGGCCCCTCGACCCCGGCCCTGCGCGCGCTCGACGCGATCCACGATCGCCTGGAATCGCCGGCCGACCGCCTGCTCCGCCATGCCGGCGCCCGCTCGAGCTATCTGGTGCTGCCGCTCTTCGCTCTCGCCAATGCCGGCGTCGTCATCGCGCCCGATGTCCTCGAAGGCCGCGGGATGCTGCTGCTCGCGATCATGGCAGGGCTCGTGCTCGGCAAGCCGCTCGGCATGCTCGGCGCCACCGCACTGGCCGTCCGCCTCGGCGTCGCGGTGAAGCCGGCGGAGTATTCCTGGCTGCAGCTTGCCGGCGCGAGCGCACTTGCCGGCATCGGCTTCACCATGTCGCTGTTCATCGCCGGCCAGGCCTTCGCCGATCCTGGCGATTTCGCCGCCGCCAAGATCGCGGTCTTCGCCGCCTCGATCGGCGCCGCCTTGCTGGGAGCCGCCATGCTCTGGAGAGCGGCACCGCGGCTCGACGCCAATCGCTGACCACCGTCATGGCCGTTTCCCGCACCAAAGCCTAACGCTTGTTCCCGCACCGACTGGCAAGGAAGCGAAATCAAATGGTTGGGAAAAAGATGGTGGGCCGGGCCGGACTCGAACCGGCACCGGCGCTGTTATGAGCAGCGAGCTCTAACCATTGAGCTACCGGCCCGCTCTTCGCCTAGCACCGCCGCCGCCCGGCAAGCAAGGCACATGCGGCCGGAATCGAAAGGGCCTCCCGGTCGACCGGGAGGCCCTGTTGCGTTCATGGGAACGGGATCGCTCCAATCGCGCGCGTCATGCCGCGGCGGGGACCTCGCGCTCGTCATGCTCGGCCGCTTGGCTCTGCCGGAAGGTGAAGCGGCCGATATGCTCGGTCAGCGCCCGCGTCTGCTCGTCCGTCAGGGCGAGCGCAGCGTTCGTCTCCTCGACCAGCGCGGCGTTCTGGTGCGCCATCGTGCCAATGCCGTCGATCTCGGTGTTGATCGCCGAGACGTCGCTCGCCTGGTTGCGGGCGGTCTGCGAGATGCCGTTCATCAGCCCGGTCAGCTCGTTCACCGAGGAGACGATCGCGCCGAACATCGCGGAGGTCTCTTCGACCAGGCCGACGCCGACCTTGACGTCGCCATGCGCCGCCTCGACCAGCTTCTTGACGTCGTTCGAGGCATCGGCCGAGCGCTTGGCGAGGCTGCGCACCTCGGTCGCGACCACCGCGAAGCCCTTGCCGGCATCGCCGGCACGCGCCGCCTCGACCGCTGCATTGAGCGCCAGCAGGTTGGTCTGGAAGGCGATCTCGTCGATCATCGCGATGACCTCGGAAATCTTGCTCGAGGACTGGCGGATGCGCTGCATCGCTTCCAGCGCCGAGGCCACGACCTTCTCACCCTGCTGCGCACGCTCTTCCGCGCCCTGCGCCATGCCGGTCGCCTGGGCCGCCTCGCTCGCGGTCTTCTTCACTGTGCCGGCGAAGGCGCCGAGCTGGTTGGTCGCCATCGAGACGGCATTGCTCTCCTCGCTGGTGCGTTCGGCGAGATCGGTGACGCCGTCGAGGATCTCGCTGGTCGCGCTGCGGACGGCGGTAACCGTCTCGGCCAGGCGGGCGAGCGTGCTCTCGAACTCTTCGGCCAGCGCATTGGTGCCGTCCTTGAGCTCGGCGAAGGCGCCCTGATACATCCCCTCGATCCGGGTCGAGAGATGGCCGGCCGAGAGTTCTGCCAGCACGTCGCAGGTCTCGAGCAGGCCGGTCTGGACCGTCTCCAGCAGCGTGTTGACCGAGCCGGCGAGCGCATTGAGCTCGGGATCGGCGAACTGCGCCGAGACGCGCTGAGTGAAATCGCCGGCCGCTGCGGCCGCGACGACGACGCCGAAGGCCTCGCCCAGCTCGCGCATCATCTCGCGGCGCTGCTCCTGCGCCCGCGCCTCGTCCTCGACCTTGGCGAGCTCGGCGGCGCGCAGCGCCACCGCATTGTCGCGGAACAGCAGGACGCTCTTCGAGATATCCGAGATCTCGTCATTGCCCTTGGTATCGACCACCGTCTCCAGCGCGCCATCGGCGATCGCACGAGTCGCAGCCCAGAGCCGGTTGAGGCGGCCGATGATCATCGGGCGGACGAAGAAGAAGGACAGCGCAAGCGCGATCAGCAGCGCGCCGATGCCGATGGCGGCGAGCGTGAGCTCGCTCCGCTCGATCAGGGCCTTGGTCGAGTCGCGCCCGGCGATGGCGCCACCACGGGCAGCCGTCACCAGCTCGCCGACTTCGCGGCGGACCTTCTGCGCCGCCTGGTCGAGATTCTTCAGCCCGGCGACGATGGCGGCTTGCGTCGCAAGATCGCGCTCGCGGATGGCAACCAGGCCGCTGGCGCCCTCGCCGAGATCGGTCACGGCGCTGACCGCCTGCCCGCGCGCCGGGTTGGCCTGCAGCATGTCCGCCGCCGTCAGGAGGCCGCGAACCTGGCCGAGCTGGGCCTTCAGGCGCGACTTGGCGAACTCGAGCTTCTCGGTGCTGTCGACCTGGGAGATCTCGCGCAGCAGGCCGACGGTCTCGCTGATCTGGAGCTGAAGCGCCTGGGCGGTCTGGAGCGAGGACAGATCCTTGTCCAACACCTTGGACAGGGCGGCATCGAATTCGGCGCCGCTGAGCTGCGCCGCGCTAGTGATGTTCATCTTGACGTTGAACTGGGCGTCAGCCGTCTCGAAATCGGCCATGGCGCTGAAACCTTCGCGGGCCTTGGACAGGGCGGCCAGCGCAGTGGCGGTGTCGGCGGCGTTGCGCAGCCGCTCTCCAGTCAGGTCGTTGATGTCGTTGATCTGCCGCGCCAAGTCGTCGATCGCCGATTGCGGCTTGGACTTGTCGACCTTGCCCTGCTCGGCAATGCGCCGCAGCAGCTCCAGCTGGCGCGCCTCGACGCTGTCGAGCTCGCCGGTCAGGGCCGCGCGCTGCTGGAGGGTCGATACTTCGCTGAAGCGCGCCGCCAGTGCAGTCGATTGCGTCGCCGCCTGCGAGAGCTCGAGCGCAAGTTCCACGACGGGCATCTTCTGCCCGACCAGGTCGTCGACCGTCTGGTCGACGCTGTTATAGGAGAACCAGGCAACCGAGGATGAGACGATGGTCAGGGCCGTCATCACGCCGAGAGCGGCGTAGATGCGTGGCGCGATACCGATCCGCAGCGGCTTGCCCTCACGCGCGGGCTTGGCTTTCGTCATGAAGTCGTACTCCGGAATTCACGCAACGCTGGAGAGGAGCTCGGAAAACGGGACGAATTCCCCGCTCAGGTTCACCCTGAACCGGCCTCGATCATCAGACTGATGCGCGAATCCCCTCCCTCCCCCGGCATATGAGCCAGGCGGTTGGGTCCGCATGCAGCGTCGAAAGGCCATGGAAGTCCCCCGGCCGAGGCGTACCCCCGGTCTGGAGCGCAGCATCCTCCAATTGCGCTTAAAGAACGCTTAAAAGTGGATTCTTTTGAATCACTCCGACAGTCGCGGGATTCATCTGACGTTAGGGGAGGTTAAATCCCGTCAACCTTCGGGAGGAGCATCGGCCCGAAAAGTGGAGCGCGGTTTTCGGAAAAGCCGATGCACAATCAAACAGCCGGGAGGATCGGGCCGAATATTCAGGCCGATCCTCTCGGCACCGGCCGGGGCCGCCCTTCCTCGTCGATCGCCACGAAGGTGAAGGTGGCGTCGGTGACCTTCTCGTGCAGCGTCGTGCGGAAGCGCTTGGCCCAGGCCTCGACATGGATCTTCATCGAGGTCCGCCCGATGGATTCGATCTCGGTATAGACGCTCAGCACGTCGCCGACCTTGACCGGCCGGATGAAGGTCATGGCCTCGACCGCGATGGTGACGACGCGCCCCTGCGCCTGGTCGACGCCTGCGATGCCGCCCGCCTGGTCCATCCGCGACATCACCCAGCCGCCGAAGATGTCGCCATTGGCGTTGGTATCGCCCGGCATGGCGATGGTGCGCACGGTCAGCGTCCCGCGCGGCGCTTCCTCGGGTCCGTCAGTGGCAGGGCTCATGGGCGTCCTTCAGGCAGGCGGGAATCCGCTCAGCCGATGATGCTGGCGCCTTGGTGGACACGCAAGCGGGCGCTTTGCACTGCCCGGCCATCTCGCCGACAATCGCGGCAAGCCTCGCGAACAGGGATTCATGCCATGCCCAGCGCCAATGCGTCCAAACCCGAGCCCATGGTCATCATCTCGCTGCGCTATGCCGATGCACCGCGGATGTATGACTGGCTGATCGAGGCCTTCGGTTTCGAGAAGCACGCTGCCTATTATTCCGAGGACGGAAGGACGCTCCTCCATGGCGAACTCAGGATGGGTGCGAGCTTCGTCATGCTCGGTTCGTCCGAGGGCAACGAATTCGGCAAGCTGGTCTCGCGCCCGGCCGAGCTCGGCGGCACCACCGCCTCGCCCTATATCGCGACCGACGATATCGACGCGCGCTGCGAGCGCGCCCGCAAGGCCGGCGCCGAGATCTGCATGGAGCCGACCGATCAGCCCTATGGTAGCCGCGACTTCATCTGCAAGGACCCGGAAGGGCATGTCTGGTGCTTCGGCACCTATAGGCCCTCTCAGCCTGCGACCTGAAGTGGCGGCATCGATCGGCGCGCCCGCAGCATCAGCCAGCAGACGATGCTGAGATTGACGAGGTTCCAGGCGAGCCCGTTGAGGAACGCCATCCGGTACGAGCTGAAATAGTCGAAGATCACGCCCGAGAGATAGCCGCCGAAGGCCATGCCGAGCACGGTCACCGACATCACCAGCCCGATCCGGATGCCGGCCTGCTTGGCCGGGAGGTATTCGCGGATGACGACGGCGTACATCGGCACGATGCCGCCCTGGAACAGACCGAAGATGCCGCTGACGACATAGAGCGACTGCAGGCCGTCGAACCAGAGATAGAGGAACAGCGCCACGCCCTGCATCAGCGAGCCCAGCGCCAGCGTCGCCGCGCCGCCGATCCGGTCCGCGACGAAGCCCGAGCCGATGCGGCTGACGATGCCGAGCAGCATCATTAGCGAGAGCATCTCGGCGCCGCGCGCCACCCCGTAACCGAGATCGCCGCAATAGGCGACGATATGGACCTGCGGCATCGCCATGGCGACGCAGCAGGCGAAGCCCGCGACGCAGAGCAGGAGCTGGAGCTGGCCGGCGCTGAGGCCGAGATCGCCGCGCGCCCCGGCGCTGCTGGCCTCCGCCGCGGCCATGGTCGCGGCGGTCGGCTGGCGCCGGAAGAACGGCGCGAGCGGCAGCAGCACCACCAGCGTGACGACGGCGATGCCGAAATGGGTCGCGCGCCAACCATGGTTGGCGACACCCCAGGTGATGATCTGCGGCCAGAACACGCCGGCGAGATAGCTGCCAGAGGCACCGCAGACCACGGCAAGGCCGCGATGCTTGCGGAACCAGTGCGACAGGTCCGAGATCAGCGGCGAGAAGCCGGCGGCACTGCCCATGCCGATCAAGAGCCCATGCGCGAGTGCGAACTGCCAGAGCGAATGCGACATCGCCGCTGCGGCATAGCCCGCGGCCAGCAGGAAGGCGCCCATCACGATCGGCACCATGATGCCGTAGCGGTCCGCGACCCGGCCCATGATGATGTTGCCGGCGCCGAAGCCGAGCATGGCGAAGGTATAGGGCAGCGAGGCCCCGGCCCGCAGCGTATCGAACTCGCCCTGCATCGCCGGCAGCACGACGACGACCGACCAGGAGCCGACGCAGGCGATCGTGCCGATCACCAGCGCGACGGCGAGCCGCAGCCAGGCATAGGAAGAATCGGGTTGGTAGCGGTCGGCGTCCTGGGACATGCTTCCTCGGCGGCCATATCTTGGGAGATGGCTCTTCTCCGGGCAGCTTTAGCGACTGGAATCCGCCGGGCAAGCGCCTGCGGGGCAGCCCTGCCGCGCGCCAGCGGCAGGCACCCGGCATCAGCCGCTCAGCGGAAGATGCGGTCGCCTTCCATGTCGACGATCTGCTGGCCCTTCACCAGGGTGAAGTCGGCGGCCTCGGCCTGTCCGGGAAAGCGGTCGGCCCGGATGAAACGATGGCTCTTCGTCTCGCCGTCGACGACCTTCTCGATGACGCCGCAGAGCTGGTACTGGCCCGCCTCTTGGTAGGGCGTGGCATGGATCGTGAAACCATTGTGCTCGATCGTCTTGACCGGGCCAGCAGGCTTGTCCTCGGCCGGCTTGCGCCCCCCGAACAGCGACTTGAAGAAAGACATGGTGCCTCCGCATTGCTTGCGGCCCGGTATAGGGCAGGAACCGCGCCAAGGGGAGCGCTGTTTCGCCTGATCGAGTCAACGCCATCGTCGGCTCTGCCGCTTGAACGACGTTTCGCCGCTTCCCACATTGATAATGTTCAGGGCAGCCGCAAGGCTTCCCGATATCCTGCCGCTCCAGCGGCTGCCTCCGGACAGGGAGGTGGTCATGACACTCGGCAAATTCCTGATGATCGCGGGCGTGGCCGGCGCGACGCTGGCGACGTCCGTACTCGCCCAGAACCCCTCGCCGCGCGGCCCTCCCTGCGCCGATCGCAACCATGTCGTCGGCCAGCTGCGCGACACCTTCGGCGAGCGCATGATCGGCAGCGGGTTGGCCGAGAGCGGCGTCCTCTTTGAGCTCTATGTCGGGGCCAACGGCAGTTGGACCCTGCTCGCCACCGTCCCCACCGGGAGGAGTTGCCTGATCGGCTCCGGCGAGGCCTGGGAGCCCCTGCCGACTCCAGAACACTTCGCGGCGCAATAGAAGCCCTTGGCAGCAGCGAGGTCGTTCGGTATGGAAGCCCCCATCGGGCTCTGGTCCCGTTCGTAAGCGTCTCACGTCAGGCAACGCATCCATTCGGCATAGGCCGTCTCGGATGCGTCCGACCAGCCTGCCCCTTGCGAAAGCCTGATTTATCTATGTCCAGCTCTGCCTACCCTCGCCTCCCCGCCCGCTACGCCGGCGTGGTGATGCCGTTCTTCCTGTCCGTGTTGATGACCTTCGTCGTCTCCGGCATCTCGACCCTGAAGGCGCTCGGCCCGACCACCGCGTTCCTCCAGACCTGGCCAGCCTCCTGGGCCCTGTCCTGGCTCGTCGCCTTCCCGACGCTGCTCCTGGTCCTGCCGATCGTCCGGCGCCTCGTCGCGTTCGTGGTGGCGCCCCCGGCCTGATCTTCACGCCGAGAGATGGAGGGCGACCTCGCGCCGATGCGGCCGCTGGCGATGCTCGAACAGATAGATGCCCTGCCAGGTGCCAAGCGCGAGGCGCCCGCCCATCACCGGAATCGAGAGCGAGACCGGCGTCAGCGCCGCTTTGATATGAGCCGGCATGTCGTCCGGCCCCTCGTCGCGATGGACGAGATAGGCCATCATCGGATCGTCCGCCGGTGGCACCAGCCTGCGGAAGAACGCGTCGAGATCGCGGCGTACATCCGGATCGGCATTCTCCTGGATCAGCAGCGAGCATGAGGTATGGCGCACGAACAGCGTCAGCAATCCGCTCGCCTCGCCACTCGCCTTCACGAAGGCGACCGCCCGGTCGGTAAACTCATAGAGCCCCGGCCCGCGCGTCTCGACGCTCAGGATCGTCTGCCGCGCCATCAGCGCTCGGTGAGCGCGAGCTTGGCGCCGAGGGCAACGAAGGCGGCTGCGAAGCTCCGCCGCAGCCAGGCCATCACGGCCGGGCGGCCGATGACCTTGTCGCGCATCGCCGCGGCGAAGAGCCCATAGAGCGCGAAGACGATGAAGGTCATCGTCATGAACACGCCGGAAAGCTCCAGCATGCGCGCCATCGGGCTTGCCTCGTTCGCCGCGATGAACTGCGGCAGGAAGGCAACGAAGAAGATCGAGAGCTTGGGGTTGAGCAGGTTGAGCGCCAGCCCGTCGCGCAGCACCAGCCAGGCCGAGCGCGCATCGGCTGTGGTTTCGACCTTGAGCGCGCCATGCTCCCGGAGCGTCCGCCAGGCCATGTAGAGCAGGTACGCAACGCCGGCATATTTCACGATGGCGAAGGCGAGCGCGCTGGCATGCAGCAGTGCGGCGATCCCCATCATCGCCGCGATCAGATGCGGCACGATCCCGAGCGTGCAGGCAAAGGCGGCGAGCACGCTCGCCCGCGAACCGCGCGTCAGCCCGGCGGCGATCGTGTAGATCGCGCCCGTTCCCGGCGAAGCGACGATGATGAGCGAGGTCAGCAGGAATTCAGGGGACATGGTGCCTCCAAAAACGTGATGCGCAGGAAGCCCTCTCCCGCAGCGAAGATCAAGGCCGTGTCAGCGGCTCTCAAAACTTAGGCGTTGACCTAAGTATTAGCGACGCGCTATCGAGGAGCATGGCCGCAACCCAGCCCGCCCTCGACGACACCTTCCGCGCGCTGTCCGATCCGACGCGCCGGGCGGTCGTCCAGGCGCTCGGCCGTGGGCCGGCCTCCGTCAGCGAACTGGCGAAGCCCTTCGAGATGGCGCTGCCGAGCTTCCTTCAGCATCTCAAGGTGCTTGAGGATTGCGGCCTCGTCGCCACGCGCAAGGCCGGCCGGGTGCGCACCTGCACCCTGCGCGCGGAACCGCTCGCCGCGGCCGAGCATTGGCTGGAGGCGCAACGCACGCTCTGGACCAGGCGTCTCGACCAGCTCGACCGGCTGGTGCTGCAACTGAAAAATCAGGAGGACAACGGATGACCGATACGCATGCGACCGCCTTCGACCCGGCGCTCGACCTCGAATTGCGGCGCGAGACCGATGTGCCGCCCCGCCTGGTCTGGCGTGCCTGGACCGAGCCGAAGCTGCTGATGCAGTGGTTCACCCCGGCGCCCTGGAAGACGACCGCCTGCGAGCTCGACCTGCGTCCCGGCGGCAAGTTCCACACGGTGATGGAAGGGCCGAACGGCGAGAAGCACGACAATAACGGCTGCGTTCTGGCGGTTGTGCCGGAAACTTTCCTGCTCTTCACCGACGCGCTCGGCCCGGGCTTCCGCCCGATCGAGGGCGGCTTCATGACCGCCTCGGTGACGATCGAGCCGACGGCGACCGGCACGCTCTACATCGCCCGCGCCTACCACAAGGATGCCGCCGGCAAGCAGCAGCACGAGGAGATGGGCTTCCATGACGGCTGGGGCGCGGCCTGGGAGCAACTGGTCACGCTGGCGCGAACGCTCTGAGCTGACCAAAGTCGAGCGGGAAACGAAGAAGGGCGCCGATGGCGCCCTTCTTTTTATCTCAGTTGTCGAGGAAGCTTCGCAGCTTCCGGGAGCGGCTCGGATGCTTCAGCTTGCGCAGCGCCTTGGCCTCGATCTGGCGGATGCGCTCGCGGGTGACGCTGAACTGCTGGCCGACCTCCTCCAGCGTATGGTCGGTGTTCATGCCGATGCCGAAGCGCATGCGCAGCACGCGCTCCTCGCGCGGCGTGAGCGAGGCCAGCACGCGGGTCGTCGTCTCCCGCAGGTTCGACTGAATCGCGGCGTCGATCGGCAGGATCGCATTCTTGTCCTCGATGAAGTCGCCAAGATGCGAATCCTCCTCGTCGCCGATCGGCGTCTCGAGCGAGATCGGCTCCTTGGCGATCTTCAGGACCTTGCGCACCTTCTCCAGCGGCATCGCCAGCTTCTCGGCTAGCTCCTCCGGGGTCGGCTCGCGGCCGATCTCGTGCAGCATCTGGCGCGAGGTCCGCACGATCTTGTTGATCGTCTCGATCATGTGGACGGGGATGCGGATCGTGCGGGCCTGGTCGGCGATCGAGCGGGTGATCGCCTGCCGGATCCACCAGGTCGCGTAGGTCGAGAACTTGTAGCCGCGGCGGTACTCGAACTTGTCGACCGCCTTCATCAGGCCGATATTGCCTTCCTGGATCAGGTCGAGGAACTGCAGGCCGCGGTTCGTATACTTCTTGGCGATCGAGATCACGAGACGCAGGTTCGCCTCGATCATCTCCTTCTTCGCCTGACGGGCCTCGCGCTCGCCCTTCTGGACCATCAGCACGATCTTGCGGAATTCCTGGATCTCCAGGCCGGTCTCGGAGGCGAGCGTGTGCACCTCCTCGCGCAGCTGCTTGATGCGCTCCAGCTCCGCCGCAACGAATTCCTTCCAGCCGCGCGAGCCGAGCTTGGAGACGCGCAGGACCCATTTCGGGTCGAGCTCGCCGCCGACATGCTGCTTGAGGAAGTCCTCACGGCCGACGCCATAGCTCTCGGCGAGGCGCAGCAGGCGCGTCTCATGGCCGATCAGGCGCTTGTTGATGTCGTAGAGCTGCTCGACCAGGGCCTCGATGCGGTTGTTGTTGAGCGAGAGCGACTTCACCGCGGTGATGATGTCGTCCTTGAGCTTCTTGTACTTGCGGTCCTGCGACGGCGAGAGCTTGGTGTTCTCCAGCCGGTTCGCGATGTCCTGGTCCTGCAGGCGGCGCAGCTTCTTGTAGTCGTCGGCGATGGCGTTGAAGGTTTCGAGCACGCGCGGCTTGAGCTCGGCCTCCATGGCCGAGAGCGACACGTTGTTCTCCATGTCGTCGTCGTCCATGTCCGGCGGGGTCTCGCCCTCCGGAGTCTCGGCCTGCTCGCTCTCCTCGGCCTCTTCCTCGCCGGCGACAGCCGGGTTCTTGCCGTCGGGGCCGGCATAGGTGGCCTCGAGATCGATGATGTCGCGCAGCAGCACCTTGCCGTCGACGAGCTCGTCACGCCAGATGATGATGGCCTGGAACGTCAGCGGGCTCTCGCAGAGGCCCGCGATCATCGCCTCGCGGCCGGCCTCGATGCGCTTGGCGATCGCGATCTCGCCCTCGCGCGAGAGCAATTCGACCGAGCCCATCTCGCGCAGATACATGCGGACGGGATCGTCGGTGCGCTCGGTCGGCTCGAGATTGCGCTTGGTCTCGACCGGCAAGGTCTGGCGCGAGGCGTCGACCATGTCGCCGCCCTCGGGCTCTTCCTCGTCGGCGCCGCCATCCTTGCGGGCAGCGCGCTCCTCGCCGGCGGCTTCCGGGTCCTCGTTGTCGACGACGTTGATGCCCTGCTCGCTGAGCTGGCCGAGAACGTCCTCGATCTGCTCGGAGGAGAATTCCTCCGAAGGCAGCACTTCGTTCAGTTCGTCATAGGTGACATAGCCGCGCTTCTTGGCGAGCTTGATCATCCGCCTTACGGCCTGATCAGTCAGGTCGAGCAACGGGCCATCGGTCGTCGGGGGGGCATCCGGCACGACCTGATCGGTCTTTTCCCGTTCGCTCGCTTTAGTCGCCATCAATCAGCGCTCCGCACTCGCGCCGGCCATGACCGAGAAAGCCATATACCGACGCATAAAAGGGCGGCGCGACCGCAGGTCCGGCGCGCTCACCCACCCAAATCATTGCTCGCAGATGGCACCAGACGTCGTTGACGAATCGTGAACCACCCGACAGCTTGCGCGCATGGACCCGCGTCCACCAATCGCTGGGTGATCAATCCTCGGACATGGCCTCGGTACCCTCGATCGTCTCGAGGCGGGCCTTGACGTCCTTGATCCAGGCGAAATTGGCTTCGGTCGCGTCGTCAGCCAAGGCGCGCTCGGCTGCTCTCAACTCGCTATTTAGCGTTCGCGCGCGATGATGCAAGACGAGAGCCTGATGAATCGAGTCGAAAACCGATTCAGGATCAGCGTCTTGCGCGAGTTTTAATCGCTCGGCCGGCCCTGTGACCGCCATCAGATGGCCCTGCGCTTCCCGAACCCGCGGCTGCGCCAAGCGATTCGCCAGCACCTCGCGATCGAGCGTGCCCTCGACGGAATCGAGCAGCGCCTGCCGGAAACGCTCGGCCGCGGTCCCGTCCAGCGAAAGCTCTGCGATCTCGTCGGCGCAGCGCAGGATGAGATCGGGATGGCTCGCCAGCGCCAGCAGGATGAAGGCCTCGCGCTGGTCCTCGCCGCGCAGCTTCGCCAGCATGCGTGACTGTGTCACCGCGCTCGAAGCCTTCAGCGGGCCGGCAAGCCAGGGGGGCACCTGCCGACCGAACCCGCCGCGCTGAGGCGATCCGCCCCGGTTGCGCTGAAAATTTCCACCTCCGCCGCTACGCTCCTGTCGCGCCGGCGCGGTGCTGGCGAAGAGCTGCCCCAGCCGCTCGTCCATCTCGCGACGATAATGCTTGCGCGTGGTCTCGTCGCGGATCTGCCCGAGCGGTTCCTTCAGCCGCCGCTCGAAGGCGGCGCGGCGCTCCGGCGTGTCAAGCGGACCGGCCTCGACCTCGCGCTGCCAGAGCATGTCGACCAGCGGGCGCGCTGCCGCGACCACCTCCGCGATCGCCTGCCGCCCGCCCGAGCGAGCGAGGTCGTCCGGGTCCTGCCCGTCCGGCAGCAGGGCGAAGGAAAGCGACTTGCCCGGCTCCAGCATCGGCAAGGCCAGGTCGATCGCCCGACTCGCGGCCTTGCGGCCGGCCTTGTCGCCGTCGAGGCAGATCACCGGTTCGTCGGCCATGCGCCAGAGCAGGCCGAGCTGGTCCTCAGTGAGCGCCGTGCCGAGCGGCGCCACCGTCTGCGGGAAGCCCGACAGGGACATCGCGATGACGTCGACATAGCCCTCGACCACGACGACCTGCCCGGTGTCGTGCGACGCCTTGCGGGCATTGTGGTGGTTGAACAGCAGCGAGCCCTTGTGGAAGAGCGGCGTCTCCGGCGAGTTCAGGTATTTCGCCGCGACCTCCGAGCTCATGGCCCGCCCGCCGAAGGCGATGACCCGCCCGCGGGAATCATGGATCGGAAACATCACCCGGTCGCGGAAACGGTCATAGGGCACGGCGATCTCCTCACCATGCACGAGCAGTCCCGCCTCCATCATCAATTCGGCCGGAACGCCCTTCCCCGCCAGATGGTCGCGTAGCGCGAAGCGATCGACCGGGCCGTAGCCGAGGCGGAAGCGCGTGCGCGCCTCGCCGTCGAGCCCGCGGGTCGCGAGATAGCGCCGGGCCCCGCCGCCGCGATCGCCCATCAGTTCAGCCTCGAAGAACTGCGCCGCGAGCTCCACGACCTCGTGCAGCCCCTTGCGTTTCTCCTCCTGGACCTGCGCCTCCGCCGTGATCTTCGGCAGGATGACGCCGGCCTCGGCCGCGAGCTTCTCGACGGCCTCCGGGAAGGAGAGCCCTTCGGTCTCCATCACGAACTTGAAGATGTCGCCGTTCTTGCCGGATGAGAAATCGAAGAACGAGGCTTTCTGGTCGTTGACGAAGAAGGAGGCCGTCTTCTCGGCGTTGAAAGGCGAGAGCCCCTTCCATTCGCGACCGGCCTTCTGCAGGCGCACGCGCTTGCCCACGACCGCCGAGACAGGCAGCCGCGCCTTGATCTCATCAAGGACGGAGGGCGGGAATTTCATCGACCTTATGTGGACCTGCAGAAGCCGAAAGCCAACCGCCGATCGCGCCGGCGGCTGGCTTTCAACCGTGATTCACAGTGATGGCGGGCAACCTCGAAAGGCGGTCGCCGCGAGACGCTCAGCCGCCGAGCGCGGCCTTCACCATCGGGCTGACCTTGCCGAAATCCATCTGGCCGGCATAGGCGGCGCGCAGAACGCCGATGACCTTGCCCATGTCCTTGACGGCGGTCGCGCCGGTCTCGGCCACCGCCTTGTCGATCGCGGCCTTCACTTCGTCGTCGGACATTTGCTTCGGCAGATAGGCCGAGATCACCGCAACCTCGACGCGCTCGCCCTCGGCCAGCTCCGGGCGGTTGTTGGCGTCGTAGATCGCGATCGATTCCTGGCGCTGCTTGATCATCTTCTGGAGCACGCCGAGGATCTCGTCGGCGGTCGCCTCGCCCTTGCCGGCGCCGCGCGCCTCGATATCCTTTTCCTTCAGCGCGGCGCTGATCAGGCGGATCGCCGCGACCTTGGCTTTTTCGCCGGCCTTCATCGCTTCCTTCATGTCGGCCGTGAAGCGCTCGCGCAGGCTCGTCATCTCGTTGTTCCTTTTTCTTTTGTGCGGCCTGCGCCGGCTTTGATTGACGGGCCGGGCCCGGCTCTTTAAGGCTCGCGTTCCAGACCGGCGGAGTGGATTGCTGCAGCCCCGCCCCCGCATTTTGCCGCTGGCGCGGCCTGGATCGAGACATAGACATGACCGCCACCGAAGGAAACCCCGCCGCAGGCGGCTGGACAGAACCGCACGCGACCGCACTCCTCGTGCTGGCCGACGGCACGGTGCTGGAAGGCTTCGGCCTCGGTGCCATCGGTGAGGCGCCGGGCGAGGTCTGCTTCAACACGGCGATGACCGGCTACCAGGAAATCCTGACCGACCCGTCCTATGCCGGGCAGATCATCACCTTCACCTTCCCGCATGTCGGCAATGTCGGCGTGAACGAGGAGGACACCGAGACGGTGAACGCCGCCGCCTCCTCCGGCGTGCGCGGCTGCGTGCTCCATGCCGCCATCACAGAGCCCTCAAGCTGGCGCGCCAACCGGCATTTCGACGCCTGGCTCAAGGCGCGCAACATCGTCGGCATCTGCGGCGTCGACACCCGTGCGCTGACCGCACTGATCCGCGACAACGGCATGCCGAATGCCATCCTCGCCCATAGCCCGGACGGCGTCTTCGACATCGAGCACCTCAAGAAGCAGGCGGCCGCGCTGCCCTCGATGGCAGGCCTCGACCTCGTTCCGCTGGTCACCGCCGCGCAGCGCTATGACTGGGACGAGACGCCTTGGATCTGGCCGGCCGGCTACGGCAAGCGCGACAGCAGCCAGTTCAAGGTCGTCGCCATCGACTACGGCGTGAAGCGCAACATCCTGCGCCTGCTCGCCAAGGCCGGCTGCGACGTCACCGTGGTGCCCTCGACGGCGACCGCCGAGGATATCCTCGCGCTCAATCCCGACGGCATCTTCCTCTCCAACGGCCCCGGCGACCCGGCCGCGACCGGCGAATATGCCGTGCCGGTGATCAAGCAGTTGCTCGACCGGAAGGTCCCGACCTTTGGCATCTGCCTGGGTCACCAGATGATGGCGCTCGCCATCGGCGGCCAGACCATGAAGATGAAGCAGGGCCATCACGGCGCCAACCACCCGGTTCAGGACAAGACCACCGGCAAGGTCGAGATCGTCTCGATGAACCACGGCTTCGCGGTCGATCCGGCGAGCCTGCCCGCGCATGCGGTCGAGACCCATGTCTCTCTCTTCGACGGCTCGAACAGCGGCATCGCGCTCACCGACCGCCCGGCCTTCAGCGTCCAGCACCATCCGGAAGCCTCGCCCGGCCCGCAGGACAGCCACTACCTCTTCATCCGCTTCACCGAGCTGATGGCGGCTGAGAAGGCGAAGAAGGCGGCCTGAGGGCCGTCCTGATGCCGAAGGAGACGGGCATGATCCACCAGTTGCGCATCTACGAGATCTTCGAGCGCAACAAGGCGGCTTTCCATGCCCGTTTCCGCGACCATGCCGCCCGCATCATGGCGCGTCACGGCTTCAGGATCATGGCGATGTGGGAGACGGCCAGCGCCGCCCGCACCGAGTTCGCCTATATCCTCGCCTGGCCCGATGCCGAGACGAAGGCGGCGGCCTGGGCGAGCTTCATGGCCGATCCCGAATGGATCGAGATCAAGCGCGTCACCAAGATCGAGCAGGGCGACATGGTCGGCGCGATCGAGGATCGCCTGATGACGCTGACCGCCTATTCGCCCTCGCTCGATTGACAGCGCGGGTTGGGCGCGGTTTAAGCGGTCCATGACCAGCCTGATGGCCCAGCACAGCTATTACGCCCCGTCCTCATAGAGGCGGTGGCATTCCCATGTTCAACCGCCGCGCTGGCGGTTGAATTCAGGCAGATCACCCGGCATCGCGGCTCACCACCGAGCGAAAACGATGTCCTCCAAGATCAGAACCATCTCCACCATCGGCATCATGGGCTTCGGCGCCTTCGGCCGCCTGATGGCCCGCCATCTCCAACCGCATTTCGCGCTACGCGTCTGTGATCCCGTAAACACGCCCGCAGCCAATACGAGCGGCAAAGGCTTGCAGCCTGCCACCGCTGCTGAAGTCGCCGCCTGCAATCTCGTCATCCTCGCCGTGCCCGTCCCGGCCATCCCCGAGACGATTGCGGCCTTGCGTCCGCATCTCAAGGCCGGCGCCATCGTGCTCGATGTCGGCTCGGTCAAGATCGGCCCGGCCCGCGCGATGCAGGCAGCGCTGCCAGACGATGTCGAGATCATCGGCACGCATCCCCTTTTCGGCCCGCAGAGCGCCCGCAACGGGCTCGCCGGCCTCAAGATCGCGCTTTGCCCAATCAGGGGTGGCAGCACACCGCGCATCGCCGCCTTCCTGCGTCATGTCCTCAAGCTGAAGGTTATCGTCACCACAGCCGACGCCCATGACCGCGAGGTTGCGATGGTGCAGGGCCTAACCCATCTCATCGCCAAGATCCTGGTCCGGATGGAACCCCTGCCCCGGACGATGACCACGGCGAGCTTCGACCTCCTGATGCAGGCGACCGAGATGGTGCGCTACGACGCACCGAACGTTTTCATGGCGATCGAGCGCGCCAATCCGCATGCCAAGGCGGTGCGCGACCGCTTCTTCGCGCTGGCCGAGGAGATGCGCCTGTTCCTCGAACATGGCCATGCCGAAACCGCACAGTCCGCCGCCCTGCCTCACAAGGTCGCAGAGGTTGCGCAGGTCTAGCCTTCGCGATCCTCACCGACGAGAATACCGGAAACACGAATGCTCCTGCGATGACCGACAATCCCCTGCTCTACCCGGGCGCCGCCCACCCCGACCTACGCGAGCCGATGATCGCGGAGCTCGTCCGCACCTTCTATGCGCGAGCCCGGGAGGACAAGCTGATCGGCCCGGTCTTCGAGGCGGCGGTCGAGGACTGGGACCACCATATCGGCAAGATCACCGATTTCTGGAGCGGCGTGATGCTGCGCACCGGCCGCTACGATGGCCGCCCGATGCGCCCGCATCTGATCCTGCCGCTGGAACGCAAGCATTTCGACCGCTGGCTCGACCTGTTCGAGATCACGGCGCATGAGGTCTGCCCGCCCGATATCGCGCAGGCCTTCATCGTCCGGGCGCGCCGCATCGCCGACAGTTTCGAGATGGCCCGCGCCAGCCAGCGCGGCGAGTTTGCAGCGCCGCGGCACAGCTTGCGCGGAACCTAGACGTCAGGCCGCCCGTGCTTCCCGGCTGAGAAACGTCGCGATCTCTCCCCGATCGGCGCCCGCTTCCAGCGCGATTCGCTCAGCCAAAGCCGCCCCCGAGGGCCGAAGCGCGCCCAGCGGCCGGTCGAGCCAGTAGGAAACCGGGTTCAGGGCCTCGCGTTCATCGACCCTGACGATCCGTCCCACAGCCAGCTGCTCGCGTGCCAGAGGCGGGCGCGCCAGTGCAATGCCGAGCCCATGCGCGGCGGCATCCAGCACGAGATTGTAGTCCTCGAAGCGCCGATCCTGCGGGCGCGGGCGATAGTCCAGCCCCTGCGCCGCGAACCACGCTTTCCAGCCGGCGGCATCCGAGTCGTGGATCAACGGCTGAGCCAGCAGGCGCTCCGGCGCGCCCTCCCCGATCACTTCGGCAAGCTGCGGCGAGGCGATGGGGAAGCACCACTCCTCGAACAGCTTGAGCGAGAGCCGGTCCGGCGCACCGCCGCGCCCGCAACGTATCCCGAGATCCACACCTTCCTCTTCGAAATCCACCTTGCGATGCTCGACCTGCAGCACGATCCGCAGCGCGGGCGTCCCCGCCTCCAGCACGGCCAAACGCGGCATCAGCCAGAGCGCGCAGACCGAAGGCGGCGCGCTGACCCGCACGACCGAGGCACCCCGCGCCTCGCGCCAGCGCTCGGAATTATCGGCGATCAGCGCAAAAGCCTCCTGTGTGCGCTGGAGCAGGCGCTGCCCTTCCGGCGTCAGCGAGACGCCGCGCGCCTGCCGCAGGAAGACGCGCAGGCCCAGCCAATGCTCGAGCTTGGCGACCTGCCGGCTGACAGCACCATGGGTGAGGTTCAGCGCCTCGGCGGCAGCCGAGAAGCTGCCGGTGCGCGCGGCCGCCTCGAAGGCGCGCAAGGTATCGAGTGGCGGAAGGTTCGAGCTGTGATCCATCCTCACAGCTCATGCGCGAATTGTTCGTTTGTCAATCAGCTCGCCGAGGCGCTTATCGGGGGCAACTTCTCGTCATCGATGGATCGACGCCATGTCCTCCTCAAGTTGCGCCTCCCCCGCGCTGACCGCCTCAGGCTCCCAGCGCCTCGACCCGACGCTGGTCTTCACCGTGACCTTCACGGTCATGGCCTGGGCCTCCTCCTTTCCGGCGATCCGCGCCGGGCTCGCCGGCTTCGGCCCGGCCGAGATGGCGGCGCTGCGCTTCGCGCTTGCCGGTGGTCCGGCCGCGCTCTTTCTCATCGCGACGCGGGCGAAGCTGCCCGAGCTTGGCGACATCTGGCGCTTCCTCGTCGGCGGGGTGATCTTCATCGCTGGCTATGCGCTTCTCTTGAATTTCGGCCAGCGCGTCGTGCCGGCGGGCCCCGCCGCCTTCATCATCAACACCAACCCGATCATGACGGCCGTGCTCGCCATGATGATCCTCGGCGAGCGTTTCAGCCTCACCGCCTGGCTCGGCACGGCCATCTCCTTCGCGGGCATCGGCGTGATCGCGCTCGGCAAGGGGCTCGACGTCGAAATCGGCATCAGCGTGCTGCTGATCCTCGGCGCCGCCTTCTGCAACGCCATCACCACGGTCGTGCAGAAGCCGCTCTTCGCCCGCTACAAGCCGCTCCATGTCGCCGCCTGGAACATGGCGATCGGCGGCTTCGTGCTGCTGCCCTTCCTGCCCTCGGCGATCGAGCAGGCACAGGTCGCCCCCGCGATTTCGTTCTGGTCGGTGGTCTATCTCGCGGTGGTGCCGAGCCTGATCGCCTACGGCACCTGGGCGATCACCCTCTCGCGCCTGCCGGCCGCCCGCGCCTCGAACTTCCAGTATGCCGTGCCGCCGATGGCGATGCTGATCGGCTTCCTCTGGCTCGGGGAAATCCCCACGGTCTTCGGGCTGATCGGCGGCGCAATGGCCCTCGCCGGGGTGGTCGTCGTCAACCTCAAGCGCTGATCAGAACCCCCTCGCCTCCAGCGCCTTCTCGTCATCCGCGATGTAGTCGCGGATGATCGGGACGGCGCTCTTGTGCTGACCGAGCAGGAGCTGGAACACCATGTCGCCGCCGATATCGAAGGAGATCGAGCAGGCGCAGAGGTAGAATTCCCACATCCGGGCGAAGCGCTCGCCCATCATGCCGACGACCTCCTCGCGCTTGGCCATGAAGCGCTCGCGCCAGGCTTCCAGCGTCCAGTGGTAGTGCCGGCGCCAGAACTCGCAGTCGGACGCCCACAAACCCGTCTGCTCCTGCGCCGCGAAGACCTCGGACAGCGCTGGCGCATAGCCGCCCGGGAAGATGTATTTATCGAAGAAGGGGCCGGTGAAGCCCGGCGGCCCGACGCGGCCGATACAGTGGACCAGCGCGATCCCGTCCGGCGTCAGCAGATCGCGAATCCCGCCGAAGTACTCGCCGTAATGCGCGACGCCGACATGCTCCATCATGCCGACTGAGACGATACGATCGAATTTACCACCCAGCTCGCGATAGTCCTTGTTGATGAAGGTGACGGCGTCGCCGACGCCGGCCGCTTCCGCCCGCTTCTGGGCCGCCGCCATCTGCTCGGGCGAGACGTTGAGCCCGGTCACCTTCGCGCCGCAGGCCTTGGCGAGGTAGATCGCAAGCTCGCCCCAGCCCGAGCCGATATCAAGCACGCTCATGCCGGGCTCGATCCTGAGCTTGGCGGCGAGATGGCGGAGCTTCGCCTTCTGCGCGTTCTCCAGCCCAACATCGGGGCTGTGCCAATAGGCGCAGGAATAGGTCATCGTCTCGTCGAGCCAGAGCCGATAGAAATCGGTCGGGATGTCGTAGTGATGCTTGACCTTTTTGCCGGCGACGCCGAGCGGGTTATGCATCCGCCAGCGCCGGATCTTGAAGCGCACCTTGCGGATCGCCTGCTGCAACGGGTCCTTGCGCATCTCGCGGCGCTGCAGCCAGAACAGCGTCAGCAGGTCGTGGATCGTGCCTTCCTCGAAATCGATCCGCCCATCCATATAGCCTTCGGCCAGGGCGAGCTCGGGATTGAGGAAGAGCTCGCGCTCGACGCGGTTGTCGTGGAAACGCACGGTCACGGAAGGCGCGGTCTTCTTGACACCCGCGAAGAGCAGTTCCGCCGGCCCCGAGCCGAAGACATGCTTCTTGCCGTCGGGCGTGATGACCGTCAGGCGACCGTGGCGGACGAACCGCTTGAGCAATCGCGGCAGCAGCAGCATGGGCGCTCCTCGTCTCGATTCGACATCCGGACGAAGCGACAACTAAAGCCGAAACGCCGCGGCCTCGAAAGCCCGGCTGTTGCAGAGCCACCCGGCTTATGCGTAGTCATCGCGAACATCGCTGCAACCCGAGGGTCGACCGAACACATGTCCTGGCGCGATTTCTGGAATGGCGAGCATTCGATCTACGTCTCGCCACGCCACAAGACCCTGCATTACCGCGCCATCGCGACCGATCTCATCGCCCATATCCCGGCCGGCGACGCCGTCGTCCTCGACCATGGCTGCGGTGAGGCGCTGGATGCCGGCCGCGTCGCCGCATCCTGTGGGCGGCTCTATCTCTGCGAGGCGGCGCCGACCGTTCGCGACAAGCTGCGCGCGCAGTTCGGCCGCAAGGAAAATATCGTCGTGGTCTCACCGGAAGAGGTCGAGGCCCTGCCCCCGGCCTCGCTCGACCTCGTGGTCGCCAACTCCTTGCTCCAGTATCTCTCGCGCGACGAATTGAAGGCGCTGCTCGAAATCTGGCGGGACCGACTGAAGCCGGGTGGCGCACTGGTCGTCGCCGACATCATCCCGCCCGATGTCAGCCCCCTGACCGACGCCTCGCAATTGCTCGCCTTCGCCTGGCGCGGCGGCTTCCTGCTGGCGGCCCTCGGCGGCCTCGTCCGGACCGTCTTCTCGGACTATCGCAAGCTCAGGGCGCAATACGGCCTTTCGACCTATACCGCGGACGCGATCACGGCCCTGATCCGTGAAGCGGGCTTCGCCGATGTGCAGCAACCGAAGAACTTCGGGCACAATCCGCACCGGATGACGTTCAAGGCAACCAAGGCCAAGATATAGACGAAAGTAGAATTCGAGCCGGAAATTCGGCGGTCTGCATCGATATTACCTTACGGAATTTCGCCAAACACCTTGATCTGGCGGATCAGATATGGCTTTGAGCGCGGCTTGCCCCTTCAGGCGCGAGATTTCCGTGCAGGACCAGTTCGTCTGCCCTTACTGCGATGCCGCGCTCAATCGGGGCGTGCTGTCGTGCCGCTGCTGCGGCCGGGACCTCACCCCCGTGCTGCCGCTGCTGCATCGTCTCGACGCGCTGGAACAGCGCCTCGCCGCCTTCGAGAAAAGCGCCGAGGACGATCGCGCTGCAATGGCCCGCACTTGGGTCGCCGAACCTCAAAGAGCTGCCGCCGTCGAGCCTGCCGGGCCTTGGCGGGAAGCCGAGCCACGCGTCCTGCCGGTCGCGCGCCGGCGCTTCTGGGTGCTGCCCTTCGGCCTGGTCTTGCTGCTGCTCGCCTATTGCGCGGTCATCCTCTGGCTCGACCTGCCGCTCTGGACCCTGCGCCTGTCCTCGATCGCGATCCCCTTCCTGACGGGCCTGATCTATTTCGGCCTCCGTCCGCGCCTGCTCGCCTTCGATATCGGCGTTGCCATCGCTTTCGCGATTTTTTCTGTCGGGACCATGAACGCGTTGCTGAGTTGGCACGACAACATACCGCTCCTTCCGCAAGGGCCGGCAGCCTGGCGCGAGACTTCGTTCTACGCGCTGAGCATCGGCGCTTCCATGTTCTCGGGGATGTTGCTGCGCGTGACGCAGGCTGCGCTGACCGCGCGTGGCCTCGTTTCGCTGCCGGAACTGCGAAAGGGGCTGCAGGCCGTCCACGGCAAGGTGCCGATGGAAACGCTGAAGACGATCGAAACCACCATCCTGATGGCCGGCACCGCCATTTCGGCAATCGCCGGTCTCATTGCCGCAATCCTGGGAGTGAAATAGGACGATGATGAAGTCTGTGCTCGCTCGGCACATGCTGCCTGCCGTTCTCGCCACCGCCGCCATGCTGACGGCGGTACAAGCCGCCGACCCGGTCCACCTCATCACCCGTGAGGAAGCCGGCCTGCCGGCCGCGGCCAAGACACCGGCCAGCACGCGCAATCTGACGCGCGGCCCCGGCATCGACACCCTGCCGACCCCGGACAAGGGCGTCGACGGCAAGCCCTTCCGCCTCGCCGTGCGCTTCATGCCGAGCAACGGCGTTCCGATCGACCCCGCGACCGTGCGCGTCTTCTACCGGCGCCAGCCGCCGATCGACATCACCCAGCGGATCAAGCCGTTCATCACGCCCGCCGGGATCGACGCACCTTCGGTCGTCGTCCCGAGCGGCAGCCATGTCATCGAGATCGAGGCCACCGACAAGGAAGGCCGCGTGGGCCGCAGGCAGCTCACCCTGACCGTCGCCCCGACGCAGTAAAGCCGGACAGGGCGGTGCGAGCCTGTCGCCTCACGCCGCCCTGTCCGCGAAGCTGAAGAACTTGTGGCCGAGGAAGGAAAACACCATCACCACGCCCGTGGTGACCAGTTGCATCGGCAGATAGGGCAGCCCCGCCCGCGCTACGAACAGATGCATCAGGATGCCGGTGAGCACGAAGCCGCCGGCCGCGATCAGGGCGAAGCGCCAGCCGGCCTGGGCATGGCTGCGGGTCGCATCGAAGGTCATCCAGCGATTGAGCGCGTAGGACACCAGCGCGCCGACGATGAAGCCGGCGAGCGTCGCCGGCACGGGATCGATGCGGCCGAGCTCGACCAGTCCGATCAGTACGCCGTAATGCGCGACTGCGGTCAGCCCGCCGGCCAGGACATAGGCGGCGAGCTGGCGAAACTGGCGCGGATACTGGCGAAGCGGCATCCGCGCTTCCTAGAGGATGCCGTGGGTTCGCGGAAGCCCGTCAGCCGGCGTCGCTGCCAGCCAGATTGGCCGGCATGCCACCGACGGGCATGTCGAGCCCCTGCTTCAACGTATCCAGATGGAATTCGCGGATGCGCCCATTGGCGGGATCGCTGACGAAGACGCTGCCGCCGATCACGGCGAGGTTCGGCGTCGGGGTCTTGGCTCCATAAGCGCAGTCGAAGGCGGCAACGGCATCGAAGGCCGCGAGCTCCTTCCAGGCCGGCGCGATCTCGTAGATCCTGAGCTTGCCGTCCGGCGTCAGATTGGCGAGGCGGCTGCCATTACCGCTCAGTTCGAACTGGCAGACAGCCTGCCCGCCCGGCACCGCCAGCACATCGTCCGCCTTGAGCGCCTTTGCATCCGGATCGATCCGCAGCAGCGCGTCATACGGCGCCTTCAGCCCGTAATTGCCGACAAGATAGCGCCCGCCGGCTCGCGACTTCAGCGCGCTGACACGGCGCTCGTCGGGATAGCCGAGCTTGCGCCCGCTCCATGCCGCGGCGGTTCCCTGCCCGGCCTTTGCCAGCACGAGCAGGCCACCGCCCTCGCCCTCGGCGCAGCCGAAAACATGGCGCCCCCGCGCTTCGGCCGAGCCGTGGAAGAGCTTGCAGGAGGCATCGGGCTTTCCGGCATCGTCGAACAGCGCGACCCGCTTCCAGTCCTTGCCCTGCTCGAGAATCTCGAAGCCGTTGGGTCGCGAGGAGGCGCTGCGGTCGTCACCCCTGGCATAGGCGGGGTTGGGGATCGACATCAGCCATTGCCGGTTGCCGAGCGGCACCGCGATGCCGTGCTGCGGCGCCGGGCTCGGCCAGATCGTGACACCGGGTTTACCCTTGGCGAGGCTGTCGATCGCAACCAGCACCGCCTTCGGCTCGCTCTTGCCCTCCCAGGGCCGCAGCCCGTCGAAGAACAGCGCGAGCTGGCCATGGCCGGAGAGCACATGCGCCGGCCGGTCGCCCTTCACGGCGAAATCGAGCAGCTTCGGCGGCGCCTTGTCGAGATCGACATGGTCGCCATGCGATTCCGCGATCAGCCCGGTATCGAGGATACCAAGCGTGCCGGCCTCGTCCCCGGTCTTCACCACGACATAGCGCCCGCCGGAGACGCCGGCGAAACCGGGATTGGCCTTCGGCACGTCGAAGCTATCAGTGACCTCGCCGCTGTCGAGATCGAGGATGCGAACCACTGGCTTTTCGTGATCGGCGAAGATCAACCGCCCGCGCAGCGGCGCATGGTCATGGGCGAAAGCCGCCGAGGCGAGCAGGCAGCCGGCGAGGCCAGCGGCAGCGAAACGGAAGGAAGGCACGGGAAACTCCAAGGCGATTAAGCAATGATATAACATTGCATTACTGCCTCGGGAACTCAACCCGCTGCCGCGCTCCCGCAGTGGACAATGCCGATATGGCCGGCGCGCTCCAGCGCCGGCGCCCCGCTGTCAATCAGGCAGCCTCAGGCCCTGACCTCGAACACCATGTTGAACGGCGTCTCGGTTGCGCGGCGGAAATGCTGGAAGCCCGCATCCATCGCGACCTTGCGCAGCCGCATCTCGCCGGCTTGCGCGCCTAGCCCCAGCCCGACCTCCTGCGAGAGCGAGGCCGGCGTACAGATCATCGTCGATGCCCCGTAGAAGATCCGCCCGACCGGGTTGAGGTTGTCCTTGAGATGATCATGCGCGAAGGGCTCGACGATCATCCAGCTCCCGTCCTTGGCCAGCGACTCCCGCACATGCTTTCCTGCCCCGACCGGGTCGCCCATGTCGTGCAGGCAGTCGAACATCGTCACGAGGTCGTATTTCCGCTCCGGAAAGTCCTTGGCCGAGGCGCGCTCGAAAGTGATGCGGTCGACAACACCGGCCTTCTCCGCCGCCTCGCGCGCCCGCTCGATCGACGGCCCGTGATAGTCGAAGCCGTAGAAGCGCGATTGCGGATAAGCCTGTGCCATCAGGATGGTGGAGGAGCCGTGCCCACAGCCGACATCGGCGACGGTCGCCCCGCGTTCGAGCTTGGCCTTGACGCCATCGAGCGCCGGAATCCACTCCGCCGTCAGATGCGCATTGTAGCCCGGACGGAAGAAGCGCTCGGTTCCGCGGAACAGGCACTTGCTGTGTTCGTGCCAGCCAAGCCCCGAGCCGTTGCGGAAGGCCTCCTCGACCTTCGGCTCGTCGAGCCACATCGACTGGATGATTTCGAAGGCCCCGGCGAAGAAGGCCGGGCTGTCCTCCTCCGCGAAGGCCATGGCTTGCTCCGGCGACAGACTGAAGCTGTCGCTGCCTTCGTCATAATCGACATAGCCGGCCGAGGCCTGACCGGCGAGCCATTCGCGCAGATAGCGCTCCTTGAGGCCCGTCTTCTGCGCCAGCTGTTGGGAGGTGACGGGCTCGCCATCCCCCATGGCCTTGTAGAGGCCGAGCTGGTCGCCCAGCACGATCAGAGCGCCGGTGATGGAAGCTCCGACATCACCGACGAGACGCTCCACCAAAGTATCGAGTTTCTGAGGGTCGGCAGCACGCATGGCCATCCTCCTCGGGTTCGAGCGTGGCCGGTGCCGTATCGCGAACCGGCTCGACGCCATCGCGGAAACGATGACGTTAAACCTGTCCGGATGCCTGTCAACGAGGCGACGTCTGCCCCTACGCCTCGTCGCTGCCGGAAAGCCATTCCGGCCCGAGACGCGGCAGATTCGGGTCCCGCCGGGCGGTCTCGATCACGCTGGCGATGAGCCCCGGGAAGCGCTGGTTCAACTCGTCGCGCCGGATGCTGAGATAGCGCGAGGTCCCCTCCACCCGCATGCGGGTGATCCCAGCCTCGCGCAGCTTGGCGAAATGGTACGAGAGCAGCGAGGGCGAGGCGAGCGCAGTGAAATGGCTGCAGCGCGCCTTGTCGACCTCGCTGACCTCGGCCAGCGCGACGAGGATGCCGAGCCGGATCGGGTCGGCCAGCGCCGCGAACACGTCGGCGGGCGCGACATCCTCGATATCGGGGTGGAAAACCGGCTTCATGGCATCCGGGATAGGCGATGCGACCGCTCCTGACAATATTCAACATTCATTGAAATTACCCTTGTGGTAATTGCGAGGCAGGTTTATTTCAACGATCCTTGAATTTCGAACCGTGCTTTCGAAACAGCGATCATCCGCAAGGATCATTCCCATGGATACGCGCCTTCTCTCGCTCGCCGGCGGCGCCTTCGCCATCGGCACGGGCAGCCTGATCGTCACCGGCATCCTGCCCCATCTCGCCTCCGGCCTCTCCGTCTCCGTCGACACAGCCGGCCTGCTCATCTCGATCTTCGCGCTCGCCTACGCCATCGGCTCGCCGATCCTCTCCACCATCCTCGGCGATACCGACCGCAAGACGGTGCTGGTCGGCGCGATGACCGTCTTCGGCCTCGCCAATCTCGGCGCCGCCTTCGCCGGGGACTTCTGGGTGGTGATGGCCGCCCGGATCGTGATGGCGCTCGCCGCCGGCGTCTTCATGCCCGCCGCCAATGCGGTCGCCGTCGCGGTCTCCGCCCCCGAGCGGCGCGGACGCGCCATCGCGCTCGTCACCGGCGGCATGACGGTATCGCTGATTCTCGGCATCCCCATCGGCACGGCCGTGGTCGGCTTCGGCGGCTGGCACCTCGCCTTCCTGATCGTGGCGGGCTTGAGCGCGCTCTCGCTGGCGGGCCTTCTGGTCAAGCTGCCCAGGGGCCTGCCGCATAGCACGAACACGATGCGCGAGCGGCTCCAGGTCGCGGGCCGCAGCGACGTGCTGCTGGCGCTCGCCACGACCATGCTGTGGACCACCGGCGCCTTCGTTCTCTACACCTATATCGCCCCCTTCCTGACCAACCATGCCGGCATCACCGGCCCCTGGCTCGCCGCGACGCTTGTCGTCTCCGGCATCGGCTCGGCCATCGGCAACCAGCTCGGCGGCATCGCCAGCGACCGCTTCGGCCCCGAGCGCACGCTCACCGTCGTGCTGACGATTCTGGCCGCGGCGCTCGCCACCGCCTCCATCATCGCGGTCGGGCTGCCGCCGGCGCTGGCGATCTGGCCGATTCCCTTCGTGCTGCTGGTCTGGAGCGCGGCGGGCTGGGCCGGCCACCCCTCGCAGATGTCGCGGCTGGCCGCGATGGCGCCGGATGCCACCGTGGTCGCGCTCTCGCTCAATGCCTCCGCGCTCTATTTCGGCATCGCGGCGGGCGCGGCTTTGGGCCAGCAGGTCATGCGCCATGTCGGCACCTGGCCGCTCGGCTTCGTCGGCGCCGCCTGCGAGGTCGCAGCGCTCGCGGTGCTCGCATTCACCCTCTATCGCAAGCGCGCCGCCAAGCGCGTGCCGCCCCTTTCGGAGGCAGCCGCGCCGGCCCGAAGCTGAGACGGTGCGGCAGGGGTTCAGGCCGCCTCCGCCCGCCGCCAGGCCGGGAACGGATCGGGCAGGTCGCGATAGCGCTCCGGGTTGAAGCGCAGCGGCAAGGCGTCGCCCACGAGGCAGAGATCGAGCGCGGCGCGAATCGCCGCCTCGTCGAGTTCAGTGCCGATGAAGACCAGCTCCTGCCGGCGATCGCCCCAGACGGAATGCCAGTTGCGGTTCAGGATCGCCTTCCATTCGGGATGGTCGGGCCAGTGCGAGCGCGGCACGGCCGCCCACCAGAAGCCCATCGCCTCGGTGCGGCAGATGCTGCCGGCGAGCGACATCTCGCCGACCCAGTCCGGCCGCGTTGCCAGCCAGAAATGCCCCTTGGCGCGGATCAGCCCCGGCCATGTCCGCTCCAGGAAAGCATTGAACTTCTCGGGATGGAACGGGCGTCGCGCCCGGTAGACGAAGGAGGCGATGCCGTACTCCTCCGTCTCCGGCACATGGTCTTTGAAGCCGTAGAGCTCCTTGTGCCAGAGCGGATGTTCCTGCGCCTTCTCATGGTCGAACAGCCCGGTATCGAGCACGGCATCGAGCGGCACCTTGCCGAAATCCGCCTCGATCTGCCGCGCATCCGGGTTGAGCGCGCGCACGATCCTGCTGACGGCCTCGCACTGCTCGGGCGAGGCGTCCGAGATCTTGTTCAGCACCACCACATCGGCGAACTCGATCTGCTCCACCAGGAGGTCGACCAGCGTGCGCTCGTCGCCCTCGCCTGCCGTCTCACCGCGCTCACGCAGGAAATCGCGCGAACCGTAATCCCGCAGCAGGCTCGCGGCATCGACCACCGTGACCATCGTGTCGAGCCGGGCGACATCCGACAGCGAAAGCCCTTTCTCGTCGCGGAATTCGAAGGTCGCGGCGATCGGCAGCGGCTCGGCGATGCCCGTTCCCTCGATCAGAAGATAGTCGAACCGCCCCTCCCCCGCGAGACGGCGCACCTCGGCAAGCAGATCGTCACGCAGCGTGCAGCAGATGCAGCCATTGCTCATCTCGACCAGCTTCTCGTCCGTGCGCGAGAGCTGGCCGCCGCCCTCCCGCACCAGATCGGCATCGATATTCACCTCGCTCATGTCGTTGACGATGACCGCGACCTTGCGGCCCTCGCGATTGTTCAGGATGTGATTGAGAAGGGTCGTCTTGCCGGCGCCGAGGAAGCCGGACAGGACGGTGACGGGCAAATGACGCATCGGAGACACCTTGATATGAAATGTTATAACATAACTTTCACAGGATACCCGCGCCTGGCAAGTGCCATGACGAAGCCGTGCACATCTGGCCGTGCCGCTCCTTTTAGCTTTCCCCCGCGGCCTTCGCCGTCTATAGCGAGCGCCTAGCATTCATTCAGACGCTCGCACGGCTCCGCTCGCCCGACCGGAGCAGCCTTGCGCGCGCCTGTCCAAGACCGGTCGAGATCATGCCCAAGCGCACAGACATCAAGTCCATCCTGATCATCGGCGCCGGCCCCATCATCATCGGACAGGCCTGCGAGTTCGACTATTCCGGCACCCAGGCCTGCAAGACGCTGAAGGCCGAGGGCTACCGGATCATCCTGGTCAACTCGAACCCGGCGACGATCATGACCGATCCGGACCTGGCCGACGCGACCTATGTCGAGCCGATCACACCCGAGATCGTCGCCAAGATCATCGAGAAGGAGCGCCCCGACGCGCTGCTGCCGACCATGGGCGGCCAGACCGCTCTGAACTGCGCGCTCTCGCTCAAGAAGATGGGCGTGCTCGAGAAGTTCAACGTCGAGATGATCGGCGCCACCGCCGAGGCGATCGACAAGGCCGAGGACCGCGAGCTCTTCCGCGAGGCGATGACCAAGATCGGCCTCGACACGCCGCGCTCGCACCACATCAAGACGCTCGGCCAGGCGCTCGACGCACTTGAGGATATCGGCCTGCCGGCGATCATCCGCCCGTCCTTCACCATGGGCGGCACCGGCGGTGGCATCGCCTACAACAAGGGCGAGTTCATCGACATCGTCGAGCGCGGCATCGACGCCTCCCCCACCAGCGAGGTCCTCATCGAGGAGAGCGTGCTCGGCTGGAAGGAATACGAGATGGAGGTCGTCCGCGATAAGAAGGACAACTGCATCATCGTCTGCTCGATCGAGAATTTCGATCCGATGGGCGTCCATACCGGCGATTCGATCACCGTCGCCCCGGCGCTGACGCTGACCGACAAGGAATACCAGATCATGCGCGACGCCTCGCTGGCGGTGCTGCGCGAGATCGGCGTCGAGACCGGCGGCTCGAACGTCCAGTTCGCGATCGATCCCGCCACGGGGCGCATGATCGTCATCGAGATGAACCCGCGCGTTTCGCGCTCCTCCGCTCTCGCCTCGAAGGCGACGGGCTTCCCGATCGCCAAGGTCGCGGCGCGCCTTGCCGTCGGCTACACGCTCGACGAGATCGAGAACGACATCACCGGCGGCGCGACCCCGGCCTCCTTCGAGCCGACGATCGACTATGTCGTCACCAAGATCCCACGCTTCGCCTTCGAGAAGTTCCCGGGCTCCGAGCCGACGCTGACCACCGCGATGAAGTCGGTCGGCGAGGCCATGGCGATCGGCCGCACCTTCCAGGAATCGCTGCAGAAGGCGCTGCGCTCGCTGGAGACCGGGCTCGACGGCCTCGACGAGATCGAGATCGAGGGCTACGGCAAGGGCGACGACCGCAACGCCATCAAGGCGGCGATCTCGACGCCGACGCCGGACCGCATCCTCCAGGTCGCCCAGGCCATGCGCGCCGGCTTCAGCGACGAGGAAATTCACGAGAGCTGCAAGATCGACCCGTGGTTCCTCGCCCAGATGCGCGAGCTGGTCGAGACCGAGGAGAAGATCCGCCGGATCGGCCTGCCGACCACACCCGGCGCCTTCCGCCAGATCAAGGCGATGGGCTTCTCGGACAAGCGCCTCGCCGCCGTCTCCGGCAAGACCGAGGCCGAGGTCAGGACGCTGCGCCGCGCGCTGGAGGTCCGCCCGGTCTACAAGCGCATCGACACCTGCGCGGCCGAGTTCGCCTCGCCGACCGCCTATATGTATTCGAGCTACGCCATGCCCTTCGCCGGCAAGGCCGCCGACGAGGCCAATCCCTCCGACCGCAAGAAGATCGTCATTCTCGGCGGCGGGCCGAACCGCATCGGCCAGGGCATCGAGTTCGATTATTGCTGCTGCCACGCCTGCTACGCGCTGCGCGACGCCGGCTACGAGACCATCATGGTCAACTGCAATCCGGAGACGGTCTCGACCGACTACGACACCTCCGACCGGCTCTATTTCGAGCCGCTGACGGCGGAAGACGTGCTCGAGATCCTCGAGACCGAGAAGCAGAACGGCACGCTGATGGGCGTCATCGTCCAGTTCGGCGGCCAGACCCCGCTGAAGCTCGCCAACGCTCTGGAAGAGGCCGGCATCCCGATCCTCGGCACCTCGCCTGATATGATCGACCTCGCCGAGGACCGCGACCGCTTCAAGCGCCTGCTCGACAAGCTGCACCTCAAGCAGCCGAAGAACGGCATCGCCTACTCGGTGGAGCAGGCCCGCATCATCGTCTCCGAGCTCGGCCTGCCTTTCGTCGTGCGGCCCTCCTATGTGCTCGGCGGCCGCGCCATGGCGATCATCCGCGACGAGGTCCAGTTCGAGGACTACCTGCTCGGCACCCTGCCCTCGCTGATCCCCTCCGAGGTCAAGGCCAAGTACCCGAACGACAAGACCGGCCAGATCAACACGGTGCTCGGCAAGAACCCGCTGCTGTTCGACCGCTACCTGTCGGACGCTATCGAGGTCGATGTCGACTGCCTCTGCGACGGCAAGGATGTCTTCGTCGCCGGCATCATGGAGCATATCGAGGAAGCCGGCATCCATTCCGGCGATTCGGCCTGCTCGCTGCCGCCGCGCTCGCTCTCGGCCGAGGCCATCGCCGAACTGGAACGCCAGACCAAGGCGATGGCGCTCGCGCTCGACGTCGGCGGCCTGATGAACGTTCAGTACGCCATCAAGGACGGCGATATCTACGTGCTCGAAGTCAACCCGCGCGCCTCACGCACGGTGCCCTTCGTCGCCAAGGTGATCGGCGTGCCCGTGGCCAAGATCGCGGCGCGCGTCATGGCCGGCGAAAGCCTCGCGAGCTTCAGCCTGAAACCGCCAAAGCTCGCCCATGTCGGCGTAAAGGAGGCTGTCTTCCCCTTCGCGCGCTTCCCCGGCGTCGACGTCCTGCTGGGGCCGGAGATGCGCTCGACGGGCGAGGTCATCGGCCTCGACCGCTCCTTCGACACGGCCTTCGCCAAGAGCCAGCTCGGCGCCGGTTCGAAGGTGCCGGTCAAGGGCACGGTCTTCGTCTCCGTGCGCGACGAAGACAAGCCGCGCATCCTGCCGGCGGTCCGCATCCTCGCCGATCTCGGCTTCCGCATCCTCGCCACCGGCGGGACGCTGCGCCACCTGCAGGAGCAGGGCATCGCGGCCTCCAAGATCAACAAGGTCCTGGAGGGGCGCCCGCACGTCGTCGACGCGCTCAAGAACGGCGAGATCCAGCTCGTCTTCAACACCACCGAGGGGCCACAGGCTCTTGCGGACTCCCGTCCGCTGAGGCGCACCGCCCTCTTGCACAAGGTGCCCTATTATACCACCTTGGCAGGCGCGATCGCGGCGGCGGAGGGCATCAAGGCCTATTGCAGCGGCGATCTCGAAGTACGATCCTTGCAGTCGTATTTCGAACGCGCGGCCTGACAGGCCGTTCGTCGCGAATTCGGATACTGAGCGGAAGCGCGGGAACCGGCGGTCGATATGCCGCCGGCGGGCCGCGCTTTCGGAGCTTATGGGACGGAAAGAATGGAAAAGGTTCCGATGACCGCGGGCGGCTTCGCTGCCCTGGAGGCCGAGCTGAAAGACCGTCAGCAGGTCCAGCGCCAGCGCATCATCACCGCGATCGCCGAAGCGCGCGCGCTGGGCGATCTCTCCGAGAACGCGGAATATCACGCGGCCAAGGAAGCCCAGTCGCTCAACGAGGGCCGGATCATGGAACTCGAATCGCTGATCGGTCGCGCCGACATCATCGACGTCTCCAAGCTCGGCGGCGAGACCATCAAGTTCGGCGCCACGGTCAAGCTGATCGATGACGATACCGAGGAAGAGAAGAGCTACCAGATCGTCGGCGAACCGGAATCGGACGTGAAGTCCGGCAAGGTCTCGATCGGCTCGCCGATCGCGCGCGCGCTGATCGGCAAGAAGGTCGGCGATTCCGTCCAGGTCAACACGCCCGGCGGCGGCAAGTCCTACGAAGTCGTCAGCGTCGTCTTCCGCTGAAATGAACGTCATTCTCGGGCGAAGCGCAGCGCAGACCCGAGAATCTCATGAAAGGGAGGCATAGGAGCCTTCTTCGGCCAGAGATGCTCGGGTCTTCGCCCGAGCATGACGGCGCTTCTACCCCGCCAGCACGTCCCGCATCGCCTTGATGATGCCGTCCACGGCGACGCTCGCCAGGATCAGCCCCATCACGCGGCTGATGACGCTGGCGCCGGCATTGCCGATCACCGCGATGATCCGCGAGGCGCAAAACAGCAGCACGAGCATGAGTGCGAAGATGATCGCGATCTGGCCGATGGTCTCGGCCTGCTCGGCGAGGCTGAATCTCGAATTGTCGGTCACGGTCATGACGGTCAGCATCGCGCCCGGACTGGCGATGCTGGGGATGGCCAGCGGGTAGACCGCCTTTTCGAGATCCGAGGAACGCAGCAGCTTCTGGTCCTCCTCCAGCTTCGATTCGCCGAAGATCATCGTCAGCGCGAACAGGAACAGCACGATGTTCCCGGCGATCTGGAAGGAGCTCAATTCGATATCCATCGCCGACAGCAGCACCTGGCCGAGCAGGATGAAGAACAGCAGCACGAGGAAGGCGACGAGTGAGCCGTGCAATGCGATGCGCCGCGCAGCAGAGGCGCTCAAGCCCGCTGTGACCGCCAGGAAAACCGGCAACGTCCCGATCGGGTCGATCACGACCCAGAGCTTCACGAACTCCGTCAACCAGCGATCCACGATAGCGCCCTCTTGTCTGCCGCGCGCGACGGACCGCGCGTCTCCCCCGCCTCGATAGGCCGCATTTCGACACGACTTGGCAACCACCCCCGGGCATGATCGACGCGAAGGCCGCGGCCATGGACTATCGCCGCTCCGCACCTACATTGAAGCGACAGGCTTTTTCGGAGATCCGACCATGATGACGCGTCGACATGTTCTGGCGTCCGCGCTCGGCGCCACCGCGCTGGCCCTGGCGCCGGCCATTTCACCCGCTGCGGCTCAAGGGACTGCGGTCGGCACCATCCGGGTCGAGGCCCTGCCCTCGGTCGTCGAGGCGTGGGGGCCGAACCTGCCGATGGTGAAGGCCGAACTGGCGAAAACCCTGACCGAGATTCTGGGGCCGACGCTGCAGCGCGGCGCCGGCACCCGGCTCGTCGTCACCATCGGCCGCCTCTGGCTCGCCAGCGATATCCGGGGCGGTCGCTTCTCAGGCGCCAGCGACGATTATCTCGAAAGCACGGCCACGCTCTACGACCGCAGCGGCCGGCCGCTCGCCAGCTACCCGATCCGCTCCACCGAATCGTCGAGCGGCGCCGGCAATCCGCAAGTGGCGGATGTCGACCCGCTTCGCCTCAGGGCGCTCGCCCGCAACAATGCCTGGTGGATCAGACACTATCTCGCGGGCTGAGGACGCGGCTGTCAGCCGAAGGGAACGATCGGCTCGTCCTTGACCCGGTCGAGGGCGAGCGCGGTGCGGACATTGCGGACATTCGGCATCGCAGTCAGCTCCGAGACGAAATCCTGGAAGGCCTTCAGGTCCGCCGTGACGCATTTCAGGGAGAAGTCGATATCGCCCGAGAGCGTCCAGCACTCTCGCACCGTCGGCCAATTCCGAATCCGCTCCTGGAAGGCGATGAGATCCGCCTCGGCCTGGCTCGCCAGATGCACGAATGCGAAGCAGACCACCTCGAAGCCGAGTTTCCGCTCGTCGAGATCGGCATGGTAGCCGCGGATCAGCCCGGCCTCCTCCAGCGCGCGGACGCGCCGCAGGCAGGGCGGCGGCGAGATGCCGACGCGGCTGGCGAGCTCGACATTGGTCATGCGCCCATCGGCCTGGAGTTCGCGCAGGATGCGCAGGTCGATATCGTCGAGTTTGGGGCGCAACGAACATTCCCGCGTGAAGGTCGCGCTGGTGTAGACGGCGCGGCCAAGCGATACAAGGCGCATGCCACGAGCCCAGACCGCCATGCACGACAATCCGGAGCCGACCGTCTGGGTCCTCACCGACGGCAAGGCCGGCGACGAACTCCAGTGCCTGGGCGTCGCCGAGCGATTGGGCGTCGTACCCGAAATCCGCCGCGTGAAACCCCGCCGGCCCTGGGCCTGGCTGATGCCGCGCGGGCCGATCGACCCGCGCGAGGCGCCGGACCGCCCGGCAAGCCCGCTCAAGCCCCCCTTCCCCGACATCGCCATCGCGTCAGGCAGGCGTGCCGTCGCCTATCTGCGCGCCCTGAAGCAGGCCTCGAACGGCGCGACCTACACCGTCTTCCTCAAGGATCCGCGCACCGGCCCCGGCACGGCCGATCTGATCTGGGTCTCCGGCCATGACCGGCTGCGCGGCGACAACGTCCTGGCCACCACGACCTCGCCGCATCGCCTGACGCCCGGGAGGCTCGCCGCCGCCCGCGTCGCGCCGCCTGCGGCCATCGCGAGCTTGCGCAAGCCGCGTGTCGCGGTACTCGTCGGCGGCGACAGCCGGCATCACCGCTTCACCCCGGCCGATAGCGAGCGCCTGGCAGGGCAGCTCGACGCGCTCGCCAGCTCAGGCGCGAGCCTGATGGGCTCGCCCTCGCGACGCACCTCGCCCGCACTGGCAGCTGCCGTCGCCACGGTCTTCGCCAAGCATGGCGGCTGGTGGTGGGACGGTACGGACGAGAATCCCTATCTCGCCCTGCTCGCCAATGCCGATGCCGTGGTCGTGACGGCCGACTCCACCAACATGATCGGCGAGGCGGCGGCGGCGGGCCAGCCCGTCCTGGTCTTCGAGCCCACGGGCGGCCATCCCAAGATCGCGGCGCTGGTCTCGGCGCTGGAACGCGAGGGCGTTGTGCATCGCTTCTGTGGACGCCTTGAAGGCGAGGCTTACGAACCGATAGACTCAACGCCGATCATAGCCGATGCGATACGGCAAGGCTGGCTGCGCCACCGGGCGACGTTGGGGTTCACGGGCTCCTGAACCGGGCCGCTCTTGTTTCGGTGCTACGCCTGCGTATCTGACGGATCGAGACTGCGGCTCCAAGCCCGCAGGAGAGGAACTGAGACGATGGCCCACACCCATGCCCGCGTCATGATCGTCGGCTCCGGCCCGGCCGGCTACACCGCCGCGATCTACGCCGCCCGCGCCATGATGGAACCGGTGCTGATCTCCGGCCTGCAGGCTGGCGGCCAGTTGATGATCACCACCGATGTCGAGAACTATCCGGGCTTCGCCGACGTCATCCAGGGCCCATGGCTGATGGAACAGATGCGCGCCCAGGCCGAGCACATGGGCACCCGCATGGTCTCCGACCATATCGCCCGCGTCGACCTCTCGCAGCGCCCGTTCCGGCTCTGGGGCGACGGCGGCGAAACCTATTCCTGCGATGCGCTGATCATCGCCACCGGCGCCCAGGCCAAGTGGCTGGGCCTGCCCTCCGAACAGGCCTTCCAGGGTTTCGGCGTCTCGGCCTGCGCCACCTGCGACGGCTTCTTCTTCCGCAACAAGGAGGTCGCCGTCGTCGGCGGCGGCAACACCGCCGTGGAAGAGGCGCTCTATCTCGCCAATCTCGCCAGCAAGGTCACGCTGATCCATCGCCGCGACAGCCTCCGGGCCGAGCGCGTGATGCAGGAGCGCCTGTTCAAGCACCCGAAGATCGAGGTGGTCTGGGACAGCGAGATCGCCGAGATCTGCGGCGGCACCACCCCGCCCAACGTCACGCATCTGCGCCTGAAGAACCTCAAGACCGGCACCGAGAGCGAGCTTAAGACCGACGGCGTCTTCATCGCCATCGGCCACAAGCCGGCGACGGAGCTCTTCGTCGGCCAGCTCGCCATGAACGAATCCGGCTATCTCGACGTCGAGGCCGGCACGACCCGGACCAATGTCGAGGGCGTCTTCGCCGCCGGCGACGTCACCGACGAGCATTATCGCCAGGCGGTGACGGCAGCCGGCCTGGGCTGCATGGCCGCGCTCGATGCCGAACGCTGGCTCGCCGCCAGCGCGCTGGATCGCCGCGAAGCAGCGGAATGAAGCCTTTGGCGCAACCCATCACTGACTCTGATGGGTTGCGTCACCAGATTCACGGCGAATAACGCAGACTTCTGCCACACAGACATTGACGCACCACGCCTTTATCCCCCATCATGCAAAAAACGCATAGCGGGGGAAGCGCGGTGGATTGGGACCGCATTAGAATCTTTTATACGGTCGCGGAGTCAGGCAGCTTCACAAAAGCTGGCGATGTTCTCGGCTTGAGTCAATCGGCCGTCAGCCGGCAGATCGGGGCGCTCGAGCGAGAGCTGCGCGCGCCCTTGTTCCACCGGCATACGCGCGGGCTGATCCTGACCGAGCAGGGCGAGCTGCTCTGGCGAGCGGCGCGCGAGATGACGCAGCGGCTGGAGCGGACACGCTCGCAGCTCTCCGAGACGCGCGAGCATCCTTCGGGCGAGCTCAAGGTCACGGCGACGCGCGGCCTTGGCGGCCATTGGCTGACGCCTCGCCTCGCCGAGTTCCTGGATCTCTATCCCGACATCAGGGTCGAGCTCATCCTCACCGACGAGGAACTCGACCTGTCGATGCGCGAGGCCGATATCGCGATCCGCCTGCGCCAGCCGCAGCAGCCGGACCTGATCCAGCGCAAGCTCTTCACGGTGCACTTCCACGTCTACGCCTCGCCGGCCTATGTGAAGCGCTTCGGCGAGCCCAAGAGCTACGACGATCTCGACAACCACCGCATCCTCTCCTTCGGCGGCACCTCGCCGTCCTACCTGACGGCGGTGCACTGGCTCGGCACGATGGGGCGCGACCAGCGCAATCCGCGGCCGATCCATCTGACGGTCAACAATATCACCGCGATGAAGCGCGCGGTGGATTCGGGCGCCGGCATCGCCGTGCTGCCGGATTACCTGATCGAAACCGGCTCGCCCCTCGTGCAGTTGATGCGCGAGACCGAGATGCCGCAGCTCGAAAGCTATCTGGTCTATCCCGAGGAGATGAAGTCGGTCGCCCGCGTCCAGGTCTTCCGCGACTTCCTCATCCAGAAGGCCCAGCGCTGGACCTACTGATTTCTCCTGTCTCCGCGAAGAATCGGGCGCCGCAAGGCGCCCGATTTGATTCTGGCGGTTTTGTGACCATTCCCGCGTTTCGCATGCGCCATATTCGGACAGTTCGCCTGAAAACTGTTCAGGAGCGGACGAAATGCCGGTTTTCGCGGGACCTGCAACTTTCCCGCGCAGGCCTCATCCTGCAATGAACGCATATTTCTCAATCATTTAGGCTCAAATTCACGCCATCTGCCCTTGGTTCATGCAGTCACTGCATGGCGGACCCAAGATATGTTGCATTGCAAAACGGCAGGTCATGCCCGATATTGAACTCACGGTTGTTCGAAACGGGCTCCGCAATCTCCTCCCGGCGTTGAGTTCGTTTCAGCCGTTCCCCTCTGAGATGTTTGGCGGTTTCGCCAGATGTTTCAAACTTTTAAAGCCGGCTCCCCTCGGGGACGCCGGCTCTTTTTTTGCGTGGAGGCTGGGATCTCCGTCAGCCTGCCTGCCTCCCCACATCCCCGGAAATGAGAAAGGCGCCGCCCAGAAGGGCGACGCCTTGGCGGCAGCGCGACGCTGGCGTCGATCAGGCGGCGAGCTTGCCGGCGATCTGGGCGAAATTGTCGATGAAGCCCTGCAGGAAGCCGCGCGTGGCCTCGTTGGTGACGTTGTGCTGGGCGTCGACCAGATCGTCCTTGAAGGTGACGAAGACCTGACCACCCACGACGACTCCGGCGAGGTTGGTCAGGATCATCCGCAATTCGTTCTGGGAGACGGCCGTGCCGACGGCGCCCCCGCTGGTGCCGGTGACCGCGACGGTCTTGCCCGCCCAGGAATTCTTGCCATAGGGGCGCGAGGCCCAGTCGATGGCGTTCTTGAGCACCGCGGGAATCGAGCGGTTATGCTCGGGCGTGACGATCAGGATCGCGTCGGCGGCCTCGATCTCGCGCTTCAGGCGCAGGGTCGATTCCGGCCGGTTCGGCTCCAGGTCCTGGTTGAACATCGGCAGGTCGTCGATTTGGATGATGGTCGCGTCGAAGGCGCCGGCGCTCAGCTTCACCAGCGCCTCAGCCAGCTTGCGGTTGATCGATTCGCGGCGGTTGCTGCCCACGATGACGGCGAGCTTCAGTTTGGCCATGATAGTCCCCAGTGGAGGGTGGAAAGGCCGGAACAGTAGAGGCCGCAGCCACGGCCACGCAAGCAGCGGAGCCGCAAGGGGGACATTGCGCGATTTCAAGCTGCGAGGCCGGGGGCCTCCCACTCATCAGTGTCGCCCGGGCCGGGCCGCCAGCGGCAGGGCATCGAACAGGCTGGGCTCGGCGCTGGTGCGCGCCTTCTCGATCGTCAGGATCCTGAGCTTGATCTCGACGCCGCCCTCGGCCGAAAAGCCACCGGTCTTGCCACCTGCCGCCAGAATGCGATGGCATGGTACGATGATCGGCCAGGGATTCTGGCCGAGTGCGACGCCGACGGCCCGCGCCGCGCCGGGGTCGCCGATACGCTGTGCCACCTCGCCATAGGTCAACGTCTCGCCATGCGGGATGGCGAGCGCGACCTCGTAGACCTTGCGATTGAACTCGGAGACGTTCTCCAGCGCCACCGGCAGATGGGAGAGGTCGCGCTTCTCGCCGTCGAACAGCGCGCGAATCCCGGTCACGGCTTCCGCGACGAAGCCTTCAGCCTCCGTCTCGTCAGCCTCAGGGAAGCGCCGCTCCAGGCGCTTGCGGGCGGCCGCCTCGTCGCGCTCGGGCAGTTGCGCGCCGATGAAGCGCTCCCCCTCCCAGACAACGGCGCAGGGGCCGATCGTGGTCTCGAACAGATGGAAATGCTGGTTGGCCATGCTCGACTCGTGTCGTTCCGGCTTGGAATGGCATGAGGTCTAGCACGGCAGCGGCAGGAGACGGCACCCGAAACCTGCCGAATGCCCTGCCGTCACATGAAGAGCTTCTCGCCCTCCAGCCCCTTGTAGAGCCCGGCGACCTGCTCGCCATAGCCGTTATAGATTTGCGTCGGGCGCCGCTCGCGCGAACCCAGGATCTGCTCGCTCGCCTGGCTCCAGCGCGGATGCGGCACGGCCGGGTTCACATTAGCCCAGAAGCCGTATTCCGAGGCCTGCAAGCCCTCCCAGAAGGTCTTCGGGCGTTCCGCGACGAAGCTGATCTTGCGGATCGATTTCACCGATTTGAAGCCGTATTTCCACGGGGTGATCAGGCGGATCGGCGCACCGTGCTGCGTCGGCAGCGGCTTGCCGTAGATGCCGGTGACCAGCAGCGGCAATTCGTTCGTCGCCTCCGCGATCGTCAGCCCCTCCGTATAAGGCCAGGGATACCAGCGCTGGTTCTGCCCCGGCGCGACGCGCGGGTTCATGAAGGTCTCGAAGCGGATATATTTCGCGCCCGAGAGAGGCTTCGCCAGCGCGACGAAGGACTTGAGAGGGATACCGGTCCACGGCACTGCCATCGCCCAGGCCTCGACGCAGCGGAAGCGATAGAGCCGCTCCTCGATCGGCAGCTTGCGGATGAGATCGTCGAAACCGATCTCGAAAGGCTTCTCGACGAGGCCGTCGACCTGAATATTCCAGGGACGTGTGGCGAGGCGCCTCGAAGCATCGACGATGTCCTTCGACATGCCGAATTCGTAGAAATTGTTGTAGTTCGCCGCGTCCTCTTCCGCCGTCTGCGGCACGCCGAGCACATAGGCGGCGTTGCGCTTGGCCGGGTAGAGATCAACAGTCGGATCGGCTGACTGCGCCGCGGCGGCACCCGGCAATGCCGCTCCTGCGATCAATCCAGCGCCTGCGGCCATCAGCTGGCGGCGATTGAGGAACACGCTCTCGGGCGTGGCCTGGTTTTCCGGCATGTCCCAGCCGGCACGGCGTTTGATCAGCATGACGGACATACTCCGTTTTCGTTGGCGGTTGTTAGGCCACGAAAGCGGGGTAACGGCAATTCACGAGGGAGAGAGAATTTCTCTCCCTCGTCACGTCCGGTAGATCAGCCGCGCGCTTCCAGCGCCTTGATGATCGCCTGGCCCATCTCGCTGGTCGAGACGGCGTTGGCGCCATCAGCCGCGATGTCCTTGGTGCGGGTGCCGGAGCCCAGCACGTCGGCGATCGCGCCTTCGAGCCGGTCGGCCGCCTCACCCGCGCCGAACGAGTAGCGCAGCGCCATGGCAAACGAGCCGATCATCGCGATCGGGTTGGCGAGGCCCTTGCCGGCGATATCCGGCGCCGAGCCATGGACGGGCTCGTAGAGCGCCTTGCGCTTGCCCGTAGCCGGGTCCTCGGCGCCGAGCGAGGCGGAAGGCAGCATGCCGAGCGAGCCGGTCAGCATCGCCGCCACGTCCGACAGAATGTCGCCGAACAGGTTGTCGCAAACGATGACGTCGTACTGCTTCGGCCAGCGCACGAGCTGCATGGCGCAGTTGTCGGCGAGCACATGCTCCAGCTCGACATCCTTGTATTCGGCCGCATGCAGCGCGGTGACCGTCTGCTTCCAGAGCACGCCGGTCTTCATGACGTTATGCTTCTCGGCCGAGGAGACCTTGTTGCGGCGGGTGCGGGCGAGCTCGAAGGCGACGCGGCAGATCCGGTCGATCTCGGGCGTGGTGTAAACCTGAGTGTCGATGCCGCGCTTCGAGCCGTCCTCCAGCGTGACGATCTCCTTGGGCTCGCCGAAATAGACGCCGCCGGTGAGCTCGCGCACGATCAGGATGTCGAGGCCCTCGACGACCTCGGGCTTGAGCGAGGAGGCCGAGGCCAGCGCCGGATAGCAGATCGCGGGCCTGAGGTTCGCGAACAGGCCGAGATCCTTGCGCAGGCGCAAAAGGCCGGCTTCCGGACGGTGCTGATAGGGGACGTCGGCCCATTTCGGTCCGCCGACCGCGCCGAACAGCACGGCGTCGGCGTCCTGCGCGAGCTTCATGTCGCCTTCGGAGATCGCCTGCTTGTGCGCGTCATAGGCCGCGCCGCCGACAAGGCCCTTCTCGATTTCGAAGGAGCCGAGGCCCTGCTTCCCGAACCAGGAGACGATCTGCTCGACCTGGCCCATCACCTCGGGGCCGATGCCGTCGCCGGGGAGCAGCAGGAGCTTGTGGGTCGCCATGGATCGCCTCGCCTCGTCGCGTGTTTGCGTTGGCGGGTGATTACGGGGGCTGCAGCGCGCGCGCAAGCGCCGCGATGCAGCCCTGCCCTGTTCGGAGCGTGGCGCCCTCAGGCCTTCGGCAAGCGCGCCGTGACCTCGATCTCGATTTTCATTTCCGGCTTGAGCAGCCCGGCCACGACGTAGATGCCGGCAGCGGGCCTGATCTCGCGGAAGAACTCGCCGCAGACGGCGAGCACCGGCTCGCAATAGCTGCGATCGGTGACGAAATACTGCGCCCTGACGGCATGGGCGAGCGAGGAACCCGCCTCCTCCAGCACGGTTCCGATCGTACGGAAGATGTTGCGCGCCTGCTCCGCCGCATCTTCCGGCAGGGTCATCGTGGCATAGTCATAGCCGGTCGTGCCGGAGACGAAGATGAGATCGCCGTCGATCACGGCACGCGAATAGCCGAAACTGCGCTCGAAGGGCGAGCCGGTGGAAATCAGGCGGCGGGTCATGGCGTCTCCGGAGGCTTCAGATGCGGCGGGAAGGCTTTTCTCAAGCCCTCCCGCGGCGCCACCCGTTTTCTGCAAGGTCAGACCCGCCCGCCCTTGAGCGCGCGCAGCACCTTCTCGCCCGGCCGTCCGGTCTGGGGCATGCCGATCTTCGCCTCGATCTCCTTGATCGCAGCGCGCGTCAGCGAACCGACCGCGCCATCCGGCTCACCGACATTGTAGCCGCGCGCGATCAGCAGGCGCTGGAGCTCGCGGCGCTGCTCGCGCGACAGCGGCAGGTCGTCGGTCGGCCAGTTGCCCTGCACGCCCGGCCGGCCGCGCAGGCGGTCGGACAGGAGCGAGATGGCGAGCGCGTAGGAATCCGCGCCGTTATAGCTGTAGGCGGCGTCATAGTTCTTGAAGACGAGGAAGGCCGGCCCGTTGCGCCCCGCCGGCATCAGGAGCCCGGCATTGCCATGGCCGTCGAGCCGCGAGCCGTCGTATTTCACGATGCCCTGCGCCGCCCAATGCGACAGCGGACGCTTCGGATTGCGGCCGGCCGCGCCGCGATAGCCGTCCGGCACGCGCACCTCGTAGCCCCAGGCCGCACCGGTGACCCAGCCGGCCTTGTCCATGAAATTCGCGGTCGAATGCAGCGCGTCGGGGATCGAATCGACAAGGTCGCGCCGGCCGTCGCCATCGCCGTCGACACCGAGCCTGAGATAGGTCGAGGGGATGAACTGGGTATGCCCGAAGGCGCCGGCCCAGGAGCCGAACAGCCGTTCGGGCCTGACGTCGCCACGCTGGATGATCTGCAGCGTCGCGATCAGCTCGCCCTTGAAGAAGGCATTGCGGCGCGGCGCCAGGCAGGCGCCCGTCGCGAGCGACTGCACCAGCGGCCATTTGCCACGCGCCTTGCCGAAATCGCTCTCGACGCCCCAGACGGCGGCGATGGTGTGGCGGTCGACGCCGAAGCGCCGCTCGGCGGCGGCAAAGACGGAGGCGTATTGGCGCAGCATCGAGCGGCCCTCCGCGACCTTCTCCTCATCGACCAGCGTGCCGAGATAATCCCAGATCGGCGTCTTGAACTCCGGCTGGTTGTTCATGGCTTCGATGATCTTCATGTCCGGCTCGACGCCGGCCATGGCCCGGTCGAAGGTCGCGCCCGAGACGCCCTTGGCGGCGGCAGCCGACCGCAAGCCATTGAGGCAGGACTGGAAGCCGCCCTGCGCCGAGGCGGCGGAGGCAAGGAGGATGAGGGGCAAGGCCAATGTGATTGCGCGCATGGGTCTCCACCGAATCGCTTGAAAGACGCGAAACTAGGCCGCTGTGGTTAAGGGAGGTTAACCATCGAGAATGGCGGCACGAAGAAGCGAATCCGGCTATGGGGGAGCCAGCATCCCTTCCGCGATTCGCCCGCCATGTCGCCAGCCGCTGTCGAACTCCTCGGCTTCGCCGCCGCCACGCTGACCAGCCTGTGCTGGCTGCCGCAGGCCTGGCGGACCATCCGCACCCGCGACACCCGCGCGATCTCGCTGTGGACGCAAGGGCTCTTCGCAACCGGCACCGCGCTTTGGCTGAGCTATGGCATCCAGATCCTGTCCTGGCCGGTCATCGCGGCCAATGCGCTGACCCTGCTGCTTGTTCTCGCCATCATCACCATGAAGCTGCGCTTCGGCTGAACGCCGGAACGCATCCAACCTGTTCCCACCGCCGCGCAGAAGGCCTCCGGCATGCCCTCGCTCTCAATGGCCCATCTCCTGCCGATCGCCATGCTGTTCGGCTCCAACATCTTCATGACCTTCGCCTGGTACGGGCATCTCAGCTACAAGAGCACGGCGATCTGGCTCGCCATCCTCGCGAGCTGGATGATCGCCCTGCCGGAATACATGCTGGCCGTGCCGGCAAACCGCATCGGTTCCGCCGTCTACTCCGCGGCCGAGCTCAAGACCATGCAGGAGGTCATCACGCTGACCGTCTTCGCCGGCTTCTCGGTGTTCTGGCTGAAGGAATCGCTGACCTGGAGCCATGCGGTCGGCTTTGCCCTGATCGCCGCCGGTGCCTTCTTCATCTTCCACGCCAAGGCCTGAGCGCCGTTACTCATCTCCCTTTGACAGGACCGACTGCCTTGCAAAAGACGGCACTGATTTTCTGCGGCCTCGTGCTCGCCCCCGCTACAGCCCTCGCCGGCCCGACCTGCAGCCCGAGCGACGAGAACGCGCGCATCCTCTCCGCGGCTTCGCCGAGCGCCGTTCATCGCAACTGGCAGGGCGGCAAGCAGGTCGGCTACGGCTGGTCGCTCCAGGTCGAGCGCAGCGCCCATGACGCCGCCGGCACCGAATACTATGTCGGCGATCTCTACGATCCGAACGGCAGCCTCGCGACCCGCAAGGTCTTCGTCATCGAGCGCGAATGGGATTGCGGGCCGTGACCGGCGCCTAGCGAGCCGGCCGCACCCGCAGCACCTTTCCGTCGGCATCGTCGCTGAGCAGGTAGATAAAGCCGTCCGGTCCCTGGACGACGTCGCGGATGCGCGCGCCGATATCGGTGAGCAGGCGCTCCTCGCCCGTCACCTTCTCGCCCTCGGTGGAGAGCCTGACCAGCATCTGCCCGGCGAGTGCTCCGACGAAGAGCGAGTTCCTCCAGGCCGGCCAGACCGGCCCGGTATAGAAGGCGGCGCCGGACGGCGCGATCGACGGATCCCAGTAGAACAGCGGCTGCTCCATGCCGGGCTTCGCCGTGCCCTCGCCGATCTTCGCGCCGGAATAGTCGACGCCATAGGTGATGACCGGCCAGCCATAGTTCAGCCCGGCCTTGGGCGTGTTGACCTCGTCGCCGCCGCGCGCCGCGTGCTCCGCTGTCCAGAGCTGCCCGGTCTCGGGATGCAGCGCCGCGCCCTGGACATTGCGATGGCCGATCGACCAGTTCTCCGGCGCCCAGCCGTCTTTCTTCGGGTTGTCGGCAGGCGTCCCGCCCTCCGGCCGGATACGGATGATCTTGCCGATATGATTGGCCGGGTTCTGTGCCTGGTCGCGCTGGCTGTAGCGATCGCCCACCGTGACGAAGAGCGCGCCCGTGCGGTCGAAGACGAGGCGCGAGCCGAAATGCATGTTGGAGCTGATCGTCGGCATCTGCCGGAAGATGACTTCAACCGCCGTCAACGCCGTGCCCTGCTCGTTCAGCCGGCCCCGCGCGACGCTGGTGCCGTTGCCGCCCGAGCGCGGCTCGGAAAAGGAGAGATAGACGAGGCGGTTTTGGGCGAAGGCGGGATCGAGCGCGATGCCGAGCAGACCGCCCTGCCCGCGCGCCATCACGCTCGGCAGGCCGGTGATCGGCCGTGATAGCTTGCCATCGGTCTCGACGAGCCGCAACCGGCCCGGCCGCTCGGTGACCAGCATGCGTCCATCCGGCAGGAAGGCGAGGCCCCAGGGGTTTTCGAGCCCGCTTGCGACGGTCTCGACCGAAAGCTCGCCCGCGCTCGAGGGGTAGCGCTTCTGGGCAGCCGCAGGCAGCGTCAGGCCCGCGATCAACAGGGCCGTCCCGAGCACCCCAACCAGTCGCAACCGCCGCATGGTCCGCTCCTCGCTTCATCCGATCGACAGATCGGAGATAGAGGGGAACGCTGCCGATCGCCAAGCCGTTGCAGCCAACTCACGACGAAGTGAGACGATCGGCGCGGCCATCCCGGCCGGAGCGATGTGCCAGCCGGGATGTTCGAGACGGTGCCCGCTTACTCCGGCTTCACGCCGGCATCCGCGATGATCTGCTTCCAGGTCGCGATTTCCTGGACGTGGTAGGGCTTGAACGCCGCGGGATCGCGCACTTTGAGCGTGAAGCCGAGCTTCAGGATCGCCTCCCGCGTCTGAGGCTTGTTCAGCGAGGCGATCACCGCCTTGGAGAGCGTGTCGAGCACGGCGTCCGGCGTCTTCGCCGGGGCAAAGAAGGCCGCCCAGGAATCGGCATCGGCATTGCTCACACCCTGCTCGCGAAGCGTGGGAATGTCCTTGGCACGCGGATTGCGCTCCGGGCTCGCCAGGGCCAGCGCCCTGAGCGCGCCGCCGTTGATCTGCTCCAGCACGCTCGGCAAGGTGGAGTTGGCGACGTCGATGCGGTCGGCGATGATTTCCTGCACCAGCGGCGCGGCGCCACGGAACGGCACATGCGTCATCTTGATGCCGGTGCGCTGCATGAACAGCTCCATCGCCAGATGCGAGCCGGAGCCGACGCCGGTCGAGCCATAGTTGAGCTTGCCCGGATCGGCCTTGGCCAGCGCGATCAGCTCCTGGATGTTCTTGGCCGGCAGGCCGTTGCGCACGACGAAGGCATGCTCGAAGGCGCCGACGCCGGCAAGCGGCGCGAAATCCTTCACCGCGTCGTAGCCCGGCTCCTTCAGCAGGAACATGTTGTTGCCATGCGTCTGGTTGTTGCCGAAGACGATGGTGTAGCCATCCGCCGGGCCATGGGCGACGGCGCGCGTGCCGACGGCGCCCGAGGCGCCGGCGCGGTTGTCGACCACGACGTTGTGCCCGAAGGCAATCGTCAGATCCTGCGCCACGAAGCGTGCGATGGCATCGGTCGGCCCACCCGCCGGATAGGGCACGACCAGGGTGATGACCTTGCTGGGAAAGCTCTCGGCCCGGACGATCGACGGAGCGAATACGGCGCCGGCCATCAGGCCGAGCGTGGAACGGCGGGTCAACGACATGGGCTTCCTCCCCGATACCCGCCTGGATGGCGGGCCTGCTTTCCGGCGAGATTTACGGGCAAAGGCGCCATGCGTCCAGCGCCAGATATGGGTTCAAAAACACAGCTTAATCTGCATGGGAAACAAGGAGAGGGACGGAGAATGGCGGTACGAATCGAGAGGCAGGGCAAGGTCGCGACGGTCGTCCACAGCAGGCCGGAAGCGCGCAATGCGATGGACCCCGACAGCGCCGATGCGCTGACTCGCGCCTTCCTCGAACTCGACAGCGACGAGGCCACGGCGGCGATCGTCTTCTGGGGTGAAGGTGGCGCCTTCTGCGCCGGCTGGGACCTGAAATATGCCCAGGCCTTCACCGATGCCGGGCGCTTCGAAAGCGAGATCGTCGAGAGGCTTGCCTTTCCCGCCGCCGACGGCACGACGCCCCGCGGGCCGATGGGCCCCTCGCGGCTGGAGATGAGCAAGCCGTTGATCGCCGCAATCGAGGGCCCGGCCGTCGCGGGCGGCATGGAACTCGCGCTCTGGTGCGACATCCGCGTGATGGCGGAGGATGCCTATTTCGGCGTCTATTGCCGGCGCTGGGGCATCCCGCTGATCGACGGCGGCACGGTGCGCCTGCCGCGCCTCGTCGGCCAGGGCCGCGCGCTGGAAATCATCATGACCGGCCGCAAGGTCGCGGCGGACGAAGCACTCCGCATCGGCCTGTGCGAGACGGTCTCGCCGAAGGGTGGGGCCCGCGCGGCAGCCGAAGCGATGGCCCGGGAGATCGCGCGCTTCCCGCAGGGCGCGGTCCGTACCGACCGTGCCAGTGCCATAGCCGGCCATGGCCTGAACGTACAGGAAGCACTTCGGCGGGAGTGGCAGCGGGGCGTCCACACCATCGCGACGGAAGGCGCCGCAGGCGCGGGCCGCTTCGCTGCCGGCAAGGGGCGCGGCGGCGACTTCTCGGAGATCTGAGGGTCAGGCGCTGAAGCCGGCCCGCTTCAGCCGCTGGATCGCGAGGTCGAGCGCCTGCAGGAAGGCCGAGCGGTCCTTCGCCGAGAACGGCTTCGGCCCGCCGCTGGCCGCGCCCATCGCGCGCAGGTCTTCCATCATGTCGCGGGTCGCCAGCGCCATGCCGATCGAGGCCTCGCTGAAAGGCTTGCCGGTCGGCCCGATCACGTCGGCTCCGGCCTTGATGCAGCGATCGGCAAGCGGGATGTCGGCGGTGATCACGATCGAACCGCGCGCGACCCGCTCCGCGATCCAGTCGTCGGCCGCATCGAAATTGCCGGGCACCGTCACCCGCTCGATCCAGGGCTCGCGCGGCACGTTGAGGAAGCTGTTGGCAACGACGAAGACATGCAGGCCGTGGCGGCCGGCGACGCGATAGACCTCGTCCTTCACCGGGCAGGCGTCGGCATCGACATAAACAGCGATGGGTCCGGCAGAGCTCGTCATGGACGGGCCTTCGCATGCTCGCGGCGCAAGAGCAAACCGTTCCAAATTCATGACGCTTCTGCAAAACATCAAGCAGTTGCGCTTGCGATCATCTCCGCTGAGTCATAAACCACGCGCGCGCCTTTTCCGCGCTCACCCGTCCGCCTCCCCGGAGATCAGTCCCATGGCCTTTCTTGCCGATGCCCTGAAGCGCGTGAAGCCGTCCGCGACCATCACGATCACGCAGAAGGCCCGCGACCTGAAAGCCCAGGGCAAGGACGTGATCTCGCTCTCCGTCGGCGAGCCCGATTTCGACACGCCCGACAATATCAAGGAAGCCGCGATCTCCGCGATCAAGCGCGGCGAGACCAAGTACACCCCGGTCTCCGGCATCCCGCAGCTGCGCGAGGCCGTCGCCCGCAAGTTCAAGCGCGAGAACGGCCTCGACTACAAGGCGAGCCAGACCATCGTCTCGACCGGCGGCAAGCACGTCATTTACAACGCGCTGCTGGCCACGCTGAACCCCGGCGACGAGGTCATCTGCGTCTCGCCCTACTGGGTTTCCTACCCCGAGATGGTGGCGCTCTGCGGGGGAACGGCGACCTATGCCGAAACCTATCTCAAGAACGACTTCAAGCTGCAGCCGGAAGATCTCGAGAAGGCCATCACCCCGAAGACCAAATGGGTGATCCTGAACTCGCCCTCGAACCCGTCGGGCGCGGCCTACAGCCATGCCGAGATGAAGAAGCTCACGGATGTGCTGATGCGCCATCCCCATGTCTGGATCCTCACCGACGACATGTACGAGCACCTCGTCTATGGCGATTTCACCTTCGTCACCCCGGCCCAGGTCGAGCCCGCCCTCTACGAGCGCACGCTGACCATGAACGGCGTCTCGAAGTCCTACGCCATGACCGGCTGGCGCATCGGCTACGCTGCCGGCCCTCAAACGCTCATCAACGCCATGGACCTGGTCCAGGGTCAGCAGACCTCCGGCACCTCGGCGATCTCGCAATGGGCTGCGGTCGAGGCGCTCGACGGCACGCAGGATCATATCCCGGTCTTCAGGAAGGCCTTCGAGCGCCGCCGCGACCTCGTCGTCTCCATGCTGAACCAGACCCGCGGCCTGAAATGCCCGGTGCCGGAAGGCGCCTTCTACGTCTATCCCGACTGCTCGGCCCTGATCGGCAAGACCCTGCCGAACGGCAAGAAGATCGAGACGGACGAGGATCTGGTGATGGGCCTGCTCGAGACGGAAGCGGTCGCGGCCGTCCACGGCTCGTCCTTCGGTCTCGGCCCGAACTTCCGCATCTCCTACGCCACCTCGGACGAGAAGCTGGAAGAGGCCTGCCGCCGCATCCAGCGCTTCTGCGCCGAGCTGCGCTGAGCACGATGACCAAGGGCGCCGCGACGCGCCGGATCGTTCTGGCCGGGGGCTTCATGCTCCCGGCCTCTTTCGTTTTCGGGCAATCGGCGACGACGCTTTCGCCCCGGGAAGCCTATGAGGCGGCGCAGGCGAAGCGCATCCTCCTGATCGATATCCGCAATGCGCAGGAATGGGCCGATACCGGCCTGCCGCAGGGTGCTCTCGCCCTCGACATCGACGCACCGGCCTTCGAGGTCAGGATCGCCGGGCTTCGCCTCGACAATCCCGGCAAGCGCATCGTCCTGATCGACCGCACGGGTGCGCAGGCGGTTGCCGTGGCGCAGAAGCTCGCCGGACGAGGCTGGCGCGATCTCGCAGGCGTGCGGGGCGGTATGCTCGGGCCGGGCGGTTGGCTGGCCGAGAAACTGCCGGTGACAGCTTATCCCTGATCCCGCTTGGCGAGCAGGTCCGGCCGCCGCTCCTGCGTGATCCGCTCCGCCTCCGCCCGCCGCCATTTCGCGATGCGGGCATGATCGCCGGAGAGCAGCGCCTCGGGCAGGCCCCGGCCCTCCCATTCGCGCGGGCGGGTGTAATGCGGGTATTCCAGCAGACCGTTCTCGAAGCTCTCGTCTTCACCCGACGCAACCTTGCCCATCACACCGGGAATGAGCCGGACGCAGGCGTCGAGCAATGTCAGCGCCGCCATCTCGCCGCCGGAGAGGATGTAGTCGCCGATCGAGACCTCGATCAGATTGCGCCCCTCGATCACGCGCTCGTCGACGCCCTCGAAACGTCCGCAGACGATGACGAGGCCAGGACCTTCAGCCCAATCGCGGACCTGCCGTTGCTGAAGCGGACGACCGCGCGGTGACATCAGCAGACGCGGCCGCGCATCATCCGCCGGCACCGCCGCGTCGATCGCCGCCGCCAGCACGTCGCAGCGCAGCACCATGCCGGCGCCGCCGCCGGCCGGATTGTCGTCGACATTGCGATGGCGGCCGATGCCGTGCTCGCGGATCTGGTGGGTATCGAGCGACCACAATCCCTTGCGTAGCCCCTCGCCCGCCAGCGAGACGCCGAGCGGCCCGGGAAACATCTCCGGATAGAGCGTCAGGATCGAGGCGTGGAAGGACATGCCCTCAAGCAAAGCGCAGAGCCGGCAACCCGTCCAGCGCGGTGAAATCGCGAGCCGAGGCGATCAGGTTGTCATAGCCCGCAAAACCCTCGGGACCGAGCATGGTGAGCAGCGCCACGGCCCGCATGCCGGCACGGCGCGCCGCCTCGACGCCGAGTGGCGCATCCTCGAAGACGATGCAGTCGGCGGGGTCGACCTTCATCCGCTCCGCCGCGGCCAGGAACATGTCCGGATGCGGCTTGCCACGGAAGCCCTGGCTCGGCGAGACGATCGTCGCAAAGCGGTGGCGCAGGCCGAGCGTATCCAGCACGACCTCGATATTGGCCGGCGGTGCCGCTGTCCCGACGGCCATCGGCACGCCTGCCGCCTCGGCCCGCGCGATCAGTTCGAGGAAGCCGGCAGTTGGCGTCACATGCGGCAGATAGGCCTCCCGATAGAGCGCCTCCTTGGCATCGCTCATCGCATCGAGCTCGGCCACGACCGCCTGCGGGAAATAGGAGGAGATGATCTCGTTGCCGGCCATTCCGGCGGTGCGCGCCGCGAAGGTTTTGCGGTCGAAAGGCAACTTGTTGCTGACGTGCCAGCTCTCCCAGGCATCGTCATGGAAGCGCATATTGTCGACGATGGTGCCGTCCATGTCGAAAATCAGGGCGCGGGCCGGCCTATCACTTGTCATCGTCGGGCTCGAACAGTCCAAGCGGCGGCTCGGCCTCGATCCGGCGCGCGGCGATGTCGATGCGCGGCGCAAAGGCCTTGGTGAAGGGCATCAGGACGGAGCGTCCGTCTGGCGTCTCGATGTCGAGCAGGTCGCCTGCCCCGTAGTTCTCGACCACGGTGACGCTGCCGAGCACAGTGCCGTCAGGCCCGACCACGCTGCAACCGATCAGATCGGCATGCAGGAATTCGTCCTCGTCCTCGCCGGCCGAGAGCTTGTCGCGGGCAACGAACAGTTCGGTCCCGTTCAGCGCCTCGGCTCCCTCGCGCGTGGTCACGCCCTTGAGCCGGGCGACGACGACCTCCTTGGCAGGGCGGATATCGGTGATCTCGAAGCTGCGGCCCTTGCCGTCCGATAACGGGCCGTAACCGGCGATACCCAACGGGTCGCCGGTAAAGGTCTTGATCCTGACCTCGCCGCGCACGCCATGCGGCGCGCCGACGATCCCGAGCAGGATGAGGTCGCTCATGTCAGCACGCCATGCCCGGCCTTGAGCCGGGCATCTCCCAAAGAAGGTTCCCGGGTCGAAGCTGCGCTTCGCCCGAGAAAGACGTGCGGACAGTCAAGCTCACGCCTCGGCGGCTTCTTCGGCAGCCGGAGCAGCGGCCTTCTCGGCCTTCTTCTCGGCGCGCTCCTTGGCCTTCTCGCCGGGAACGGCCTTGTTCGGGTTGTTGCGGGCCGGGCGCTTGGCGAGGCCGGCGGCATCGAGGAAGCGCAGCACGCGGTCGGTCGGCTGGGCGCCCTTGGCGAGCCAGGCCTGGACCTTCTCGGTGTCGAGCACGACGCGCTCGGCCGAATCCTTCGGCTTCATCGGATCATAGGAGCCGATCTTCTCGATGAAGCGGCCATCGCGCGGCGAGCGGGCGTCAGCGACGACGATGCGGTAGTAGGGGCGCTTCTTGGCGCCGCCGCGGGTCAGGCGGATCTTGAGGGACATGGGTCTTCTTCCTTTTGGTTTGACGTCTGAAGTCGGGTTGAATGGTGAAGGCTATTTCTTCTTGCCGAACGGGTTGCTGCCCAGGCCGGGCAGGCCATTGCCGCCGAGACCCGGCAGCTTCGGCATCATCCCGGCCGGCGGGGTGACACCCTTGGGCAGGCCGGGGAAGCCGCCCGGCGGCATCGAGGGCAGACCGCCGCCCGCGCCGAGCTGCTTCTGCAGTTCCGCAAGCTGCGCCGGATCCATCTTCGAGGGATCGGGCATGCCCGCCGGCAGGCCGCCGCCGAGCCCGAACATCGAACCGAGCTTGCCGAGCATGCCGCCCTTCTGCTTGCTCATCATCTTCATGGCGTCCGCCATGCCGCGATGCATCTTGAGCAGCTTGTTGATCTGCTCGGCAGAGGTGCCGGAGCCGGCCGCGATGCGCTTCTTGCGGCTGTTCTTGAGCAGGTCGGGATTCTTGCGCTCGGCCGGCGTCATCGAGTCGATCGCGGCGATCATGCGCTTGAACATCGTGTCGCCGACGCCCGCATTGGCGAGCTGCGACTGGGCCTGCTTCATGCCGGGCAGCATGCCCATCACGCCGCCGATGCCGCCCATCTTCTCCATCTGCTGGAGCTGCGCGCGCATATCGGAGAGGTCGAACTGGCCCTTGGCCATGCGCTGCGCAGTCGCCTGCGCCTGCGTGGCATCGATGGTCTGCGCCGCCTTCTCGACGAGCGAGACGATGTCGCCCATGCCGAGGATGCGGTTGGCGACCCGCGAGGGATGGAATTCGTCGAGCTCGTCGACCTTCTCGCCGATACCGACGAGCTTGATCGGCTTGCCGGTGACGGCGCGCATCGAGAGCGCCGCACCACCGCGCGAATCGCCGTCCATACGGGTCAGCACGATGCCGGTCAGGCCGACGCGGGCATCGAAGGCGCGGGCCGTGTTGACCGCGTCCTGGCCGGTCAGCGCGTCGGCGACGAGCAGCACCTCATGCGGGTTGGTCGCGGCCTTCACCTCGGCGACCTCGGCCATCAGCGTGTCGTCGAGCGTCACGCGGCCGGCTGTGTCGAGCATCACGACGTCGTAGCCGCCGAGACGAGCGGCCTCGACCGCGCGCCTGGCGATCTGCACCGCCGACTGGCCGGCGACGATCGGCAGCGTCTGCACGCCGACCTGCTGGCCGAGAATGGCGAGCTGTTCCATGGCGGCCGGGCGTCGCGTATCGAGCGACGCCATCAGCACCTTCTTCTTGTGGCGCTCGGTCAGGCGCTTGGCGATCTTCGCGGTCGACGTCGTCTTGCCGGAGCCCTGCAGACCCACCATCAGCACCGGGACCGGCGGCACGGCATCGAAATTGATGCTCTCGCCCTCGCCGCCCAGCGTCTCGATCAGGACGTCGTTGACGATCTTGATGACCTGCTGGCCGGGCGTGATCGACTTCAGCACCTCGGCGCCGACGGCGCGCTCTCTGACCTTGTCGGTAAAGCTGCGGACGACCTCGAGCGCGACATCCGCCTCGAGCAGCGCGCGGCGAACCTCGCGGAGAGCCGCGTTGACGTCCTCCTCGGTCAGCGAACCCCTGCGGGTCAGCCCCGAGAGGATGCCGGAGAGCCTGTCGCTCAGCGTGCCGAACATGCGGACCTGCCTGCTTGCCTCAGAAAGCCTTCAGCGCCAGAGCCTCATCGCCAAACGGTTTCGCGCCCGAGGGCGCAATCGCGCTGTCGGGCGTTGACCTCCGGGCTCATGAAAGCGGCTTGCGCGGCCCGGTCGGCGGATGTGGTTTCGGCGATGTCGGCGAAACGGATGCGGTCTTAAAGCGGAAGACTGTGGCGAAAGTCAAGTTTGGCGATGGTTTCCGTTCCCCGCAGCACCCTTGGGACGTCTCAGGAGCGCCTCCCCGGCTCGGAACAGGGATTGCGAACCAGCCAGCATCCAACCGCTCGTTTCGATCTCTACACGGAATTGTGAGGCTTGGCCGCAGAATGGCCCTGATCTGACAGCATCGCTGCGCGCCCGATTCGCAAAACAAGCCGGCCCATGAAACTGAAACCTGCCTCGACCTTGCTGGCTCTCGCTCTTCTGCTCGCCGCCTGCGCCGGTGATCCGCGTCGCGAAGGCCCGCTCGATCCGCGCATGGTCGAGAAGGTCGCCGCCGTCTCGCTCGATCCGGCCCAGGCCGGACGCATCCTCAACGCCTATCGCGCGAGCAACGGCCTCGGCCCCGTCCGGCCGGACCCGCGCCTGATGGCGATGGCGCAGCGCCAGGCCGATGCCATGGTCAAGGCCAACGCCCTCTCGCATGATGCCGGCGGCAACTTCACCGCCCGCATCCATGCAGCCGGCGTCGACAGCGCCCGCGCCGCGGAGAATCTTGGCGGCGGCTATTTCTCGGTCGAGGAGGCCTTCGACGGCTGGCGCAAGTCGCCCGGCCACGACACCAATCTGCGGATGAAGGAAGCGACCCGCTACGGCATCGCGCTTTCGAAGGACCCCCGCACCAGCTATCGCGTCTGGTGGGCGCTGGTCGTCGCAGCCGACCCGGAGCCGCGCGTGACGCTCGACGCCGGCCCGATCACCCCCGTCCAAAGGCGTTGATGAACGGAAATTCCGAGATGACAGGAACTGGTCGTTGCAGCTAGCAATTGCGTTCTTTGATAGAGGATACGCATTGCAATGACCAAATTTCCAGGAATAGCATTCGCTCTCGCCGCTCCGTTGCTGATCGCAGGCGTGACGCAGGGGCAGGCTCAACCTTGCATGACCAATTTCAGCTCCGCCGGCGTGCCGATGGTCTCGCAGATTACCTACAAGACCTGGGAGCTGACCAAGAAATCCCAAGCCGCCGTGCTGCCTATCATCACCCGGGCGATCCAGGCCGACCGCGACTTCATGGATATCCGAACCGACAAGGCGCGCGGCACGATCTCCGCCGTGCAGGAAGTCACCGGCTCGGGGCGTCCGCAGCTCCTGAAGGTGACCACCCGCAAGCAGCCCACGGGCACGCGCATCGACATCGCCTTCACCGTGCAGCCCGGCCAGATGGCTCCCGAAGCGGCCGTTCGCACGGCCCTCTGCGACTTCCTCCGCAGCGCGCTCTGAGCCGCCCTCACGCGGTTCGATTTCGCCCTTTACAAACACCCGCTTCTGGTGATGGCTCTGGTCTTTAGCGGAGCCATCACCATGACATTCGAAGCCTGGATCGCCTTCACCGCCGCCACCGCCGTTCTCCTCGTCATCCCCGGACCGACGATCCTCCTCGTCATCTCCTATGCGCTCGGCCAGGGCTGGCGCACCGCGTTTCCCATTGCGGTCGGCGTCGCGCTCGGCGATTTCACCGCGATGACGCTGTCGATGCTCGGGGTCGGCGCCCTGCTCGCCACCTCCGCGCTGGTCTTCACCACGCTGAAATGGATCGGCGCGGCCTATCTGGTCTGGCTCGGCATCAAGCTCTTCCGCGCCGGCGGCACGCTCGACGCCAAGCCGCGCGAGGATGCCGCTTCCGGCTGGAAGATGCTCGGCCATGCCTGGCTGGTGACGGCGCTGAACCCGAAGAGCATCACCTTCTTCGTCGCCTTCCTGCCCCAGTTCCTCGACACCAAGGGCGATTTCTGGACGCAGATGCTGATCTTCGAGGCGACCTTCATCACGCTCGCCTTCGCCAACGCCATGGGCTACGCGCTGATCGCCTCGCGGGCGCGGGCCGTGATCGGCAATCCCCGCGCGATCGGGCTGTTCAACAAGGCCGGCGGCACGCTCCTGATCGGCGCCGGCGTCGCCACGGTCGCGATCCGCTCCGGCAGCAACTGACCGGCCAATCGGGAGGGCGGCCTTGACGCTGCGTCGCGGCCGCCTACCTGTTCTACACCATGACCCGCCGCAAGCTTCTCTCCTTCGTTGGCCTCGGTGCATTGCTGGCTTCGACCGGCGCTGCCTGGGCCGCGATCTCCCGCTCGCGCAATCCCTATTACCAGGGCCCCGTCAGCGACCATTTCAACGGGCTCGTCTTCAGCGACGGCCGCACCGTGAGCAAGGGCCTCGCCGACGTGCTGCGCTGGCAGACCGGCAAGCGCGAGCGCGAGGCCTTCCCCCTCGCCTATCAGGCGCCGCCTCAGGACAAGCCGCCGGCAAGCGTCGATGGCGTCCGGATCGTCCATCTCGGCCACGCCTCCTTCCTCTATCAGTTGGCGGGCCTCAACCTGCTGATCGACCCGGTCTATTCGCTGCGCGCGAGCCCCTTCTCCTTCATTGGTCCCAGGCGCGTGAACGCACCGGGCGTCGCCTTCGCCGATCTGCCGAAGATCGACGCCGTGCTGATCACGCATAACCATTACGACCATCTCGACATCGAGACGCTGGCCCTGCTGCATGCCCGCGACCGGCCGCGGATGATCATGCCGCTCGGCAATGACTCGATCGTCCGGTCCCGTATCCCGGATGCCCGCGCCGAGGCGCATGACTGGAACGACCGCCTCACCCTCTCGGACACCGTCGCAGTCACGCTGGTGCCGAGCTATCACTGGTCGGCGCGCGGCGCCTTCGATCGGCGCATGGCGCTGTGGTGCTCCTATATCCTCGAAACGCCGGCCGCGAAGATCTTCCATATCGGCGATACCGGCTACCATGACGGCTCGCTCTACGAGGAACTCGGCAGCAGGCACGGGCCGTTCGATCTCGCCGTGCTGCCGATCGGCGCCTACGAGCCGCGCTGGTTCATGTCGGACAACCACATGAACCCGGACGAGGCGGTGAAGGTCATGCTGGCGCTGAAGGCGCAGCAGGCGATCGGCCATCACTGGGGCACCTTCCAGCTCACCGACGAGGGCGTCGAGCGCCCGCCCGAGGCGCTGAAGGCCGCGCTCGCCGAGGCCGGCCTGCCGGAAGAGCGCTTCAGGCCGATGCGGCCGGGTTTGAGCTGGAACGTGTGACCGGCTGGACCTCCGCGTCATTCTCGGGCGAAGCACAGCTTCGACCCGAGAATCTCAGGACGGGAGGCCGCTGGTTTCCGAGATGCCCGGGTCAGGCCCGAGCATGACGCTGATCACTTGGGCTGGACGTAGACGTTGATCTCGAGGTTCGGATCGCCGGGGTCCTTGAGGTCGCTGACATATTCCTCGAGGAAAGCATCCTTCACCGTGATGCTCTTGGCTTCGAGATAGGCCGTGATCGTCTCGTAGGTGGAATCGATGTCGTCATAAGGCGCGACATGGAGGAAGCGCAGGGCCTTGCCCATCGGTGAGGCGCTCAATTTCACGCCCCCGCCGAATGCGGGAGCCTGCCCTCCGGCGGGCGCCACGACCGGCAGCATCGCATCGAAGCGGAAGCCGTCATCCGTCGTCTCGACGAACAGCGCCAGCGGACGGCCCGCGACGGGCAGGCCCGCCTTCTGCGCTTCGGCGCGCAAGGCGTTGAAGCTCTCCGACAGTTTCTGGAATCCCTGGTCCCAGCTTGCCTGACCCGAAAGGAGCAGGACGGGCTTCGCAGCGAGCGTGATCTCGTCGATATCGCTGGCATCGCCGCGTTTGCCGGCAAGCGTCGCGTTGGGATCAGGCACGCCGGTCTGCTGCTGCACGGGCGGCGGCGCCGCCTGGCCCGGAGGCGGCAGGGTCGGCGGCGGCTGTACCGGCTGCGGCTCGGCCGGTCCCGGCAGGGTCGGCGCGGGCTGCACCGGCTGCGGCGTCACCGGGTTCGGCGGCGGCGGGGCCGGCTGGACCGGCTGCGGCCCCGGCTGGGCCTCAGGCACGGGAGAAGGCGGCGTCTGCGCCGGAGCTGACGGCATCTGGGCGGGGCTGGCGCCGGGCGGTGGTGCCAGAGGCGCGGTTTCGACGGCGGTCGGTGGCGCCACGCGTGCCTGGGCAAAGACCATTCCGCTCGACAGGCTCGCCAGGCCGGCAAGCGTCAGAACACAAATCCGGGAATACCGCATCATGACGGCCCTGAGTTTCACGCGATTCGCGCCCTTGCGGCGCAACATAGAATGTCCACCTTCTCCTAGGGAACGGGGACGAGGGTGGCTTTTTCACGTCGTCTCCGCCATAGACCCACTATTCACGGGACGTGTGACCAAATGAACGCTCTGGCCAATCGCCGGTTCCTGAAGATGAACGGGCTCGGCAACCAGATCACGGTGCTGGACCTGCGCGGCACCAAGCATGTCATCAGCGAAGCGGAAGCCCGCGCCATCGCCTCCGAGCCGCGCGCCCGCTTCGACCAGCTCATGGTCCTTCACGATGCCGCGACGCCCGGCACCGACGCTTTCGTGCGCATCTATAACACCGACGGCTCGGAGGCCGGAGCCTGCGGCAACGGCACGCGCTGCGTTGCCTGGGCGATGATCGCCGACCCGCAGATGGGCGATGCCGAGAAGGCCCGGCTCACCCTCCAGACCAAGGCCGGGCTGCTGCCGGCGATCCGCGAGGGCGAAGCTCTTTTCACCGTCGACATGGGCGCGCCGCGCCTTGACTGGGAGCAGATTCCGCTGGCCGAGCCTTTCGAGGATACCGCGCGCTTCGAATTGCAGATCGGCCCGATCGACGATCCGATCCTGCACACGCCCTGCGCCGTCAACATGGGCAATCCGCACGCGGTCTTCTTCGTCGAGGATCCCTATGCCTACAATCTCGAACAGATCGGGCCGCTGCTCGAGAACCACCCGATCTTCCCCGATCGCGCCAATATCGAGCTCGCCGCGGTCAAGGCGCCCGACCATATCGTGCTGCGCGTCTGGGAGCGCGGCGCCGGCATCACGCAAGCCTGCGGCTCGGGCGCCTGTGCGGCACTGGTCGCGGGCGTCCGCCGCGAGCTGACCGCCCGCAAGGCCACCGTCAGCCTGCCCGGCGGCGATCTCGCCATCGAATGGCGCGAGCGCGACGGCCATGTCCTGATGACCGGCCCGATCGAATTCGAATGGGACGGCACGTTCGACCCGGCGTTGTTTTCGAGTGCGGCCTGAGGCCAGACTTTATGACGCTGGAAGTCGTCACCTTCGGCTGCCGCCTCAACATCGTCGAGAGCGAGGCGCTGAGGCTTCAAGCCGAGGCCTCGGGGCTGAAACACGCCGCCATCGTCAATTCCTGCGCCGTCACCGCCGAGGCGACCCGGCAGGCGCGGCAGGCCGTACGCCGCCTCAAGCGCGAGCAGCCGGACAGGCCTGTCATCGTCACCGGCTGCGCCGCGCAGATCGAACCGGCCCGCTTCGCGGATATGCCGGAGGTCGATCGCGTTCTCGGCAACGACGAGAAGTTGCAACCCGAGACCTGGTCTGCCCTCGCCCGTTCCAACAGCCTCGGACATCCTGACACCACTGTCGCCGACAAGCTCGACGTCGGCGACATCATGACCCGCACGGCCTTGCGCGCTCCGGTCACCGGCCGTTTCGCCAGCCATACGCGCGGCTTCGTCCAGGTCCAGAACGGCTGCGACCATCGCTGCACCTTCTGCGTCATTCCCTTCGGCCGCGGCAATTCGCGCTCACTCGCCATCACCGATGTCGTCGCGCAATGCCGCACCCTGCTGGAGGCCGGCGCCCGCGAGATCGTGCTGACCGGCGTCGACCTCACCAGCTACGGCCGCGACCTGCCGGACCAGCCGACACTCGGCGCGCTGGCGGGAGCGATCCTCCACACCCTGCCCGAACTGCCGCGCCTGCGCCTCTCCTCGATCGACGCTGTCGAGGTCGACGATGCCCTGCGCGACCTGCTCGCGACCGAGACGCGCCTGATGCCGCATCTGCATCTTTCGCTTCAGGCTGGCGACGACCTCATCCTGAAGCGGATGAAGCGCCGCCACGGCCGCGACGACGCCATCCGCTTCTGTGCCGAGATCCGGCGCTTACGTCCCGACATCGTCTTCGGCGCCGATCTCATCGCCGGCTTCCCGACCGAGGACGAAGCGATGTTCACCCGCTCACTCGACCTCGTGGCGGAATGCGGCCTGAGCTTCGTCCATGTCTTCCCCTATTCGGCACGCCCCGGCACACCGGCCGCCCGGATGCCGCAGCTTTCGGGAGAAATCGTCTCAGAGCGCGCCGCAAGGCTGCGTGCTGCGGCTGGCACGGCGCAGGCGCGCCATCTCGCCGAGCGCATCGGCCGTCCGCTCAGCGTCCTCACCGAACGCGGCAATACCGGCCGCGCCGAGGATTTCACGTTGGTTCGCTTTGCCCGTGACGTCGCGCCGGGCGAGATCGTGCCGGTGATCGGCCATGCCGCCGACAACAAGGCCCTTCTCGCGGCCTGAGCGCATTTGCGAGGGAATAGCCGCCTCGGTCGCCGATGGGAGGAGGAGTGACCGAGGCGGCAGAGCCATGCCCGGAATGGCAGACCCATTTCTTAGACGCGGCAACCCGCCAAAAGGTTCAAAGCCTCACGCGACCACGGAGCCACGCACCCGCTGGACCTGATTGTTGCAGTATCCCCGCGGATTCCAGACCGGTTCCAACGGCTGGACGCCGCCCTCGGCATCGCGCGCCCGCGCCATGACGACGAACGGACCCGGCTGTTCCACCACGATCTCCGCCTCGAAGCGCCGCCAGGCGAAGCGTCCCTCCCCCGGCTGCAATTCGACATCGCGCCAACTCTCGCCGCCATCGCTCGAAACTGCGACTGATTCCAGCGGAACAGCCCCGCTCCAGGCGAAGCCCACGACCTTCAATCGCTCGCCTCGCTTCACAACGAAACCGTCGAGCGGTGCTGTAATGAGCGATTTCACCGGCATGTCGGTGATGACAGCGAAATTCGCCGGATCGAGCGGTTCGCCCGGGCGAACCGGCCGGATCGGCAAACGATAATCGGTGCCGCGCATCTTCTCGCCGTCATGCTCGACGGCGCGAAGGCTGATCCGGTCGAGCCATTTCTGCCAGGCCGAGCCGGGATAGCCCGGCGCGACGATGCGCAACGGCCCGCCATGCAGGCGCGGCAAGGGCTCGCCATTCATGGCGAAGGCGATCAGGGTTTCCGGCGCCACCGCCTTGGCCATCGGCAGGCCGCGCGACAAAGCCGCCTTCTCCGGCTTGCCGATCTGGCGGTCCGGTGCGTGATGGGCGGTATAGACCGCGCCCGGCTTGGGGCCGGCATGTTCCAGAACGTCCGCCAGCCTGACCCCGGTCCAACGCGCGCAGCCGACGGCGCCGAGCCGCCATTGCAGCCCGTCCGTCGCCGGCGAAAAGCGAGAGCGACCATTGCCGGCGCATTCTAGGACAGCGGTGAGCGTCACAGTTTCGAAACGCTGGCGCAGGCCTTCAACGGTCCACACGGCCGGGCGCTCGACCTCGCCATCGATGGTCAGCGTCCAGCCGCTCTCGTCGATCTCTGGCAGATGGCCGTTGTTGCGGATGAAGAAGGCATCGACCGGCGTGATCGGCTCGCCGAGCAGGGCGAGCGCCGGCTCGGCGTTCAACGCCTCTTCCTCATAGACATGGAGGCCGGGCTTCAGACGGCGCAGCAGCGGCAATTCGGTAAGGCGGTGGGGCAAGCGGCGAGGATCTCCGGGGGCGCGAGACGGTCACCCGTCCCGGCGAAAGCCGACAAGAGATGGCACGTTGCCCGACCGGCTGTCGACCGTCGCCCAGCGTCAGCGCCTGGCGACGACCTCCTCGCGCAGCGCCCGGCGCAGAACCTTGCCGACATTGGTCTTGGGCAGGCTCTCGCGGAAGAAGATCTGCCTGGGCACCTTGTAGCCGGTGAGGTTCTCCTTGCAGTAGGCCCGCAGCGCATCCGTCGTCAGGGTCGGGTCCTTGCGTACGACGAAGGCGGTCACCGCCTCGCCCGAATGCTCGTCGGGCAGGCCGATGACAGCCGATTCCAGCACGCCGGGATGCGAGGCCAGCACGTCCTCGACTTCGTTCGGATAGACGTTGAAGCCGGAGACCAGGACCATGTCCTTCATCCGGTCGACCACCCTGGTCTGTCCGTCCGGCAGCATGATACCGACGTCGCCGCTGCGGAAATAGCCGTCGGCGGTCATCGCCTTGGCGGTCTCGTCCGGGCGGTTCCAGTAGCCCGCCATCACCTGCGGCCCGCGGATGCAGATCTCGCCGGCCTCGCCAAGCGGCATGTCGTTGCCCTCGGCGTCGCGGATCGCGATCTCGGTCGAGGGAATCGGAAAGCCGATCGTACCGCTGAACTCGGTGATATCCGGCCGGTTGATGGTGGCGACCGGCGAGGTCTCCGACAGGCCGTAGCCCTCGATGATCGGGCGCCCGGTCACCGCCTTCCACTGCTTGGCGACCGCGGCCTGCGTCGCCATGCCGCCGGCGACCGCGAAGCGCATCTCGGAGAAGTCGACTTCCTTGATCTCGGGATGGTTGGCGAGCGCGTTGTAGAGCGTGTTGACCCCCGAGAAGAGCGTGAAGCGGCTCGCCTTCAGCGTCTTGATGAAGCCGGGTATGTCGCGCGGATTGGCGATCAGCAGGCTCTTGGCGCCGATGCGCAGCAGGAACATGCAGCAGCAGGTCAGCGCGAAGATGTGGTAGAGCGGCAGCGCCGTCACCATGACGTGCTGGTAGTCGCTGCGGCCGAGCGGCGGCTCCAGCATCCATTCGAGCCAGAGGCCGGCCTGCTGGACGTTGGCGGCGACGTTGCGATGCGTCAGCGTCGCGCCCTTGGCGACGCCGGTCGTGCCGCCGGTATATTGCAGGAAGGCGACATCCTCAGGCGCGACTGTCACCGGCGTCATCCGGGCACCGCCGTGCAGGATCTGCTGGAAACCGATGGAGCCGGGAAGACCGTAAGGCTTCACCACCTTCTTGACCCGGCGCGCGACGAAATTGACGATCTTGCCCTTGAAGCCCATCAGGTCGCCGGCCGTGGCGATGACGATGGCGTCGAGCTTCAGGTTCGGCTTCGCCTCCTCGACGACATGGGCGAAGTTCTCGATCACCACGAGCACCCGCGCCCCGGCATCGTTGATCTGGTGCGTCAGTTCGCGCGCTGTGTAGAGCGGATTGACGTTGACGACGGTAAACCCGCCGAGCAGCACGCCGAAGATCGCCGCCGGATAGGCCAGGATGTTCGGCATCATCAGGGCGACGCGATCGCCTTTCTTCAAGCCCTGCGCCTGCAGCCAGCCGGCGAAGGCCTCAGCGGCACGACGCGTCTCGGCGAAGGTGATCGTCTTGCCGAAGCTCTCGAAAGCCGGCCGATCGGCATGGGTCGAACAAGCGGAGCCGATCAGATCAGCCAGCGTCCCGATCCTGGCATCGTCGAGCTCCGGCGGCACGGCCGGCGGATAATGCGCAAGCCACGGGCGCGAGGCATTCCTGGCCTGCGTGGCGCCAGTCGCAGTCATCGTTCCCTCCAGTTGCCCGGTTGACCGCCTCACGGCGGGTTCCGGTGCATTTTCATGATCGTACAGTGCGGAACAGCAGCCGGCAGCGCAAGCGCCGACCGTCATCGACCGTCGAATGTTTACATCTAAACAGTTCGCACCGCACGAAATCAAGCCCAAACCGGGAGCCGAATGACGGCTCCCGGAGGGCAGGATGGGCCTGAGGCAGGATCAGCGCGCTTGCGCGAGGGTCAGCGCCTGTGCGGAAACCACGGCCTCGGCCGGCTTGCCGGCGAGCTCCGCCAGGTGATCGAAGCGCGCGCTGAACGAGCCGACGCCCGAGGTGGCCGAGCGCAGCTCGACGATCAGGCCGGTCATTTCGGCTTCCGGCACCAACGCCTTGATCTGGTCCCAGCCGCGCCAGCCGGCGCGCGTGTCGTAGCCGAGGATCTGCCCGCGTCGGCCCGAGATCAGGGCCGAAGCCCGCGACATCGCCTCGGAAGGGATGACCACATCGACCCACAGGATCGGCTCGAGCAGCACCGGCTTGGCTTGCGGCATCGCCTCGCTCATCGCCAGCCGCGCCGCCTGCCGGAACGCCATGTCCGAGGAATCGACGGTGTGATACGAGCCGTCCGTCAGGGCGACCGCGACATCGACGATCGGGAAGCCCAGCGGCCCCTTCTCGCAGAAATCGCGCATGCCGGCCTCGACCGAGCCGATATACTGGCGCGGCACGACACCGCCGGTGATCTTGTCGACGAACTGGATGCCCTCCCCGCGCGGCAGCGGCGCCACCTCGATCACCACGTCGCCATACTGGCCATGGCCGCCGCTCTGCTTGCGATGCCGGCCCCGCGCCCCGGCCTGGCCGCGGATCGTCTCGCGATAGCCGACCTGCGGCGTCTTGCTCGTCACCGTCACGCCATAGCGGCCGGCGAGCTTTTCGAGCGCCACGCGCAGATGCATCTCGCCCTGGCCCGACAAACGGGTTTCGCCGAGTTCCGGCACCTGCGTCACCGCAAGCGCCGTGTCCTCCTCGGTCAGGCGCTGAAGCGCCGCCGCCAGCCTGACATCGTCCTTGCGGTCCTTCACGGCGATGGCGAAGGCGTGGACGGCCTCGGGCGGCGGGACCGCGCTGACCACGCTCGCCCGCGTCTTGCCGAGCATGAAGGCCTCGCCCGTCGCGATGCCGTCGAGCTTGGCGAAACCGGCGACCTCGCCCTCCATCGCCGCCGGCTTGCGGCTCTGCTCCGCTCCCTTCAGGGCGAGGACTCCGGCGATGCGGGCTTCCGCCCCGCCGGACGAGGTCACGACATCGCCCTCCGCCAGCCGACCGCGCATCACCCGCGCCAGCGAGACCTTGCCGCCCTGGCTTGAATGCCAGGTCTTCATCACCTGGGCGAGCGGCGGCCCCTCGGCGAGGATGCCGGCGCGCCCGCGTGTCTCGGCGAGACCGGGCGCCTCGTGCCTGAGCGCCTTGAGCAGGCGCGTCACGCCATTGCCGCGCTCGGCCGCGCCGATCAGCACCGGCACGACATGGCGATGCTGCAATTCGCGGGCGAGATCGTCGAAGACGCGGTCGCGCGGCGGTTCCATGTCGCCCAGCAGCTCCTCCATCAGGTCGTCGTCGTAATCGGCAAGCCGCTCCAGCATCGAGAACCGCGCTTCCTTCTCGCGGCCGGCTTCGTCGACGGCCAGCGGCACGATCTCGCTCGGCGCATGCTCGCGGTAAATGAAGGCCCGTTCCAGGGCGAGGTCGATGAAGCCGACCGTGATGCCCTTCTGCCAGATCGGGATCTGGCGCAGCAGCAGCGGCGTCCGCGAGGCCCGTTGCAGGATGCCGAGCGTCTCGCGCACCCGGCGCGAAGCCGTGTCGATCTTGTTCAGGAACAGGAAGCGCGGGATGTCGGCCTCCTCCAGCTCGCGCAGCACGAGCTCGAGCGCCGGCGCCTTCCTGTCATCCGCCTCGCAGACGACGACGGCCGCATCCACCGCCGGCAGCACATGGCGCATCTCGTGCAGGAATTCGACCGAGCCCGGGCAGTCGATGAAATGGAAGGTATCGCCGAGGAAATCGACGGCCGCGACCGTGGGCTCCGTGCTCATCTGGTGCGCGCGGGCTTCCGGCGCCGCATCGCCGACCGTGTTGCCGCCCTTGACCGTGCCGGTGCGGGTCAGCGCGCCGCATCGCATCAGGATGCTTTCGAGCAGCGTGGTCTTGCCGCTCTGGAAGGGGCCGACGATCGCGATGCATCGCGGCCCCGCGCGTCGGGTGCCGTCTGCGGAACCGCCATTCTGAGCCGATGCAGGCATGACTTCCTCCTTCGGGGCTGGCCGCGATGGAGGAGAGGTTCGAGCGGCCCCGGCTCCGGCGCGGTGGAAGCCGGCGGGAACCGCGAATGCGCTCACGCCGGATGGGCGGCGGTCGCTCGGGCCCGACAGGGTCGGGCGGCCGTCGGAGAGGCAGTTGAGGAGAGGTTCGCGCCGATCGGGAGCGGACGCAAGCGCTTTGTCGGCGTGGTCGCGGCGAACGGGCGAGGCCCGGACCGTCATCGATATCGGAACGACTATCGCTCCGCCGAGACCCATGATTTCATCGGGAGATCCGCCGGGTTGCACGCACGAGAAGCGAGCCGGCACCTGCACGCTCCCTGCGTCTCCGAAGCGGGGAACCTGAAGGATCGCCGGACATTCTATGGGCGGACCGCCGCAGCGGCCATAGGGATGCATGGAGACAGCCGATGCCCGAGAATGCTTCGCAAATGGACCTGGACGAGCGCATCGCCCTCCTCCGGCGCAATATCTCCGAGCTGATGGAACAAGCGACGGGAGCCTCCGGCGCCGCCGTGGAGGAGGCACTCGCCAACCGGCTCGGCGAGCAGCAGGACATGCTCAACGAGCTGCTGAAGAAGCGTGAGGCGATGGGGTAAAGGCGTCGAGGCACCCGCCGTCAGAGATTGCGCCGCTCGCCGCGGAGCGTCGCGAGGCCGATGCCGGCGGCGTCGAAGCCGCCATCGACGGCCAGGACCTGCCCGGTGATATAGGTCGACCTGTCGGAGCAGAGGAAGAAGATCGCCTCGGCCAATTCCTCCTCCAGCCCGTAACGGCCGAGCGGGACGGCATCGCGATAATCCGCCCGGATCTCGGGGCTGTGCACCGCCTTGGCCATCGCCGTCTCGACCGGCCCCGGCGCGACTGCGTTGACGCGGATGCCCAGGCCCGCGAGCTCGACCGCCTGCTGCTTGGTGAGATGGGCCAGCGCGGCCTTCGAGGTGCCATAGGCGACGCGCAGGGTCGAAGCGCGCAGGCCCGAGATCGAGGTGATGTTGACGACGGCGCCGCCGCCATTATCCGCCATCGCCCGCGCCGCGAGCTGCGTCGCCAGGAACGGCCCGGTGAGATTGACCGCCAGCACCCGCTGCCATTCGTCATGGCTGGTTTCGAGCATCGGCTTGAACACCGCCGTGCCGGCATTGTTGACGAGGGCATCGAGCCGTCCGAAGCGCTTGGCCATGCCGGCGAAGGCCGATTCGAGCTGGGCGGGCATGGCCACGTCGCAGGTCAGCACCAGCGTCCGCTCCGGCGTGGCGATCTCGGCCGCAGCCCGTTCAAGCCCGGCGCCATCGATGTCGAGCAGGCCGACCTGCCAGCCTTCGGAGAGGAAGCGCTTGGCGGCGGCAAGGCCGATGCCGCGCGCGGCGCCGGTCACGAGCGCGGTCTTCGGGGTGGCATCGGTCATGGCGTGTCGTCCGGTGGCGTGTCGGGTCCGCAAAGGCTATGCACGCCGGCAGCGCCGCCAACAAGCCGGCATTGCCGCTCGACAAACGCCACCAGCTCCTGTAAGGCCCCGCACTCAACTGAAAACAGCGCGCCGTAACGCCCGCGTGAACACACGCGACAACGGCCATGGAGAGACCCATGAACATCATCGAACAGCTCGATGCCGAGCAGATTGCCAAGCTGAGCGAAGGCAAGGCCATTCCCGCCTTCCAGCCCGGCGACACCGTGCAGGTCAACGTCAAGGTCAAGGAAGGCGAGCGCAGCCGCGTCCAGGCCTATGAAGGCGTCGTGATCGCCCGCAACGGTGGCGGCCTCAACCAGAGCTTCACCGTTCGCAAGATTTCCTATGGCGAGGGCGTCGAGCGCGTCTTCCCGCTGTTCTCGCCGAACCTCGATTCGATCAAGGTCATCCGCAAGGGCAAGGTGCGCCGCGCCAAGCTGTATTACCTGCGCGATCGCCGCGGCAAGTCGGCCCGCATCGCCGAGCGCGTCGATGCCAAGCCCGCCAAGGGCCAGAAGGCCGCCGGCAAGTAAGCCGAAGCCTCAGCGCAAAAAGATTGGAACGCGGTCCTTCGGGGCCGCGTTTTTTATTGCCCGCGGATCGAAACAGTCATTCTTAAAGAGCATATCAAATGGCTTTATTGTCACTTGATATGCGTTATGCGCGCATATAAGTATGACAATCATTAGCATGCTATTTATGTTGCCCCTATGGACCTCATCCAGCTTCAGGCCGCGTTCACCGGCGAGCTTGCCGCCGTCAACCGCAAGCTGAGAGCGCTTGTCGACGAGCGAGCCCGCGGCATGGGCCTGACCCTGTCGCGGGCGCGCCTGCTGATGGAGCTCGCGCGGGAAGACGGCCCGATCCAGTCCGACCTCGCCGGCCTGCTCGACATCGAGCAGCCGACGCTGGTCCGGCTCCTCGACGGGCTGGAACGCAACGGCATGATCGAGCGCCGCGCCGTCGAGGGCGACAGGCGTGCACGCCGCGTCTTCCTGACCGAAAGCGCCCGGGCACAGGCACAGGACATCCTGAATTTCCTCACCGAACTGCGCGCCGGCATCCTGCAGGGCATTGCGCCGGAAGAGCTGGAAGCCGCGCTCGACGTCCTGCGCCGCACCTCGCGCAACATCGCCGCCGGGCGGAGCGCCGCCCCATGAGCACACCCGAAACCACCGCTGCACCTGCTGCCGCGCCTCCGCCGACGGGGCTCACCATGCCCCCGGCCCGTGCGCTCGCCTATATGCTGGCTTCGGTGACGCTGGCCATGACCCAGCAGATCGGTGCGAACCTGGTCAACACCAATGTCTACCAGATCCAAGGCGAGCTCGGCGCCACCCTCGCCGAGACCAACTGGCTGATCGCCGCCTATATGGCCCCGAACGTCTCGCTCTCGATCGCGCTGATCAAGATCCGGATGCAGTACGGCCTGCGCAATTTCGCCGAGATCAGCCTCGCCGGCTTCGTCCTCGCCGCCTTCCTGAACCTCGTCTTCGTCCATGACCTGCCATCGGCCGTGGTCGTGCGCTTCATGAGCGGCATGGCGGCGGCGCCGATGTCCTCGCTCGCCTTCTTCTACATGATTGAACCGCTGCCGCCGCAGAAGAAGCTCACCGTCGGCCTGTCGCTAGCGCTGACCAACACCACGCTCGGCATCCCGGTGACGCGCCTGATCTCGCCCTGGCTGCTGGAGCTCGGCGGCTTCCACGGGTTGACGCTTTTCGAGATGGGCCTCGCCATGGTCGCCTTCGGCTTCGTCTACGCGTTGCCGCTGACCACGCCGCCGCGCGTCAAATGGATCGGCCCGCTCGATATCGTCAGCTATCTCCTGATCGCGATCGGCTTCGGCGCGATCGCGGTCGCGCTGAGCCTCGGCCGGATCTACTGGTGGTTCGAGGCCCCCTGGCTCGGCTGGCTCTTTGCCTGCGCCGTGATCTGCCTGACGCTGGCGGTGATCGTCGAGCTGCATCGCGACAGCCCGCTCATCGACATCCGCTGGCTGACCAGTCCGGCAACCCTGCATTTCGCCGGCGCCATCCTCCTGATGCGCATCGTGCTGGCCGAACAGACGGTCGGCGCCTCGAATTTCTTTCAGGCGCTCGGCATCCAGAACGAACAGACCATGCCGCTCTACACGATCATCCTCTGTGCGATCCTGGCCGGCGGCGTCACCTGCGCGCTCCTGCTGAGGCCCGGTCGCGAGAACTGGTTCTACGCCACCGCGCTTGCCTGCGTCGCTCTCGGCGCCTGGCTCGACAGCGGCGCCACCAGCCAGACGAGGCCGCACGATATCCGGCTGAGCCAGGCGCTGGTCGCTTATGGCTCCGGCCTCTTCCTGCCCGCGGCGATGGCGCAGGGCATGGGCGGCGCGATCGCGCGCGGCCCGATCTACATCCTGAGCTTCATCACCGTCTTCCTGTTCACGCAGAGCATCGGCGGGCTTCTCGGCTCGGCCCTCTTCGGATCCTTCATCACGCTGCGCACCAGTTTCCATTTCAACATGCTGGCGGAGCATTTTGTCCTGTCCGACCCGCTCCTGACCCAACGCCTCAATCAACTCGGCGCCGCCTATAGCCATGTCCTGAGCGACGCGACGCTGATGCGGGCGGAAGGCGTGACCCTGCTCGCCCAGCGGGCGACGCAAGAGGCGATCGTGCTCGCCTATAACGACGCCTTCATGCTGATCTCTGCCATTGCCAGCCTCGCCCTTCTCGGCCTCCTCTCTCACCTCGCCTATCTGCAATTGCGCAAGCGTGCCGCCGCGCCCGCTCCTCAACCCGTCTCCTGACCGTCCAGCCCGTCATGCCCCGCACCCTCCGCTCCGTCTCGACCTATATCGCGCTCGCCATCGGCCTCGCCGGCCTCGCCGTGATCCTCTACGCTTGGCGGCTGCCGCCCTTCTCCAGCGCGATAGAGACCACCGAGAACGCCTATGTCCGCGGTCAGGTCACTGTCATCGCGCCGCAGCTCGCCGGCTATGTCGCCGAAGTGCCCGTGCAGGATTTCGCCGCGGTGAAGCGGGGCGACCTGCTGCTGCGCATCGACGATCGCATCTACGCCCAGAAGCTGGAGCAGGCCCGCGCCGGCCTCGCCGCCGAGCGCGCCGGGCTCGCCAATTCCGACCAGTCGCGCGCCGCCGCCGAAGCCCGCCTGCGTGCCGCCGTCGCCAATGTCGCCAGCGCCGAGGCGGCCTTGCGCACTGCGGAGGCGAACTGGGGCCGCATCGAGCCGCTGCGCGAACGCGGCGTCGTCAGCCAGACCTCGACCGACCAGAGCCAGCAGGCGCTTGACCAGGCCCGCGCCGCAATCACCGCGACCAATGCCGCCGTCGACGTCGCCCGGCAGGACATCCAGACCGCAATCGTCAACCGCCAGTCGCTGGTCGCAGCGGTCGAGGGCGCCGAGGCTGCCGTCCATCTCGCCGAAATCGACCTCGGCAATACCCGCATCATCGCCCCGCAGGACGGGCGGCTCGGCGAAGTCTCGGCCCGGCTCGGGCAATATGTCTCGGCCGGCACGCAGTTGATGGCGCTGGTGCCGAACCAGGTCTGGGTCGTCGCCAACTTCAAGGAGACGCAGCTCGCCGGCATGCGCGCCGGCCAGCCGGTGAGCTTCACCGTCGATGCGCTGCGTCACGCCCGCCTGACCGGCAAGATCGAGCGCTTCTCGCCGGCCGCCGGCTCCGAGTTCAGCGTCATCCGCCCCGACAACGCCACCGGCAACTTCATCAAGATCGCGCAGCGCGTGCCGGTGCGCATCGCCGTCGACCCCGACCAGCCTCTGGCGGAGCGGCTGGCGCCCGGCATGTCCGTGGTGGTCAGCGTCGACACCTCTGCGTCACGCTGATGGCGCGGCTGCAACGGCGCCGATTGTCCGGCTTGATTGGAACTGCTAAACAGTAGCCATGTCGCCGTGTGAGCATCATTTGCAGCGCTTCAGCGTCGTGCAGGGAGAGGGCCATCTGCCGCCCCTGCCGACGACGCAGGATTTTGCCGCGCTGCACGACCATGCCCGGCTGCCATGGCGCTTTTTCGGCCGCTTTACCGCCTCGATTGCCGCAGGCCTTACCGGCGCCTGAGACCGGCCGCTTCCGCGCGGCCGGCGACAGGCGAACCGTTTTTGCGTGCCGGCCAAAGCGAGCCGGCGCATCAATCTTCACGCAGATTTCCGAAGACCGAGGCCTCAAGCCATGACTGCGACCACCGGACCCCGCACCCTCTACGACAAGATCTTCGACGACCACGTCGTCGACCGGCAGGATGACGGCACCTGCCTGCTCTATATCGACCGCCACCTCGTCCATGAGGTGACGAGCCCGCAGGCCTTCGAGGGCCTGCGCATGACCGGCCGCAAGGTCCGTAGCCCTGAGAAGACGCTCGCCGTCGTCGACCACAACATCCCGACGACCGACCGCACCAAGGGCATCGCGGAAGAGGAAAGCCGCATCCAGGTCGAGGCGCTCGCCAAGAACGCCAAGGATTTCGGCGTGGAGTATTTCAACGAGCTCGACAAGCGCCAGGGCATCGTCCACATCGTCGGCCCCGAGCAGGGCTTCACCCTGCCCGGCACCACGATCGTCTGCGGCGACAGCCACACCTCGACGCATGGCGCCTTCGGCGCGCTCGCCCACGGCATCGGCACCTCGGAGGTCGAGCACGTGCTCGCCACCCAGACGCTGATCCAGAAGAAGGCGATGAACATGCTCGTCCAGGTGGACGGCACGCCTGCACCCGGCGTCGGCGCCAAGGACATCACGCTCGCCATCATCGGCGAGATAGGCACCGCCGGCGGCACCGGCTCGGTGATCGAATATGCCGGCGAGGCCATTCGCGGCCTGACCATGGAAGGCCGCATGACGGTCTGCAACATGTCGATCGAGGGCGGTGCCCGCGCCGGCATGGTCGCCCCGGACGAGAAATCCTTCGCCTATCTGAAGGGCCGCCCCAAGGCGCCGCAGGGCGCCGCCTGGGACGCAGCCGTCCGCTATTGGGAGACGCTGCGCACCGACGAGGGCGCGCATTTCGACCGCGTCGTCCGCCTCGATGCCGCCAACCTGCCGCCGATCGTCTCCTGGGGCACGAGCCCCGAGGACGTGATCTCGGTGCTGGGTGCGGTTCCGGACCCGGAGCTGATCACTGATGAGGTCAAGCGCGCCTCGAAGAAGCGTGCGCTCGACTATATGGGCCTGACAGCCGGCACCAAGATCACCGACATCCCGCTCGATGTGATCTGGATCGGCTCCTGCACCAATGGCCGCATCGAGGACCTGCGCACCGTCGCGAAGATCGTCGAGGGCAAGAAGCTCCATGAGAGCCTCGACTACGGCATGATCGTTCCCGGCTCCGGCCTGGTGAAGGAGCAGGCCGAGGCCGAGGGTCTCGACAAGATCTTCATCGCCGCCGGCTTCGAATGGCGCGAGCCCGGCTGCTCGATGTGCCTCGGCATGAACCCCGACCAGCTCAAGCCCGGCCAGCGCGCCGCCTCGACCTCGAACCGCAACTTCGAGGGCCGTCAGGGCTATCGCGGCCGGACGCATCTCGTCTCGCCGGCGATGGCGGCGGCGGCGGCCCTCACCGGCCGCTTCGTCGACGTCCGTACGCTGGGCTGAGGCGGACAGGCGGGGAGCTGACCATGTCGAACGATCCCCGCGAAACCGGCCGCGCCGCCGAATCCAAGGCGGCGCTGGACCGGGTCAAGCGCGACAGCGAAAGCCTGCTCGGCTCCTCGATGGGCCGCGCGGCAGATCATTTCTCGGGCGCCGATGCGCCCGAGGGCGACAAGGTCGAGCTCTGGGGCCGGCGCATCGGCCGCGCCCTCTCGCTCGTCGGCGTCATCGTGCTGGCCTGGTGGCTCGGCTACCAATTGAAGATCTGGTAAGGGCTAAGGCCGTGGACGCCAGGGTCACGAAAACAGCGGAGATCGACTGGGACGGGGCCAAGGCGCCGTCGCAGGAGGCGTTCGAGGTTTTGGCCCAGGCCGCCTTCGACCGCCTGCCGGAGGAATTCCGCGCGCTTTGCTCCGACGTGATCTTCAACGTCACCGAGTTCCCCGAGGACGACGTGCTGAAGGAGCTGGAGGCGGAGAGCCCGTTCGACCTGCTCGGCCTGTTCAGCGGCGTCGGCCTGCCGCAGCAGGGCTATTCCCCCCAGACCGGCCAGATGCCCAACACCATCCATCTCTATCGCCGGCCGATCCTCGACTACTGGGCCGAGCATGACGAGAGCCTGGGGGCCATCGTCAGCCATGTCATGATCCACGAGATCGGCCACCATTTCGGCTTCTCCGACGAGGACATGGAAGCCATCGAAGCCGCGGCGGAGCGCTAGGCGATGCTCGACGAACTGATCCGCAACCTGCCCGGCCTGATGCTGGTCTACTCGGCCTTCATCCTCGCGGTCGCGAGCCCCGGCCCGAGCAATCTCCAGGTCATGGCGACCTCGATGGAGCGCGGCCGCGCCGCCGGCTCCACCCTGGCGCTCGGTGTCACCGCAGGCTCCCTGACATGGGGCATCCTCGCCGCCGTCGGCGTTACCGGCATCGTCGTGGCTCATCCCAGCGCGCTCTATGCCATCAAGATCGTCGGCGGGCTCTACCTGCTCTTCCTCGCCTGGCGCTCGGCCCGCTCGGCGATGCGCGCCGAGATGCCCTCGGTGAAGGCTGCCGCTTCAGGTCGCCGCACCTTCCTGCGCGGCTATCTCATGCACATCACCAACCCGAAGGCGATCCTGAGCTGGACGGCGATCATCGCGCTCGCCCTGCGGCCCGATACGCCGCCGGTCGTGCTCTACGCCATCATCGGCGGCTGCATGCTGATCTCGCTCGCGATCAATCAATTCTATGCCGTTCTGTTCTCCACGGCATCGATGATCGCGGGCTATCGCCGCATCCGCCGCCGGGCGGAAGCCTGCCTCGCCGCCTTCTTCACCTTCGCCAGCTTCAAGCTGCTGACCTCGCAGCTCTGATTTCCGTCACCGCAAGAACATCGCCAAAAAGGCCCATCGGAGTTTCCGCCATGCAGCCCTTCACCACCCTGACCTCGACCCCCGCGCCCATGAAGGTGGTCAATGTCGACACCGACATGATCATCCCCAAGCAGTACCTGAAGACGATCAAGCGCACGGGCCTCGGCACCGCTTTGTTCTCGGAGATGCGCTACAAGGAGGACGGCTCGGAGAACCCCGATTTCGTGCTGAACCAGCCGGCCTACCGCAAGGCGGAGATTCTCGTCGCCGGCGACAATTTCGGCTGCGGCTCGTCGCGCGAGCACGCCCCCTGGGCCCTGCTCGATTTCGGCATCCGCTGCGTGATCTCCACCAGCTTCGCCGACATCTTCTACAATAACTGCTTCAAGAACGGCATCCTGCCGATCAAGGTCACGCCCGAGCAGCTCGACATGCTGTTCGACGATGCCGAGCGTGGCTCCAACGCGACGCTGACGATCGATCTGGCGAACCAGACGATCAAGGGCCCGGACGGCGGCGAGATCAAGTTCGAGATCGACCCGTTCCGCAAGCACTGCCTGCTCAACGGCCTCGACGATATCGGCCTGACCATGGAGAAGGGCACGAAGATCGACGCCTATGAGGAAAAGCTGAAGCAGCGCGCCTGGGCTTGAGCTCAAACGTCATTCTCGGGCCGCGCCTGACGTTGCCCGAGAATGACAGCGCTCTTTAGACCACTAGCCCCTGCACCGGCCTGAGATCGCCGGTCTCCGGGAACACGGTCTCGGCCAGCACCGGGCCGGACACGCCGAAGAGCTCATAGACCACGCCCTTGGCCACGGCGCGGATATCCGTCGTCGGCTTGAGATCGCGGTTCTGGTAGAGCTGCTCGGGCTTCAGGCCCGGCCAGTCCGCGACGATCTGGCCGCCCTTGACCCCGCCTCCGACGAGGAAGGCGACGGTGCCGGTGCCATGGTCGGTGCCCGTCGTGCCGTTGACAGCCGCGGTCCGCCCGAACTCGGTCGCGACCATCACCACCGTGTCCTTCCAGACCGGACCGAGCCCCTGCTCGAAGGCGGCGAAGGCACCGTCGAGCCCGCCGAGCAGATTGGCGAGACGTCCCTTGGCTCCGCCCTCGTTCGCATGGGTGTCCCAGCCCTCGAAAGCGAGCGCCGCAATGCGCGGCCCGTCATCGGCGCCGACCAGCGCGGCCGCGCCCTCCGCGATACGCCGCATGCCCTCGGCCGTGTCCGGCCCGCCGCCGCCCTTCTGCTCGCCGGCCATGCCGCGCCGCTGCGCCAATCCTTCGGTCTCGATCGCCTGCGCCAGCGCGCGCGCCAGTCCTGGGTCGCGCTGGCCGTAGAGATCGGCGAGCCGCATCGTCAGGTCGCCGCCGGCGCGCGCCATCCGTGGCGGCGCCCAGCCCAGCACCGGCGCATCGCCACGCACCACCAGCGGCGGCACGACGCCGACGCCGAGCACACCCTTGCGCGAAATGCCCTCGCCGGCCGGCAGGTTCGCGATCAGGCGGTTGAGCCAGCCGCTATCGGTGTGCCCGGCCCCCGGCTGGCCGCTCTCCAGAACGTCCTGCCCGTCGAAATGCGAGCGCTCGCGATAACCTGTGGCGGCCGCGTGGACGATCGTCGCCTGGCCCTGCTTGTAGAGCCGCGCCAGATTCGGCATCGCCGGATGCAGGTAGAAGAAGCCGTCGAGCGGCAGCGCCGCCTCCGACCCGTCCTTGGCGAGCGCAATGCCCTCCCGCAGTCCGGCATAATCGGGATCTCCGATCGGCGGCACGGCCGAGAGCCCGTCGAGCGCACCGCGCAGGATCACCAACAGGAAGCGCGGATCGCGAGCTCCTGCGGCCGCATAGGCGAATTTCGGCACGAAGGACCAGGCGAAGAGCGCGCCGGCCGCGCCTAGCACGGCACGTCGCGATGGTGTCATCCGTTCGCAATCATCGTCGTCGTGATCGACCATCGGCGTCACCTCCGCTGGAATTCGGGCGACATCAGCAGGAGCGCAATCGCCTGCGGCTTGCTCTCGGCCCGCGCCACCGCCTGCTTCGTTTCGGGCGAGAGCAGCGGCCCCAGCACGTCCTCGGTGAGCACGCGCGGGTCGGCGACGGAGCCGGCGGCCTGCCGCCCCCAGCCCGCAGCGACATCGACGCGCGTCTTCAGGCCCTCGGCCGAGGCCCAGGCCGCATTGTCGTCGGCGTAGCCATTGGGGCCGGACGGTTGCCAGAAGGGCTGGCCCATGACGCCGACCGGCCCGATGATCTGGCCGAAATCCGGCTTGCGATTGAGCGCACGATAGGAGGCCACCAGAAATTCCTGCGGCGACCTGATCTTGCTGGCCGGCGCCCGCCAGGCAGCGTCATCCTCGACCAGGGCGCGATAGACGCTCGACAGATCACCGCCGCCCTGCCGGAACGCCAGCGCCAACTTCTCGACCAGAGCGCGCGGCGGCGTATCGGCGACGAAATGGCGGGCAAGCTTCGTCGCGATGAACCTGGCCGTCGCCGGGTGATGCGCCAGATCGGTCAAAGCGGCGATGCCTTGCGCCTTGCCCGGCTGGTCGTAGCGGCGCCCGAGCAAAGGCGTCACGCCCGGCTCGTGCAAGCCGACATTGAAGGCGAAGGAGCCGGGAAAGCCGAGCACGCCCTCGCGCCCAACCACGGTCCAGCCCGTGATGATCCGGGCGAGATTGGTCACGTCGGCCTGCGCATAGCCGCCGGATACGCCGAGCGTATGCAGCTCCATGATCTCGCGGGCGAGGTTCTCGTTGAGGCCGCGCCCGCGGCGGCGCCCAGCCGGCGAGTTCGGGCCGACCGACTGGTGGTTGTCAAGGAAATCCAGCATCGCCGGATGGCTTTCCGCCGCGATCAGCATGTCCTCGAAGCGGCCGAAGACATGCGGCCGGATCGCCTCGCGCTCATAGGCGCCGGCCATGATCCGGCACATGTTGCTCTTGGTCGCACCGACGCAGAAATGGTTCGACCAGAACATCACCAGCCGCTCGCCGAACCCCGTCTCGGCCGCGAGCGCGAGACCGACCCGCGCCTTCACCTCGTCGCGATAGGTCCGGTAGGGCAGCGCCGGCTCGTTCGCGGGCTTCGGCGGCAGGGCCATCTGGTTCTGTGACCCGGCCGGCAGACCCTGCGGCACGGCGCTGGCCATTTGCGTGTCTGATGCCGGCGCAGCCACAGCAACGCGACGCGCCTCGCGCTCCCGCTTCTCCTGATCCTCGAAATCATAGAGTGCCTTGCCGATCTCGGCCGCGCCGGAAAAGGTCACGCCCTCGGGCTGCGCGACTCTGCCGACCGCGATCTCGGCCAGAAGCCTGTCGTGAACCTGCGCCCGCGCGGCTTCGCCCTGCCCGGGCTTCGGACCCAGGCCGAACCGCTGCAGTGCAATCGCCCCTGCCTTCAGTCCGCCCGCCTCCGCCATCCGCACAGCCTCCGCTGATCGTGATGCGAGGATCGGTGTCGACTATGGCGAAAAGCCGACGACTTCCATGACAATTCGGCAATGTTGGTCGGGGAGACCGCTGAAATCCTCGCCAAATGAGCGGATTTTGCCTGAACTCTGGCTTAGCGCGTTTTCTTGCCGGATAGGTTGAGCGCGACAGCCTCGCCGATCAGAGCCTTGAAGGCGTCGCGATCTACTACTTCGCCCTCGCGGATATCGATGGCGCGGCGGGTATTTCCCTCCAGGCTCGCATTGAACAGGCCGGCGGGGTCGGCCAGCGAGGCGCCCTTCAGGAAAGTCAGCTTGACCACGCTCTTGTAGGTTTCGCCGGTGCAGATGATCCCGCCATGCGACCAGACCGGCACGCCGCGCCACTTCACCTCCTCGACCATTTCGGGATCGGCCTCCCGGATCAGTGCGCGCATCCGCGCCAGCGTCGCGCCACGCCAGTCGACGAGCGATCCGATCTTCTCGTCGATCAGCCGGGAAGCGGCCGGATCCTGAATTTCGTCCTTCGCCATGACCGCTCCCTTCGCGCCAGAGCCTAGACCACGACCGTGATCGCCTCGGCCGCGCGCGTCAGGCCGGTATAGAGCCAGCGCGCCCGATGCTCGCGAAAGGCGAAGCTCTCGTCGAAGAGCACGACATCATCCCATTGCGAGCCCTGCGACTTATGCACGGTCAGCGCATAGCCGAAGGTGAACTCGTCGGTGTGCTTGCGCAGCTCCCACGGGATTTCCTCTTCGGTGCCGTCGAAGAAATTCGGCATCACCGAGACCTTGACCGCCTTGGCGCCGGCATCGTCCTCGGGCGTCACCCGCATGGTGACCAGTCCCTTCTTCGAGGTCTTGATCTCCTGCACGATCCAGGAGCCGCCATTGAGCAGGCCCTTGCTCTTGTCGTTGCGCAGGCAGACCAGCTTCTCGCCCGCAACCGGGCTGTTGTCGGTACGGCCCATCAGCTGGCGGATACGGGCATTGTAGTTGCGCCGCGTCTTGTTCATGCCGACCAGCACCTGATCGGCCCCCATGACGATCTCGGGATTGATCTCGCCGCGCCGGATCACCCGACTCGGCCCGTAATCCCCGAGCTCGAGCTGCCCACCCTCGCGCACGATCATCGACATCCGCACGATCGGATTGTCCGCCGCCTGCCGGTGGACCTCGGTCAGCATGACGTCGGGTTCCTGCTCGGTGAAGAAGCCGCCGCCCTTGACCGGGGGCAGCTGCGCCGGGTCGCCCAGCACCAGAACCGGCGTACCGAAGGAGAGCAGGTCCCGCCCCAGCTCCTCGTCGACCATCGAGCATTCGTCGATGATGATGAGCTTGGCCTTCGCCGCGGCGCTGTCACGGTTGAGTGCGAAGATCGGGCTCTCCTCGTCGACGCCGCGCGAGCGATAGATCAGCGAATGGATGGTCTGCGCGCCATGGCAACCCTTGTTGCGCAGCACGAGCGCGGCCTTGCCCGTATAGGCGGCGAAGACGACGTCGCCGTCGACCGCCTCGGCGATATGGCGCGCGAGCGTGGTCTTGCCGGTTCCGGCATAGCCGAACATGCGGAAGAGCTGCGGCTCGCCGGTTTGCAGCCAGCGCGCCACGGCGGTCAAAGCCATATCCTGCTGGGGCGACCAGCTCATCGCGGAATCATCGTCGAAAAAGGCATGACGCAGATGGGGCCGAGTCGGGCTGGGAGGCAAGCCCGGCGCACCTGAAACCGCTCAGGCGGCGCGCAAACGCTGGACAAAAGCCGCGGCCTCCGCCTGCAGGGCGTTGATCCGCCGGTCGAGTTCCCTCGCGCTCGCGGCACCGGTATCGGCCTGGCCGACGGTCTGGAGATTGGCGGCCGCGATCTCGCCCATCGCCAGGGCGGCCGTGCCCGTCACGTCCGAGATCCGCGCCACGGTCTCGCCGAGCGAGCCCAGCAATTCGACATGCGAGCCGACCATCGTCGCGATCTCGGTTCCGGTCTGCTCGACCGCTGCGACGCTGGCGCCGATCGCGGACACCGCTTCGGCGGCATGGGACAAAGCCTCGTCGGCCTGCGCGATCCGGCTGACGATCCGCCCGGCGGCGTCCGAGGCCTGGTTGGCGAGCGTCTTCACCTCGGCGGCGACCACTGCGAAGCCGCGGCCATGAGCGCCCGCACGCGCAGCCTCGATCGTCGCGTTGAGGGCGAGCAGATTGGTCTGGCGCGCCACTGCGTCGATGATGCTCACGACATCGCGGATCTGGGCGGCGTTTTCGCTCAGGCGCGTCACCAGCGCATGGGTCCCGGCCGCCTCGCGGGTCGCCTCGGTCGCCATTTCCGAAACCCGTCTCACCTCGCGATTGATCTGGCCGACGACGAAATCCAGCCGCAGCGCCGCCTCGCTGGAGCGTCGCGCATCGATCCCCGCGCCATCGACGGACGCGGCCGCCGTCTCGGTGCTCCGCGATATCTGGTGGACGCGGACAGCGGCGTCCTGAAGCGCCATGCGGAGCGTCTCGCTCGCCCTGCCGATCTCGCCGAGGAGCACGCCGAGCCGTGCCTCGAACTCGTCGGCGATGCCCGCAAGCTCGGCATTGCGGAGCTGTTCGAGGCGCCGCGCATCGTCGGCCTCGCTTTCACGGGTCACCAAGGTCGCCCGGATCTCGCTGAGCTGGCGCACGACGCGGGCGAGCTGGCCGATCTCGTCGGCCCGGTCGCGATGCGGAACGTCGATGACCCCATCGGACGCCACCGCCTGCCGGATCGCCTCCATCAGGTTGCGCAGGGGCCGCGTCAACTGGCTGCGCAGCATCAGCAGGGCCAGAAGCCCGCCACCCAGCGGCAGGAGGACCGCCAAAAGGATAGTCCGCAGACGAACGGCCTCTGCTCGCGCGCTGGCGCGGATGGAGGTCTCGCCTGCCCGCTTAGCGAGCTCATCGCGCAAGGCAGCGGTCGTCGCGACGATCTCGTCGACATTGATGCGGGCCTCGGCCGCACCCGCCTCCAGCAAGGCGGCCTTGCCCGAGATCCGCTGGCCGATATCGACGATGCCGTGCTGGAAGGCGATGAAGGTCTTGATCCGCGCATCGAGCGTCGGATTGGCCTCGCGCAGGCTTGCCGGCAGGGCCGAGATCAGATGCGCGCGTGCCGCGTCGACCAGCTCGATGGCGGCATCGAGCTTGCCGATCATCGCCTCGATCTCCTGCGGGGAGCTGTCCGTGTCGACCCGGCTGAGCAGCGCGGCGGCTGCGATCCGGCTGGACAAAAGCGAGGCGCTGCCGGCGAGGCGGATATCCGAGAAGGCGGCGGCGTCGATACGCCTTGCCTCATCGAAACCGCGTAAGGCGCTGGCAAGGCCCAGCGCCCCGGCGAGAGCCAGCAGGGCGAAGAAAATCATGATCTTCGCCGTCAGTCCCAGTCGCCGCATCGCCGCCTCAGTCTCGTAGCTGCCGTCCATGTGGCAGAGGCAAACGAACACGAGGTTAACGCGAAGCGTGATGACGCAATAATATCAATAGTTTAGCCGGTTATACAATATTCCTCCCCGTTGCCCCGCCGATCGGAATTCGACCCGATTGCCCGGGATCGCGGGCCGGCCTAGCTTCACACCATGAGACGACGTGCCAAACGGATTCTGCTGCTCTGCCTCGGCCTTGCCTTCATCGGCTATGCCGCTTTCGCTCTGTCGCCCTGGCCCACGACGCTGCTGACGCGCCTCGCCTTCGGCTATGGCGCCTCGAAGACGACGGCCGCGCTCGCTGGCCATGTCCCCTTCGGCATCCGCGAGCAGCGCGACATCCGCTATGGCAGCGCGGAAGACGAACGGCTGGACGTCTATCTCCCGTCCGGCGGGCGGATCGAACCGGGGCGCCCGACCGTCGTCTGGATTCATGGCGGCGCCTTCGTCGCGGGGGGTCGCGGAGATGTCGCGCCCTATCTCAATATCCTCGCCGGGCGCGGCTTCGCGGTCGTCGCCGTCGGCTATACCCGCGCGCCGACCGGCCGCTACCCCACGCCGGTCCTGCAGGCAAACGCCGCGCTCGGCTTCCTGCAGCGCGAAGGGCAGCGCCTCGGCCTCGACCCGACGCGCATCGTTCTCGCAGGCGATTCGACCGGCGCTCATATCGCCTCCCAGCTCGCTGCCGGCCTGACCGGCAAGGACTATGGCGAACTGCTCGGGTTGAAGCCGGCCATCGCGCCCACGAGCCTGCGGGGCACGGTGCTGTTCTGCGGCGCCTTCGACCTCACCGCCATCGACCTGACCGGGCCGTTCGGCAGCTTCGTCCGCACGGTCCTCTCCGCCTATTTCGGCGTGGCCAACCCGCTGGACAGCGAGCACCTCACCCAGGCCTCCGTCCCGCGCTATATCACGGAAGCCTTCCCGCCGAGCTTTATCTCGGTTGGAAACGGCGATCCGCTGGCGCCGCAATCGGCGGCGATGGCGCAGGCCCTGCGCGACCGCGGCGTCAGGGTCGACACCCTGTTCTTCCCGCCCGAAACCGAGCCGAAGCTGCCGCATGAATACCAGTTCGATCTCGACCGCCCGGAAGGGAAGCAGGCACTCGACCGGCTGACGGCCTTCCTGAACGAGCTTTCACGCTGACCGGAGCGCGCGGCGCCTACAGTACCAGCCTAAGCAACGGCCGCCCCGGCTTCTGCCGGGCAACCTCGATGAAACCGGCGCGCAGGAACACGCTTTCCGGCCCGACATAGAGCCCCTCCGCGCTGCGCTTGTCCCGATTGTCCATGGCCGCTGCCTCGATCAATCGCGCCCCGCTCTCCCGCGCGAAGGCGACGGCCCCATCGAGCAGCGCGCCGGTGACGCCCTTGCCGCGAAAGCCCCTGCGCACGAAGAAGCAGGAAGCCGCCCAGTTGCCGGTGTCCTCTGCCGGCGCATCTGGCAGCGGCGTCGAGGCGCGGCGCGGATTGTTCCATTCGGGGATGTCGGCGCGTGGCCCGACCTGCAGCCAGCCGACTGGCTTATCCTCGGCATAAGCCAGCACGCCGGGCGGCGGCCCGGTCTTGACCCGATCCTCGAACAATTGCCGCGCGCCCTCGCCGAGCAAGGGTTTGCGCAAGCGCTGCGGCATGCGGAAATGGTTGCACCAGCAGCCATAGCAGGGCCCCTGCGGGCCGAAGAGATCCTCCAGATCGCTCCAGCGTTCGGGCGTCAGCGGTTTCACGTCAAAACCCGTCAGCACCATCGCGGCCTCCCATCTGCAGCAAGGCGAAGCATCTGGACAGGCGGCCAAGTTCGGCAGATCACTGTGCGGCATTGCCGGAGGCCAGCGCCATGTCGCTTGAAGTCTATGCCGCCTATCTCATCGCCTGCATCGTCATCATCATCGTTCCCGGCCCGACGGTCACGCTGATCGTCGCCAACAGCCTGAAGCACGGTACCCGCGCCGGCCTCCTCAACGTGGCAGGAACCCAGGCCGGACTGGGCATCATGGTCCTCGTCGCCGGCATCGGATTGAGCTCGGTGATTGCTGCCCTCGGCCACTGGTTCGAATGGGTAAGGCTGGCTGGCGCCGCCTATCTGATCTGGCTGGGCTGGAAGATGTTCCGCTCGGCCGGCGCCGATCTCGACGGCTCAGCGCCGGCGAAGCCGCCGCGCGGCGGCTTCTTCCTGCAGGGCGCGCTGGTCGCCCTCAGCAACCCGAAGACGCTGCTGTTCTTCGGCGCCTTCTTCCCGCAATTCCTCGATCCCGCGCGCGACCACGCCACCCAGATCGCAATCATGGGCGCGACGGCTCTGGCCTTCGCCGCTCTCAGCGATGGTGCCTATGCCCTGCTCTCGGGCAAGGCGGGCCATCTGCTGTCGCGCAGCCGCGTGCGGCTGCTGTCGAAGCTCAGCGGCGGCTTCCTGGTCGGCGGCGGCCTCTGGCTCGCCTCGACGCGGGCGAACTGAGGCCGCCTGCCCTCACCAGGCGATCGCCTCGCCGGTATAGTCGCGGAAGCTATTGGTCTCAGCCATGCCGGAAGCATCGATGGTGCGGATCAGGCCGCTCGCGCTTTCGGCCGGCGTGATGTCGGCACCGCTGCCGCCCATGTCGGTCTGGACCCAACCGGGATGGAACAGCATCACGCTGACATCGCGCGCCCGCACGCTGTTGCCGAACACGACCATCGCCATGTTCACCGCCGATTTCGACGAGCGATAGATCAGCGCATTGCCCGGATTGGCCGCGAGCGAGCCCATCCGGCTGGAGATCGTCGCGATCTTGCGGCCCTGCCCCGCCTCGACATTCGGCAGGAAGGCCTGCGCCACCCGGATCGGCGCATAGACATTGACCTCGAAGACCTCGCGCCAGGCGTCGAAATCGACGTCGAGCCCGCTTTGCCGGTCGCGCGGACCATAAAGCCCGGCATTGTTCAGGAGCACGTCGATCGCCTGCCCTGCCAGGGCCTCCTTCGCCGCGGCGATGCTGGCGTCGGAGGTCACGTCGAGTTCCACCGGGATCAGCGCCGCCGGATGCTCGGCCGCAAGCTCGGCGAGCGCCCCGCCCCAGGGATTGCGCGCCGCCGCGATCACCCGGTTGCCCCGGCGCAGCAACTCGATAGTGATGGCAAGTCCGATGCCGCGATTGGCGCCGGTGATCATCCAGGTCTGGGGCATGAGCGTTCTCCGTGACGGATGCCAGAGGTAGGACTTGCCGCTCCTCATTTCCAGATCGATAGTCGCGCCGCTTTCACATCGTTCGGAAGGGCGGTCCATGGCCGAGCAGCAGATCCGCTTCAACGATGGCGCTGCCTATGAAGAGATGATGGGCAAGTGGAGCCGGCTCGCCGGGGATGTCTTCCTCGATTGGCTCGCTGCACCCCAAGGTCTGCGCTGGGCCGATATCGGCTGCGGCAACGGCGCCTCGACTCAATTGATCTTCGATCGCTGCGCACCAGCCGCTCTGAGCGGCATCGATCCGTCGCCGGGGCAGCTCGATTATGCCCGCAAACGCCCTGTCGCAGGCCTGGCGGAGTTCACGCTGGGCGACGCGATGGACCTGCCCTACCCGGACGGGAGCTTCGACGTGGCCATCATGGCTCTGGTGATCTTCTTCGTGCCTGATCCAGCCAAGGGCGTGGCGGAGATGGTGCGCATCACACGATCAGGCGGGCTCATTGCCGCCTATGCCTGGGACATGCCGGGCGGCGGTTTCCCGCTCGACCCCGTTCTGACCGAGCTCAAGGCGCTCGGGATGACGCCGCCGCGTCCGCCGAGCGCGGATGTCTCACGGCTCGAAAGCCTGGTCGCGCTTTGGACGCGAGCTGGACTGCGCGATATCGAGACGCGCGAGATCAGCGTGCGCCGCCGTTTCGCCGATTTCGACGCCTTCTGGCATGCTTGCACGCTCGGCGCGAGCGTGGCACCGGCGATTGCGGCCCTCTCGCCGGAGAAGCTGGGCCAACTCAAGGACAAGGTCCGCGCCCGCATCAGCATCGCGGACGATGGCACCGCGTCCTCTGTCGCGCGTGCCAACGCCGTGAAAGGCCGGATGCCCGCGGGCCGAGGGTGACGGAGGTATCGGCCCGCTTGGGTTTCAGCCCTTCGCTTTGCCATAGCCGCCGGCCGTCGGCGTGATCACCGTCACCGCCTCGCCAGCCTGAAGCAACGTCTGGTCGGAGGGCTTCAATTCCTCGACCGCACCGGAGAGCCTCCGCACCAGCGTCCGACCGAGTTCGCCCGCCTCGCCGCCATCGACGCCGAAGGGGCGCACCCGGCGATGCGACGCCAGGATCGCGCAATCCATCGTCTTGAGGAAGCGGATGGTGCGCGAGGTGCCGTCGCCGGCCGTCCACTCGCCCTTGCCGCCCGAGCCCTTGCGGATGTGGAAATCCTCCAGCACCACCGGGAAGCGCGTTTCCAGGATCTCCGGATCGGTCAGGCGCGAATTGGTCATGTGGACATGCACGCCCGAGGTACCGTTGAAGCCCGGCCCCGCCGGCGAGCCCGAGCAGATCGTCTCGTAATACTGATACTGATCGTTGCCGAAGGTCAGGTTGTTCATCGTGCCCTGCGAGCAGGACATCGCCTTGAGTGCACCGAACAGCGTGTTCGTCACCGCTTGGCTGACCTCGACATTGCCCGCGACCACGGCCGCAGGATAGCGCGGCGCCAGCATCGAACCCTCCGGCACCACGATCCGGATCGGGCGCAGGCAGCCGGCATTCATCGGGATCGCGTCGTCGACCATGACGCGGAAGACATAGAGCACGGCGGCCCGCGTCACCGGTGCCGGCGCGTTGAAATTGTCCGGCCGCTGCTCCGAGGTGCCGGTGAAATCGACGGTCGCCTCGCGCTTCTCGCGGTCGATGGTGATCTTCACCTTGATCGCGCAACCCTGGTCCATCGGATAGGTGAATTCGGAATCGTGCAGCTTGGTCAGAAGCCGCGCCACGCTCTCGGCCGCATTGTCCTGGACATGGCCCATATAGGCCTGCACCACGTCGAGCCCGAAGGAGCCGATCATCTTGCGCAGCTCCGCCACGCCCTTCTCGTTGGCGGCGATTTGCGCCTTGAGGTCGTTGACGTTCTGCACGACGTTGCGGACGGGATAGCGCGCGCCGGTCAGGAGCTTGACCAGCTCCTCCTCGCAGAAGCGGCCCTGATCGACGATCTTGAAATTGTCGATATAGACGCCCTCTTCCTCGATATTGGTCGCCAAGGGCGACATCGAGCCCGGCGCCGTGCCGCCGACATCCGCGTGGTGGCCGCGGCTCGCCGCCCAGAACAGGATCTCCTTCTCCTCGGCATCGAAGACCGGGGTACAGACCGTGATATCGGGCAGATGCGTGCCGCCGTTATAGGGCGCATTCAGGCAGTAGACGTCGCCCGGCTTGATCACCGGGTTGTTGGCGATCACCGTCTCGACCGAGCGATCCATCGAGCCCAGATGCACCGGCATATGCGGGGCGTTGGCGACGAGCGCGCCGGTCTGGTCGAACACCGCGCAGGAGAAGTCGAGCCGCTCCTTGATGTTCACGGAATAGGCGGTGTTCTGCAGCGTCACGCCCATCTGCTCGGCGATCGACATGAACAGGTTGTTGAAGATCTCGAGCATCACCGGATCGGCCTTGGTGCCGATCGCCGCCTGCTGGACCAATGCCTTGACGCGGACGAGGACGAGATGGTCGCGGGCGGTGAGCCTGGCGCTCCAGCCCTCCTCGACGACGACGGTCTGGTTCGGCTCGATGATGATGGCGGGGCCGGCGACGCTCTGGCCGGGCTTCATCGCCTCGCGCCGGACGATCGCCGCATCGTGCCATTGTCCCTTGGCGAAGAAGCGCGTGCGCTCGGCGGCAACCGGCTCGCCTGTCTGCTCGGAAGCGGCAGCCTCCTCGAATTTCGCGCCGCCGCCGACTGCCTCGACCTCGACCGCCTCGACGACCAGCGCCTTGGTCTCGTCCATGAAGCCGAAGCGCGCCTTGTGCGCGGTCTGGAAGGCTTCCTGCATCGCGGCGCGCGTGCCGGCCGGAACCGCGATCGCGGTATCGGTGCCGGAATAGCGGATATGGGCACGGGTATGGATCGCGATATCGCCCTCGGTCACGCCCTGGCCCGCAACCTCCGCCTTGGCATCGGCAGCGAGCTTGGTCGCCACCGCCTCGATCGCGGCCTTGGCTTCGCCGTCGAGCGCAACGTCCAGCGCCGCCGTCCGCGTCGAGCGGATTTCGGCAAGGCCCATGCCATAGGCCGAGAGCAGGCCGGAGAACGGATGCAGCAGCACCGTCTTGATGCCGAGCGCATCGGCCACGAGGCAGGCATGCTGCCCGCCGGCGCCACCGAAGGAGTTCAGCGCATAGCGGGTGATGTCATAGCCGCGCTGCACCGAGATCTTCTTGATCGCCTCGGCCATGTTGGCGACGGCGATCTGGATGAAGCCGTCGGCGACCTCCTCCGGCGAGCGCCCGTCGCCGACCTCGGCGGCCAGCACCGCGAACTTGTTGCGGACGATCGCAACATCGAGCGGCTCGTCCTGCTTCGGCCCAAAGATCGTCGGGAAATAGGACGGGATCAGCTTGCCGACCATGACATTCGCGTCGGTCACCGCGAGCGGCCCGCCGCGACGATAGGCAGCCGGTCCCGGATTGGCGCCGGCCGAATCCGGCCCGACGCGAAAACGCGCGCCGTCATAATGCAGAATGGACCCTCCACCTGCAGCGACGGTATGGATCAGCATCATCGGCGCGCGCATACGCACCCCGGCGACCTCGGTCTCGAAAGCGCGCTCGTACTCGCCGTCGAAATGCGCGACGTCGGTCGAGGTGCCGCCCATGTCGAAGCCGATCACCTTGTCGAACCCGGCCGAGCGACCGGTCTCGGCGAGGCCGACCACGCCGCCCGCCGGCCCGGACAGGATCGCATCCTTGCCCTGGAACAATTCGGCGGCGGTGAGCCCGCCCGAGGACATCATGAACATCAGGCGCGCGCCGGTGCGAGCGACGTCGAGCTCCTCGGAAACCTGCTGCACATAGCGGCCGAGGATGGGCGACAGATAGGCATCGACCACGGCGGTGTCGCCGCGCCCGACCAGCTTCACCAGCGGCGAGACTTCATGGCTGACGGAGACCTGCGGGAAGCCGATGGCACGGGCGATCCGGGCCGCGACCTGCTCATGCGCCGTGTAGCGATAGCCGTGCATGAAGACGATCGCGACGGCGCGGAAACCGGCGTCGTACTGCGCCTGCAGGGCGCTGCGGATCACTGCCTCGTCGGGCGCGCGCTCGACCGTACCGTCGGCCAGCACGCGCTCCTCGACCTCGACGACATCCTCGTAGAGCTGCTCAGGCTTGACGATCTCCTTGGCGAAGATGTCGGGCCGGGCCTGGTAGCCGATGCGCAGCGCGTCGCGGAAGCCCTTGGTGGTGACGAGCAGCGTCCGGTCGCCCTTGCGTTCCAGCAGCGCATTGGTGGCGACGGTCGTGCCCATGCGCACCTCGCCGATGGCCCCGGCCGGGATCGGCTCGCCCGCCTTGAGGCCGAGAAGGTCACGGATGCCCTGCACGGCGGCGTCGCGATAGGCGCCGGGATTTTCGGAGAGCAGCTTCCTGGCATGGAGATTGCCAGCCGGATCGCGTCCGATCACGTCGGTGAAGGTGCCGCCGCGATCGATCCAGAAGTCCCAATGCGCCGCCGACATAAGACGTTCTCCCCTCCGCCAATCCAGCCATGATTTACACTGACGTTTTATCGATAAATCGTCGATGAGTTATTGACAAGGCGATTCTGCCGGCTACGATCCCGATTGTGGCTGGAACATGGCTGAGGGGCCAGGCCGGCGCGAAAGCGGAGGATGCGACGATGCGAGCAACCCTGGCAACCGGGCGCGGATGCGCTCCTGTCCGGCGGGAGCGGCGCGCGCCATGATCCGTCGCACGCTCGATACGCTTTATCTCTGGGCCGGCTACGCGGCCGGCATCTTCCTGATCCTGATCTTCCTGCTGATGATGGGCATGTCGATCGGCCGCGAGATCGGCCTCAACATCCCGGCCGGCGATGATTTCGCCTCATGGTGCATGGCGGCGATGGCCTTCCTCGGCCTCGCCCACACCTTCAAGTCGGGTGACATGATCCGCGTCGGCCTGCTGATCGACCATTTCCAGGGCCGCAAGCGCTGGGTCTTCGAGGTGTTCTCGCTGGTCCTCGGCCTCGGTTTCTCCGGCTTCTTCGCCTGGCACGCCGCGATCATGACCTGGCAGTCCTATGCCTTCAACGACGTCGCCGGCGGCGTCGTGCCGATGCCGCTCTGGATTCCGCAGCTCGGCTATTCCGGCGGTCTGATCATCCTATTCATCGCGATGCTGGACGAGTTCGTCCATGTCGTCATCCGCGGCCGCGAGCCGCGTTACGAGAAGCCCCCTGCGCAGTCGGACGAAGAGATCGTCGAGCGCGCCATGGCGAGCGGAGTCTGACGCCATGTCGATGATCGAAATCTCCGGGCTGCTCCTGCTGCTGCTGGCCATCTTCCTCGCCGGCGGCGTCTGGATCGCCATCTCGCTGATGGCCTGCGGCTGGGTGGCGATGCAATTCGTCGGCGGCGGCATCCCCGCCGGCTCCGTGCTGGCGACCACCATCTGGGGCAACAGCGCCTCCTGGACGCTGGCCGCGCTGCCGCTCTTCATCTGGATGGGCGAGATTCTCTACCGAACGAAGCTCTCCGAAGAGATGTTCCGTGGCCTCGCCCCCTGGCTCAACTGGCTGCCCGGCCGATTGATGCACGTCAACGTGCTCGCCTGCGGCATCTTCGGCTCGGTCTCCGGCTCCTCCGCCGCGACCTGCGCCACCGTCGCCAAGATCGCCCTGCCCGAGCTCAAAAGGCGCGGCTACAACGAGAAGCTCGCGCTCGGCTCATTGGCCGGCGCCGGCACGCTCGGTATCCTGATCCCGCCCTCGATCACCATGGTGGTCTATGCGGTGGCGGCCAATGTCTCGATCATCCAGATCTTCCTCGCGGGCTTCCTGCCCGGCCTGCTCGTGATGGCGCTCTATTCCGGCTACATCGCCGTCTGGCACCTGCTGCATCCCGACCAGTCGCCGCCGCGCGAGCCGAAGATGCCGCTGCGGGAAAAGCTCAGGGAATCGGCTCAGCTCATCCCCTGCATGCTGTTGATCGCGCTGGTCTTCCTGTCGCTGCTGCTGGGCTGGGCGACGGCGACCGAATGCGCCGCCTGGGGCGTGCTCGGCTCCTTCGGCATCGCCTGGTGGTCGGGTTCCCTCACGAAGGAAGCGTTCTGGCAGAGCGTGATGGGTACCACCCGGATCACCTGCATGATCATGCTGATCCTGGCCGGCGCCTCCTTCATGTCGACCTCGATGGCCTATACCGGCATCCCGGCGGCGCTGGCCGAGTGGGTCGACTCGCTGCACCTCTCGCCCTACGCGCTGATCGCCGCGCTCACCGTGATGTACATCATCCTCGGCACCGCGCTCGACGGCATCTCGATGATCGTGCTGACCACCGCCATCGTCATCCCGATGATCAAGACGGCGGGGTTCGACCTCGTCTGGTTCGGCATCTTCCTCGTGCTGATCGTCGAGATGGCGGAGGTCTCGCCGCCGGTCGGCTTCAACCTCTTCGTGCTGCAGACGATGTCCGGCAAGGATTCGAACACGGTCGCGCTGGCGGCGCTGCCGTTCTTCTTCCTGCTGGTCGCCGCTGTCGCGATCATCACGATCTTCCCGTGGATCGTGATGGTCTTGCCTCAGATGGCCTTTCCGCCTCAATGATAACGCATCAAAACCAAGGGAACGGAGCCAACACCATGTATCGCAAGGACTTCATCAAGGGCCTCCTCGTCGCCGGCGTCGCCGCCACCGCCCTGACGCTTGGCGCCGCATCGGCCTCGGCCCAGACCAAGTGGAACCTGCCTGCCGCCTATCCCAACGACAATCCGCATACGGAAAATCTCGTCCTCTTCGCCAAGGACGTCGAGGCGGCCACCGGCGGCAAGCTCTCGATCACGATCCACGGCAACGCCTCGCTGTTCAAGGCGCCCGAGATCAAGCGCGCGGTCCAGACCGGCCAGGCCCAGATGGGCGAGGTCCTGATCTCGAACCACGAGAACGAGGACCCGATCTTCGGCATCGACGTCGTGCCCTTTCTGGCGACCTCCTTCGCGGACTCGATGAAGCTCTACAAGGCGTCCAAGGCCGCGATCGAGAAGAAGCTCGACGCGCAGGGCATCAAACTCCTCTTCATGGTCCCCTGGGCGCCGCAGGGCGTCTACGCCAAGAAGGACATCAACACGATCGAGGACATGAAGGGGCTGAAATGGCGCGCCTATAACGTCGGCACCGCCCGCCTCGGCGAGTTGTTGGGCATGCAGGCGGTCACGATCCAGGCGGCTGAACTGCCGCAGGCGCTGGCGACCGGCGTGGTCAATTCCTTCATGTCGTCGGGCGGCACCGGCTACGATTCCAAGGTCTGGGAATCGCTGACCCATTTCTACGACACGCAGGCCTGGATTCCGAAGGATGCCACCTTCGTCAACAAGGCGGCCTTCAACGCCCTCGACAAGGCGACGCAGGACGCGATCCTCAAGGCCTCCGCAACGGCCGAGGAGCGCGGCTGGAAGATGTGGCAGGACAAGGCCGGCTGGTACATCGAGCAGCTCAAGGCCAAGGGCATGAAGGTGCAGGCGCCTTCGCCCGCGCTCGCCGCCGGCTTCAAGAAGGCCGGTGAGCAGCTCACCGCCGACTGGCTGAAGAAGGCCGGCGCCGAGGGCCAGGCCATCGTCGACGCCTACAAGAAGATGTGAGGCGGGAAACCTCGCCGCATATCGAAACACGACAGCAGTCATCCTGGGCGACCGGAGGGAGACCCGGGATCCATGCCGGAACGGTTCAGGCATGGATCCCGGATCGGCGCCGCTCGCGCGGCGTGTCCGGGATGACGAAGCTCTTTTCTTCAGGATGATCGAGCGCGATGACCTCCCCGGCCCCCGACGACCTCGGCCCGATCGTCTCTTCCGGGCATCTCGCCTCGGGAGCGCTGCCGGCTCTGTCGGAGTTCGAATTCGCGCTGAGCATGAGCGTGCACGCCTTCCAGCGCTGGATGATCCGCTGCATGGCGGCAGCCGGTATCGCCGATCTCTCGCCGCTCGACGTGCTCGTGCTGCACAACGTCAATCACCGCGGCAAGGCCAAGCGGCTTGCCGATATCTGCCTCGTCCTCAATATCGAGGACACGCATCTGGTGAACTACTCGCTGAAGAAGCTCGAGCGCCTGAAGCTGCTGAAGGGCGGCCGCAAGGGCAAGGAGAAGACCGTCGAGGTCACGCCGGCCGGCGAGGAGGCCTGCCGGCGCTATGCCCAGATCCGCGAGCAGCTCCTGGTCAAGTCGATCCGCGCCACCAGTGCCGACCCGGCCCGCCTGTCCGAGATCGCCGCCGCGATGCGCTCGCTTTCCGGCCAGTACGACCAGGCGGCACGGGCCGCGGCGAGCCTCTGATCAGTCCTTGCCGGGTTCGCTCAGGTCGGCATAGCGCGCAGCATATTCTGCATCGAGCACCTTGAGGCGCGACCAGAACCCGCGCCGCGGACTGCCGGTGAGCAGGTCCTCCAGCAAGCCCAGATGGAGGTGCCAGCCGCCGGAGACGCTGGTCATCTCGGCCTTGTTCGCAAGCTTGCGATGCGTCAGCACCAGCAGAACCTTCTCGCCCTTCGGCACGAGCTCGAACTCGACCTCGGATTCCGGCTCCCCGCCACCACCCCAGGTGAAGGCGATGACCCGCGGCGGCTCGCAGCGCGTGACCGTCCCGGTCGAGCGCACGCCGTTCTCATGCACCTCGCGATAGGCGTCCGGCGGCGTCTCATCGGTGATCTCAGAATGCTTGAACAGCATCTCCGCCTGGCCGCCGACCCGCAAGTCGAAGGCGCCGGAGGCCAGCCATTGCCCGCGTTTCTCCGACTGGGTGAGATAGGACCAGACCCGTTCGACCGGCCCCGGCAGCAGGCGCTCGAACCGCACCGCGCCGCTTTCCTGCACAACACCGTATTCGTTCATGGGTTTTCTCCCTCGCCCTGCTCGGGCTTTGCGAGTTCCTGTTCCAGGATATCGAGATGGCGCCCCCAGAAGCGCCGGACCTTGCCGAGCCAGGCATCGAACGCCGCGAGCCCCGCCGGGTCGAGCCTGTAGATCCGCTGCTGTCCACGGACCTCGACGCTCACCAGCCCGGCCTCGCGCAGCACCTTGAGATGCTGCGAGATCGCCGGTGCGCTGGCGCTGAAGCCTGCGCCGATCTCTCCCGCCGAAAGCGCCCGCTCGCCCAGCATCTCGATGATGCTGCGGCGCGTCGGGTCGGCAAGGGCGGCAAAGCGATCCATGGCCTAATAATTTTACATCCACTTAATTAAGTCAATACTTAATATCAAGAACTCATGCAGGCATGCGGCGACGCGGATTGCCACGCGCTCCCAACTCGGCCAGTGGTGGCTCGCCCTTGGAAACCCTCGCCTGACATGACCGCCCGCAACGCCTCGCTCGCCGGCATCGCCATGATGCTCATCGGCATCCTGCTGTTTTCGCTGAACGACGTCATGGGCAAATGGCTGGTCGCGACCTACACGGTCGGGCAGCTCCTGGTGGTGCGCAGCCTGGCGGCGCTCGTCGTCATCCTGCCCTTCGTGTTCAAGCAGGGCGTGCAGCGGACATTGCGGCCGGAGCGTCCCGGCCTGCAGGCCCTGCGCGTGCTGTTCAGCTCGGGCGAGGTTGCACTGTTCTATCTTGCCGTGAGCTATCTGCCGCTCGCGGACGCGATGACGATCTGGCTCGCGGCGCCGGTCTGGGTAGTGATCCTCGCGGCATTGCTGCTCGGCGAGCGCATCGACGGCTGGCGGTGGCTCGCTATCGCGCTCGGCTTTACCGGCGTCGCGGTCTCGCTCAATCCGAGCGGCGCCAGCCTGTCCATGCCAGCCCTGATCGCCGTGCTCGGCAGCTTCTTCTTCGCCGCGATGATGATCGCCGGGCGTCAATTGCGCGGCACCCCGGATGTCACGCTGGTCGCCTGGCAGACGCTCGGAGCCCTCCTGATGGGGCTCGCGCTCCTGCCCTTCGGCTGGGTGACACCCACCCTGAAGGACGCCGCCCTCCTCGCCTTGCTCGGCATCGTCGCGATGGGCGCGCATATCTGCGTCACCCGCTCGCTCAAGCTGGCCGAGGCCTCGGTCGTCGTGCCCTATCAGTACACGCTGATCGTCTGGGCGCTGGTCTTCGGCTGGTTCATCTTCGGCGACTGGCCGACGCCCGCCATGCTTTGCGGCGCGGCCCTGATCGTGGCTGCCGGCCTCGTCCTGCTCGTCCTGGAGCGGCGCGCCACCGTTGCGCCCTACAAACCCGTCGTCAAAGCAGCTACGATCCGCCAGCAAGGCTGAGACGCGAAAGGGCACGCCGACGGATCGGAAGCCATCAGACGCCTGGATCGTCACCGTCGGCCTCGGTGCGGCCGGCTTCGGCCTCTTCATGGCGCTGGCCGGCTGGCTTGCCTGGCCCCTGCCCCGAGGCAGATTGACGGTTGCCGAGCATGTCGGCCCGATCTCGATCGAGACGCCCATCGTCAGCGGCGGGATCGGCCGCAATCGCGGCGGCTATCGCACCCAGCTCCTTCCCCTCGTCGCATCCGGCCGGATGCTCCGGACCTACGCGCCGCCGCGCAATCTCTGGGTCGACGGCCTCGACGATATCCGCTGGGGCCAGCCGCTGCGCTTCCTCGTCGATCCCGATGCCGGGCTCGTCTACGAGGCGACGGGCGCAGGAAAAATCCTCCTCTCCTACGACAGGAGCTTTGCGAATCTCTCGGAATCGGCCCGCAACCGCAGCCTGATCGGCCTTGGCTTCCTTGCTTTCGCCGCCTGGCAACTCGGCACGTTCCTGTACCGCCGCCGGCAGGATCGCTCAGCCAGCGGCATGCCCGAGCGCTGAGCGGGCCCCCTCAATACAGGCGCAGGCGGTAGGCTTCCTCGAGATTGCGATCGGCCTCGTCGCCATCGACCGCCTTGGTCTGGTCGGCAATGATGCGGCCGAGCGTCGGAAAGGAGTTGCGCGGCACCTGCGAGGCCGGGTCCCACAGCTTCGAGCGGATCAGCGCCTTGCCGCAATGGAAATAGGCTTCCTCGACCGTGACGACGAGCCCGGTCACCGGCACGCGTTCCTGCATGACGGAAGGCGCCAGCAGAGCGGGATCGCGCGTAGCATGCGCCTTGCCGTTGACGCGCAGGGTCTCCGGAATCCCCGGCACCATGAAGACGAGCCCGACACCCGGGGCGGAGAGGATGTTGCCGAAGGAATCGACCCGGTTGTTGCCGCGCCGGTCGGGGATCAGCAGGGTATTGTCGTCGAGCACGCGCACGAAGCCCGGCCCGTCGCCGCGCGGACTTGCATCGGCATTGCCCTCGGCATCGCAGCTCGCAAGAACCAGGAAGGGCGAGAGCGCGATGAAATCCCGGCAGAACTGGTCGAGCCGGCGCAGCACCTTGCCGGTCGCCAGCGGCGAAACCGGGCCGATATGGCCGCGCAAGGCATCCGCGTCCTCGATGCGCGCCGCCGGATCGTCGAAGCAGTCCGTCATGTCGTTTCCCCGTGTTTATCCGATCAATCTGTCCGATTGCCGCGGATCGCGCCAGCGCGGGGGATTCGTACCGGCCCGACTTCTCCGCATGGCGCTCTCTGCCGCCTTGACCGGCGCCCGGTGCACCGCCATCGTGCATGCCAACTTCGCCCTCCCATACGAGGCCTGATTCGATGCGCCGCGCCCTGCTGCGAACCGCCCTTGTTTCCATCGCCTGCATCGCGGGCTTCGCGGCCAGCGCAGCGAACGGCCGCTTCGTCCATCCTGCGGACCGCGCGGAGAACCGCACCTTCGCGATGTACGGCAACCTCCCCGGCTGTGACGACCCCGCCGTGCTCGGTGAAGTCACCAGCCGCTTCAATTCCCGCGAGGACACCTATTGGGGCCCGCTCCAGGCGCTGTCCTACGATCGCGTTTCGCAGATCGGCTATCGCAGCTGGGGCGCCGACTTCATCCCGCGGCGCTTCTGCAGTGGCCGCGTCCTGTTGAACGACGGCAAGTTCCGCCGCGTCGATTATTCCGTGCGCGAGTCTCTCGGCCTCTTCGGCATGACCTGGAACGTCAACTGGTGCGTCAACGGCCTCGACCGGCAGCGTTCCTATGCACCCGACTGCAAGATGGCGCGCCCGTAACCCAGGCGATCCGATGATGAAGCGGCTGTTGGTCGCGGGCCTGGCGGTGTTCGGCTTCACCGCCGCGGGCCATGCGCAAGGCTTCGGCCAACGCAGCGCTGCGCCCGGCGATTTCGATTTCTACGTCCTGGCGCTGTCCTGGTCGCCGGGCTTCTGCGAACTCGACGGCGACCGCACGCGCAATCGCGAGCAATGCGGCGAGGGCTCCGGCCTGCGCTTCGTCGTGCACGGCCTCTGGCCACAGAACGAGCGCGGCTATCCTAGCGATTGCGGCCCGGCCGGACGATCGCCTTCCCGGATCGCGATGGAACAAGCGGAAGGCCTGTTCCCGACCGAGGGGCTCGCCCGCTACCAGTGGCGCAAGCACGGTACCTGCACGGGCTCGAGCCCGAACGACTATTTTCGCGATGTCCGCCGCGCCCGCGAGAAGGTCGTGATCCCACCGGCCCTGGCCAAGGCGGACCGCGACCAGAGCTGGACCGCGATCGATCTCGAACGCGCCTTCGCCGCCGCCAATCCGGGCCTCCGCCCGGACATGATGTCGGTGGCCTGCAAGCGCGGCGTTCTCCAGGAGGTCAAGATCTGCTTCACCCGGGATCTCCGCGACTTCCGCACCTGCCAGCAGGTTGACCGCTCCGGCTGCCGCGCCCGGGAATTCACGGTCGTCGGCCCGCGCTGAAAGCGGGATACGGCAAGACTTTGCCGCTTTCGGTCCAGCGCGGCTTCCTCTACCAACGGCGGCATGAACTATCGCCATGGCTTCCACGCTGGAAACTTCGCCGATGTGCTGAAGCATGTCGTGCTGACCCGCATCCTGCTGCATCTCAACGCCAAGCCGACGCCCTACCGCATCATCGACACCCATGCCGGGAGCGGCCGCTACGATCTCGATTCGGAAGAGGCGCTCAGGACGCATGAATGGAAGGACGGCGTCGCGCGGATCGATCGCTCGCCCCTGTCTCCCGCGGTCGAAGCCCTGCTCGTGCCCTATCGCGCCGCGCTGGAAGGCGCCCGCGCCCTCTATGGCTCCGGCGCCTATCCCGGCTCGCCCTGGCTCTGCCGCCATGCGATGCGGCCGGACGACCGGCTGGTCGCGGCCGAGCTTCATCCCTCGACCTATCGCAAGCTGACCGAAGCCATCGGGTACGACCAGCGCTGCAGGCCGCTCGCCATCGACGGCTGGACGGCGCTGCGAGCCAATATTCCGCCGAAGGAACGCCGCGGCCTCGTCCTGATCGATCCGCCTTTCGAGGAGAAGGACGAATTCGCCACGCTCGCCGCACAATTCATCGCGGCGCACCGCAAATGGCCGACCGGGATCTATGCGCTCTGGTATCCGATCAAGGGCGGCAACGGCGTCGAATCCCTCATGGATGCCATCGATGATGCCGGCATCGGCCGGCTCCTGCGCCTGGAGATCGATGTCGACCGCCCGGAAGCGGCAGGCGGCCTCAGTGCCACCGGCCTGCTGGTCGTCAACCCGCCCTGGCGGCTGGCCGAGGAGGCGGAAACGCTGCTGCCGGCACTGACCGAACGGCTCGCCCAGGGCGCGCGGCCGCGCTATCACTGCGAGACGATCCGCCCCGACGGCTGATCGCTCTCCCCGCTCCGCATCAAGGATTTCGCCGATGCTCGTCCTGCGCTCCTCCCCCGCCTCCCCGTTCGGCCGCAAGGTCAAGATGGCGGCTCTCGAACTCGGGCTGATGGACCGCATCGAGATCGTCCCGGCCGACACCACCGACCCGGCCGAGGCGCTGCGCCGGCAGAACCCTCTCGGCAAGATCCCGACGCTGGTGCTGGAGGATGGCACGACGCTGTTCGATTCCCGCGTCATCGTCGATTATCTCGACCATCTCAGTGGCGGCAGGCTCATCCCGGGCGGCGAGGCGCGCTTCGCCCAGTTGCGGCTGCAGGCTCTGGCCGACGGCATCTGCGACGCCGCGCTACTCAAGGTCTATGAAGGGCGCTTCCGGCCGGAGGAAGGCCGCAACGCCAACTGGGTCGCGCATCAGGACGGCAAGGTCGCGCGCGGGCTGGAAGCGCTCGAAGCCGCGCCGCCCGTCTTCGCCGATCGCCCCCGCATCGGCGAGATCGCCCTCGCCTGCGCGCTGGGCTATCTCGACCTGCGCTTCGAGGGCAAATGGCGAGCCGATCATCCGAAGCTCGTTGCCTGGCTCGACGATTTCGCCGCCCGCGTCCCCGCTTTCGAGACGACCCGCTTCAAGGGCTGATCGAAACGGCGGCGCGCAGCGTCAACCCCTAAACTGTAAAGCCGGCGACTCTGGTCGCCGGCTTTTTTATGTCCTGCCACCTGGAGGCCCCGGCATCCAGGCAACAAAAAAACCCGGTGGCCGAGGCCACCGGGTCCGTTCTGTCTCCGGAAGGAGAGGATCAGAACTTGTAGCTGAGGCGGGCGCGGACGACCGAGAAGTCGGTGCCGACCTTGGTGCCGCCACCGAGGAGGTTCTTCTCGCCCAGGTCGACGTAGAGGTACTCGACGCCGGCGATGATGTTGTTGGTGACGGCATACTCGAGACCGCCGCCGACGGCGAAGCCGCCGGTGTGGCTGCGATCCGTCGAGAAGCCGATCGCCGGGATCGAGGTCTTCACGTTGCCGTAGGCCCAACCACCGGTGATGTAGGGCATGAACCGGTCGAAGGCGACGCCGACGCGAGCACGGACGGTGCCGAAGTAATCGGTCTTGACGCCGACGAGGCCGAGGTTGTTGCCGCTGCTGAGGTCAGCAGCCTGCAGGTCGGCTTCGAGACCGACGACGAACTGGCCCATCTGGTAGTTGTAGCCGATCTGGCCACCGCCGACGAAGCCGTCGAGATCGCCAACGTTGGCGAAGCCGCCAGCGTTCACGTTACCCCAGCCGTAGCCGGCGTTGGCACCGACGTAGAAACCGGTCCAGGTGAAAGCCGGCGGCATGTAGACCGGAGCGGCAATCGGGCCCTTGCGGGACGGCAGGTCGGCGGCCGAAGCGGCGCCAGCGGCGACGAGGCCGAGCGCGGCAACGCTCGCAAGCAGATACTTCTTCATGACAAACTCCTTAGTCGTCGCTGACGCCGGAAAACCCGGCGGTTGATTTCGATGAACCCGTTATAAGACCGGGAGCGCGCTTTGTCTGTTGCATCGGAAGCACATCTGCCTTGCAGACCGCGGCAGAAATGCGGCACGAATACGATAACTGAACGCAAATAGGTAAATCCGAGTTAACCAGCCAGTGACTAGCCATTATGGTAAATCGAATACTAATAACAATCCGATCGCTCGCTGGCTCAGGCACATGGCCCGGCCTAAAAACGCGGTGGTTTTCCCAAGGTTCCACTGCCTATTGCGCATTTTTCAGCCTGTCTTGCCGCTCAGGCCCGAGCATGCTTAAGCCTTGAGACGACAGGAACCGAAGAAGACCGTGCCGCCTCTCTCGATTTTCATCATCGCCCAGAACGAAGCGGACCGGATCGGCCGGACGATCGAAGCGGCGCAGACGTTGAGCGACGACATCGTGGTCGTCGATTCCGGCTCGACCGACGGCACGCAGGCGCTCGCTGAAGCGCGCGGAGCCCGCGTCATCTTCAATGCCTGGCCGGGCTACGGCCAACAAAAGCGTTTCGCCGAAGAGCAATGCCGTCATGACTGGCTGCTCAACCTCGATGCCGACGAGGTCGTGCCACCCGATCTGGCAGCGGAGATCGTCGCGCTCTTCGCGAACGGATCGCCGCCGAAGGACGCCTACAAGCTGAGAATCGCCGAGATCTTTCCGGGAGAAGGCGCGCCGCACCGATTCGCCTATGCGCTTGCGCCCGTGCGTCTCTACCGCAAGAACAAGGGCCGCTATTCGGCCTCGCCCGTGCATGATCGGGTCGATCTTGCGCCGGATGCGCAGGTCGGGCGCCTGCGCGGAACCGTGCATCATTTCTCCGTTCGCTCGCTGGGCGAGCAGATGGACAAGCTCAATGCCTATAGCGATGCGCAGGCCGACGATCTCGACGCGCGCGGCGGTACCCTGTCCGTCTTCCGGCTGGTCGCCGAATTCCCCGCCAATTTCCTCAAGGCCTATATTGGGCGCCGTCATGCATTGCGCGGCATCTACGGTTTCATGACGGCGATGAACTACGCCTTCTATCGCTATCTGCGCGTCGCCAAGCATTGGGAACGCCGCCTGCAACGACGTGCCTCTGCCCAGGCGGCTCCGCCCCCCGCGAATCGTGACGGCCGCGATGGTTGAGGTCGCACTGGTCACCGGCGGCGCCCGGCGAATCGGCCGCGCCATTGTCGAGAAGCTGGCCGAAGCCGGCTATGCGGTCGCGATCCATCACGGTGACAGCCGGCAGGACGCCGAAGCCTTGCTGGGAAAGCTCGAGGCCGGCGGCGCCAAGGCCTGCCTTCTGACGGCCGATCTCGTCGATCCCACCGCCGTCGCAACCCTGATTCCCGCGGCGGAAAAGGCGCTCGGCCCGGTCACGCTCCTAGTCAACAACGCCGCGAGCTTCGTTGCCGACGATGTCCGTTCGCTCGATATCGCGACGTGGAACCGTCAGTTCTCCATCAACCTGCGCGCGCCCTCTCAATTGGTCGGCATCATGGCGGAGCGCCTGCCCGCCGATCTGAACGGCGCGGTCGTCAATATCGTCGACCAGCGCGTCTGGAAGCTGACACCGCAATATTACTCCTACACCTTGTCCAAGGCCGCCCTGCTCACCGCGACCCGGACGCTGGCACAGGCGCTGGCTCCGCGCATTCGCGTCAACGCCGTCGGCCCCGGCCCGACCTTCCCCAATCATTATGACGGTGCGGACCTGCTCGATCAGGAAGCCGCAGGAACCCTGCTCGGGCATCGCGTCATGCCCGACGAGATCGCCGAAGCCGTGCTCTACCTCGCCCGCGCCGATTCCGTGACCGGCCAGATGATCGCCGTCGATGCCGGCCAGCACCTCGGCTGGCGCACGCCCGACATCGTCGGCTGATTCTCAGACGGCGCCATCCGAGCGATAGGGTGTCCGGCCGCTCGCGAGCGCCGAATCGAGCAACTCGAGCCGGTCCTGTCCCCAGAACACCTCGCCATCGAGCACATAGCTCGGCGCGCCGAATACGCCGGCTTCGACAGCCTGGCCCAGCGTCTCCTCATAGCGTTGCCTGATCGCGGGAGAATCCGCAGCCGCGAGCAACGCCAGCCCATCGAGACCGGCGCGCGACGCACAGGCGAGCAGCGCCTCGGGCTGGCTCATATCCTCGTCGCGCGCCCAAAGGCCAGCCATCACGTCGCCGATGAAGGCCAGCGGGTCGCCACCGGACGCGACGATCGCGATCGCCATCCGGTCGGCCTGCGACGGGTCGAAGGGAAAATGCTTCGGTTGCAGCAGGAGCGGCAAACCCCGCGCCGCGCGCCAGCGCTGGAGATCGAGCAGCCGGTAGCGCTGCCGCACGGGGTGCCGCTTCGGCAAGGGCAACCCACCCGTCTCGTCGAACACCGAGCGCAACGGCATCGGGCGGTAGTCGATCGCGCAGCCATGCCGGCGGGCGATCTCATGAAAGGTCGCGTTGCCGAGATAGGTCCACGGCGAATGCAGCGAGAAGTAATAGGTGATGGACCGGGACAAGACTGCCTCGCAGGCTGCTGCTGGAGGCGCAAGCATCGCCGCCATCCGAGCCATCGCGCAAGGTCCCGGCCGCGCGTCATGCGCAGCCCGGCTCCGCAAGGAGTCGGGCCTTTACGCAGAAGCTGGTCAGGCGGCCTTGTTCTTCAACGCGCCGATGATCGCGGTCAGGACCGCCCCGCCGGCGCCGCCCGCGATCAGGTTGGTCAGGATGCCGCCGATGCTCAGATTGCCGCCTTGCGCCGCAGCGCTGATCGCCGGCAGCACGATCGGGATCAGTTGTCCGAGCACGCCGCCGCCGACGATGCCCGAAATCGTGTTGCCGATCGTCCCGAGATCGAAGCTCGGGCTGGCCTTGCCGGCCGCATTACCGCCGATCGCACCAGCGATCAGGTTCATCAGGATTTGTTCCATGTCGGCCCCGCATCTCAATGCACCGCCCGAACGACATATGACGCAGGAGGAAGCGATGCGTTCCCCACGGCCCGAGGGAACGATGCCCCGGTCGGCGCGGTGCGACAAGCCGTCGCGCCACGCCATCAACCGCAATCTGCTCAGTCGAGGGTGATGGCCGCGATCAGGCGCCCGTAATCGGGCTCGCCGCGATGGGTCGTGCGCCGGTAGCTGAAGAATCGACGCTCGTCGCCATAGGTGCACAGGCCCATATCGACGAATCGGCCGATCCCCGCCTCCTGCGCCTTGAGCCCGATGAAGGCCGGCAGGTCGAACATCGCATGCGCAGCGCGCTCGGACGGGCTGAAGAAGCGGGAATAGGTCCGGTTCTCGGCCTTGAAGCGTTCGATGAACTCCGGCCCGACTTCATAAGCCTTGGCGCTGATCGTCGGACCGAGCACGGCGGTGATGCGCTCGCGCCTTGCGCCGAGCTTTTCCATCGCCGTCACGGTCGCGCCGACGATGCCCGTGAAGGCGCCCTTCCAGCCGGAATGAGCCGCGCCGATCACCCGCGCCTCGCCATCGGCGAAGAGAATCGGGCCGCAATCGGCGGTGGAGACGCCGAGTGCGACGTGGGAGGCGGTGGTCACCATCGCGTCGGCCTTGGGGCGCTCGCCCGGCCAGGGACCGGTCACCACCTCCACATCGGCGGAATGGACCTGGTAGAGGCTGATCAGGTTCTCCGGCGCGACTTCGAGATGGCGCGCAATCCGCGCCCGATTCTCGACAATCGCCGCCGGGTCGTCGGCGGAACCGAGCCCGCCATTGAGCGAGGCATAGATGCCGGTCGAGGCGCCGCCTTCGCGGGTGAAGAAGGCGTGTCGGATACCGGCTTCTCCGGCGAGTTCGCGGGCGGTGATGAACATGATCTCGTCCGGTTGGTGCGAGGCCGCGAGGCTCCGCTGAGGTCAGCCCTGATCTGGCAGCCGATGAAGGTCAAATCCGGGCAGGGGCGGCAGGTTCCGCTGCGATAGCGCGAGAACCTTGAACAAATCGCCCATGCCGGTCTCGCCCGGAGCGATCAGGCGGTCGAAGGCGGCGGAAATGGCCACCCGCTGCTCGGCGTCCGCCTTGAGCGACAGCGCCTGCGCCCGCTGCGGCAGCCCCAGCGCCAGCAGGAAATCGCGTTGCGTCGCCGGCCCGTGCAAGGCGGCACCGGCCTTGAACGCCGCCTGCCCTATGCGCTCGAAATCGACATGGACTGTCAGGTCCGCCTCGCCGGGCTCAGCGAGCGGATCGACGAATTCATGCCGCTTCATGGCCTGCAGCGTATCGCCGAACCCCGAGCGCGCCGAACCGTAGTCGACGAACAGAGCCACCCCGCCTTGCGATGCCAGATGACCGGCAAGCTGCGTGACGATGTCGAGGGCGATGGCAGGCTGCTCGAATACGGAGCCGGCAGCTGCAGCGACCTTCAGGGTGCCTTCGCCGACAGCAGCCAGACCGAAGGTGAGTTCTCCGTCATCGCCAAGCCCGACCAGCCGCTCGCGCCACCCCTCCGGGGTCATCACGAACTGGTCGAGCGGCAAGGCGTCGAGGAACTCGTTGGCGATCACGGCCACCGGGCCTTCGAGGGCGCCGGCAATCGCATCGTGCCAGACCGGCTCGAAATCCTTGAGCGTCGCCGCCTGCCGGGCACGCAGGACCGGGCTGGTCTCGACGAGATGCACCGAGAGCGCCGCATGGAAGCCCGACACGATCCGCGTCGCCCGGAGCATGTCGGCCATCAGCGTGCCGCGTCCCGGCCCGAGCTCGACGAGCCGGAACCGCGCCGGCGCGCCCATCGCCTGCCAGGCATGGGCAGCCCATAGCCCGACCAGCTCGCCGAACATCTGGCTGATCTCGGGCGCCGTGGTGAAATCGCCCTCAGTCCCCAGAGGGTCGCGCGTCATGTAGTAGCCGTGGCGGGGATGGCCGAGCGCCAGCGCCATGTAGCGGCCGATGCCGATCGGCCCCTCCTGCCGGATCAGGTCGATGATCTCGGCCTTGAGCGTGGTCACGCCCGCGCCTCGCCGGGCGTCTCGCGCCGGCTGCGCAGCACCAGCCACAGGCCGGCGAAGAACACCGGCAGCGACAGCAGCATGCCCATGGTGATGCCGCCCGAGAGCGCATCGACCGACGTGCCGAACAGGAAGCCGAGCTGCGGATCGGGCTCGCGGAAGAACTCGCAGACGATGCGGGCGACCGCGTAGCCCATGCCGAAGACGCCGGCGACCAGGCCCGGCCGCCTGAAGCCGCCGAAGCGGACCAGCAGGTTGACCAGCACGAAGAGCAGGAGCCCCTCGGCGAAGGCCTCGTAGAGCTGGCTCGGATGGCGCGGCAGCGGCCCGCCATTCGGGAAGACCATGGCATAAGGGAAATCGGGCGCCGGACGGCCCCAGAGCTCGCCATTGATGAAATTGGCGATGCGCCCGAGCAGGAGCCCGATCGGCACCACCGCGGCAGCGAGGTCAAAGACCGACAGGGCCGGATAGCCACGCCGCCTGGCGAAGAGCCACAGGCCCAGCGTCGCGCCGATCAGGCCGCCATGAAAGGACATGCCGCCCTGCCAGATCGCCAGGATGTCCTGCGGCCGCTCGAGATAGCGTGGCAGATCGTAGAACAGCACGAATCCGGTGCGTCCGCCGAGCACCACGCCGAAGGCGACGAAGAGCAGCATATCGTCGAGTTCGACGGCTTGAGGCCGAGCCCGCCCGGCCCAGAGCCAGTCCGAGGCCACGAGCTTGCGCGCATACCACCAGCCGCCGAGCAGCCCGACGACATAGGCAAGCCCGTACCATTTGATCGCCAGCGGCCCGAGCTGCACCGCGACGGGGTCGATCATCGGGAAGGGAATGGCAAAGACGGGCATGGCGAGGTCCGGCGGCGGGCGCGGCGAGATGGCCGCGCGCCCGCTCAATGGTCAAGGAAAAAGGCTGGCGCGTGGCGCCCTCGCTCAGAGCTTGACGATCAGCTTGCCGAAATTCCGGCCCTCCAGCAGGCCGATGAAGGCCTCGGGCGCGTTCTCCAGGCCCGCAACGATGTCTTCCTTGTACTTGACCGCGCCCTCCGCGATCCAGCGCGCCATCTCCTCCCGGAAGGTCGGCGCCTGCGCGGCGGCGAATTCGCGCTGGATGAAGCCGCGGATCGTCAGGCTCTTCGACAGGACGTCGCGCATCATCCCCGGCAGCCGGTCCGGCCCGGGAAACGCGCCGCTGGCATTGTATTGCGCCACGAGGCCGCAGACCGGGATGCGTGCGAACGTATTGAGCAGCGGGAAGACCGCATCCCAGACATGGCCGCCGACATTCTCGAAATAGACGTCGATGCCATCGGGGCAGGCCGCCGCGAGCTTGGCCGCCATATCGGGATCGCGATGGTCGATCACGGCGTCGAAACCGAAGGTATCGCGCACGAAGGCGCATTTCTCGGGGCCGCCGGCAATGCCCACCGCCCGCGCGCCCTTGATCCGCGCGATCTGCCCGACCGCCGAGCCGACCGGCCCGCTCGCCGCCGCGACGACGACCGTCTCGCCCGGCTTGGGCTGGCCGATGGTGAGCAGGCCGGCATAGGCGGTGAAGCCTGGCATGCCGAGCACGCCGAGCGCCGTCGTCAGCGGCGCAGCTTTCGGGTCGAGCTTGCGCAGTTGCGCGGCGTTCGCGACCGCATGCGACTGCCAGCCGGAATGGGAGAGAACGATATCGCCGGGCTTGAAGGCGGAATCTCGGCTCTCGATCACCTCGCCGACGGTCCCGCCCTCCATCGGCTGCCCGATCTCGGTGGCGGCAGCATAGGATTTCGCCGCGCTCATCCGTCCGCGCATATAGGGGTCGAGCGAGAGATAGAGGATTTTGAGCAGCACCTGCCCGTCGCCCATCGCCGGGATGGCGACGTGCTCAAGCCGGAAGTTCTGCGGGGCGGGGCGGCCTTCCGGACGGGAGGCGAGAACGATTCGAGCGCTGTCGGACTGGGACATGGGTTTCGATCCTCGGTGATATCGGCGCGAGCCTGTCTCAATCATATTGGCGCAGCCTGAGACGGAGGGCAGTCCCCTCGCCCTGCATTCGCAGCCGGCGCGGGCGCGTCGATGACATGGCAATCGGTGAGCCGGGCTTCGCTCAGCCGCGGCTGTGGCGCTCGCGCAACCGGTCGAAGGCAGAGGGCCGCATCCGCGCCTGCCATGCGGCGATGACCGCGTCGGCATTGGCCTCCTTGTCCTGCATCGCATCCACCTCGGCATCGTAGAGGCAGTAGGAATGGATGCGGTGGAAGTCGCGCCGGGCATCGCCGAGCGGCCTGTCGCCCCGTTCCCGCTCGCGCCGTTCGAGTTCTTCGAGCGGGCAATGCACACCGACGAAGAAGACGTCATGCCCGGCGAGCGTGTCGACGAGCCGCAGGAGCCAGGCCTCGCTTTCCATGATGTGCTCGACGACGAGGTCGTTGCCAGCCGCGACATAGGCGGCGAGCGAGCGTTCGAAGCCGTGGAAGAAGGCTTCTCGCATAGTCCGCCAGTCGAATTCCCCGCTCTTGATCCGGGCGCTCGGCAGCACGCCGGAATCGCGGAGATGGTCGATCGAGATATGCCAGAACGGCTGGTCGATCCGCGCCTGTATGGCGCGCGCCAGCGAGGACTTGCCGCTGCTCGACGCGCCGTTGAGCAGGATGATCTGGCCGGATCCGGCAGCGGTCATTCTTCCCGCTCCGGCGGTGCTTCGGTTTCGAGCGTCGCCAGAAGCTCCTTCAGAAGTTCCGCCAAGGCCGCTCGCTTGGCCGGGTCGAGACTTGCGAGGAACTGCGCCTCGCTCGCCATGTCGGCGCGCAGCGCTTCCTCGGCCCGCCGGAAGCCCAGCTCGGTCAGGACGACGAGGAGGCTGCGCCCGTCCTCCGCCGATTTCTCGCGGCGGATCAGCCCGGCTTTCTCCAGCCGCCCCAGCCGGTGCGTCAGCCCGCCGGAGGTGATCATCAGGAAGCGATAGAGCGCTGTCGGCGTCAGTCGATAAGGCGGCCCGCTGCGGCGCAAGGTGCTGATGACGTCGAATTCGCCACGATCGAGGCCGAACCCGGCGAAGGTCTCCTCGATGCTCGGCCGCACGAGATTGGACAGCCGATAAGCCCGCCCCAGGATCGCGGTGGGCGTCGTATCGAGGTCCGGCAATTCGCGGGCCCATTGCGCCCTGACCCGCTCGACATGATCCATCTTCGTCATCGCCTGCCCTTTCCCATCCCCCCTCTGCCTCACAGCCGGCTTCGCGCCAAGAGATATCTTGACATGAAGATAGTTTCAGATAATTATCTTAGCACAAAGATAATTTGGAGGAGATGGTGATGACGACGGCGATCGACAGCGACATCCTGCGCAGCGGCACGAGCCGGACAGCGAAATTCGAGGGCGGCGGCTATGGCTCGCAGGTCTCGTTCTTCCTGGTCGACAACGAGCCGGGCCAGGGGCCGGGCCTGCATGTCCATCCGTATTCGGAAACCTGGGTGATCCGGTCCGGCGAGGCGGAATTCACGGTCGGCCGGGAAAAGCTGCGGGCCGGCGCGGGGGCAATCGTGGTCGGCCCGGCCGGAATCCCTCACAAATTCGTCAATATCGGCTCGGGAAGGCTGGAGCTCATCTGCATCCACGCCAACGACGCTATCGTTCAGGATTGGGTCGGGGAAGGAGCTGCCGCCTGAGCGCGCACAGAACTGCCGTTGTGCGAAACGAATTGCGCCGGCTGACGACGCCGCGCCGCCCTAAGGGCGCAATACGCGATCGCGGTGGCGTACGAAATGCAAGGGCGGCGCATCGTGGCGCCTGCCCTTGGTCATCATCAGCGAAGCTTCAGAGAGATTTCGCAGCGGCCTTGCGCGGCCGCTTTGTCGCCGCCTCGCTGCGTGAGGCAGCCGCCTTGGCCGCAGCCTCCTCGGCATCCCGGGCAAGGCGCAGGGCCCGCAACTTTTCGGTCTTCAGGCGGGTCTGGCTGGCCTGATCCTCAAGCGCCTGCCACGCAACAAGGGCATCCTTCTTGCGCTGCTCGGTGGTCTCGAAAGCCGCCTGCGCCCGAGCCTTGATCTCGTCCAGCTTCATGTTGCGGCTCGACATTCGAAACTCCTTACTCAACAGGCCCCAATTGGTCTCCGCCGATCAGATGGAGGGAGGACGCGGTGCTCCGGCTCCGGGGCCAGCTCCGGGACGGCCCTTGCCGAGGGGAAGCTTGCGCTTCGGCGCCGGCAGCAGGCCTTCGCGCTGCGCCTGCTTGCGGGCAGCCTTCTTGGCGCGGCGAACCGCCTCGCCCTGCTCACGCACGCGTCGTTCGGACGGCTTCTCATAGGCGCGGCGCTGCTTCATCTCGCGAAACACGCCTTCGCGCTGCAGCTTCTTCTTCAGAACGCGGAGCGCCTGCTCGACATTATTGTCCCGAACGAGAACTTGCATGGTTGTCCTTTCCAAAAACACAAAAGGGCCGGGCTTGTTGGTCCCGACCCTTCGACTTAACCGCTGGTGCGAAACTTCGTGTCGCGGCGCCGGTACATCCGTGGTCGCCTCAAAGCGTCGTCGTTCCGCCTCCCAGGCGGTTACTCGGCCCGCAGGTTGTCGGCCGAGCTCTTGCCCGAACGCTTGTCCTGGACGATCTCGTACGAGATCTTCTGGCCTTCGCGCAGATCGCGCATGCCGGCACGCTCGACAGCGCTGATGTGAACGAACACATCCTGGCCGCCATCGTCAGGCTGAATGAAACCGAAACCCTTGGTGGCGTTGAACCACTTAACCGAACCAGAAGCCATATGAGCCTCCCGCAAACATGTTTATCCAAGCCCCATGGAAAACATGCGGCAGTGAGTTCGATAAAAGGAAGAAAATCATCAGCATGTCGCGCTCGAAAGCAGCGAATGGCCAAGTCATCGGGCCTAAATCGAAATTAACAATTAGGCCATGGCCGCCCTGATGTCAATCAGCGGCGGGATGGCTGCTCCGGGAAACGAAAAAGGCGCAGCATGAAAAGCCGCGAACAACGATGAGAAACCATCGCCGATCGTGAAACGCTGCCGGTTTCATCGAGGATGTGCCTCGGCGGCGCCGCCGCATCCGCTCTCCTGACATGACGAAGCCGCTGCGGCATCCTACATGGAGGCCGAAAATACAGAGATCAAGAGTACAGAAGCGCATGAGTCGCGAACGCCAGGACGATCTGCCCCAGGACGAGTTCGAGGACGAGGAGGACACCCTCCCCGCGCCCGAAGCCGCGCTCGTCCTCGCGGAAGCCGCTCCCGGCGCGCTCAAGGCCGGCATCGAGGTCATCCAGCAATTCGCGAAGCACCTGCCGAACAGGCCCGGCGTCTACCGGATGTTCGATCGCGCCGGCGAGGTGCTCTATGTCGGCAAGGCCAAGAGCCTGAAGAACCGCGTGACCTCCTATGCCCGCGGCATGGCGCATACCAATGCCGTCGCCCGGATGATCGCCGAGACGGCGAATATGGAGTTCGTCACCACCGGCACCGAGACCGAGGCCCTGCTGCTCGAATCGAACCTGATCAAGCAGCTCCGGCCACGCTACAACGTGCTGCTGCGCGACGACAAGTCGTTCCCCTATATCCTCCTGACCGGCGGCGAGCACGACGCTCCCGCGATCCTGAAGCATCGCGGCTCGCGCCATCGCAAGGGCGACTATTTCGGCCCCTTCGCCTCGGTCTGGGCGGTGACGCGGACCATCGACGCGCTGCAGAAGGCCTTCCTGATCCGCACCTGCTCGGATTCCTTCTACGAGAACCGCACGCGCCCCTGCCTGCTCTTCCAGATCAAGCGCTGCGCCGGCCCCTGCACCGGCGAGATCTCGATTCCTGACTATCAGGCGCTCGCCGGCCAGGCCCGCGACTTCCTCTCCGGCCGCTCCTCCGCGGTGAAACAGCTTCTCTCCGCCCGGATGCAGGTCGCCGCGGAAGAGCTCGAATTCGAGAAGGCCGCGCGCTATCGCGACCGCCTCGCCGCGCTCTCCGCGGTGCAGGCCGGGCAGGACATCAATACGCAAGGGGTCGAGGAGGCCGACGTCTTCGCCATCGACGAGCAGGCCGGGCAGTTCTGCGTCGAGATCTTCTTCTTCCGCAACCACCAGAACTGGGGCAACCGCGCCCTCTTCCCACGTGCCGATCGCTCCTTGACGCCGGCCGAGGTGCTCGCCTCCGTCGTCGCCCAGTTCTACGACGACAAGCCGCCGCCGCGCCTCGTGCTACTCTCGCATCCGGTCGAGGAAATCGAGTTGATCGGCCAGGCGCTCACGGCACGCGCCGGCCGCAAGGTCGAGGTCGCACATCCCAAGCGCGGCGAACGCGCCGACCTGATGGCCCATGCCGTCAAGAACGCCCGCGAGGCGCTCGCGCGCAAGCTCGCCGACAATGCCGGCCAGACCGCCCTGCTCGCCACGCTCGGCGCCGCCTTCGGCATGGAGACACCGCCGCGCCGGGTCGAGGTCTACGACAACTCGCACATCATGGGCACCAACGCCGTCGGCGGCATGATCGTCGCCGGGCCGGACGGCTTCGTGAAGAACCAATACCGCACCTTCAACATCTCGACCGACACCATCGCTGGCGACGATTTCGGCATGATGCGCGAGGTGCTGACGCGCCGATTCGCGAAGCTGGCGAGGGAAGAAGGCATTGCCCTGAGCCCTCATCCTGAGGGGGTCGCGAACGCGGCCGCCTCGAAGGATGCTCCAGGGGGCGACGAAGCCGTGACGATCGCCCTCGGGGAGACACCTGACGACGCTTCCCAGGGTGAGACCCCGCCAAAGAAGGCGCGCAAGGCGCCGAAACCCCGCAAGGACGAGGACGGTTTCCCCTCCCGTCCCGATCTCGTCATCGTCGACGGCGGCAAGGGCCAGTTCACCGCCGCGCTCAAGATCATGAAGGAGCTAGGTGCCTCCGACATCCCGCTCGTCGCCATCGCCAAGGGGGAAGACCGCAACGCCATGCGCGAGACCTTCCACATGGCCGGCCGTGAGCCCTTCAAGCTGCAGCCGCGCGACCCTGCGCTCTATTTCATCCAGCGCCTGCGCGACGAAGCCCACCGCTTCGCCATCGGCACGCACCGCGCCAAGCGCAAGCGCGAGACGATGAAGAACCCGCTCGACGAGATCCCCGGCATCGGCCCGTCACGCAAGCGGGCGCTGCTGCTGCATTTCGGCACGGTGAAGGCGATCCAGCGCGCCAAGCTCGACGACCTGATGCGAACCCCCGGCGTCAATGCCGCGACGGCCAAGGCGGTGCATGATTTCTTTCATGATGCGTAGAGCATTGCGCGAAAAAGTGGGAACCGGTTTTTCGCAGCAGCAATGCTCCATTATATCAAGAGCGAGCACGTTTTTCGCCTTCGGACGCCTGCGTCCGAAGGCGACGTGGTCGCGAAGTTCTGCCACATTCACGCTGTTGCGTGTTGACGCTGCTGCCGCCGCCTTGCTTTGGTGCATCCCGTGACGATTCTTCCAGACGCCATCAGGCGGCGCGGCCCCTGGTCGCTGCCCAACCTCCTCACCTACGGGCGGATCCTGGCGATCCCAGCCCTGGTGGCGATCCTGTTCTGGCCGCGCGACGACTGGATGCGCTGGCTCGCGCTGGGAATCTACACGCTCGCCGCCATCACCGACTATCTCGACGGCTACATCGCGCGGGCCTGGAGCCAGCAATCGGCGATCGGCCGCATGCTCGACCCGATCGCCGACAAGCTGCTCGTCGCCGCCCTGCTGCTGATGCTGGTCTATACCGGCCAGATCGAGGGCTGGACGCTCTGGGCCGCGATCGTCATCCTCTGCCGCGAGATCCTGGTCTCGGGGCTTCGCGAATTCCTGGCCGATCTCAAGGTCAGCGTTCCCGTCAGCAAGGTCGCCAAGTGGAAGACGACGGCGCAGCTCTTCGCGCTCGGCTTCCTCGTCGTCGGCCCGGCCGGCGACAAGGTCCTGCCCGGCAACACCACGATCGGCATCGTCCTGCTCTGGGCCGCTGCCGGCCTGACGATCTATACCGGCTGGGACTATTTCAACGCCGGCATCCGCCATCTCGTCGCAGAGGACGAGCGCACGCCATGAGCACCACGACCGCCACCGCAGCGGCGGGCACACGGCCCGTCCGCATCGTCTATTTCGCCTGGGTGCGCGAGCGCGTCGGCCTGCCCGAGGAGACGCTCGACATCCCCGCCGATCTCACCACCATCGCCGATCTCGTGCGTTGGCTGAAGGCGCGCGGCGAGGGTTATGAGACGGCCTTCGCCGACGAAACCATCGTGCGTGCCGCGCTCGACCATGTCCATGCCAAGCCGCAGGCTCGGCTCGGCGCTGCCCGCGAGATCGCGTTCTTCCCGCCAATGACGGGCGGCTAGGCCGTGATCTCTCCCCTCGTCCGCATCCAGCACGAGGACTTCTCGCTTCAGGACGAGATCGACGCGCTGTCGGCCGGTCGCGCCGATATCGGCGCCGTCGTCTCCTTCACCGGGCTCTGCCGCGACGAGGCCGGCACGCTCGCCGCGCTCGAACTTGAGCATTATCCGGGCATGGCCGAGGCCGAGATCACCCGTGTCGCTAACGAAGCTGCCAGCCGCTGGCCGCTGCTCGGCCTCGTCGCGATCCATCGTTACGGGCTGGTCCGGCCAGGCGAGCAGATCGTGCTGGTGCTGGCGGCTTCGGCCCACCGCCGCGCCGCCTTCGAGGCCGCCGATTTCATGATGGACTACCTCAAGACCCGCGCCCCGTTCTGGAAGCGCGAACACCATGCCGTCGGCACGCTCGGCGGCTGGGTCGAAGCCAAGGGCGAGGATGACGACGCCGCCCGGCGGTGGGAATAAGCCACAACGTCATTCTCGGGCGGAGCAAAGCTCCGACCCGAGAATCTCATGACGAAAGATCACTGGTTTCCAAGATGCCCGGGTCAAGCCCGGGCATGACGGAGTGGCGTCACGCCGCCTTCGTCTGCGGACGCACCGCAGCCGAATAATCTTCCATGATCACCTTGCCCATGTTGCCGGTGATGAAGTTGTACGGGCCGATCTCGGAGACCAGCGTCACCTCGGCGGCCGAGCCGGTGATGAAACACTCGTTGAAGCTCTCCAGCTCCTCCGGCCGGATGCGGCGCTCGACCACCTCGAAGCCGCGCTGGCGGCAGAGGTCGATCACCGACTGACGGGTGATGCCGTTCAGGAAGCGGTCGGCCAGCGGGGTGTGGATCACGCCGTCCTTGATGAAGAAGATGTTGGCGCCGGTGCATTCGGCGACATTGCCTTCCCAGTCGAGCATCATCGCATCGGCATAGCCGCCGCGCTCCGCCTTGTGCTTGGAGAGCGAGCAGATCATGTAGAGGCCCGCAGCCTTGGCATGAACCGGCGCGCAGGCCGGGTCCGGCCGGCGGTAATCGGCGACGTCGAGGCGGATGCCCTTCAGCTTCGCCGCCATGTCGAACATGCTCGGCCATTCCCACACGGCGATCGCGGTGTGGATCGAATTGTTCATGCCGGACACAGCCATCATTTCCGAACCGCGCCAGGCGACCGGGCGGATATAGGCGTCCTTCAGGCCGTTCTCCTTCAGGCAGAGATATTTGGCCGCGTCGAGCTCGGCGACCGAATAGGGGATCGTGAAATCCATGATCTCGGCCGACTTGTGGAAGCGCTGCGAGTGCTCGGTGCACTTGTAGATCACGCCGTCATAGGAGCGCTCGCCCTCGAAGATGCAGGAGCCGTAATGCAGTCCATGGGTCAGTACGTGAATTCGGGCATCCTTCCACGGCACGAGCTTGCCGTCGAACCAGATGACGCCATCGCGCTGGTCGAAAGGAATGACTGACATGGACCTTCTCCTGGGTGCTCGTTTCCGGAACTCCGGCACAGCCGTTTTCGGAACGCAAGCGCGGGTCTAAAGCTGCGTTGCAGCGAGACGCTTTGAAATAATCGTTCGCTCAGCGCCCTTGACCGGTAATCTTGCGTCTGAGATATGTCAATAAGGCTGACCCAAATTTTTGGAAGGCGCGTTTTGGCCTCACCTTCGTCCGACGCAGAAGACCTGCCGCTCAGGCCCTCCTCCGAGGCGGTGCCGCATGACCTGATCGAGCTCTTGTTCTTCGCCTATCGCGACTTCGTCGGCGACCCCGACCGCATCCTCGCCGATTACGGTTTCGGCCGCGCCCATCATCGCGTCCTGCACTTCGTCCAGCGCCGGCCGGGCCTGACCATCGCCGAACTGCTCGACATCCTGCAGATCACCAAGCAGAGCCTGAACCGCGTCCTCAAGGAGCTGGTCGAGAAGGGCTATATCGAGCAGCGCACCGGCCGGCAGGACAAGCGCCAGCGCCATCTCCACACCACGCCCTCGGGCCAGGATCTGGCGCTGCGCCTCGTCCGTCTCCAGGCGAAGCGCATCAACCGCGCGCTTGAAGGCGCAGCGCCAGAGACCGCAGCCATAGCCGCCCGCTATCTCGCCGCCTTGATCGACCCCGGCGAGCGGCCGAAAGTCGAGCGCCTTCTCGACAAGCCCTAAGCTCACTTAGCGGCGACCGGCTCCGCGCGTTATGCTATGGGAGCCCTGCACCGCGAGCGCGCCGGCCGACACCGGCGCAGGAGAAAGGCGCGAGATGATCGCAACCGAGACCCTGGCGAAGCCGGCCCGCAAGCCCCTGCCCGACGAGGCGCCCCACATCCTCGTTGTCGACGACGACCGGCGCCTGCGCGAATTGCTGGGCCGCTTCCTCGGCGATAACGGCTACCGGGTGACGACGGCGGCCAACGCGGTCGAGGCCGATACACGGCTGGGCAATCTCGTCTTCGACGCGATCGTGCTCGACGTGATGATGCCCGGCGAAAACGGCTTCGACTTCGCGCGCCGCTTCCGCGGTGGCTCCGCCGTGCCGATCCTGATGCTGACCGCCCGCGCCGACGGCAAGGACCGCATCAACGGCCTTGAGATCGGCGTCGACGATTATCTCTCCAAGCCGTTCGAGCCGCGCGAATTGCTGCTGCGGCTCGGCAATATCCTGAAGCGCACGCTCGTCGTCGAAGCCGCGCAATCCGGCACGCGGCCGGATTTCGTCCGCTTCGGCCCCTTCATCTATGGGCTGGCGCGCGGCGAATTGCGCAAGGGCGAGGAGACCATCCGCCTTACCGAGCGCGAGCGCGAGATTCTGACGGCGCTGGCCGAACGCGCCGGCGAGGTCGTGCCGCGCGAGGAGCTGGCGGCGCAGGGCTCGGCCGCCAATGACCGCACCGTCGATGTCCAGATGAACCGTCTGCGCCGCAAGATCGAGCGCGACCAGACCGACCCGCTCTATCTCCAGACCGTGCGCGGTGTCGGCTACAGGCTGGTGACGGATCGCTCGTGACGCCGCTGCAACCCGGCAGGAAAGGCTCGTCTGCGCTGCGCTCCGTCGCGCGTGGATTTGCGCGCGCCTTTGCCGGGCTGGAAAAGGCACTGGACAATCTCGGCAAGGCCGTACGACCGACGATCAAGCGCATCGGCCGGCCCTTGCAGATCATCGCGCGCTACATGCCCAAGGGGCTCTATCCGCGCGCGCTGGTCATCGTCATCGCGCCGGTCGTGCTGCTGCAATCGGTCATCGCCTATGTCTTCATGGAGCGGCACTGGCAGACCGTGACGCAGCGCCTCTCCTCGGCCGTCTCGGCCGACATCGCCATGCTGATCGATGTCTATGAGAGCTATCCGCAGGATGCCGATACCACGACGCTGTCGCGCATCGCGGCCGAGCGGCTCGGGATGGACCTGGACATCATCCCCGATTCCGACCTGCCGGCACCGGGCCCGCGCCCCTTCTTCTCGCTGCTCGACAACGCGCTCTCGACGGAACTCAGCCAGCAGGTCGCCCGCCCGTTCTGGCTCGACACGGTCGGCCGCTCCAGCCTGATCGAGATCCGCGTCAAGCTCGGCAAGGACGTGATGCGCATCCTGACAAGGCGCAATTCGGCCTATGCCTCGAACAGCCATATCTTCCTGCTCTGGATGATCGGGACATCGCTGATCCTCTTGACGATCGCGGTGCTGTTCCTGCGCAACCAGATCCGCCCGATCCTGAAGCTCGCCGATGCGGCCGAAGCCTTCGGCAAGGGCCGCGACGCCGATTTCCGGCCGCGGGGCGCCCGCGAGGTCCGCCGCGCCGGCAATGCCTTCATCGAGATGAAGCGGCGTGTCGAGCGCTCGATCGGCGAGCGTACGACGATGCTGAACGGCGTCAGCCACGACCTGCGCACCATCCTCACCCGTTTCAAGCTCTCGCTCGCCCTGATGGAGCGCTCCTCGGAAATCGAGGCGCTGGAGAAGGACGTCGACGAGATGAGCCGCATGCTCGAGGACTATCTCGCCTTCGCCCGCGGCGACGCCGGCGAGACCGCGGTCGAGGCCGATATCCGCTCCCTGCTAGAGGAATTGAAGTCCGATGCCGAGCGTCAGGGCCACCAGACCGAGCTGACGGTGGTCGGCGATCCGCTCGTCGTGATCCGCCAGGACGCCTTCCGCCGGCTGCTGACCAACCTCGTCTCCAACGCGGCGCGCTACGGCGACCGCATCGCGATCCGGGCGACCCATGATGCGCGCTACCTGATCGTGATGGTCGATGATGACGGCCCCGGCATCCCGCCGGACCAGCGCGAGGAGGTCTTCCGCCCCTTCTTCCGCCTCGACGAGGCCCGCAATGTCGATGGCGGCGGTACGGGGCTCGGCCTTGCCATCGCGCGCGATATCGCCCGCGCCCATGGCGGCGACATCATGCTCGGCGACTCCCCGCTCGGCGGTTTGCGGGCGACCGTCCGGCTGCCGGTCTAGAATCGGCCTCAGCCGGCCCCGATCGGCGCAAGCGCGGGCAATCGCGCCACCGCATGGTCGATGAAGGCGCGCACGCGCGGCGCCGGCGCCCGTCCGCCCGGCACCACGAGCTGCACGGGCAGCGGCGGCGGCTCGAACTCCGCGAGCAGACGGACCAGCGCTCCTGAAGCGAGATCCTCCGCCGCCTGATAGGACAGCACCCGCGCCAGCCCCCGCCCGGCCCGCGCCGCGATCAGCACCGATTCCACCTCGTTGACGATCAGGCGCGGTGTCAGCACCACGGCGCTGCCCGAACGCGGCCCGCCGAAGCGCCAGGTCAGCGTCTGGTTGGCGGCGACGCTCGCGATGGTCTCATGCGTCGCGATGTCGACCGGGCGCCGCAAGGGCGGGCAGCTGGCGAGATAGGACGGCGCGGCGACGAGGATGCGCCGGACCTCGCCGACCTTGCACATCAGCAGGCCGGAATTCGGCAAGGGCCCGATCCGCACCGCGAGCTGCAAATCCTCCTCGATCAGGTCGAGATTCCGGTCCGCCAGCACGAGCTCGACCTGCACCTGCGGGTAACGGTCGAGGAACTCGTTCACCAGCGGCGTGACATGCCGCCGGCCGAAGGAAAGCGGCGCGGTGATGCGCAGAAGGCCGCTGACCGGCTCCGCCGCCGCGACACCGAGCGCCGCCTCGTAATCGACGAGCAGGCGCCGCGCCGTCGCGGCAAGCTGCCGGCCGGCATCGTTCGGGGTCAGCCGCCGTGTCGTCCGCGCGATCAGTTGCGTCCCGACCCGCTCCTCCAGCCCGGCCAGCGCCCGCGTTACGGCCGGGCGAGACTTGCGCAGGCGCCGCGCCGCACCGGCAAGGCTGCCGGCATCGACGATCGCGACGAAGATCGCCAGTTCCTCGATCCGGTCCATCTCATCGTTCCGAAAATCGAAATTCTGAGTTCAACCGATAGCAGATTACAGCAGTTGAGCGAAACGATCATGATGCCCGGCAGAAGCAGGAGAACCGCCATGCCGTCGCCAGAGATCATCCTCCACGGAACGCCCCTTTCAGGTCATGCCCACCGCGTCGAGTTGCTGCTGCTCGCGCTTGGCCTGCCCTATCGCAACGAGGAGGCCCCGGCCGATGTCCGGCGGAGCGATGCCTTCCGCAAGCTCAACCCGCTCGGCCAGATTCCCGTGCTGCAAGACGGCGACCTCACCTTCGCCGACAGCAATGCGATCATGGTCTATCTGGTCCGCCGCTATGCCCCGGACAGCGCCTGGCTGCCGCTTGATCCCATCGGCGCAGCCAATGTCCAGCGCTGGCTCTCGATCGCCGCCGGCGAGGTCATGCACGGCCCCTCGATCGCGCGCCTGATCACGCAGTTCGGCCTGAAGGACGACAAGGCCCGCGCCCAGCGGATCGCGGCCAAGCTGCTCGCCTTCATGGAAGAGCATCTGGCGACGCGCGACTATCTCGCCACCGTTCACCCGACGATCGCCGATCTCGCCTGCTATTCCTATGTCGCGCATGCGCCCGAAGGCGGCATCTCGCTGAGGCCTTATCCGGCCGTGCGCAACTGGCTCGCGCGCATCGAGGCCCTGCCCTTCTTCAAGCCGATCCCGCCTTCGCCCCTTCCCGCAGAGCTCGACGACGATGCTGCCTGAGGGCCCCTTCCATGCCGGTGAGCTGGCGGCGCAGGCGCTGGCCGGCGTCACCTCTCGCGGTGCCGGCATTCGCCAGTTCATGCCGGATCAGCACCGCATCTTCTTCGGTCAGTTGCCTTGGCTCTTCGCCGGCGTGCCCGACTCGGGCGGTTGGCCCTTGGCGACCGCGCTGGCCGCCAAGCCCGGCTTCGTGGAAAGCCCAACCCCAACCACGCTGTCGATCGCAGCCCTGCCCTCTGGGGATGATCCGGTCTTCGAATCCTTCCGGCCGGACAGCCCCATCGGCCTGCTCGGGCTCGAACTGGAAACCCGCCGCCGCAACCGCGCCAATGGCCAGATCGAGACCGTCGGTACGGATGGCTTCACGGTTGCGGTGGCGCAGAGCTTCGGCAATTGCGCGAAGTATATCCAGGTCCGCAACCGGGTTCAGGATGGCAATGAGCTCGCCGCGTCGGCATCGGAGCTGACTAGCCTCGATGCGCAGGCGCGCTCACTGATCGCCGCAGCCGATACGCTCTTCATCGCCAGCGTCGCTGCGCCTGAGAGCGAACCCGGCGGCGTCGACATCTCGCATCGCGGCGGCCGCCCCGGCTTCGTCCGGATCGATGGCGACACGCTCACCATCCCGGATTTCGCCGGCAACAACTACTTCAACACCTTCGGGAACCTGTTGCAGGAGCCGCGTGCCGCGCTGCTCTTCGTCGATTTCCAGACGGGCACGCTGCTGCAATTGCAGGGCGAGGCAGAGATCCTCTGGCAGGGACCGGAACTGGCGCGGCTCGATGGCGCCGAGCGCCTGTGGCGCTTCCATGTCCGGCGCGGCTGGCGCCGGGTCCATGCGCTGCCGCTGCGCTGGTCGGCACCCGAATTCGCGCCGACCACCTTGCAGACCGGCCTGTGGGCGGCAGCCGCCTAGACTAGAAGAGCCTTCCGCCGACCGGCACCGCCTGCCCCGGCCCGATCAGGACGACCTCGCCCTCGGCATCGGGAATGCCGAGCGTCAGCACTTCCGACATGAACCTGCCGATCTGGCGCGGCGGGAAATTCACCACCGCGAGGACCTGCCGGCCGGGAAGATCTTCCGGCCGATAGTGCTTCGTGATCTGCGCCGAGGATTTCTTCCGGCCGATCGTGCCGCCGAAATCGATGACGAGCTTGATCGAGGGCTTGCGCGCCTCGGGATAGGGCTCGGCCTCGACGATGGTGCCGACACGGATGTCGACCTTCAGGAAATCGTCGAAGCCGATCTGGGCGGCCGGTTCGGAAGGCGCGCTCAAAACTCCGCCCACCCGTCGTCGCGCGCATCGGTCTTGGGCGCCGTAGCGGCACTGCCGCTGGAGGCCTTGGCGCGCGGAGCCGCCGGGCGCGGCGCCGCAGCGACGGCCGCCCGCATGGTCTGGGAGATCGCCTTGAGCTTTGCGACGTCGCCGCCGAGCTGGAAGCGCGCGACCAGCGACGAGAGCCGGTCGGCCTCCTGCGAGAGCGAATGCGCGGCGGCGGTCGACTGCTCGGCCATCGCGGCGTTCTGCTGGGTCGCCTGGTCCATCTCGCCAACGGCGGAATTGACCTCCTGGAGGCCCGAGGCCTGCTCCTGCGCCGCACCGGCGATCTCGGCGACGAGCGAGGTGACGCGCGTGATCTCAGAAGCCATGCGCTGGAGCGCGCCGCCAGTCTGGCCGACCAGCGTGACGCCCTTCTCGACCTCGATGGTCGAGGCGTCGATCAGCGTCTTGATCTCCTTGGCGGCGGAAGCCGAGCGCTGCGCCAGCGCCCGCACCTCGGAGGCCACGACCGCGAAGCCCTTGCCGGCATCGCCGGCGCGGGCTGCCTCGACCGAGGCATTGAGCGCGAGCAGATTGGTCTGGAAGGCGATCTCGTCGATCACGCCGACGATCTGCGAGATTTCCTGGGCCGATTTCTCGATGCCGCCCATCGCCGTCACCGCATCGCGGACGATGCTGGTCGACTGCTCGGCTTCGGTCTTGACCTGCTCCGTCGCCTGGTTGGCAAGGCGCGCGCTTTCCGCCGTCTGGCGGACCGTGGCGGTGAGCTCGTCGAGTGCCGTCGCGGTCTCCTCGACCGAGGAGGCCTGTTGCTCGGTCCGGCTGGCGAGGTCGTCCGCCGCCTGGCTGATCTCGGTCGAGCCCGCCTTCATGCTGTCGGTATTGGTCGCGATCTGGCGCATCGCATCCTGCAGCTTGGCGATGGCGCCGTTGAAATCGTCCTTGAGCTTGACGTATTCGGCCGAGAAGGCGGCCTCGATCCGGTAGGTCAGGTCGCCATCCGAGAGATGCTCCAGCCCCTGGCCAAGAGCCAGCACCACGTCGGCCTGCACGCGGGCATGCTCGGCGCGCTCGGCCTCGTTGCGCCGGCGCTCGCCATCGGCGGCGCTGCGATGGCCGGCAGCCTCCTCTTCCATCCTGAGCTTGTCGGTCTCCATCGCCTCCTTGGCGAGGGCCGCATCGCGGAAGACGACCAGCGTGCGCGCCATGGCGCCGATCTCGTCGGGCCGCTCCTGATGCGCGATCGTGGTGTCGAGCTGGCCCGCGGCCAGACCCTCCATCGAGCCGCGCAGCGAATGCAGCATGCCGGAGGCGCGGCGGCTGAGGATGATGACGAGGCCAAGCATGACGAGGCCGAGCGGCACCAGCACCTTGGCGACGCCGCCGACCATGCTCATGAAGGCCGCATCGACATCCTGGACATGCAGGCCGGAGCCGACCACCCACTGCCATTGCGGGATGCCGATGATGTAGGAAATCTTGAGCGACGGATCCTTGTCGCCGGCCTTGAGCCAGCCATAATCGACGAAGCCTTCGGTCTTCGCCTTCGCCAGCGCGACCATCTCCTGGACGAAGAACTTGCCGTCCGCGTCCTTGAGCGGCTTCATGTCCGTCGACTGGATCTTCTTGTTGGCGTGCAGGACGCTGATGCCGTCGTAATCGATGAGGAAGTAATAGTTCCCGCTGTCGAAGCGCGCGCTGCCGAGCGCATCCATCGCCAGCTTCTTGGCATCCTCGTCCTTCAGCTCGCCGGCCTGGACGCGCGCCAGGTAGCCCTTGACCGTCGTCGCGGCGGCTTCGACCGCATTCTTCATCTCGGCCCGCTTGAGCGTGATCATCTCGTTGCGGGCGGCATTCAGCGTATAGCCGACGGCGCCGACGGCGATCAGCACGGCCAAGGCCGCGATCAGGCCGAAGGAACGGCTGATCGAAAGGGTCGCAAGCTTCCTGGTGAACGACATTCGCGTATCCTGCGCGATGGGGGAATTCCCCTCATTCGCGCAGGATTGGCTAAGGCACGCTTAACATTGGCGCAGTTTCGCCACATTTTGTCGCAGGCAGCGTGAGGAACCCGTTGGGCCCTCAGATCGCCGGTGCGTAGTCCTCGTTATCCTCGCCGCGCTCGGAGGCCCGTTCGCGCCGGCGCGCCTTCAGCGGCCGCCCGGAGCAGATCGCCCGCGCCAACCCGCGGAACGGCGCCGTCAGCCGATGGACATCCTCGACGCGCGCCATGATCCGCCCCGCCGTCTTCAGTTCGCGGTCGAGCCGGGCCATCGTCTTCGACAGCTCCGGCTCGTCATCGTCGAGCCAGGCCTCCGAGACGCGCGCCATCAGCAAAACCGCGCCCTGCACCCGCAGATGACCCAATGCATCCTCGGTCGGGATGCCGGCCGAGGCCAGCATGTAGCGCCAGGAATTGACGGCGCCGCGATTGAGCGCCGCCAGCGCCAGCGGATCGCGCCGGATGACCGGCGCAATCTTGCGCAGACCTGCCTTGTAAGGCGCCATCGCATCGAGCCGGCGCATCACGAGGTCGAACAAGCGCTCCTTGACCGGCTCGCCGGCGAGATCGTCCGAGGAGCCCGCCAGGACGGCATCGTCGACGATGCGGGTCACGCCGCCCAGCATGGCGAGCTTGGAGGGGAACAGCCCGCGCAGTTGCGCCAGCGTCAGTCCGGCCTCGGTCGCGATATCCGGTAGTTCGATCTCGTCCCAGCGTCGCTCGACGGCGAGCTTCATCAGCGCATCGACGGCGCGACGGCGCGGATCGGCCGCAGGCGCCGCCGCCTGGGGCGGGGTGGAAACGGGTTTGCGGGCCATGGGGCAGCTCCTCTCGCTTCGCAATGAGAAGAGGTTAGGCCGCTATCGTGGCAGGTGGAAGGCGGTTCAGCCGGAAAGCTCGCCAGCGCGACGTTTCGCAGCAGCCACCGCCTTGCGCATCAGCGGCTTCATGCCGTCTTCCGCCATCAGCACCTCGAGTGCCGCTGCCGTCGTGCCACCGGGCGAGGTCACGTTCTGGCGCAGCGTGCCGGGCGGAAGCGGCGACTGGAACAGCAACTCGCCGGCACCCTCCACAGTCGCGCGAGCCAGACGCTCCGCGACATCGGCCGGCAGGCCGGCATCCTTGCCAGCAGCGGCGAGGCACTCAACGAGATGGAAGACATAGGCCGGGCCTGAGCCCGACACCGCCGTCACCGCATCGATCAACCCCTCGTCGTCGAGCCATTCGACCTTGCCGATGCTGCCGAGCAGCGCGTCGGCGGTGGCGCGCTGCGCCGCGCTCACGCCCTTGCCGGGAGCCGCAGCGGTAGCGCCGCGCTGCACCGCGGCCGGCAGGTTCGGCATGGCACGGATGATCGCGCCGGCATTGGGCAGGCGCGCCGAAAGATCGCCCAGCGTCTTGCCGGCGAGGATCGAGATCAGCAGCGTCCTCGGATGGATGAAGGCCTGCACCGCAGGCGCGGCCGTATCGAGCATCTGCGGCTTGGTCGCCAGCACGACGACATCGGCGGCGGGAATATCCTTGGCGGACGGATTGAGTCGCATGCCCTTGTCGTTGGCGAGCGCTACCATTTCGTCCGACGGCTTGGGATCGATCAGGCTGATTCCCTTCGGATCGATGCCGATGCGCAGCCAGCCCTCCAGCATCGCGCCGCCCATCTTGCCGGCGCCGATGAGGACGAGCGATTGCGGCAGGGAAGCGGTCATGGCGGTTCTCGTCGCTTGGGAACAGGGCGTCATGCCGGGCTGGCGCCTGAGCATATCGGAACCAGAGCCTGCAAGAGGTGGCCCGGTCAAGCCCGGCCATGACGTCGGCGCGACCTCAGGCCTCGCCGACCGTCTCCAAGATCGCGCCCTCCATGCCTTCCTTCGCGGTCTTGCCGGCCCAGACGACGAACTGGAAGGCCTGATAGTAGCGCTCGCAGGCCTCGACCGCAGCCTTGACCAGCGCGATCGCCTGCTCTTCGGTCGGCTCGGCCCCGCCGGAAAGCAGCAGGGCGTGGCGGTACATCACCACGCTTTCGCTGCTCCAGAGGTCGAAATGGCCGAGCCAGAGCTGCTCGTTGACGAGGCTGACGAGCTGCAGCACCTCGCCACGCCGCCGCTCCGGCACCTTGAGGTCGAAGGCGCAGGCGATATGCAGCGCTTCCACCTCGGCGAGCCAAGTGATCGCGACATGGTATTCCGACCAGCCGCCGGTCACGGAGACCGAGAGCTCATCCTCGCTGTCGCGATCGAATGACCAGTCGTTGAGGGCGGCGAGGCGTTCAAACAGGTCAAGCGGGTTGGAAGGCCGATCCAGCTCGGCATCCATATCGAGGTCCATCATGCCCTAGGGTCCACCTTCCGGAGCGAAAGGCTCCGGCGCGTTCGAGAACAGGAACACGGCGACTGGAAAGCCGAAGGAACGCAACACACCTCCGGAACCCCTCTGAAAGAGGCGCTCCCATTCGGCGCGGCAGGACGAATCCGCCCGACGAATCAATTCTTTCCACCGACGATAGCGCAGGCGCTGTGACGCTCCCAACACGGCGCCAAGCTCCGCGGATTCGGCCGGCGGGCTCAATCCCCCCGAAGGGCTGTCCACAGCACATGGCTGTGGACATAACCTGAGGGCAACCGGGGGCCGCTCTTGAAGCAACCCCGGCCCGTTCTCAGGCCTTGCCGAGCTTCTCCTCCAGCGCCTTCAGCCGCGCGGCGAGCTTGTCGTTCTCCTCGCGGGCGATCAGCGCCATCTCGCGCACCGCCTCGAATTCCTCGCGGGTGACGACGTCGAGATCGCGCAGCAGGCGCTCGATCTGCGTCTTCACCACCGTCTCGACCTCGCGCCGCACGCCCTGTGCCGCGCCGGCGGCATCGGTGGCGAGACGGGCGATATCGTCGAGGATACGGTTGCCGGGGTTCACCATGGCTCTCTCCCTTAAAGGCGCGAAACTCTCTGCCGACAGCCTATAGGCAGCACAGGCGGGAGCCGCAATTGCGACCGGAGGCCGGGCATGCCCGCTGCCCCGATGGGCCGGACTTCATCTCGCCGGCGGAGCCGCCGCCGAGGCGCTCGACCTGCCCGATCTGGACCTCGCCATCCGTTGAGCCTAGAACAGCGGCACAGGGAATCTCGAAGCGGTCCACAGCCCAAAGGGCGGGAGGCGTCATGATCAACCGTTTTAGCGGCCTCGTTCTGGGGCCGGTTTTTGCGCTGGCGCTCGCCGGCTGCCAGGAAACCACCCAGACCGCGGCCCGTCCGCGCGTCGATGCGCCGGGCGTTCCGGTCTCGGTCCAGAGCATCTCCGGAGCGCCCGAAAACGTCACCACCAGCTTCGCGGGCCTGCTCGGCGAAGCCGCCGCCGAGCGCAAGATGGAGATCGTCCCCGGCAACAAGCCGGCGCGCTTCCGCGTCAAGGGCTACCTCACGGCACAGCCGACCGAGGACGGCCAGACCTCGCTCGCCTTCGTCTGGGATGTCTATGATTCGACCAAGCAGCGCGCCCAGCGCGTACAGGGCGAGAGCATCGGCAAGCGCAGTGGCGGTTCCGATCCCTGGGCCGGCATCGATCAGACGGTCGTCGCCAAGGCCGCCTCCGACTCGATGGATGCGATCGCGGGCTTTCTCGTGACCACGCCGGCCGTCGAGACGCTCAAGACCGAGACCAAGACCGGCAAACCCGCGAAGCCGGGCACCCGCGTCGCTGCGACGGACCCGAAGAAGAGCTGAGGCCACGCCAGGATCCGCTGTGCAGCGACGCTGCGGCAGTGGTTTCCGGGTCACGGCGCAGCGCCCTGCGCTTTTTGGCCGTCGATATTGCACTGCAGCGGTCGACTCCATCCAACCGCGCTGTTAAGAGCCGTTCGAATTGAGCCGGCAATGCCGGCCCTCCCTGCTCAGCCTTGATGCAACGGTGCGCTACGGCATGGCCTCTCACTTCAAAGTCGTCGCCGGCAACTCCAATCGTCCGCTGGCCGAGGCGATCTGCAACCACCTCAGCATCCCTCTCGCCAAGGCCTCCGTCCGGCGCTTCGCCGATATGGAGGTCTTCGTCGAGATCCAGGAGAACGTGCGCGGACAGGATGTCTTCATCATCCAGTCGACCTCGTTCCCGACCAACGACCACCTGATGGAATTGCTGATCATCACGGATGCGCTGCGCCGCTCCTCGGCGCGCCGCATCACGGCGGTGATCCCCTATTTCGGCTATGCCCGCCAGGACCGGCGCGCCTCCGGCCGTACGCCGATCTCGGCCAAGCTTGTCTCCAACCTGATCACCCATGCCGGCGTCGACCGCGTGCTGACGCTCGATCTGCATGCCGGCCAGATCCAGGGCTTCTTCGACATCCCGACCGACAACCTGTTCGGCGCCCCGCTGATGGCGCGCGACATCAAGGACCGGCTGGAATGGAAGAACGCCATGGTCGTCTCGCCGGATGTCGGCGGCGTGGTCCGGGCGCGCGCGCTCGCCAAGCGCATCGACGCCCCGCTCGCCATTGTCGACAAGCGTCGTGACCGGCCGGGCGAATCCGAGGTCATGAACATCATCGGCTCGGTCGAGGGCCGCTCCTGCATCCTGATCGACGACATCGTCGATTCCGGCGGCACGCTGGTGAACGCGGCCGACGCCCTGCTCGAGCAGGGTGCCAAGGAGGTCTTCGCCTATATCACCCACGGCGTGCTCTCCGGCGGCGCGGTCGCCCGCATCGCCTCGTCCAAGCTCAAGGAGCTGGTGATCACCGACTCGATCATGCCGACCGAGGCCGTGAAGGTCGCGCGCAATATCCGCGTCATCTCGATTGCCGGCCTGATGGGCGAGGCGATCGAGCGCACCGCGAGCGAGACCAGCGTGTCGAGCCTGTTCGACTGAGAGGTTAGGCTTGGGTAACTCCCGCGCCCTCGTCCTGTTCTCCGGCGGCCAGGATTCCACCACGACCCTGGCTTGGGCGCTCGACCGCTTCGACGCGGTCGAGACGATCGGCTTCGACTATGGCCAGCGCCATCGCATCGAGATGGAATGCCGCGAGACGATCCGCGCCAAGCTTCCCACGCTCTCGGCCCGCTATGCCGAGCGGCTCGGCCCCGATCATGTCGTGGATCTCAAGGCGCTCGGCGCGATCTCCGAGACGGCCCTGACCCGCGAGACCGAGATCGCTTTCACGGATGCCGGCCTGCCCTCGACCTTCGTGCCCGGCCGCAACCTGATCTTCCTGACCTTCGCCGCGGCGCTCGCCTATCGCCGCGACCTCAAGCACATCGTGCTCGGTGTCTGCGAGACCGACTATTCCGGCTATCCCGATTGCCGCGACGACACGATCAAGGCGATGCAGGTCGCGCTCAATCTCGGGCTCGACCGCCGGCTCGTGCTGCACACGCCGCTGATGTGGCGCGACAAGGCGCAGACCTTCGCACTCGCCCGCGAAATCGGCGGCCAGGCCCTGCTCGATCTCGTGATCGAGGACAGCCATAGCTGCTATCTCGGCGACAGGACGACCCGGCATGGCTGGGGTTATGGCTGCGGCCATTGCCCGGCCTGCGATTTGCGATCAAAAGGCTTCGCGGCTTACCTCGCAGCCCCCGACGACAGCGGACTTGACCTATGACCCGTGACCGCCAGCGCTTGACGGAAGGCGTTATCGCCCTCGTCCTGTTCGGCCTGACCATTCCCGCCGCCAACTGGATGATCGGCAATGCCGGCGCGGTCTGCGTGCCGAACGGTCCCTGCCTCGTCCCGGTCTGGCCGGGCGTGATGGCGCCGAGCGGTGTCCTGATGGTCGGCCTTGCCCTGGTATTGCGCGACATCGTCCAGCGCCGCCTTGGCCCGCTCGCTGGTCTCGGCGCCATCGCGGTCGGCACCCTGATCTCCGCGATGCTCGCGCCGCCTGCCATCGTGCTGGCCTCGGTCGCAGCCTTCCTGCTCTCGGAGCTCGCCGATTTCGCGGTCTACACGCCCCTGCAGCGCCGGCGCTTCGTCACGGCCGTCTTCGCCTCCAGCGTGATCGGCCTCGTCGTCGACAGCCTCGTCTTCCTGCATCTCGCCTTCGGCAGCCTCGACTTTCTCGCCGGCCAGATCATCGGCAAGGCCTGGATGGTGCTGCTCGCCTTGCCGTTGATGCACCTCCTGCGCCGCCGCGACGAGCGGCTGGGCCTGGTCGCCGCCTGATTCCAGGCATCGCGCCGCCGCGTAAAGTTTGAGGCGTCGCCTCAATCTGACTTTAAGGCATTTGCGCCAGGATCGGGGTTCTTCGACGAGCACTCTGTCGGGAACTCCGTGACCAGACCTTCGGGCCGCCTGCAGGCTCTGCAGAACGATATTCTTGAAGATATCGCGCGCGGCGAGCCTCTGATCGCATGCATGGAGCGCCTGTGTCATCGTGCCGAGGCGATCTCGCCCGGCGTCATCTGCTCGGTCGTCGCCATCGACAACCAGTGCTGCCTCCAGCCTCTCGCCTCGCCCAGCCTGCCCCCGCACTATGTCGGCGCCATCAAGGGCGTGCCGGCAGGCCCGGAGGTCGGCTCCTGCGGAACCGCGATCTTCCGCGGCGAGCCCGTCGAAGTCACCGACATCGCCACCGATCCACTCTGGCGGGCCTATACCGATCTCGCCCTGCCGCTCGGCCTGCGCGCCTGCTGGTCGACGCCGATCAAGGCGCGCGACGGGCGGGTGGTCGGTGCCTTCGCCTTCTATTTCAGGACGGCTCGCCGTGCGGGAGCGCTCGAACGCCGGATCGTCGCGACCTGCGTCCATCTCTGCGCCATCGCCATCGAGCATGACGAAGTCCGCACCCGCAATCACCGCCTCGCCTATTTCGATACGCTGACCGGACTGCCGAACCGCAGCCAGTTCAACAGCGCCATCGCGGAGATGAGCGCGGCCGGCCGCCGCTACGGGTTGATGCTGATCGACATCGATCATCTCAAGACGGTCAATGACACGCTCGGCCACGCCGCCGGGGATGCGCTGATCGCCGTGGTCGGCCGGCGGCTCGACGTCGCGCTGGCCGGCTGCCTCACCTGCCGGATCGGCGGCGACGAGTTCGCCGTTCTCGTCCCCGATTGCAGGGAACCTGCGCGTATGCGTGCCTTCGCCTCGGCCGCGATGGCGGCGGTCGCGGTTCCGTTCGACCATGACGGCCACAGCCTCGTGCCGGGCATTACCATCGGCGGGGTCATCGCCGGCGAGGACGGCCAGGACACCGTCACGCTGCGGCAGAACGCCGACCTCGCGCTCTACCACGCCAAGGAAACCCGGCGCGGCCGCTATGTCCGCTTCCGCAGGCAATTGCGCAGCGCGATGATGCATCGCATCCGCACCCGGCGGGATGTCGCGGGCGCTCTCGGCGACGACCGGATCATCCCCTATTACCAGCCGGTCATCCGCCTCGACACCAACGAGGTCGTCGGCCTCGAAGCCCTGGCCCGGATGCGCCTCGACGACGGCCGCATCATCGCGGCCGGCGAATTCCAGGACGCCCTGCGCGATCCGAAGATCGCCCATCGCACCACGACCCAGATGCTGACGGCGGTGGCCGCCGACATGGCCGAGTGGCGCGCGAGCGGCCTGAATTTCCAGCATGTCGCGGTCAACGTCACCTCGGCCGACTTCCAGAAGGGCGACCTCGTCCAGCGCGCCACCCGCACGCTGGAGAAGGCCGGCGTACCGCTGCAGCAGCTCGTGATCGAGGTCACCGAGCAGGTCTTCATGGGCGGGCGCAAGGATGGCGTCGCGCGCACCATGGAAGCGCTGCGCGCCAATGGCTCGCCGGTCGCGCTCGACGATTTCGGCACCGGCTTCGCCTCCCTGACCCACCTGCTCGATTTCCCGATCGACATCATCAAGATCGACCGTTCCTTCGTCGGCTCGATCGACAGCGGCGCCCGCAGCGAGATCATCATCGAGGCCCTGCTGACGATGACCCGCCGCCTCGGCATGAAGATCGTCGCGGAGGGCATCGAGAAGCAGGCGCAGGCCGAGCGCCTCAGCGAAATGGGCTGCGGCCTCGGCCAGGGCTACCTCTATTCGCCGCCGGTTCCGGCCTCGATCATCCGCGAATGGCTGCAGCGCTTCGCCCAGCCGACCCAGGCGCCCGCCCCCACGCGCGGCCTCGTCGCCAACGCCGCCTGAGCCGGGCTTGAGATCGCGGCGGTTTTCGCCTATGAGCACCCCAGCGTTCGGCTGACACCCTTGGAGGCTCTGAACGCATAAATCCGATGGCCGCCACGAGGCGGCCTTGTCATTTACAAGTCAAGGACATCCAACATGACCGCCGTGAAGCAAATCGAGGCTTCGGCGCGCGCACAGGTCGGCAAGGGGGCCGCCCGTGCTGTTCGCCGCCAGGGCCAGACGCCTGCCGTGATCTATGGTGGGGGGGCTGCTCCCGAAGCCATCGCGCTCGACGCCAACAAGACCCGCCAGCTGATTTTCGGCGGCCACTTCCTGACCACGATCTTCGAGATCGCCGTCGCCGGTAAGAAGCAGCGCGTCATTCCGCGCGATTACCAGCTCGACCCGGTCAAGGATTTCCCGATCCATGTCGACTTCCTGCGCGTCGCCAAGGGCCAGACCGTCACGGTCCAGGTTCCGGTTCACGTCACCGGTCAGGAAGCCAGCCCCGGCGTCAAGAGCGGCGGCCTGGTCCAGATCATCGAGCACGCCCTCGAAGTCACCGTCGAGCCGGACAGCATCCCGGATTCCATCGACATTTCGGTTGCCGGCCTGAATGTCGGCGACTCCGTCCATGCCGACGCGATCAAGCTCCCGGCCGGCGCCAAGCTCTCTGTCGGCGCTGACGCCACGATCGTCACGATCTCCGCGCCGACCGTCGAGGCCGAGCCTGAGGCCGCCGAGACTGAGGAAGCCGCGGCTGAAGCCAAGGCCTGATGAAACGGCGCCAGCCGGCGCCGCTTTCACCTCGAACGCTCACGAGACGGCCGGGTTTCCCGGCCGTTTTGCTATGGCATCGAACCGAAAAACGGTGTCCGGCCTTCGGGCGGATCCGATGCTGAACGAACAAGTCTGCGGAGCCCCGCCATGCTGATTTTCGCCGGCCTCGGCAATCCCGGCGCGCGCTATGCCCGCAACCGCCACAATATCGGCTTCATGGCCCTTGGCGAGATCGCGCGCCTGCACCGCGCCTCACCCTGGCGCGCCCGCTTCCAGGCGGAGGCCTGCGAGGCCACGATCGGCACCGAAAAGGTCATCCTGCTCAAGCCGCAGACCTACATGAACGAGTCGGGCCGCGCGATCGGCGAGGCCGCGCGCTTCTTCAAGGTCGCTCCGGCCGATGTCGTCGTCTTCCATGACGAGCTCGATCTCGCCCCCGCCAAGCTGCGCGTCAAGCTCGGCGGCGGCAATGCCGGGCATAACGGCCTGCGCTCGACGACGGCTGCGATCGGCAACGACTATCGCCGCGTGCGCATGGGCATCGGCCATCCCGGCCTGAAGGAACTGGTGCACAGCTACGTGCTGAACGATTTCGGCAAGGCCGAGCAGCCCTGGGTCGAGGATCTCTGCACGGCCTGTGCCGACCATGCGGCCCTCCTCGCCGCCCATGACGACGCCGGCTTCCAGAACAAGGTCCATCTCTTCATGGATGCGCGTGGCCACGGCGCCGTGAAGCGGCTCGGTGAAAAGAGCGACGGCTGATCCTCAGAGCGGGAGCTTGGCACCCGCCTTCGCCACGGTGATCCGGCTCGTGCTGTAGCTGCCATCCGCCTGCCGGCTCGCCGTCATCGCGACCTGCGCGCCGGGCTTGAGCTCGCTCGCCTCGGCAGGCGCTGCCATCAGGATCGTCGCCTCCGGCGTGATCGCCACCTTCTGCTCGCCACCCGGATAGCTCAGCACCAGATTGGCGCCGTCGACCCGCGAGACCGTCTCGGCCACCGTCGCATTGGTCATGGTCGCATCCGGCAGCACGCCCCAGGGCCGATGTCCCTCGCCCGTGCCGCGCATCGCTTCCGGGAAGATTACCACCTGCACCGCGAGCAAGGTGCCGTCGGCCTGCGGCTTGGCGCCGACGCCAATGAAGCTGCCTTTGGCGATATCGCTTGCCTTCGCCGCCACCATGCCGCCGATCGAGTAGCCCGGCGCGAGCGCGACCTTGAGCTCGCGCCCGTCCGCGGCCTTGAGCTCCAGCGTCGCTCCTTCCACGCGCTCGACCGTGCCGCGCAACCGCGTTCCTGGCGCCTGGGCGATGGCTACGCTGCCGGCAAGGGCGAAGACCGACAGGGCGAACGCAAGACGAAAACGCTTCATGACGAGGCTCCGAACGCCGCGACAGGCGGCCCGCCCGATCCAGCACCCGCATCAGCTCGCCTGCCATGCACGTTCGCGTGAGGAACGCAGCGGCCATCAGGCGCGCGGCACTTGTCTTTATCGCGCAAGCCCCCCAATAAGACCGCAACTTTCAAAGCTTCACGCCCGGCACAGGCGATCCGCCACGGGCAACGGAACAGGCGATCATGGGTTTCAAATGTGGCATCGTCGGCCTGCCGAATGTCGGCAAGTCGACCCTCTTCAACGCGCTGACGCAGACGGCCGCGGCCCAGGCGGCGAACTATCCGTTCTGCACGATCGAGCCGAATGTCGGTGACGTCGCCGTGCCCGACGAGCGGCTGGAGAAGCTCGCCGCCATCGCCGGCTCCAAGGAGATCATCCCGACGCGGCTGACCTTCGTCGATATCGCCGGGCTGGTGCGCGGCGCCTCGCGCGGCGAAGGCCTCGGCAACCAGTTCCTCGCCAATATCCGCGAATGCGACGCCATCGCCCATGTCGTGCGCTGCTTCGAGGACGGCGACATCACCCATGTCGAGGGCAAGGTCGCTCCGATCAACGACATCGAGATCATCGAGACCGAATTGATGCTGGCCGATCTCGAAAGCCTCGAGAAGCGCGTCCTGCCGCTGGAGAAGAAGGCCAAGACCGGCGACAAGGAAGCCAAGGAGCTGGCCGATTTGATGAATCGCTGCCTCGTGCTGCTGCGCGACGGCAAGCCGGCCCGCCTCGTCCAGGTCGCGGCCGACGAGCGCCGCACCTTCGAGACGCTCGGCCTGCTCTCGTCCAAGCCCGTGCTCTATGTCTGCAATGTCGAGGAAGCCAGCGCCGACAAGGGCAACGCCTTCTCCGAACAGGTGAAGGCTCGCGCCGCCGAGGAGAACGCAGTCGCCGTCGTCGTCTCCGCCAAGATCGAGAGCGAGATCGCCGTGCTCCCGGTCGCGGACCAGAAGGACTACCTGGAGGCCGTTGGCCTCGACGAACCCGGCCTGAACCGCGTGATCCGCGCCGGCTACAGCCTGCTCCATCTCGTCACCTATTTCACCGTCGGCCCGAAGGAAGCGCGCGCCTGGACGATCGAGAAGGGCACCAAGGGGCCGCAGGCCGCAGGCGTGATCCATACCGATTTCGAGAAGGGCTATATCCGCGCCGAAACCATCGCCTTCGACGACTACATCGCCAACAAGGGCGAATCCGGTGCGCGCGAGGCCGGCAAGTTCCGCCTCGAAGGCAAGGAGTACGTCGTCGCCGATGGCGACGTGCTGCATTTCCGCTTCGCGAACTGAGGGCCCTGCCGGCCATGTCGTATTTCGAGGATTTCGTCCCGGGTGAGAGCGCCCGATCGCGCAGCCTCGACGTCTCGCAGGACGACATCGTCGCCTTCGCCTCGCGCTATGACGCGCAGGATTTCCATGTCGATCCCGAGGCCGCCAGGGCGAGCTTCGTCGGCCGCCTGATCGGCTCCGGCTGGCATAGCTGCGCGCTGCTGATGCGACTCATGGCGGAGGATTTCCTGCTCGATTCCGCCAGCATGGGCGCGCCGGGCATCGACGAGGTGAAGTGGCTGCGTCCCCTCCTCCCCGGCGACAGCGTCAGCGCCCGGCGCACCGTGCTGGAAAGCAAGGCCTCGCGCTCGCGCCCCGAAATGGGCCTCGTGCGCTTCCGGCTCGAACTGCTGAACCAGCGCGACGAGCCGGTGCTGGAGCAGACCAACTGGATCATGTTCGGCCGCCAAGGCTCCGCCATCGGCCGGCATCCGGCCGGTCCCTGGCTGGATCATGCGCCGGTGTACGAGCGCCCCGCCATCGAGAGCCCGCTGGAAGCCTCCTCCGAGCCGCCCGAGCCGCCGCGCTTCTTCGAGGAGCTTTCGGTCGGCGAGAGCAGCGAACTCGGCAGCTTCCTCTTCACGCCCGAGGAGATCGTCGCCTTCGCCCGCAGTTTCGATCCCCAGCCCTTCCACATGGACGAAGCGGCGGCGCGCCGGAGCTCCTTCGGCAGGCTCGCCGCTTCCGGCTGGCACACGGCCGCAGTCTGGATGGCCTGCATGGTCCTGCATCGCAAGCGCCAGCTGGCGGTGGCGTCGGATCGCCCCGCGCGCCTCGGCTCCTCTCCAGGCTTCAGGAACCTGCGCTGGACGAAACCCGTCTTTGCCGGGGACCGGATCACCTACCATTCGCAGGTGATCGACAAGCGCGAGAGCACCTCTCGCCCGCAATGGGGGCTGTTCTTCCACCGCAACACCGGCATCAACCAGCACGGCGAAGAGGTCTTCAGCTTCGACGGCTGCGTTTTCGTCGAGCGCAAGCCGGATTGACCGCGAAGACGGACCTCAGCCGGTCTTGAGCCTGACGAGATCGACGGGCCCGCGCGGCACCTCGGAGGAAGACCGCATCTGGGCGAGGAACGCTTCATCGTCCGATGCGACCACGACCCGGTCGCGCCCGCTCCGCTTGGCTGCGTAGAGCCCCTTGTCCGCCTCGTGAAGCAAGGCATCGAAATCGATGACGCTGTCCTTCGCATGAGCGACGCCTGCGCTGAGCGTGCACCCGAACGCCGCACCGCTCGCTGCGAAACGACGTTTGACGAGGCGCCCCCGCACGTTTTCGGCCGCGATGGCCGCCGCGACAAGAGAATCGCCCGGCAGCAGCAGTGCGAATTCCTCGCCGCCGAGCCGTGCGGCCAGTCCTTGCGACCGACAGGACAGCAGGATCTCCCCGAACGCCCGCAACACCTCGTCTCCCGCCAGGTGGCCGTGGATGTCGTTGATCCGCTTGAAGTGATCGATGTCGAAGATGATCAGGGCGGCGGGCCCTTCGATCTCGGTCGCGATGCGGTCGAGCAGCGCGCGCCGGTTGAGCAGGCCGGTCAGCGGATCGGTTTCCGCGTCGCGCTTGTGGCCGCGCGCCAGCCGCGCCTGGTTCAGGGCCAGGGACAGCGCGCCGATGCCGGCGAGCGTGGTCAGGCAGACGACGATATTGAGGTCTTCCGCCCAGTTCGAGGGGATGCCCGGCAGAGCCCAGCGGCCATCCAGCAGCAGCAGAACGGCGCAAGGAACGAAGGATAGCCCGGTCAGGACATACAGGCCGGTCAACAGCATGATCGCCAGCCTGGCTTCTGCCCGGCCGAGCCAATAGTCCCAGGCTGTTGCGAACAGAATGGCCGCGGCCGCGACATTGAGCCCGATGATCGCAATGCCGTTATAGCCGGCCAGCATGGGCACAGCCATGGCTGCCGACGACGCGATTGCCATGATGGCCATGCTGCGCCAGGGCAGAACCCGCGTGCGAAATTCGCGGCCGGCACCGAAGACGAAGGCGAGGCCCGTCAGCAGAACCGTGTAGCCGGCTGCCCCCACGATCGGCGACATCGTCCTGACATAGCCGCCATAGATCAGCACGCCGACGGCCATCAGCGCGACGCCGATCGTCCAGGCCATCAGGAAGCCTTCCTTCCTGGAAACGAGCCAGCTGACGAGGAAGGCTGCGGCCAATCCGCATCCCGAAAGGGTGAAAGCCGTCAGGAGGGACTGATAGTCGAGCGACACGAATGTCTCTTGCCAGGCGAGGAAGGCGGCAACCGTTATGCCGGTGTTGCCATTGCCGAAAACTTAAACCGGTCGGCCGCATTTGCCCGGCCGGCGGCCTGCCTGCCCGATCGGGCGCTCTGACGCGGCTCAGCCGACCTTGCCGTAGCCCGCGAATTTGGCGCCGACGCGCTCCATTTCGGCGGCATCGAGGATGACCGGCTCGATCCCCGCCGCGAGGATATCGAGATACTGCCCGGCGAGGTTCTCGACTTCGGCGACGATGGTATGCGCGCCCGCCAGGGTCTGGCCGAGCGCGATCACGCCGTGATTGGCGAGCAGCACGGCCTTGCGGCCCTCCAGCGCCTTCACCGCGTTCTCGGCAAGCTCGGGCGTGCCGAAGGTCGCATACTCGGCACAACGCACATCGGCACCGCCGCAAAGCGCGATCATGTAGTGGAAGGCCGGGATGCCGCGCCGCGTTGAAGACAAGGCCGTGGCGCGCGGCGAATGGGTGTGCACGATCGCCTGCGCATCAGATCGCGCCCGGTAGATCGCGACATGGAAAGGCCATTCGGAGGACGGCTTGCGGCTGCCATTCAGGATGGTGCCGTCGAGGCTGAGATGGATCAGGTCCTCAGGGCGTGTCCGGGCATAGGGCAGGCCCGACGGCGTGATCAGCAGGCCATCGCCAAAACGAGCCGAGACATTGCCCGATTTCGACGGGCAGAACCCGGCCCGGTCGATCGCCTGCGCGACCGAGACGATCTCCTGCCGCAATTCCGTTTCGCTCATGCCGTGCCCCTGCTCGCCAGGTCGGGAAAGAGTTGTGCGAGGCCCTCAACGCTGGCCGCGCAGACACCGCGCTCGGTGATGAGCCTGGTGACGAGCCGCGCCGGCGTCACGTCGAAGGCCGGGTTGGCCGCACCACTGCCCGGCGCGACGATGCGCACGGACCTGACCTCACCGTCATCGGCGAGCCCGGAGAGATGCGTGACCTCGCGGGCCGCGCGCTCCTCGATCGGGATATCGGCGAGGCCGTCGCTGATGCTCCAGTCGATCGTCGGCGAAGGCAGCGCGACATAGAAGGGCACGCCGTTGTCATGCGCCGCGAGTGCCTTGAGATAGGTCCCGATCTTGTTGGCGACATCGCCCGCCGCCGTGGTGCGGTCGGTGCCGACGATCACCAGATCGACCTGCCCGTGCTGCATCAGGTGGCCGCCGGCATTGTCCACGATCACCGTATGCGGCACGCCATGGGAGCCGAGCTCGTAGGCCGTCAGCGCCGCGCCCTGGTTGCGGGGCCGGGTCTCGTCGACCCAGACATGGATGGGAATGCCGGCATCATGGGCGAGATAGATCGGCGCCAGCGCCGTGCCCCAGTCCACCGTGGCAAGCCAGCCGGCATTGCAATGGGTGAGGATGTTGACCGGCTCGCCGACGGGCTTTCGCGCTGCGATCTCCGCGATCAATGGCAGGCCGTGCTCGCCGATCGCCCGGCACAAGTCGACATCCTCGTCGCAGATCGCCGCGGCTTCCGCATAGGCCGCCTCGGCACGCGCCGTCGCGGGCAGGCTTGCGAGGGCACCACGCATCCGCGCCAGCGCCCAGTGCAGATTGACGGCGGTCGGCCGCGTCGCGCCAAGCAGGGCGAGTGCCGCATCGAGAGCCGCATCCGAGGCGTCCGCCCGCATCGCCAGGGCCACGCCATACGCCGCGGTCGCACCGATCAACGGCGCCCCGCGCACCACCATGCTGCGGATCGCATCGGCCGCCTGCTCGGCGGAGCCCAGTGCCACCGTCTCGAAGCGGAACGGCAAGCGCGTCTGGTCGATCACGACGACGCGCCAGCCATCCTGCGCGAGCCAGATCGTCCGGTAGTGCTGGCCGTTGATCTTCATCCCCGCTCAATGCCCGCCGAACGAGACCAGGGTCCGCACGGGCACGCCGAGCCGCCGGATCTTGTCGGCGCCGCCGAGTTCCGGCAGGTCGACGATGAAGCAGGCCGCAACGACCTCCGCGCCTAAGCCCGCGAGCAGGTTGACCGCCGCCTCCGCCGTGCCGCCCGTGGCGATCAGGTCGTCGACCAGCAGGACGCGCTCGCCCGGCTGCACCGCGTCGCGATGGATCTCGATCTCGTCCGTGCCGTATTCGAGCGCATAGGTCGCGCGCAGCGTCTCCAGCGGCAGCTTGCCCTTCTTGCGAACGGGCACGAAGCCGGCGGAGAGCTGATGCGCCACGGCCCCGCCCAGGATGAAGCCGCGCGCCTCGATCCCGGCGATCTTGGCGATCTTCAGGCCCGCGAAGGGTTGCACCAGTTCGTCGACCGCCCGGCGGAAGGCCCGCGCATCGCCGAGCAGCGTGGTGATATCGCGAAAGACGATGCCGGGCCGAGGATAATCGGGGATCGCGCGGATGCTGTCGGCAAGGTTCATGGACACCGTCTCGGAAGAACTGACGGAGGCCTTGGTCCGACGCCGGGCCGGCTTCGTCAAGGGCGCCGTCATCACGCCGCCTCGAGCACGCGCCCGGCGACGGCGTCGAGCTTCGCCAGCAGCGCCGGATCCCGGAAGGCCGGCGCCGTCACGATGGCGTTGTCGAGCGCGTTATGGGAGCCGGCCGGGCACGGCTCGCGCTGCGCCGGGAAATCGGCGGCGAGCCGCGCCACGAGGCGTCGCGCCTTGTCGGCATTGTCGTGCAGCACGGCGATGACCGAGGCGACATCGACGGCGCCGTGCAACTCGTGCCAGCAATCGTAGTCGGTCACCATCGCGACCGTGGCATAGGTGATCTCGGCTTCGCGGGCGAGCTTGGCCTCGGGCATCGCCGTCATGCCGATCAGGTCATAGCCGAGCCCACGATAGGTCATCGATTCCGCATAGGTCGAGAATTGCGGGCCTTCCATCGTGACCAGCGTCCCGCCGCGGACGAAGGGCAGCGCCTCGGCCTGCGCCGCCGCCGCGATCCGCGCCTGCAGGGCGGGCCCGACCGGATGGGCGACCGAGACATGGGCGACACAGCCCCGGCCGAAGAAGGAGTTCTCGCGCTGGCTCGTCCTGTCGACGAACTGGTCGACCAGCACGAACAGGCCGGGATAGAGCTCGGCCTTGTAGGAGCCGCAGGCGGAGAGCGAGACGAGATCGGTCACCCCCGCCCGCTTCAACACGTCGATATTGGCCCGGTAGTTGATCTCGGAGGGCGGGATCGCGTGGCCGCGCCCGTGACGAGGGAGGAAGACGATCTTCGTCTGGCCGATCCGGCCGGTCCGCAAGACATCCGAAGGTTCGCCCCACGGGCTTTCGATGCGCTCCTCGCGCAGGTCGGTCAGGCCCGGCAGATCGTAGATGCCCGATCCGCCGATGATTCCGAGAACGGCTTCGCTCATGGTCGATTTCCTCGAGCATCGACCCGAAAAGCGGAAGCCACTTTTCGGAAGGATTCGATGCGACAACAAATACGGGCGCGGAAAGGACCACCTTTCGATGACGGTCGCAATACGGCCGGACCGGACGCCGTCATGCTCGGGCCTGACCCGAGCATCTCTCCCCGAAGAAGGCTCTGGAATCCTCCCCTGCCCGAGATTCCCGGATCTACACTTCGCTTCGTCCGAGAATGACGGCTGCAAAACAAAAAAGGCCCCGTCGCCGGGGCCTTTTCTGAAACGATATCAGCTGCCTCAGTGAGCCGGCGAGCCGTCCGGCATGCGCGACCACACCTTCTTCTTGGTGTAGTAGAGCAGGAAGGCGAAAATGGTCAGGAACGCCATCACCTGCATGCCCAGGCGCTTGCGCGCCTCCAGATGCGGCTCCGCCATCCAGACCATGAAGGCGGCGACGTCGCGGGCATACTGGTCGACCGTCTCCGGCACCGGCGACTTGCCGTCCGCGCCCTTCGGATACTCGACCTGCCCATCGCTCAGCGGCTTGGGCATCGCGATCAGATGGCCGGGCATGTACTCGTTATAGTTCTGCCCGGGCAGCAGCGCGGGGAAGCCGGCCGGCGGCTCCTTGTAGCCCACCATCAGGGCATGGATGTAGTCCGGCCCCTGCTCCTGATACTGCGTGAACATATCGAAGATGAAGGTCGGGAAGCCGCGGGTATAGGTGCGCGCCTTGGCGAGCACCGAGAAGTCCGGCGGATAGGCGCCGCCCTGGGCCGCGCGGGCCGCCTGCTCGTTGGGGAACGGCGACGGGAAGCGGTCGGCCGCACGGCCGGGGCGATCGAACATCTCGCCCTGGTCGTTCGGGCCGTCCTTGACCTGGTAGGTCGCGGCGAGCGCGGCGACCTGGCCGGGCGTGAATTCGGGGCCGCCGGGCTGCGACAGGTTGCGGAAGGCGACGAGGCTGGCGCCATGGCAGCTCGCGCAGACTTCCTTGAAGACCTTGAAGCCGCGCTGCAGCTGGGCCCGATCGAACTTGCCGAACGGTCCCGAGAACGACCAGGTCAGCGCCGGCGGCTTCGGGCCGGCCTCGGCCGCCTGCGCTGCCGGCTGGAACAGCGCCAGGGAGAGGGCAGCAGTAAGCCCGGTCAGGGCGAGACGAAACGATGTTCTGCTCATGGTTCCGTCAGCCCTTGACGTTCGGTTCGGCAGCGGTGGCGGTCGCGACGCGCGCCGCCGATCCACCCTTGGAAGCGAGCACCGAGTCGGCGATCGAGGTCGGCAGCGCCTTCGGCCGCTCGAACAGGCCGACGACGAAGAGCGCGACGAAGAAGCCGAAATACAGCACGGTGAAAATCTGCGAGGCGATGACGTAGCCGCCTTCAGCCGGCATCGCGCCGAGATAGCCGAGGCCGATGCAGACCACGACGAAGGCCCAGAACAGCTGGCGCCCGATCGGCCGATAGCTCATCGACTTGACCTTGGAGGTGTCGATCCAGGGCAGGAAGGCGAGCACCACGATCGCCCCGCCCATCGCCATGACGCCGCCGAGCTTGTCGGGAATGGCGCGCAGGATCGCGTAGAACGGCAGGAAGTACCATTCCGGGACGATATGCGCCGGGGTCGAGGCCGGGTTCGCCGGGATGTAGTTGTCGGCATGGCCCATGAAGTTCGGCTGGTAGAACACGAACCAGGCGAACAGGATCATGAACACGACCATGCCGAAGATGTCCTTGACGGTCGCGTAGGGCGTGAACGGCACGGTATCCTTCTGGACGTTCTTCACCTCGACGCCGGTCGGGTTGTTCTGGCCGACGACGTGCAGCGCCCAGATATGCAGACCGACGACACCGAAGATCATGAACGGCAGTAGGTAGTGCAGCGAGAAGAAGCGGTTCAGCGTCGGGTTGTCGACCGAGTAACCGCCCCACAGGAAGGTGACGATCGTCTCGCCGACCACCGGCAGGGCCGAGAACAGGTTGGTGATGACGGTCGCGCCCCAGAAGGACATCTGGCCCCAGGGCAGCACGTAGCCCATGAACGCCGTCGCCATCATCAGCAGGAAGATGACCACGCCGAGAATCCAGAGCAGCTCGCGCGGCGCCTTGTACGAGCCATAATAAAGCCCGCGGAAGATATGCACATAGACGGCGATGAAGAACATCGAGGCGCCGTTGGAGTGCAGGTAGCGCAGGAGCCAGCCGTAATTCACGTCGCGCATGATGTGCTCGACCGAATTGAAGGCGAGCATCGAATTGGCCGTGTAGTGCATCGCCAGGACGATGCCTGTGACGATCTGCGCCACCAGCATGAAAGCGAGGATGCCGCCGAAGGTCCACAGATAGTTCAGGTTGCGCGGCACCGGATAGGAAACCGCCGAATCATGGGCGAGCCGGATGATCGGCAGGCGCACATCGAGCCAGCGTTCGATGCCGGTCTTCGGGACGTAGGAACTGTGACCACTCATGAAGAATGCCTCAAGGCTGTCTCATCTTGGCAGGAAAGCGTCGAGCGCATCGCTCAGCCGATCTTGATCTTGGTGTCCGCCGTGAAAGCGTAAGGCGGCACCGGCAGGTTGAGCGGCGCCGGCCCCTTGCGGATGCGGCCGGAGGAATCGTAGTGCGAACCGTGGCAGGGGCAGAACCAGCCGTCGAAATCGCCCTTCGATTCGCCGGGCGCGGTGCCCAGCGGAATGCAGCCGAGATGGGTGCAGTTGCCGAAGACGACCAGATACTGCTCGTGGCCGGCCTTGGTGCGCTGCTGGTCGGTCTGCGGATCGCGCAGGGTCGCGACGTCGACGGCCAGCGCCTCGTCGATTTCCTTCTTGGTGCGATGGCGCACGAAGATCGGCTTGCCGCGCCAGAACAGCTTGATCGCCTGGCCTTCGGCGATGGGGGCCAGGTCGACATCGACCGGCGCGCCGGCGGCCACGGTCTGCGCATCGGGCGCCATCTGGCTGACCAGGGGGACGACGAGCGCCCCGATGCCGACCGCGCCGGCGGCGCCGGTGGCAAGCATCAGGAAATCGCGGCGGGTTGTTCCGGTCGATGTATCGGTCGCGTGCGCCACGATCCAAACCTCTTACACGTCTTGCGAGCTGTAACAGCTCGAAATTGTCGCCTCTCGCCCTCATAGGGGCGCGTCGCTGCCGCCGCAATGCGGCGGTGCGTCACCTTCGGCTCTTTGACATGCAGATTGGACGAAGTCTACTGTCGCGAACGCCTCGGCCATGCATGGCGCACAGTCCGCCGGCGAAGGCGTTCAGACGGCGAGCTTTTCCGGATCGGCCGCAGCCAGGAAGCCACCCGATTGGCGTGCCCAGAGCCGGGCATAGAGGCCGCCGCGCGCGATCAACTCGTTATGGCTGCCGATATCGGCGATCCGCCCGCCATCGAGCACGATCAGCCGGTCGAGCGCAGCGATGGTCGACAGCCGATGCGCGATCGCGATCACGGTCTTGCCCTGCATCAGGGCAGCGAGCTGCTGCTGGATCGCCGCCTCGACCTCGGAGTCGAGCGCCGAGGTCGCCTCGTCGAGAATCAGGATCGGCGCATCTTTGAGCAGCACGCGGGCGATCGCGATGCGCTGGCGCTGCCCGCCCGAAAGCTTCACGCCGCGCTCGCCGACGCGCGAATCGAAGCCCTGGCGCCCGTCCTGGTCGCCGAGGCCCAGGATGAAGCCATGCGCCTCCGCCTGCTGCGCCGCGAGCGCGATTTCGGCTTCGCTCGCGCCGATGCGGCCATAGGCGATATTGTCGCCGATCGAGCGGTGCAGCAGCGAATTATCCTGCGTCACCATGCCGATCTGGGCTCGCAGGCTATCCTGCGTGACATGGGCGATGTCCTGCCCGTCGATCAGGATGCGACCGCCTTCGAGGGGGTAGAGCCGGAGCAGCAGGTTCACCAAGGTCGACTTGCCGGCACCCGACGGGCCGACCAGCCCGATCCGCTCGCCCGGCTTGATCTGGAGATCGAGCCCGTCGAACAGCCCCTGCCCCCGGCCGTAGTTGAAGCGGATCTTCTCGAAGCTGATCGCGCCCTTGTCGACGACCAGCGGCACCGCGCCCGGCGCATCCGGCAGGTCGTGCGGCTTGGCGATCGTCTCCATGCTCTCCTGCACCGAGCCGATATTCTCGAAGATGCCGCGCACCAGATGGATCAGCCAGCCCGACATCTGCACCAGCCGGAGCACGAGCCCGATGGCGGCCGCGACCGCGCCCGGCGTCATCTCGCCCTGGCTCCAGAGCAGCAGCGCAAGCCAGGCCGTGGCCACCACGAGCAGGCTGTTCATCGTCTGCAGGATGACGCTGACGCCGGTGATCAGGCGCGACAGATTGAGGAAGGAAGCGTTCCAGCGCGACAACGAGTCGCGCACCGCCGAGCGCTCGGCATCGGCCCGGGCGAACAGCTTCACCGTCAGGATGTTCGTATAGGAATCGACGATGCGCCCCGTCGTGGTCGAGCGCCCCAGCGAGTTCGCCTCCGAGCGCCGCTTGGCCCGCGGCACGAAATAGATCAGCAGCACGACATAGGCCGCAAGCCACAGGATCACCGGCAGCGCCAGCCACGGGCTGGTCTTGCCGAAGAAGCCGATCGCGACCGTGGCGAAGACCAGCGCGTACCAGAGGTCGTCGATGACCTCGATCGTCGCACCCCGGATCGCCTGCCCGGCCTGGATGACACGCGCGGAGAGGCGCCCGGCGAAATCGTTCTGGAAGTAGCCCAGCGCGTGGCCGAGCGTGTAGACATGGTTGCGCCAGCGGATCTGGTTGGTGATCTGCGGCACCACGACCTGGTCGACGATGGCGTGGTTGGCGAAATAGATCAGCGGCCGGACGACGACGAGCAGGAAGGCCGCGCCGGCCAGGAGCCAGCCATGGTCGCGGAAGATCGTCTCCGGCGATTGCGTCGAGAGCAGGTCGACGAACCAGCCGACCATCAGATACATCGCCGCCTCGATGCCGCTGAAGCCCAGGCCCGTGAGCATGATCAGGGCCATCCAGCCCTTCACGCCCTTGATGTGGTGCCACATGAAGGGCCAGACGCCGCGCGGCGGCGTCTCCTGCTCGTCGAAGCGGGCAAAGACGTCGATTCGGCTTTCGAGCCAGCGGAAGAGCGGAGCGAACATGTCTGCCTTCCTCTGAATCGGCATAACGACGGAAACGAGGCATATGGCCCTCGCCGGCGCCGATAGCCAGTCTGCTTGACGCATATCCGGGCGTCACCGCATGACAGGGCCATGCTTCGCCTCGCCCTTTTCCAGCCGGACATCCCGCAGAACGCCGGCACGATGATCCGCATGGCCGCCTGCCTCGGCATCGCCGTCGACATCGTCGAGCCCGCAGCCTTCGATATCTCGGATCGACATTTCCGCCGCTCCGGCATGGATTATCTCGAGCGCGCCGCCGTCCGGCGCCATGATTCCTTCTCTGCCTTCGAGAACTGGCGCCGGGCGCAAGGCCATCGCCTCGTCCTGGCTGAGACCGACGGCGAGACCGCCCTGCCCGACTTCGCCTTCCGCCTCGGTGACATCGTCCTGGTCGGGCGCGAATCGACCGGCGTGACGGCCGAAGTGCATGCCGCCGCCGAGGCCAGCCTGCACATTCCGATGCGGTCGGGATTGCGCTCGCTCAATGTCGCACTGGCAGCAGCAATGGTAATGGGCGAGGCCTTGCGACAGACTGGCGGCTTCCCGGGCCGCGATGGAACAGATGATGACCACCCCGAAGCCCGCTGAATCCCTCCCCGTCGATCCCGCCGTGGTCGAAGCGCTCAAGCCGCGCGCCGCAGCCTGGTTCGAGACCCTGCGCGATCGCATCTGCGCCGCCTTCGAAGCGGTCGAGGACGAGGCCGCCGGCCCCTTCCCGCCCGAGGCGGATGCGCCCGGGCGCTTCGTCCGCACGCCGTGGCAGCGCACCAACCATGACGGCGCGCCCGGTGGCGGCGGCGTCATGTCGATCATGAAGGGCCGCGTCTTCGAGAAGGTCGGCGTCCACGTCTCGACCGTACATGGCAGCTTCCACCCCGATTTTGCAGCGCAGATTCCTGGCGCTTCGGAGGACCCGCGCTTCCATGCCACGGGGATTTCGCTGATCGCCCATCCCTGGAACCCGCATGCGCCGACCGTGCACATGAACACGCGGCTCGTCGTCACCACCAAGCCCTGGTTCGGCGGCGGCGCCGACCTGACGCCGGTGCTGGAGGCGCGGCGCAACCAGAGCGATCCGGATACGCAGGCTTTCCACGCCGCGATGCGTGCACCCTGCGAGGAGTTTCCGGCCGTGGCGGACTATCCGCGCTTCAAGAGCTGGTGCGACGAGTATTTCTTCCTGAAGCACCGCAACGAGCCGCGCGGCATCGGCGGCATCTTCTACGACTACATCTGGACAGGCGACGTCGAAGCCGATTTCGCCTTCACAAGGGCCGTCGGCGAGGCTTTCCTCGACAGCTACCCGAACATCCTGCGCCGCAATATCGGCAAGCCCTGGAGTGAGGCCGAGCGGCACGAGCAGCAGGTGCGGCGCGGACGCTATGTCGAATTCAACCTGCTCTATGACCGCGGCACGATCTTCGGGCTGAAGACCGGCGGCAACGTCGCGTCGATCCTGTCCTCCATGCCGCCGACGGTGCGCTGGCCCTGAGGGCAGAGCTTCCTGGTGCAGCCCGCGCTAGCGGGCAGCGGCCAGGGCCGTCTTGACGAACTCCATCTGCTTGTCCGCCCCGGTCGGGCAGCCGGCCTCGATCCAGCTCTGCCGGGCCGTCGCAAGCGCCTGTCCGACACGCGGCCCGGGCGAGATGCCGAGCCCGATGACATCCTTGCCCGTCGGCTCGAAGCGCGGCGTCCGGCCGAGTTCGCCGATGAGGCACTGCACGCCGTTCCGGTCTTCGCTCCCCGCGGAAACATTCAACAGAACGAGCGCGGCAGCCGCGGCGGCGTCCCCCGCGCCATGCGCGACGTGGCGCAACTTGGCAATGCTGGGAAGATTTGCCCGTCCACCCAGGCCTTCCAGCGCTCGCGCAAGGCGCTCGATCCGGTCGAACTCCTCGTTCGAAAGCCGCAACCGGTCGCGCAGGCGCAACGCATCCTCGCCCACTGCAACCGATAGTGCCGCCAGCCGAAACGCCGGATAGACGTCGGCGCCGTCATCCTCCGCGACTGCGGCGAAGCGCGAGAGATGTGGCACGCCACCGATCACCGGCATCAGCAGCCCGGCGCCGGCCATCGCCTGGATGGTCGCGACGACGCCAGGCGCAACGAGGAGCTTCAGCAGCTCAGCCCGAACCCGCTCGCGCGACAATCCCGCAAGCCCCTCGCGGCCGGCGATGCAGGCACGCAGTCCCTCCGCATCGGGCTCTCCCGCTCCATAGCGGGCATGGAAGCGGAAGAAGCGCAGGATGCGCAGGTAATCCTCCCGGATGCGGGCATCCGCCTCTCCGATGAAGCGCACGCGCCGCCCGGCGAGATCGTCGAGCCCGCCGCAATAGTCATGCAACCGGCCGTCCCGGCCAAGCCCGAGCGCATTGATGGTGAAATCGCGCCTGAGCGCATCGGCTGCGAAATCGCGGCCGAACACGACCTTGGCGCGGCGCCCATCCGTCTCGACATCGCGCCGGAGCGTCGTCACCTCGAAGCTCGCGCCCTCGGTGACGAGCGTCACCGTGCCGTGCTCGATCCCGGTCGGCACCGCCTTGAAGCCTGCCGCTCGTCCACGCCGTATCGTCTCGTCCGGCAAGGCGGTCGTCGCGAGATCGATATCGCTTGCCGGTTCGCCGATGAGGAGGTTGCGCACCGCACCGCCAACGACGCGCGTCTCCTCGCCGTCTCCATCGAGCGCCAGCAGCAACCGCGCCAGCGCCGGCTGCATCAGGAAGCGCGCGATCTCGCCGGCGCGATCCCCGCTCATTTGAAGCGGCCGGGCACCAGAACCCCGTTCTCCATATGCGGCGGCTCGTAGGCGCCCTCGCTGCGCGGCGCGATGAAGCCACCATAGATCAGCACGGCGATCGCCAGCACGAAGCCCACGACCGCCAGGCGAAAGACATGTGGGCTCCAGTGCTCGACATCGAAGGGATTGCGCCTGTTGATGACGAGATAGCCTGCGAAAATGCAGAAAGGCAGGACGAAGAGCAGAACCTCTTCGATGATCGCGCGCAGCATCGGCTTCGTCGTTTCCTCGGCGCGTCCTCCGCGCAGTACAGTCTTATCCGGCCAGCCGCTCGTAGAGGTTGCGGATCATGCCGGCGGTCGCCCCCCAGATATAGCGATCCTGGAACGGCATCGCATAGTAGGTGCGGAAATGCCCCTTCCATTCCCGGCCCTCGCGCTTGTGGTTTGCAGGGTCGAGCAGGAAGGAGAGTGGCGTCTCGAAGGCCTCGTCGACCTCGTTATGGTTGATCGTCAGCGAGAAGGGCGGCTCGACCAGCGCGACCACCGGCACGATCCGGTAGCCGGTGCCTGTCAGATAGGCGTCGAGGAAGCCGAGCGTGCGGATATGCGAGCGCGACAGGCCGATCTCCTCCTCGGTCTCGCGCAGGGCCGTGACGACCGGCGAGCCATCGACGGCATCGACGCGCCCGCCGGGAAAGGCGACCTGTGCCGAATGGTTGCGGAGCGCCGCGGCACGCTGCGTCAGCAACACGGTCGGCCCCTCGGGGCGCGGCACGATGCCGATCAGCACGGCAGCCGGCACGGCCCGCTTCTCGTCGGGGATCGGCACCGGCGAGGGTTGATTCTCATGGTCGCCGCGCGGCCGGCTGATCACATCCCCCAACGCTGGCGGCTCGGCCCTCAGCCGCTCGCGCGCCAAGGTCGCGAAGCCCTCGGCACTGAGGTTGAGGGCAGACTCGATTGTGTTCAGCACCCGATATCCTCGATCTCGCTCGCCGGCAGTGCCGGATAAAACTGACCCGCGGTGGCGATCCCGAACATCGCCGTGCCCCCGACCTCCCTGATCTCGCCGAGCGCCAGCAGGTCATAGGTCAGCGCCCGCGTCAGCCGGGCCCAGAGGCCCCGCCGGACATGGACATAGGGCTTCAACCCGTCCTGCGCAGCCCGCGCGAAACGCAAGGCGTGGTCCGACCCCACCCCGACGAGATCGTCGACCTGCGTGCGGAACGCGATCGTCCGGCCATCGCCCTCGCCATCGACCTGCATCTCGACAGCCTGGAACGGCGCGTCATCGACCGTGATCCCGACCTTCTCGACCGGGGTCACGAGAAAGTAATCGTCGCCCTCGCGCTTCAACACCGAGGAGAACAGCTTCACCAGCGCCGGCCGGCCGATCGGCGTGCCCATGTAGAACCAGGTGCCGTCCGCGGCGATGCGCATGTCGAGATCGCCGCAGAAAGGCGGGTCCCAGCGCTCCACCGGCGGCAGGCCGCGCGCCTTGCCACCGCCGAGCGAAGCCATCAACCGCTCCATCGCCTGGCCCGGTCCCGTCATCTCGATCTCTCTGCTCCCCGGCTGCGGCATCGTGGCTGCATCGCGTTTCCGCCTTGAACTCCACATAATCGTGAAGCCGGATGATGTGTACCGTTCCATTCGGCGCTTGAGCCGGCAGGATGGCCCGTCCACACTCCCTGGATGATGACGCCGGGCGCCTGCGCCCTCGCGACGAAGGTGAAGGAGACCGACATGGCGGCGCAAGCCCGGGCAAACGAGAGCACCTCGCCGATCGACCTCGACACAGGCATCGTCGAGGCGGCGGAAGCGGCACTCGGCGCCATCGGCGCAGCGCGCAAGGAGATCGGCCAGGTCATCTTCGGCCAGCAGAAGGTCGTCGATCTCTCGCTGGTGACGCTGCTTTCGGGCGGGCACGGCCTGCTCGTCGGCGTGCCCGGCCTCGCCAAGACCAAGCTCGTCGAGGCGATGGGCACCGTGCTCGGCCTCGCAGCCCGGCGCGTCCAGTTCACGCCGGACCTGATGCCGTCCGACATCCTCGGCTCCGAGGTGCTCGACGAATCGAGCGACGGCAAGCGCCATTTCCGCTTCATCAAGGGCCCGGTCTTCGCCCAGCTCCTGATGGCGGACGAGATCAACCGCGCCTCGCCGCGCACGCAGTCCGCCCTGCTGCAGGCGATGCAGGAGCACCATGTCACGGTCGCCGGCGAGCGCTATGACCTGCCGGCGCCCTTCCATGTGCTGGCGACACAGAACCCGATCGAGCAGGAAGGCACCTATCCGCTGCCCGAGGCCCAGCTCGACCGCTTCCTGCTTGAGATCGATGTCGGCTATCCCGACCGCGAGGCCGAGCGGCGCATCCTGCTGGAGACCACCGGCGCCGCCGAATACAAGCCCGCCGCGGCGATGACGGCGGAGACGCTGATGTCGATCCAGCGCCTCGTCCGGCGCCTGCCGGTCGGCGAGGCGATCGTCGATGCGATCCTCGACCTCGTCCGCTCCGCCCGCCCCGGCGAGGGCGAGGCCTCGGTCACCGACAAGCTCTCCTGGGGCCCGGGCCCCCGCGCCAGCCAGTCGCTGACATTGGCGGTGCGTGCCCGTGCCCTCGTCGAAGGCCGGCTCGCCCCCTCCGTCGACGATGTCGCGGCGCTCGCCATCCCCGTCCTGAAGCACCGCGTCGCGCTGACCTTCGCCGCCCGCGCCGATGGCGAGACCGTCGAAGGCTTGATCGGCAAGCTCGTGGAACGGCTGGGATAAGCCGATGCTGCGCACGCGCGTCCTGGGTCCGAGCGAAAGGCGGCCATCGCGGCCGGTCCTCACGGATGCGCTCGACCTCGCCGCGCGCCTGCCGCGCCTGATCCTGGAGGCGCGCCGCGTCTCGGCCAGCATCCATGGCATCCATGGAAGGCGCCGCGCCGGTCCGGGCGAGACCTTCTGGCAGTACCGCCCGCTGGTCGCCGGCGAATCGGCCTCGCGCATCGACTGGCGCCGCTCCGCCCGTGACGGCCATCTCTTCGTCCGCGAGCGCGAATGGGAAGCCTCGCATTCGATCTGGCTCTGGATCGACCGCTCCCCCTCGATGGGCTTCGCCTCCTCGCTCGCCATGGCCTCGAAGCTCGACCGCGCGCTGGTCGCAGGCTTCGCGCTGGCCGAAACGATGGTCGAGGGCGGCGAGCGCGTCGGCCATATCGGATTGACGCGGGCGCTGGCCTCCCGTCGCATCGTCGAGCTGCTGGCGCAGGCCGTCATCGCGGACGAGCGCAACACCCCCTCGGATATTCCGCCGGAAGCGCCCCTGCCCCGGCTGGCGGACGCGATCATCATCACCGACGGGCTGTCGCCCGCCTCGGCACTGACCCAGCGGATCGCCACGCTCGCGTCATCGGGCGCGCGCGGCCATGTCCTGCTGATCGCCGATCCGATCGAGGAAACCTTCCCCTTCAGCGGCCAGGCCGAACTCTTCGACCTTGAGGACGGGCTGACCCTGCGCGTCGGCGATGCCGGCGCCTGGGGCGATGAATACCGCCAGCGCCTCGCCGCCCATCGCGAGGCGATCGCCGAGGCCTGCCGCAGGGCCGGCTGGACCCTGACGCTGCATCGCACCGACCGTCCGGCCAGCGAAGCGGTGCTGCGCATCGCGAGCCTCATTGCCGCCTCGCGCAGCGCCTCGGGCTTCTGAGGGGATCGCCGATGCTCAGCGCCCTGCCCTTCAGTTTCTCCGCCCCGCTCGCTCTCGCGGCGCTCGCGTTACTGCCGGCGCTCTGGTTGATCCTGCGCGTCACGCCGCCGCGACCGCGCCGCATCGATTTCCCGCCACTGAAGATCATGGCGGACCTGATCGCCAAGCGTGAGACGCCGGCCCATACGCCCTGGTGGCTGCTGGCGCTGCGCATGGCGGTCGCCGCGCTCGCCATTCTCGCCGTCGCCGGCCCGGTCTGGAATCCGGTGCGGGATGCGGCGCCCTCGCGCGGCCCGGTCCTGCTCCTGATCGATAACGGCTTCGGCGCCGCGACCGATTGGCCGGAGCGCGTCGCGGTCGCCGAATCGCGCATCGCCGCCGCCACCCGCGAAGGCCGCCCGGTCGCCGTGGTCGGCCTCGCAGAAGCTCCCGCCGCCATCGCGCTGGCCGAGCCCCGCATCGCGCTCGACCGTTTGCGGGCCCTCCCGCTCCAGCCGCACGCTCCGGACCGCGCCGCATATCTCCCGCGCATCGAGGCCTTCCTGCAGAGCGCGCCCACCGCCGAGATCGTCTGGGTCGCCGATGGGCTCGGCGTCTCCGACGACGGCAGCTTCCTCGCCCGGCTGAAGCAGGATGCCGAAGCACGCCGCCTCGCGATCCACGCCGCTCCGCCCGCGCAGCTTGCCCTCGCCGCCCCCGAGAACCTCGCCGGTGCCCTGACCGTCAAGGTGCTGCGTCCCGTCGCCAGCGCCCCGGCGACGGGCCAGGTCCGCGCGCTCGATCTCAAGGGCCTGCCGCTCGGCAACGCGCCCTTCATCTTCGAAGGCAGCAATCTGGAGACGACCGCCCGGCTCACCCTGCCGATCGAGGTGCGCAACGCCGTTTCGCGACTGGAGATCATCGGCGAGCGCAGTGCCGGCGCGGTTGCACTGCTGGACGACCGCGCCAAGCGCCGCCGCATCGGCCTCGTCTCCGGTGCGACCGCCGACACGGCGCAGCCCTTGCTGTCTCCGACCTATTATCTCTCCCGCGCGCTCCAGCCCTTCGCCGAGATCCGCGAACCCCGGCAGGGCTCGACCGACCCGATCGGCGAAATGCTGGCGCAGAATCTCTCGGTCCTGGTCCTCGCCGATATCGGCGCGCTCGATCGCGAGACCGCCGAGAAGGTGACGAGCTTCGTCGAGCGCGGCGGCGTGCTGCTGCGCTTCGCCGGCGCGCGCCTCGCCGCCGCTTCCGACGAATTGACGCCGGTGCGGCTGCGCCGCGGCGGACGCACGCTCGGCGGCGGCCTGTCCTGGGAAAGCCCGCGCAAGCTCGCACCCTTCACCCGCGAAAGCCCGTTCTTCGGTCTAACGATCAGCGACGACATCCGCGTCAGCCGCCAGATCCTGGCCGAGCCGGAACCGAACCTGTCGCGCAAGACCTGGGCCGCGCTGGAGGATGGCACGCCGGTCGTCACCGCCGAACGGCGCGGCGACGGTCTCATCGCCATGGTTCATGTCACCGCCGACACCACCTGGTCGAACCTTCCGCTCTCAGGCCTCTTCGTCGACATGCTCCGCAAGATCGTCAACCTCGCCGGCAACGGCCCCACCGTCGAAACGCAAGGCGACGAGACCAAGGTCGAGACCCTGTCCCCGACCCGCGTGCTCGACGGCATCGGCCAGTTCCGCGCGGCGCCGGCGACCGCCCAGCCGGTGGCGCGCAACTATGCCGGCCGCGCCACGCTCGCCCATCCGCCCGGCCTCTACGGCCCGACCGACGGCTCGCTCGCAGTCAATGCGCTGACGCCGACCGACACGCTCGCGGCGCTGGACCTCGCCAGCCTCGGCGTCGCCGTGCTGCCGATCGACGAGCCAGTCGCGCGCGACATCCGCCCGCCGATGCTGATTCTCGCGCTGCTGCTGCTCGTCATCGACACGCTGGCGACGCTCTGGCTCGGCGGCCGTCTCAACGTCGCTCGCCTGCGCAGGGCCGCCGCGCCCGCCGCCATCCTCATCGCGCTCGCGGCCGCCTTCGCGCTTGCGCCCGATTCCGCACGAGCCCAGCAACCCGCACCGAATGCGCAGGCCGATACCCGCCCGCCGATCCCGCGTGCCCTGCTTGCCAATGGCGCACAGACGCGGCTCGCCTATGTCGTCACCGGCGACAAACCCGTTGACGACATGTCGAAGGCTGGCCTGACCGGTCTCAACACCGTGCTCGGCGCCCGTACGGCGCTGGAGCCGGGCGATCCCGTCGGTGTCAGCGTCGAGCGCGACGAACTCGCCTTCTTCCCGGTGCTCTACTGGCCGATCGTCGCAGGCCGCCCGCTCCCCACGGCAGAGACCTTGCGCAAGCTCGAAGCCTATATGAAGGGCGGCGGCCTCGTGATCTTCGACACCCGCGACGCCATGAGCGCCCGCCCCGGCGGCGGCACCACGCCCGAGGGCGACCAGCTCAAGCGCATGCTGCAGACGCTCGATATCCCCGAGCTGGAGCCGCTGCCGCGCGACCACGTCCTGACCAAGACCTTCTACATCCTCGACGAGCTCGTCGGCCGCTACGACACCGGCACGACCTGGGTCGAGACCCTGCCGCCCGCCGATAGCGACGGGCGCCGCCCGGCGCGGGCCGGCGACAATGTCTCGCCGATCGTCATCACCGCCAACGACCTCGCCGCCGCTTGGGCGATCGACCGCCGCGGCGAAGGGCTGGTGCCGCTCTCCGGCGGTGATCCGCGCCAGCGCGAGATGGCACTGCGCGGCGGCATCAACCTCGTCATGTACGCGCTCACCGGCAACTACAAGGCCGATCAGGTCCATGTCCCGGCCCTGCTGGAAAGGCTGGGGCAATAGCCATGTGGAGCGTCTCCCTCGCCCCGATGGTGCCCCTGCCGCTCTTGATCGGCCTCGCCGTACTTGCGGCTCTGGCTGCCGGCGCAGCCATCGTGCTGGCCGGCCGCAGCGCCATCCTGCGCGCGCTCGCCCTTGTCGTGCTGACGGCGGCACTGGCCGACCCCTCGCTGGTCTTCGAGGATCGCGAGCCGGTCAAGGACGTCGTCGCCGTCGTGGTCGACCGTTCCGCCTCCAACCGTCTTGCCGACCGCGCGGCCCAGACCGATGCCGCCGTAGCCGAGATCGAGCGGCAGTTGCGCGGCGTTCCCAATGTCGAGCCGCGGATCGTCGAGCTGCGCGACGCGCAAGGCACGAACGACGGCACCCGCCTGTTCGAGGCGCTGTCGTCGAGCCTCGCCGATGTGCCTTCGGAGCGCGTCGCGGGCGCGATCGCGATCACCGACGGCCTCGCCCACGATGCCCCGCCCAATGCCGAGGTGCTCGGCCTGCGCGCGCCGCTGCATGTCCTGACCACCGGCCGCAATGCCGAGATCGACCGCCGCATCGTGCTGGTCGATTCGCCGCGCTTCGGCATTGTCGGCAAGGACCAGATCATCCGGCTGCGCGTCGTCGACAAGGGTGGCCCCGGCCGCGCCGGCCTCACCATCCGCCGCGACGGCGAGATCATCGCCCGCCGCGAGGTCGCGACCGGCCAGACCGTGCAGGTCCCCGTCCGCATCGATCGCGGCGGGCCGAACGTCGTCGAGATCGAGGCGCAAGCGATCGACAACGAACTGACGCTGGCGAACAACCGCGCGGTCATCACCATCGAGGGCGTGCGCGACAAGCTGCGGGTGCTCTTGGTCTCGGGCGAGCCGCATCCGGGCGAGCGCACCTGGCGCAACCTCCTCAAGGCCGACGCCAATGTCGACCTCGTCCATTTCACCATCCTGCGCCCGCCGGAGAAGCAGGACGGCACGCCGATCAACGAGCTCTCGCTGATCGCCTTCCCGACGCGCGAGCTGTTCCAGGTCAAGATCAAGGAATTCGACCTGATCATCTTCGACCGCTACGCCAACCAGTCGATCCTGCCGCTGCTCTATTTCGAGAACATCGTCCGCTATGTCCGCGACGGCGGCGCGCTGCTCGTCGCGGCCGGGCCTGAATATGCAGGCTCGCAGACGCTGGCGCGCACGCCGCTCGGCCAGATCCTGCCGGCTCTGCCCGATGGCAGCGTCATCGACGAGGCCTATCGTGCAGAGGTCAGCGAACCCGGCAAGCGCCACCCCGTGACCCGCGACCTGCCGGGTTCCGAGGTCTCGCCGCCGCGCTGGGGCGAGTGGCTGCGCATGGTCGGCGCCCAGGCACGGGCCGGCACCGCCCCCGTCATGACCGGCCCGGGCGAGCGGCCGCTACTGATGCTGGCACGCGAGCAGAAGGGCCGCGTCGCGCTCTTCCTCTCCGACCATGCCTGGCTCTGGGCGCGGGGCTTCCGCGATGGCGGTCCCTATCTCGACCTGCTGCGCCGCCTCAGCCACTGGCTGATGAAGGAGCCGGAGCTGGAGGAGGAGGCCTTGCGCGCCACGGTGCGCGGCGCCACCGTCGAGGTCGAGCGCCAGACGCTGCGCGACACCCCCTCGCCCGTCACCATCACCGGCCCCGACGGCCAGTCGCGCACGGTGACACTGGAGCCCGGCCGCCCCGGCCTGTTCACCGCCCGCATCCCGACCAGCGATCTCGGGCTCTACAGATTGACGGCAGACAACCTCACCGCCTTCGCCAGCGTCGGACCGGAGAACCCGCGCGAGTTGATGGAAGTGGTCAGCGACCCCACCGCGCTCCAGCAATTGGCGCAGGCGACCGGCGGCTCCTCGCGCCGCATCGGCCGCGAGAGCGGCGCGGCCGTCAACCTGCCGCGCATCGTGCCGGTGCGCTCCGGCAGCCAGTTCGCCGGCAATGACTGGATCGGCCTGAGGATCAGCGATTCCGGCATCGTGCGCGGCGTGCGCATCTCGCCGCTCTTCATCGGCCTGCTCGGCCTTGCCGTGCTGTTCGGCGCCCTCGTCGCCGGCTGGCTTGGCGAGAGCGGCAGGCGCCTCAGGCGTCAGGGCTGAAGCGGATCGAGGTCACCGCTCCGCTGCGCTGCTTCAGCACACCCTCGACCAGCTCCAGAGCCAGGAAGCGCGCCGGATCGGCCGGCCCCGGCAGTACGAATTGGCCGGGCGGCAGGACCTTGAAGCCGAAGCGCGCGTAATAGGGCGCGTCACCGATCAGCAGGATCAGGTCGTGACCGGCCTCGCGCGCGGCCTCGATCGAGCGGTTCATCAAGGCTGCACCGATCCCCCGACCCTCGAAGGCCGGATCGACGGTCAGCGGCCCGAGCATCAGCGCCTTATGACCGCCGGCGAGGACCGCCGTCACCTTCACCGAACCGACCAGGAAGGTGCCGACATGGCTGGCGAAGGACAGGGCCGGCTCGGGCGGCACGCCCTCGCGCAGGCGAAAGGCGGTGCGGGCGAAGCGGCCGGGGCCGAAGGCGCGCTCATGCAGGCGCTCGATCGCGGCGGCGTCCACGGGGAGTTCGTGGCGGATGGTCAGAGGCAGGGATGTCATGATGATCGACGTGTAGCGCGGGAGGCGGATCGGCTGAGCTAAGGGCAGGCGCGTGCGGGCGCATGACCGGGAGGGCGCATTCAGCGCGCCGGTCGTCGCAGGTCTCGCAGGCTCAGCCGGATCATCATGAAAGCGCCTCTACAGCATCGGGCCGAAAAGGGGAATCCACTTTTCGGAAGAATCTGATGCGCGGCCAGACAGCCCCCGCTTTGCGCCGGTCCTGCGATGGCTTGCCGGCCCCGCCGCTTTGGTCTCAACTCCAGTTTCAGGTGGGGGAACAGGACCACAGACACCGAGAGCGCTATCGCCTTTCGGAACGGAGGAATCGATGTCCGGATTGAAACCGCTCGCCGCCGCCCTCCTTCTGACGGCGATCTCCCTGCCCGCCCACGCCCAGCAGGCGGCACCACCGAAAGAACCCGTCCGGGACGAGTTCTTCTGGCTCGGCGAGATCAACAAGGCGAGCACGGTCATCAATTCGGAGCAGGGCCTGCTCGATCGGTCGCTGGCGCCGAAGCTGGCGAAAGGCATCGCCAAAGTGATCGAAGCCGGCGGCCAGCCCGGCGCCAAGCGCCCCTCGACCGTCATCACCTTCGAGCCCTTGATGATCAAGGAAGCCGGGGTCGAGGTCACGCTGATCCATGCCGGGCGTTCCAGTCAGGACATGCATGCGACCTACCGCGCCGCGATCATGCGCGACCGGCTCTTGACGCTGGCCGACCAGCTCAACCGGGCGACACGGACCATGGTCGATCTCGCGGCGACGCATCGCGACACCGTCGTGCCCAACTACACCAACGGCGTCGCCGCCCAGCCCAACAGCTATGGCCATTATCTTCTGGGCCTCGCCGCCGGCCTCGACCGCGACGCACAGCGCATCCGCGAAACCTATGCCCGCGTCGACCTTTCGCCGATGGGTACGACCGTGCTCAACGGCACGAGCTGGCCGCTCGATCGCCAGCGCATGGCTGACTATCTCGGCTTCGCCGGCCTTGTCGAGAACGCCTATGACGCCTCGCAGATCGCGGCTGCCGACCTGCCCGTGGAGGTCGGCGGCATCGTCACCGGCATTGCGCTGCATGTCGGCGGCTTCATCGAGGACGTGATGACGCAATATGCCCAGGCACGGCCCTGGATCCTGCTGCGCGAGGGCGGCGGCACGACGGGCGGCGGCAATACCTATGTCTCCAGCGCCATGCCGCAGAAGCGCAATCCGGGCCTGCTGAACGGCACCCGCGAGGACGCTTCGACCGCGCTCTCGCTGGCGATGGGACCTGTGTTCAGGGCACATAACATCCCGCCCGGCATGCCTGACGCAAAGGGTGCCAAGGTCAACAGCGCCATGACCGACAGCGCGACCAAGGCCCTGCAGGGGCTCGACCGCATCCTGAAGGCGCTCGCCATCGACCCGGAACGCGCGCTCGAAGAGCTCAACAGCGACTGGACCGCCTCCCAGGAACTCGCCGATATGCTGATGCGGAAATACAAGCTGCCCTTCCGCGCCGGACATCATTTCGCATCGGAGGTCGTGGACTACGCCAAGCTCAACAACATCAAACCGACCGAGTTTCCCTATGCCCAGGCGCAGGCGATCTACCGCAAGGCGGCGACCGAGATGGGGCTCGCCGCAGCCGAATTGCCGATGAGCGAGGCCGAGTTCCGCGCGACGCTCGACCCCGTCGCGATCATCAGGAACCGCGCCACATCGGGCGGCCCGCAGCCGGCCGAGATGGACCGGATGCTCGCCGAGGCGAAGCAACGCATCGACAGGCAGGATGCCTGGATCAAGGATCGGCGCGCGAAGATCGTAGCGGGCCTGGCCAAGCTCGACGCCGATTTCGGCACGCTGGCGAAAAGCGCGAACTGAACGGTCGGGCAGCCAGGCTCACCATTCGATCGCAGGCGGCTGCCCGGAGATGATCTCCGCCAGCCGCCGCCGCGTTGCCGGCGTCGTACCGTTCGGCAGCCGGTCCAGCGGGAAGAAGCCGGCTTCCGCGATCTCGCGATCAGGCTGCTTGACGCGCTCGACCCGGAACCGGCGGAGCACATAGACGGCAACATGGTCGCGCCGCGAAATCCTGCGGTTGAAGAACAACCCGTGCAGGACCGGCCGCTCGGTCGAGGCGATGCCTGCCTCCTCCGACAATTCGCGCTCCAGCGACAATTCCGCCGTCTCGCCGACCTCGACCCCGCCGCCCGGGAAATGCCAGCCGGGCACATAGGTGTGGCGGATCAGGAAGACCTCGCCACGATCGTTCAGCACGACGCCGCGCACGCCGAAGGTTACGCCGCGCGCGAAGCGGAAATAGACATGCAGCAGGCGGGTCAGCAGGTGCTGCGCGAGTGTTCGCGGCCTGTCCGGATCGGCGGTGAGCTCGGGCGTCTCTGATTGCATCCGATCGATTCTCAAGGCTGAGTTAATTGTCTATGCAAAAACTGCATGACGGACCGTCAACCAGCTCAGTTGTTCCGCCACAAACGCGCCCCAAATGAGGCAGATATCGCACTGCAACATCAGGACACCGAAATCATGCTTCTCTCTTTCATCATCGCCCGCCTCAAGGCCAAGCCGGCCTATGTCTGGAAGCCCGCCATCACGCTGACCGATTCCCGCATCGTGTCGGAACTGACCGGCGCCGCCAACTGAGGCTTTCGGGCCCTTCCGCAGTCCAGGCGCGCCGTCGGCGCGCTTGACTGATGGCCTCCTGCGGGGGCAAGCGCTTGAGCGTGTTCAAGCTCGCGCATCTGTCCGACCCGCATCTCGGCCCGCTCGCCGGGTTTTCGCTGCATCAGCTCTTCGGCAAGCGCGCGACCGGTTACGTCAACTGGCGTCGCAAGCGCCGGCACGCCCATGACATGGATATCCTGGCGCGGATCGTCGCCGATATCCACGCGCAGGCGCCCGATCACATCGCCTGCACCGGCGACGTGGCCCATATCGGCCTGCCCGACGAGTTCAAGACCGCGATCGCCTTCCTCGACACGCTCGGCCCGCGCCAGACCGTCAGCTTCGTGCCCGGTAATCACGATGCCTATGCCCGCTCATCGCTGAAGCCCTTGGCCGGCCTGCTCGCGCCCTGGATCGCCGATGACGAGGGCAAGGCGGGCTATCCCTGGTATCGCCGCCGCGGACCGATCGCCCTGATCGGCGTCAACAGCGGCGTTCCGACCCTGCCGCTGATGGCGACCGGCCGCGTCGGCAGCGAGCAGATCGCCCGCACCGCAGCGCTTCTGGACCGCGCCCGCGACGAAGACCTCATCCGCGTCGTGCTGATCCATCACCCGCCCTATGTCGGCGGCGCCAAGCGTGGTCGCGAGCTGGTCGATGCCGCCGCCTTCGAGGCGATGCTGAAGCGCAAGGGCGCCGATCTCGTCCTGCACGGCCATAACCACAGCTTCTCGCTGGCCTGGCGGCCGGGCGCCGATCGCGACGTGCCGATCATCGGCGTGCCCTCGGCCTCGATCGGCCCGCGCGGCCACGGCGAGCTCGGAACCTGGCATCTCTTCCGCATCGAGGGCGACGCCAGGGAGCCGCGGATCACGCTGGAACAGCGCGGCTTCGAACCGGACGGCACCGTCATCCTTCGCCAGGAAATCGCTCTGACGAAGGCGGCCTGACAGGCGTCATCCCGTGCGCGCTGCAGCGTGCAACGCTGCGGCGCAGACACGGGACCGCGCGACGATGAAAACTCCCATCGTCGCGCGCTCGACAGGGTGCCCATTTCTGAGAACGGTCCCGTGTCTGCGCAGCGGCACGGCGCGCCGCAGCGCGCACGGGAAGACAGGGCTCTCAGACGCAGCGGCCGCCGTCGACCGCCAGCACCGAACCCGTCACCATGTCGGCCTCGTCCGAGCACAGGAACAGCGCGGCGTTGGCGATGTCCTGCGGCGTCGAGAACCGGCCCCACGGGATCGAGGCCGTGAACTGCGCACGTCGCTCCGGCGTATCCTCGCCCATGAAGGTGGCGAGAAGCGGCGTCTCGCCGGCGACGGGCGCGATGGCGTTGACGCGGATCTTGTCCGGCGCCAGCTCGACCGCCATCGACTGCGAGATCAGGTTCGCGGCGCCCTTCGAGCCATTGTACCAGGTCAGGCCCGGGCGTGGGCGGACACCGGCCGTCGAGCCGATATTCAGGATCACGCCACCGCCATGCTGCCGGAAATGCGGCACGGTCGCACGCGCCATCAGATAGATCGACTTCACGTTCACCGCGAAGATCCGGTCGAACTCCTCCTCGGTCACCTCGGTCATCGGCTTGTTGCGATGGGTGGTGCCGGCATTGTTCACGACGATGTCGAGCCGCCCGACCTTGGCGAGGATCTTCTCGACCGCCTTGTCGACGCTCTTGGCCTTGCCGACATCGCAGGTCACGGCGAAAGCCTTGCGGCCGATCGCCCTGGCGGCCTCCTTGGCCTTGTCGCCGTTGATGTCGAGCACCGCGACGCGCGCGCCCTCGCGCACGAAGGTCTCGGCAATGCCGAAGCCGAACCCCTGCGCCGCGCCGGTCACCAGCGCCGTCTTGCCCTTGAGTCTCATGGTCATTCCCTGCGGTCTTGTTGCCATGATGTTTGAAACGATTGAGCGCGGCGGTAAATGCGCTTTCGCGCGCAGGCAGGTGCGAAAATGGGATGGCGGGGCCTTAAGCCCCGATCTCCTCGCGCAGCATCTCCAGCTCCAGCCAGCGCTCCTCGGCCTCGCCGATCTCGCGCGCGACCTCTTCGAGCCGCGCCGTCGCTTTGGTGAAGAGCTTCGGATCGCGCGCGTAGAGATCGCCGGCCACCGCCGTATTGAGCTTCGCGGCTTCGGCCTGCAGCGCCTCGATCTTCTTCGGCAGCGTCTCCAGCGCATGCTTCTCGTTGAAGGAGAGCTTGCGCCTGGAGGCAGATGCAGCCGGCGATGACGCAGCAGCCTTGGGAGCTGCGGGCGCCGCCTTCTCTACCAGCCTTGCCCTGGCCCCGACACCGCGCCCACGCTGCGCCAGCATGTCGGAATAGCCGCCGGCGAACTCGGTCCAGACGCCATCGCCATCCGAGATCAGCACGGACGAGACGACCCGGTCGATGAAGTCGCGATCGTGGCTGACCAGCAGCACCGTGCCCTGGTAGTCGGCGAGCAGTTCCTGCAGCAGGTCGAGCGTCTCGAGATCGAGATCGTTGGTCGGCTCGTCCAGCACCAGCAGGTTCGAGGGCTTGGCCAGCGCGCGCGCCAGCATCAAGCGCCCGCGCTCCCCGCCCGAGAGAGCGCCGACCGGCGTGCCGCGCTGGATCGGCTGGAACAGGAAGTCCTTCATATAGGAGATGACATGGCGCGGCTGGCCGCCGACCATGACCTGATCCGAGCCGCCACCGGTCAATACGTCGCCGAGCGGCGTTTCCGGGTTGAGGCTTTCGCGCCGCTGGTCGAGCGTCACCATCTCCAGCGCCGTGCCGAGCTTCACCTTGCCGGAATCGGGCTTGAGCGCACCGGTCAGCAGGTTGATCAGCGTGGTCTTGCCGGCGCCGTTCGGCCCGACGATGCCGATCCGATCGCCGCGCGCCACCCGGAGCGACAGGCTTTTGACGATGGCGTTGTCGCCATAGGCCTTGCTGACGTCGATCGCCTCGATGACGAGCTTGCCGGAAGCCTGCGCCTCGCTCGCCTCCAGCCGGACATTGCCCTGCGCGGCGCGGGCCGTGCGGCGCTGGTCGCGCAACGCATGCAGCTCGCCGAGCCGGCGCTGGTTGCGGGTGCGCCGGGCACTGACGCCGTAGCGCAGCCAGTCCTCCTCGCGGGCGATCTTGCGGTCGAGCTTGTGGCGGTCGAGTTCCTCCTGCGCCAGAACCTCGTCGCGCCAGGCCTCGAACTCGCCGAACCCCCTCTCGGCGCGCTTGGTCACGCCGCGGTCGAGCCAGATCGTCGCCCGCGACAGCGAGGTCAGGAAGCGCCGGTCGTGGCTGATCAGCACCATCGCCGAGCGCAGTGATTTCAACTCCTGCTCCAGCCATTCGATGACGGGCAGGTCGAGATGGTTGGTCGGCTCGTCCAGCAGCAGGATGTCCGGCTCCGGCGCCAGCACCCGCGCCAGCGCCGCGCGACGCCCCTCGCCGCCCGACATCGAGGCCGGGTTCTCCTGCCCGGTCAGGCCGAGTTCGGTCAGCAGATATTGCGCACGATAGGCGTCGTCGCCCGGTCCGAGCCCCGCCTCGACATAGGCGAGCGCCGTGTCGAAGCCGGTGAAGTCCGGCTCCTGCGGCAGATAGCGGATCGTAGAGCCCGGCTGGACGAAGCGCTCGGCATGGTCCGGATCGACGATCCCCGCAGCGATCTTCAGCAGCGTCGACTTGCCCGAGCCGTTGCGGCCGACCAGGCATACGCGCTCGCCGGCCGAGACCGCGATCTCAGCGGCTTCGAGCAGCGGCTGTCCGCCGAAGGTGAGCGCGACGTCGCGCAAATGCAGCAAGGGGGCCATGATCCGTCCTGTGTTCGGCCTGCGGGATAGACCGCCACTGCTCCGCTGTCACGCCCGGAGGGAACCACCTTTGTCATTCCGGGGCTTCGCGCAGCGAAGAACCCGGAACCCACGACCGCGTGAGCCGGCGGCAACGAGGTGGATTATGTTTCACCCAGTCGTGGGTTCCGGGTTCACGCCTGTGGCGTGCCCCGGAATGACAAGCGTGTAGCTCAAAGCCATGCGGTCGAGTGCGATGGCACAGCCCTTGCCAGCTCCGATCCGCCCCTTATCGTGATCGGGATCGAGCCCTGATGAGCACAAGAGCGATGCCCAGCGAACGCCCGATCGGGATCGGCCATAATGGCGGCCCGCCGCTGAAGGAGCGCAAGCGCCGCGCTGCCACCGGCTCCGGCACTATCGGCCGCTATTTCGACTGGCGCTTCGCCCATCGCAAGGCCTGGAAGAAGCCGCGCGAGATCGCGCTCAGGCGCGAGGAGAAGGCCTCGGCACTCGGCCTCACCTATGAGGAATATTCGCTGGAGGTCATGGAGCGCGGCTATTTCCCGCAGCCCGAGCATGTCGCGACGATCAAGTCGAAGCGAGCCCAGCGCCGCAAGGATGGCGGTGTGGTCGGCCAGTCCTTGAAGGGCATGAAGCTGAGCTGAGGCTCAGTCGCCTCAACTTCCAAGCCAGCGCCGGGCCAGTCGCGTCGCCGGCCTCTCGAAGAAGCGATAGAGCAGCAGCGCCGCGATCACGGAGCCGGCGAGCGCCAGCGCGATATAGAGCGTCGGTGAATGCAAACCGAGCCGCAGCACAACCTCGCGCATCCCCCGGATCACGAAGGGGTGGACGAGATAGAGCGCATAGGAGGCGTCCCCGACCGCGGCCAAGGCCTTCACCGGCCGCAGCGGTACGATCCCCTCGCGGCCGCAGCCGGCGGCGAGCATCAGCAGGACAGCTGCCCCTCCGCGCCACAACACGCTGCTCCAGGGTCCGTCCGCGCCGGGAATATGGGCAGCCGCGACCAATAATGCGGCACCGGCTATCGCAACGGCGATGCGCAACGCCCCGTGCAATCGCAAGCCTTTTTGCCGGAGGACTGCAATCCCCATCCCCGCCGCGAATTCGAGCACGATCGGCTGCCCCCAGAAGCCGAGAGGCAGCGCCAGCGGCCCGCCCAGGCTCTCGGCTGCGACCAAAAGCGTCAGAGCGAGCGTGATGGCCGGCAAGGTCCAGCGCCGCGGCAGCAGCAGGCCGGTGGCGAACAGGGCGTAGAACAGCATCTCGTAGTTAAGCGTCCAGCCCAGCGAATAGACCGGCTGGACGAAGCCTTGGGTCGAGACCACCGGCCAGAACAGGTAGGAGCCGATGATCTGCTGGAGGTTCGGCACGCCGGAATTGAGCACAGCGGGAACCGCGAGCCCGACCAGCAGGAACAGCGTCGTCACCGCCCAGTAGAGCGGCACGATCCGCGCCAGCCGGCGCTTCAGGAACAGGCGCGAGGCGCCGTCGCGACCGAACAGGTCCTGCGAGGCATGGACCATGATGAAGCCGGAGACGACGAAGAAGATGTCGACGCCCGACATCCAGGGCAGGAGATCGCTGCGCGTGAAGCTCAGGCCCGCGCGCGCGGCCACCACGGCGGCATCCGGCTGGACATGGTGGATCGCGACCATGAAGGCCGCGAGCGCGCGCAGAACCTGGATCGAATGGATGGGCTGCACGCGGACCTATGCGACGTGGTGAAAAGGCCGCTCAGCCAAACCACAGCCGCTTGGGATCGTCGAGCCCGAAGCGATGGAGATTGGCGGCGATCGCCGCCAGTCCCTGCTCGGCCGCATCGGTCGCGGTGATGACATGCAGGGCAAAACGTTCCGCCAGATCCTCCATCGGCGGCTTGCCGGCGAAGGCTGCGCGAATCGCCGTCTTGTCCGCGAGCGGCAAGAGATGCGGTGCGATGCCCCCGGCGATGTAGACGCCGCCCGTCGCCTTGAAGACCAGAGCGAGATCGCCGGCGACCCGCGCCAGCAAGCGCCAGAAGCAGACCACCGCCATCAGCGCCGCCGGATCGCCGTCATGGGCGAGGCGGGAAACATCCGCCGCACTGACCTCCGCCTCCAGCATGCCGGAGGTCCGGGCCACCGCCTTATGCAGGCGTACCAACCCGTCGCCGCTGAGGAGATGCTCGACCGTCAGGCGCGGGATGCCTTCGCTCAGCGCCGGCCAGATCTTCTGCTCGGTCTGGTCCTCCGGGCCGATGCCGATATGGCCGGATTCAGTCGGGATCAGCACGCCGCGCTCCCCCCGCATCAGGAGCGCCGCCGCGCCGAAACCGGTGCCCGGCCCCAGCACCAGTTTCACGCCCTCCGGCTCGGGATCGCCCTCGACCAGTGTGGTGAGATCACTGGGCCGCAGCACCGCGAGCGAGGCCGAGAGCGCCTCGAAATCATTGACCATCAGGCCCTGGCTCAGGCCAAGAGCGCCCGCGATCCGCGGCCCATCGAGATGCCAGACGGCATTGGTCAGTTGCGCCTGCCGGCCATCGAGCGGGCCGGCCACCGCCAATACGGCGGAACGCGGCTTCTCCGGCACGTCCGCGAGCACGGCAGCGAAGGCGGCTTCTGCCGTCGGATAGCTGCCCGTACCGATCCTGGCCAAGGACCGATGCGCGCAGTCCGCATCGGCCACCAGCGACAACCGGCAATTCGTGCCGCCGATATCGGCGACCAGCACCGGATAGGAGATCGACGGCGGGCGCATCAGAGCGGCTTCCGCCAGGGCGCGAACCAGCCGAGCCCTTCGAGCGTGCCGGCCTCCGGCCGGTACTCGCAGCCGACGAAGCCGTCATAGCCGAGGCCGTCGAGTTCATTGAAGAGCGTCGGGTAATCCGGCCCCGAGGCATCTGGCTCGTGGCGGCCATTGGCGCGGGCGATCTGGACATGGCCGACGAGCGGGTAGAGCGCCCCGAGCTTGGCCGAGACGTCGCCGTGGATCAGTTCGCAATGATACATGTCGAATTGCAATCGGACATTCGGCCGGCCGGATTCGCGGACGTAAGCCGCCGCCTGGTCGAAATCGTTGAGGAAATAGCCCGGCATGTCCTTGCCGTTGATCGGCTCCAGCAGGAGATCGATGCCCTGCTCGCCGAGCTTGTCGGCGGCATAGGCGAGCGAGGCCCGATAGGTCTTCTGCGCGGTCGTGTCGTTGGGATCGGCGAGCCCCGCCATCATGTGCAGGCGCTTGACCCCGGTCTCGTGGACATAGGACAGCGCCGTATCGACGGAAGTCCGGAACTCGTCCTCGCGCCCGGCCAGTGCCGCGATGCCACGCTCGCCTTTGGCAAAGTCACCGGGCGGCAGGTTGTAGAGCGCCTGCGTCAGCTCCCCGCCGGCCAATGCCAGTCCGACCTGCTCGGGCGTATGCTCATAGGGGAACAGGAATTCCACCGCCTCGAACCCTGCCTCGGCAGCCGCCTTGAAGCGATCGAGGAACTCCCATTCGGTGAACATCATCGACAGGTTGGCGGCAAAACGCGGCATGAGGCTCTCTGCAGGCTGGGCACGGATCGGTCGGCGCAGGTTAGACCGATGCGCCAGCCGCGTCATGGCCAAACGCGGCAGGGAGGGAATGCGTTCCGCTGCGGCCGCATTCCGCGTCATGCTCGGGCTTGACCCGAGCATCTCGAAAACCAGTGCTCACTGGTCATGAGATTCTCGGGGCAAGCCCGAGAATGACGGCGCTTAAGGCTTCGGCGGCGGGTTCGGATCACTGGAAAAACGCCGGAACACCATGTCGGGCGAAGAGGTGTTGTGGCGCGAATGCGTCGTGCGCCCCATCCAGATATCGGTCGCCTTGCCGCCGGGATAGGACATCAGTGCCTCCTCGCGCCAGCCCTTGGCGCCCGGCTCGCGCAACGCGATGCGGGCGACGTCGTTGTTGAACTCGGTGACATACATCGAGCGCAGCGCGACGAAGCCCTTGCCGCCGGTCACCGGCTGGTCGAGCACGGCATCGAGCACCATCCGGTTCTCGTCGACGCTGTCGAGCTTGAGGCTACCGGACGAGCCGTCCTTGAAATTCAGCTTGAAGGTCAGCGTCTTCGGGTCGAATTCGATCTCCTTGATGTTCACCACCGGGCGCCCGTCCTGCTCGATCGGCCCGAACAGGAAGGAGGAGCCGTAGGAGGAGAAGCCGAGATGCTCCGGCGGCAGCGGCCTGGCCCGCCAGTTGCCGTCCTGCGGATAGACGACGAGCACCTCGTGGGACTTGTCCTTGCCGAGCTTCCAGAGCTGGACGAGATGCAAGCCCTTCTCGACGCGGTCGCCGACGCGGAAGGTCGTCTCCGCCGGGCGCCAGAAGCTCGGGAAGGTGTAGCCGACCAGCCAGTAATCGATTGATTCCCAGAAAGTGACGCGGCGTGGCGGCGTCGGCGACGCGAAGGCCGGATCGCCCTTCATGTCGCAATTCGTCCAGTCGGCATCCCAGTTGTCGCGCACCAGCCCGGCGACGTAGGCCGGATGCGCCGCCACGATCTGGAAGCGCCGGACCTCGGGCGAGATCGCCTTGATCGTGACGTTGTCCTTCTCGGCGCAGAGCACCGGCTCGGATTCGTTCTTCACCTCGACGGCGATATCGCCCGCTGCCCGCGCAACCGTCAGCGAGGCGAGAAGAGCGACCGAAACGGCGAGCGGGCGAAGAAAACGAGTCATGGCGATCCCTGGTGACGGTTTCCGAAACAGCCTGATCGCGGCCGGATGAACCTGGGCTGACCGGGCTGGACAGGAACCGGGCCATGGTTGGCTGCGACCCGGCGGGCTTCGGGTTCTCCGGCAACGGCCGGGAAGCAGCATCGTTCCGCTCGACGACAGCAAGCGATGACGGCTCGAACGCCCGTCCGGATGCCCTTTGAAGCGCCTTCAGCCGGTCAGGATGGCGTAGACATCGCCCGAACTGGTCGCGCCCGGCAGGCCGCGCAGGAAATCGCCCATCGCCTCGGCGCTCGCGGGCTCGCCGAGTTCGAGCACCTGGCTCTCGCCGATCGCGACATTGAAGCGATAGGGGCCGAGTGTTTCCAGCAGGACGAGGCAGGCCTCGGCAACCTCGCGCCGCATCGTCGTGAATTCGAAGGAGATCACCGGCACAGCCTTGGTCAGCCCCGCCAGCACATGCGCCTCGAAGCCCTCGACATCGATCTTGAGCAGCTTCGGCAGGCCGTAGCGCAGGATCAATCGGTCGAGCGTGGTGCAGGGCACCGCGATCTCGTGATCCCAGGCCTGCTCTTCCGAAGGCGCCTGCTCTTCCGGGCCGCGCACGCTGGCAGGCGCGCCGATGAAGGCGGCCGAGGCCGTCGAGACAGCCGGGTTCCGGCTGTTGATCCGGAGCACGATCGAGCCCTCATGGTCGCCGCAGGCCGCCTCGACCAGCGTCACCAGCGGATCGCGCCGATGGATCAGGCGGATGACGCGGGCCGCGCCCGGTTGCGGCTCGAGTGCGACGACGCGCGCGCCCAGGCGGCGGAAGGACGAGACCCGGTCGCCGACATGAGCGCCGACGTCGAAGGCGAGATCGCCCGGCCCCAGGAATGCCCCGTAGAGCCGGTCCATCGCCGCGTGGCGTTGCTTATCGCCGTGATAGATGCGCAAGGAGCGCGAGAGCGCCTTCACCGTCCCCTTCGGATAGGTGACGGCGTTCATGCCGCCTCCCCGTCGCGGATCGCGGCCAGAACCGGCGGCAGGTCGAAATCCTCCGGGATGCCGCAGAGCCCGCGTCGCGCCAGCCAGGCGCCGCAGCCGGGCGACGCGGTCAGCATGGCGAAGGGAATCGCCAGCACATAGCCAGCCGTCAGTGGCAGCGACCAGACCAGAACCGCCGGCGCCATCACGCCGAGCGTGGCGAACAGATAGGCCCCGAACAGCAGGTGCGGCCACAGGCCGGCGAAGGCCGTCGCGAAGGACAGGGCATGGACGTCGCGGGCCTGCCCGTTCCAGCCGATCCTCGCCCGCCCGAAGGCAAGCCCGGCCATGAACAGCGTCGTCCGGAAGCTCGACACCGCGCCCTGCAGGAAGGCGAAGACGAGCTCGATCGCAGCCGAGGCCAGGAAGCGCGCCCGGCCGCCGTAACGCGCAGCGCCGCCCGGCGTGAGCAGGATGTCGGCGAAGCCTGCCAGCTTCGGCGAGAGATACATCGCCAGGAACAGGAGATAGAGCCCGCCGGCAAGCACGGCCGGATAATCGGCGATCGCCCGGTCCTCGAACACCTTCAGCGGCAGGAGCGCGATCATCAATGTCCAGGCCGGCAGGCCGAGGAACATCAGGGTCGCCCAGATCAGCTGGAAGCGGCTCATCGGCTTGAGGCCGGTCAGGTCGAGCAACTTGAGATATTGCAGGTTGCCGAGGCACCAGCGCAGGTCGCGCTTGGCGAAGTCGAGCATGGTCGGCGGGTTCTCCTCCCAGCTTCCGCCTTCGACCGGGAGCACGCGCACCTCGTAACCGGCCCGGCGCATCAGCACCGCCTCGACCTGGTCATGGCTCATCACCGCCCCGCCCAGCGGCGGCCCGCCCGGCAGCACCGGGAGATGACAGTGGTGGCGGAACGGCGCGATCCGCACCAGCGCGTTGTGCCCCCAGAACGGCCCGCAATCGCCGGCCCACCAGGCCGAGCCCATCGTATAGGGCCGCATGCCGTGACGCATGCCGAATTGGAAGATGCGGGCGAAGGCGGAGCGACTGGGCATGCCGACCACGAGGCTTTGCAGGATTCCGAGCTTCGGATGCGCTTGCATCATCCGGGCCATGCGCAGGATCGCCTCGCCCGCCATCACGCTGTCGGCGTCGAGCGGCAGCATCAATTCGTAGCGCTCGCCCCAGCGCTCGCAGAAATCGCGGAGGTTGCCGGCCTTGAATCCGGCATTGTCGCTGCGGCGGCGATAGGTCAGGCGCGCCGGCTCGCCGATCTCGCGCGCCCAGGCTTCGGCCAGCCTTTCCTCGGCCGCGGCGACAGCCGGGTCGTTGGTATCCGACAGCACGAAATAGTCGAACCAGACGCCCTCGCCCGTCGCATCCAGGCTGTCCTTGACGGCCTTGAGCCGGCGGAAGGCGCGCGCCGGGTCCTCATTGCGCAACGTCATCAGCACGGCGGTGCGCAAGGTCAGCGGCATCGCCTGCTCTCCGGCTGCGAAAAAGGGCGCGGCGTCGGCAAGCCCATCCGCCTTGCGGTGCAGGAGCCAGAGCCCGATCGCGGCATTCCAGAAGCCGAGCACGGTCCAGGGCGCGCCGAACAGGAAGGCGACGAAGATCGCCACGTCCGCAGCGGTCCAGCCTCCGGCCCCGAGCACCCGCGCAAGCCCGGCGGCGAGCAGGGCGAGCGTCACGAGATTCAAGGCGAGGACGAGGAACCGCCGGCGGCGCAGCGCGGTTTCCGCCTGCAGCCCGGCCGGGGTCAGGCCGCTCGGCCCGGCCTCTTGCATCGCCCGCCGGAACGTGGTCGGAGCGGGACGCTGGTTCATGGCGGTCTCTGTCATGGTAGGCAGACAGGCTCGGACGGACGGGATCGGACGCGAATGGCGCGGGAGCTAAAGCCTGCAACCTCGATTGACGCAAGGGCAAAGGCTCTTGCGCTTTGGTATACGGCACCCCGTGAATGCAACCTGAATGAGATCGCCTTGCCCGCCCCCGGGGCGGAGGACTGCCTCGTCACGACGCTGTGGAGCGGCGTCAGCCGCGGCACCGAACGGCTGGTTTGCGAAGGCCGCGTCCCCCGCTCCGAGCATGAACGCATGCGGGCCCCGTTCCAGCAGGGCGACTTCCCGTTTCCCGTCAAATACGGCTATTGCGCCGTCGGCCGCGTCGATGCCGGCCCGCCCGACATGCTGGGCCGCATCGTCTTCTGCCTTCATCCCCATCAGGACCGCTTCGTCGCCCCGCGCGGCAGCCTGGTCCCGGTGCCGGACACGGTTCCGGCCCGGCGCGCCATCCTCGCCGCCAACATGGAAACGGCACTGAACGCCCATTGGGATGCCGCCTCCGGTCCCGCTGACAGGATCGTGATCGTCGGTGGCGGCGTGCTGGGCCTGCTCGTCGCCTGGCTGGCCGCCCGGCTGCCGGGAGCCGAGGTCACGCTCGTCGATGTCGAGCCGCGCCGCGCCGCGCTCGCCGGCGCTCTCGGCTTCGACTTCGCATTGCCGGACGCAGCACCTGTCGATGCCGATATCGTCTTCCATGCCAGCGCCACGGCGGCAGGGCTCGCGACCGCCATCGCGTCCGCCGGCACAGAGGCACGGGTCGTCGAACTGAGCTGGTATGGCGAAGGCGCCGTCCCCGCCGCGCTCGGTGGAGCCTTCCATGCGCGCCGGCTCCAGCTCGTCTCCTCGCAGGTCGGCCTGGTCTCGGCCTCGCGGCGCGCACGTTGGGATTATGCCCGCCGGTCGCAGGCCGCGATGGCATTGCTCGCCGACGACCGGCTCGATGCGCTGATCACCGACGAGATCGCCTTCCGCGACCTGGCCGAGCGCCTGCCCGGCCTGCTCGCGCCCGGCGCGGCTGGCCTGACAGCCGCGATTTGCTATGAAACGCGCGCCTGACCGCGCCGCCTGAAACGCAATCCCCGGGAGATCGCATGTTTTCCGTCGAAGTCCGCGACCGCATCATGATCGGCCATTCCCTGCCCGATCCCTTCTTCGGTCCGGCGCAGAACATGCACGGCGCCACCTTCGTGGTCGATGTCGCCTTCTTCAGGGAATCTCTGAACAGGCAGAACGTCGTCGTCGATATCGGCGCGGCGCTCGACACCCTCGCCGAGACGCTGAAGCCACTGAAGTATCAGAACCTCGACACGCTCCCGCAATTCGCGGGCGTGCTGACCACCACCGAATTCCTCTGCAAGCACATCTTCGACGCCATGGCCGCGGCGGCGAAGGCCGGCGCGCTCGGCCCGGATGGCGCAGGGCTGAGCAAGATTCGCGTGACCCTGCACGAGACAGATCTCGCCCGCGCCAGCTACGAGGGCGCGCTCGCGTGAGCGCCATCGTCTTCGCCATCCCCGGCGATATCGATGCACCGACAGGCGGTTACGGCTATGATCGGCGCTTGCTGCGCGAATGGCGCGAAGCCGGCGTCGAGTCCCGCCATCTCGCCCTGCCCGGTTCCTTTCCCTTCCCGACGGCCGAAGACCTTGCGGCGACAGAACAGCTCCTCGCCACAGCCGCCCCCGACGACACCTTGCTGATCGACGGCCTCGCCTTCGGTGCGTTCCCCGAAGCGCTCGCGGCCCGCTTCGCGGATCGGCTTGTCGCACTGGTGCACCACCCGCTGGCGCTGGAAGCCGGACTCAGCCCGGAGACGGCGGAGAGGCTGCGACGAAGCGAAATGCTGGCCCTGCGCCATGCACGCGCCGTCGTGGTCACCGGCCCAGCGACGAAACTTACTCTGACGGCGGAATTCGGCGTCCCCGCCGATACCATCGCGGTCGCGATCCCCGGCGCCGATCCGGCACCACGAGCAAAGGGCTCCGAACGCGGCGAAGCGCTCCACATGCTCGCCGTCGGCTCGCTCATTCCGCGAAAGGGCTACGGCATCCTCGTCGATGCGCTGGCAGCGATCGCGGATCGACCCTGGACCCTGACCATCGCCGGCTCGCCCGATCATGCCCCCGCAACCACAGCGGCACTGCGCGACGATGTCGCCCGCGCCGGATTGACGGAACGCATCCTGCTGACCGGTAGCGTCGGAGCCGAAAGGCTCGCCCAACTCTATGACGAAACCGATCTTTTCGTGATGCCATCGCTCTACGAAGGCTACGGCATGGTGCTGACCGAGGCACTCGCCCGCGGCCTGCCGATCATCACCACGCTGAGCGGGGCCGGCGCCGAAGCCCTGCCCGATGCCGCCGCCCTCAAGGTGCCGCCCGGTGACGCTGTGGCACTTGCCAAGGCGCTCGCAAGGCTGATTGATGCGCCGGCAGAGCGTCGGCAGCGTGCCGATGCCGCGTGGGCCGCAGCCGGCGATCTGCCGCGCTGGAGCGAGACCGCGCGCATCGTCGCGCAGGCCTGCCTGCGCGAGGGCGGCCGAAAGGTGGGGTAATGGCTGGTTTCTCTCCGGAATGGCTCGCATTGCGCGAGCCTGTCGATCATGCGGCGCGCAATCCGCAGGTTCTCGCCGCGGTCGGTGGCTATTTCGCTGAGAAGGCCTCGCTCTCGGTGCTCGATCTCGGCTGCGGCGCAGGCTCGAACCTGCGCGCGACCTATGCCGCCCTGCCCGATCGCCAGCACTGGACGCTCGTCGACCACGACCCCGCGCTTCTCGCCTTCGCCCGCGAGCGCCTCACCGACTGGGCCGACGAGGCGCGCGAGCAGGGTGAGGAACTCGTGCTCGCCAAGGACGGCAAGGCGATCACGGTCGACACCCGCAAGGTCGACCTGAACAAGGATCTCGAATGGGTGCTGGGCTGGCAGCCCGATCTGGTCACCGCCGCCGCCCTCTTCGACCTCGCCTCGAAGCGCTGGATCGAACGCTTCGTCGCTGCGCTGGCCAGCCAGCACCTGCCGCTTTACGCCGTACTCACCCATGACGGCCGCGAAACCTGGCAGCCGGAGCATCCGGCTGATTCCGGCATCCATGCCGCTTTCACCGACCATCAGCACGGCGATAAGGGCTTTGGCCCTGCGGCCGGCCCGGATGCCTGCGAGATCATGGCGGAAGCTTTCCGCAAATCGGGCTTCGCGATCTCGAGCGGCGACAGCAACTGGCAACTCGATGCGAAACATCGGCCGTTGCGGGAGGCGCTGGCGGAAGGCATCGCCGCAGCGGCCGGCGAAACCGGCCGCCTCGATCCGAAGACGGTAGCGGATTGGCTCGCGGCGCGCCGCGAGGCGCAGTCGGCGATGATCGGCCATCAGGATTTCTGGGCCCGACCGATCTAGAGCCGCCTTACCTCACCCAAGGCAGCATGCGCCGCATCACGCCGTCCTTGAGGATCAGGCGGTGATGCAGCGCAGCGCCGATATGCATCAGAGCAAGCGCCCCGGTCGCCAGCGCGAGCTTGCCATGAATGTCGAGCACGCGCTTGGCTGCATCCTCGTTCGGTCTCGCCAGCGCCGGCAGGTCGAACAGGTCGAAGATCGTCAGCGCCGGAAACAGCGAAACCCCGATCCAGCCGAGCAGCGGCACGACGAGCAGCAGGCCGTAGAGCAGCCAATGCACCAGATGCGAGACTGCCTTCTGCCACCAGGCCAGCGTCGGCTCGTCCGGCGGCGCGCCATGCAGCAGGCGGTAGGCGAGCCGTCCCGCCATCAGCCATAGCAGCAGGAAGCCGGTGAGCTTATGCGCGCTGTAGAGGCCGTTCGTCAGCCCGTCCCAGATGTTCAGCACGTTGCCGCGGTAGGTCATGGTCAGGCCGACCGGGATCATCAGGAAGACGGCCGCCACCGTGATCCAGTGCAGCGTCCGGGCAATCGGACTGTAGGTGCGGGTTATCGGCATCTCGTCTTGCATCGGAAAGCCCCTGACCTGCTGCCGGAACGGCATTCATCCCATATTCAAGCGGTTGCGCCCATAGGACGACGATGTGCTCCGGAGGTTCCCACTTTCGCTTGCCGACGGACGCGGCCTGACGTGGTTTTGATCGTGGAACCCGCACCGTGCCGGTCACGTTGCTGGCAGAGTGCACTGCGAAGCCCTATATCGATACCGATGGTGCCCTGGATGCCCCTCGGCCGGTCGCCGGCCCAATCTGACGGACTTTTCGATGCCTGAGTCGCGTACGCTCTTCGGCCCATCCCTCCAGACGGATCTCGTGAAGGTCGAACGGGCGATTGCCGAGTTTCGTGCTGGCCGGCCGGTCCTGCTCCGCGATGGCGAGCGGCTCGCGCTGGCCCTTTCCGCCGAGCTCGCCGACGCCGACCTCGCCCGCAGCTTCGACACGCTGGCGCAGGGTCGCGGCCATCTCGTGCTGAGCGCCGCGCGTCTGCGCCGTCTCGGTGCCAAAGGACGGCTCGAGACCGGCATTTTCGCGCTGCCGACGATCGACACCGATCGCATCGAGACGCTTGCGCTCAAGATCGACGGCCGCATGGATGCCCCGGTCGCGCCAGCCTCCACCCTCGACGAGGCCGCGCTCGAGCTTTCGCGTCTTTCGCTGGTGCTGCCGGCGGTGATCCTCGTACCCGTGAGCGTCGAAGCGGTCGCCGGTGAACCGCTCGTCGAAGTCGAGGTCGCGGCCGTGAACGGCTACCGCACCGAGCAGGCGGCGACGCTGAAGGTCGTCGGCCGCGCGCCGGTGCCGTTGGAAGGCGCTCCCGATACCGAATTCGTCGTCTTCCGCGGCGGCGAGGGCCTGCGCGACCAGGTCGCGATCATCGTCGGCAAGCCCGATCTTGCGGCCGCCGTACCGGTCCGTCTGCACTCGGCCTGCCTGACCGGGGACCTGTTCGGCTCGCTGAAATGCGATTGCGGCGACCAGCTGCGCGAGACCGTGCAGTGGATGGCCGAGAACGGCGGCGGCATCCTGCTCTATCTCGACCAGGAAGGCCGCGGCAACGGCATCTCCAACAAGATGCGCGCCTACAAGCTGCAGAGCCAGGGCTGGGACACCTACGACGCCGACGAAGTCCTCGGCTTCGATCTCGACCAGCGCCATTTCGATTTCGCCGCGACGATGCTGAAGCAGCTCGGCGTTTCCAGCGTGGTGGCGCTGACCAACAACCCGCAGAAGATCGGCGCGATCGAGGCGGCAGGACTTGAAGTCGCCGCGACCCAGCGCGTGCTCGGGCGGCCGAATGCCCATAACGTCCGCTACCTCGCCTCCAAGCGCGACCGTGCCGGCCATTTCATCGACATGGACGCGCTGATGGCGCGCGCCGCCCCGACGGATTGACCGCGCTCCCGTTTGCGATCAGGCCTGGCTGATGCCCGAGCCCGAACACGCCTTGCCCGAGAGCCCCGTGCGCTGGCCGCTCGCCAGCGTCTGCGCGATCGTGTTCGTCGCCTGGCTCGCCCTGTCCTGGCCCTGGCTGTCGGGCACGCTCACCATTCCCTGGGATGCCAAGGCGCATTTCCACCCGCAGCTCCAGTTTCTTGCCGATGCCTGGCACAAGGGCCTCTCGCCGTTCTGGACGCCCTATGTCTTTTCGGGCTCGCCGCAGGTCGCCGATCCGCAATCCCTGATTTTCTCGCCATCCTTCGCATTGATAGCCTTGCTGAACCCGGCTCCGGATTTCCGCTGGAGCGACGGCGCCGTCCTCGGCACGCTGCTGCTCGGCGCCTTGTCGATCGTCGTGATCTTCCGGGATCGTGGCTGGCATCCGGCCGGCGCTGTCGTCGCGGCGCTTGCCTTCGCCTTCGGCGCGGCGGCAGCCTGGCGCATCCAGCATGTCGGGCAGGTGCTCAGCCTCGGCTATTTCGCGGTCACGCTCTTTCTGCTCTCGCGGGCGCTGGAGCGTGGCTCGATCGGCTATGGCTTCGCTGCCGGCATCGTCTCGGGCTTCATGGTTCTGGGGCGCGACCAGGTCGCCTTACTCGGCGTCTATGTGCTCGCCGGCCTCGTCATTGCCGCGATCCTGATGGCGCAGAGCCCGTGGCGCGCCTTCCGTGCGAGCCTGCCGCCGCTCATCGCCGGCACGCTCGGCGCCGCCCTGGTCGCGACGATCCCGATCCTGCTGACCGCCTTCATCGCGCAGGAATCGAACCGCCCCGTCATCGATTTCGTCGAGGCCGGCAAGGGCTCGCTGCACCCGGCCGCCCTGCTGACCGGACTTTTTGCCAATCTCTATGGCGCGGCCGGGCCGCTCGCTGATTTCTGGGGTGCGCCGAGTCCGGCCTGGGAGGCGCGCTTCGGGGCGCTCAGCCTCTTCCTCGCCCGCAACATGAGCCAGCTCTATCTCGGCCTGCTGCCGATGGGCCTGATCCTCACGGTGGGCCTCGTCCGCGGCGCGCTCTGGCGGCGCGAGATCGCCCCGCTCACCGTCGCGACGCTCATCGTCCTGCTCTTCGCGCTCGGGCGCTACACGCCGGCCTTCCGCCTGCTGTTCGAACTGCCCGGCATCAGCTTCTACCGCCGCCCGGCCGACGCGCTCTTCATCCTCGGTGCCTTGCTCGCCCTGCTCGGCGGCTACCTGACCCATCTCGTCATGACCGACGCTGCCCCGAAGGCGCGGCCCTGGCAGGTCGCCGTCGAGGCCCTGATCTTCATCGGCGCGCTCGCTCTCGCCATCTGGCTCGCCTGGACGGTCGGGCGCATTCCGGTCGCGGCCATGCCGCTCGTCATCGCGGCGCTGTGCGGGATGCTCTCGCTCGGCGGCCTCGTTGCCGCGCGCGGATTTGCCAAACGAGGTTCCGTACTCGCGGCGACCCTGGTGCTGGCCGCGACGCTGACCATCGACCTCGCAGTCAACAATGGACCGAGCGAATCCACCGCCCTCCCCGCAAAGATGTACGACGTGCTGCGCAAGGACAGCAGCAACGACACCATCGCCCTGCTGAAGCGCGAGACCGCTCGCACCGCCGCCCCCGACCGGCGCGACCGCATCGAGCTCGCGGGCATCGATTTCCACTGGCCGAATGCCAGCCTCGTCCACGACCTCGACAACACACTGGGCTACAACCCGCTGCGCCTCGGCCTCTACACCAAGGCGACCGGCGCCGGCGACCATGTCGCCCTCCCCGACCAGCGCACCTTCTCCCCGCTGATGCCGGGCTACCGCTCGTTGCTCGCCGACATGCTCGGCCTGCGCTTCATCGCGACGGGCGTCCCCGTCGAGCAGATCGACAAGCGCCTGAAACCCGGCGACCTCAGGCAGATTGCCCGCACCAAGGACGCCTTCGTCTACGAGAATCCGCGCGCCCTGCCGCGCGTGCTGCTGGTGACCGATGCCCGGAAGGCGGATTTCGATGCGATCCTCAAGACCGGCGCGTGGCCTGAAGGTTTCGACCCGCGCCGCACCGTCCTCCTCGACCGCGATCCGCCGCCGCTCCCGACCGGCCCCCTCGGTCCCGACAGCGTCGCGATCCGTGACTACGGCACCACGACCGTGACGCTGGCGGCCGAGACGGCGCGCGGCGGTTATCTCGTGCTCAACGATGTCTGGCACCATTGGTGGCAGGTCGAGATCGACGGAAAGCCGGCCGAATTGCTCCGCGCCAATGTGCTGTTCCGGGCCGTCGTCGTGCCGCCCGGCAAGTCGACGGTGCGCTTCGTCTTCCGCCCCCTGGACGGCCTCTGGCAGGATATCGTCGCGCATCTGCGCAAGCCCCCGGCAAACCAGCCGGGATAACGGCCGGCCGCGGCCGACAGGCAAAATCGCCTCTCCTGCCAATTTCCGCCGCGCTGTCGTGTCAGAGAGCCCGGCCTGACAGCGAACCTGCGAGACAACCATGACGGCCGCGCCCGCTTCGACCCAAGGCGAGACGAAGGCGACGCGGCGCGAATGGCTCGGCCTGATCGCGATCGCCCTGCCCTGCATGATCTATTCGATGGATCTGACGGTGCTGAACCTCGCGGTGCCGACGCTGACGCGCGAGTTGAAGCCGAGCGCGAGCCAGCTGCTCTGGATCATCGACATCTACGGCTTCATGGTCGCCGGCTTCCTGATGACCATGGGCACGCTGGGGGACCGCATCGGCCGTCGCAAGCTGCTGATGATCGGCGCTGCCTTCTTCGGCGTGGCCTCGACGGTCGCCGCCTTCTCGAACAGCGCGGAGATGCTGATCGCGATGCGTGCCGTGCTCGGCATCGCCGGCGCGACACTGGCCCCTTCGACGCTCTCGCTGATCACCGTGATGTTCACGAACGAGAAGGAGCGCACCTTCGCGATCTCGATGTGGATCGCCAGCTTCTCGGCCGGCGCCATCATCGGCCCCGTCGTGGGCGGCTTCCTGATCGAATATTTCTGGTGGGGCTCGGTCTTCCTGATCGCCGTGCCGCCGATGCTGCTCCTGCTCGCGATCGGCCCCATCCTGCTGCCGGAATATCGCACGCCACGCGCAGGGCGCCTCGATATCCCGAGCGCGCTGCTCTCGCTCGCGGCCGTGCTGGGGCTCGTCTACGGCATCAAGCACTGGGCGGCCGATGGCTTCGATTGGCTGGCCGCCGTGGCGATCCTCGTCGGCTTCGCCTTCGTGCTGATCTTCATCCGGCGGCAGAAGCGGCTTGCCGACCCGATGGTCGATCTCGCCATGTTCCGCATCCCGGCCTTCCGCGCGGCGCTGACGATCAACCTCGCCAGCATCCTCTTCATGTTCGGCAGCTTCATCTTCCTGGCGCAGTATTTTCAGCTCGTTGCCGGGTTGACGCCGCTGCAGGCCGGGCTCTGGTCGCTGCCCTCGGCGGTCGCCTTCACGCTCGCCTCCTTCGTGACGCCCGCCCTTGTCGGGCGTTACAAGCCGGCAGCGCTGATGGCCGGCGGTATGGCGGTCTCGGCACTGGGCTTCGTCTGGCTCGTCTTCGCACCGAGCCTGATCCAGATCGTCGCGGCTTCGGTGGTGTTCTCGATCGGCTTCACGCCGGTGATCACGCTGACGACCGGCATCGTCGTCGGCTCGGCCCCGCCCGAGCGCACCGGCGCGGCCTCCGCCATGTCGGAAACCTCGGCCGAACTCGGCGGCGCGCTCGGCATCGCCGTGCTCGGCAGCCTGGGCGCCGCGCTCTATCGCAGCCGCATGGCGGATGTCGCGGTATCCGGCGTCAGCACGGAAGCGCTCGCTCCCGCACGCTCGACTTTGGGCGGCGCGCTGGCGCTGGCTTCGGGGCTTTCGCCCGATCAGGCCGGGCCGATGCTGGCGCGCGCCAGCGACGCCTTCATGGTCGGCTTCCGGGCGGCCGCCGTGCTCTCGATCATCGGCATGCTGTTCTGCATCGCCGTCACCCTGACGACCTTGCGCGACGCCCGTGCCGGCGACGCGCACTGACGTCGACCTTCAGGCCAGCGCGCCCATCGCTGCGATCGGCTGGACGGGCAATCCGTCCAGCACCTTGGCGAGGCCGGCCGCATCGACCTCCCCGCCGCGCATGGTCTCGTCGCGATGGATGCCGCCGGCGATGAACAGGCTGTCGAAGCCCATCAGGCGCGCGCCAGCCAGGTCGGTGCGGACGGCATCCCCGATGACCAGCACCTTGCCGGGCTCGACCGGCCGCCCACCGCGCGCATCGGCCGCTGCCGCGAGCGCAAGGTCATAGGCCGGGCGATGGGGCTTGCCGGCCCAGGCGACAGAGCCACCGAGTTCCTCATAGATCGTCGCGAGCGCACCGGCGCAGGGCAGCAGGTCCTCGCCGACATGCACGACGAGATCCGGGTTGCCGCAGATGAAGGGCAGGCCACGCCGGGCGAAGCGCTCCAGCAGCGGCCGGTATTGCTCCGGCGTCTCGGTGCGGTAATCATTGAGCTCGGTCGCGACGACGATGTCCGCCGGCTCCTCACCGACAAGCGCGACGTCGAGCCCGTCGAACACGGCCCGGTCGCTCTGCCAGCCGATGTGATAGGCGCGCCTGTGATGGCTCTGCGCGATCAGGGCGCGCGTGACGTCGCCGGAGGTGACGAGCCGGTCCCAGGCCTCGCGCGGCACGCGCTTGGCATCGAGCAAACCGGCGACCTGCTTCGACGGCCCCGGCGCATTCGAGAGCAGCACCACCGTGCCGCCGCGCTCGCGATAGGCCATCAGCGCATCGCAGGCAGGCTCCAGAGCCCAGAGCCCGTCATGCACGACGCCCCAGACATCGCTGATCAGCACATCGTAGCGGGCGAGGAGATCGCCCGCCCGCTTCAGAACCGGAACACTCATCAGGAACGCGCCTCCGCGGCGATACGCGCCTCGACATCGGCGCGGCGCGGCAACGGCGCGACCGCGCCATAACCCTGCGTCGACAAGGCCGCCGCAACATTGGCGTAGGCGCCAGCAGTGAAGGCATCGCCCGTGCGCAGATACTCGGCGAGGAAGGCGCCGTCATAGCAATCGCCGGCGCCGGTCGCGTCGATCGCATCGACCTTGATCGGCCGGAAGCGTTCGCGCCGGACCGGCGTCGCCACCAGCGAGCCCTCATGGCCAAGCGTCAGCGCCACGACCCGCGCGCCGAGACCGAGATAGAAATCGACGATGGCATCGGGATTGTTGAGCCCTGTGAGCTGCGTCGCGTCGTCGAGGCCGGGCAGGATGATGTCGGCCATGGCGCAGGCGGCATGGATGATCGCCTTCGCGCGGGTCAGCGGCCAGAGCTTCAGGCGCAGGTTGGTGTCGTAGGCGGTCAGCACGCCCGCCTTGCGCGCGGTCTCGAACGCCTCGAACACGGCATCGCAGGCGTCGGCCGAGATCGCCTGGCTGATGCCGGAGGCCTGGATGATGCGGGCGGAGCGGATCAGGTCGCGCGGCAGGTCGCGCGGGCCGTAGAGGCTCGCAGCCGAGCCGGCGCGCAGATAGGAGAAGACATGGCCCGACGGGCCGTGATCGACGAAATACAGGCCTGTCGGAGCAGTCGGATGGGTCGAGACATGCGTGTCGTCGACGCCCTCGCGCTTCCACAGGCCCCGGATCGAATGGCCGGCGCTATCGTCGCCGAGCGCGCCGAGATAGCCGACCGACATGCCCTGCCGCGCCGCCGCGACGGCGCAATTCGAGGTATCGCCGCCATGGCCGAACTGGAAGGCGCCGCTTTCGGCACGGGTCGCATTGAACTCGCCGAGCGGTTCGCCGAGGCAAAGGAGATCGAAGCGGCTGTCGGTCACGTTTCAAACCATTCAGATGGCGCGGGAACGCCGGGAACACGGTCTTCCTAGAGCATCGAATGGCAAAGTGAAATCCAGGGCGAGGGAAGAATTCGATCGCCGGAGGTGCCCGGCGCCAGCCACCTATTCGGCCGCTTCCCGCTTCGGCGCCGCGCTCATCAGCCGGTCTGCCAGCTTGACGATCTCCTGGCGAAGCGCCGCGTCATTGGCTCCCGCACCCCCGGCCCGGCGCAAGGCCGAGATGTCATCCATGAGCTGGGTCCGGTCGGCTCTTGCCTGGGTCAGAGCGCCCTGCAGCGTCTGGAGTTCGGCCCGCAGCATCTCGATCTGGCTCTCGCGTTCGTTCTGAGCGTCCTGCAAGGTCGCGATCTCCTCCCCATTCCGCCGCTTGGCCGCCTCATGGTCGCTCCTGGCGGCGGCCAGTGCCAGATCCAGCGCTCCGCGCATGTCCTTTGTCGCGGCATGCTCGGCCTGCTCCTGCCGGAGCTGCGTTTCGAGCTGCTGCGCCGCCACCTCTGCCGCGCTGGCACGGGCATCGGCGGCGGCGAGTCCGGCCTCGGCCTGCGTGGCCCGCGCGCTGAACGCGTCGGCCCGCACCCGCTCGCCATCGCGCTCGCCGGTCATCGCGCGCAAAGCCGCCTCGCTGCCGGCGAGGCGCTCCTCGATCAGGGCGAGCTTGTCGACAAGCTCGTCACCCTTGCCTTGCAATACCATGATCCGCGTCCCGTCCTCGACCTGCGCGACGCGCAGCTTCTCGGCTTGGCTGCGGCTCTCGGCCAGCTCCCGCTCGCGCTCCGCCAGCAGGGTCTCGATCCGCCCGAGGGTCTCGCGCTCCCGCTCCAGTTCGCCGCTGCGCGCGACCAGGTCGGCGCCGGTACCGGTGAGCGCCGCACGCGTCTCTTCCAGATTGCGTTCGAGGCTGGCGAGATCGGCGACCCGCTTCTCCAGTGTCGCTGCGGTTTCGCCATGGCCGCTCCGCTCGCTCGCCAGCGCTCCTTGCGTATCGGCGAGCGCGTTGCGTGTCGTCTCCAGATCCGTTTCGAGCCCGCCGATCCGGGTATCGCGCTCGCCGAGCTCGCGTTCCAGCCGCCCGATCGTCATGTCGCGCCGGCCGAGCTCCTGCATCGCACCGGCCTTGGCGGCAAAGCCGCGTTCGGCATCCTGCTCGGCCGAGCGCATGCGCAGGGCAAGCTCGGCGCGTAAATGGTCTCGGTCAGCGGCGATTTCGGCGAGCGACAACGGGAACGCCGCTTCGGCTCGCTTGCGCGCCAGCCGGTCGGCCCGCCGCGCCAGCGCCGGCACGGCTGCGAGAGCCAGCAAAGCCGCGCAGAGGAAGCCGAGCGCGAAAAGCATGGCGGCTTCGATCAAGTCTCAAGGCTCCCGGCGATGCAGCATGGGCTCAGGCCGAATCTGCCATGCCAGCCATGTCATGGCCAGAGATAGTCGCCCGAATGTGAGGGCAACCATCTTTCGGCACCATGCGCCCCGCGGCTAGAACGGGTTCCAGGTCGCCTGCGGCGTGAACTTGAGATAGCCGAGATTGACGCCGAGCCGCCAGCCGACGCCGGTGCGGATCGGCACGACCGTAATGCCCTCCGCCGTCAACGCGGTGAAGCCGAAGCCGCCGATGAAATAGGCCGACCCGTCCACCCCGGCGAAACGCTGGTAGAGCGCGTCGACCGCCGGCAGGTTGTAGACCAGCATCATCGTACGCGCGCCCTCGCCGCCGAAATCGAAGCCGATCGACGGACCCTGCCAGAACACCCGGCGGTCGCCGGCATTGCGCGTATAGAGCTGGCCCTCGCCATAGCGCAGCCCACCGACGAAGGCGCCGGAGGCCTCCTGACCGAGGACATAGCCGTTCGGCTCGCCCCAGCGTCGTACCGCTTCCTCGATCGCCAGCGCGAGGCCGCGCGAGACGTTTCCGAAGAACTTGTGGCCGGAGCCGACGAGCTCGTTCTGGCTGAACGACTGCTGGTTCTGGTAGTTCTGGGCGCGCGCGCCCAGCGGCAATCCGCTCACGCTCGCGCCGGCCATGGCGAGACCGGCCTTGATCAGGTTACGGCGGGTCTGGGTCATCAGCGACATCTCCAGGCAGGGCGCCAGACGAGGCAGAGCGCCGGGGCGGTTCGATCGTCCGTCCGCTCGGCACCGGCGGCGGCTGCGCGGCAGCCGGCTCGGAATGGATGCGATACGGGCCGGGGGGCGGGCCGATCCTGGGCTGTCCGCCGCCCGGCCGGGCGTCGAAGCGTGACGTCCGGCGAATGCGAATCAATTCGGTAACGGATTTGATACGCCGCAAATCTATCCAAGGCGTGAAGATTCCGGAGAGCCGATCGGCCCGGGATGGGACTTACCTGAGGATTTGATGCGATGAAGGCCGCAACAAGGCAGCGCTGGATCTCGCTCGCCGCCGCTGCCGTCTCGCTCGCTTTGATCGGACAGACGGCCCTTGCCAGCGCGCCCTCGGTTGCGCCGGAAACCACAGCGTCCAACCCCTTCCCGGCCCTGCCCTCCGGCTTGCCCGACCTGCCCTCGCTCGGCGAGGTGATGCAGCGGGATCTGCGCACCGGCCTCGCCATCAACGGCTTCGATCCCGTCTCCTATCGGCTTGGAGCCAAGCCCGCGGCGGGGCGCGCCGAATACGAGCTCATCCAGGATCGCTTCGTCTGGCGCTTCGCCTCGCAGGCCAATCTCGAAGCCTTCCGCGATGCACCGGAGGTCTACATGCCTGCCTTCGGCGGCTTCGACCCGACCGGCGTCGCCAACGGCGTCGCCGTCGACAGCGACCCCAGCCAGTTTGCGGTCATCGGATCGCGCCTGTTCCTGTTCCGCTCCGCCGCCAACCGCCAGCGTTTCCTGCAGAATGCCGGCTTGCTGGCGCAGGCCGAGAGCCGCTGGAACGCGGTCCTGCGCTTCGTCGCACGCTAGAAGGCTTAGCCGCCGCAATCCCCGGCGATGGCCTGGCGCGCCAGGGCCTCGCTCGATGCCGCCACGAAGGGCGGGTTGCGGAACTGCCGCTCGCTGCGGCCGTAATCGGGTAAGGCGCCGTCCAGCGTCAGCACGATCCCACCCGCTGCCGACAGGATGGCGTCCCCGGCAGCGATATCCCATTCCATCGTCTGGCCGCAGCGGACATGCAGGTCCGCCTCGCCCGAGGCGATCATCCCGAACTTCACCGCCGACGAAACCGGGATGCCTTTGCTGCAGCACATGGATGCCGCGATGCCGTCGCTGCGGCCGTCGCCATGGAAGCGGCTGACCAGCGCGACCGGCCCCTCGCCCGGGACGGCGCGCACGCTCGTCGGCCGGGCCGCGCCCAGAAGGGCGCCGTCGGGGCCGAAATCCTGGACATAGGCAGATGTGCCGGAGAACCAGAGCCGCCCGGTCGCCGGGGCCGCGATCGCACCCGCGATCGGCCGGCCATCGCGGACCACCGCGATCGCAACGCAATAGCTGTCGCCGCCCGCGAGGAACTCGCGCGTGCCGTCGAGCGGGTCGAGCAGGATGAAGATGTCGCCGGGCGCCGGGTTCTGCGCCGTCTCCTCGCTGACGATCGGAAAGCCGGGCAACAGGCGCGCCAAGGCCTCCTTGGCGGCATGGTCGGCCGCAAGATCGGCGGAGCAGACCGGCGAGCCGTCGCTCTTGAGCGTGACGTCGCGCGCCGTCCGCTTCGCCAGCAGGACGGCGGCGCTCAACCCGGCGGCTTCCGCCAATTTGCGCCCCAGCCCGTCGCGGTCGCGCAGGCGGGGATCGTCACGGCCGATCATCGCGGCCCATCCTTCTCATAACGGTCCCGATATGGCGATTAACCACATGAAAACCAAGATAGCAGCATATCGAACGACAACGACGCCTCAATCCGGCGCAACCCCGTTTCCAGGACCTCGCCCCCATGACCGCCATCTCGCTCGAGCCGCTCGATCTGGCCGCGCTTCTCTGCAGCCGCGTCTGCCATGACGTGATCAGCCCGGTCGGTGCGATTGTCAACGCTCTCGAGGTTCTGGAGGAAGACGATCCGTCGATGCGCGATTTCGCGCTGGAGCTGATCAAGAAGAGCGCGCGCGCCGCCTCGGCCCGCCTGCAATTCGCCCGCCTCGCCTTCGGTGCGGCCGGTTCCGCCGGCGCGATGATCGATCTCGGCGACGCCGGCAACGTCGCCAACGGCTTCCTCAACGACGAGAAGCTCTCGCTCGACTGGGACGCGCCGCGCGCATTGCTGCCGAAGAACCAGGTCAAGCTCCTGCTCAACCTCCTGGTTATCGCGACGCAGGCCGTGCCGCGCGGCGGCAAGCTCGTCTCCCGCGCCACCGTCGAGGGCGAGCAGGGCGCGTTCGAGATCACCGCGACCGGCTCGCATGCCCGGATTCCCGCCCATGTCGAGGAGCTTCTGGCCGGGCGTTCGGAAACAGGCACGATCGACGCCCATGCCGTCCAGCCGCTCTATGCCGGCATGGTCGCCCGGGCGGCCGGGATGGGCATCACCTTTGCCATCGACGGCGAAACGGTGACGATCAAGGCCGCCAAGGCAGACTGAAAGAAGACGGATTGAGCGGTCGTTACCGGTCGAGACACGATCTCAACCGATCATAAACCGTTCTCCTGCTTTAGTTCCTGCAGCGTTCCGCGTTGAGTGAAGTTCCTGCATGGACGAGTTGCTGCAAGAGTTCCTGACGGAGACCGGCGAGAATCTCGACACGGTCGATCGGGAACTCGTTCGCTTCGAGCAGGACCCCAACGACCGCGATATCCTGCGGAACATTTTCCGGCTGGTCCACACGGTCAAGGGCACCTGCGGCTTCATCGGCCTGCCGCGGCTGGAAGCGCTGACCCATGCCGCCGAGTCGGTGATCGGGCAGTTCCGCGACGGCGCCACCGTCAATTCCATCGCCGTCACGGCGATCCTGGAGACCATCGACCGGATCAAGGACATCCTGGCCGAGCTCGCCGAGAAGGGGCAGGAGCCCGAGGGCAACGACGAGACGCTGATCGGGGAATTGTTCGCCCTCGCCGAATACGCCAAGGGCGAGCTGAAGCAGCAGCCACCGGCACCTGACGGCGTGCTGGATCCGGTCGCCGCCTATCTCGCCCGTCACGGCCAGGTCGCCGCCAGCCCGGCGAGCGCCGAGGACGTCGTCTTTCGCAGTGCGCCCGGCCCGCAGCGCGGGCGCGATGGCCGGATCGAGGGCAGCGAGACCGGCGCCGCCACCGAGGAGGCCCAAAGTCCGTCCCGCAGCGGCGGCCCGGCCACGTTGCGCGTCAATGTCGACACGATCGAGCACCTGATGACGATGGTCTCGGAGCTCGTGCTGACACGCAACCAGCTCCTCGAGGTCGCAAGGCGGCAGGAGGATGCCGGGCTCAAGGCCCCGCTCCAGCGCCTGTCGCTGATCACCGCCGAACTGCAGGACGGCGTGATGAAGACGCGGATGCAGCCGATCGGCAATGCCTGGTCGAAGCTGCCGCGCATCGTGCGCGACCTCAGCGCCGAACTGGGCAAGCGCATCGAATTGCTGACGGACGGCGCCGAGACCGAACTCGACCGCCAGATCCTCGACCTGATCAAGGATCCGCTGATCCATATGGTCCGCAACTGCGCCGACCACGCGATCGAACTGCCGGCAGACCGGCGCGAGGCCGGCAAGCCCGATCACGGCACCATCCGGCTCGCCGCCTATCACGAGGGCGGCTCGGTCACCATCTCGATCGCCGATGACGGCCGCGGCCTCGATATCGACCGTATCCGTCGCAAGGCCGTCGCCAAAGGTCTCGCGACCGAGGCCGAGCTGGAAAAGCTCAGCGACGCGCAGATCAGCCGCTTCATCTTCCATCCCGGCTTCTCCACGGCCGATAACGTGACCGCGGTCTCGGGCCGCGGCGTCGGCATGGACGTCGTCAAGGCGAATGTCGATTCGATCGGCGGCACGGTCGATGTCGCCAGCCGCCCGGGTCTCGGCACCACCATCACCATCAAGATCCCGCTCACGCTCGCGATCATCTCGGCGCTGATCGTGGTCGCCGGCGAGGACCGCTATGCGATCCCCCAGATCGCGGTGCGCGAGCTGGTCCGGGCCAAGGCCGGCGACGAGAACCGCATCGAGGAGATCAACGGAGCCCCGGTGCTGCGGCTGCGCGGGCGCCTGCTCCCGATCGTCTCCTTGCCGGGGCTGATGGCCTGCCCCGGTGGGGAACAGGCCGGGCGGGCCGATGGCGAAGGCTTCATCGTCGTCACCCAGATCGGCGAACGGCAATTCGGCATCCTCGTCGACAGCGTCTTCCACACCGAGGAAATCGTGGTGAAGCCGATGTCGAGCAAGCTGCGCCACATCCACCTGTTTTCCGGCAACACCATCCTCGGCGACGGCACCGTCGTCCTCATCGTCGATCCCAACGGCGTCGCGCGCCTGGTCGGGGCGGCCGCCTCCGAGAACACGGAAAACGAACCGCGCGAGGCGGCAGCCGAGGTGCATCGCGGCGAGCGCACGACGATGCTGGTCTTCCGCGCCGGCGCCGGCAACCTCCAGGCCCTGCCCTTGTCGCTCGTAACGCGGCTTGAGGAGATCGAGGCTGGCGAATTCCAGCGCAGCGGCAGCCGGACGCTGCTGCATTATCGTGATCGCCTCGTCCCGGTGACGCCTGTCGCGGACACCCGATTGCGCAGCGAGGGCATCCAGCCGCTGGTCATCGTCTCGAATGGCGACCTCACCGTCGCGCTCGCCGTCGAGGCGATCGTCGATATCGTCGAGGACATCTTCGAGCTCGAGATGGCGGCGGCGGGAGAGCGCGGCATCATCGGCTCGGCCATGATCCGCGGCCGCGCCACCGACATCCTCGACCTCGCCCATTACCTGCCGCTGAACGAGCCCGGCTGGTTCGCGGCCGGGCGGAGCGCAGAGCCTTCCGGCCGCATCCTGCTGGTCGAGCCGTCCGACTTCCTGCGGGACATGCTGACCCCCGTGCTGAAGGCCTCGGGCCGGATCATCGCCACGCTGGCGGATTTCAGCGCGGCGAGCCTCGCCGCCGCCGGCGAGCCGATCATGTCCGCGCTGCTCGATCTCGATCGCGACAGCGACGCCGCCTTTGCCTTTGCGACAGCCCTGCGCGAACGCGCCAAGGGCGAGCGCCTGCGCATCCTCGGCCTGACCACCTGCGCCACGCCCGACCTGCACATGCGGGCGGCCCAGGCCGGTTTCGACGACATCCTCGCGAAATTCGACCGCCGGGCCCTGCTGAGCGAGCTCAATGCGGCCGGCACCGACCTGAGGCATGCGGCATGAGCTCGAGCGCATCCCCTCCTCCCGTGCCTGCCGCGCCCGGCTTCGGCAACTCGCTCGACTACGTGACGATCCGCGTCGGCGAGCAGCTCCTCGGCCTGCCGATCGGCCGGGTCCAGGACGTCTTCATCGCAAACCGCATCACGATCGTCCCGCGCGCACCTGACGAGATCGTCGGCCTGCTCAACCTGCGCGGACGGATCGTCACCGCGATCTGCCTGCGCAAGCGGCTCGGACGGCCCGTCACCCTCAAGCTCGACGGGCAAGGCCGCACCGAGCTGACGGCGATCGGCATCGACCATGACGGCGAGGCCTATGCGCTCATCGTCGACGCGGTCGGCGAGGTCATCCGGCTCGACCGTTCCACGTTCGAGCCGCTCCCGGTTCACCTCGATCGCGTCTGGGCGGCGCTGGCGACGGGCATCCATCGCCTGGCCGACGAGCTTCTTGTCGTCCTCGACCTCGACGCCGTCCTCGATCTCGACCTTCGCAGCGCGGCCTGACGGCGGCGCCACAGTTCTGGAGACCCAGCCATGAAATACTGCCTCGTCGTCGACGACTCAGCGGTGATCCGCAAGGTGGCTCGCCGCATCCTCGAAGGGCTGCAGTTCCGCATCGCCGAAGCCGAGGACGGCGCGCGCGCCATCGACGCCTGCAAGGGCGAGATGCCGGATGCTGTCCTGCTCGACTGGAACATGCCGATCATGGACGGCTACGAGTTCCTGCGCACGCTGCGCCAGATGCCGGGCGGAAAGCGACCCAAAGTGGTCTTCTGCACCACCGAGAACGACATCGCCCATATCGCGCGCGCCATGCATGCCGGCGCCGACGAATACATCATGAAGCCCTTCGACAAGGAGATCGTGGCTTCGAAATTCCATCAGGTCGGGTTGCTCTGAGCGAAGGCGCGCCGGTGCGGCTGCGCATCGGGCTTTCCTCGTGTGAAATGCCTTCGCCCCTGCAGCCGGCTCAGTGAGAAACATACCGATGTTGTCTCCTCTCGCGATCCCTGCAAGCCCCGCATCGCGGCACAAGACCGTGGTGATCGCCGACGATTCCGTCGTCGTGCGCGGGCTCTTCGCGCGCTGGCTGGGCGAGGCCGGCAATTTCCACGTCGTCGCTGTCGCCGGTGACGGCGAGACCGCGGTCGCGCATGCCACCCGCTTCAAGCCCGACGTCATGGTGCTCGACCTCGACATGCCGGGCGTGGACGGAGTGGCCGCCCTGCCGCAGATCCTCAAGGAAAGCCCGAATACGGGCGTCCTGCTCGCCGCGACGCTGAACGAGCGCAATACCCGCCTCGCGCTGGAATGCATGACCCGGGGCGCGATGGACGTGGTCTCCAAGCCGGACAGCCGCAGCGGCATGACCCTGTCGCTCGATTTCCGCAGCGAATTCCTGCTCAAGCTCGGCAATATCGTCCACACGCCGGTCAAACCCGGCTCGCTGCCGCCGGAGATCGACACCGACCTGCCGCATACCGGGCCGGCTAATCTGCGCCCGCTCGTCTCGGTGATGCCGCGCTATCTCGTGATCGGCGCCTCGACCGGCGGCCCCCGCGCCGTCGCCAAGGTGCTGTTCGACATCGGCGAGGGCCTCAACGACCTGACGACGGTCGTCGTCCAGCACATGCCGCCGCTTTTCACCGCTTCCTTCGCCGAGCAGGTCGCCAGCCATATCGGCGTCCCCGCCCGCGAGCCGTTCGACGGCGAGCGATTGATGCGCGGCACCGTCTATATCGCGCCCGGCGGCCGCCATCTCGGCATCGACCGCCGGCTCGGCCATATCGTCGCGCGCATCGGCGACGAACCCCCCGTCAATTTCTGCCGGCCTGCCGTCGACGTGCTGTTCGGCGACGCCGCCCGCCATCTCGGCCCCGCCGCGCTCGGCCTCGTCCTCACCGGCATGGGCAGCGACGGCACCGACGGCGCCGGCGCGCTGCGCAAGGCGGGAGCCGCCGTCATCGCCCAGAACGAGCCGAGCAGCACGATCTGGGGCATGCCGGGCTCGGTCGTGCGCGCCCGCCATGCCAGCAGCATCATCGCGCTCGACGAGATCGGTGCCTCGATCCGCTGCCTCGTACGCGGGGTGCAGCCGGCATGACCGAAGCCGATTTCTCCTTCCTCTGCCTGCTGCTCCAGCAGCGCTCCGGCCTGTCGCTGACCGCGGACAAGCGCTACCTCGCCGAAAGCCGCCTCGGCATCCTCTGCCGCCGGCGCGGCATCGCCGATATCGAGGCGCTCGTGCGCCAGCTCAGGGTCTCGCGCGACCCGGGCCTGGAGAGCGCCGTGGTCGATGCCATGACCACCAACGAGACCTTGTTCTTCCGCGACCAGACGCCGTTCAACCTGTTCCGCGACGTCATCCTGCCCGAACGGCTGGCCGCCAACGCCGCCAGCCGTTCGCTGCGGATCTGGTGCGCGGCCGTCTCCAGCGGCCAGGAAGCCTATTCCCTGGCCATGCTGATCGACGAGCTCGGTGAGCGGCTCGCCGGCTGGAAGATCGAGATTCTGGGAACGGACATCTCCGCAGAGATCCTGGAGAAGGCCCGGGCGGGCATCTACAGCCAGTTCGAGATCCAGCGAGGCCTGCCGATCCAGATGCTGCTGAAACATTTCCAGCAGGTCGGAGACAAGTGGCAGGTCTCGCAGCGCATCCGCGCGATGGTCGAGTTCAGGCAGCACAACCTGCTGGAGCGCAACGACCCGTTCGGCCGGTTCGACGTGATCTTCTGCCGCAACGTCCTGATCTATTTCGACGTCCCCACCAAGGTGAAGGTCCTGGAGCAGCTCGCCCCGCGTCTGGTGCCGGACGGAGCCTTCCTGCTCGGCGCCGCCGAGACCGTGCTCGGGTTGGCGACGAAGTTTGTCTGCGACCCGCAGCACCGAGGCCTCTACCGGCACGCTGCGATGGCTCCTCCGCTCGCCGTCTCCCCGGCGCCGGACTTTCGTCCGCGCCCTGCCGCCGTCGCCACCGCTCTACGGGGCTGAGCTGAGTCGTCTGCCGTCCAGAGAGACTTCGCCTGTCGAGACGCTCTTGAATGTGGGCCGCTCCGTCATGGTCAGGCATGTCCCGACCATCCACGTCTTCGCTGATTGAGGGCCGTGTTCAAGACGTGGATGCTCACCATAAGGGCGAGCATAACGGCAGGAAACGATCGAGAGCCACGTCGTTACGCTTGCTCCACAAACAAAAACCCCGCCTCTCGGCGGGGTCCCCGTCGACCTGTCGTGTACATCCGACGATCAGGTCAAGAACTGGTATGACGTCGCTTCATGACCGCCCGATGACGGACCGGCCACCGGGATGCGTCAGGCCGGGATGCGCTCCTCGGCCTCGGACGGCTCGCGCAGCACATAGCCGCGGCCCCAGACGGTCTCGATGTAGTTCTTGCCGTCCGACGCGTTGGCGAGCTTCTTGCGGAGCTTGCAGATGAAGACGTCGATGATCTTGAGCTCGGGCTCGTCCATGCCGCCATAGAGATGGTTGAGGAACATCTCCTTGGTCAGCGTCGTGCCCTTGCGGAGCGAGAGCAGCTCCAGCATCTGGTATTCCTTGCCGGTCAGGTGCACGCGGGCGGCATCGACCTCGACCGTCTTGGTGTCAAGATTGACGACCAGGTCGCCGGTGGTGATGACCGACTGGGCGTGGCCCTTCGAGCGACGCACGATCGCATGGATGCGGGCGACGAGCTCGTCCTTGTGGAACGGCTTGGTGAGATAGTCGTCGGCGCCGAAGCCGAGGCCCTTCACCTTGTCCTCGATGCCGGCGAGGCCGGAGAGGATCAGGATCGGCGTCTTGACCTTGGCGACGCGAAGCGAGCGCAGCACCTCGTAACCCGACATGTCGGGGAGGTTCAGGTCGAGCAGGATGATGTCGTAATCGTAGAGCTTGCCGAGATCGACGCCCTCTTCACCGAGATCCGTCGTATAGACGTTGAAGCTCTCCGATTTGAGCATGAGCTCGATGCTTTGAGCGGTCGCGCTATCGTCCTCGATCAGCAGAACCCGCATGTCCACGTCCCCAATTTCGCCCGCAGGGCAGGTTTGACCGTTGTTTCCGCCCGGACCCGTTCGGCCCTGGACGACGACGCACTTGCCCAATGAAACGCCACGCGACACGCTACGAGGAAACTGGTTAACAAACCGTGATTCCCGAGCGCAAGCGCTTCCTCGGAGAAAGTGAACGATCCTTGTCGAGGTGAGTCGAATTTGACACGGATCGCTGAACTTCTCGGCCGCGAAAGCGCCTTTCGCGGAGGGTTGCCGCGGGAAACAGCGCCATAATGGCTCTGCGACACGTGGCAGCCTCGATCCACAGTGTTAATCACAGAGCTTAACAGCTGGTAAATGAGCGCAATTTGTTAGGAACCCTTACCAAATCATCCACAGGACCGGCTGGCCGCGAATTCGGTTGCCCTCACGCCGCCGGCGAAGTTGAATCATCCCGATGAATTCCCCGTCTCACGGCCACGATCGCCTCTCCGCCCTGGCGTCCGCCATCGAGCATCTCGAAGGCGTGACCGTCTATGGCCGCGTCATCGGCGTGCGCGGCCTGCTCGTCGAGGTTGCCGGCCCGATTGGCGCGATGAGCCTGGGCGGGCGCGTCGGCATCGAGATCGCACCGGGCACGCGCGTTCCCTGCGAGGTCATCGGCTTCTCCGGCGACAAGGCCCTGGTCATGCCCTTCGGCGGGCTCGACGGCGTCCGCCGCGGCTGCCCCGTCCATGTCGACCGCGCCCAGCCCGGCCTGAAACCGACACCCGCCTGGCTCGGCCGTGTCGTCGATGCGCTCGGCCGCCCGGTCGATGGCGGCCCGCCTCTGCCGCAGGGCGACACGCTCTTCGCCTTCCGCAACGATCCCCCGCCCGCCCATGCGCGGCGCCGCGTCGGCCATCCGCTCGATCTCGGCGTACGCGCCCTCAACACCTTCCTGACCTGCTGCGTCGGCCAGCGCATGGGCATCTTCGCCGGCTCCGGCGTCGGCAAATCCGTGCTGCTCTCGATGCTCGCCCGCTATGCGCAGGCCGATGTCAATATCATCGGCCTCGTCGGCGAACGCGGCCGCGAGGTGCAGGAGTTCCTGCAGGAGGACCTCGGCCCGCAGGGTCTCGCCCGCTCGATCGTCGTCGTCGCGACCTCCGACGAGCCGGCCCTGATGCGCAAGCAGGCGGCGTTGACCACGCTCACGCTGGCCGAATATTTCCGCGACCGCGGCCTGCAGGTGATGTGCCTGATGGATTCGGTGACGCGCTTTGCCATGGCGATGCGCGAGATCGGCCTCGCGGCCGGCGAGCCGCCGACGACCAAGGGCTATACGCCGACCGTCTTCGCCGAACTGCCGCGCCTGCTCGAACGCGCCGGCCCCGGTGTCGGCGACGGCGCGATCACCGGCCTCTTCACCGTGCTGGTCGATGGCGGCGACCATGACGAGCCCGTCGCCGACGCGGTGCGCGGCATCCTCGACGGCCATATCGTGATGGAGCGTTCCATCGCCGAGCGCGGCCGCTACCCGGCGGTCAACATCCTGAAATCGGTCTCTCGGACCATGCCGCGCTCCTGCGACCCGGCCTATTACCCCGTCGTGCAGAAGGCGCGCTCCACGCTTGCGACCTATGCCGACATGGAAGAGCTGATCCGGCTCGGCGCCTATCGCCAGGGGGCCTCGGCCGAGGTCGACGAGGCGATCCGCCTGCATCCCGCGCTCGAAGCCTTCCTCAAGCAGGCCAAGGACGACGCCACCCCGCTGGGCGAATGCTATACCCGCCTCGCCGCCATCATGAGCGGCAGCGTCTGATAACCGCCGAAGCATACCGCCGCAGGATGATGATCCGATGATCGCAGCGCTTCTGACCGGCCTCGTCGCCCTCATCCATGTCTATATCGTCATTCTGGAGATGGTCTGGTGGGACACGCCGCGCGGGCACAAGGCTTTCGGTCTCACGGCCGACTTCGCCGCGCGCTCGAAGGTGCTGGCCGCCAATCAAGGACTCTATAACGGCTTCCTCGTCGCCGGCCTGGCCTGGGGGCTCTGGCTCGGGGCGGAAGGCTTCGCGATCAAGCTGTTCTTCCTGGCCTGCGTCCTCGTCGCCGGGCTCTTCGGGGCGGCGACCGCCAGCCGCAAGATCCTCTATATCCAGGCCCTGCCCGCCGCGCTCGCCATCGCAGCGCTGCTGGCCGGGATCTGAGCAAGTCTCAGCCGCGCGCCACCATCCGCACCAGCGCGAACATAGCGACGAAGCCGATCGCCTGGATCGCGGCGGAGATCATCAGTGTCGAGCTCGCGCCGAGCCGTTCGACCATCACCGCGAAAAGCAGCGGCGCGGCTGAGAACGCCATGTTCTGCGGCACGGTGAGCTTGCCGAGCATCGCGGCGAAGCCGTTGCGGCCGAACAGGGCGAGCGGCAATGTCGCACGCGCAACTGAGATCACGCCGAGCGCCGCGCTGAACAGCACGACGAAGGCCGCTGCAGTCATGATCGTCATCGGCACGATGGGCAGCAGGAGGCACAGCGCCGGCCCCAGCAGCAGGCCGAACAGCGCGACCTTCTCCGCCGGCAGCCGCTCGCCCAATGTCGCGTCGATGGCGCGCGCGGCCAGCGTCGCAGGGCCGCTCAGCGTCGCGACCCAGACGGCCTCGCCCTGCGTCAGCCCCGCCTCCTGGAACAGGGTGATCAGGTGCAGCGGCAGCCCCCAGGAGACGAGCCCGCTCGCGGAGAAGGCGAGCGCCACCAGCCAGAACGCCGCCCGGCGCGAATGCGCTGCCACGCTGCCGTGCTCCCCTGCCAGGCCTGCTTCCGGAACGGCCGTCGGCGCAGCCGCGGGCGCCGGCCCATGCCGGTAGCGCGGGATCACGGCATAGATCGGCAGCACGATGACGAGCTGCATCGCGGCGAAGACGATGAGCGTCATCCGCCAGCCGAAGGCATTCGTCAGCACGGCGGTCAAAGGCCAGAACACGCTGGAGGCAAGGCCGGTGACCAGCATCATCAGGCCGATCACGCGCCGCGTCCGCTCGCCCATGAGCTGGGCGATGGTGACGTTGCCGGTATTGGCCAGCGACATCGCATGGCCGAGCCCGATCACGAACCAGCTCGCGAGATAGCTCACCGGCCCCTGGGCCTGCGACAGCACGCCGAGCCCGAGCGCGCAGATCACCGCGCCGATGCACATCGAACGGCGCGTGCCTTCGCGGTCGAGCACGCGTCCGATCGCCGGCGCGACCAGCGCCCCGGTGATGAGCAGGATGGTGATGCCGCCGAAGACGATCTCGGCGTTGAGCCCGATCTCGCGATCGAGTGCGCCGACCAGCACCGAGGGCGAATAGAAGGTCGAGCCCCAGCCGATGATGCGGGTCAGCGCGAGGCCGAGAAGCAGGGGACCGTGCCCGCCGAAACGAGAAGAGGCAGCCAAGACAGGATATCCGCGGGGGCAGGAGGCCGGACGGCCAATGCAGCTCACGTTCACTAGACCATCCCGACAACCGGTGGCAGCAGCCCCGACGCGCCCGGATCATGCGTAAAAGGCAGCCCGTTTCGGTAAGGAAAGGTCAACCTCCTTGCGCCATGTTGCTTCTCGTCTCGCGGATGGAGTTCGGGCGCATGTCGAGGGGTCGGCGGCGCCCGTAGCATCGGACCGAAAAGTGGAATCCACCTTTCGAAAGCCGATGTGATGACAACTGGATTGACTGCCGTTGCCGTGTCCTGACGGGCGCGCGGGGGCCTAGGGCGTAATCAGGAGTTGAAAACCACATGAAGTCGCGAGAGACGCTTCTTCGCCTCAAGCGCTTCCAGGTCGACGAGAAGCGTCGCCGGGTAAGCCAGATCGAGATGATGATCGCCGATTTTCATCGGATGGCTGGAGATCTCGATCGCGAGATCCAGGCCGAGGAATCCCGCGCCGGCATCGCGGATCCCGCCCATTTCGCCTATCCGACCTATGCCAAGGCCGCGCTCGGCCGCCGCGACAACCTGCGCCAGTCGGCCGACAACCTGAAGGGCCAGCTCGACGAGGCCAAGGCCGAATTGCAGGAGGCCTTCGAGGACATGAAGAAGGTCGAGATCCTCGACGACCGCGAGCGCGCCTCGGAGCGCGCGGCGGAAGCCGCCCGCGACCAGGCCACCATGGACGCGATCGGGTTGCGCACGCGCGCCTGAGACCGGTTCGGAGAATTCAGAAAAAAGGGCGGTGTCCTCCGGACGCCGCCCTTTTTCATGCGATGACGGGATGGTGCGTGACGGAGTCGCGCCGCAGCTTCCCGGTCAGGCGCGGATCGTCGTCGACCTCGACCCCGCGCTTGAACACCGTGAAGCCCGAGCGTTGATAGAAGGCGAGCGCGGCGGGGTGGTCGAGCGTGCAGGTATGCACCCAGAAGCGCGAGATCGGTCTGGCCCAGGCCAGCGCCAGCGCCCGGTTCATCAGCCAGCGCCCGGCGCCCCTCCCCACCACGGCTTCATCGAGCCCGAAAAAGGCGAGTTCGCCTTCGCCGGGCACGCGAAAATCCAGTTCGAGCAGGCCGACATCGCATCCTTCATGGCAGACAGCATGGAACTCCACGGCGGGGTCGGCGAGAATAGCCCCGACCTCGGCGCGCGGCGCGGTCAGGCGGCTGAACCACATCCAGCGCTCGCCGAGCAGCCGGTAAACCGCGAGATAGCGCTCGGTGTCCGACGGATCGATCGGCTCGAGCGAGAAGCCTTCGGTGCCGGCCGGATCGGGGCGCTGCGGCGGCTGCGCGAACATTTCCAGCGAGGTCACGATCGACGCGACCTTGCCGGGCGGCAGGTCGGTCGTTCCGGTCAGGGTGATGGTCAGGCTCTGGGACATGAAGGGGTTCAGCGGCTCGTCGGGGAATCTGCCGCGATCATGACATGATCGAGGTCGAAAGATCACCGCATGCCGATGCATGCCCGGCGTCACGGCATTGCGCCCCGTCCCGCCTCTCCGGCCGGATATCACGATGGATCGAAGCACCACTGCAGTGCGTTCCGCATCAACGCCCAATTGAGGAGCAGACCCGATGAACCGCACCGCCATTGCCCTGGCAGCTCTCCTGGCGGCCGGCCTGCTCGCCGGCACGGCCCAGGCCCAGCAGCCTCACGGCGGCCATGGCAGCCACGGCGCGCCCGCCGCATCGAAGGCCGGCGACAGCGCCTCGACCAAGGCCTATCGGGACGCCAATATGAAGATGCACAAGGACATGGACATCCCCTATTCCGGCGATGCCGATGCCGATTTCGTCCGCGGCATGATCCCGCATCACGAGGGCGCCATCGACATGGCCAAGGTCGTCCTCGCCCATGGCAAGGACCCTGAGATCCGCAAGCTCGCCGAGAACGTCATCCGCGACCAGGAGAAGGAAGTCGCGATGATGAAGGACTGGCTGAAGAAGAACGGCAAGTAGCCGTCTCTCCGCTCGCTTGACCTTGGGCGAGGGCGATCGTCTTCGGGCGCTTGCCCTCGCCCTCCCCCGCTGGCAGAGAGGGGGAAGGTTCGCGCCGCAGCGGTGACGACGTGGGCCACCCGCTACCCGTCACCAACCTGTCCTGAGCCCGCGGCCTCCATGAAGCGTTATCTCGACTATCTCTGGCCGATCATCGGGCTCGTCGCGGTCGTCTGGTCCGTCGAATTGCTCTGGAGCAAGCTCAAGCTCGAGGCCGGAACCGACGCCAGGATCGAGGCGCTGCTGGAGAATGCCGGCCTCTGGCAGAGCGTCAAGATCATCGCCCACCGCATCGGCCACAAGATCGCGGTCATCCCGCCGGACGCCTTCTTCCACGCGGCGCTTGCGACCCTCGTCGCCTATGCTGCGCTCGCCTGGTACGACCGCATCGCGCTGATCCATCTCGGCAAGGAGAAGAACATCTCCTGGCCCTATATTTCGCTCTGCTCCTTCGTGACCTATGCGCTCTCGCATAATATCGGCGCCTCGGTCTTCTCGGGCGGCATGGTGCGCTACCGGGCCTACACGGCGAAAGGCCTGACGGCGGCCGAGGTCGCGGTCCTCGTCGCGCTCTGCTCCTTCACCTTCGCCTTCGGCACGATCTTCCTGATGGGTCTCGTGCTGCTCTACGAGCCGCAGATTCTGCATCCGCTCGAGCGGATGTCGAAATGGTTCGCGATCACCGACAGCACCGCTCGCTGGATCGGCGTCGGCATGCTCGCCTTCGCCGCGCTCTACACGATCGGCTCCTGGCTGCAGTTCAAGCCGCTGAAGATCGGCAAGCTCGAGATCATCTATCCGCGCCTGCCGATCGTCGCCAGGCAGTACCTCGCGGCCCCGATCGAGCTCGCGGGCGCTGCCGGCATCATCTATTTCGCGCTGCCGGAACAGGGCAATCCGGGCTTCCTGATCGTGCTCGGCGCCTTCCTGCTCTCGTTCTCGGCCGGGCTCCTGAGCCAGGTTCCGGGCGGCGTCGGCGTGATGGAGGCGGTCTTCCTCGCGGTGATGCCCGGCGTGCCGGCGCCTGCCGTCTTCGCCGCCCTGCTGATCTGGCGGCTGTTCTATCTCATCCTGCCGCTGGTGATCTCGCTGCCGATCGTGCTCGCCTTCGAGCGGGCGCAACTCAAGCGCAGCACCCGCATTGCTCCGCCGCCGTAGAACAGGCCATCATGCTCGGGCTTGCCCCGAGCATCTCAGGACCAGAAGGCGCCTCTTCCTGGAAGAGATTCTCGGGTCAAGCCCGAGAATGACGCGCGCTATCGCTTGAGCGCGATTGCCGCCGCGCCGAACATGAGGAGCGCGCCGACGGCTTCCGACCAGCCGAAGGGCTCGCTCAGCGCAACGACACCGACCGCAACCGCGATGGCGGGGCTGACGAAGGCGTAGAGCCCGGCGCGAAAGGCGCCCCAGTCGCGCAGCAGCCGCATATAGATGGTGAAGCCCATCAGCGAGCCGCCGACGATCAGGAACAGCATCGCCGGGAGCACCGGCCAGCTCGCCAGCGCCCGGATATCGGCCAGGCCGACCGGCTCCAGCGCAAGCGTAACCGCGGTCAGGCCGATGCCGCCGATCAGCGTCTGCCAGCCGGCAAGCGTCAATGTCGGCATCGTCCCGGCGATCGGTCGGGAGAGCACCGCGCCGACGCAGTAGAACAGCGTACCGGCCGCCACCGCCGCGAGGCCGATCATCTCCATCGGATCGCCCTGCGTGGCCGAAAGGCCTCCCAGCGCCCGCGTCGCGAAGAGGAAGCCGAGGCCCACGGTTCCGAGCGCGATCGCCACGAGCTTGCGCCCGTCGATCCGCACGCCCTCGATCGCCCGGCTCGCCAGCAGCGTGTAGATCGGGATGGTCGCGAAATTGACGATGGCCGCGAGCCCAGTCGGGGCATGCTTCGTGCCCCAGAACAACAGCGTGTAATTGGCGGTGTTGAGCAGCAGTGCCGTGCCGATCAGCCGAGGCCAGGCGTCAACAGGCACCTTGGGAGCATCGCGACCGGCCCAGAGCAGCATCAGCAGGCCGGCGATCGAGAACCGCGCCGCGGCCAGGAAGACCGGCGGGACATGCATGGAGCCGACCTTGACCGGTAGCCAGGTCAGGCCCCAGACGAGGCACATGACGGCGAAGAGGGCGGCGTTGCGCGACATGATGCCCGATTAGCCGCAGCTCAGGGCGCTGACCATTGCGCCGCGGGCATCGCGCCCCCGTGGAAACCGGAGGCGGGAAGGCGTCAGACGCTGCCGACCGTCTTCAGCCGCACGCGCGGGTGGATCTCGGCCTGCGACAGCACCGGCGTCTCCCGGCGGAAGCGCTCGATGATCTGGCGGGCGAAGGGCCGCGCCATCGCCGAGGTGACCAGCGCCGGCATCTCGCCGATGCGCGCCGCATCCTCGAACTTGTCGCGGACGTGATGCACGAACTCCTGCAGGCGGGAGGGCTGCATCGCGAGATGGCGGTCCTCGCCCTGGCCGATGATCGACTCGGCGAAGACGCCCTCCCAGGCCGGCGACAGCGTGATGATCGGCAGCACGCCCTGCATGTTGGAGAACTGGGCGCAGATCTGGCGGGCGAGCCGCGCGCGGACATGCTCGGCGATCTCGCGCGGGTTGCGCACGCTGGCCGCGACCTCGGCGACACCTTCGATGATCGTCGGCAGGTCGCGGATCGAGATGCGCTCGGAGAGCAGGAGCTGCAGGACGCGCTGGATCCCGGTGGTCGAGATCTGGCTCGGCACGATCTCCTTGACGAGATCGGCATGGTCCTTCGGCAGTTCGCGCAGGAGCTTCTGCACCTCGGAATGGGAGAGCAGCTCCGGCATGTTCGATTTCAGCACCTCGGTCAGGTGCGTCGAGATCACCGTCGCGGCATCGACCACGGTGTAGCCGCGCAGCTGTGCCTCGTCCTGCAAAGCGGCGTCGATCCAGGTCGCCGGCAGGCCGAAGGTCGGCTCCAGCACGTTGTGGCCCGGCAGGTTCACCGCCCCGCCCATCGGGTCCATCGCCATGTACTGGCCGGCATAGACGATGCCCTGCCCGGCATCGATCTCCTTGATCTTGATGAAGTAGTGGTTGGCCTCGAGCTGGACATTGTCGACGATGCGCACCGCCGGCATGACGAAGCCGAGCTCGGCCGCGAGCTGACGGCGCAGCGCCCGGACCTGGTCGGTCAGCCGGTCCTGGCCGCTCGGCGCATTGACCAGCGGCAGGAGCCCGTAGCCGATCTCGATCTTGAGCTCGTCCATCTTGAGGAGGTCGTTCAGCGTCTCCTCGCGCGGCGTGCCGTCCGCCGCGACCGCGCCGCCGGCCTGCGCCGCATCGGTCATGCCTGCTTGCGCCTCGCGCTCCTTCGCCGCCCGCCCGAAGCGGTAGGCGAGGAAGCCCGCGCCGCCGGCCAGCAACAGGAAGGGCATCATGGGAATGCCAGGCAGCAGCGCGATCAGCAGCATCACCGCCGCCGACATGCCGAGCGCCTTGGGATAGCCCGAAAGCTGCTTGCCGAGCGCCTTGTCGGCGGCACCGCGCACGCCCGCCTTCGAGACGAGCAGGCCGGCTGCGGTCGAGACGATCAGCGCCGGGACCTGGCTGACAAGACCGTCGCCGACGGTGAGCAGCGTATAGTTATGCGCCGCCTGGCCGAAGCTCAGCCCCTGCTGCGCGACGCCGATGATGATGCCGCCGAGCACGTTGATGAAGGTGATCAGCAGGGCCGCGATCGCATCGCCGCGGACGAATTTCGAGGCGCCGTCCATCGAGCCGAAGAAGGAGGATTCGTCCTCTAGCGCCTTGCGGCGGGTCTTGGCGGTGTCCTGGTCGATCAGGCCGGCGGAGAGGTCGGCGTCGATCGCCATCTGCTTGCCCGGCATGGCATCGAGAGTGAAGCGAGCCGCGACCTCGGCGATGCGGCCCGAACCTTTGGTGATGACGACGAAGTTCACGATGATCAGGATCGTGAAGACGATCACGCCGATCACGAAATTGCCGCTCATCACGAAGCCGGCGAAGGCCTCGATGACATGCCCCGCCGCCGCCGTGCCCTCATGGCCATGGGCGAGGATGAGGCGCGTCGAGGCGAGGTTCAGCGCCAGCCGGAACATGGTGACGATCAGCAGCACGGTCGGGAAGGCCGAGAACTCCAGCGGCTCCTCGATGAAGAGCGCGGTCATCAGCACCAGCACCGACACGATGATCGACAACGCCAGCATCAGGTCGAGCAGGACCGCCGGCATCGGGAAGACGAGCACCACCAGGATGCCCATCACGCCGATGGCGAGGAACAGGTCGGGACGGTTGAACAGCTTTGCGAGCGCCCCGCGATCGGGGATGGCGAACCCTCTGCCCTGCCCTGCCGTCACATCGGTCATCGACCGCTCCGCCCCACACCTCACGCGCCCCGAAGCAGGGCGCAGCTCGGCAATTCTTGCCGGGTTCATGGTGAACGAATTGTTAAGAAACGGATTAATACCCTGTCGGAACCATCCGATGAACGGCTGGTTGTCAAAACGCCGCGTTGTGGCCGCATTCGCCGGCCCCACTCGGCACAGGGAGGGCGGGACTTCGCCCATTCCCGACGATATTGGAGGTCACTTTGAATCGACGTTCCTTCCTGACGAGCCTTGTCGGCGGCCTCGCGGTTGCCGGCATCGGCGGCACCGCCATGGCCAAGAACCTGGTCGAAGCGGCTCCCGCGCCTGTCGAACCCAAGGCCGGAGACATCGACCCGGCCCTGAAGGCCGGCCTCGACGAGACCGATGCCGAGTTCACCCAGTACTATCGCCGGCCGCGCCATCCCCGTCGCCCGCCCCCGCCGCCGGTCCACCGTCGCCGCAGGCGGCGCGTGGTCCGCAACGGCCGGGTCTACTGGGTCTACTGACCGGTTCAGGGCCGGCACCATGGGGTGCCGGCCTTTCCTTTAACCATCGATCATCAGGGGGGACAGCCGGCATGACAGCGCCGGACAACGCTCAGACAGGCACGATCGCCACCGACGTGCCCGCACGGCTCGACCGCCTGCCCTGGTCGCGCTTCCATACGCTTGTCGTCGCCGCGCTCGGCATCACCTGGATTCTCGACGGGCTCGAGGTCACGCTTGCCGGCTCGGTCTCGGGCGCCCTCAAGGAAAGCCCGGTCCTCAAATTCACCAATACCGAGATCGGCCTCGCCGGTGCCGCCTATATCGCCGGTGCGGTGCTGGGCGCCGTCTTCTTCGGCTGGCTCACCGACCGGCTCGGCCGCAAGAAGCTCTTCACGATCACCGTGCTCGTCTATCTCTCCGCGACGGCCGCCACCGCCTTCTCCTGGAACGTCACGAGCTTCATCCTCTTCCGCCTCCTGACCGGCATGGGCATTGGCGGCGAGTACACCGCGATCAACTCCACCATCCAGGAGCTCGTCCCGGCCCGCGTGCGCGGCTGGACCGATCTCGTCATCAACGGCTCGTTCTGGATCGGCGCGGCGCTCGGCGCGTTCGGCTCCATCATCCTGCTCGACCCCGCCTGGATCAACCCGGAATACGGCTGGCGCCTGGCCTTCTTCATCGGCGCCGCACTCGGCCTCGTCATCCTGTTCCTCAGGCAATGGATTCCGGAAAGCCCGCGCTGGCTGATAAGCCACGGCCATCCCGAGCGTGCTGCCGCGATCGTCGCCGATATCGAGCGCCGCGCCGGCTTCGTTCCGCCCGCCGGCGAGGTCCTGCCCCTGACCCGGTTGCGCCCGCGCGCCGCGACACCGCTCGGCGAGGTCTTCCACGTGCTTTTCGTGGCGCATCGCGAGCGCGCTTTGGTCGGGCTGACGCTGATGCTGTCACAGGCGTTCTTCTACAACGCGATCTTCTTCACCTACGCGCTGATCCTCACCGATTTCTACGCGGTGCCGTCGCAGAATATCGGCTGGTTCATCCTGCCCTTCGCCGCCGGCAACTTCCTCGGGCCACTGCTGATCGGCCGGCTCTTCGACACCATCGGCCGTCGCGTGATGATCGCGTCGACCTACGCGCTGTCGGGCCTGCTGCTGACCGGGACGGGCTATCTCTTCTGGAAGGACTGGCTCACCGCCTCGCAGCTCACCCTGTGCTGGAGCGTGGTCTTCTTCTTCGCCTCGGCCGCGGCGAGCTCGGCCTATCTCACGGTCTCCGAAACCTTCCCGGTCGAGATGCGGGCGCTCGCCATCGCGATGTTCTATGCGGTCGGCACCGGCGCGGGCGGCATAGCCGGCCCCTGGCTCTTCGGCATCCTGATCGACACCGGCTCGCGCGGCAGCGTCTTCGGCGGCTACCTGCTGGGAGCGTTCCTGATGCTGGCTGCGGCGGTTATCGCGGCACGGTTCGCGATCCGCGCCGAGCGCCAGCCGCTCGAAAGCGTGGCGCGGCCGCTCAATGCGGTCGATTGACCATGGCCCGCCCGTAACCATAGCGCGCGAAAGCCGACCCGATGGAACAAAGCATCATTTAAATGCATTATCCCACACTGGCATTCCCTGTCTAAGAATGCCGTGGGAGATGTGGTGACAACAGACTGGAGACCGTCGTGGACAGACGCTCATTCCTGATGACACTGGTCGGTGGCTTTGCCGCTGCCGGCATGGGCGGCATCGCCGCCGCCGAAGCAGCCCAGCCCAAGCTGGCACCGCTGCCGGATGCCGGGCCCAAGCAGGGCGACGAGGCCGTGACCGCCGAGATGAAGGAGGCGCTCGACAAGACCGACGCCGAGTTCAGCCAGTACTACTACTATCGCCGGCCGCGCTACTACGCACGCCCCCGTTATTACGTGCGGCCGCGCTACTACCGCCCGCGCTACTACCGTCCGCGTTATTACGCCCGCCCGCGCTATTACCGCAGGCGCTACTGGTAAGCCTTTTCCGGGTCAGGCCGCGCTGATGCGCGTCTGACCCGGCTCGGCGACGGTGATTCCGGCCGAGGTATATTCGCTGAGCTTGTTGCGCAGCGTGCGGATCGAGATTCCCAGGATCTTGGCCGCATGCGTCCGGTTGCCCAGGCAGTGGTCGAGCGTGTCGAGGATCAACTCGCGCTCGACATCGGCGACGGTGTGCCCGACCAGCGAACGCGTCATCGCCTCGGCGGTCTGGGCCGCGCGCGCCGCGGGATCACGCGACGGAGCCGGCGCCAACGCCTCCCCTTCCGGACTGAGCACGGCGGCGGCTGCGATCTCCGGCCCGCTCGCCAGCAGCACCGCCCGGTGCATCGTGTTCTCCAGCTCGCGCACATTGCCGCGCCAGGCGCCGGCCAGCAGGAGCTTACGCGCATCGGCCGCGATCGGCCGGGGCGGCAGGCCGTTCAGATCAGCGTATTTCCTGGCGAAATGCTCCGCCAGGACAAGGATATCGCCAGGCCGCTCGCGCAGCGCCGGCAGGCGCAGGTGCACGACATTGAGCCGATAGAGCAGATCCTCGCGGAAAGCGCCGTCGCGCACCGCGTCCGCGAGGTTGCGGTTCGAGGTCGCGATGATCCGGATATCGACCTTGACCGGCTGCGTGCCGCCGACCCGGTCGATCATGCGCTCCTGCAGCGCCCGCAGGAGCTTGGCCTGCAGGCGGACATCCATCTCCGAGATTTCGTCGAGTAGCAGCGTGCCGCCATTGGCCTCCTCGAACTTGCCGATGCGTCGCGCGATGGCGCCGGTGAAGGCGCCCTTCTCATGGCCGAACAATTCGGATTCGAGCAGGTTGTCAGGGATCGCCGCGCAGTTCACCGCCACGAAGGGCCGGTCCTTGCGCCCCGATTTCTGGTGCAGGTGGCGGGCGATCACCTCCTTGCCGGTGCCGCTCTCGCCGGTGACCAGCACCGGCGCTTCCGAGCGGGCGATCTGCGAGGCGAGCTGCACGACCCGCTCCATCGCCGGATCGCGCCAGATCAGGCGGGACTGGTCGGCCGCGACCGCCTCCAGCACCGCCGCGATCAGCTCCGGATCGGGCGGCAGCGGCACATATTCCCGGGCGCCGGCCTGGATCGCCGCGACGGCGGCGCGCGTATCGGTCGAGGTGCCGCAGGCGACGATCGGCGTGCGGATGCGCTCGGCCTCCAGCGCCGCGACATAGGCCGCGATCGGCTGCACGACGTCGATCATCAGCAGGTCGGCGCCCTTGGCGCGCAGCACGGCGAGCGTCTGGTCGAGGCTTTCGGTATGGGTCACGGCCGCGCCATGCGACATGGCGATCTTGGCGGCCGCGATGATCTGTCCCTTGAGACCGCCGGCGATGATGAGGCGCATGGCTCAGGTCCTTCTGTTCTTTGTCACTGTGGCAGGACCGGCTCTCACCGGTCCGCCTTGATGATTTCCGTCATGGTCACGCCCAGGCGGTCCTCGACGACGACGACCTCCCCGCGTGCGACCAGGCGCTCGTTGACGAAGATGTCGATGGCTTCGCCGACGCGCCGGTCGAGTTCCAGCACCGCGCCGGGCACGATCTGGAGGAGGTCGCCGACCGCGACCTTCGAGGAACCCAGCACCGCGGACACCGTGACCGGCACGTCGAAGACCTGCTCCAGGTCCTCGGCCGTCTTCACCGGTACCGGACCCGAGCGCGCGACGGACATGTCGCCCTGGTCGAAGGACAGGTCGGCCTGGTTCAGCGGCGGCAGGTTGAGATCGTTCTGCTGGCTCATGGCTCAGACCTTCATGGTTCCGCGTGACCATGGCCGAACACGCGGGCGACCGCCTGCTCGACCAGAGCCGTGAGTTGCTGGCTGTCGAGGACGAAACCGCCCTCCGCCCATTCGATGCGCCCGTCGCCCGGCGCGATGTCGGATTGCCCGAGCACCATCAGCTTGCCGGAGAAGCCGTGTTCCATCGCGAGCTTGCGGACCAGCTCCTCGGCAGCCTCGACCACGCTATCATGGACGCGCAGGACCAGATGAGGCGCAGTGCGGGCATGGCTCAGGCACTCCCGGATCGCCCCCGACAGCGCCGCCAGCGGCTTTTCCGCAAGCGCGGCGCCGGCCAGCGCCTTCGCCGTCACGATCGCGACCTGCGCCGCATGTTCTTCGATGGCAGCCATACGGGCCGCTTCCTGCGCGAAAAGCCGTTCGGCCGAACGTGCGAGCTGCCCCGTCAGGCCGGTGAGCTGCGACTGCGCCTCGCGATGCGCGTGTTCCTGCCCGGCATGGAAGCCTTCCGCGCGGGCGGCCGCGAGATCGGCCTCCCCGGCGGCCTTGCGGCCTCCTTCGCGGAAATCCGTCCCGAACATGAACTTGGTCGCAGCAGCCATCTCAATAAACCAGTTCGTCGTCGGCGTTGCCCTTGGACAGCACGATCTCGCCCTTGTCGGCCAGGTCCTTGGTCATCTGGACGAGCTTGGTCTGGGCCTCGTCGACCTCCTTGAGGCGCAGCGGACCCAGGCCTTCCATGTCGTCCTGCATGTTCTTCGACGCGCGTTGCGACATCGCACCGAAGAAGAAGTCCCGCATCGACTGGCTGGCGCCCTTGAGCGCGCGTGCCAGCGTGTCCTTGTCGACCTGGCGCATCAGCGTCTGCAGGCCGGCCGGGTCGAGCTTGGCGAGATCCTCGAAGGTGAACATCAGGGCGCGGATGCGCTCGGCCGATTCCTGGTTCGAGGCATCGAGCGCCGAGAGGAAGCGCATCTCGGTCTGCCGGTCGAAGCCGTTGAAGATTTCCGCCATCATCTCGTGCGGGTCGCGACGGCGCGTCTGGGTCAGCGTCGAGACGAATTCGGTGCGCAGCGTATTCTCGATATGGTCGAGCGCTTCCTTCTGGATCGATTCCAGCCGCAGCATCCGCCCCACGACTTCGATCGAGAGATCGTTCGGCAGGTTGCGCAGCACGTTCGCGGCATGCTCGGGCCGGATCTTCGAGAGGATCACCGCGATGGTCTGCGGGTATTCGTTCTTGAGGAAGTTCGCCAGCACCACCGCGTCGATATTGCCGAGCTTCTGCCACATGTTGCGGCCGGCCGGCCCGCGGATTTCCTCCATGATCAGCGCCACCTGATCGGTCGGCAGGATTTTCTCGAGCAGCGAGATCGTCCGGTCGAAGGAGCCCGTGACGGCACCGGCGCTGGAGAGCTTGCCGACGAAGTCGAGCATCAACCGTTCGACCTCGTCGGCATCGACGGTGCCGAGCTCGGCCATGGCGCGGGTGATGATCCGGATCTCGTCGTCGTCGAACTCCTGCCAGATCGCGCGGCCGTGCTCCTCGCCCAGCACCAGCAGGATGACGGCGGCGCGCTGCGGGCCGCTCATCTCGGCGACGGTGGTCACGCCGAAGCCGCCGCCCTCGATGGCGTCCTGGAAACCGGTATTGCGCGTTGCGATGGATCGGGTCTCGGCCATGGTTCAGCGCTCCGTCACGCTGCTGACTTCTCGTGGATCCAGCTCCGCAGCACCGCCACCGAATCGGACGGATTCTGCGAGACCAGAGCCCCGATCTTTTCCACGGACTGCGCCTTGAGCTGCCCCTTGACCTGGGCGATCGCCAGCATCCGCTCGGAGGGGGCCGGGTCCATTTCCACGGCCAGCGCCTCGGCATCGGAACCGGCCATGGCCACCGCCCGCCCGCTGCCGGCCGGGTCTCCCGTCGCGCCGGGCGGGCCTGCGAGGACCGTGCCATTGCGCATGAAGGAGGGAATCGCGCGGACATTGCCGTTGTCGGAGGCCAGCACCTGCTTCAGCAGCGGGCGCACCACGGTCATCAGCACGATCAGGGTCAGCAGCGAGATCACGCCGAGCTCGGCGAAACGGACGAGATCCTCCCTGGTGAAGGAGGTGAGCTGCTGCATCAGCGTCTGCTCGGCCAGTTCGGCCGGCGGCGGCGGCGCCTCGGCGAAGCGCAGGTTGACGACCTCGACCTTGTCGCCGCGCCCCTGGTCGAAGCCGACGGCGGTGCGCACCAGCTCGCCGATCCGCTCCAGCTCTTCGTTGTTGCGCGGCTGGTAGGACAATTCGCCGGCCGGGCTGCGGCTGTAGTTGCCGTCGACGAGGACGGCGACCGAGAGCTTCTTGACCCGCCCGCCCTCCAGCACCTCGGTGCGGGTCGTGCGCGAGATCTCGTAATTGGCGACTTCCTCGTTCTTGGAGGAATTCTCGCGCTGGTTCTGCTGCGCACCTTGCGCCTGTTGCGCACCCGGCAATTCGTTGCCGACGGTCACCGTGCCGTTGCCGCCCTCGTTCGTCGTCGAGGCCTCGGTTCGGTTCTGGCTGGAACGCAGGACCCGGCTCTCCGGATCGAAGCTCTCGGAGCGGCTCTCGACGCGGTTGGTGTCGAGCGCGGCCGAGACCTGCACCCGCGCCCGGCCGTAGCCGACGACGCTGGCGACGATATCCTCGACCTGCGCCTTGAGGCGCTTCTCGATCGCGGTCTGCCGCTCCTCGATGCCGAGCCCGATCAGGCCCTGGTCGCTCTGGGCGCCGTCCGCCAGAAGCCTGCCGCGCTCATCGACGATCGACACCCGCTCCGGCTTCAGCCCATCGACGGCCGAGGCGACGAGATGGCGCACGGCCCGGACCTGCGCTGCATCGAGATCGCCCGCAAGCTTGAGCGCGATCGAGGCGCGCGGTGCCTCGCGATCGCGCTCGAACAGCCGCCGCTCGGGAATGACGAGATGGACGCGCGCGGCCTGCACCCGCCCGATCGAACGGATCGTGCGCGACAATTCGCCTTCCAGCGCCCGCAGGTGGTTGATGTTCTGGACGAAGCTGGTCGAGGAGAAGGCATCGCCCTTGTCGAAGATCTCGTAGCCGACGCCGCCGCCGGCCGGGATGCCCTTGCTGGCGAGGTCGAGGCGCAGGCGCGGCACGTCGGCCTTCGGCACCAGCACCGTCTGGCCGTCGCCGCGCAATTCGTACTTGATGCCGCGGGCGTCGAGATCCTTGAGGATGGCGCTGACGTCCTGGCTCCCGAGGTCCGCGAACAGCACGCTCATCGCCGGCTGGGACATCTTGAGCATGACGAAGCCGAAGAAGCAGACGAGCACCAGCGTGACGGCCAGCATGGCCGCCAGGCGCGCCGCGCCGAATTTGGCAAACTGCTCGATCAGGCCGCTCACGCCGTCATCCGTCCCACAGAATCGCAGGGACGGCGCACCTGCTCCGACCCACTAGGCAAGTTTTTCCCAGTGCATGGTTAGCGGCCGGTTAATTTTTGGATGCGGGTCGTTAAACTTTCCAGGCGGAGGTTCGCGCAAACGCCAAAGGCGCCGGCCCTGTTCGGGCCGACGCCTTTGAAAAGAAACGTGAATATCTGTTTCTTACTGGCGGTAGTGCTGAATCCGGGTCGTCCGCAGGCCGGCGAGGCCATGCTGGTCGATTGACATCTGCCAGCTCAGGAACTCGTCGACGGTCAGCGTATAGCGCTGGCACGCCTCTTCGAGGCTGAGCAGCCCGCCGCGCACGGCTGCCACCACCTCTGCCTTTCGCCGGATGACCCAGCGCCGGGTATTCATCGGGGGCAAGTCCGCGATCGTCAGCGGACTTCCGTCCGGTCCGATCACGTATTTCACCCGCGGTCGCAATGGCTCGGTCATGGTACTCTCACACAACTCAACAGAGCTACTGAGGGCATCATAGGCGGGCGGCTTTAAGAATTGGCTAAAACGATCGCTCCGGATGTCCACGACTGATTCGCAGCCGGTCACTCGCTGCGGACCACGCTCTTGACCTTGTCGATCGGGATGCTGATCGAGCCGATCTTGAGCATCGGGATCGACGAGGTGAAGTCGACGCCGTCGACCACGCCGCTGATCTGCGTCTTCGCCGTGACGCTCTCGCCGGCGACGTTCTTGGCATCGATCGTAATGCTGTACTCGCCGTCCGGCGCCGCGGTTCCGACCGAGGTCGAGCCGTCCCAGCTATAGGTCTGGTCGCCGGCGGTCAGCGTCTTGGTCAGGGTCTGGACGACGCTGCCCTTCGAATCCTTGATGGTGATCGTGGCGGTGCCGGCCGAGGCCATGTTCACCTTCCAGTCGGCCTTGCCGTTGATCAGCCGGGTCGTCGTGCCATCGGCGGTGACCGTGGCCCCGATGAAGCCGACCGCGTTCGTCGCCGTCCCGGCGGCGCTGAGGCTGAGCAGGGAGCCGAGCGTCTCGTTGGTCCGGAGCTGCTGCTCGACGCCGGCGAATTGCACGAGCTGGGCCGTGAACTGGTTGGTGTCGAGCGGGTCCAGCGGCGACTGGTTCTTGAGCTGCGTCGTCAGCAGCGTCAGGAACTGGTCGAAATTGTTGGCGATCCCGCTCGTGGAGCCGGTCACGCCGCTGGTGCTGCTGCCCGATGTGCCGCTGGTTCCGGAAACCGCCATGGCGCTGGTCCTCGTTCAGATGCTGAGATCGACGCCGCCGAGCCGGATGAGACGGCGCTGCGGGGCGGGGTCGATGGAAAGGGGGACGTCCTCGGCCCGTTCGCTGCCATTCGGCTGGCGCGGGCGCTGTGGCGCCTCGTCCTGCTGGCGGTTCTGGCGGAAGGCCGATTGGTCGGACGGGTCACGCAGGGTGATATCGACGCCGCCATCGGACGGTTTCAACCCGGCCTGCTCGAAGGCGCGTTCCAGCGTGCGCGCATCGCGCTGCAGGAGGTGAAGCGTCTCGACGCGGTCGACGACCAGCCTGGCGCTGACCTCGCCCGCGTCGGAAATCGACAGGTTGACGTCGACGCGGCCGAGCTCATCGGGATCGAGCCGGATATCGAACTGCCGCGAGCCCGACATCGCGCGCAGGCCGATCTCGATCGGCACGACATGGATCGGCGTCGGCTGGCCGTTCGCCGCGCTCTGCCCCGGAGCGCCGGGAGCCGCGCCCGGCGCAGCACTCGGATCGAAGGGCTGAAGCAGCCGGTCATGCCCGGATTTTCCGGGCGCCTGCTGCAGCAGGGTCGAAAGATCGAACGGGGCGGTCGGCTGCTGCTGAAGAGCGTCGAGCGCCTTGGCCTCGGCGGGAGCTTGCGCACCCTTGGCGGCAGCCGGCTGGTCGGCTTTGGCGAGGACGTCCGCAAATTCCTGCGCACCTTGCCCGGCCGTTCCGACAGCCTGCACGCCACCTGCCGCAGCCTTGCCCTCGGCAACCGCGGCGATCCCCGCCTGCGGCTGTTCCGGCGCCGCGGCCGCAATCAGCGGCAGTCCCGCAGTTGCTGCGGCAAGCGCCGGCTTCGCTGCGCCCGTCTTCGTCGCGCCCTCGTTCGACACCGCTTCCGCAGCATCGCCCGCAGCCGCATCGATGGCGATCGATGGCCCCTGCTGAAGCAGAGCAGGTGCGATCACGACCACCGCCGGAGTCGCCGCGGCAGGACTTTCGGCCACCGGAGCGGCAGCCGCCGCCGCGATCTCGCCCTTGTCCTCGACGGCCGCCTTGCCGTCTTTCTTGGTCGCGCCCTCGCGGACCTCGCCCGCAACCTCCCCGGGCTCCGCCGCCGGTTCCTCGCCGGCAGCTTCGGTCCGGGCGCCCGCCTGGGCGGCCGCCATCGCGATCAGGAACGCGATCCCGCTCGCATCGGCCTTCGCCGCTTGCGGCGCAGGCTTGCCGGCCGGAGCAGGCGCCGCCGGCACGGCAGCCGGCTGGAGCCCATCCAGCCGCGCGCTCACCTTTGCAGGGTCGACGATCTGGTCGGCGCCGCTGATCTCGTTGGTCGCAGCCGGTTCCGCCGTGGCAGCGACCTTCGCGGCCGCGCCGGTCTTCACCGTCCCCGCGACAGTCGCCTCCGCCTCCGGCAGAACGAAGACCTCGCCAGTCTCCTGCGGCTCCGCCTGACCGGCGCGCGAACGGGCAGCCGGCGCTTCGGCAGAGGCCTGATTAGTGAACACAGACTGGATCGGCATGAACGGTCCCGTGACGCGGGCAGCAACGCGCCCGACCCAGCCCAGCAAGTTGCAAGCCAGAAACGGCCCTTTCTGAATCAAGGCCTTAGCGCCGATGCCCCGCAGCAAGCGGGCAAGATGAGCCCGGTTTCCCGGCCCAGGCCGGCAGGATTTGCCGATCCTGCTGGCGGCGCCCGGCCAAAGCCGGTATAGAGCCCGCAGATGCGCCGAATGCCCGCGCCAGCCCCCGAGCCAGCGACGACCCAGCCGAGAATGACCGCTTTCCGCAATTCCCTCGACATCGCCAAGCCGCCCGCGGCGACACGCGTCGTCGCGGCGATGTCCGGCGGCGTCGATTCCTCAGTGGTCGCGGCCCTGCTCAAGCGCGAAGGCTATGACGTCGTCGGCGTCACGCTCCAGCTTTACGATCACGGCGCCGCGGTGCATCGCGCCGGCGCCTGTTGCGCCGGCCAGGACATCCACGATGCCCGCCGTGTCGCCGAGACCATCGGCATCCCGCATTACGTGCTCGATTACGAAAGCCGCTTCCGCGATGCGGTGATCGAGCGCTTCGCCGAAAGCTACCTCGCCGGCGAGACGCCGATCCCCTGCGTCGAGTGCAACCGCACCGTGAAGTTCCGCGACCTGCTCGATCTCGCCAAGGAGCTCGGCGCAGACGCGCTGGCGACCGGCCATTATGTGCTCAGCCGCGACCTCGGCGACGGCCATCGCGGCCTGTTCCGTGCGGCGGATGCGAGCCGCGACCAGAGCTATTTCCTCTACGCCACGACGCAGGAGCAGCTCGACCTGCTGCGCTTCCCGCTCGGCCATATCGACAAGGCGCAGACCCGTGCGCTCGCCGCCGAGCTCGGCCTCGCCATCGCCGACAAGCCCGACAGCCAGGATATCTGCTTCGTGCCGAACGGCCGCTATGCCGACGTCATCGAGCGATTGAAACCCGGCGCCGCCCGCCCCGGCGACATCGTCCATCTCGACGGCCGCGTCCTCGGCCATCATGACGGCGTGCTCCACTACACCGTCGGCCAGCGCAAGGGGCTCGGCATCAGCGCGAGCGAGCCGCTCTATGTCCTGCGCCTCGACGCCGACGACGCCCGTGTCATCGTCGGCCCGCGCGAGGCGCTGAGCGTCGGCGAAATCCGCCTGCGCGACCTCAACTGGCTTGGCGAGATGCCGCTCGACGCCCTGCCGCAGGAAGGGCTCGACGTCGCCGTGCGCGTCCGCTCGACCCGCGCCCCGCGCGAAGCCCGCCTCTTCCGCGACGAGGACGGCCTGCGCATCGAACTCGCCAGCGACGAGGAGGGCGTCTCGCCCGGCCAGGCCTGCGTGATCTATGCCGATGCCGGCACCGGCTCCCGCGTCCTCGGCGGCGGCACCATCCTGCGCCGCCCACTCGCCCTGCCGGCCGCGCCCTCACCGGCCGCGCTCGCCCTGTCCTGATCGCTCAGGCCCCGCTCTTCCGTTCGGACTCCAGACCATGCCGGTGACCTACGACCTCGACGGCCAGAAGCGCGTCTATGCGACCTGGGCCAAGTTCTACGACCGGATCTATCAGCGCATGCTGGCGCGCCCGCAGCGCGAGGCGGTCGAAGCGGCCTGTGCCTGCGGCCCGGACATCCTCGAGATCGGCGTCGGCACCGGCCTCACCCTGCCCTATTTCACGCCGGACTCGCGCGTCTTCGGCGCCGACCTGTCGCTCGACATGCTCAAGGTCGCCCACCGCAAGGTCGAGAGCCAGAAGCTCGACCATGTCCACGGACTGATGGTGATGGATGCCTGCCGGCTCGGTTTCGGGAAGGAATGCTTCGATGCGGTCACCGCGCAATTCGTGATCACGCTCGTCCCCGATCCGGAGCAGGCGCTGGCCGAGATGGATCGCGTCCTCAAGCCCGGCGGCGAGATCGTCATATCGAGCCGCCTCGTCGACGACGGCGGCCTGCTCGCGCCGTTCTGGAGCGCGGTCGCGCCCTTGTCGAAGGCGATCGGCTGGAGCTCCGACTTCAAGGTCAGCCGGCTGACCGACTGGGCGCAGGCGACGGGCCGCTACGAGACGGCCCATGTCGGGCGCGGCTATTTCAAGGTCGTCCGGCTGCGCAAGCTGGCTTCTGCCGATAACGCGCAATCCAAGGCTTGACGCACCCCGCTCACGACGCCTATATCGCGCCTCGACGACGAGCCGGCTCTGCCGGTTCCGACCCTGTGGCGGGGTAGCTCAGCTGGTTAGAGCAGCGGAATCATAATCCGCGTGTCGGGGGTTCAAGTCCCTCTCCCGCTACCACTTCTTTTCTTGAACCTCCGATCGCGTTCAAGACTTTGAAATCAATCGATTTTTGGAAAGCGTCCCGCGCCTGCGGATTGTGAGATATCTCACGGGGATGTCTCACACCGATTCCTCTCGTTTCCGAGGCTTCGCGTGGCCCGCTCGTCCCATCTCTCCCGCCGTGAAGGCGGCCGCTATTATCTGCAAATGCGGCTGCGGACGTTCAGTCCCCGCTTACCCAGTCGCTTAGTCCGATTTTCATTGGGAACCAGCGATTATGCGCTTGCCCGCCACCTTCTGGCGGATCGGATGACATGGCTTCTCCCCTTGCAGACGTCGCAAAGCTCACTCCAGCGCCACCGCCACATCCGGGATCAGCTCGACGCCAGTTGAACGCACAAGGACCGGTATCGGACCGGAACAAGCTCTCCTCGCGCATCTCCTTCGAATAGGTTGTCCGTGGCCTGATCGACGACCTGGGCAGCTTGAAAGACGATGGCCCTTCAACGAAGCCTGGATGGTTTTCTGCCGCGAGAACCTTGCTGCCGAGAAGCGGATCACACTCGCCAGGGAGTCCGATGCCTACGAGAAAGGCCGGGAGGATGCCACCAGGGCAATCATGGCAGGGCGCGTCATACCGCAGCCCGCCACCATACCGGTAGCGAACAGCTACAATCCAGCGCAGCCGCCGGTGGGCATTCTGCTCACGGGACAAGGCAATGGACGCGACACGGCAACGTCGGTCAACGACGTCCAGGATGCCCGTGAAGCTGCTCTATCCGGCACGAAGCCGATCTGGCCGGCGAGCGTGCCACCCCCTCGAAAAGCCCAAATCCGCCGGTCTCTCGTTCGCACGAGCGCGGCACCGACATCAAATTGCGCGCCCTCTTCAAAAAATACCTCGCCGAACAGCTCGCGAAGCGGGGTGACGATCGGGCACGCTCAGAAATCGGTCCAATAGCGGGTTTCGTGTTCGACTGGCTCGACGACAAGCCGCCCCGTCATTACACCATGGACGATTGGGAATACCTCAACGCGTCGATCCCGCACATCCCGAGTCGGAAGGGCATCCCGCGCGCCGATGCCGTGTCACTGCACAAGCGTCTGCTCTACAAGCAAAACAACCCAGAGAAGCCAGTTTTTGCAGCGACCGAGACGACCATTACCGGCAACTATCATTCCGGCCTGAAGCGGTTCTTCGGCTGGCTCGTCGAACGGCATTACCTTTCTCAGATTCCTCCTCTCGACATGCGTATCCCGGAGAACCTGGTCAGCCTGCCGCGCGACGCCTTCAACGACGATGAGATCCTCAAAATCATCGGCATGTCGTTGTTCACGGGCTGTCACAGCCGCGTGCGGAAATGGACGGAGGGTAAGCAGCTCGTTCAGGGCTTCGACTATTGGAACTTCCTGATCCTGCTGTTGACGGGCATGCGTCCAGGCGAAGTCGCGCCCCTCAAGGTCACCGACATCAAGCAGACCGACGATTACGCCTATATCGATCTGCGTCCCTTCGATGCCAGTCGCGGGCGTGTGAGCCGGGCTGAGACACGTCAACTCAAAACGAGCAACTCGGCCAGGATCGTCCCACTGCACCCTCTCCTGATCGATCTGGGCCTGCTTGACCACCGTGATCACATGCAGAAAATCGGCGAACCGCGATTGTTCCCCGACGTGGAGAGCTACACCGAGAAGGATGGGCGCGAGCGGTGGAGCCAGGCCAGCACCAAAAGCTGGCAATATCTGAAGAGCAAAGGCGTCATCCCCCGGTTGGCCATCGCTGCCGGAAAGGGAAAACTGCATGGCCGAGTTCAACCGGTCGTCGACGACATCCTGCTTGCCGTCGTCGTTGAGGGGCTGGTGCAGTAAAAATGCCCGCGAATGCCTATGGCGGTAAACGGCATCCTGACCCATTTTGTTTTATGAGGGATGACTTTGAGATGCCTGCGCTCTGAAGGAACGGTCGATGACAGCGCCGATGGATCGCCAGGGGATCGAAAAGCTCATCGACAGAATGACGCTGAAGGAGAAGGTCGGACAGCTCACCATGCTGAGCGGCGAGCTGGTACAGACGGGCCCGGCCTCGGCCCCCGTCACCTCCGCCGCCATCCAGAACGGTGAGGTCGGCAGCCTCCTGAACTTGGTTGGGCCGGATCGCATCCGGGATGCGCAGCGGCACGCCGTCGAGGGCTCGCGCCTCGGGATTCCCCTCTTCTTCTCGCTGGATGTTCTCTATGGGCTGAGAACGATGTTCCCAATCCCGCTTGGGGAATCGTCGGCCTTCGATCCAACGCTGTGGGAAGCGACGGCTCGCGTGGCGGCCGAGGAATGCGCGGTCGAGGGCATCGACCTGACCTTCGCTCCGATGATCGACATAGCGCGGGATCCGCGCTGGGGACGGACGCTCGAAGGGCCGGGGGAGGACCCTCTCGTCGGCCAACGGGTCGCCCGGGCGAAGGTGCGTGGCTATCAGACGGCCGATCTGGCCGGTCCGTTGGCGATCGCTGCGACGGCGAAGCATTTCGCCGGTTACGGAGCCGTCCTCGCCGGCCGTGAATATGCATCGGTCGACATGTCGGAGCGGCTGCTGCACGAGGTCTATCTGCCGCCGTTCCAGGCGGCGGTCGAAGCCGGCGTCGCCTGCATCATGCCGGCCTTCGTCGATCTCAATGGCACGCCGATGTCGATTCATGCACCACTCCTGCGAGGCCTGGTGCGCGAGCGCTGGGGGTTTGAGGGCGTGATCGTGAGCGACTGGAGCTCCATCGCGGAGCTGTTGCTGCACGGCGTCGCAGCCAAGCCCGAGGCCGCCGCGCTTGCGTTGAATGCAGGTGTCGACATCGACATGATGGGCAAGGGCGCCTATGTCGATGGGCTGCCCGAGGCGCTCGATCGTGGTCTCGTCACCATGGCGCGCATCGACGAAGCGGTGCGGCGCATCCTGCTGCTCAAGCTGAAACTTGGCCTGTTCGACGATCCCTATCGCCGCTGCGGTTCGCCCGAGGCCGTGGCGGCCGTCGGCGCCCAGCCGGCGCGGAAAGCCCTGGCGCGGGAGGCGGCGCGCAAGTCGATCGTGCTCCTGACCCATTCCGGGGGCGCACTGCCGCTCAAGAATGACCTGAGCTCCATCGCGATCGTCGGCCCCTTCGGCGAAATCGCGGGAGGTTCCTCGGAGCCGGCTGCCGACGAGCGCGTCGCCGAGTTGGTCGACCGACTCAAAACAGCCTTTCCCAAGGCCGCGATATCGGTTGCCACCGGCAGCCACGTCGAACAGCCCAAGGACGGCGGTCTCGAAGCGGCGCGTCGGGAAGCGGGTCAGAGCGACGCGATTCTCCTGTGCCTCGGCGAACGCGTCGACATGGCAGGCGAAGCCAGCAGCCGGGCCCATCCCGACGTGCCCCAGCCTCAGCAGGAGCTGGCGCGGGCGATGCTGGGTACGGGCCGGCCCGTCATCGTCCTGCTGTTCTCGGGCCGGCCGCTGATCTTGCCGGATTGGCTCGCCGCAGGCGCCAAAGCGATCCTCGCGTGCTGGCATCCGGGCTCGGAAGGCGCCGGCGCCATTGCCGATGTGCTGAGCGGTGCTCATAATCCGAGCGGTCGGCTCTCGATGTCTTGGCCCGCCGATGTCGGGCAGATCCCGATCTTCTACGCCGAGCGTCCGACAGGCCGTCCAAGGCTGGAAACCGAGCACTTTTCCAGCAAGTATCTCGATATTCCGAACGACCCCCGCTTCACGTTCGGCCACGGCCTGTCCTACACGACGTTCCTCCTGACCAATCCGCGCGCGACCAGATGGACGATCACCGCGGGTGAAGCCACCGAGATCCTGGTCGACGTCAAGAATACGGGGGCGATGGCCGGCGAGCACACCGTGTTCCTGTTCATCCGCGACGTCGTGTCCTCGATCACGCGGCCTCAGCTGGAATTGAAGGACTTCACGAAGGTCGCGCTTGCCCCCGGTGATATGAACACCGTGCGCTTCACGCTCTCCTCCGACCAGCTTCGCTTCCTGGGGGCCGATCTCGAACCGCTGCTCGAACCCGGGCTCTTCGACGTCTTCGTCGGGCCGAGCGCCGACCCGGCGCAGTTGCAGATGCTCGAATTGCGGGTGAACCCGCCCCCGAGCGTCGCCTGATGCCCGGGCCGGTGGTCGAGCTTTGAGCGCCGAGATGGACGGGAGCCCGACACCGCCCGCAGCCGCTTCCGCGCTGGACGTTTCGGCAAGCGGCGTCCTGCACCAGCTTTGGATCCTCATCACGGCGATGCGCGCCTCGCCGCGCCGGCTGGCACTGCTGTTTCTGCCGATGGGCAGCATCGTTGTCATCGCGACGAATGCCGTATTCCAGATCCAGCTGAACAACTGGCAGGGCGCACTCTACGATGCCCTTCAGAACCGTGACCTGGGAGCCTTCGGTCATCAGCTCCTGGTGTTTCTGTCGCTCATCGGGGTGCTCCTCCTGCTCGTCGTCGCCCAGGCCTGGCTCACCGAAGTCGGCAAGGTCAGGCTACGGGGCTGGCTGACGCGGGACATGCTCGACGAATGGCTGAAGCCCAAGCGCGCCTATCTGCTCGCCTTCGCCGGTGAGGCCGGCGTCAATCCCGATCAGCGCATCCACGAGGATGCCCGCCACCTGACGGAGCTCTCCGTCGATCTCGGCAACGGCCTGCTGCAGGCCTCGCTGATGCTGGTGAGCTTCATCGGCGTGCTCTGGATCCTCTCGACGCAGGTCGTGTTCAATTTCGGCCATGGCGACTTCACCATTCCCGGCTACATGGTCTGGTGCGCGATCGCCTATGCCTCCATCGGCTCGTGGCTGGCATGGCGGGTCGGCCGGCCGTTGATCGCGCTGAACGCCGAGCGCTATGCGCGCGAGGCCGATTTCAGGGCGTCCCTGATCAAGGTGGCCGAGCGGTCGGAAGCCATCGTGCTCTATCAGGGCGAAGGCGACGAGCGCGCCCATCTCGACCAGACCTTTCACAAAGTCCAATCGCTGGCGCGCCAGCTCGCCAACGGCATCGTCTCGCTGACCTGGGTGACGTCGGGCCATGGCTGGCTCGCCATGGCCGCGCCCTTCGTGATCGCGTCGCCCGGTTATTTCGGCGGCCGGCTCTCCCTCGGAACCCTGATGGTCGCGGTCGGCGCCTTCAACCAGGTCCAGTACGCCCTGCGCTGGTTCGTCGACAATTTCTCGAAGATCGCGGATTGGCGGGCAACGTTGTTTCGGATCATGGCCCTGCGCGACAGGCTCCAGCGTATCGAGGAGCTGCACGCCGACCAGCACCGGATCACCTTCTACGAAGCCCCGGCCGGCGTCCTAGTCCTCGAACAGGTGGAAGCCTATCTGCCCGGCTCGCTCGTCGAATGCGCCGCGATCGAGGAAAGCAGGATCGAGCTGAAGGCCGGCGAGCATGTCCTGATCGAGGGCGACAGCGCGGCGGCGAAAACAACGCTCTTCATGAGCCTCGCCGGGCTCTGGCACTGGGGCGACGGCCGCATCGGCCTGCCGCCGCGAGCCGACATGCTGTTCCTGCCCGAGCGCCCCTTTTTTCCGCGCGCCACGCTGAGGATCGCGCTGGCCTATCCCGCCGACGCGCAAGACCATACGGACGAGCACTATGCCAGCGCGCTGCACGCGGTCGGCCTCGACCGTCTGGTGGAAGACCTCGACCGCGTCGCCGACTGGGACCGGCATCTGTCGCTGGAAGAGCAGCAGACACTCGGTTTCGCACGCGTTTTCCTGCACACGCCACGATGGGTCTTTCTCAATGATTCACTGGGCGCCGTTCGCGAAAAAAGCCGCGCCGCATTGCTGGCGGCCTTCGCGGCCAAGCTCAGCCAGTGTACCATTGTCAGCACCGGCGGCGATATCGGCCATCATTTCTTCCAGCACAGCATCCACCTCCAGCATGTCCCTCGGAGCAAAGCCAAGATAACCGCTAGCCGCTCCTGAAAAGAGCCGCTCCAAGAAGCCATCGGCAAAGCGGCCTCCGAAGGCGGCCTCCTCCTCCGACGACAGACCGGTCAAATTCGGTGCTCAGGATAGTCCTGCCCCTGGAAACCGGTCCCGTTGTCGTGCAATTTTTGGGCCTCCTGAGCCTCATGGAGGACGGATGCCATGCCACGCGATCGATGCGCGAATGATCAGATCGCCTTCGCGGCCCCTCCCTTGCAGACGCCGGGGTCATCAGTCCAAGCGGGCATGTCAGTTTCAGCACAGTTTTTTGCGCCGGGCTGGCAATCCTCCTTTCGGCCGGCCGCGGCCGAACCGTCCAATTCGTGGCAGGCGCTGCGGTCGCACTGCTCCTGGTTGTCATCGGGATCAGCCGCGTCAAGCTGGGCGCGCACAGCATTCCCGAGGTACTGGTCGGCTTCACTGTGGGTGCGCTCGCGCTTGTGGCATGAGCCCCTTGCGGACGAGTTCGGAGAGGCCGATGCCGACCGACTTCTGACTTGAGCAGCGCCCTCTATCAGGAACGGCGGGTAGGCAAGGCCAATGGGCGGTCATAGGACAGGCTTCGGCGCGCAGAAGATGGTATGAGCGCCGAGACAAGACCTACAACCTTCCGCAAGGTCAACCGGTAGAAGGTCTGCCGGGCCTCGCGTGGTATCTCGACGATGCCGGCTCCCCTCAACATCGGAGCTGCTGCGAGAGCGTCGGCTGGTGAACGTCCAGCATCTTCTCGAGCTGGCCGACGGCATACTCCGCCTCCACCAGCGTGCAGACGAGCATCAGTCGGCTGGGACGGGCGAGCGCCTTGAGCAGGCCGGCGACCTCCGCCACCCGGCTCGCCAGCTCCGCCAGGTTCATCGGCACCTGAGTCATGGCGCCGTCTCGTCCCAGGCCGCTCCGGCGAAGGCATCGAGCGGGATCTTGAGATAACGCCGGCCGTTCGCTTCCGGCTCGGGCAAGCGACCGCCGCGGAGGTTCACCTGCAGCGCATGCAGGATGAGCTTGGGCATGGGGAGCGTTTTGTCACGCGCCTGACGCAGGGCGACGAACGAGGCTTCGTCCTGCCCGGCGATGTGCGGGTTCGTCAGCTTCTGCTGGCCAACCGTGCTCTCCCAGCGCGGCGCGCGGCCGTGGGGCTGGTAGTCATGCCCCGTGAACAGCCTTGTCTCATCGGGCAGCGCGAGAATGGTCTGGATCGAAGCCCAGAGCGCGCTGGCGCTGCCGCCGGGGAAATCGGCCCGCGCCGTGCCGGATTCGGGCATGAACAGCGTATCGTGGACGAAGGCGGCGTCGCCAATGACATAGGTGATCGAGGCCAGCGTGTGTCCCGGCGAAAACAGTACGGAGGCCTCCAGCGAGCCGAGCCTGAACCGCTCACCATGGGCAAAGAGCCGATCCCATTGCGAGCCGTCAGTGGCGAGATCCGGGAGGTTGTAGAGATCCTTCCAGAGCTTCTGCACGGCGACGACCTGCGCGCCGATCGCGGTCTGCGCGCCGGTCTTGCCCTTGAGATACTGCGCGGCGGAGAAGTGATCGGCATGGGGGTGGGTGTCGAGGATCCAATCCACGCGCAGGCCCTTCTCACGGACGAAGGCGAGGATGGCGTCGGCCTGGGTCGTGGCGGTCGCGCAGGATTTCTCGTCATAGTCGAGCACGGGATCGATGATGGCGCAGGCCTTCGTCGCAGGGTCGGAGACGACGTACTGGATGCTGCCGCTCCTCGGCTCGTAGAAGCCGGTGACCTGTGGCGCCCGGGCCGCACGACGGTCGAGCCAGGCCTTGGCGCCGGCGAGGTCGAAACCGAACGTCTGGCCGAGTCCAACGACCGCATCGGCCGACAGACGGTCGTCGAGGACTTCGCCCAGTACATGAAGGGTCAGCGCGCGGGTGCCGCTTTTGCAATGGGCGAAGACTGGCCCCGGCGCCCGCGCGACCGCCGCGCGGAAGGCTGTTACGTCAGCCTCGGTGATGGTCGGGCCGGTCACCGGAATGAAGCTGTAGACCATACCGGCCTCCTCGGCCGCCTTCCTCTCGGCAGCTGAGCCCGGCTGTCCCGCCTCCTCGCCGGCAGGCCGAACGTTGACGACGGCCTTGAAGCCCTGCGCAGCGAGAGGCACGAAGTCGGCTAGAGCCGGTTGACCGGCGATCGACAGTGTTTCCGTGATCTTGATGGGGTGCATGGCCGGCCTCCAGGACTCGCCGCGAATATACTAGCAACTTGCAAGCGTCAGAGAACGACCACCTTCGAGCCGCTCGGGATGCGGTTGTAGAGGTCGATGACGTCCTGGTTCATCATGCGGATGCATCCGGAGGAAACGGCCTCGCCGATCGTTTCAGGCTCGTTGGTCCCGTGGATCCGGTAGAGGGTGTCGTTGCCGTTCTTGAACAGGTAGAGCGCACGCGCGCCCAGCGGGTTGCTTTCGCCGCCGGCCATGCCGCCCGACCATTTCGCGTAGCGCCGCGGATCGCGCCGGATCATGTCGGGCGTCGGTGTCCAGCGCGGCCATTGCGCCTTGCGTTGGACCGTCGCCGTTCCGGTGAATTCGAGGCCGGCCTTGCCGACGCCGACACCGTAGCGCAGCGCCTTGCCATGCTCCTGCACCAGATAGAGGAAGCGCTGATGTGGATCCACGACGAGCGTCCCGGGCCGGTGTTTCGTCGGGTAGTCGACGAGTTGACGCATATTGCGGGGCTGGAGATCGTCGAGATCGACCGCCGGCACCTTGAACTTCTCGGTCTCGATCGCGGCATAGCGCTGCGCGACGTGAGGCGGGATGGCGCTGTAGGAGGCCGTTGCAGGCGGTTGCGGCTGGACCGTGGTGCAGGCGGCGATCAGCAGCGGCAAGGCGATGACGGCGAGCGGCTTCGCCGCTCGTGGGACGCGGATCATTCTGATCTTTCCGATGAGGCTAGGGTGGCCGGCGATGCGAGGACGGCGGTCAATTCTGTTTCGCCGCCTGCTTGGCGCGCGCATCGGCCACGACCTGCTTGAAGCCGGCATAATCCAGCGTCGAGGTCCGGAACGGGCCGACGAGATAGGCCGGCGTCCCCTGGAGGTCGATGGAGTCGGCCTGGGCGAGGTTGCGCCGCAGCAGGGCGGTGATGGCGTCCGCCTTGGCGTCGAGATCGGCTTGGAGGCGGACCATGTCGACGCCCGATGCCCTCACGGCTTCCAACATCCTCTCCTTGGAAATCCGCCTGCCGGGAATGCCCATCAGCGCATGGTGCACGGCGTCGTACTTGCCCTGATAGTGGGCTGCGACCGCGAGCTGCGCGCCATAGACCGAGGCCTCGGACAGGATCGGCCAATCCTTGTAGACGAGCCGGATCCTGCCGTCGGACTTGACGATGCGAACGAGATCAGGCGCCGATTGCTTGCAGAATGGGCAGTTGTAATCGAGGAAAGCGACGATGGTGACGTCACCCTTCGGATTGCCGGCGGTGGGCGCCTCGGGGTCGTTGAGGATGGCGTTGGTGTCGACGTCCTGGCCCAAGGCAGAGGGAATTCCCAGCAGTGCGGGCCAGATCGTGGCGAGAACGCCCGAGGCGCTCAATCCAGCGAAGCGGGAGATGAAGGTTCTGCGGTTCATGGCAAGCTCCAGGGGTGACGAGATGGACATGCGAGGGGAGAGGCGGTGTCAGGCGCCGGCTTTCGTGAGCATCGCCGCGAAGGCGTCGACGGTGGTGGCGCCGGTCGTGCGGGCCCCATCGACCTCACGGCCGCTGCCGGCATCGATGAAGAGCAGGGTCGGCGGGCCCACGACGCCGAAGCGGTCCATCAGGGCCTGCCCCTCGCTGCCATAGACGGTCAGGTCGGCGCGGATGATCGTGAGCCTGTCGAGGCGGGCGCTGATGGCGGGATCGCGCATCACGTTGCGGTCGAGCTCCTTGCAGATTGTGCACCAGTCGGCGGTGAAATCGACGAGGATCGGCCGCTTCGCCGCTCGAGCCTCAGTGAGCGCGGCATCAAAGGTGGCGGGCGTGGAAACGACTCTCGCCGTTGCCCACGCCATTGCCGCAGCCGGCTCCGACGCGCCGGCCCCGTCGAGAAAGACCGCGAGGCGTAACGGATCCGGTCGCCCCGTCGCAGCCGCCCCGACCAATACCAGGCCGTATAACGCAAGAGCTGCTCCGGCAAACCGCGGCAGCAAGCGCAGATGGTCGCGGATTAGCGAATAGCCACCGAACCAGGCGCCGGCCGCGATCGCCAGCAGGCCCCACAGCAGGAGCGTGATGCCGGCCGGCAGGACACGCGCGAGCATCCAGATGGCGAGGCCGATGAAAACAAAGCCGAAACCCTGCTTCGCCTTGACGAGCCATGGGCCCGACCGCGGCAGGATGCGAGCGCCGAACGTGCCGAACAGCACGAGCGGCAGGCCCATGCCGAGGCCGAGCGCAAACAGCGCCGCCGCTCCGCGCACCATGTCTCCGGTCTGCGCGACATAGAGCAGCGCGGCCGCCAGCGGCGGCGTTACGCATGGACCGACGATCAGCGCCGAGCTGAAGCCGAGCATCGCCGCACCGCCCGGCGAGCCGCTGCGACCGCGGCCGGTTCCCGCAAGCCGCGTGCCCCAGCCCTGCGGAAGCTGCAGATCGAAAAGGCCGAACATCGACAACGCTAGGGTGACGAAGACGAGGCTCATCAGCCCGAGGGCCAAGGGTGTCTGCAAAGCGATCTGCAGGTTGCGGCCTGACATCGCCGCGGCGACGCCCAGGGCGGCATAAGCCGAGGCCATGGCGAGCACATAGGCCCCCGACAAGACGAAACCACGCCTGGCCGACAGTTGCGCGCCCGTCTGAGCCAGCAGGCCCGACAGGATCGGGATCATCGGAAAAATGCACGGCGTCAGCGACAAGAGCAGGCCAAAGCCGAGAAAGCTTGCCAGCATCAACGCCAAGCTGCCGGAGAACAGGCCGGCCGGTGCTACGGCTGTCGCTGCGTTGCTGGGAGGGGAAGCGACAGCCGGCGACGTGTCCGGGACGGAGGTGGACTGCGCCTTCGACAGGGCACCCGTCGCTAGATCGACAGCCTTGACGATCGGCGGATAGCAGACGCCCTGCTCGGCACAGCCCTGATAGGTCACGACAAGAGTGCCTGTTGCCGGCGCGTCGCTGGCCGCGATGCGGGCCTGCGTCTGGCCGTGATAGATTTCGGTCAGTCCGAAATTGGGATCGTCCTTCTGCTCGCCGGCCTCAGTGGAAAGCGTCAATGGCGTGCCGTCCTGCCGCTGCGCTTTCAGGCTTTCGCGATAGAGGTAATGGCCCGGCAAGGCCGTCCAGGTGAGGATGAGGCTACGGTCGGCAGCGCGATCCAGGCCGAGGCGGAAGACCTCGTCAGCCGGGCGCGGCGTGGCGGCGGACGCGACGCCCACCATCGCCATGAGGCAGAGGGCGAGGCTGGCGAGCGCTGCGAGAAACGGACGGTGCATGGCGACCTTCGATCGGTTGAGGCCGCCATCTCGACATCGCAGCTTAAGCCAGCCTTAAGGCTGGGCTGCCTGATCGCCGGGGTCGATGATGCGAGGGAGGATACCGACACATGCGCATTCTCGTGGTCGAGGACGATCCGGTTCTGGCCGATGGGCTCAAGGTGGGGCTCGGCCTCGCCGGCATGACGGTGGACTGCGTCGGGACATGCGCCGATGCGCGCGCCGCATTGTCCACCTCTGTCTTCGATACGGTCGTGCTCGACCTGATGCTGCCGGATGGCTCCGGCCTCGATCTGCTGCGCGAGATGCGCGGATCAGGCAACCAGACCCCCGTTCTGCTGCTCACGGCGATGGACGAGACATCCGACCGCATCCGCGGCCTCGACACCGGGGCGGACGATTATCTCGGCAAGCCATTCGACCTCGACGAGCTCGGTGCCCGCGTCCGAGCCATCGCCCGGCGTGGCTCGGGGCGGGCGTCGCCTTGCCTTGCCGCCGCAGGCATCATGCTGGACCCGTCGAATCTGTCGGTCGCCCTGCACGGCGTGCCTCTCTCACTGTCCCGGCGCGAGTTTTCGGTGCTGGCGGCCTTGCTGGAGCGGCCCGGCACGGTGCGCTCCAAGGCCGAGATCGAGGATCGGCTCTATGGTTGGCAGGAGGAGATCGAGAGCAATGCGGTCGAAGTCCATATCCACCACCTGCGGGCCAAGATCGGCCGTGACGTGATCGAGACGGTTCGCGGCCTCGGCTACCGGATCAGGGTGACGTCATGACCTCCTTGCGCGGGCGCCTCTTCGCGATCCTGCTGAGCGCGACCGGGGTGATCTGGCTGTCGGCCGTCCTGTGGATCTACGCTGGGACGCGCGGAGAGCTGGAGCACGTCCTCGATACCCGTCTGCAGGAGGCGGCGCGGATGGTGAATTCGCTCGTTGCCAGCGCCGACATGACATCCCCCGCTGCCGTCCTTCCGAGCCTGCCCGCAGAAGGGGCGGGCTATGAGCGCCAGCTTTCGTGCCAGATCTGGTCGCTGGACGGCCGCCTGATGGCTCGGTCGAGCGGTGCGCCCGATAGCCGCCTGACGGAAGCGGCGGCGGGCTTTTCCGACCGCGTCGTCGATGGCGAGACCTGGCGCATCTACACCATCGCCAATTCCGCCACGGGCGCGCGGGTCATGGTCGGAGACCGGCTCGGCCTGCGCGACCGCCTCGTCTCCGATCTGATCAAAGGGCTGCTGGCGCCAGCCCTTTTGATCGCACCGCTGCTCGCCCTGCTGATCTGGATCAGCCTAGGGCGAGGCCTGCGGCCGCTGCGGACGATGGCCAGCGACGTCGGCGGGCGTGACGCCGACGATATGAGCCCGATCGATCCCGTTCGCGCACCAGCGGAGGTCAAGCCGCTGACGCAGGCACTGAACGGTCTGTTCGCCAAGGTCGAGGCGGCCCGGCGGCACGAACGGGAGGTCACGGCCTTCGCGGCGCATGAGCTGCGGACGCCGCTTGCAGGGCTCAAGATGCAGGCCCAGATCGCGATGAGCGCCGCCGCCCCGGAGGTCAGACAGGGGGCGCTGCAGCAGATCGTGCTCTCCGTCGACAGGACCACGCGCCTCGTGCGCCAGCTGCTGGCTCTCGCGAAGCTCGACGCGAATGCCGAGCCGCAGGCTCGCGAGCCCGTCATCATCGGTGACGTCTTCGACGAGATCACGGCCACGGCCCCCGCTCCCGAAGCGGGCATTTCGGTCACGATCGAACCCGCGCTCAGGGAGCTGACCGTGGTCGTCAGCCGCGAACTGCTGACGCTCGCCCTTCGCAACCTCCACGACAACGCTGTGCGGCACATGCCCTCAGGCGGCATGGTGACCTGGCGCAAGGCTGCGGCCGGGAACGGGATCGTGGTCGAAGACGAGGGTATGGGCATTCCAGAGGATGAAATCCCCCTCGTCACGCAGCGCTTCTTCCGCGGCCGCAACAAGAGCGCGATCGGAACCGGACTTGGGTTGGCGATCGCCGATGCTGCCGTGCGGCGCATGGGCGGACAACTCCGTCTCGCCAACCGCGGCGACCATGGCGGCCTGGAAGCAACGCTCCAGATGGCGCCCGATTCCCGCAGTTGACTTGCTGCGTAGCCAATGTTCGCTGCTTGATCCGGCCGCATTGGACCTGTCGAGCGGTTCAGCCGTAGAAAGTAGAGAAGACGAACAAGATGATCCCGTTTTTGCCTGAGGCAGACGTAGTGACACACTCCGCGCAGCCGGCCTCGGCTAAACGATCGAACGCCTTTCTGACTTCCGCCCAACGCCTACCACACGGCTGAGGCGGAGGCTGACGCGGTCGCGACCGATCTATTGGCGCGCCGCGACGCCTCCATGCTTGCCATTTTTGGAACTGGCCACCAGGCCCGCTACGAAGTCGCGGCGCTCGCCCGTATCCGGATGGATCTAACCGGCGAGGTGTTGGGCAGGATGCTGATGCCGATATCACCGTGTTCGATAGCTCCGGGTTGGCCATTCAAGACCTACTCGTCGCACGGGCGACCGGCCCGCTCCCGAAATCTAACGTCCACTCGGCGACGGCAGAGGATACCCCTTGCAGGACGGTCGTCCTCAGATTCGGCGCCTATCCCTCACGAACGTCAGCTTCTGGGTAAGCTCCCAATGTCCGCAACTGGCGCCGAGCAACCGGGAGGATTCTCACGGCGACGACCGTCAGCCGTGGGGAGGCTTCGAATTTTACGTCAAACTCGATTTTAATGCGAGACACGACCGCAACGTCAACCTCGTCCCAGGGCGGCGATGTCGTGCCTGTCGCCCGGCATTCGCGCCGCCTCGGCAAAGATGGCTTTGACGATGGCGCGCTCACGCTCGCTCTTCAGGCAGGCGATATAGTCGGTTGTCGTGAGTTCGTCGTTTTCGATCGGGATGGCGCGGACGCGGCTGGAGGCCAGGGCTTCCAGCTCCCAGACGATCCCGCAGCCGAGCCCCACCGCCACAGCTTCGACGAGCGCTTCGCGGCTGCCCAGCTCCAGCACCTTGCGGGCCTTGACGCCGTGCCGGGCAAGAGCGGCATCAACGAGCGCCTGCGTGGTCGAGCCGTCCTCGCGCCCGATCATCGCCTCGCCCTCCAGCTCCGTCAGCGAAACGACCTTCCGGCCAGCCAGCCTGTGCTCATGCGACGTGATTAGAAGGCCGCGATGGATCCAGAGCGGCACCGCATGCACGCGCGGATGGTCGGCGATCAGCGGCAGGATGCCGACATCGACATGTCGGTCGAGCAGGCGCTGCCGCACGACCTGCGTGTTTCCCATCGAGACGGAGAGCCGCACCTGAGGGTGCCGCGCCAGGAACTGGGCAAAGAGGCCCATCACGATATGGGGGCCATCGACGGCCAGTCGGAGCTCGCCCCGCTGGACTTCGCTCGACGTTGTCAGCGTATCGTCGATCATCTCTTCAAGGCTCGCGAGCTGCCGGGACAGGGTGAACAGCCGTTCGCCGGCCTCCGTCAGCTTCACACCGCGCCCATCGCGATGCAGCAGCTTCAGGCCGTGGCGCGCTTCGAGCGCCTTCACCTGCAGCGTCAGGGCGGGCTGCGTCAGGTTCAGGACATCAGCGGCCCGCGAAAAGCTGCCCTCGCGCGCCACCGCGTCGAATGCCCGGATCTGCGTGTAGATCATGTGCTTGTCTCGGATATTAGATTTTCTTGAACAGCTCTCAATATTTCTAATTTGGCTTATAGCAGCAATGTCAACATCATCTCGACATGCTCGCTTCAGACCTCGCCCAGCTTCACTCCCAGCTCGACAAAGCGCTTGCCGCAGCGCGGGCGCAACGCGACCGCAGCGTCCGGCACCTGGCGAATTTCGTCTCGACCCCGTCGTTGACAGGGGAAGAGGGGCCGGGCCAGGACTACATGCGCGAATTGCTGCAGAAAGCGGGGGCAGACATCCACGACGCGGAGCCCGACGTGAAGGCGATGTTCGCCGCGCATCCGGACGTCGCGCAATATCCGACCCATTGGCAGCACGACCTCATCCTACCCTATGCCGAACTGCCCACCTTCGAGGCTCTCCAGGCGAGTGGCCTCGAAACGGTCCTGAATTACGACGGACGGCCCAATCTCGTCGGCACCTGGCGTGGTGAGGGCGGCGGCCGCTCGTTGATCCTGAACGGGCATGTCGACACGGTGACGATCGAGCCGCGGGCCGGCTGGACGCGCGACCCGTTCGGCGCCGAGATCGCGGACGGCCTGATGTATGGCCGCGGCGCCTCGGACATGAAGGGCGGCGTCATGGCGGCGCTGATGGCCATCACCTATCTGCGCGAGGCCGGTATCCGCCTGCGCGGCGATGTCAGCCTGCAATGCGTCGTCAACGAGGAGCATGCGGGCAACGGCACGCTCGACCTTGTCCGGCGCGGCTTCCGGGCCGATGCAGCCGTGATCCTGGAGCCGACCAGCAACACCATCGCGATCTCGCATCCGGGCGGCCTCTACTGGCAGGTCTCGCTGACCGGCGTACCGCGCTCTCCGGGCGCGCGCTGGAACGGCACGGAGCTCGAAGGCCTCGGCGCCATCGATGCGCTCCCTCCCGTCATCGAGGCGCTGCTTGCGCTGGAGGCGCGCTACAATACCGGCACGCCCCAGGGCCAGAAGGCGCCCTTCGCCCTGACGATCGGGCGCGTTTCGGGCGGTCATTACGAGACCGCGACAGCCGCGGAAGCCCAGCTCAAGGGCGGCGCCTATTTCGCCCCCTCGCTCGGCAGCGTGACGGAGGTGATGGCGGCGTTCCGCGAAGCGATCGCGCAGGCCAATCGCAGCGATCCGCGTCTCCTGCGCCATCCCGCCAGGCTCGAATTCCTGCATCATGACGATGCCACCGCTCAAGCCAGCGATATCGAGATCGCCCGGGTGATGGGCGCCGTGCTTGCCGGGCGCGGCGGCGACGGCAGTCCCTACCAAGGGCATTTCTGCTGCGACATGCGCCATCTGGTGAACCAGGGCGGCATCCCCAGCATCGTCTTCGGCCCGGGCAGCATCGCCCAGGCGCACAAGCCCGACGAATACATCCCGATCGCGGATTACGAAGCCGCGATCGAGCACCTCATTGTTTTCATTGCAGAATGGTGTGGCATCGCCTGAGATCCTGCAGCCGGCCAGCACCGCCAGACGAGAGGCTCCGAGCATGAACTCCAAGACCCTCAAGACCCTCAGGGCCCTGCTTCTGGCGGCTCCGGCCATGGCGCTGTTCGCAACCGCCGCCCAGGCGCAAACTTGCCCCAAGACCGGCGGCACGCTGACCTACGCCTACAGCCTGGAGCCGAGCGCGCTGTCCACGACCGCGACCTCGGCGGTCCCCGTTGCGCTGGTGGCGACGAAGATGTTCGAGGGGTTGCTCAACTATGAGGGCCCCTCGCTCGAACCGAAGCCCGGCCTCGCCGAGTCCTGGACGGTCTCCGAGGACAAGAAGACCTACACCTTCAAACTCCGCCCCAACGTGAAATGGCATGACGGCAAGCCCTTCACAGCCGAGGACGTGAAGTTCTCGGTCGAGAAGATCGTCAAGCCCTATCACTCGCGCGGCCATGTCTATTTCGGCGATCTGGAGGGCGTCGCCACGCCGGACCCGCTCACCGTCATCTTCACGCTGAAGCGCCCTGTCCCCTTCTTCATGAACGTGTTCCAGGCCGGTGAGACGCCGATCCTTCCGGCCCATGCCTTCGCCGGCATCGATATGGGCACGGCCGCGGCCGTCCGCGGCGCGGAGGTGATGCAAAAGCCGATCGGCACGGGCCCCTTCCGCTTCAAGGAGTGGCAGAAGGGCAGCCATATCGCGCTCGAACGCAACAAGGACTACTGGCGCTCCGGCTTTCCCTGCCTCGACGGCATCATCGTGCGCATGATCCCCGACGGCGCCGCCCGCGCCATAGCCGTCGAGACCGGCGAGGTCGATCTCGCGCCGATGAGCGGCCTGCCGGAGGCGGAGGTACAGCGCCTCGCGGCCTCTCCGAAGCTCGAAGCCTCGCAGGCAGGCAGCGAGGCGCTCGGCCCCAATCTGTGGCTCGAACTGAATCTGCGCGAGAAGCCGCTGCAGGACCTCAAGGTCCGCCAGGCGATCAGCATGGCGCTCGATCGCGAGCGTATCGCCGACGTGATCTGGTACGGCCAGGGCAAGCCGGCCCGAGGCCCGATCGTCAGCGCGGGCGCCTTCTTCAACAAGTCGCTGCCGCAATACGAGTACAATCCGGCAAAGGCCGGCAAGCTGCTCGATGAGGCGGGCTATCCGAAGGGCGCCGGCAATGTCCGTTTCAAGCTGAGCCAGAATTTCCTGCCTTATGGCGAAAACTATGTCCGCCTCGCCGAATATATCCGCCAGGAACTCGGCAAGATCGGCATCCAGGTCGAGACGCGGAGCGCCGATCTCGGCGGCTGGCTGAAGACCATCTACACAGACTGGAACTTCAACCTCACCAGCACCTTCTCGCACAACTATTCGGACCCCTCGATCGGCGTCGAGCGCACCTTCGGATCGGGGTTCATCAAGAAGGGCGCGACCTTCACCAACTCGATGGGTTACAGCAACCCGAAGGTCGACGAGCTTTTCGCGAAGTCGGCGCATGAGACCGACCCGGCCGCTCGGCGCAAGCAGTTCGACGAGCTCCAGAAGATCCTGCACGACGAGCTGCCGGTGATCTTCCTGATGGAACCCGCCTACACCCATGTCTGGAACAAGAAGGTCCACGGCCTGATCACCAACGGCATTTCGATGTACTCGCCCTGGGACGCCGTCTGGAAAGAATGACGGTGGGGCGGGGCGGGAGAGCGCGATGAAATCCCTGTTGTTCATCGGCAAGCGCGCCGCCGTCGTTATTCCGAGCGTGCTGGGCATCGCCGTTCTCAACTTCGCCCTGCTGCACATGGCACCCGGCGATGCGGCGGACATCATCGCCGCACAGTCGGGCGGAGCGACGACGGAATTCGTCGGGGAGCTGCGCCGTTCCTTCGGACTCGACCGTCCGCTCTGGCAGCAGTTCTTCATCTATCTCGGCAAGCTCCTCACCTTCGACCTGGGCGTGTCGCATGTGCAGCAGCGGCCGGTCCTCTCGCTGATCGCAGAGCGCGCCCCGGCGACCGTACTGCTGATGATGTCGGCCATCCTCGTCGCGACGCTGCTCGGTATGCTCTTTGGAACCATCGCCGCGATGCGGCATCGGAAATGGCTGGACAGCATCATTTCGGTGCTGGCGCTCCTGGCCTATGCGACGCCGCAATTCTGGCTCGGCCTCATGCTGATCGTGTTCTTCTCGGTGACGCTGGGCATCCTTCCCTCGGGCGGCATGATGACGATCGGACAGGATATCTCCTGGCCGCTGCGCGTGCTCGACATCGCCCGCCACCTCGTCCTGCCGGCGGTGACGCTCGGGCTCTTCTACGTCGCGCTCTACACCCGCCTGATGCGGGCCTCGATGCTGGAGGTCTACACCTACGACTTCGTCACCACCGCCCGCGCCAAGGGCGTGTCGGAAGCGCGGGTCGGCTTCGTCCACGCCGCCGCCAACGCGCTTCTGCCCGTCGTCACCATGGCGGGCGTGCAGATCGGGCATATGCTCGGCGGCTCGATCCTGGTCGAGACGGTGTTCGGCTGGCCGGGGCTTGGGCGTCTCCTCTTCGATGCGCTCCAGCAGCGCGACCTGAACCTGCTGCTCGGCATCCTGTTCATCTCGTCGATCCTGGTCGTCGCCGCGAACCTCGTCGTCGATCTTCTCTATGGCGTGCTCGACCCGAGGATGGCGAAATGAGCGCTCTCGCGGAGTTCTGGCGGCGCTTCAGCCTCAATGCGGCCGCCGTGGTCGGCCTTGTCTTCCTCCTGCTGATCGTGGCGGCGGCGATCTTCGGCCCGGTACTCTACCCTGTCGACCCCTACGACATGATCGGCCGGCCCTCGCAGCCTCCCTCGGCCCGCTTCCCTCTCGGCACGGACGTCTCGGGTCGGGACATTCTGGCCGGGCTGATCGGAGGAGCCCGCGTCTCGCTGCTGATCGGCCTTGTCGCGAGCTTCGGGGCGACGGTGCTCGGCGTCACTGTCGGAGCGCTCGCGGGCTATCGCGGCGGCTGGACCGATGCGGTGCTGATGCGGCTGACCGATTTCTTCCTGACCATTCCTTCCTTCGTGCTCGCGGTCGTGATCATCGCCATCTTCGGCCCGTCGATCGTCACCGTCACCGCCGCGATCGCCGTCGTCTCATGGCCGCCGGTGGCCCGCCTCGCACGCGCCGAATTCATGGCACAACGCGACCGCGAATATGTTCAGGCCTGCAGGGCCTTGGGAATGTCGGGCCTTGAAATCGCAACCCGCCAGATCATGCCGAACGCGCTTCCCCCGGTCATCGTCGTGTCCAGTCTCCTCGTCGCAACGGCGATCCTGACGGAATCGGGCCTTTCCTTCCTCGGCCTTGCCGATCCCGACCTGATCTCCTGGGGCTACATGATCGGCGTCGGCCGTACCGTGCTGCGCACGGCCTGGTGGATGCCGGCGATTCCCGGCCTCGCAATCCTGATCACCGTGCTGTGCATCAACCTCGTCGGGGAAGGCCTCAACGACGCCCTCAATCCGAGGCTCCGGCAACGATGACGCATCCCGCCGCCCGCCCCGTCCTCGCCGTCGAGGACCTCAGCGTGACGTTTCCGACGAGCCACGGTGCGGTGAAGGCCGTCTCCGGCCTGTCCTTCACCCTGTCGGCCGGCGAGACCCTGGCGATCGTCGGGGAATCGGGCTGCGGCAAGAGCACGGCCGCAATGTCGATCCTCGGCCTCCTCGCCATGCGCAGCCGCTGCCATGTCAGCGGCCGCGTCCTGCTCGAGGGGCAGGACCTGATGTCCCTGTCGGCGCAGGCGATGCGGGGGGTGCGCGGCGGCGGCATCGGCATGATCTTCCAGGACCCGATGATGGCGCTCAACCCGGTCTTCACGATCGGCTGGCAGATCGCCGAATCGCTGCGGCTGCATCGCGGCCTCTCCGCTGGCGCCGGGCGCCTGCGGGCGATCGAATTGCTGGATCTCGTCGGGATACCGTCTCCTGCCGAGCGCTATGACCAGTACCCGCATAACCTCTCGGGCGGGATGCGGCAGCGTGTCATGATCGCCATCGCGCTGGCTTGCGAGCCGAAGGTGCTGATCGCGGACGAGCCGACAACGGCTCTCGACGTCACGATCCAGGCGCAGGTCCTGAAGCTGATCGAACGGCTCAAGACCGAGCTCGGCATGGCGGTGCTGCTGATCACCCACGATCTCGGCGTTGTCTGGGAGGTCGCTGATCGTGTCGCGGTCATGTATGCCGGCAGGAAGGTCGAGGAGGCGCCCGTGACCGAGCTGTTCCAGGCTCCGGCGCATCCCTATTCGCAAGGCCTCCTCAGGGCCGCCCGCTGGCAGGACGACGCTTCCGGGCGGCTGCCGGAGATCGGCGGCACCGTTCCCTCGCCTCTCCGGATGCCGAAAGGGTGCAGCTTTGCCCCGCGCTGCCATCGTGCCATGGCCGATTGCGCTCTGGCGCCTCCCGACCTGACCGGCGGCGCGCGCCAGGTCGCCTGCCATCATCCGGAGCCCGTGGCCGCATGACCGAGCAGGGCAACAGCAGCGGCGCCGTCCTCGAAGCGCGCAATCTCGTCAAGGAATACCGGGTCGGATCGGCCTTCGGTGGTGGACGGACGGTCCACGCGCTGAGCGGCGTCGACCTCGCAGTCAACCCGGGCGAGACGCTGGCCGTGGTCGGCGAATCCGGTTGCGGCAAGTCGACCCTCGCCCGCTGCCTGACAGGCCTGCACGACCCGACCTCCGGACATGTCCTGCTCGACGGAGCAGACGCCGGGAAAATGCTGAACAGCGATGCGGGGCGGTTCCGGCGCGCCGTGCAGATCGTCTTCCAGGACCCCTATGCCAGCCTCAACCCGCGCCGCACGATCGGCCAGTCGATCGGCGACGGCCTGAGACTGCACCGTCTTTGCGCGCGCAGCCAACGCCGTACCCGTGTCGGCGAACTGTTGAGCCGCGTCGGGCTGTCGGACGACTATCTCGACCGCTATCCGCACGAATTGTCAGGCGGCCAGCGCCAGCGCGTCGCCATTGCCCGCGCGCTCGCCGTATCGCCGCGGCTCATCGTCTGCGACGAGCCCGTCTCCGCTCTGGACGTCTCGGTCCAGGCCCAGATCATCAACCTGCTGAACGACCTTCAGAAGCAATCCGGGGCCGCCTATGTCTTCATCTCGCACAACCTCGCGCTCGTGCGGCATATCTCCGACCGGATCGCCGTGATGTATCTCGGCCAGATCGTCGAGATCGGCGACGCGGCCGTTCTCGGGCAAGGTCTTGTCCATCCCTATAGCCAAGCCCTCTTCGGTGCCTCTCCCGAAATCGGCCGCGACCGCAATGCCGCACGCGCGAAGCCACTCGAAGGCGACGTGCCAAGCCCACTCGATCCGCCGCCCGGATGCCGCTTTCACACCCGTTGCCCCTTCGCGCAGGAGCGCTGCATCAGCGAGATGCCGGCCTTGCGCGAAATCGCCGGCCGAGAAGTGCGCTGCCATCGCGCCGAGGAAATGGACGGGATGCAATTCGCGGCCTGACCAGCGAAGCCTGCGCCACAATAGATGCTGGCGATCGGATGCGGGCAAAATTCCTCCCAATCCGAATGTGTTCGGCATCAGCCTCTCAGGTTGATGATACGCCACTAATCTCGGATAGCAGTTGTCAATATGAGTGTCCGCTTTCGGCCTGACCGCCAATGTCGGTTCCTGGCGCGAAAGAGCCAACTGCGACCTGCTCTCTTCGTGCAATTAAGTGCATAACCCGATTGCTGTCGGTTTGGACATGCCGCCGTGGCGAACAAACCAGCGCGATCTTGTGCATTTAACTGCAAATAGATTCATGCCTGGTGCGATGAATGCCTATCGCGTTCGGGCGGAACTACCCAGCACTGCAAGATGGCACCGCCTACCACCAAAAGCCTGCACGGTAGTCCAAGAGAGTGAGTGCTTTTCCAGTTGAACCGAGCTTCTAAAGCAACATCCCGGATGCGTTGCTGATGAAAAGTTCGCCCTCACGGACATAGCGGCTCAACATCGCGTCGCTGGCGTGTCCTGTCTGGGCATGGATTTTCCACGTCGATGCCCCGGCCATCACAGCGCTGGTCGCGAAGCCAGCGCGCAGGCTGTGGCCAGAATAGCTGGCCGGATTGATGCCTACAGCGGCAATGCGTTCCTTAAGGACAAGCGACACTGCCTCCCCCGACAACCGCTCGGCGGCCACCTGGCCCGACTGGCTAACAGGCCGGAATATCGGCCCTGCGTCGATCCTCGACAGGGCAATCCACTGTTCCAGTGCGCGGACTGGACAATGCCGGGTGCGACCGAAGGGAATGCCGATCTGCCGTCCAATCCCGAGTTGGTCGGTCTTGCTGCGGCGTAGGCTGATGACAACGCCCTGTCGAACGGAAGCGATGTCGGCGACATCGAGCCCGACCAGTTCCGAACGCCGGAAGCCTCCCGCGAAGCCGATCAGCAACAGGGCGCAGTCGCGCACACCCTTGGTCGACGAGCCGATGGCGTCGAGCACGAGGAAGAGGTCATCCTTCAGGAGTGGCTTAGCCTCCTGCCGGGCCTTGGCGACATGGGCACAGAACGCCGTCCAGTCACTGACGCAGCGATCAATGATGGCGCTCGACTGATCCGGCAATTGAGCGGCGATGTCCTTCAGAGCCTTCGCCTCGGCCTTGGCCAAGACTACGAGCGGCGTCCCCTTGAATGCGCGATAGGCTGCGCGAAGACCGTCTCCAGGCTGTCCTCTGTCTTCTGCGATGGCGGCTTCGTACCGAAATATTTCCAGTCCGATGGCCGAGGCTTGGAGAGAGCCACCCCCGTGGCGCTTGGTCGAATGAAGCTGACGACACGGGGACCATTGTGGTGGCTTCTCTGACGATCGATGAGGCCGGCCGCTTCCAGGCGATTCAGATGCTCCTTAAGGGCGCTGGGCGATTTGATGCCGAAGCCAACTGCACCATTGTGGATATGTGTAAGCGGCCCAATGACCGGATGACGCATAGAGCACGGCAGTTGACGCCCGACCTTTTTCGAGGGTCAGCCCAAACAGCTTTGCTGTCTGAGGAAACTGCACGAAGAAATCGCGCATCTGTAATGCGGTCGTGATCGGAGGTTACTCCGAATTCGCGACGCCCTTCGCCACTCCGAGGCTGATGTTCTTGATGAAATCGACCATGATAGTAATACCTATTCGATGCGGCGCAAGACCTGCCCTGCTTATGGCAACATCCTAGATTGAGGGGGCTTCCGAGGTCCTACGGCCTCGAATAGCCAGTAGGCCGCACCGGCTGCAACGGCCTCCCGCTACCACTTCACCCCCAAGCTTTGCGGGTGGGGAAATGATCGTCGCCGATCATCTTCGTCAGGGTGGCCTTCGATCGAAATCTCTGGAGTTGTTCCGGCCTCGGCCGGATGAACCGTCACTGTCGCGATCAGGTCGTGCAGGGCGGCTTTTAATTCCGCTCTGAATGCCGCGTTGGCGTGGACTGTTTCGGCGAGCGTCTCGATCGCCGCCAGGTAATGCTTCACCACGGCCGGGGGCATGACGGTTGCTGTCTTCCGGGAGGCGAGCCAGCTCAGGCTCGACGTCGTCACGCTCCCTGCCCTGCCCCTTCATTCGGGCGTCGACAGCACCGCCGACATCCGGCTCTCGTCATCGCGGATGTGACGGCCTGCGCCCCGGCGGTGAGGAAGCGCAAGCTCCATCACCAATTGATCCGTCCTGACGCGAGAGCTTCAGGAACCTATCCGCAGCGCCAGCCGTTTCGCCCTCACTTTCGCTCATCAGCAGGAGAGGCTCATGGACAGCATCATCTACCTCGTCGGTCTCGTGGTGGTCATCATGGCCATCCTGTCATTCCTCGGTCTTCGATAGGAATTCGCCATGTCCATGTCTGGAACGGACGTCGTCGTCGCTCCCGTGACCGTCAACAAGGAGAGCCGCTCCTATGTGCAGTGGGGACCGATCATCGGCGGCGCGGTGATCGCGACCGCCATCTCGACCATCATGACGGTCTTCGGCTCGGCGATCGGCCTGTCGATGGTCTCCGCCGATTTCGAGAAGAGCTCCAGCGCCACGGCGCTGGCGGTTGCAGGCGCTCTGTGGGCGCTCTGGGTCATGGCTTCGGCGACCATGGCCGGCGGCTACCTCGCGGGACGGATGCGCCAGCCGAGCTTCGATGCCAATGGCGAAGAGCGCAAGGTGCGGGATGCCACCCATGGCCTGCTCGTCTGGGCGACCGGCGCGCTGCTGATCACCGTCGTCGCGACCTCGTCGCTGTTCGGTGCGGCGAAGACGGCGGCCAGCGGCGTCGCCAGCGCCAGCTCCGGCGCGGCATCACTGGTCTCGCAGAATATCGACCCGCTCGCGATGGCGCTCGACAATGTCATGCGCGCCAACGGTCAGCAGCCGCCGACCACAGAGGAGCGCGACGAAGCCTCCAGGATCTTCATCAATGCGCTAAAGAACGGCAAGATCGAGCAAGGTGACCGGGACTATCTTGCTTCGCGGCTCGCCGCGCGTTCCGACATCAGCGAGCAGGATGCCCAGAAGCGCATCGACGATGCCTATGCCCGGATCTCGCAGGCCAAGGAAACCGCCAAGCAGGCAGCGGAGCGTGCGCGCAAGATTGCTGTTCTGACCGCCTTCCTGACGGCGGCTGCGCTGCTGGTCGGTGCGGCGGCGGCTGCCTGGGCGGCCATGCTCGGCGGCGAGCATCGCGACGAGAACCTGCGGAGCGATCCGGCGCTCTGATCGGTCGAGGTTGCGTAGCCCGGCTCCGCCCGGAGCCGGGCATTTTTGCTGTTCTTCGAAACGATCGGGGCGCGCGGGCGTTGCTCCAGCAGCACTTTCAGAAAGGGCATGCGATGATCGACCGTCACCACGAGCGAAATGGCAGCACCAACGGCCCGACCGAGCCGAACCAGCGGCCACCCGAAAAGCGCGAAGACGCTGCCGACGATGCGATGAAGGGTCCGAAGATCATTGCCGAGGGCAATCAGAAGCAGCGCGCGCAGGACCGGCACACGCCTCCCGCCGGACCCCATGCGAAGGAGTCGCAGACGAACAAGGAGGCGACGCCGGGTTCCGGCGCTCTCCCGTCGACCAAGCCTGCTCGTCTTATCGAGCCCGGCACCGGCTGATCTTCATCCACTTTCCCTCCGCGGGTTCGCATCGGATGGTGTTTCGTGGAAAAGCTGAAGATCTATCGCACCAAGCGCGATTTCAAGAAGACCAGGGAGCCGAGCGATTCGATCGCAGTGGCTCCTTCAAACCGCCTGCGCTTCGTCATCCAGAAGCACGACGCGACGCGGCTCCATTACGACCTGCGCCTGGAACTCGACGGCGTGTTCAAGTCCTGGGCGGTGACGCGCGGCCCCTCGCTCGATCCCGCCGACAAGCGCCTCGCGGTCGAGGTCGAGGACCACCCGCTCGCCTATGGCGATTTCGAGGGGACGATCCCGAAAGGCCAGTATGGCGGCGGCACGGTGCAGCTTTGGGATCGCGGCTATTGGGAGCCCGAAGGCAAGCTCAGCCCGCAGCGCCAGCTCGAGAAGGGGGACCTCAAGTTCACGCTCGAAGGCAAGCGGCTGCAAGGCAGTTTCGTGCTGGTGCGGATGAAGCACGACCGTGACGGCGGCAAGCGCACCAACTGGCTGCTGATCAAGCACCGCGACGACCATGCTGTCGATTCCGAGGGCGATGCGATCCTGAAGGCCGACGCTTCGGTGGCCTCGGGCCGGACGATGAAGGCCATCGCGGCCGGACGCGGGCGCTCGCCCAAGCCCTTCCTCCTGGCCGAGCAGGCGGTCGACGCAGATGCGGTCTGGGACAGCAAGCAGGGCTTGGCGGCCGAGGAGCGCGCAGGCAAGCCGGTGCGCAACAAGGCCGAGACCGCCCGCCCGAAAGCGCGCAAGGCGGCGGCGGCCGATGTGCCCAGCTTCGTCCCACCGCAGCTCTGCCGGAGCGTGGAGCGGCCGCCGGCAGGCAGGGGCTGGGTCCACGAGATCAAGTTCGACGGCTACCGCATCCAGGCGCGCGCCGCCGCAGGCAAAGTCACGCTGAAGACGCGCAAGGGGCTCGACTGGACCAGGAGGTTCGGTGCCGTCGCCAAGGCGTTCAAGGAGCTGCCGGACTGCATCATCGATGGCGAGGTCGTTGCGCTCGACGACCATGGTGCGCCGGATTTCGCTGCGCTTCAGGCCGCCTTGTCAGAGGAGAAGACCGAGAACCTCGTCTTCTTCGCCTTCGACCTGCTCTTTCTCGAAGGCGAGGATTGGCGCAAGCAGCCACTCCTTGCCCGCAAGGAAAGACTGGCTGCGCTGATGCGGGACGCGGCCGACGGCGTCACGCTCCGTTATGCCGAACATTTCGAGACCGGCGGCGATGCGGTGCTGAAATCCGCCTGCCGCCTGTCGCTCGAGGGCATCGTCTCAAAGCAAGGCGATGCACCCTACATCTCCGGCCGCAGCGATACATGGACGAAGGCGAAATGCCGCGCCGGCCACGAGGTCGTCATCGGCGGCTGGGCGACCACGGCGGGCAAGTTCCGTTCGCTTCTCGTCGGCGTCCATCGCGGTCCGCATTTCATCTATATCGGCCGGGTCGGTACCGGCTATGGCGCGGCCAAGGTCGAAAAGCTGCTGCCGCGCCTGAAGGAGCATGAGGCCGAGACCTCGCCCTTCACCGGCAAAGGCGCGCCGCGTCGAGCGGCCGGCGTCCATTGGGTCGAGCCCGCCCTTGTCGCCGAGATCGAGTTCGCAGGCTGGACCGGCGACGGCATGGTCCGCCAGGCCGCCTTCAAGGGCTTGCGCGAGGACAAGCCGGCGGCGGAGGTCGAGACAGAGCTGCCGGCGCCAGCAGCAAGGACGGCCCCGCCGAAGCCCGCCCCAGCAGCGCGCGGCGGCCGGGTCGATGTGCTCGGCGTGCCGCTGTCCAAGCCCGACAAGCCGCTTTGGCCCGATGCCGAGGACGGCGAGCCCGCCACGAAGCTCGATCTCGCCCGCTACTTCGAAACCGTCGGGGCCTGGCTGCTGCCGCATATCCAGGGCCGGCCCTGTTCGCTGCTCAGGGCGCCCGACGGGATCGAGGGCGAGATCTTCTTCCAGCGCCATGCCGGTTTGGGAACGTCGAGCCTGTTCGAGCTGGTGAAGATTTCCGGCGACAAGAAGCCCTATCTCCAGATCGACCGGGTCCAGGCCCTGATCGCCACCGCCCAGATTGGCGGGATCGAACTGCATCCCTGGAACTGCCGGCCCGGCGAGCCCGAGGTTCCCGGGCGGCTGGTCTTCGATCTCGATCCGGGACCGGGCGTTTCCTTCGATGCGGTGATCGCTGCCGCCAAAACGATGAAGGAGCGGCTTGATGCGCTCGGCCTCGTCAGCTTCTGCAAGACCACCGGCGGCAAAGGTCTCCATGTCGTGACGCCGCTGGCGAGGCCCGGCCGCAACGCCCCGGACTGGCCGGCAGCCAAGGATTTCGCCCGCCGTGTCTGTGGGCAGATCGCAGCCGACGAGCCGGAGCGCTATGTCGTCAACATGGCCAAGCGCCTGCGCGAGGGGCGCATCTTCCTCGACTATCTCCGCAACGACCGGATGGCGACGGCGGTGGCGCCATTATCGCCGCGCGCGAGACCGGGAGCACATACCTCGATGCCGTTGACCTGGCCGCAGGTGAAGGTCGGGCTCGACCCAGCTCGCTACACCATTCGCACCGTTCCGAAGCTGCTGGCCGCGAGCAAGGCCTGGGCGGACTATGACGAAGCCGAGCGGCCTCTCGCGGAGGCGATCAGGAAGCTCGGCCGTTCCTGACCTGCGCGCGGCAGCAATCGGAACGGATAGGCAGCCGATGCGTTTCGCATCCGATCGGAGAGGCTTCCATGGCGCAACGGACATTCTGGAAAGGCTATCTCAAGCTCTCGCTCGTGACCTGCCCGGTGGCAATGATGCCGGCACGCTCCGAGAGCGAGAAAGTCCGTTTTCACACGCTGAACCGCAAGACGGGACATCGCATCCAGAGCCGCTTCGTCGATGCGGTCACCGGCAAGCCGGTCAGCGATGACGACGAGGTCAAGGGCTATCCCAAGGGCGACGACGACTACGTCATGCTGGATGACGACGAGCTCGACGCCGTGGCGCTGGACAGCACGCGGACCATCGATATCGAACTCTTCGCGCCGCGCTCCTCCGTCGGCTGGATCTGGTACGACACGCCGCATTACCTCGTGCCGGACGGCAAGATCGGCGACGAAGCCTTTTCCGTGATCCGCGAGGCGATGAAAGCGACCAGGACCGTCGGCATATCCCGCGTCGTGCTTTACCGGCGCGAACGTGCCGTGCTGCTGGAGCCGCGCGACAGGGGCATCGTGCTTTGGACGCTGCGTTATGGCGACGAGGTCCGTGACGAGACGGATTATTTCACCGACATAGGGAAAGCCAAGCCGGAGCCCGATATGCGCGCGCTCATGGAGAAGCTGATCGTCTCGCGCACGAAGGACTGGTCGCCGGAGCTCGTACAGGACCCCGTCCAGGACGAATTGCTGGATATCATCAAGGCCAAGCAGAAGGGCCGCAAACCGGCCCGAAAGGCCGCGCCGGCCGCCAGCGAAGGCAATGTCATCAGTATCATGGATGCGCTCAAGCGCAGCCTCGAACCCCGGAAGTGATCAGCCCGCCTTGCGCCGCGGCTCGGCCTTGGCCGCCGGCTTGTCGGCCGATTTGCCGCTTTTGCCAGGCTTGGCGCTCTGCCTGAGAGCGTCGAGCAGATTGACGACCTTGGCGGGCTCGCTCCGCTTCACCGGTTTGATCTTGCGGCCTTCGATCTTCGCCTTGACCAGTTCGGCCAGTGCAGTCTCGTAGCGATCCTCGAAGGCCTTGGGGTCGAAGCGGCCGGCCTTGGTCCGAATGATGTGCTCGGCGAGCTCCAGCATCTCGCCCTCGATCTTCAGCTTCGGGATGTCGTCGAAGGCGCTCTCCACGGGACGCACCTCGTAGTCGAAATTGAGGGTCGTCGCGATCATCCCGGCATCGTGCGGCCGGATCAGGATCGAGCGCATCCGCCGGAAGATCACGGTGCGCGCCAGGGCGGCAGTCTCGCGGCTCGCCATGACCTCGCGGATCAGAGCGAAGGCCTCGGTCGCGACGGGCGTGCTCGGCGTCACGTAATAAGGCCGGTCGAAGAACAGGTCGTCGATCTCGTCGCAAGGCAGGAAGGTCGCGACGTCGAGTGTCTTGTCGCTTTCAGGAATAGCCTCGGCGATCTCCTCCGGCTCCAGCATGATGTAGTCGCCGTCGCCGCGATCATATCCCTTGACCTGGTCTTCCTTCTCGACCGGCTTGCCCGTGACAGCGTCGATGAACTGGCGATGGACGCGATGGCCGGTCTTGCGATTCAGCGTGTGGAAGGAGATGCGCTCGCTGGTCGACGCGGCGGTGTGGAGCGCCACCGGGCACGTGACTTCGGCGACCTTGAGGATGCCCTTCCAGATTGCTCGCGGCGCCATGAATATTCCCCCGGGGATTGCGCGCATGCGGGACGTCCGAGATCAACGGCTATCGCGCGTCCCGGTTCCGTGGCGAGGAGGCGGCGACGACGAGTACGACCGTGACCATCAGGCAGCTCACCACGATCAGGGCCGTCGACAGCGAGACGGCCGTCATGACCGCGCTGGCGATGATGATCCCGATGGCATTCGCGGTCCGCAGCAGAGCGAAGACCTCGGGCCGCTTCCTGGGAGGCGCGAGGGAATCGAGGACAAGCGAATAATAGGTGCCGAGCGGGGCCAGGACCCCGCCGATCAGCACCGCGCCGAGGACCGTGACCGTCATCGATATCTGCAATGCGGCGAGGATGGCACCGGCCGTCATGATCATCAGCTGGATCAGGACGGCGCGCCGGCTCCCCATGCGGTTGCGGACGCTGACCCAGACGCCGCCGAGCACCGAGGCGATACAGAGCGGCACGGTGAAAAGGATCGCCAGGGCGGGCGCGTAGCCGAAATGCAGCGCCAGCGCGACCGCGCCGATCTCCAGGGCCGCCACGGTCGAGCTGCCCGCCGCCGCGCAGATCAGCCAGAGCAGGATCGCCGGGCTGATGATCGAGGCATCGGCCTGATGCATCTCCTCCGTCGCGATCGACCCGACGGTCGGAACGAGCAGGGCCGGAATCGCGCTGAGGGCGGCGATGACCAGAACGGCGAACACGGGCGACAGGGTGCCCAGCCCGGACGCCGCGACGGGAGCCAGGACGAACGTCACCTCGTTGAGCGTGGCCGCGATGCCGAGCGCTCTCGGCAGCTTCGCCGGTGGTGCGAGCTGGTTGAGAACCGTCCGCAGATATCCGAAGGCGGCGCCGTTCACGGCCCCCGCGAGCGCCGAGAACGCCACCAGCCAGATGAAGGGCGCCGCGTAATGCGCCAGCAGGGCGACGGCAGCGAGGGCCACCGTGCGAAAGATCACCAGCAGGCGCAGGAAGGTCGTCGGCGGCAGGCCCCGCCCCGCCCGGGTGATCGGGATCGCGCCGGCGACCTGGGCCAGCGTCATTGCCAGGATCATCCCCGCCCCGCCGCTGGTGTCGCCCGTGAGAGCAAGGGCGACCAGCGCGAAGGCGACAGGGCCGGCCGCCTGGGGAACGGTCAGCGTCGCGGAGGAGATGAACCACCGAACCAGCGGCGCGGCGCTCGATGTTCTGGTCATGGAATGCGTCATGGGCCGGCCCCGGAGAAGAGGGCCGGGCCGTTCCCGGACATTCAAATCCCGTCACGGGATCGAGGACGTTACCTCGGGAGCCTGATTAGCAATCCATGCAACACTGTCAATCGGCCGCTCACACCGAGCGCCGGGATCGCCGCAGGATGCCGGCCAGCGCGGCGACATGGGTCTGCACGGTTGCCGGGGCGACGCGCGCTATGCCGAAAACCAGGCCCGGCCTCGCCCGCCCCAGATGGAAGCGCGCCATCGGCTGCATCGCAAAGCCATTCGCCTTCAAGCTTTCGGCAACGGCCCGGTCGTCGACATGCGGATCGCGGAACCATGTCGCCAATTGAAGCCCGCCGGCTCCGGCGCCGATCTGCAAGGCATTCCCGCAATGCTGCTCGAGCGCTGCGACGCTCGCGGCCATGCGTGCGGCGTAGAGGGCTTTCATCTTGCGGATATAGCCGCGCAGGCGACCGTCCCGCATGAAATCGGCCAGGGCCGCCTGGATGTGGATCGGCACGACGGCGCCTTGCAGTTGCAGGGCGACTGAGAACGCCTCCAGCAACCGCACCGGGACGATCGCATAGGCGACGCGTACCCCCGGCGCGAAGATCTTGGAGAAGGTGCCGAGATAGGCGACGAGGCCGTTGCGATCGATGCCTTGCAGCGCCGCGATCGGCCGCGAGCCGTACTGGAACTCGCTGTCGTAATCATCCTCGATCACGACGGCACCATGCGCCTGCGCGGCGTCCAGCAAGGCGAGCCGCCGTTGCAGGCTCATCGTCACACCCGTCGGGTATTGATGCGAGGGCGTCACGTAGATCAGGCGCGGCGGCGGCCCGGCAGCCTTTGCGACGTCGATCCCGGCCTCGTCGCAAGGCACGGGAACGATCCTGGCCCCGGCCTCGCGCAGGAGTGCCTGTGCCGTGGGATAACCCGGCTCCTCCATCCAGGCCACGCCGCCGGTCGGATCGCCCGGCCGCATCAGCACACGGATCAGCAGGTTGATGGCGGCCCGGGTCGAGGGCACGATCATGACCTGCTCCGACCGGGCAAGAACACCTCGCGTCTTGGCGACATGCTCGAGGATCGCCTCCCGCAGCTCCGGAAGGCCGTCCGCCTCGCCATATCCGAGGTCGTGAATGCGCAGGGAACGGGCGCGCGCACCGAGATAGCGCGCCCAGCCTGCATGCGGGAAATCCGCGAGGTCGGGCACGCCGGGTTCGAAAAGCCTGGAGGGCGCAGGCTGACGAACCGGCTCGGAAAGGCCTGCGGCCGGCTTGAGGAGGAGCGGGGGCGGCCCCGCCCCGATCGCGGCGACGCGCGTGGCCGAGCCTGCCTGCGCCAGGAGATAGCCATCGGCCTTCAGGCGCTCATAGGCCTGGACCACGGTCGAGCGGGCGACGCCGAGCGCCGCGGCCAGATCGCGCGAGGACGGCAGACGGTCCCCGGCCGGCAGCGTCCCGTCGAGGATGCGATCCCGAAACCCGCGATAGAGCTGCCCTTCGAGATCGCCGGCCGCCCTGTCCAGCGGCCGCCAGGCGAAGGCCTTTGCCGGCATCGTCACATCGCAAAGTGGTTTGGTCAGATTGAAAGAAGTGGCAGTATACATCACACCACAAAATCCGCCAGTGATGCGCTGCTGCAGCTTCGGCGGCAGAGGCAACCACGCATGAAATCAGGGCATCGCCATGGATCTGTCGGATTGGAAGGGCGTCCCGCGCCCCGAGAGGATTGTGCTGGAAGGGCGCTATGCCCGGCTCGAGCCGCTCGATCCCGCCAGACACGGGAACGACCTGCTCGCCTCAGCCCGCGAACCCGGAGCGGATGATCGCTTCCGTTACCTGTTCGAGGATGCGCCCGCCGACATGACGGCGCTCAGCGCCTGGCTCGAAAAGGCCTCGGCCTCGGCCGATCCGCTCTTCTTCGCGGTCGTCGACAGGAACTCCGGACGGGCGGAGGGCCGGCAGGCATTGATGCGGATCGATGCCGTGCACGGCGTCATCGAGATCGGCAATATCCTGTGGGGCCCCGCGATCGCCCGCAGCCGCGTCGCGACGGAGGCGCTCTATCTCTTCGCGCGCTACGCTTTCGATACGCTGGGCTATCGCCGGTTCGAATGGAAGTGCAACGACCACAACGCGCCCTCGAAGCGCGCGGCGCAGCGCTTCGGCTTCACGCCGGAGGGCGTCTTCCGGCAGCATATGGTGCAGAAGGGCCAAAATCGCGACACGGCGTGGTTCGCGATGGTCGACGCCGACTGGCCGCGCCTCCGGGCGGGCTACGAAGCCTGGCTCGCACCCGAGAACTTCGACGCGGACGGTCAGCAGCGCGCCAGGCTCACCTTCGGTTGAGACCGCGTTGCGGCTACCCCACTATTCGTCCCATCTGATCACGGCGCGCCCGCTGGTGAGATCCATCACCAGCCGGGTCACGCCATCGATCTCGGCCTTTGGAGCCGATACCGCCAGGACCGCGCCGGTATCCGTGAAAGCCTGATCCCGCAGCTGCACGCCCGGCACGGCGCCGAGCCGCGCCTGGACCAGGGTCAGGTCGCCGAAGCCGCATGCGATCGTCGCCGGGACGGTCTCGATGAGCGCCACCTTCGCCGCCTCGCGCAGGCATTGGGCAGCCGTCCCGCCATAGGCGCGCATCAACCCGCCGCTGCCCAGCAGGACACCGCCGAACCAGCGGGTGACGACTACGGCGACGCCGTCGAGCCCTTGTCCGTCGATGGCGGCGAGGATCGGCTTGCCTGCGGTGCCGCTCGGCTCTTCGTCATCGTTGAACCGGTAGCTCTGCCCGAACCGCCACGCCCAGCAATTGTGACTGGCCGCCGGGTCCGATCGTGCGGCGATGAAGTCCCTGGCCGCCGCCTCGTCCGCAACCGGGCCGGCCACCGCGATGAAGCGGCTCTTCTTGATCTCCTGCCGGGCAGTGCTGAGTTCGACGAGGGTGAAGCGCGCGACCATGCGCCCGTGTAGCACGGTGCAGGCCGGGCGAACCACGACCCGCCCGTCATGGCTGCAAGCGCCGTGCGGCGTAGACCCCATGCCGGCGAACCGGCAACGGCGCCCCGGTGGCAAACATGAAGAGAAATTCACTTTCTCTCTCGCGTCGTTAGCTCTAGAAGCGGCTCTGTCGCGCCGTGTTCCGCGTTCTTTCGAATCGAGGCTGGAGAAGAGCGGAATGGTGCCGGACTATAGGCGTGATCTTGCGGGACACGCGGTCGGACATTCGCTTTTCCGTCTTTCTTCCGCGGCAGCCATCGCTCTTTGCCTCGGTGCCTGCCTGCCGGCCGACCAGCGTCCCGATCTCGGCGTCACCGTTACGCGCAACTATGCCGCCGGCGAGCGGCGCGCATCGCCTGCCATCTCGCCGGACTGGCCGCGCCTGTTCCGCTCGCGCGAACTCGACCGGCTGATCGAGCGGACGGCCGGCGCCAATTTCGACATCGCCATCGCCATGACGCGGATCCGGCAGGCCGACGCGCAGTCGCGGGTCTCGGCGGCAGCGCTCTACCCGACGCTGAGCGGTTCGAGCGATGCTTCGCGCAGCCTGCGGCCCGGCACGCTGGGCTCGAAGCGCGGACCGTTCAGCGATAGCGTCGGCAACCAGTTCAGTCTCGGCCTCTCGGCGAGCTACGAGCTCGACTTCTGGGGCAAGAACCGCGCGAGCGCCGATGCCGGACGTTTCGCGGCCGAGGCGACGCGCTTCGACCGTGATGTGGTGGCGCTGACCGCCGTCTCCAGCGTGACCAAGACCTATTTCCAGGTTCTGGAGGCGCAGGACCGCCTGCGCATCGCCCGCGAGAATATCGCCGTCGCCGAACGGACGCTCAAGGTCATCCAGGCGAGGCTCTCGGTGGGCACCGCGACCCAGCTCGACATCGCGCAGCAGGAAAGCGTCGTGGCGCAGCAGAAGGCCTCCGTGCCGGCCCTCGAACTCGCGCAGCGCCAGGCCAAGGTCACGCTCGCCGTCCTCGTCGGCGAGACGCCGGCCGCCATCACGATCAAGGGCGGCAGCCTCAATGCGATCGCCGTGCCGAGCGTGCGCGCCGGCCTGCCCTCGCAATTGCTGCAGCGCCGGCCCGACATCGCCGAGGCCGAAGCCAGGCTGACCTCGCAGGAGGCGACGCTCTATGCCGCCCGCGCGGCGCTCTATCCGAGCATCAGCCTGACCGGCCAGGGCGGGCTCGAAAGCGCCTTGCTGAAGAACCTGCTGCGGCCCGATGCCGCCTTCGCCTCGGCAGCGGCCGGCCTCGTCCAGCCGATCCTCGACGGCGGCAACCTGCGCGCCAGGGTCGAACTCGAACGCGGTACGGCCGACGAATTGATCGCGACCTATCGCAAGACCATCGTCAGCGCCTTTGCCGATGTCGAGAATGCGCTGATCGCGATCCAGGAAAACACCCGCCATGAACGCCTGCAGGCGGAAGTCGTCGCTTCCGCGCGGCGCGCCTATTCCATCACCGAGCAGCGGCTCCGCGAGGGCACTATCGACATCGTGACGCTCCTGAACACCCAGCAGACCCTGTTCCAGGCGCAGGATCAGCTCTCGCAGATCAAGCTGCGCAAACTCACTGCGTATGTCGACCTGTTCAAGGCGCTGGGCGGCGGCTGGTCCGAGGCTGATCGCCGCGCCGCCATCACAGCGACAGAGGCGGCGGAATGAAGCGTCTTCTCGTCCTTCTCGTGCTGATCGCCGCCGCCTGGGGCTGGCATAGCTATAATGGCGGCTGGATGCCCCAGAGCGGAGACGGCGTCTCGACCGGCCAGCAAGGCGCCGGGCGCGGCGGCCGGCGCGCCCGCTTCGGCGGCGGCGAGGGGCCGATCCCGGTGATCGCGACCGCGGCACGCCGCGGCGACGTGCCTGTCACGGCCGATGCCGTCGGCACGATCCAGGCACTGAACACCGTGACGGTGCGCACGCAGGTCGACGGAAGGCTGCTCGAAATCGCCTTCAAGGACGGCCAGGACGTCAAGAAGGGCGATATCCTCGCCAAGGTCGATCCGGCGACCTACCAGGCGCAATACGACCAGGCCATGGCCAAGAAGGCGCAGGACGAGGCGCAGCTCGCCAATGCCCGCGCCGATCTCGAGCGCTATGCCAAGCTCGCCCAGACCGATTACGGCTCGCGCCAGCAGGCCGACACCCAGCGCGCCACGGTGGCACAGCTCGAAGCGCAGGTCCGCGCCGACCAGGGCGCGATCGACAACGCCAAGGCCATCCTCGACTACACCACGGTCCGCGCCCCGATCGACGGGCGCCTCGGCATCCGGCAGGTCGACCAGGGCAATATCGTGCGCGCCTCCGATACGAACGGCCTCGTGGTCATCACCCAGCTCAGGCCGATCGCCATGATCTTCAACCTGCCGCAGCAGCAATTGCGGGCGGTGAGCGCAGCCGTGGCGCGCGGACCGGTCGAGGTCGATGCGCTCGATTCCGACGGCACGACGATCATCGACAAGGGCGTCGTCGAGGTCATCGACAACGTCGTCGACCAGACCACCGGCACGATCAAGGTCAAGGCGCGATTCCCGAACGAGCGGCTCCAGCTCTGGCCGGGCCAGTTCGTCAATGTCCGGGTCTTCGTCGACGTACTGAAGAATGTCGTGGTCGCCCCGACCGCCGCGATCCAGCGCGGGCCGAACGGTGCCTACGTCTTCGCCGTCGATGAGGACGAGACGGTGCGGCAGGTCGCGGTCACCGTCGGCCAGCAGACCGAGACGACCGCCGTGATCGCCGCCGGCGTCGAGCCGCCGGTCAAGCTCGTCACCACCGGCTTCGCCCGCCTGACCGACAAGGCGAAGGTGCGCGTCTCAACGCCGGAGGAGGCAGCCCAGCCGCCGGCCACCGCGCCCGGCCGCCGCGGCACGCGCGAGCCCGGCCAGGGCCAGGGGCGGCGGCGCGACCAGCAGGGCGGCGGCGATGCCTCCGGAGCCGGCTCGGCCGCCCCGGCGCCGGAAGCACCCGCCGGAACCGACGGCACACGCCAGAACCGGCAGCGGCGCAACGGTGCAGCCCCCTCGGAAGGCGCGCCGCCCGGCGGGCAGGGTTCCCCTGCCGGCGGATCGGGTGCACAAAGACCGCAAGCGCAGCCATGACGGGGCAGCCGCGATGAGCGTGTCCGCGCCTTTCATCAGCCGGCCCATCGCAACCTCGCTGCTCGGCATCGCGGTGCTGCTCTGCGGCATCCTCGGCTATCTGCGCCTGCCGGTCGCGGCGCTGCCACAGGTCGATTTCCCGACCATCCAGATCACCACGCAATTGCCGGGCGCGAACCCCGAGACGATCGCCTCGTTGGTGACGGCGCCGCTGGAGCGGCAGTTCGGCCAGATCCCCGCGCTCTCGACGATGTATTCGCAGAGCTCCTTCGGGCTCAGCCAGGTCACCCTGCAATTCGACCTCGACCGCGACATCGATGCGGCCGCGCAGGACGTGCAATCGGCGATCAATGCGGCGGGCTCGACGCTGCCGCGCACCCTGCCCTATCCGCCGACCTACGCGAAGATCAACCCGGCCGATGCGCCGATCATGGTGTTGGCGCTGACCTCGGACACGGTCTCGCTGCGCGAGCTCAGCGACCTCGCCGACACGCTGCTCTCGCCGCGCCTGTCCGAGGTCTCCGGCGTCGGCCATGTCTCGCTCGAAGGCGGCGTCAGGCCGGCGATCCGCATCCAGGCCGATCTCGCGCGGCTCGCCGCCTACGGGCTCGGCATGGAGGACCTGCGCACGGCAACCGTCGCCGCCAATGTCTCCAGCGCCAAGGGCGCGCTCGACGGCAATCACCAAGCCTATACGATCAGCGCCAACGACCAGATCGGCAGCGCGAGCGCCTATCGCGACATCGTCGTCGCCTATCGCAGCGGCGCGCCGGTCTTCCTGCGCGACGTCGCGGTGGTGCTGGAAGACCTGGAGAACAGCCGCGTCGGCGCCTGGTACAAGGGCAAGACGGCGGTCGTCCTCGACGTGATGCGCCAGCCGGGCGCCAACATCGTCACCACGGTCGCCAGGGTGAAGGAGGAGATTCCGCGCCTCAAGAGCGGTATGCCGGCCGGCGTCGAACTGCAGGTGGTCAGCGACCGCACCGAGACGATCCGCGCCTCGATCGCCGACGTGCAGTTCACGCTGGTGCTGGCCTGCGCGCTCGTCGTGCTCGTCGTGCTGCTCTTCCTGCGCACGGTGCGAGCCACGATCATCGCCGGCGTGGCGCTGCCGCTCTCGCTGATCGCGACCTTCGCGGTGATGTGGCTTTGCGGCTTCAGCCTCGACAATCTCTCGCTGATGGCCCTGACCATCGGCACCGGCTTCGTCGTCGACGATGCGATCGTGATGATCGAAAACATCGTGCGCAACATGGAGCAGGGTAAGAAACCGCTCCGGGCGGCCTATGACGGCGCCCGCGAGATCGGCTTCACCGTGATCTCGCTGACGGTCTCGCTGGTCGCGGTCTTCATCCCGCTGCTGTTCATGACAGGGCTCGTCGGCCGCATGTTCCGCGAGTTCGCCCTGACGCTCACCATCGCGGTCGTGGTCTCGGCGATCGTCTCGCTGACGCTGACGCCGATGATGTGCGCGCGGCTGCTCCGCCATAAAGATGGCAAGCGCGAGAACCCGCTGATGCGGCTGGCGGAATGGCCGGTCTCGGCGATGGCGCGGCTCTACGAGGTGACGCTCGGCTGGGCGCTGAAGCTGCGCGGGCTCGTACTGCTCGCGACCCTGGTGACGCTGGTGCTGACAGTGTGGATGTATGTCGTCATCCCCAAGGGCTTCCTGCCGAGCCAGGATACCGGCCTGCTCAATGTCGTCATGGAATCCTCGCCGGACGTCTCCTTCAACGAGATGAAGCGTTTGCAGGAACAGGTGTCGCGGGCCTTCGAGCAGGACGGCGATGTCACCGGCGTCGTCGCGGTTCTCGGCATCGGCCAGGCCAACACCACGCTCAACACGGCCCGCATGACGGTGACGCTGCGCCCCAAGGACGAGCGGCATGACGACGCGGTCGTGATCGCCGAGCGGCTGCGTGCGCTGGCCGCCGCGATCCCCGGCGTCGTGGCCTATGTCCAGCCGGTCCAGGACATCCAGATCACGACCCGCGCCAGCCGCTCGCAATACCAGTACACCCTGACCGGCGCCGACCAGTTGCAGGTGATGGAATGGGCCCGCAAGCTCTCGGAGGCGCTGCGGCGGGAAGCGATCGTGCGCAACGTCGCCAACGAGGCGCAGGATGGCGGGCTTCGCGCCCGCGTCGAGATCGACCGGGCCAAGGCCGGGCGGCTCGGCATCTCGATCCAGGCCGTCAACGACACGCTCTACGACGCCTTCGGCCAGCGCCAGATCGCCACGATCTACGAGCAGTCGAACCAGTATCGTGTGATCCTGGAGGCGGCGCCGCAATATCTGCGCGACCCCTCTGCGCTCACGAAGCTCTACGTCACCGGCAACACCAATACCCAGGGCCAGACCAATTCCGCCGGCAGCTCGACGGTGACGCAGAACAGCGTGCAGGTGCCGCTCTCCTCCTTCACCCGATTGATCCGCGAGACCGCGCCGCTTTCCATCGCCCATCAGGAGCAGTTCCCGGCCGCGACCGTCTCCTTCGATCTGGCGCCCGGCGAGGCGCTCGGCGATGCCGTCAAGATGATCGCCGCCGTCGAACGCGAGATCGGCATGCCCAGCGCGATATCGGGCTCCTTCAGCGCCGATGCGGCGGAGTTCAACCGCTCGCTCGCCAACCAGCCCTGGCTGATCCTCGCCGCAATCGTGACGATCTATCTCGTGCTCGGCATTCTCTACGAGAGCTATGTCCACCCCTTCACGATCCTGACGACGCTTCCTTCCGCCGGCGTCGGCGCCCTCCTCGCCTTGATCCTGACCGGCCGCGAACTCTCGATCGTGGCGCTGATCGGCATCATCCTGCTGATGGGCATCGTCAAGAAGAACGCGATCATGATGATCGACTTCGCGCTCGAGGCCGAGCGGCATGAGGGCCTCTCGCCGGAGGAAGCCATCGTCAAGGCCTGCCTGCTGCGTTTCCGGCCGATCATGATGACGACGCTGGCCGCCCTGCTCGGCGCCCTGCCGCTGGCATTGGCGACCGGCACGGGCAGCGAATTGCGCCAGCCGCTCGGCATCACCATCGTCGGCGGCCTGCTGCTCAGCCAGTTGCTGACGCTCTACACCACCCCGGTGATCTATCTGGCACTCGAAAAGCTGCGCCGGCGCCTCGGCGGCGGCCCCGACGGCGTCGTGCCCTATCCCGATCCGGAGGCGGCCGAATGAGCGACGCCCCCGACGAGGACAAGGGCTGGAAGTCGGTGCGGGGCCTCTCCGACGCCTTCATCCTGCGCCCCGTCGGCACCACGCTGATGGCGGTCGGCCTCTTCCTCGTCGGCATGGTCGCCTACATGTTCCTGCCGGTGGCGAGCCTGCCGAGCGTCGACTTTCCGACGATCCGCGTCTTCGCCAGCCGGCCCGGCGCCGATCCGGCGACGATGGCCGGCAGTGTCGCCGCGCCCCTGGAGCGCCGGCTCGGCTCGATCCCCGGCGTGACCGAGATTACGTCCCGGAGCTCGCTCGGCTCGACCTCGATCGTGCTCCAATTCGACCTGACGCGGAATACCGACAGCGCCGCCCGCGACGTCCAGGCGGCGCTCAACGCGGCCGCGACCGATCTGCCGGGCGACCTGCCGACCCTGCCGCAATTCCGCAAGGCCAATCCCAACGCCGCGCCGATCCTGATCCTGGCCCTGACCTCGGACACGATGACGCCGAGCGCGATGTACGACGCCGCCGACACCGTCATCGCCCAACGCATCGCGCAGGTCGAGGGCGTCGGCGAGGTCACGGTCAACGGCGCCGAGCAGCCGGCGATCCGCGTGCGCGTTGACCCAGCCCAGCTCGCCGCCATGGGCCTGAGCCTCGATACGATCCGGACGGCCATCGTCAACGCCAACACCGTCTCGGCGGTCGGCTCCTTCGACGGCGGGCGATTGAGCGAGACGCTCTCCGCCAACAACCAGATCCGCCAGCCCGAGGATTACGGCAACATCGTCGTGCGCTCGGCCAAGGGCACGGTGGTCCGGCTCGCCGATGTCGCCACCGTCGAGCGCGGCGTGCGCAACAGCCGCGCCGCCGGCTGGTACAATGGCAAGCCGGCGATCCTCATCACCATCACCAAGCAGGCCGACGCCAACGTCATCGACACGGTCGACCGGGTGAAGGCGCTCCTGCCCGAGGTCCAGAAATGGGTGCCCGCCGGCATCCAGTTCTCGATCATGTCGGACCGCACCGTCACGATCCGCGCCTCGATCGCGGATATCCAGCATACGCTGCTGATCTCGATTGCCCTGGTGATGCTGGTCGTCTTCCTGTTCCTGCGACGCACGACCCTGACGGTCGCGGCGGGCGTCACCGTGCCGCTCTCGATCGCCGGCACTTTCGCGGCGATGTGGGTGGCCGGCTTCACGCTCGACAATCTCTCGCTGATGGCGGTGACCATCTCGGTCGGCTTCGTCGTCGACGATGCCATCGTCATGATCGAGAACATCGAGCGCAATGTCGCGAAGGGCATGTCGCCGCTGCGGGCCGCCCTGCTCGGCGCCGGCCAGATCGGCTTCACCGTGATCTCGATCAGCCTGTCCCTGATCGCGGCCTTCATCCCGCTTTTCTTCATGGACGGGGTGGCGGGCCGCTTCTTCCGCGAGTTCACGCTGACCCTGACCTTCGCGATCCTCGTCTCGACGATGGTCTCGCTCAGCGTCACGCCGATGGTCTGCGCGCATTTCCTGAAAGCCGGGCCGCATGCCCCCAGCCGCTTCGATCGCATCGTCGAGCGCGTGCTGTCGGGAATGACGCGCTTCTATGGCCGCACGCTCACGGTCGTGCTGCGGCATAGCTGGCTCATGCTCGTCGTGATGATCGCCACGGTGGTGCTGACCGTGCAGATGTTCCGCAGCGCGCCGAAGGGCTATTTTCCGCAGGACGACACCGGCCTCGTCATCGGCTTCACCCAGGCCTCGACCGATATCTCCTTCCCGGCGATGATGCAGCTCCAGCAGCGTGGCGCCGCCATCGTCGCAGCCGACCCCGCCGTCTTCGGCGTCGCCTCCTTCATCGGCGGCGGCGGCTCGGTGAATACCGGGCGCTTCTTCGTCAGCCTCAAGCCGCTGGAGGAACGTGGCGTCAGCTCGGCGCAGGTGGTCAACCGGCTGCGCGGACGCCTCTCCTCGATCCCGGGCCTGCGCATCTTCCTGACCCCGGTGCAGGATGTGCGCGCCGGCGGGCGGCAGGGCCGCTCGCAATACCAGTTCACGCTCTGGGACCCCGACCTGCCCGAATTGCAGGAATGGGTACCCAAGGTGCTGGAGAAGCTGCGCACCCTGCCAGAACTCGTCGATGTCTCGACCGACCGCGAACAGGGCGGGCTCGAGGCGCAGGTCGTGATCGACCGCAACAAGGCCTCGCAGCTCGGCGTCGCGATCCAGGCCATCGACAACGTGCTGGCCGATGCCTTCAGCCAGCGCCAGATCTCGACGATCTACGGCGCGCGCAACCAGTACCGCGTCGTGCTCGAAGTCGCGCCCTCGCGCAGCCGCGACCCCGAGGACATCCTCGATCTCTACGTGCCCGGCCGCAACGGCAGGCAGGTGCCGCTGCGCAGCCTGGTCAAGGTCGAGCGCGGTACCGCCCCGCTCGTGATCAACCACCAGGGCCAGTTCCCGGCGGTGACGATCACCTATGACCTCGCGCCCGGCGTCGGCATCCAGGAGGCGAGCGACGCCGTCGTCGCCGCCGTCGAGGGCCTGCACATGCCGGCCTCGCTACGGGCCGAGTTCGCGGGGGATGCCAAGGCGTTCGCGCAAGGGGCCGGCAGCCAGGGCATGATGATCCTGGTCGCGATCCTGGCCGTCTACATCATCCTGGGGGTTCTCTACGAGAGCCTGATCCACCCGGTGACGATCCTCTCGACCCTGCCCTCGGCGGGCCTGGGCGCGCTGATCGCCCTGCGGATATCCGGCACCGACCTCACCATCATCGCCTTCATCGGCATCATCCTGCTGATCGGCATCGTCAAGAAGAACGGCATCATGATGGTCGATTTCGCCATCGCCGCCGAGCGCCAGCGCGCGATGCCCTCGCGCGAGGCGATCTTCGAGGCCTGCCTCGAACGCTTCCGGCCGATCCTGATGACGACCCTTTCGGCCATGCTCGGCGCGGTCCCGCTGATGATCGCGACCGGCCCCGGTGCGGAACTGCGCCGCCCGCTCGGCATCACCATCGTCGGCGGGCTGATCCTGAGCCAGATCCTGACGCTCTACACCACGCCGATCATCTATCTCTGGATGAGCAAGCTGGGCCGCCGCCGGGCCTCGCGGGAAGCCGCCGGCCCCTCCCCGGCTCAAGGGGATCCCGGCCCGGCTTGAGCCGGGGCGCGGTTGCCGTGACCGCTATCGCGCGTGGATGGCCCGCCAGATCGCCTGCGGCGTCGCCGGCATGTCGATATGGCGCACGCCATGAGGCGAAAGCGCATCGACGATCGCGTTCATCACCGAAGGTAGCGAGCCGGCGCAACCAGCCTCGCCGCAGCCCTTGGCGCCGACCGGGTTGGTCCGCGTCGGCACGCCCTGGCTGATGAAGGAGAAGAAGGGCACGTCGGCGGCCCGCGGCATCGCGTAATCCATGTAGGACCCGGTCAGGAGCTGGCCGTTCTCGTCATAGGAGGTCATCTCGCAGATCGCCTGGCCGATGCCCTGCACGACGCCGCCATGGAGCTGCCCCTCGACGATCATCGGGTTCACCAGCACCCCGAAATCATTGACCATGACATAGCTGGCGATCTCGACATGGCCGGTGTCCGAGTCGATCTCGACCTCGGCGATATGGCAGCCGTTGGGATAGGCCGAAGGCGCCGCCTTGAAGACGTGGTCGACATCGAGCGTCTTGGGCAAATCATCCGGTAGCGCCGCGCCCGCCTGAAGCTTCCGCACCAGCTCCATGATGCCGATCGAGCGATCGGTTCCGGCAATGCTGAAGCGGCCCTCGGTGAATTCGATATCGGCGACAGCCGCTTCAAGGAAATGCGCGCTCAGGAGCTTGCCCTTCTCGATGACGCGCTCGCTCGCCTCGATGATCGCCGAGCCGCTCGCCATGATCGATTTCGAGCCGCCGGTGCCACCGCCCGCGATCAGGCGATCGCTGTCGCCCTGCACGAGCCTGATCCTGTCGAAGGGCACGCCGAGCTGGCTGGTCAGGACCTGGGCGAAGGGCGTCCAGTGGCCCTGCCCGTAATCGAGCGTCCCGGTGACGATGGTGACCGTGCCGTCCGGCTCGAAATGGATGCCGCCCATCTCGTTGCTCGGCGGAGCGGTGACCTCGAGATAGCAGCCGATGCCGCGGCCGCGCAGCTTGCCGGCCTTGCGGCTGGCGCGCTCGCGCGCCCGGTAGCCCTTCCAGTCGGCCGCCTCCAGCGCCCGGGCGAAGAGTGCCGGGAAGTCGCCGCTGTCATAGACCGTCCCGATCGGGGTCTTCCACGGCAGTTGCGCGGGCGCGATCAGGTTGCGCTGCCGGAGGACGGCCGCGTCGATCCCCATCTCGCGGGCGGCGCTATCGATCAGCCGCTCCATGAAGTAATTGCCCTCGGGGCGCCCGGCCCCGCGATAGGCCCCGATCGGCGCGGTATTGGTGAGCGCGCAGCGCGTCTGCACCTCGACCAGCGGCGTGCGATACATGCCGACGCTGTTCTTGCCGACATTCGACGTCGCCATCATCGGGCCGGGCGGCGAGAGATAGCCGCCCATATTGCCGAAGCCGGTGAAGCGCGTGGCGAGGAAGCGTCCGCGCGCATCGAGAGCGAGCTCCGCCTCGAACGCCATGTCGCGGCCGTGATGGTCGGAGACGAAGCTCTCCGAGCGCTGGTCGGCCCATTTCACCGGCTTCTTCAGGAGCCGCGCCGCATGCAGCAACACAACATATTCCGGGAACACCGCCGACTTCATGCCGAAGGAACCGCCGACATGGCCGGTCACCAGGCGCATCCGCTCCTGCGGCACGCCCATCGCCGCGGCGAGGTTGTTGCGCATGCCGAAGGCGCCCTGGCTCGGGGCATGGAGCGTGTAGCGCTTCGCCTTGCGGTCATAGGTTCCGATCGCCGCGCGCGGCTCGATCGGGTTCACGACGATGCGGTTGTTGACGATCCGCACCCTGGTGACATGCGCAGCCTCCGCAAAGGCCGCCGCGACCTTGCCGGCATCGCCGAAATGGTAGTCGATGACGAGATTGCCGGGAACGTCGTCGAAGAGCTGGGGCGCATCGGGGGCCAGTGCAGCCTCGGCCGAGGTCACCGCGGGCAGGATGTCGATATCGAGCGACACGGCCTCGGCCGCATCGCGGGCCTGCAGTGCCGTGCGGGCGACGACCATGGCGACGGGGTCGCCGACGAAGCGAACCTTGTCTCCCGTCAGCGCGTGCCGGACCGGCTTCCTCATGGCTGTGCCGTCGCGGTTCGACAGGTCGACCTGGCATTTCAGCGCGCCATAGCCCTGGCCGTCGAGGTCGGCAGCGGTGTAGATCGCGACGACCCCCTTCATGGCTTTCGCGTCGGCCGTGTCGATGCCACGAATGATGCCATGCGCATGGGGGCTGCGGACGAAGGCCGCATAAAGCTGGCCCTCCAGCGACAGATCGTCGGTATAGCGCCCTTCGCCGCGCACGAGGGTCGCATCCTCCTTACGCGGCAGCGACTGGCCGATCCCCGCATTGACCGCCGGACGATCGGCCTGAGAAACATGCATGTTCATCGCAAGGCACCGCAGTCGAATGAAAGCCGAAGCGGCGCCCTGAGCGGATCAGCAGGGAGCGCCTCGGCCTCGTGCGGGCACCGCCGCGTTATTCAGCCGCGATACCCAACTGTGGTGATCATAGGCATCCTGAAGCGCATTGGCGCCTGTGTTCGCGGCATAGCGCCATTGACCCTGGCGTAGCCCGGCGGCGACCGAGAGGCATCGTCGCGGGACGCTGTTCCTTTACCGATTTCGAAATCGCCGGGGATCATCTTCGTCAGCGAACAGGCGGAGCGTATTGCAGACCGCCTTTCGACCAGAGATTGTTGGCGCCCCGCGGAATGCCCAGCGGCGATGACGGCCCGAGATATTTCTCATAGCTCTCGCCGTAATTGCCGACCTGCTTGACGATCCGGTAGGCCCAGTCCTTGGTCAGCCCGAGCCCCTCGCCGAGATTGCCGTCGACCCCGAGGAAGCGCTTGATCTCCGGATTGGCCGATTTCAATTGCTCGTCGACATTGGCCGAGGTGAGGCCCAGTTCCTCGGCATTGACCATCGCGTAGTGGGTCCAGCGGACGATATTGGCCCAGGCTTCGTCGCCGCGACGAACCGCCGGCCCGAGCGGCTCCTTCGAGATGAGCTCGGGCAGGATCACGAAGTCCTGACCATTGGCGACCTTCAGGCGATAGGCATAGAGCGCCGACGCATCGGTGGTGAAGACGTCGCAGCGGCCGGTCTCGAACGCCTTGATGGCCTCGTCGCCCGAAGCAAAGCTCACCGGCTCGTATTTCATGCCATTCTTCTGGAAGAAGTCGGCGATGTTCAGTTCGGTCGTCGTGCCGCCCTGGACGCAGACGGTCGCGCCGCCGAGGTCCTTCGCCGATTTGATCCCCATCGACTTTTTGACCATCAGCGCTTGCCCGTCGAAATAGGTGATCGCCGAGAAGGACAGGCCGAGCGTCGTGTCGCGCGACAGAGACCAGGTGGTCTGGCGCGAGAGCACGTCGACCTCGCCCGACTGCACGACCGCGAAGCGATCCTTCGGGTTGAGCGAGATGTATTTGACCTTCTTGGCATCGCCCAGGACCGTCGCCGCGACGGCGCGGCACAGATCGACATCGAGCCCGCCCCACTGCCCCTGCGCATTCGGCAGCGAGAAGCCGGGAACGCCCGGGCTCGTTCCGCAGATCAGCTCACCGCGCTCCTTGACCTTCTCCAGCGTGCCCGCCTGTGCCGCCGCAGCCGATGCCAGAATCACGGCTGCCCCGAAAACCACCTGCAATGCCTTCATCGTCCCCTCCCGATTATCCCTTAAAGGTCATAAGACTAGCCTATTGGCGAAGAATGCTGCCGTCAACTGGGGCGCAGGAGCAGCTTTTGCCGAAGCCCCATCCAGCGCGCGGAGTAATTTGCCAAACAGGGCGATATTTGCCCGATTTCCCTCGCCACAAGCAACTGCACAGGTCCACGCCATGCCCGCGCTCGACAGGCAGGCATCTGATCGCTATGGGTCATAAAGCTGACTTAACAAGGCGACGCCTGTCCAGGCGGGGAGCATGCAATGGGCGATATGACACTTCACTGGTCGCCGCGATCGCCTTTCGTGCGGAAGGTGATGGTGGCCGCTCATGAGCTCGGCCTCGTCGATCGTTTGACGCTGCGGCGCACGGTCGTCCAGATGACGAAGCCGAATCCGGACCTGCTGCCCGACAATCCGCTGAGCAAGATCCCGACGCTGGTCCTGGCCGACGGCACGGTGCTGATCGATTCCGGCCTGATCTGCGAATATCTCGATTCGCTGGCCGGCGGCGGCATCATCATCCCCGCCGCGGGGCCGGAGCGCTGGAAAGAACTCAGCCGGCACGAACTCGCGACAGGGTTTCTCGACCTGCTGATCCTCTGGCGCAACGAGCGCAATAAGCCGGCGGAACGGCAGACGGCGGAGTGGCTGTCGAGTTTCGCCGCCAAGGCGTCGGCCTCCCTCGCGCGCTTCGAGAGCGAAGCCGGCCTGACCTCCCCGGGGCCACTGCAGCTTTCGGGAATCGCGCTCGGCTGCTGCCTCTCCTATCTCGATTTCCGCTTCGAGGATCTCGACTGGCGGGCGAGCCATCCCCGGCTCGCGCAATGGCATGGCGAATTCCGCCAGCGCCCCTCCGCGATCGCCACCGAGGTCAAGGACGATGGCTGATATCCAGCGCCAGGGCCCCCTCAGCCATGTCCGGGTCCTCGATCTCAGCCGCATCATGGCCGGTCCCTGGGCGACCCAGATTCTCGCCGATCTCGGCGCCGACGTCATCAAGGTCGAACGCCCCGGCGCCGGCGACGACACCCGGGCCTGGGGGCCACCCTATCTCAAGGACGCGGCCGGCAACCCGACCAGCGAGGCCGGCTACTACCTCTCGGTCAATCGCGGCAAGCGCTCGATCACCGTCGACATCACCAGCGCGAAAGGGCAGGACATCGTCCGCCGGCTGGCCGCCACGAGCGATATCGTCGTCGAGAACTACAAGGTCGGGACGCTCAAGCGCTATGGTCTCGATTACGAGGCACTCAAGACGATCAATCCGCGCCTGATCTTCGCCTCGGTGACCGGCTTCGGGCAAAGCGGTCCTCGCAAGTCGGCGGCGGCCTATGATTTCGCGATCCAGGCCATGGGCGGCCTGATGAGCGTCACCGGCGAGCGCGAGGGCATGCCGGGCGCCGGGCCGCAGAAGGTCGGCGTTCCCATCGTCGACATCATGACCGGCATGTATACGGCGGTCGGCGTGCTCGCGGCCTTGGTCAGGCGCAACGAAACCGGCAAGGGCGACAATATCGACCTCGCCATGCTGGATGTTCAGACCGGCTTCCTCGCCAACCAGGCGATGAACTGGCTGGTCTCGGGACGCGCCCCCGTGCGTGGCGGCAACCGCCACCCCAACATCCAGCCCCAGGACGTCTTCCCCTGCGCCGACGGATTCATCGTCCTGGCCGTCGGCAATGACGGGCAATTCGCCAAGCTCTGCGAGGTCCTGGGCGAGCCGCAATGGGCGCAGGATGCGCGCTTCGCCACCAATCCGGCGCGCGTGACCAATCACGGCCTGCTCGATCCGTTGCTGCGCGCCGCTTTCGGCCGCTTCGATCGCGCCGCGCTCATCGCCGCGCTCGATGCCGCCGGCGTTCCATGCGCGCCGATCAACACGGTCCCTGAGGTGTTCGACGATCCGCAGGTCAGGCATCGCGGCATGTTGCGCCACCTGCCGCATCCGCTCGCCGGCACGGTTCCGCAGGTCGTCAGCCCGCTGAGCTTCGAGAACGAGCCACTCGCTTTCGACCGTCCCCCGCCCTTGCTCGGCGAGCATACCGACGAGATCCTCCGTGACATCGGCCTGGCCGAGCAAGCTTGATGGAAGACAGAATGGGTCGCCTCCACCTCCCGGCCGTCGACGAGCTGACGCCCGATCAGCGCAAGGTCTATGACGAGGTCGTCTCCGGGCCGCGCGGGCGGCTGGTCGGGCCATTGCGCGCCGTCATCCACAGTCCGGAACTTGCCACGCGCTGGTCCCGTCTCGGCGAGTTCCTGCGCTATTCCACGCTGCTGCCGCCGAAGCTCAACGAGCTCGCCATCATCGTCGCCGGCCGCCACTGGAACAGCCAGCTGGAATTCTACATCCACGCCGAGGCGGCGAAGGTCGCTGGCCTCGCCCCCGCCCGCATCGAGGCCATCCGGCAGGGCCAGGCGCCGATCTTCGTCGCGGACGAGGAGCGGGAGGTCTATGAATATGCCCGCCTGCTCGTGCAGACCGGCACTGTTCCCGACGACGTGCATGCCGCGATCGTCGCGCGGTGGGGAGCGCGCGGCGCGGTCGAGCTCACCGGCGTGATCGGTTACTACACGATGGTGTCGATGACGCTGAACGCGCATGGAATCCCGCTGCCGGACGGAGCGGCTCCGCCCCTGCCCAAGCTGCAGGAGGGGCCGACACGCTTGCCCGCCTCCCTGCGGGTGGCCGAGGACATCAGCCGTGACTGAGACCGTCCTCCCGAGATCGCACCGCCCTCCCGGCTGGACGCTGCCGGCCGGAGCCTGCGACTGCCACGCGCATGTCTTCGGCCCCTATGAGCGCTTTCCCGTGTCGCACCGGATGCATTACGCGGCGCCCTTGGCACCAGCGGCGGCGCATCGCGACATGCTGGAGCGCGTCGGCCTCGCCCATGGCGTGCTCGTCCAGCCCGGCGCCTATGGCGAAGACCCTTCGCCGATCCTCGACGCCCTCTCGCAAGGTGGCGGGCGCCTGCGCGGCATCGGCGCCGCGAGCGGGCGGGTGCCGCAGGCCGATCTCGATGCCTGGCATGCGGCGGGCATCCGGGGCTTGCGTTTCAACGACATGACGGTGCCCGGCGGAACGGGCCCCTTCCCCGGATCGGTCGGTACCGAGGCTCTCGCCGCCTTGGCTCCCGGCATGCGCGAGAGGGGCTGGCATGCCGAGATCTGGGCCGGGATCGACCGGCATGTCGAGAACCTGCCGCTCTACCGCGCCAGCGGCCTCCCGATCGTGCTGGACCATATGGCGGGCCTGCAGATCGCGCGCGGGCTGGGCGATCCGTCGTTCAGGATGATCCTCGACGCGCTTCGCGAAGGCTGGCTTTGGATCAAGCTCGTCCTGTGCCGCGTCTCCCAGGAGTTCCCGGATTATGCCGATGCCCGGCCGTTCCATGATGCGCTGATCGAGGCCAATTCCGCGCGGGTGATCTGGGGCTCGGACTGGCCGCATCTTCGCCTGGCCGAGCGGGCTCCCGATGTCGGGCATCTGCTCGACCTGTTCGCCGAATGGGTTCCGGATGCCGGGCTTCGCCAGCAGATCCTCGTCGACAATCCCCGCAAGCTCTACGGGTTCTGATGCTGGCCCGAAGCCGCGTTCGTTACGGAGTTTGAAATGACCAACACCCCCGAAACCCTGACCGTCAGCGTCAGCGATTTCGTCGCGACAGTGACGATCGACCGGCCGCCGGTCAACGCGCAGAACCGCCAGTTCCGGGAGGAGATCGTCGCCGTCTTCGACAGCCTCAGCGACCGCGCCGACGTGCGCGCGATCGTGCTGACCGGCGCCGGCAAGACCTTCTCCGCAGGGGCCGACCTGAAGGAACGCCCCGGCCTGGCGGAGGAACCGGGCGCCTATCCCCGCCATAATCGCCTCGTGCGCGCGTCCTTCGATACGGTGATGGAATGCTCCAAGCCCGTCATCGCCGCGGTCAATGGCGCAGCGATCGGCGCGGGCTGCGTGCTGGCCCTGTGCTGCGACATCATCCTCGTGGCGGAGGAAGCCTTCTTCGCGATGACCGAGGTCGATGTCGGGCTGGCCGGCGGGGTCAGCCATGTCCGCCGGTTCTTCCGGGAATCCGATGCCAGGATGCTGGTCTACACCGCGCGACGGGTCCGCGGTTCGGAACTCTACCGCATGGGCGTCGCCTCGGACTGCGTCCCGGCCGAGCGCCTGCTCGGATTGGCCCAGGAGATCGCGCGCGAGATCGCCTCGAAAAGCCCTTCGGCGGTCCAGGCCGCCAAGCGATCCTTCAATGTCACCGAAGGCCTCGAACTGCGCGACGGCTATCGCTTCGAGCAGTCGCAGACCGTGGCTCTAGCCTCGTCGGAGGATACCAAGGAGGCGCAGCGCGCCTTCGCCGAAAAGCGCAAGCCGGTCTTCGGAGGCGGCTAGATGGACTCGACTGAAGCCGTCGCCGTCCGCCACGCATCCGACGGCGTCGCGGTCATCACGCTGAACCGGCCGGAGCGCCGCAACGCGCTCAATCTCGACATCAAGGCGCGCATCGCCGACGCCATCCTGACGCTAGAGGCCGACACGAGCGTACGCGTCATCGTCCTGACCGGTGCCGGCGGCTATTTCATCGCCGGCACGGATATCGCCGAGATGGAGCCGATGAGCCCGGCCCAGCATCAGGTGCTCGCGACCGACCGGATGTTCACGGTGCTCCGGCGTTGCCCGAAGATCCTGATCGCCGCCGTCGAGGGCTATGCGCTGGGCGGCGGCTGCGAGACGGCACTCTGCTGCGACATGATCGTCGCCGGCGAAGGCGCCCGTTTCGGCCAGCCGGAAATCCGCGTCGGCATCATGCCCGGCGCCGGCGGTACGCAGCGCCTGCTGCGGGCCATCGGCAAGTACCGCACCATGAAGCTCGTCCTGACGGGAGAGCCGCTGACCGCCGCCGAAGCCTTCCAGGCCGGCCTGCTCTCGGAGATCGTACCCGATGGCAACGCCCTCGACCGCGCCCTGGCGCTGGCCAGGACCGTAGCCGCAATGCCGCCGCTCTCCGTCCAGGCGATCAAGGAGGTCGTGCAGCTCGGGCAGGATGTACCCCTGGACACGGCGCTCGCGCTGGAGCGCAAGGCCTTCGTCCAGCTTTTCGACACGCAGGACCAGAAAGAGGGAATGCGTGCCTTTCTGGAAAAGCGCCCGCCCGAGTTCAAAGGACGGTGATTCCTACCGCAGCTTCACGTCGAACTTGACGACATCCCCGCGGTAGATGCCCTTCGCATCGAGCACCAGCACGCCATCCTGATCCAGGGCCTGCCGGTGGACGAAGGCGACCGGGGAATCCAGGGAAATCCCGAGCGCCTCGCTGGTCTCGATATCCGCCGTGCCAATGGTCAGCGTCTGGCGCGCATCCATGATCTCGACGCCTTCGACTTCGGAGATCAGGCGCAGGGCCGTCTTCGATTCGAGGTCGCGCTGGGCGATGCGATCGCGAAGCCGTTCGTCGATATGGAGATCGGCCAGAAGAAAGGGCTGCCCATGCCGCCAGTGACGACGCCGGACATGGCGATAGGCCGGGGCAAGCGTCCCGATCTGCTCTTCGAAGGCATGGAGGACCCTGTCGGGCTCGTCATGGAGGATCTCGATCGTCGCGTCGTAGCTCGGGCGCAGCAGGCCCGACCAGTCCGTCCCGACCGCGCACCACAAATTCTCCGCCGGACGCTTGCGCACGAATGTGCCGCGCGCGCGGTAGCGTTCGATCAGCTGGTCGTCTTCGAGCAGGTCCAGCGCCTGACGGATCGTCGCCCGCGCGACACCGCATTCGGTGGCGAGCTCGTCGACGGTCGGAATCTGTGCGCCGACCTGCCATTGCCCGGCCTCGATCCGGCGCCGGAACAGCGTGGCGAGCTGATGATAGCGGGAAATACCGGACCGTTTGAAATCCAACGGCTTCGAAGAAACGCTGCGGACGATCATGCGGCTCCCGATCAGGCTTGCGACAATCGGCAGGCTACCCCAACAACCGGCGGTTGACGAGCCGCAGGCGCATCATTAATCCGATGAACTAGATTATTGTCCTTTTCATCGATCGCGCCTGCGCCGCCTGCGCACTCCGATCGCAGATTGCCGCCAGGACGGATCATCATGCAGAACGTCGTCGACATCTCCGGCCAAGGCCTGACTCCGGCAGAGGTCGTTCAGGTCGCCCGGTTCGGGGCGCGTGTGGCCCTCACGCGGGATGCGGTCGACCGCATCGGCCGCGCGCGCGCGGTCGTCGACGAGGTCGTCCGCAAGGGCGAGAAGATCTACGGCGTCACCAGCAGCGTCGGGGCCAAGACCGGCACGATGCTGGCTCCGGACAAGATTCCCGAATTCAATCGTCGCCTGCTCCTGACCCATAATATGGGGCACGGCCCCCTCGCTTCGCACGAAACCGTGCGGGCCATGATGGTCGTGCTGCTCAACAGCATGGCGACCGGCTATCTCGGCGTCAGGCCAGTCATGGCCGACAGGCTGGTCGAGGCCCTGAACGAGGATCGTCGGGTCGGTGTCCACCTCTGGGGTTCGATGGGCCAAAGCGACATGTCGCCGATCGCGGACCTGGCGCTGGAACTCTACAAGGATCATGAATTCGCAGCCGGCGAGGCGCTCGCCCTGCTGAATTCCAGCGCGCTGTCGATTGGCACCGCGGCCCTCGCCTTCCACGATCTCGAGCGCATGCTCGATCTCGCCACGCTGGCCGGTGCGTTCAGCATGGAGGGTTTTGCGGCCAATCCGTCGATCGTCTCGGAAGCCGCGCTGAACTCGCGTCCCTTCGACGGCGTGCTGCGCCACGGCCGCGCGATCCGGGCATATCTCGATGGCAGCTATCTGATGCGAGCCGGCGGGCCGCGCCATCTCCAGGATCCGCTGAGCTTCCGTTCGCTGCCGCTGATCCATGGAACGGCCGCCGACAGCCTCGCCTTTGCGGGCCGGCAGCTCGCGATCGAACTCGGCGCCAGCCAGAACAACCCCATCGTCGCCATCGAGCAGCGCCAACTGGTCTCGGTCGCCAATTTCGACATGGTGGCGCTCGCGATGGCGCTCGATATCGCCCGGCTCGCCATGGTGCCTGTCGTCACCAGCTCGACGGAGCGGCTGGCCAAGCAGGCCGATTCATTCTGGTCGGGCCTGAGCGTCGGCCTGATCGAGGAGGACGGCGTCGGCCTGCCGGGCTTCAACGGCCTCGCGCAGTTTCACAAATCCATCACCTCGGAGGCGCGGCTTCTCGGCGCCCCTGTCGTCAGCGAGCTCGCGAGCTCGAGCCATTCGAACGGTAATCTCGATCGGGCGAGCATGGCCGGTCTCGCAGCGCGCCGGACGGCGGAGATGGCGACGCTCTGCCGCTCGATCTTCGGGATGGAATTGATGGTGGCGGCGCAGGCTATCGAGATGCGGAAGGCCAGTCCGCTCGGCACTGTCACCGGCCGATTGTTCACCTTCGTTCGCGAGGGCGTCCCCTATGCCGGCGCGGGACAGCGCGTGCCCCATGCCGGGGCCTTCCTCGATCACCTCGCCGCAAACGAAGCCGAGATCGATCGCCTCATCGAAGCTGGCATGGCGAAGGCCCGCTAAAGCCTGCTCCCTTTTCGGGCCTCCACCGGGCCGCAGCGCGCCGGAGCGTGTTGACAGACATTGTATCCTGGATACCATTCTCCCGATCTTGGAGAAACCGATGGACCAGGTGCTCGAATGGCGCAGCCAGTCGCGCCTTCTCGATGAGGTGGCGCAGGCCCTGCGCGAGCGCATCTATGCCGGGGTCTATGCGCCCGGCGCGACGCTCCGGCAGGAGCGGATCGCCACCGAATTCGGGATCAGCCGGACGCCGTTGCGCGAGGCGTTTCGGGTTCTGGAGCGCGACGGGCTGGTCGTGAACAAGCCGGGCAGCGGCGTCAGGGTCGCGACGGCCGATCTGCCGAAGCTGCTGGACGCCTACGCCGTGCGCGAGGCGATGGACGGCGTCGCGGCGCGCAACGCGGCCGAACGCGCGACATCGGACGAAATCGCGAAACTGGCGAAGCTGGTCGATCTGCAGAAGAAGCAGATCGCCGACTGGAATCCGAGCGCCTATTCCCAGTCGAATGTCGATTTTCATCTGGCGATCATCGGCGCGGCCCGGAACGCGTCGCTGGCCACCCTCGTGCCGCTTCTGCACCTGACGTCTCAGGTGTTCGCGCCGGCCTTCGCGCTGTCGAGCGAGCGGGCGAGCGCCGCTGTGGCCGAGCACAGCGAAATTCTCGACGCGATCCAGCAGCGCAAGCCCGACGAAGCCGAGCGCGTCGCGCGAGCTCACATCCATGCAACGGCTGTCCGCCTCAAGGCGCAGCTTGCCGGACCACAAACCCATATCGAGGCCTGACGTGAAGACCTACCGCAATTTCATCGCGAACGAATGGCGCGATGCCGTGGATGGCGAACATATCGCCGTTCGGAATCCGTCGACCGGTGAGGAGCTGGCAAGGCTCGCGCGCGGCAGGCGCGAGGATGTCGATCTCGCGGTTCGCGCCGCACGGCAGGCACTGGCCGGCGAATGGGGCCGCCTCACCGCCACGGAACGCGGGCGTATCCTCTCCCGGATCGGGGCCGGCGTGCTCGCGAATATCGAGTTCCTGACCGAGATCGAGGCGCGCGATGTCGGCAAGCCATTGACGCAGGCACGGGCCGATGTCGTCGCACTCGCGCGCTATCTCGAATTCTACGGCGCCTCCGCCGACAAGGTGCATGGCGACACCATCCCCTACCAGAACGGCTTCACCGTCCTGACGATCTACGAACCGCATGGCGTCACCGGGCATATCATCCCGTGGAACTACCCCATGCAGATACTCGGCCGCAGCCTCGGCGCCGCTCTGGCCATGGGCAACGCCGCCGTCGTCAAGCCGGCCGAGGAAGCCTGCCTGACCATTCTCGAATTCGCGCGGATCGCGCAGGAGGAAGGCCTGCCGGCCGGCGCGCTGAACATCGTCACGGGCTTCGGTGCCGAGGCCGGCGCAGCCCTTTCCGAGCACACGGACATCAACCACATCTCCTTCACCGGCTCGGCCCGCACGGGCGAGATGGTGCAGACGGCCGCGGCGAAGAATGCCGTGCCGGTGACACTCGAACTCGGCGGCAAATCGGCCCAGGTGGTCTTCGCGGATGCCGATCTCGACCGCGCCGTGCCCTTCCTCGTCAATGCCGGTATCCAGAATGCCGGCCAGACCTGCTCGGCCTCGTCGCGCATCCTCGTCGAGCGCTCGATCTACGAAGATGTCATCGCCCGCATGAGCGAGAAGTACCGGGCTCTCAAGGTCGGACCGGCCGAGTCCGATCTCTCCGTCGGCCCGGTCGTCTCGCAGCGCCAGAAGGCGATCATCGAGGACTTCCTCGGCGTCGCCCGCAAGGACGGCCTGACGGTCGCGGCACAAGGGACCATCGTTCCGGACGCGCCGGCGGACGGCGCCTATGTCGCGCCGACCCTGCTGCGCGACGTCCCGCCCGACCACCGGCTGGCGCAGGAGGAGATCTTCGGCCCGGTGCAGGTGATCATGCCCTTCGACAGCGAGGAGGAGGCGCTGGCGCTCGCCAACGGCACGCCCTACGGGCTCGTCTGCGGCATCTGGACAAACGATGGCAGCCGGCAATTGCGCATGGCGCGCGCGGCGCAGGCCGGGCAGGTCTTCATCAACAATTACGGTGCCGGCGGCGGCGTCGAATTGCCCTTCGGCGGCGTCAAGAAATCCGGCCATGGCCGCGAGAAGGGTTTCGAGGCCCTTTATGGCTTCGCCAGCATGAAGACGATCTCGATCTTTCACGGCTAGGGTGCTTCCGCGAGGCTCTGCCCCGCGGGAAGACTGGATATGACGAGAGCCACTGCATGACCGAACTTGCCGACCTGACCGCCGTCGCTCTCGTCGAAGCCTATCGCGCTCGCAGGCTCTCGCCCGTCGAGGTGATCGACGCCGTCATCGCGCGCATCGATGCGTGGGAGCCGCGCCTCAACGCGCTCTGGGCCTACGATCCCGACGCGGCCCGCACGAGCGCGCGCGAATCCGAGGCGCGCTGGATGAAAGGCGAACCGCTCGGCGCGATCGACGGCGTGCCCGTCACGATCAAGGAGAACATCGCGACGAAGGGGACGCCGGTGCCGCTTGGCACCGCGGCCACGACGCTCGTGCCGGCGGCAGCCGATGCGCCCCCGGCAGCCCGCACGCGGGAAGCGGGCGGCGTCATCTTCGCCAAGACCACCATGCCCGATTACGGCATGCTCTCCTCCGGCCTGTCGAGCTTCCACAAGCTGGCGCGCAATCCGTGGGATCTCTCGACAAATCCCGGCGGGTCCAGTGCCGGCGCCGGGGCTGCGGCCGCCGCCGGCTACGGCCCGCTGCATATCGGCACCGATATCGGCGGCTCGATCCGTTTGCCGGCCGGCTGGTGCGGCCTCGTCGGCCTGAAGCCGTCCGCCGGGCGTCTGCCGATCGATCCGCCCTTCATCGGGCGCGCGGCCGGGCCGATGACCCGCACGGTCGCGGACACCGCGCTCTACATGTCGGTGCTGACCAGGCCGGACCGGCGCGACACGATGGCACTGCCCTACCAGGAGATCGACTGGCTGAACCTCGCTGGCTCGGTGAAGGGCCTGAAGATCGGCCTGTGGCTGGAGGCGGGCTTCGGCCAGGCCGTCGGCGACGAGACGCTCGCAGCCGTGCAAGGTGCTGCCGCGCTGCTCGCCGATGCCGGCGCCACCATCGTGCCGATCGAGCCTTTCCTGACGCGCGCCATGATCGACGGTCTCGACCGCTTCTGGCGGGCGCGGGGTTATGAGGACGTCTCGCGCCTCCCGCCCGAGCAGCAAGCCAGAATCCTGCCCTACATCTTCAATTGGATCGTGACCGCCAAGGACTTCTCGGGCGGCGATGTCTATACCGGCTTCGCCCAGATCGACGCGATGCGCAACGCGCTCCACGGCGCGCTCAAGGACGTCGATTTCATCATCTCGCCGACCGCCCCGGAGCCGTCCTACCCGGCCGAATGGGCTTCGCCGCTCAACGACCCGCAGCGGCCCTTCGAACACATCGCTTTCACGGTCTCAGCCAATATGGGCGGCCAGCCGGCCTTGTCGATCAATTGCGGCTATTCCGGCGGCGGCCTGCCGATCGGCCTCCAGATCATCGGCCAGTCCTTCGACGATATCGGCGTGCTGCGTCTTGCGCGCGCCTTCGAGGAGATGCGCGCGCCGGCAAGACCCTGGCCGACCCTGCCGTAAGGCATCGCCCGCGACGGCAGCCGCGACAGGTTGGCCGGCCGGCCTCAGGCGGCCCCGGCCGCCGCGAAAGCCTGCCCGACGATCCGCCGCGCATCCTCCTGGATCGCGGCGAGATGCGCCTCGTCCCGGAAGCTCTCGGCATAGATCTTGTAGACCTCCTCGGTGCCGGACGGGCGCGCTGCGAACCAGCCATCCGCCGCCGTGACCTTGACGCCGCCGATCGGCGCGCCGTTGCCCGGAGCGTTGCTCAGGATCGCCGTAATCGGCTGGCCTGCCAGCTCCTTCGTGGCGATCTGCTCGGCCGAGAGGTTCTTCAGAACCGCCTTCTGGCTGGCGCTCGCCGGCGCATCGACGCGCGCATAGCGCGGTTCGCCGAGCTCCGCCGTCAGCTTGCCATAGAGCACGCCGGGGTCATTGCCGGTCTTCGCGGTGATCTCGGCGGCGAGCAGGCCGAGGATGATGCCGTCCTTGTCGGTGGTCCAGGCCGTGCCGTCCATGCGCAGGAAGGAGGCACCGGCGCTCTCCTCGCCGGCGAAGCCGAAGCTGCCCGAGATCAGCCCGTCGACGAACCATTTGAAGCCGACCGGAACCTCGACGAGTTTCCGCCCGAGCTTGGCTGCGACGCGATCGATGATCGCGCTCGACACCGCCGTCTTGCCGATCGCGGCATCCGCGCGCCAGCCCGGCCGGTTGTCGAAGAGATAGGCGCTCGCCGCGGCGAGATAGTGGTTCGGGTTCATCAGCCCGCTGCTGCGCGTCACGATGCCGTGCCGGTCGGCGTCGGTATCGTTGGCGAAGGCGACGTCGAAGCGGTCGCGCATGCCGATCAGGCTCGCCATCGCATAGGGCGATGAGCAGTCCATCCGGATCTTGCCGTCCCAGTCGGCGGTCATGAAGCCGAAGGCCGGATCGACCTCCTTGCTGACGATCGTCGCGTTCAACCCGTAGCGGTCGATGATCGGCTGGTAGTAGTCGAGCCCCGCCCCGCCGAGCGGATCGATGCCGATCACGACGCCGGCCTGGCGGATCGCCTCCATGTCGACGACGCTGGCGAGGTCGGCGACATAGCCGGTGATGTAGTCGTGCCGGTGGACATGCTCGCTCTTCAGCGCCTTGTCATAGGGCATCCGCAGGATGCCGGCGAGCTTGTCGGCGAGGAAGGCGTTGGCGCGCTTCTCGATCCAGCCGGTCGCGTCGGTATCGGCCGGCCCGCCATGCGGGGGATTGTACTTCAGGCCGCCATCGGCCGGCGGATTATGCGAGGGCGAGATCACGACGCCGTCGGCGAGCCCGGCCGAGCGGCCACGGTTATGCGCGATGATCGCATGCGAGATCACGGGGGTCGGCGTGAAGCCGAGCTTCTCGTCGATGATCGTGGCGACGCCATTGGCCGCGAACACCTCCAGCACCGTCTCGAAGGCATTGCGCGAGAGCGCATGCGTGTCGATGCCGAGGAAGAGCGGCCCGTCGATCCCCTGCTCGCGGCGATAGAGGCAGATCGCCTGCGCGATCCCGAGGATATGCTCCTCGTTGAACGAGCGCAGCAGCGCCGAGCCGCGATGGCCGGATGTGCCGAAGGCGACCTGCTGCGAACGCTGCGCGGGATCGGGCTCATCGTAATAGGCTTTGGTGAGGGCCGCCACGTCGACGAGTTGGCCGGGCTCGAGCCGCTTGCCGGCCAGGGGACTCACGGAATCGCTCATGTAGGCTCTCGTTCTAGGCAAGGCAGGATCCGACACCCCTTATAGACGCCGGCATGAACAGAGTTGCAACGGAATGCGACAGGTTCGCGGCACCGGGACCGTGAGGCGAGTCCGGCCGCAAGGCCGGCGTCATGAATCGGCAGCTCGCTCCTTCGCAGCCCGTTCCTCCATCAGCGCCCGCTCCCTGGCGTTCTGTGTCAGCGCGACCGCATGCTCGAAAGCTTCCGCCGCCTCCCGGTGGCGGCCGAGCTTGGCGAGCAGATCGCCGCGCACGCCCGGCAGCAGGTGGTAGCGCTTGAGCGCCGGCTCTCCGGCGAGCGCCTCGACCAGCGCGAGCCCGGCCGCCGGTCCGTCCGCCATGCTGACCGCCACGGCACGGTTGAGTTCCACGATCGGCGACGGCGTCACCTGCCCCAGAACCGTGTAGAGCGCGACGATCCGCTTCCAGTCGGTTTCCTCGGCCGTTCGAGCGCGGGCATGGCAGGCCGCGAGCGCCGCCTGCAGCAGATAAGGCCCCGGCACCGCGCCGGCGAGCTGCTGCGCCCGTTCCAGCGCCGCAAGCCCGCGCCCGATCAGCAGGCGATCCCAGCGGGCGCGGTTCTGGTCGAGCAGCAGGATCGGCTCGCCATCGGGGCCGACGCGGGCCCGGAACCGCGAGGCCTGCAATTCCATCAAGGCGACGAGGCCGTGGACCTCGGGCTCGTCAGACGCTCGCGCCGCCAGGATGCGCCCGAGCCGCAGCGCTTCCTCGCACAATCCCGGCCTGACCCAGTCCTCACCGGCGGTCGCGGCATAGCCTTCGTTGAAGATGAGATAGACCACCTCCAGCACCGAGGCGAGACGCTCGCCGAGCTCGGCACCGGCCGGAACCTCATAGGGCACCCTCGCGTCGCTCAGCGTCTTCTTCGCCCTGACGATGCGCTGCGCCATCGTCGGCTCCGGCACGAGGAAGGCGCGCGCGATCTCGTCGGTGGTCAGGCCTCCGAGCAGGCGCAAGGTCAGAGCGATCCGCGCCTCCTTGGGCAGGACAGGATGGCAGGCCGTGAAGATCAATCGGAGCAGGTCGTCGCCGACCTCGTCGTCGAGCGCCTCGTCGAGATCGGGCATGGCCGACCCTTCGCTGTCGATGTCGCGGCCGATCTCGTCCTGCTTGCGCCGGGCCATGATCTCGTGGCGAGCGGTGTCGAGCGCGCGATGCTTGGCGACCTGCATCAGCCAGGCGGCCGGATTGCGCGGCACGCCCTCTTCGGGCCACTGCTTCAGTGCCGCGACCAGCGCGTCCTGCGCCAGTTCCTCGGCCCGGCCGACATCCCGCGTCAGGCGCGCAAGCCCCGCGATCAGCCGGGGCGACTCCATGCGCCAGACCGTCTCGATGGTGCGGTGTGCATCGCTGCCCGACATGGGAAGCGATACACACCATCAGCATACAGGCTGGCAAGCGGCTCGGGCGAGACGCCGATGGTTCAGCCCTGGCCGCCGGCCTCGGCCTTGAGCCGATCCCAGGCAGCCGCGGCCTCCGGCGTGACGATCTCGCCGAAATCGGCCAGCTCGAAGAACGGCCGGATCTCGATCTCGGACGGACCGGGCATCGGATTGGGGCAGCGCTTGACCCAGGCGATCGCCTCGTCGAGCGAGGCGCATTCCCAGAGCCAGTAGCCGGCGACGAGTTCCTTGGTCTCGGCGAAGGGGCCGTCGACGACGGAGCGCTTGGCGCCGTCGAACTGCACGCGCACGCCCTTCGAGCTGGGCTGCAGGCCGTCGCCGCCCTTCATGATGCCGGCTTTCACCAGCTCCTCGTTATAGGCCATCATCGCCTCGAGCAGTTCGCGGGTCGGCGGCGCGCCGGCTTCGCTGTCCTTGGTTGCCTTGACCATCACCATGAAGCGCATCGGTTTTCTCCTTGAGCGGAAGCGCCGGAGCCTGGCCGCGCGCCTTCCGGGGGATTGGTTTCGAGAGTTGATCGCTCAGCCGGCGAGCTTCGCCGCACCGGCCTGGATGCGCTCTTCCTGAGCGCGCAATTCAGGCGTCAAGGCCTCGCCGAAATCCTCCATCTCGAAGATGCGACGCAGCTCGATCTCGGTGCCGCCGTCGAAGGGGGCGCGCTTGAGCCACTCGACCGCCTCGTCGAAGGACTTCACCTGCCAGATCCAGAAGCCGCAGAGCAGCTCCTTGGCCTCGGCGAAGGGCCCGTCCGTGATCACCCGCTCGCTGCCCGAGAAGCGCATGCGGATACCCTTCGAACTCGGATGCAGGCCATCGCCGGCCAGCATGACGCCAGCCTTCACCAGCTCCTCGTTATAGGCCCCCATCTTGGTGAGGATATCCCCGCTCGGCATGATGCCGGCTTCGCTGTCCTTGTCCGCCTTGACCAGAACCATCACACGCATCGATCGTCTCCTTGGTTGGGAGAACCCGGGCGTTCCGGCACGCCGCCGGAACCCGTTCTCTGCTGGCACGTCGAACGGGCACGGCCCGAATCGACACGGGCCGCGAATCTTTTTCAAATATTTTTCGCGCGGCCTCAGGCGCCGCGCGGCAGCGCCTCCAGGAAGCGGGCCGGTTCGCCCCGCGAGGGGTTCGTCAATTCGCCCTCCCACATCACCTTGAGCCCGCGCACGAAGGTGCCGACCGGCCAGCCGGTGACGGTGACGCCGTCATAGGGCGTCCAGCCGCATTTCGAGGCGCTCCATTCTTTGGTGATCGTCTCGCGGCGCTTGAGGTCGACGATGGTGAAATCGGCATCGTAGCCCACCGCGATCCGGCCCTTGCCTTCCAGCCCGAAGATGCGCTGCGGCCCGGCGCTGCTGAGATCGACGAAGCGCTCCAGCGTCAGCCTGCCGGCATTCACATGGTCGAGCATGATCGGCACCAGCGTCTGCACGCCCGGCATGCCGGAATGGCTCGCCGGATAAGGATGGTGCTTCTCCTCATGGGTATGGGGCGCATGGTCGGAGCCGAGCACATCGACGATGCCCTGCTCCACGCCCCACCAGATGCGCTGGCGATGGCTGTCGTCGCGGATCGGTGGGTTCATCTGGGCGTAGGTGCCGAGCCGCTCGTAGCAATCCGGCGCGACCAGCGTCAGGTGGTTCGGCAGCACCTCGACGGTCGCGACGTCCTTGTGGTCTTTCAGGAAGACCATCTCCTCAGCCGTGGAGATGTGCAGGATATGGACGCGCGCGCCAGTCTCGCGCGCGATCCGCACCAGCCGCTTGGTGCAGGTCAGCGCCACCTCGGGCGAGCGCCAGACCGGGTGGCTCGACGGATCGCCCTCGACGCGCAGGGGCATGCGCTCGCGCAGCATCCCCTCGTCTTCGGAATGGAAGGCGGCGCGCCGGCGCGTCCGCTTCAGGATCTCGGCGACGCCCTTGTCGTCCTCGACCAGCAGGTCGCCGGTCGAAGAGCCCATGAACACCTTGATGCCGGCGGCGCCGGGAAGCCGCTCCAGCTCGGCGACATCATGCGCGTTCTCATGCGTGCCGCCGACCCAGAAGGCGAAATCGCAATGCATCCGATGGCGCCCGCGCCTGATCTTGTCGGCCAGCGCCTCGGGTGTCGTCGTCTGCGGAATCGTGTTCGGCATCTCGAAGACGCAGGTCACGCCGCCGAGCGCGGCCGAGCGCGAGCCGCTCTCCAGGTCTTCCTTGTGATCGAGCCCGGGCTCGCGGAAATGCACCTGAGAGTCGATCACGCCGGGCAGGATGTGCAGGCCCGTGCAGTCGACCACCTCGCCCGCCGACGCCTGCGAGAGATCGCCCAGCGCCATGATCTTGCCGCCGGTGACGCCGACATCGCGCGCCACGCGACCGTCCTGGTTCACCACCGTGCCGCCCTTGAGGATGACATCGTAGGTCTGGGGCATGACAGGTCTCCGAAAGGTTGAGCAAAGACGGGATGCAGCCTACCTATCGGCCAACGCGCCGTCCCGGAAGCCCAAACAGCTTTCGGGTGGCGACATCATCTCGATTCGGCCGACGAGCCTCGTCCGACATCAGAACTGGAACGGCTGCCCATGTCCGCAACCCGATTGATCGATCGCGGCGTCATTCGCGTCAGCGGCGACGACGCGCGCGATTTCCTGCAGAACCTCGTGACCAACGATCTCGATCCGATCGTGCCCGGGCAGGCTGGCTACGGCGCGCTGCTGACGCCACAGGGCAAGATGATCTGCGATTTCTTCATCCTCGCGCTGGCGCCGGAGGATGGCGGCGGCTTCCTCATCGATTGCCCCCTGCTCCAGACCGCCGACCTGATGAAACGCCTCAAGCTCTACAAGCTGCGCGCCAAGGTGACGCTCGACGACCTCACAGAGAAGAGCGCTGTCATCGCCTCGGCTGATGGCGCTCCCCTGCCTGCGGATGCCGGCTTCGTCTATGACGACCCGCGCCTGCCGGCGCTCGGCCAGCGTGCCATTGCCGATGTCGAGGGCATCGAGGCACTGGTCACCGCCGAGCCGGAGGCCTATCACGCCCGCCGCATCGCGCTCGGCATTCCCGCCGGCGGGCGCGACTTCGCCTATGGCGACACCTTCCCGCATGAGGCGCTACTCGACCAGCTCGGCGGCGTCTCCTTCAGGAAGGGCTGCTATATCGGGCAGGAGGTCGTCTCCCGCATGCAGCATCGCGGCACCGCCCGCACCCGCGTCGTACCCGTCGTCTTCGACGAGGGCATCGCGACCGAGACCGGTGCCGAGGCCACGGCCGGCAGCAAGCAACTCGGCCATATCGGCTCGGGCGCCAATGGCCGTGCCCTCGCCATGCTCCGGCTCGACCGGTTGGCCGACGCGCTCGCCGCGGGACAAACGCCGCTCGGCGGCGGGCTCGCCTTCCATCTCGCGGAAAAGCCGGACTTCATCCGCTTCCCCTTCCCCGGCGAGCCCGATTTCGGTGCCGTCGCAGGAGCCGCCCTGTGAGCGACACCGTCATCGTCAGCGAAGAACGCATCGCGATCCAGGGTGCCGACGGCAAGTTCCGCTGCCGCTGGCCGGGCACCGATCCGCTCTACATCGCCTATCACGACACCGAATGGGGCGTGCCGGAATATGATTCCCGCGCGCTCTGGGAGAAGCTAATCCTCGACGGCTTCCAGGCCGGTCTCTCCTGGATCACGATCCTCAGGAAGCGCGATGCCTTCCGCACCGGCTTCGCGGGTTTCGAACCGGAGGCCGTCGCCCGCTTCACCGAGGCCGATGTCCAGCGCCTGCTCGCCGATCCCGGCATCATCCGCCACCGCGGCAAGATCGAGGGCACGATCAAGAGCGCGCAGGCCTATCTCAGGCTGAGCGAGCGCGAGCCCTTCGCCGATTTCCTCTGGAAGCATCTCGACGGCCGCGTGCTGCAGAACAGCTATCGCGCTCAGGGAGAGGTCCCAACCCAGACGAAACTCTCCGAGACCGTCTCGAAGGAGCTGAAGAAGGCCGGCTTCACCTTCTGCGGCCCGACCATCGTCTACGCCTTCATGGAGGCCTGCGGGCTGGTCAACGACCATCTGACCGGCTGCTTCCGCTGGAGCGAATGCGCCGCGCTCGCCCGCGACTCGCGCCCCGCCGCCTGATGGCCCGCAAGCCCGAACCGCCGCGCGCCTGGCAACGCATGCTCTCGGGCCGCAGGCTCGACCTGCTCGATCCCTCGCCGCTCGACATCGAGATCGAGGACATCGCCCATGGTCTCGCCCGCGTCGCCCGCTGGAATGGGCAGACGCACGGCGCCCACTCCTTCTCCGTCGCGCAGCATTCGCTGCTGGTCGAAGCGATCGCAGCCCATCTCAATCCGGACTGGGAGCGTGGCTGGCGCTTGATGGCGCTGCTGCACGACGCACCGGAATACGTCATCGGCGACATGATCTCGCCGTTCAAGGTGGTGATGGGCGACGCCTACAAGAGCGTGGAACTGCGCCTGCTCGCGGCGATCCACCTGCGCTTCGGCCTGCCTGCGGTGACGCCGGCCGCCCTGAAGCGGAAGGTCAAGGAGGCCGACACCATCGCCGCCTTCTTCGAGGCGACGCGGCTGGCCGGCTTCGGCCGCGAGGAGGCCCTGAAATTCTTCGGCCGGCCGCAGGCGCTGCCGGCCGAAGTTCTGTCCTGGCTCGATCCGCTCGACACCGAGGCGGCGCAGGCGCGCTTCCTGGCGCGCTTCGCCGCGCTCGGCCTTACTGCGTCAGCCTGACTGCGCTGATCTCTTTGGCGATCGCCTGGAAGACCGGGCTGAGTTCGGAGGCGTTCTTGACGTTGTAGTACATCTCCGGCGCCGACGCGCAGCCCTTCAGCAGGGACTCGTTGCCGTCGATGACGCGGATCGTATAGAGGCTGACCCCGTCCGCCTTGACGTTCGTGCAGGCGAGCTTCGTGCGCGCATCGATCGTGCTGGTGGAATCGCCGGCGCCGTTCTCGGTGTTGTCGCCGTCGGTCAGCAGGATCATGTATTTCTTGAGGCGCGGCTCGGTCTTCGGCTTCGCGGTCGTGAACGGAGCTGCCTGCGTCAGCGTCGCCCAGCCCCAGGCGGCGCCGATCGTGATGTTGGTGTTGCCGACCGCGCTCATCGTGTCGATATGGGTGTTCAGCGCGTCCCAGTCGTTGGTCAGCTGCTTGATCTCCGCGAGCGTGGGATAGCTGCACCAGGCCGCAGGGTATTGCTGCGCACTAGACCCATAGGAGCCGCCGTCGGTGACGTCGTAGTTCTTGTCGCGGTCAGCGATGCAGCCCTCTGTGGCCGCCCATTTTGACTTGCTCACCGCCTCCTTGCAGGTCCTCACGCCCTTGCTGCTGGTGCTGCAACCCGAAATCGTGGAATCCGACTCATCCACACCGGTCGGCGTCTTGTAGCTTTTGCTCTTGTTGTCATAGCTCATCGTCACCGATCGGGTCCTGCCGTATTTGATCCACGACTCGTCCTTGAAGCCGCGATCGACCCGGACCTGCGTGTTGAACGGTACGATCGAGATCTTGATCTGCTCGGGATCGATCGCGGCGTCCTTCATGATCCTGACCAGATCCTTGGAGGCCGTCTTCAAAGCCGTCATCTTGGACCCAGACATCGAACCCGTATTGTCGAGCACGAGCGCAAGCTCGATCTTGTTGGTTCCCCAGGTCGACTGGCTGTTCGTCCCCACCGGAAGCTGGCTCACGCCGATCACGTTGGAAATGGTCGTCGGCACAACGGCATTAGCCTCGATCTGGATCGTCCGCGCCGTGCGGTCGATCGTCACCGTGGCGCCGGTGTACTCGCTCTTCACATCGGCAGGCAGGTTGTCGCGGATCCAGGCGTCGATGCGCGTCCTGAGCTCCCCGTCCGTCAGCTTCTGGGCATCGCGGGCTGCCATCAGCGCCGCGGAATCGATCGCCGCATTGAGCGCCTGCCGGGTGTTGCTGGCGCGGGAATAGTCGATCGCCACGCCGACGACGCCCATCAGCGGCACGAGCACCAGCCCGAACAGCATCATCACGTTGCCACGTTGATCCCGGCGGAAGCGCCTGAACATCTCAGGCAGTGAGCCGATCTTCATCATTGGTTTCATCCAGGGCCGGATTGCCGCATTCGACCCCGGAAGCGTTGGCGGCCGGAACTTACGAATTGCTGAAACCGATTTGCGGAAGTCGGGCCTATCTGCACATTTTGAATCGAAACGCGCTGCCGTTACGTCATTATGCGTTCACCGCGCGCACAACACAACTTTCACGAGCATTTTGACGGCCCCTACCCGCGAACGGAAATTCATTCCAAATTTGAACAAGTGATCGTCATTTTTTCCGGATTTTGCAAAGTGTGCTTTCGCGGAATGATGGTCCCAACCTGATCGGAGGACCATTCATGTCGGACACCCCCACACTCGCCCTGCCGGCCGGCGTCGTCGTCAAGGGCGCCCTGCAGCCGGGCTTCGAGCAGATTCTCAGCACCGAGGCGCTCGGCTTCGTCGCCGACCTGCATCGCCGCTTCAACGAGACGCGCAAGCGCCTGCTGGCCCTGCGCACCGAGCGTCAGAAGCGCTTCGACGCCGGCGAGACGCCCGATTTCCTCGCCGAGACCCGGCATATCCGCGAAGGCGACTGGACCGTCGCACCGATCCCGGCCGACCTCCTCGACCGCCGCGTCGAGATCACCGGCCCGGTCGATCGCAAGATGATCGTCAACGCGCTGAACTCCGGCGCCAAGGTCTTCATGGCCGATTTCGAGGACGCGTCCTCGCCGGTCTGGGCCAACATGATCGAAGGCCAGATCAATCTCCGCGACCGCTGGGCGAACAGGATCGACTTCACCGATCCCACGAACGGCAAGGACTACAAGCTCAAGGCCAAGCCCGCCGTCCTAATCATCCGCCCGCGCGGCTGGCATCTGCCGGAGCGGCACATCCTTATCGACGGAGAGGAGGCCTCGGGCTCCCTGGTCGATTTCGGCCTCTATGTCTTCCATAACGCCAAGGCGGCGCTGGCCGCCGGCTCCGGCCCGTATTTCTACCTGCCGAAGCTGGAGAGCCATCTCGAGGCCCGGCTCTGGAACGACGTCTTCGTCGCCGCCCAGTCGGCGCTCGGCCTGAAGAACGGCACGATCAAGGCCACCGTCCTGATCGAGACCCTGCCGGCCGCCTTCGAGATGGACGAGATCCTCTACGAATTGCGCGAGCACATGGCCGGCCTGAACTGCGGCCGCTGGGACTACATCTTCTCCTTCATCAAGAAGCTCGCCCGCAACAAGGCCTATGTCCTGCCGGATCGCTCGCAGGTCGTGATGTCCAAGGCCTTCCTGCGCGCCTATTCGCTGCTGCTGATCAAGACCTGCCACAAGCGCGGCGCCTTCGCGATGGGCGGCATGGCGGCGCAGATCCCGGTCAAGAACAACCCCGAGGCCAACGCTGCCGCCTTCGCCAAGGTCAAGGCCGACAAGGAGCGCGAGGCCGGCGACGGCCATGACGGCACCTGGGTCGCTCACCCGGATCTCGTCCCGGTCGCGATGGAGGTCTTCGACCGGCTGATGCCGCAGGCCAACCAGCTCGACAAGAAGCGCGACGACGTCTCGATCGGCGCCAAGGACCTGCTGGAGGTCCATCAGGGCACGCGCACCGAGGAAGGCTTCCGCGAGAACATCCGCGTCGGCGTCCAGTATATCGAGGCCTGGCTGCGTGGCCGTGGTGCGGTGCCGATCTACAACATGATGGAGGATGCTGCGACCGCCGAGATCAGCCGCGCCCAGATCTGGCAGTTCGTCCAGTACGGCGTCGCGCTCGAAGGCGGCATCACGGCCGATGCGGCGCTGTTCAAGCGCTGCCTGCCCGAGGAGATGGAACGCGTGAAGGGCGAGCTCGGCGCGGAGAACTATGCCAAGGGTCGCTTCCCGGAGGCGATCGCGCTGTTCGAGACCCTGTCGCTGGCGCCGAACTTCGAGGACTTCCTCACCGTGCCGGCCTACGCCAAGCTCGCCTGAGTTCGGTTCGGACCGATGACATCGTAAGGGCGTCGCGCCATCGCGGCGCCTTTTCTTTTTGCGCAGTCAATGCAGATGCCACCAGACCCGTCCGCCGATCAGGATGGCGAGCAGGACGACCGAGCCGAACAGGTGCAGCAGGTCAGCCTTCCAGCCACCGGCCGATGGCCTGCGGACATGCCGGTAGATCGCCTCCCGGCGACGGCGATAGGTCCCGATCGTGGTCATTGAAACCTCCATCCGGTTCACGGTGGACACAGCCGCGCTGCTACGGATTCAGGCGCGGCGGGCAGCGACCGCCGGCCCGTTGCGCGCTGCCTTCATCGCCATGCCGGCAAGCGGGTGCGGCAGGTCCTCGATGGCGTCGCAAAGCAGGGGCACGATGTCCGGCCGCGGCGGCGCGAGCGGCGCGCGGCAGGTGGCACCGACATCCAGATGCAGCATCGACAAGGCGAGCTTGATCAGGACCGGGTCGGGCTCCCGCGCGAGCAGGTCGAGCAACGGGACCAGCCGCCGCTGCAGGATCTGCGCCTGCCCGTAGAATTCGGAGCGCGCCGCGCTGTCCATCCGCGCCAGCCAATGCGGCGCGAGATTGCCGGCGCTGGTGATCGCCCCGCAGCCGCCGGCGAGCAGATAGGCAGGGATGGTGTCCGCCGCGCCGGTCAAGCGCATGAAACGGCGGTCGCGGACGCGGGCAATCCGGTCGCAGCGAACGAGATCGCCCCGCCGCTCCAGGATGCCGACGATGTTCGCCGCCCCTTCCAGCTGCTCCAGCGTCTCCGGCGCGATCTCGACGCCGCAGCGATCCGGATCGTTGTCGAGGATGATTTCGAGGCCGGTCGCCTGCGCCGCCGCCAGCGCATGGGCCGCCAGGCCCGCCTGCGTCGGCCGGTTGTAATAGGGCATGCGCAACAGCAGGGCCGAGGCGCCGGCCTTCTCGGCGGCGGCGATTTCGGCGACGGTCCCGGCAGTCGAATAGCTGCCGACAGCGGCGATCACCGGGTAGTGCCGGCCGGCGATGCGGCGGGCGGCGGCGCAGAGCGCCTCCCGCTCCGCGCTGCTCAGCGTCGGGCTCTCACCTGTGGCGGTGCCGACCACGATGCCGTCGGCGCCCTGCGCGATCTGCCAGAGAATGAGGCGTTCCAGCGCGCCGTAATCGATCGCGTCCTCGTCGAAAGGCGTGACCAGCGCGGTGAACATGCCGTGAAGCCAGTGGTTCATGGCGCGTCTCAGAGCAGTGAGAGCGTCTTCGCGGTCATGCGGACCGCGCGAGCCCGGTGCCCGGTCTCGAAAACGGCATAGCGCAGCGCGGCACTGCGATCGCAGAAGATGCCGCCGCCGCGGCCATGCGTCTCGACGGCCAGCCAATGACCTTCCACGTCGCGCCCGACGAGGAACTGGAGCGGACCGCCGAAGGTTTTGCGAGGAATACTGAACATCATCCTGTTTCCCGAGCGGTCTTCCAGGACCGCCCGGACAAGCTAGGGACGGCGCCATAGCCGTTCGAGACGAGGCAAAGGGCAGGATCATCAAGATCCCATAGGGATCGCGCCGCGGCGCTTTGACATCCTCCTGCCGCTCGCGCTCAATCCGCGCCTCTCCTTTCGGATTCGCCCGATGCGCTACCCCCTCTTCGTCATGCTCCTCGCCGCCGCCATGCTCGCCGGTCCCCTCGCCCGGGCCGCAACGCTTGCGCCGGAACAGCGCTTCAGGACGCTCGGTGACTTCTCCGGCAAGAAGCCCGGCAAGCCGGCGCGCGATGTCAGCGGCCTCGCCTGCATGCCGGCGGCCAACGGCACCCAGCGCTGCCTGCTGATCAATGACGAGGGCTCCTTCGCCCAGTTCGCCCGCATCGCCGAGAACCGCATCACGCCGGACGCGACCGTGTCCATCATCGGAGCCGAGGCCGCGCCCGACACGCTCGGTCAGCCGCCGCAAGGCCTCTGTAAGATGCCCGGCCGCTTCGCCGAACTCGACGGCGAGGCCGTCGCCTACGCCGAGGGCGCCTTCTATGTCGCAGGCTCGCATGGCTGCTCGCGCAAGCGCGGCGAATTCCGCCTCTCGGCCTTCCACCTTGCCCGGATCAAGGTCGATGCCGAAGGCGCCGCCGCCGGCAAGGTCGAACTGACCTATCGCCTGAGCGACATGCTGCGCACCGCCGGTCCAGCCGGCGCCTTCTTCGGACGCGGCCTGATGGACGATAACGGCCTGAATGTCGAAGGCATCGCGGTCACCGGCGACACGCTCTGGGCCGGTCTGCGCGCGCCCTCCCTCGGCAATCGCGGCTTCCTCGTCGGCGCCTCGCTGAACGCCCTGTTCGCGCCGGGCCATGCGCCCGCAACGGAGGCGCCGCGGGTCTTCCAACTGCCGGCCGGCCCCGATCGTGGCATCCGCGACCTCGCGCCCCTCCCCGATGGCCGCCTGCTCGCGCTGCTGGGGCCGGCGCAGGAACAGGCCCTGCCCTACTCACTGCTGCTGATCGACCCCGCCAGACCCGATGCGGCAGCACCGCTCGGCGATCTGCCGGCTCGCGGCGGCGGCAAGGCGGAATCCCTGACCGTGCTGACGCAGGACGGCAAGGGCCTCGCGGTCCTGATCGGCTATGACGGCCCGAAGAACGGGCATTTCGAATCCTACCGCCTGCCGCTCGAACCTCGTTGAACCCGATGGATTTCCGCAACGATCTCACCCGCGCCGTCGAGCGCTACCGCGCCGAGATCGCGAGCCCACGCGAGCATCTCGCGCTGCTGCGCTGGCAGATGACTGAGGGCCACGCGCTCGACCGGCGTGACACCTTTCCCGGCCATCTCACCACCAGCGCCTTCGTGCTCTCGCCCGATCATGCCCAGGTCCTGCTGATCGACCATGTCGTGATCGGCCGCTGGCTCCAGCCCGGCGGGCATTGGGAGGAAGCCGAGCATTTCCATCTCTCGGCCGCACGCGAGGCGATCGAGGAAACCGGCGTGCAGGGCCTCGCCCTGCATCCCTGGCATCGCGGCGCAGACCTGCCCTTCACCATCGACAGCCATGATGTGCCGGGCAAGCCATCCCGCGGCGAGCCGGCCCATATCCATCACGACCTGCAATATCTCTTTCTCGCCGATCCGGCCCTGCCACTCGTCGCGCAGGTCGAGGAGGTGCACGCCGCTGCCTGGAAACCGGTCGGCACGCTCGCGGGGATCGCGCCGCGTGCCCTGGAGCGTCTGTCGCACCTGCACACGCCCTGACTGTTGCAGCGCAACAACAGCAATCCGGATTGCTGAAACGGCTATGGCTCTTTTATCGCCTGCGGCCTCGGAGCGGCGCATGTCTTGCAACGGGAGAAGCCCCGCCCGAGTCGCGGCGAAGCTTGCTTCCGCCGCGCAACTGGAACCGCGCCATGACGAACCTCGCTCCTCTTCGCCTCGCCGCCTCCTTGTTCATGTCCATCGCCACGACGACGGCCTTCGCCGCAGACCTGCCCTCCCGCAAGGGCGCTCCGGCTGCGCCTCCGCCCACGCTCTCCGCCTGTACGGAAAGCGAGGGCATCCCGACCGACGCCTTCGGCTTCACCACCGGTTCCGACGTCGCCGATACCGGCTCCTTTGGCCCGAGCTTGACCTATGGCGGCGCCTTCGGCACCCGCGGCGGGAGCTTCAACGGCCATGGCCTGACTTTGCAGGGCTCCTACGGTCTGTTTCCCTGCTTCGAGGTCGGCCCCTATGTACTGGGCTCCTTCAGCAACGCCTCGATCGGCGGCATCAGCGCCGACGAGCGCGCCTTCGGCGCCGGCGTCGAGATGAAGTACAAGCTGCTCGGGCGGAGCATGCACGGGCTCGGCCTGACTCTCGTCATCGATCCCAGCGTCAACCGCGCCGATCCGGACGGCGCCGGCCGCTTCACCACCTACAATACCGGCATCCGCCTCTTCGCCGACAAGACGCTGATCCCGAACACGCTCTACGCCGGGCTCAATCTCTCGCATGACCTGACCTGGACCGGCCCCTCGCCCTATCAGCGCTCGTCGACCTTCACCATCGCCGGCTCGCTCGCCTGGCAGGTGCAGGAGGGGCTCTATCTCAGCGGCGAGGTCCGCCATATGCGTGCCCATAACGAGCTCGGCTTCGGCAAGGAGGCGGGCTACGCGACCTTCGCCGGCCCCGGCGTGTTCTGGCAGGCGACGAAGCAGCTCGCGTTGTCCGCCGCCTACAACATCCAGGTCTCCGGGAAGGCCAAGGGCCAGCCCGGCAATCTCGACCTCACCAATTTCAGCCAGCATCTCGTCAAGGTAAAGCTCGGCTACAGCTTCTGAATCTGCTCGACAGCGCATCGACGGAAGAGCGGCAGCGGCAACGCTGCCGCTCTTTTCGTTTAGGCTCGCCTTGCGCATTGACATACTCCCCCTCAGTACCATAGCGTCGCGGCAACCGGAGCCTCAGTGCCCATGCCTCACACGCCCGAAGAGAAGAAGCGCGCCGTCACGCGGCTGCGCCGGATCAAGGGGCAGACTGACGCCCTGATCGCCGCCGTCGAGCGCGGCGAGGAATGCGGCGCGCTGCTGCAGCAACTCGCCGCCTTGCGCGGCGCCGCGACCGGATTGATGGCCGAGGTGCTCGAAAGCCATCTGCGCGAGACCATGGCCCGCCCCGCCGAGGCAGCGCAGGTGGAAGCCGGAAACGATGACGAGATCGCCGCGATCATGCGGGTGATCCGCCCCTATCTGAAATGAACATCCGCAAGGAAGGAAGCCCCCGATGAAGACCCGCGCCGCCGTCGCCTGGGAAGCCGGCAAGCCCCTCACCATCGAGACCATCGAGATCGGCGGCCCCAAGGCTGGCGAGGTTCTGGTCGAGGTGATGGCGACCGGAATCTGCCATACCGACGCCTACACGCTGTCGGGTCTGGATTCGGAGGGCAAGTTCCCGGCGATCCTCGGCCATGAAGGCGCCGGCATCGTGCGCGAGGTCGGCGCCGGCGTGACCAGCCTGAAGCCCGGCGACCATGTCATCCCGCTCTACACGCCGGAATGCCGCAGCTGTAAGTCCTGCCTGTCGCGCCGGACCAATCTCTGCACCTCGATCCGCGCGACCCAGGGCCAGGGCGTGATGCCGGACGGCACGAGCCGCTTCTCCTGCGACGGCGGCGAGGTCTTCCACTACATGGGCTGCTCTACCTTCGCGAACTTCACGGTGCTGCCCGAGATCGCGCTCGCCAAGGTCCGCGAGGACGCGCCCTTCGACAAGATCTGCTATATCGGCTGCGGCGTGACCACCGGCATCGGCGCTGTCATCTACACGGCAAAAGTCTGGCCGGGTGCGAATGTCGTGGTCTTCGGCCTCGGCGGCATCGGCCTCAATGTCATCCAGGGCGCCCGCATGGTCGGCGCCGACAAGATCATCGGCGTCGACATCAACCCGGCCAAGCAGGAGATGGCGCGCAAATTCGGCATGACCGACTTCATCAACCCGGCCGAGATCGGCAACGACAAGGTCGTCCAGGCGATCGTCGACCTCACCGGCGGCGGCGCCGATTTCTCCTTCGATGCCACCGGCAACACCAATGTGATGCGCCAGGCGCTGGAATGCTGCCATCGCGGCTGGGGCGAGTCGATCGTCATCGGCGTGGCCGAGGCCGGCAAGGAGATCGCGACCCGTCCGTTCCAGCTCGTCACCGGCCGCGTCTGGAAAGGCACGGCCTTCGGCGGCGCGCGCGGGCGCACCGATGTGCCGAAGATCGTCGACTGGTACATGGAGGGCAAGATCAACATCGACGACCTGATCACCCACAAGCTCTCGCTCGACGAGATCAACCACGGCTTCGACCTGATGCACGAGGGCAAGTCGATCAGGAGCGTGGTGGTCTACTGAGGCGCCGTTCCACCGCCTCATTCGGCGGGCACTGAGGCACGACCTTTGTCATTCCGGGGCAGCGCGAAGCGCTGAACCCGGAACCCACGACCGGGTACGAAGCTTGAATAGACCGACCGGGCAAGGGCTTGCCCGGTCGTGGGTTCCGGGTTCGGCCTTCGGCCGCCCCGGAATGACAGGCGTCGTGCCAAACCTCTGAAGGACCCGCCCAATGGAACTCCTCTCGTCCTCGAAGGCCTTCGGCGGCTCGCAGCGCGTCTATCGGCATGACAGCGCGGCTTGCGCCTGCCCGATGAACTTCGCGATCTACCTGCCGCATCAGATCGAGGACGGGCCGGTTCCGCTGCTCTGGTATCTCTCGGGCCTGACCTGCACGCACCAGAACGTCATGGACAAAGGCGAATACCGCGCCGCGGCGGCCGCCAACGGCATCGCCATCATCTGCCCGGATACGAGCCCGCGCGGCGAAGGCGTGCCGGACGAACCGGAGAACTGGCAGTTCGGCTGCGGCGCCGGCTTCTATCTCGACGCAACCGAGGCCCCCTATGCGAAGAACTACCGCATGGAGAGCTATATCCGCGACGAATTGCCGGAGCTGGTCGGCAGGCATTTCCCGGTCGACATGAACCGGCAAGGCATCTTCGGGCATTCCATGGGCGGTCATGGCGCGATCACCCTCGCCCTGAAGAATCCCGAGCGCTACCGTTCCGTCTCCGCCTTCGCGCCGATCACCCAGCCCTCGACCGCCGGCTGGTCGCGCCCGGCCTTCGAGAAATATCTGGGCCCGGACGAGACGCGCTGGCGCGCCTATGACTCGACCCTGCTGATCGCCGATGGCCATCGTGTCCGCGACCTCTTGGTCGACCAGGGCACCGCCGACGGCTTCCTCGAGGAAGGCCTGCGCCCGCAGCTTCTGGATGTCGCCTGCGCCGCCGCCGGCATCCCGCTCCAACTGACCATGCGCGACGGCTACGACCACTCCTACAATTTCATCTCGACCTTCATGGCCCAGCACATCGCCTGGCACGCGGAACGCTTGACCGCATAAGGCGCCGCAGCGGGAACGGTCGCCACTCCGGCCGCGTTGAGAGCATCACAGCCTCAACCGGCCCAAGGGGGATCGTTTCATGGCCAAGCGCCGCATGCCGCAGAGCGACCGCTCGTTGTTCACGCGCCTATCGCAAGCCGTCGCTCATTGGGCCGGCCGGCCGCAGACTTTTCTGGGCGCTGCGGCGCTCATCGTCGTGTGGGCGCTCTCCGGCCCGTTCTTCGGCTACAACGATACCTGGCAACTCGTCGTCAACACCTCGACGACGATCGTTACCTTCCTAATGGTCTTCATCATCCAGAACAGCCAGAACCGCGACACCGCGGCGATGCAGATCAAGCTCGACGAATTGATCTGCCGGCTGGAGGGCGCCCGTGAGGAGCTGCTCGATCTGGAGGAGCTCGACGAGGACAAGCTCGAAGCGATCCGGAACGAATTCGAGGCGATGGCAGCCAAGGCCCGCAAGCTCGCCACCTCCGCCGGGGCAACGCCCCTGCCCTCGCACGAACCGCGGACAGGCTCTTCTCCCTCCGCTCGGGCGTGAAGTCCCACGCTATACGGGCATCCAGCCGGGCTCCGGAGCTTTCTTCATCCGCCGGTAAGGTTAGCGCTTAAGGTTAAGTGTCGTTTAAGAAATCACTGGCATGTTCCTTCCCGTTGGTAACACGCGCGGGCTGCGTTCTTGCGCCGCGCAAACGCGAAGGACACTGCCATGGGCAGCCTGAAAACTCTCGCGCTGGCGGGCAGCCTGGCCCTCGGCGTCTCCGCCGCGGCACAGGCCGCGGATCTCGCCTACGCACCGCCGCCCCCGCCGCCGGAGCCGCTCGGCCTGAAGGGCACGATTTCGAGCGGCATCTATCTGCGCGGCGATATCGGCGTCGGCATCCAGAGCGTCGGCAAATATCACCAGGACGATGTCGCCCAGTTCGGCGGCGCCTTCTTCGGCAAGAGCGACAATGCCGCCTTCTTCGGCGGGCTCGGCGTCGGCTATCGCTTCAACAACTGGCTGCGCTTCGACGTCACCGGCGAATATCGCGGCGCCGGCCAGATCGGCGTGAACGACATCGTCTTCAACCCGTTCAACAACGGCAACCAGACCAACACCTACAAGGGCAACCTGACCTCGCTGGTCACGCTGTTCAACGGCTATTTCGACCTCGGCACCTGGAACTGCCTGACGCCCTATATCGGCGCCGGCATCGGCTTCTCGCAGAATCGCATCAGCGGGCTGACCGATCAGGGCTCACTGACCGGCAACTTCAACGGTTCCACGCTGGGCTATGCCAATAGCGGCAGCAAGACCGATCTCGCCTGGGCGCTGATGGCCGGCGTCGGTTACGAAGTGAACAAGAACCTGACCCTGGAAGTCGGCTATCGCTACCTGAACCTCGGCGATGCCCAGTCGGGCCGCCTGATCAACGCCTTCACCGGGCAGGTCCAGGCTCCGCTCAAGGCCAAGGACATCGAGAGCCACGATTTCCGCATCGGCATGCGCTGGAATTTCGGCGACCCGAACTGCTGCGGCCCGGTCGAGCGCGAGCCGATCGCCTACGCCCCGCCGCCGGTCGTGCGCAAGTACTGATCGTCCAGCCTATCGAGACACGAAGCGGCGCGGGTCATCCCCGCGCCGTTTTGCTTTTGTCAGCGCAGCAGCGATTGCCCGGTCATCTCGGCCGGCTGCGCCAGCCCCATCAGCGCCAGCAGCGTCGGCGAGATATCGGCGAGACGTCCGTCGGCGAGCCCCTTGGCCTGCCCGCCGACCAGCATCAATGGTACCGGGTTGGTGGTATGGGCGGTATGCGGCTTGCCCGTCACCGGATCGACCATCAGCTCGGCATTGCCATGGTCGGCCGTGACGAGCATCGCGCCACCCTGCCGCCCGATCGCCTCGGCAATGGCGCCGAGCCCCGCATCGACCGTCTCGACCGCCTTGATCGCCGCGGCGAGCACGCCGGTATGACCGACCATGTCGGGATTGGCGAAGTTGAGCACGACGAGATCGTAACGACCTGAATCGATCGCCTCGACTGCTTTGCGCGTCAGCTCCGGCGCCGACATCTCCGGCTGCAGGTCATAGGTCGCGACCTTGGGCGAGGGCACCATCACCCGGTCCTCGCCGGCATAGGGCGTCTCCTCGCCACCGTTGAAGAAATAGGTGACGTGCGGATATTTCTCGGTCTCGGCCATGCGGACCTGCTTGCGCCCGGCCTTGGCGACGGTCTCGCCAAGGCCGTTGGCCAGCGTCTGGGCTGCGAACAGCATCGGCATGATCTTGTCGAGTTCGGCGCTGTAGGAGGTCATGCTGACAGCCTTGACCAGCACCGGCCGGCGCGGACGAACGAAGCCAGTGAAATCCGGCTCCAGCACCGCCGCGAGGATCTCGCGGATGCGGTCCGAGCGGAAATTGAAGCTGAGCAGCCCGTCGCCGTCCTTCATCCCGGCATAATCGCCGATCGCCGCCGGCAGGATGAACTCGTCGGTGACATCCTTCGCGTAAGCCGAGGCGATCGCGGCCTGCGCATCGGCGAAGCGCTCGCCCTCGCCCAGCACCATCGCGCGCCAAGCCTTCTCGACCCGCTCCCAGCGGTTGTCGCGATCCATCGCGTAATAGCGGCCGGAAACGCTGGCGATGCTCGCGCCGGCCGGTAGCGCGGCGGCGAAGGCTTTCACGTACTCCGCGGCCGATTGCGGCGGGGTATCGCGCCCGTCGGTGAAGACATGGACATGCACCGTGACGCCCTGCGCGGTCAGGATGCGGGCGAGCGCCACCGCATGATCCTGGTGGGCATGGACACCGCCCGGCGAGACAAGGCCGAGGAGATGGCAGGCGCCGCCGCTCGCCTTCAACCCGGCGACGAGGCCGGTCGCTTCGAGAGCCCCGGCGATCGAGCCATCGGCGATCGCCTGATTGATGCGCGGCAGGTCCTGCATCACCACCCGGCCGGCGCCGAGATTGAGATGGCCGACCTCGGAATTGCCCATCTGCCCGGGCGGCAGCCCGACATCGAGCCCCGATGTGTGCAGGAAGGCATGCGGTCCGGCCGCCCAGAGCCGGTCGAAATTCGGCATGTTCGCCAGCCTGACGGCGTTGTTCTGGCTCTCCTCGCGCCAGCCCCAGCCATCGAGGATCATCAGCATCACGGGGCGAGGCGGCATCGGCTTGACCTGTCTGGAACGGTGAAAGGTGCTTGTGCGGATACCATGCGCCACACGGCCGATGCGAGTGTTATGAAGGTTGGGAACGCGACGAAGCCGCAACGGAGGAGACGCATGTCGATCAAGGCGCTGGTTTTCGATGCCTATGGCACGCTCTTCGACGTCCAGTCGGTCGCGGCCGTCACCGACGCCGCCTTTCCCGGCCATGGCGCGACAATCACGCAAGTCTGGCGGCTGAAGCAGCTCGAATACACCTGGCTGCGCGCCCTGATGGACCGCTACGAGGATTTCTGGACCGTCACCCGCGACTCGCTCGATTTCACGCTGAGAACGCTCGGCCTCGCCGCGTCGCCCGAGCTCGTGGCCAGGATCGCGGCAGCCTATGATGCGCTGTCCCTCTACCCCGAGGCCCGCACTGCACTCGAAGGCCTCGCCTCCTATCGCCTCGCCATCTACTCGAACGGCAGCCCGGACATGCTCAAGCGGCTCGTCGCCCATGCCGGCATCACCGACCTCCTGGAAACCGTGATCAGCGTCGACGAGATCGGCGTCTACAAGCCCGATCCGCGCGGCTATGCCCATGTCGAGAAGCGGCTCGGCCTCTCTCGAAACGAGATCCTGTTCATTTCTTCCAACGGCTTCGACATCGCCGGCGCCAAGGCGCATGGCTTCCATGTCGCTCGTATCGAGCGCGTGCCGGCTGGCCGGCTGCGCGGCGAGCTTGCTGCCGCTGCAACGATCGATCCCGCGTTGATGTTCAAGGCGCTTCGGATGCAGCCGGAGCAGCTCGGCTTCCAGGCCGATGCGACCATTGCCGCCCTGACCGATCTCGTCTCCTATGTCGCCGGACTGAGGCAGGCCTGACGCGCCGCTCGTGGAGACCCCGATGATCAAGCTCTACTACCACCCCTCGCCGAACCCGGCGAAGATCGCGCTGTTCCTGGAAGAGGCCGGCCTGCCCTACGAGATGGTGCCGGTCGACACCCGCAAGGGCGAGCAGTTCAAGCCGGACTTCCTCGCGATCAACCCCAATGCCAAGACGCCGGCCCTGACCGATGGCGACGTCACTGTCTTCGATTCCAACGCGATCCTGCTCTATCTCGCCGAGAAGACCGGGCAGTTCCTGCCGGAGGACACGCCAAAGGCGCGCGGCGAGATGCTGTCCTGGCTGATGTTCGTCGCGACCGGCATCGGCCCCTATTGCGGCCAGGCGGTGCATTTCAGCCGCTTCGCGCCGGAGAAGCTGCCCTATGCCATCAACCGCTACGCCCGCGAGGCCGAGCGGCACTGGGGCATCGTCAACGACCTGCTCGCTGGCCGTCGTTACATGCTGGGCGACCGCTACACGCTGGTCGACATGTCGATCTGGGGCTGGGCGACGCGGCTCTCCTTCGCCGTCGGCGAGACCTGGCCGGAGCTGTTCCCGCATGTGAAGCGCCATCTCGACGAGATCTCGGCACGGCCCGCGGCGCAGCGCGCCGTCGCGCTGAAGGACCAGTTCGCCTTCAAGACCGAGTTCGACGCCGAGGCTCGGAAATTCCTGTTCCCGCAGAACACCCATCTGGCTGGCTAAGCCAGACCCGCGCCGCCTGTGCATCATGGCCGCCCCGCCGGCAATAGCGCTGGCGGCGGCGAGGTTTTCGCGCCAGTGTCCGCGCGGTCCGCGCTCGGGAGACGCGGGCAGGAATAGCCTCCGAGAGGACGAATGCCGACCGATATCGAGATCGCGCGCGTAGCCACGCTGCAGCCCATCGCCACGATCGCCGCAAAGGCGGGCATCCCCTCCGAGGCGCTGAATCCCTACGGCAAGTACATCGCCAAGATCGACACGCAGGCGATCCCCGGCTTCCAGGCTCAAGCCGACGGCAAGCTGATCCTCGTCACCGCGATCAGCCCGACGCCCGCCGGCGAAGGCAAGACCACGACCACGGTCGGCCTCGGCGACGGGCTCTCCCGTATCGGCAAGCGCGCGATGATCGCCCTGCGCGAGCCCTCGCTCGGCCCGAGCTTCGGCATGAAGGGTGGCGCCGCCGGCGGCGGCTATGCCCAGGTCGTTCCGATGGAGCAGATCAACCTGCATTTCACCGGGGATTTCCACGCGATCACCAGCGCCCATAACCTGCTGGCGGCGATGATCGACAATCATGTCTACTGGGGCAACGGGCTTGGCCTCGACACCCGCCACATCGCCTGGCGGCGCGTGATGGACATGAACGACCGGGCGCTGCGCTCCATCGTCTCCTCGCTCGGCGGCGCCAGCAACGGCTTCCCGCGCGAGGACGGCTTCGACATCACCGTCGCCTCCGAGGTCATGGCGATCTTCTGTCTGGCCCGCGACGCGGTCGACCTCGAAGCCCGCCTCGGCCGCATCGTCATTGGCCGCACGCGCGACAAGCGCCTCGTCACCGCCGCCGACATCAAGGCGACCGGCGCGATGAGCGTGCTGCTCAAGGACGCGCTGATGCCGAACCTCGTGCAGACGCTGGAAGGCACGCCCGCCTTCGTCCATGGCGGCCCCTTCGCCAATATCGCCCATGGCTGCAATTCGGTGATCGCGACGAAGGCCGCGCTGAAGCTCGCCGATTACGTCGTCACCGAGGCCGGTTTCGGCGCCGATCTCGGCGCCGAGAAGTTCTTCGACATCAAGTGCCGCAAGGCGGGCTTAAAGCCCGCCGCTGCCGTCGTCGTCGCAACGGTCCGCGCCCTCAAGATGCATGGTGGCCTCGCCAAGGACGCGCTCGGCCGCGAAGACCTGAAGGCGCTGGAAGCGGGGCTTTCCAACCTCACGCGCCATGTCAACAATCTCCGGAAATTCGGTGTGCCGCCGATCGTGGCGATCAACAACTTCACCAGCGACACCGCCGCCGAGCATGAATTGATCCGCAACTATTGCCGCAACCATCTCGGCGTCGAGGCGGTGATCTGCCGGCACTGGGCCGAGGGCGGCGCCGGCACGGAGGAGCTCGCCCGCAAGGTCGCCGCGCTCGCCGACGAGGGCGAGGCCGATTTCGCCCCGCTCTATCCCGATGCGATGCCGCTGCAGCAGAAGCTGGAGACGATCGCGCGCGAGATCTATGGCGCCGGCGGCGTCGCCATAGATGCCAAGCTCCAGGCCCGCTTCGCCGAGCTGGAGGAGGCCGGCTTCGGCGACCTGCCGGTCTGCGTCGCCAAGACCCAGTATTCCTTCTCGGCCGATCCGACTTTGCGCGGCGCGCCCTCCGGTCACACCGTTCCGCTGCGCGAGCTCCGGCTTTCGGCTGGCGCCGGCTTCGTCGTCGCGATCTGCGGGGACATCATGACCATGCCCGGCCTGCCGCGCGAGCCGGCGGCCGAGCGCATCCATATCGATACGCAGGGGCGGATCGAAGGGTTGTTCTGAAGGCTGTCTTCTTAAAGCTTACGCAACGGATCGGCCCCTACCCTGCGCAATCCCGCGAGGAAGTCGATCCGATGAGCCAGGCCGAGGCCGGTCTGCCCCGCACGTACAGCCTGAAGACCCGGGTCATGGGCTGGACGCTCGCCATCCTGGTCGCGATCGCGCTTCCCGCCGGCGCGGCCTTCCTGTGGCTCGTCGACGCGACTGTGGTGAAGCTCGGCACGCTCGTCGCCGAAAAGCAGATCCTGTTCGATCGCTATCGCGGGCTGGAAGCGCTGATGCGCGAGGTCTCGCTGGCCGAGACCGTCGCCCGCTCGCCCGCGATCGTCGACTGGGCCGAGAACGAGGCAGACCCGGTGAAGGCCGAGCGCGGCCTGGCCGAACTCGAGCATTACCGCCAGTCCTTCCGGGACCGCAGCTACTTCACCGTCATCGCCGGATCGGGCAACTATTACTTCAACGACAGGGACAACAGCTACGAGCACGATCGCAAGCGCTATACGCTCTCGGCTGGCAATCCGCGCGACGGCTGGTACTACAAGACCGCGGCGCTGGGCTCCGGCTGCCACCTCAATGTCGACAACGACGACAATCTCCGCGTCACCAAGGTCTGGATCAACTGCGTCATCCGCAAGGACAGCCGTGTGCTGGGCATCATCGGCACCGGGCTCGACCTGACGCAGTTCATCCGCGAGGTCGTCGACATCCCGCAGACCGGCGTCCAGAGCATGTTCGTCGATCGCAGCGGCGCCGTGCAGGCGCATCGCGACGCGAACCTCGTCGACTTCCACAGCCTGACCAAGGACATCGCGTCCAAGAAGACGATCTACCAGCTCGTCGACAACGATCCCGATCGCAGCCTGCTCGGCGAGATGATCGCCCGCGTCGGGGCCGGCGACGATCTCGTGCAGTCGCGCTTCATGCATGTCGGCGGCAAGCGTGTGCTGGTCGGCGTCGGCTATCTCGACCGGCTCGGCTGGTTCAACGTCACGGTGATGGATATCGACCGCATCATCGACCGCAGGCTGTTCCTGCCGCTCGGCCTGCTGTTCGGGGCGGTCCTGCTGGCGGCGGCGGCCCTGATGACCCTTCTGTTCAAGCGCGCCGTGCTCGACCGGCTGGCGCGCGTCGAGCATGCCGCCAGTCATGTCCGCGCCCGCGAGTTCCGCGCCGTCGCGATCGATGCCGGTCGCGACGAGATCGGCCGGCTGTCGCAGGCCTTCGGCACGATGGCCCGCAGCGTCGAGGAGAACACCGCGCGGCTCGAGGAAGCCGTGCGCGAGCGCACCGAGCAGCTCGAACGGTTGGCCCACGCCGATCCGCTGACCGGCGCCCTCAACCGGCGTGGCTTCGAGCAGGCCTTCGAAAAGAGCCGTAGCCGCGCCGGGCGGACCGGGCATCAGGCGGGGCTGCTGCTGGTCGATCTCGACAATCTCAAGCCGCTCAACGACAGCCATGGCCACCAGAGCGGCGACGAGGTGATCGCCGAGCTCGCCCGGCGGATGACCGCGTTGCTGCGTGATCGCGACATCTGCGCGCGCTGGGGCGGCGACGAATTCATCCTGCTCTTGGACAATGTCGATCGCGACGCCTTGTCGGCCATCGCCGCGGCGATCGTCACGGCCGCCGCGGAGCGCCCCGTCACCCTCGGCAACGGCGCCTCCGTCACGGTCAGCACCAGCATCGGCGCGACCCTGCTGGAGCCGCAGGATACCTTGACCGAGGCCACGCGCCACGCCGACGAAGCGCTCTATGTCGCCAAGCGCAACGGCCGCAACGGCTTCGCCATCAGCCCGCCGGAAGAAGTCTCGCTCCGCCGGCGCAGCAACGGTTGAAACCGGTCATCAGGCGAAGTCGAGCTGGACCTTGATCGCCTTCGACTTGTCGGCGGCGAGATCGAAAGCCTCGACCGCCCGGTCGACCGGGATCGACGCGGTGAGCAGCGGCGACAGGTCGATCGAGCCCGAGCCGATCATCGCCACCGCCCAGTCGAACTCTTCATGGAAACGGAACGAGCCGCGCAGGTCGAACTCCTTGGCGACGACGACGTTCATCGGCAGCGTGAACTGGCCGCCGACGCCGATCTGGACGATGACGCCGCCCGGCCTGACCACGTCGAAGGCACCGGTCAGCGCGTGCTGGTTGCCGGAGGCCTCGAACATCACGTCGAAGGCACCCTTCTCCGCGCCGTACTCGGCCTTGAGCCGCTCGGGCTCGGCCGCGACATTGACCGTCGCGGTGGCGCCCATCTTGCGTGCGACCGGTAGCGGCCCGTCGACAACGTCGGTCGCGACGATCTCGGAGGCGCCGGCCGCCTTGGCGGCCAGGATGGTCAGCGCACCGATCGGCCCGGCACCCGTCACCAGCACGCGCTTGCCGAGCAGCGGCCCGGCCCGCTTGGCAGCATGGAGGCAGACGGAGAGCGGCTCGGCGAAAGCCGCTTCCGCAGCGGTGACGCGCGGCGCCACCTTCACCGCCTGCCGCTCCTCGACCACAAGCACATCGCGGAAGCCGCCCTGCACATGCGGGAAGCGCATCGCCGAGCCGTAGAACAGCATGTCCGTGCAGTGCTGCTGCAGACCCATCTGGCAATAGCGGCAATGGCCGCAGGCGCGGCTCGGATTGACCGCGACGCGATCACCCGGCTTCACCCGCGAGACCTCGCCGCCGATCGCCTCGACCCGGCCGGCGATCTCATGGCCGAGGATCATCGGCTCGCGCACGCGGATCGTGCCGAAGCCTCCATGCAGATAGTAATGCAGGTCCGAGCCGCAGATGCCGCCAGCCTCGATCCGCACGCGCACGTCGCGCGGCCCGAGCTCCGGAGCGGTCGTCGGCTCGACCCGCAGATCCTTCTCGGCATGGATGACGACGGCACGCATGGGACGCTCCCGAATTCGCCGCGCGACGACGCGCGGCACCATTGTCTAATCGATTGAAACCTGCTTACCCAAAGCGGCGCCCCGGGCGCAAACCGAAATCGCCGCATCCGGCATTTTGCGAGGATACGCCATGTCGCTGTCGCTGTTCAGTCTCGCCGGCAAGATCGCGCTCGTCACCGGCTCGGGCCAGGGGATCGGCCTCGCACTGGCCGAGGGGCTTTCGGATGCCGGCGCCCATGTCGTGCTGAACGGGCGCGACAAGGCGAAGCTCGAACGGGCGCAGCAGGCGCTGATCGCCGCTGGCCGCAAGGCCTCGATCGCGCCCTTCGACGTCACCGACCAGAAGGCGGTCGAGGCCGGCGTCGCCATGATCGAGGCCGAGATCGGCCCGATCGATATCCTCATCAACAATGCCGGCATGCAGAAGCGCGCGCCGATCACCGAATTCCCGGTCGAGGGCTGGCACGACGTGATCAACACCAACCTGCATTCGGTGTTCTACGTCACCCAAGCGGTGACGAAGCGCATGGTGCCGCGCAAGCGCGGCAAGATCATCAGCATCGGCTCGGTGATGAGCGAGCTCGGCCGCGCCACCATCATCCCCTACACGGCGTCCAAGGGCGCGGTGAAGATGATGACGCGGGGCCTCGCCGCCGAGCTGGGCAAGCACAATATCCAGGCCAACGCCATCGGCCCCGGCTATTTCGCCACCGAGATCAACGCCGCGCTGATCGCCGACGAGGCCTTCTCGAACTGGGTCTGCAGCCGCACGCCGGCCGGGCGTTGGGGGGAGACGAAGGAGCTGGCCGGCGCCGCGATCTTCCTGTCCTCGGCGGCGAGCGACTACGTCAACGGCCACCTGCTGATGGTCGATGGCGGGCTGACCTCGGTGGTGTGAGGCCTATCCGTCATTCTCGGGCGAAGCGAAGCGCAGACCCGAGAATCTCATGACGAGAAAGCACCGGAGCCTCCTCCGGCAGGAGATGCTCAGGGCTCAAGCCCGAGCATGACGTGCCCTTTATCAGGCCGCAGCCTTGGTCACCGCCTCGACGACATCGTCGACAGCACGCTCGACCAGGTCGCGGTCGTCGCCCTCGGCCATGACGCGGATCACCGGCTCGGTGCCGGAGGGGCGGATCACCAGGCGGCCGCTCTCGCCGAGCAGCAGCTTCGCCGCCTCGATCGCGCTGACCACCTGCTTCTCCTCCAGCGGACGGCCCTTCTTGTAGCGGACATTCTTGAGGATCTGCGGCAACGGCTCGAAGCAGTGGCAGACTTCCGAGACCGGCTTGTCTATCCGCTTGACCACGGCGAGCAGTTGCAGCGCCGCGACGAGACCGTCGCCGGTCGTGCCGAAATCCGAGAGGATGATATGGCCCGACTGCTCGCCGCCGAGATTGAAGCCGTGGTTGCGCATGTGCTCCAGCACATAGCGATCGCCGACCGCGGTCCGGGCCAGCGACAGGCCCAGGCCCGCGAGATACCGCTCCAGTCCGAGATTGGACATGATCGTCGCGACGATGCCCGGAGCCGAGAGCCGGCCGTCCTCCAGCCAGGAGCGGGCGATCACGGCCATCAATTGGTCGCCGTCGACGATGTGTCCCTGCTCATCGACCACCAGCACCCGGTCGGCATCGCCGTCGAGCGCGATGCCGACATCGGCGCGCAATTCCCTGACCTTCGCCACCAGAGTCGCGGGATGGGTCGAGCCGACATCGTGGTTGATGTTGAAGCCATCAGGCTCGTTGCCGATGACGATGACCTCGGCACCCAGCTCCCAGAGTGCTTCCGGCGCCACCTTGTAGCCGGCGCCATTGGCGCAATCGAGCACGATGCGCAGCCCCTCCAGGCTCATGTTGCGCGGCATGGTGCGCTTGGCGAACTCGACATAGCGCGCATCGGCGCTGTCGATGCGCTTGGCCCGGCCGAGCTTCGGCGAGGCGGAAAGGCGGGGCGTCAGGTCGCCATCGATCAGCGCCTCGATCTCGCGCTCGACCTCGTCGTTGAGCTTGTAGCCATCGGGGCCGAACAGCTTGATGCCGTTGTCCTCATAGGCGTTGTGCGAGGCGGAGATCATCACGCCGAGATCGGCGCGCATCGAGCGTGCCAGCATGGCGACCGCCGGCGTCGGTATCGGGCCGAGCAGCATCACGTCCATGCCGACCGAGGTGAAGCCTGCAACCATGGCGTATTCGATCATGTAGCCGGAGAGGCGGGTATCCTTGCCGATCACGACGCGGTGGCGATGTTCGCCGCGGCGGAAGGCGAGGCCCGTCGCCTGGCCGACCTTCAGAGCGAGGTCCGGCGTGATGACGCCGTTCGCCCGCCCGCGAATGCCGTCCGTTCCGAAATATTTGCGCGTCATCGTGATTCGGTTCCATGGAGCGCATCGCGCCCGTTTCCGGCGTTCTATAGCCAAAAAACCTTTCCGCCTTCTCACAAATTATGACGGAGCGTGACATCGCGCCCGGGCAAACGAAAAGGGCGGCCTCTCGGCCGCCCTTCGTAATCCACTCGATGCGCCTCAGGCCTGCGGCTGCGGTTCCAGGCCGGCATCCGGTTCGCCGCGCTTGCGGCCCTTGCCCGCGCTTGGGACGGCCGAGCCGCGCGGAGCATGCGGCGTGTCGTCGGCATCGCGCACGGGGCGCTTGCCGGCGATCAGGTCGCGGATTTCCTCGCCGGTCAGCGTCTCGAATTCGAGAAGCGCCTCGGCCACCGCGACGAACTCCTCGTGATGATCGGTGAGGATGGTCTTGGCGTCGGCATAGCCCTCGTCGACGAGGCGCTTGACCTCGGCGTCGATCTTCTGCGCCGTCGACTCGGAGACCGACTGGCTGCGCCCCATCGACATGCCCAGGAAGACCTCTTCCTGATTGTCGCCATAGGCGACCATGCCGAGCTCGGACGAGTAGCCCATCTGCGTGACCATGGCCTTGGCCATCTTGGTCGCCTGCTGGATGTCGCCGGTGGCGCCCGAGGTGACGTTCTCGCGCCCGAAGGTCATTTCCTCCGCCACGCGCCCGCCCATGGCGACCGCGAGCTGCGAGGTGAACTCCTTGAACTTCATCGAGTAGCGGTCGCCCTCCGGCAGGAACTTGACCATGCCGAGCGCACGGCCGCGCGGGATGATCGTCGCCTTGTGGACGGGGATGCCGGCCGGGACATAGAGGCCGACGATGGCGTGGCCGGCCTCGTGATAGGCGGTCAGCTTCTTCTCTTCCTCGGACATCGCCATGGATTTGCGCTCGGCGCCCATCATGACCTTGTCCTTGGCGTCCTCGAACTCGCCATGCGTGACCATGCGCTTGCCGCGCCGCGCCGCCAGCAGCGCGGCCTCGTTGACGAGGTTCATCAGGTCGGCGCCCGAGAAGCCGGGCGTGCCGCGGGCCAGGATCTTGAGGTCGACATCCGGCGCCATCGGCACCTTGCGCACATGCACGCGCAGGATCTTCTCGCGGCCGGCGACGTCCGGGTTCGGCACGACGATCTGCCGGTCGAAACGGCCCGGCCGCAGCAGCGCGGGGTCGAGCACGTCCGGACGGTTCGTCGCGGCGATGATGATGACGCCCTCATTCGGCTCGAAGCCGTCCATCTCGACGAGGAGCTGGTTCAGCGTCTGCTCGCGCTCGTCGTTGCCGCCGCCGAGGCCGGCGCCGCGATGGCGGCCGACCGCGTCGATCTCGTCGATGAAGATGATGCAGGGCGAGTTCTTCTTGGCCTGCTCGAACATGTCGCGGACACGGCTCGCGCCGACGCCGACGAACATTTCGACGAAGTCGGAACCCGAGATGGTGAAGAACGGCACGTTGGCTTCACCCGCGACGGCACGCGCCGTCAGGGTCTTGCCCGTACCGGGAGGGCCGACGAGCAGCACGCCGCGCGGGATGCGCCCGCCCAGCCGCTGGAACTTCTGCGGATCGCGCAGGAACTCGACGATCTCCTGCAAGTCTTCCTTGGCCTCGTCGATGCCCGCGACATCCTCGAAGGTGACGCGGCCATGGGCCTCGGTCAGGAGCTTGGCCTTGGACTTGCCGAAGCCCATCGCCCGGCCGGCGCCGTTCTGCATCTGGCGGGACATGAAGATCCACAGGCCGATGAAGATGACGAAGGGCAGCGAGTTGACCAGCAGCGCCATGAACCACGGCGTGCCTTCCGACGGCGCCTTGGCCGAGACCTGAACGCCCTTCTGGGCCATGGTCCTCAGGAGGTTCGGGTCGTGATAAGGCGCGTAGCTCACGAAGCTGCGGCCATCCGAGAAGGCGCCGGAAATCTCCTGACCGGCGACGACGACGTTCGACACGCGTCCGGCCTCGGCCTCGTTGATCAGCTGGCTGTAAGGGATTTCATTGGTGCTGGCGCGCTGGCTCGGACTCTGGAACAGGGTGACCAGCGCCAGGACCAGCAGAAAGATCACCACCCAGAGGGCGAAATTACGAAAATTCGGATTCATTCCCAGTCCGATCGGGCCTCCCGGAAGAACCGGATGAGGCCTAGAGTTTCCCGACTACCAATTTAGGTGTCGCACACGCCCTTGCCAAGGGAAAGCAATGACGTGGCGGCACTATGACGCCGAAGGGTGAACGCCGCGTCGCCGCGGCGGCTCCAGTTGCAGCGTCAGCACGCCGTCGCGACCAAGCGAGAGAACGCAGCCGGACAAGGTCCTCCGCAATGCGAGGCCGGCGCGCGCCGCATCCGCCAGGGCCGCCCCGCAGGCCTCCAGCCGTTCCAGCCGGCCATGGCCGTCGCCATCCGGCGCGACCGCATCGAGCGCCAGCGCCAGGACCCGCAGCAGGATTTCCTCCGGCTCGGCGGCCAGCCTGGAAAAGCGCAGGCGCAGCCCGTTGTCCGCGCCTTCGTCCGGCAGCATCGCCTCTGCCAGCACGTCGCGAGCCCGCTGCGCGGCAGCTTCGTCCAGCCGCGCCATCCGTTCCGCCAGACGCCCCAGGCGCTCCGCCGTCAGCCCCTGTTCCGCCAGAACCGGCATCGTCTCCCGCCAGCGAACCCGCTCGAAGCGTCGGTCGGCATTGCTGGGATCGCGCACGAAAGGCAGCCCCCGCGCATCGGCCGTCGCGACGAGCCGTGCCTTCGGGATGCCGAGCAGCGGCCGGACAAGGGGAACGCCGTTGACCGCGCTGCGCCCCCGCATCCCGGCGAGCCCCGAAGGCCCGGAGCCATGGGCGAGGCGCATCAGCATCGTCTCGGCCTGATCATCGAGCGTATGGGCCGTGACCAGCGTCGCGTCGCCGAGCCGCCTCGCCTCGTTTGCCAGCAGGGCATAGCGGGCGCGCCGCGCCTCTGCTTGCAGGCGGCTGGTCGGCTTCAGCCCCTCCCAGCGCAGGGTCGCATGGCCGATGCCGAGCGTCGCGCAGAATGCCGCGACAGCGGCCGCCTCTTCCGCCGATTCCGGGCGCAATCCGTGATCGACCGTCGCGGCATGGAGTGGCGGCCCGCCCCGGAGCTGTACCCAGGCGGCGAGAAGCGCCAGCAGCGCGATCGAATCAGGGCCGCCGGAGACGGCGATGAGGAGGGCCGTCTCACACGACAGCCCTTCAAAAGCAGCGCCGGCCTCGGCGAGCGAGACCGGCGCGAATGCGCTTTCCTCGGCAGCCGCGCTCAAGCGCAGCCGGAGCGGCGGCGCTCGCGTGCGATGCCCTGGCGCACGGCGTTGGAGGCCGAGGGGTAATCGACACCGACCTTCGCATAGGTGGCGCAGGCTTGTTCCTTGGCGCCGAGCCCGTTGAGCGACATCCCGAGCTTGAGCAGGCTGTCCGGCGCCTTGGCGGCCTTCGGCGATTCCCGGGAAATCTTCAGGAACTGCTCGGCCGCCTCGCGATAGCGCTGGCGCTGCAGATAGCTCTCGCCCAGCCAATAGGTCGCGTCGACCGCCTGCCGGTCACGCGGGTAGCTCTGCAGGAACTGGCGGAAACCCATTTCGGCCTGCTCGTATTCCTTGCGCTGGAGCGAGGCGAAGGCGAGGTCATAGGCTTCCTTGGCGCTCTGCGGGCCGCTCGCGGCGGCGACGCTCGCGCCGCGCGGCCGGTCCTGCGGCAGCCCGCCTTGCGGCACCGGGCGCCCGACGCCCTGGAGATCGAGCGGCTGCCCGGTCGCCGGGCCGCCGGCATAGTCGTCCTCGATGATGCCGGCGATCGCGCCGCCGCCGCCGAGTTGCTGCGGCGCGCCGGCCGCGCCCTGCTGCGTCGCCGGGTCGAAGGCATCGCTGCGGCGATGCCGCTGCGGCGCGGCGCCTGCGGGAGGCGCCCCTGTCGGTCCGGGAGCAGCCGAATTCGGACGGCCGCCGCCGCCCTTTTCGTTCAGGCGGAAATCGACGTCTTCCTGGAATTTGCGGAGCTGCTCGGACAAGCGCCGATTCTCGAACTGGAGCTGCTCGATCTGGCCGGACATCTGGCGCAACTGGTTCTCGAGGCGCGTCGTGCGGACCAGCAGATCGGCGGCATCCTGTGCCGAAGCCGGCACGGCGCCGCCAGCGAGCGCGGCGGAAAGGGCCAACGCGGCCAGTCCCGGGCGGGAGAGATGGCGGGCTAGGAGAGAACGAAGCATCGCTGAAACCGGTTTCCGTACATGTCGCGCGCTGTCTCTATACCATCAGCTCACCACGGCCAAAATATGAACGCTTTTCACGGCCGGCCCAACCGGAGGGCGCGCCATGCGCAAACGCATAAAGTACCACTGGCGCTTTGCCGGCGGCTTCCCTAAATAAGCGGAGCGGGGCTGCCTGGTGCGTGCGAGACAGCATTCCCCGGGCCCATACGACTCCCTAGGGAGCTGTCCCTGTCCGGATCCCTTGGAACCGGACACACGGCGCCCACCTACTCTGTAGGTGTCCCGGGATTCAAAACTCCACGGCCAAGGTGGCTCCGCAACCTTCATGACGATGACGCCTGGCACGCACGCTCCGCCCTCCCCGCGCAAGGCCACCCTCCGCGCGGATGCGCTCGCCCGCCGCGACGCGCTCGACCTCGACAATCGGCTCGAATGGGACGTCGAGATCGCCGCGCAGGTGCTGAATCTTCCGGTCTGGACGGGAAGCACCGGCCCGGTTTCGGCCTATTGGCCGATGCGCTCGGAAGCCGATCCCCGTCCGATCCTCGAAGCCCTGCATGAGCGCGGATTGCCGCTCTGCCTGCCCGCGATCGTCGACAGGCGCATGATCTTCCGGCGCTGGGCGCCCTACGAGCCGATCGTGCCCGGCGGCTTCGGCACGCTTGTCCCCGCCCCCGACCAGCTGGAGCTGAGGCCCGCGATCCTGCTCGTGCCCCTCGCCGCCTTCGACCGGCGCGGCTACCGCATCGGCTACGGCAAGGGCTATTACGATCGGGCGCTCTCCGAACTCGGCCCAACCGTCAGCATCGGCATCGGCTATGGCGCGCAGGAGATCGACGCGGTGCCGGACGAGCCGCATGACCGGCGCCTCGACTGGATCGTGACAGAGCGCGAAACCCTTCGCTGCGGCTGATTCTCGCGCGCCTTCGCGCGGAAGTTCTTCTGCTGCGGTTGATTCCCTCGCGCCTTCGCGCGAGGGAGAAAGCCTTCGCAGTTTTCAGGTCGGTTTCATGCGTCTTCTCTTCCTCGGTGACATCGTCGGCCGCCCCGGCCGGATTGCGGTTCAGGAGCGGCTGCCGGCCCTGCGTGAGGTCTGGAAGCTCGACTGCGTCGTCATCAACGGCGAGAACTCGGCGGGCGGCTTCGGCATCACCGAGGCGATCTGCGACGAGATCCTCGCCGCCGGCGCCGATGTCGTGACGCTCGGCAATCATTCCTGGGACCAGCGCGAGGCCCTCGTCTTCATCACCCGGCAGGACCGGCTGATCCGCCCGGCGAATTATCCGCCCGGCACGCCCGGTCGCGGCGCCACCGTAATCGAGGCCCGCAATGGCGCCCGCGTCCTGGTCGTCAACGTCATGGGCCGACTGTTCATGGACCCGCTCGACGACCCCTTCGCCGCGATCGAGCGTGAGCTCTCCGCCTGCCCGCTCGGCGAAATCGCCGATGCCGTGATCGTCGACGTCCATGCCGAAGCGACCAGCGAGAAGCAGGCCATGGCCTATTTCCTCGACGGCCGCGCCAGCCTCGTCGTCGGCACCCATACCCATGCGCCGACCTCGGATACCCGCATCCTGCCCGGCGGCACGGCGTATCAATCCGATGCCGGCATGTGCGGCGACTATGATTCCGTGCTCGGCATGCAGAAAGACGAGCCGGTGCGCCGCTTCCTGCAGAAGGTGCCGGGCGCAAGACTGGAGCCGGCGACGGGCGAAGGCACGCTCTCGGGCGTCGCAGTCGATATCGATGATGCCACCGGCCTGGCGACAGCGGTCTGGGCCGTGCGCGTCGGTCCGCATCTCAGCCAGGCCGTGCCCGACGCCTGGATTTCCTGACGCTTTCCGGCGCGCGCAGCGCTTGCACGCGGGCGGAGCCGGCGCCTATAAGGCCGGCTTCCAGCGCTTTCCGCCGCAACCTCTGAAGGTAACGAGCTCCCATGGCCGGCCATTCACAGTTCAAGAACATCATGCATCGCAAGGGCAAGCAGGATGCCGTGCGCTCAAAACTGTTCTCGAAACTGGCCCGCGAAATCACCGTCGCCGCCAAGATGGGCATGCCCGACATCAACATGAACCCGCGCCTGCGCATGGCGGTGCTTGCCGCGCGCGCCGAGAACATGCCGAAGGACAATATCCAGCGCGCCATCAACAAGGCCGCCGGCGGCGAGGGCGACAATTATGACGAGGTCCGTTACGAGGGCTACGGCCCCGGCGGCACCGCCGTCATCGTCGAGGCCCTGACCGACAATCGCAACCGCACCGCTTCCGCCGTACGCTCCTACTTCACCAAGTCGGGCGGCGCGCTGGGCGAGAGCAACTCGGTCTCCTTCATGTTCAACCGGGTCGGCGAGATCAGCTATCCGCCGGAGGCCGGCGATGCCGATACGGTGATGGAAGCCGCGATCGAGGCCGGGGCCGACGACGTGATCTCGGACGAGAACGGCCACACCATCCTCTGCGCCTTCGACGCCCTGAACGAAGTCTCCAAGGCGCTTGAGGCAGCACTCGGCGCCCCCGCCTCAGCCAAGCCGGTTTGGCGCCCGACCACGACCGCCCCGCTCGACGAGGAAAAAGCCGCCTCGATGATGCGTTTGATGGAAGCGCTCGACAACGACGACGACGTCCAGAACGTCTTCGCCAATTTCGAGATCGCCGACGACATCATGGCCAAGCTCAGCGCCTGAGCTGAAGCCAGCGTCCTCCATGCATCATGGCCGGGCTCGTCCCGGCCATTTGCGTTTTTGAAGCCTTGATATGGTGTGAGGACGCGGATACCCGCGACGCGTCCTATCGCCCGATCACCGCGTCCCAGAGCGGCAGGCTGATCAGCGCGCTCAGGAAGATCACCAGATAGGCGCCGCGCCGGAACGTTTGCTCCGAAGCCAGCCGGAAGCCATGCGTGCCGGCCCAGAGCCCGACGCCGTAGATTGCGAACAACGGCACCGCCATCATCAGGGCCCCACCGGTCAGGATGCCCTTCCACCACAGGACCGTGCCGCTGATCAGCGTCGAGACGCCGAAGAAGGCCTGCATGTTGGCCCGCGTCTTGTGCCGGTCGTTGCGCTGCGCGCCTAGCCAGAACACCGCGAGCGGCATGCCGCCGATCGAGGCCATGCCGTTGAACAGCCCCGACAGGGCGCCCACCCCAAGCGAGAGCGGGATCGTCGGCCGCCCGTGATAGCGCCAGCCCGAGGCCATCAGGCCCACCGCACTGAGCACGAGCAGAGCGAGCACCCAGCGCATCGTCTCGCGGTCGAGCCAGATCAGCAGCCAGATTCCGGCCGGCAGGGCGAGCGTCGCGGTCAGCAGCAGCGGCAGGATTTCGCGCCATTCCGCCGTCTTGGCGCTGCGCGCCGCGATCGGCAGCGCGAAGGGCAGATCGATGAACCAGATCAGGCCGAGCGCCGCGACCGGCCCGAGGATCATCGAAGCCAGCGGCATGAACACCATCGCGAAGCCGAAGCCGGTGAAGCCACGCACCAGCCCGCCGAGCAGCGTTGCAGCCAGCAGGACGGCGATGCCATCGGCCGTGAGGCCCGGCATGAAGGAAGACAGGTTGAAGGACATGGCACCGGCTGAGGAAGAAAGATGCGGCGAACCATGCCCACGGGCGGGCGGCAAGAACAACTTTCCTTTTTGATGTCATCGATCAGGGGAATTCATCCAGCCCCATCGCGCGGCCTGTCTCGGCGCGGGACAAATCCGAAACATCCGCTAGGTTGAACTAGACATGGCACCCCCGATTCGCATCCTCGGCATCGACCCCGGCCTCCGGAAGACCGGCTGGGGCATCGTCGTCTCTGAAGGCAGCAAGCTCTCCTTCGTCGCCTGCGGCTGCGTCGAGAGCGACGGCGCGCTGCCGCTCGGCCAGCGCCTGCGGCAATTGCACGAGGGCCTGAACAAGGTCCTCGCCGCGCATCGCCCGCACGAAGCCGCTGTCGAGGAGACCTTCATCAACCGCGACCCGCAATCGGCGCTGAAGCTCGGCCAGGCCCGCGGCATCGCACTGGTCGTGCCGGCGCTCGCCGGACTCGATGTCGCGGAATACGCCGCCAACCTCGTCAAGAAGACCGTGGTCGGCGTCGGCCATGCCGACAAGAAGCAGGTCCAGGCGATGATTCGCGTGCTCCTGCCGAAGGCCGAGACCTCATCGGCCGACGCGGCGGACGCGCTCGCAGTCGCGATCTGCCATGCCCAACATCGCGGCATGAAGGCGCTGGTCGCGCAGATGAAGGCATCATGAGCCCCATGCTGCCGATCGACATTTTTCGCGACACTCCCTCGCGCGGGTCATCCCGGACGGAGCGCAGCGAAGATCCGGGATCCATTCCGGAACCTCACCGAGACATGTTCCGGAATGGATCCCGGGTCTCCCTGCGGTCGCCCGGGATGACAGGCGGTGGAGAAAATCGATGATCGGCAAGCTCAAGGGCCTGATCGATTCCTATGGCGAGGACCACGTCATCATCGACGTACAGGGCGTCGGCTATGTCGTGCAATGCTCGGCGCGCACGCTCCAGCGCCTGCCCCAGCCGGGCGAGGCCGCCGCGCTCTCGATCGAGACCCATGTCCGCGAGGATGCGATCCGCCTCTACGGCTTCATGTCCGACAATGAGCGCGACTGGTTCCGCCTGATGCAGGTCGTGCAGGGCGTCGGGGCCAAGGTCGCGCTCGCGATCCTCTCGACGCTCGATCCGGGCGGGCTGGCCACCGCCATCGCCACCAACGACAAGGCCGCGATCGCGCGCGCCCCCGGCGTCGGCCCCAAGCTCGCGCAACGCCTCTGCGCCGAGCTCAAGGACAAGGCCCCGGCCTTCGGCCATATCGATCCGGGCGTGGCGCAGCTCGCCGGCGCGCTGGAGGACAGGAAGCTGCCGCAGCCCATCGCCGACGCGGTGTCCGCGCTCGCCAATCTCGGCTATCCTCAGGCGCAGGCGGTGGCTGCCGTGGCGGCTGCCGCCAAGGCCGCCGGCGATGGGGCCGGCACGGCGCAGCTGATCAAGCTGGGCCTGAAGGAACTGGCGAAGTGAGCGAAGCGCCCGACGAGCTTCAATTGCGCGTCGTGACCGACAAGACCGAGCTCTGCCGCATCATGCTGGCGAGCTGGGGTTCGCACAGCATGATGATCGGCCTGCATGTCTACGACGTCGCCGAGATCGATGCGCTCGGCCTGTTCGACAGCTCGGGCAAGACCGCCGCGCTGGCGAGCTGGACGGTGCGGGGCGACAGCGCCTATCTCTGCGCACTCCATTCGCTGAAACCGGGCGAAGGCGTCGCCATCCGCATGCTGGACGCCGTGATCTTCGCGGCACGCAAGGCCGGCGCCGGAAAACTGAAAGCCATGCTCACCAATGACAACATGCCCGGCATGACCTTCTACCAGCGCCGCGGCTTCCGCCTCTCGGGGCTTTATCTGGAAGCGATCGACGCCTATCGCTCGGTCGTGCCTGGCATCATCAAGACAGGGTACAAGGACATTCCGATCCACGACGCCATCGAGCTGGAGATCGCGCTGTGAGCGACCCCAAGCGCTCCGGCCTGATGACGGCCGAACGCCGCGACGACGACAGCGAGACCTCGCTGCGGCCGCTGTCGCTGTCCGATTTCACCGGCCAGGCAGCGGCGCGCGCCAATCTCCAGGTCTTCATCAACGCGGCCAAGAGCCGTGGCGACGCGCTCGACCATGTCCTCTTCGTCGGCCCGCCCGGCCTCGGCAAGACGACGCTGGCGCAGATCGTCGCGCGCGAGCTCGGCGTCAATTTCCGCTCGACCTCCGGTCCCGTGATCGCCAAGGCCGGCGACCTCGCCGCCCAGCTCACCAATCTCGAAGAGCGCGACGTGCTCTTCATCGACGAGATCCACCGCCTCAACCCGGCGGTGGAGGAAATCCTCTATCCGGCGATGGAGGACTACCAGCTCGACCTGATCATCGGCGAAGGCCCGGCGGCGCGCTCGGTCAAGATCGACCTGCCCAAGTTCACCCTCGTCGGCGCCACCACCCGCGCCGGCCTTTTGACCACGCCCTTGCGGGACCGCTTCGGCATCCCGATCCGCCTGCAATTCTATACGGTCGAGGAGTTGCAGGGCATCGTCGCCCGCGGCGCCCGTGTGCTCGGCGTGCCGATGTCGGACGACGGCGCCAACGAGATCGCCAAGCGCTCCCGCGGCACGCCGCGCATCGCCGGGCGCCTGCTGCGCCGCGTGCGCGACTTCGCCATCGTCGACGGCGACCCGATCGTCACCCGCAAGGTCGCCGACAAGGCGCTCTCGCTGCTCGACGTCGACGCCATCGGCCTCGACCAGATGGACCGGCGCTATCTTACCACCGTCGCGATCAATTTCGGCGGCGGCCCGGTCGGAATCGAGACCATCGCCGCCTCGCTTTCCGAGCCGCGCGACGCCATCGAGGAGATCATCGAGCCCTTCCTGCTGCAGCAGGGCTTCATCCAGCGCACGCCGCGCGGGCGTCTGCTCACGCCCCACGCCTTCCGCCATCTCGGCATGCCGGAACCCTCGCGCGAGACGGCACAGTTCGGGCTGTTCGGCAGCGATGAGGACGGTGAGTAAGGCCGGGCCATCGTCCCGCATATGAAGGACGCGGGCATCGCGTCCTTCGCGCTTGATCGCATCGGATCAGTCGCTTTCGGAGTTCGCGCATGCCCGCTCTTCGCTTCGCCTCGTCGGCGGCACTCGCTCTCGGCCTGCTGGCCACCAGCAATGCATTCGCCGCCGACACCACGCCTGATGGCCCGGTGAAGGACGCTTATGCCGCCACCGTGAAGACGTTGGCCGCCTCGGGCGAGCCGCCCTGGCGCCCGCCGCATCGCGACAAGCTGATGAGCAAGGGCCTCGCTGCCCTCTTCGCCCGCGACGATCTCTATCAGGACGAGGCCGGCGAGATCGGCCATGTCGGCGCCGATCCCTTCATCAACGGCCAGGATGGCGAGGTGAAGAACCTCAAGGTCACGGTCACCGAGAAACCCGCGAACGGCCGGGCCCTGGTCAGCGCCGCCTTCCGCAGCTTCAAGCAGCCGGTCACGGTGCGCTTCCGCATGGTCGAGGAAGGCGGCGGCTGGCGCATCGACGACATCGTCAACCGCTTCGAGGGCAAGGACTATTCGGTCCGCGACGAGCTGTCGAAGCCCTATGACTGCGGCTCCTTCATGAACAAGCCCTGCAAGCGCTGAACGCCTGCAGGGCTGGGTATCGGCCTATGGCTGACGCGCGATCTTCGAGCGCATCATCGCCGGGCGAGCCCCTGCATCGTTCAACGCGCCGGATTTCGCCGCCTTCGGATTTTCGACCGACCGCATCCCCTTGCCGGCGGTGCGGTTGGCGGGCCGCTCAGCCACCCGCTGGCGTTGCTTGAGCGCGAGGGCCTTGCGCGCGAGGCTGCGCTGGCTCGGCACCTTTGCCTTCTCCGCCCGGCGTGTGCGCTCGGCACCGACGCGCTTCAACGCTGCCGTCAGCGCGTCGGCCTTGGCCTTGGTTCCGGTATTGTCGCTGGCCGCCTTGGCGCCCTTCGGCTCGGCCTTGCCGCGCATCTCGCGCTTCTGGCGGCGGGCGCCGTCGCGCGCCTTGTCGCGCCGCTCGCGCAGCTTGGCGGCGAGATCGCGCAATTCATCGTCCGGGAGAGCCCCGATCGCACCGCGCTGGCTATGAGCGACGAGATCGCGTTCGGCCTTGTCGAGCAGCCGCGCGGTCGCCTTGCTGGATTGCGCCATGATAGGTCTCCCTTGCTGTGGTCACGCAACGGGCAACGCTTCTCCAGCGGAGCAGTTCCAGCCTTTCCGAAGCCGCATCTGTTGGTTATGGCAGCAGCAATCGCGCAATATCCGTCCGGAGCAGCATGAGCAGGGTCCACCGCCTCGACATCCGCGTTTATTATGAGGACACCGATTTTTCCGGCGTCGTCTATCACGCCTCCTATCTGCGCTTCATGGAGCGCGGCCGCACCGAACTGATCCGCGCGCTCGGCGTCGAGCAGCGCGAGCTCTTCGACGGCGAGACGGCGCTCGGCTTCGCGGTCCGCAAGATGACGATCGATTTCCTGCGGCCCGCGGTCATGGACGACCTGCTGACGGTCGAGACCCGCTCGATCGCGGCCCGCGGCGCCACCATGGACATCGAGCAGCGCGTGCTGCGCGGCGAGGAGGTGCTGATTTCCGCGCAGGTCATGGTTGCCTGCGTCGGCGGCGGCCGGGCCCGGCGCATCCCGGATGGTTTGCGCAAACGGTTGATGCTCGACGACTGAGAAGGCCAACCACCCGGAGCCCTCATCCTGAGGAGCGCCGAAGGCGCGTCTCGAAGGATGCTTCAAGAGGCTCCCGAGCCATCTGGAACATCCTTCGAGACGCCGCTGACGCGGCTCCTCAGGATGAGGGCTTGTGTTGTTACGCCTAACAGTCGACGCAGCCCCACCCGCATGTTAGCGCTCCTTACATGAGCTGGAAGCGCGAACGCCCCGAGACACCCCGCGGTTATCACCATGGCAACCTCAAGGAGGAGCTGGTGCGGGCCGCGCTCGGGCTGATCCGGGAGAAGGGGCCGAACGGCTTCACCTTCGCCGAGGCCGCGCGCATGGCCGGCGTCAGCCCCGCCGCCCCCTATCGCCATTTCCGCGACCGCGACGAACTCCTGGCCGATGTCGCGGCCCGCGGCTTCCAGGCCTTCGAGGCGGCCCTGTCGCGCGCCTGGGACCAGGGCCGGCCCGATCCGGAGACCGCCTTCCACCGGCTTGGCCGCGCCTATCTCGCCTTCGCCCATGACGAACCGGCCTATTACTCCGCGATGTTCGAGGCCGGCGTGCCGCTGGACGCCAGTGCCGAGCTGCGGGCCGCCGCCGACAGCGCCTTTGCCTGTCTGCGTCAGGCATCGGAGGCCCTGATCGCGCAGCTCCCGCAGGGCAAGCGCCCTCCCGCCCTGATGATGGCGCTGCATATCTGGGCGATGTCGCATGGCATCGCCGCCCTGTTCGGCCGCGCCGATGGCGGCCGCCGCCCCCTGCCGATGTCGGCGTCCGACCTGCTGGAGGCCGGCACGCTGATCTATCTCCAGGGCCTCGGCATCGGCCGCAACAGCCCTCCGAAGCCGGACTGATTGATTTTCGCGGGCCGCGTTCTTGACAAGCGGCAGGGTCGGGCGCATCTATGTAAATGTGATTTACATTCACGCTCATGGATGGTGAGGGAGCAATGCCGATCGTCGAGAAACTGGACGAATATGGAAAGGGAGCCTGGATCGCCTTCGCGGTTCTCGGCTTCATCCTCTTCTGGCCCCTGGGTCTGGCGACCCTGGCCTTTCTTTTCTGGAGTGGACGCATGGGTTGTGGATATGCCGGAGACCGGTACGAGCACCGGATGAGCCGCCTTCAGGGCAAGATGGACCGCCTGCGCGAGCGCATGACCGGCCGCGAGGGTCGTTTCGGCGGCGGCTTCGGTGGTTGGGGCGGCCGCGGCGGCCCCACCAGCGGCAACCGCGCCTTCGACGAATATCGCGACGAGACGATCCGCCGGCTCGAGGACGAGCAGCGCGAGTTCCATGACTTCCTGGGCCGCCTGCGCATGGCCCGCGACAAGGCCGAGTTCGATCAGTTCATGACCGAGCGCCGCAACAACCCGCCGGCCAATACCCCGGCCCAGCCGGACGCGGCCTGATATCTGCCGCAACCGATCCGCCCGGGTATACCGGCCTGGCCCGCCTCGACGCTTCGAGGCGGGCTTTTTGTTGGGTGATGACGTCCGGGCGCCCGCTCCAGAGCTCCGACAGGAGCCGCGTACCGACGCTCGGAGCGCCATCCAGCGCCATTGTGGCATCTCGTTCGACGTGACAGGCTGAGCGCCGGGAGGTTCGCATATGCTTTGGTCTCCAGCGCGATCCCTGCTCGCCATCCTGACGACGCTGCTTCTCGGGCTTACGACCGCTCCGCATGCCGAGGAGATCGTCCAGTTCCCCTCGATCACCTATCGCCTGAGCGAATTCCAGAAGGCGCGGGCCACGGCGCGGGGAGAGCGTGCCGAGGCTTCTCCGGGGCTTGTGATCACCGGATATCTCTCGAAGCCGGCCGAAGAACGCAGGCACCCGGCAATCGTCCTGCTGCATGGTTGCGGCGGGTTGAGCATGTTCCATCGACGCGAGGCCGAAGCGATCCGCGACTGGGGCTACGTGGTGCTGGCGCCGGATAGCTTTGCCCCGCGAGGCATGAAAGACGCCTGCGTGCCGGAACGACGTGACATGGCGCCCCGGGTCGAGGACGCGTTCGGGGCGTTGCTCTACCTGTCGAAGCTCCCCTTCGTCGATCCGGCGCGCATTGCCGTCCTGGGCTATTCGCATGGAGGCGGGGTAGCGCTCAGGATTGCGATGCAGTCGCACAAGACACTCTATGAAATGCCCGACGAACTCAGGTTCAGGGCGGCCGCGACATACTACCCCCCCTGCGAGATCCTGACCGAGCGTCTGGTCATCCCGACACTCGTTCTCATCGGCGACAGGGACGATTGGACCCTCGCCTCTCGCTGCGAAACCGCCGCCCGGCGCCAGGTCGGCGGCCCAACCCCGCTGAGCCTCACCGTATTCCCGGGAGTATACCACTCGTTCAATTTTCCCGGGTTCGCGGAGCCGCGCCGAATCTACGGGCACTGGAGCAAATTTGACGAGGCGGCGAGCAAACGGGCGACGTCCGAACTTCACGAATTCCTCGAGCGGGAATTGGCTGGATAGCCTCCGGCTGCGAACCCGTCGCCGGGTATTCGCAGGCGATGCCCGCAACGGATCGGAAGCTGACGGGAGCCGTTATCAGATGCACCGCCCCATGCTAGGATGCGCCCTACGGGGATGGGGTTCCCCCAAAACCGCCCGCCGTGGGCTGATGACTCCTATCAACGCAGCGGCAAAGGCTTCCGAGTCCGGAAGACTCTTGCCCATTTGATAGAGAGCCGCATGTCTTTCACCAGTTGTCTCGTTGTCGTCGTCGGGGGCGCGATCGGCACCTTGCTGCGCTACGTCGTTTCGATCCTCGCGCTCCCGATCAGCCGTGATCTTCCGTGGGGGACGATCCTGATCAACATCACCGGCTCGTTCGTCATTGGCTTCTTCGGCACGATGACTCTGGCCTCGGGGCGGTTTCCGGTCTCGGAAAACTGGCGCCTGTTCGTGATGGTCGGGTTTTGCGGGGGCTACACCACCTTCTCGTCGTTCAGCCTTCAGACGCTCGACCTGCTGCGCGCCGGGGCATTCTATCGCGCCGCCATCAATATCGCCGTGTCGATCGCTCTCTGTGTCACGGCGGTCGCGGCGGGTCACCTCGTCGCGGCGCATTTCAATGGCGGGGCAACTGCCGTCGCTCAGGCGCAGATCGAGGAAGACGGCTGACATCCGCAACGGGCCGGTTTCCCGCCCGCCCGTCCGCCGCGCCTGCGCCTCATCTCCCGCGTATACCCGACATTAACCTTGCCGGATGCTTAACTCGGTCTGGAGCATGCGTTCCGTGGGAAACCCTGTTTCGGCCCATCTTTCGCCGGATTCACGCGCGATTGGAGGGATACGGCATTTCCCCGGATCGCGGATCGGGCGGCGGCGTGGGGCTCCCGCGACGCAAGCGGCGGGGCTTGGACCGGGTTGGAGCCGCAAGGCACCCATCATCGGCCGTACCGCCTGGGTGAGAAGGATGACAGGATGAACCCCGCCGACGTCGCGCAGGCCGCGCCGCAGATCGACATGTCGTTCTGGACGCTGTTCTGGCACGCCCACATCGTCGTCAAGCTGGTCATGATGGGCCTGATCGGCGCCTCGGTCTGGTGCTGGTCGATCATCGTCGACAAGACCCTGCTCTATCGCAGGACGCGCAAGGACATGGACGCCTTCGAGGAGGTGTTCTGGTCCGGCCGCTCGCTGGAGGAACTCTATCGCGACCTCGCCGGCAAGCCGGTCAACGACATGGCCGCGGTCTTCGTCGCGGCGATGCGCGAATGGAAGCGCTCCTTCGAGAATGGCGGGCGCTCGGTCGCCAGCCTCTCCCAGCGCATCGACAAGGTGCTCGACGTCACCATCCAGCGCGAGACCGAGCGGCTCGAATCCAAGCTGCTCGTGCTCTCGACCATCGCCTCGGCGGCGCCCTTCATCGGCCTGTTCGGTACGGTCTGGGGCATCATGACCTCGTTCACCGCTATCGCGGTCTCCAAGAATTCCTCGCTCGCCGTCGTCGCGCCCGGCATCGCCGAAGCGCTCTTCGCGACCGCGATCGGCCTCTTCGCCGCCATTCCCGCGCTGATGGCCTACAACAAGCTCCAAGCCGAGGTCGCCAAGGCGCAAGGCCGTCTCGAAGCCTTCGCCGACGAGTTCTCCGCGATCCTGTCGCGGCAGATCGACGAACGCATGGCCGCGTGAGGGGCTGATCGATGGGTATGTCAGCCGCTTCAGGCGCAAAGGGCTCCGGTCGCCGGGGCCGGCGCGGACGCCGCCACGGCGCCATCGCCGAGATCAACATGACGCCGTTCATCGACGTCATGTTGGTGTTGCTCATCATCTTCATGGTCGCAGCCCCGCTGATCGCGACCGGCGTCCCGCTCGACCTGCCGCAGACCGGCGCCAAGCCGATCAATGTCGACCAGAAGCCCTTGACCATCGCCATCGACAGCAAGGGCCAGATCTTCCTGCAGGACGAGCCGACGCTCGAGCCTGATCTCGTCGCCAAGCTCCAGGGCCTGGCCAAGCAGGGCTTCGACGAGCGCGTCTATGTTCGTGGCGACAAGCTGGTCGATTACGGCCGCGTCGCCTCGGTGATGTCGACCATCACCGCCGCCGGCTTCAAGCGGGTCGCGCTCGTCACCGAGCCGGCGAGCCGCTGAAGGTTGAGAGAGTAAGGGTGTTCAGGGCGTGAAGCTTTCGACCTCCGAACCTGGCATGCTGGTGTCGGCGCTCGGCCACGTGACGTTCCTCGTCGCGGGGCTGCTGGCGTTCTCGTCGCCGACGCCGCTACCGGAGAACGAGGAGGCGATCGCCGTCGAGGTCATCGATCCCAGTGCCCTCAACCAGGTGACGCGTGGCGAGCGCAGCGCCGAGAAGGTCCAGGCCCAGCCCACCCCGCGCGCCGAGCGTCAGTCCGAGATGGTCGAGCGCAAGGAAGCCGGCGAGGCCAAGACCGATACGCCTGCCCCGCCCTCGCGCCCGGTCGAATTGAAGACCGCCGAGAACAACGCCTCGACGCCCCCGCCGCCGGCCCGCCCGGCCGAGCAGCCCAAGTCCGAGACCAAGCCGCCCGAACCCGCCAAGCAGCCGCCGCAGAAGAGCGAGGCTGCTGCCGCCCGCGAGGCCGAGCAGAAGCGCGAGGAACAGGCCAAGCTCGCCGAGGAGGCCGAACTCGCCTCGAAGGCGAAACAGGCCGAGGAGGAGGCGAAGGCCACCGCCAAGGCCAAGGCGGAAGCCGACGCCCAGGCTGCCAAGCGCGCCGCCGATGCCAAGGCCAAGGCCGAGGCGCTCGCCAAGGCGGAAGCCGACAAGGCTGCGAAGGAAAAGGCGGAGGCGGCCGCCAAGGCAAAGGCGGAGGCCGAGCAGAAGGCGAAGATCGCCGCCGCGGCGAAGGCGAAACAGGAGGCGGAGGCCAAGGCGAAGAAGGAGGCGGAGATCGCCAAGAACTTCAACGCCAGCGACATCGCCAAGCTGCTCCAGTCCAAGGAGAAGGCGCAATCCTCCGGCTCTTCGGCGCCGCAGATCAACCGCACAGCCTCGCTCGGCACCGAGCGCGGATCTTCGCAGAAGCTCAGCCCCTCGCTCAGGGCCCAGCTCATCGGCATCATCCAGGATCAGCTCCTGAAATGCTGGAACGTGCCGATCGCGCTCGCCAACGCCCGTGGCGGCAGCAATGTCGTGCCTTCCGTGCGGATGAAGCTCAACACCGACGGCTCGCTCATCGGCCAGCCCGGCGTGATCAATTCCTCCGCCGATCCGCTCTTCCGGGTCGCCGCCGATTCGGCGCTGACCGCCACCCGCCGCTGCGCGCCGTTGCGCATCCCGGCTCAATTCGCCTCCTATTACGACGACTGGCGTGATGTCGTCGTCAATTTCGACGCCAGGGACGTCATGTGACCCCGATGATCGACCGCACCCCCCTTCCCCGTCTCGCGGCTGCGCCCACCCGCCGCCGTCTCCTTGCCACCGCCGGCGCAGCGCTGCTGCTGCCCACCGCGGCCAAGGCCGAGCTCATCATCAATCTGACCGGCGGCGCCTTCCAGCCGATGCCGATCGCCATCGCCGATTTCGGCGGCGAAGGCAGTGTGCTCGTCTCCGGCGTGATCACCAACAACCTGAAGCGCTGCGGCTACTTCACCCCCATCGACAAGAGCCGCCATCCCGAGAAGAACCCGCCCTTCGACGCGGCGCCGCAGTTCCAGGCCTGGCAGGCCGCCGGCGTGCAGGCCCTCGTCACCGGCCGCGTCTCCCGCGAGGCCGGCCGCATCCGCGCCGAGTTCCGGCTCTGGGACGTCGCCACCGGCACCCAGACCGACGGCCAGCAATATTTCACCGACCCGAGCAACAACCGCCGCGTCGGTCACATCATCTCGGACGCGATCTTCTCGAAGATCACCGGGCTCGGCGGCTTCTTCGATACCCGCGTCGTCTTCGTCGACGAATCCGGGCCGAAGGAGACCCGCCGCAAGCGCCTCGCCATCATGGACCAGGACGGCGCCAATGTGCGCTACCTGACCAATGGCGACGTCTCGGTGGTGACGCCGCGCTATTCGCCGGTCTCGCAGGACGTCGCGTTCATGTCGCAGCGCCAGGGCGAGCAGCCGCGCGTGCAGGTCCTCAACATCGAGACCGGGCAGCGCCAGATCGTCGGCAACTTCCCCGATATGAGCTCGAGCCCGCGCTTCGCACCGAACGGCCAGCGCGTCGTGCTCTCGCTGCAGCAGGGCGGCAACGCTAATCTCTACGCCATCGACATCGGCTCGCGCACGACGCAGCGCCTGACCTCGACGGCGGCGATCGACACCTCGCCCTCCTATGCGCCTGACGGCTCGCGCATCGTCTTCGAGAGCGACCGCGGCGGCCAGCAGCAGCTTTACGTGATGCCGGCCGGCGGCGGCGAGGGCCAGCGCATCTCCTTTGGCCAGGGCCGCTACTCGCAGCCCTCCTGGTCGCCGCGCGGCGATCTCATTGCCTTCACCCGCCAGGGCGGCGGCGGCTTCGCCATCGGCGTGATGCGGCCGGACGGCTCGGGCGAGCGCATCCTGACCGAGGGCTTCCACAACGAGGCCCCGAACTGGGCGCCGAACGGCCAGTACCTGATGTTCTTCCGCGATCCGGGCGGGCAGTCCGGCGGCAAGCTCTATATGGTCGACATCACCGGCCGCGTCGAAGTGCCCGTGCCGACCCCGGCCTTCGCCTCCGACCCGACCTGGTCGCCGCTGCTCAGCGGCGGGCGCTGAGGCGAAAAGCGATCGTCACCTGTGGATTCTGCGAAGCCGCCCGACGAATTCGGGCGGCTTCTGCTTTTTGGGCCCCAACCGGCCCGCTCAGTCGCGATAGACCGGTTCCTCGGTGTCGAGCTGCCGGCGGATCGAGGCCAGATGGAGCCGCGCGGATTCCGGATCGCCCTCGCGCATCTGGCGATAGGCCGCCTCCGCGATCTCGGGCTTCACCGGCTTGACCTCGCGCCCCGTCGCCAGCGCCAGCGCCTGCACCTCGCAGGCCCGCTCCAGATAATAGAGATCGTCCCAGGCCTCGGCGATGGTCGGCCCGAGCACCATGACGCCGTGATGCTTCATGAAGACGATATCGGCATCGCCGACCGCAGCCGCGATGCGGTCGCCCTCGCGCTCGTCCAAAGCCAGCCCGTTATAGTCGCGGTCGACAACGGTGCGGCCGTAGAACTTCAGAGCCGTCTGGCCGGCGAAGATCAGCGGATCGCCCTCAGTCATCGAAAGCGCCGTCGCGTAAGGCATATGCGTGTGGAAGGCGACCTTGGCGCGCGGGACGTTCTTGTGGACCCGGGCGTGGATGTAGAAGGCGGTCGCCTCCGGCTGCCCCTCGCCTGAGACGACTTGGCCGTGGAAGTCGCAGATCAGCAGCTTCGAGGCGGTCAGCTCCCGGAAGGCCCAGCCATAGGGATTGACGATGAAGAGGTCGTCATAGCCCGGCACCAGCGCGGAGAAATGGTTGCAGATGCCTTCCTCGAAGCCGTAGCGCGCCGCCATCCGGAACGTCGCGGCGAGATCGCGGCGCGCCTCCCACACCACCTCGGAGTCGAGATCGGGCTGGCTCGGGCCGCGGATCGGCGCCGCGCTCGCAACAGCGGAATTGAGGGAATGAGCCATCACGATCTCCGGTCGAAACAGGACGGCGAACCGAAGCAGGCATCGGGCCGCATGCTCCTACGATAGAACGCAGCGGACGAAAGATGCGCTGCAATTCTGCACCCTGTTTGCGCAATTTTTTCGCGATCAGCCGGAGACTTGACCTGCCTTCAGGCCTGACGCCGGCCGCGCCATCTCGCGGCGTAAGGCAGGATGAACATATAGAGCCCGCTGAACAGCAGCAGGAAGAGCGGTAGCAGGGGCGAATAGACGATCCAGGCCGGCGGCTCGCCGCGCGCCATCGCGGCGAAATTCGCGAGGACGGTGGCCGTGAAAATCATCGACAGCCAACGATGGCCCTGCCGGATTGCAGTGCTCCAGGTCAAGGAAAGCTCCTTTTATGAGGGGATAGGAGGAGTGGCGCCGCCTCAGCCGGCGCGCGCCACGACCTCTTCCAGCTTGGCGAAGAACTGCTGCCAGCCGGCCTTGGCGCCGCCGAGGGCCTGCTTCTGCTCCGGCCCGAAGCCGACCTGTTCCATGCGCAGATGCGTGCCCTTGGACGACGGCGTCAGCGTGAAGGTCACGACGCTCTTGAGGGCATAGGCCGGGTCATCATGCGCGAAGTCCCAGCTATAGGAGAGCGAGCGGTTGGGCTCCACGGTCAGCACCTCGCAATCCAGCACCCCGCCCCAGTCGCCGCTCAGATTGAAGCGATGGCCGACGGTCGGCACGAAGTCGTTCTTCATCAGCCATTCGGCGATCAGATGCGGCTGCGTCAGCGCACGCCAGAGCTTCTCCGGTGGATGGGGCATCTCGCGCTCGACGATGACGGAGCGGGTTTCGGTCATTGGTCCATCCTCTTGAGCAGGTCTTCGAGATCGTCGAACCGGCTTTCCCAGTAGCCGGCCATGCGGTTCGTCCAATCGGCGAGAGGCGCGAGCGCCGCGAGCTGCGCGCTGTAATGCGTCTGCCGGCCCTGATGGCGGTCCCGCACCAGCCCGGCCTGCTTCAGCATGGCCAAGTGCTTCGAGACAGCCGGCTGCGACACGCCGGCCTGTGCGGTCAGCGCCGCGACCGTCTGTTCGCCCTGGCTGCACAGGCACTCGAAAATGCCCCGCCGCGTCGGGTCGGAAAGCGTCCTGAAGAGAAGGTCATGCGTGCCGGGCATCGGAATTCCATAACCATATGGCTATGAATTATCCATAACCACACAGCTATGAATTCGTCAACCGGAAAGCTCCGATCTTTTTACCGGGTGTCCGTGTCGCGCTACGGCCCAACCCATTCGCCCTGCGGAGCCTCCCTGTGCTCCCGACGCAACAGCCCGGCTCGCAAACGCCTTTCGCCACATTTGGTTAACCATAAGCCGCAATGCCGCCACTTCGCCCTGATTTGGCAAGGTCTCGTTTAGGTTGACGCTTCATTGATGAGGCTTCGCGAAGCCCTCCTCGAAGTGCGCGCCACAAAATTCGATTGCCCCGGAGTTCAGCCATGTTGACCACTCTCCTTCCCGGCGGCCGTGCCGTCCGTTTCGCCGCCGCCATCGCCGCCACGCTCGCGCTCGGCGCCTGCGCCAAGGACCAGAATGCCGATGCCTCGGGCTTCGGCGCCGGCGGCGCCGCGACCCCGGGCAGCGCGCAGGACTTCGTCGTCAATGTCGGCGACCGCGTCTTCTTCGAGACCGACTCCACCGACCTGACCCCGACCGCGACCGCCACCCTCGACAAGCAGGCCGGCTGGCTCCAGCGCTATCCGCGCTACACCTTCACCGTCGAAGGCCATGCCGACGAGCGCGGCACCCGCGAGTACAACTATTCGCTCGGCGCCCGCCGCGGCCAGACCGTGCGCGACTACCTCGCCTCGCGCGGCATCGCGGCCAACCGCATGCGCACCATTTCCTACGGCAAGGAGCGCCCGGTCGCGGTCTGCAACGACATCTCCTGCTGGTCGCAGAACCGCCGCTCCGTCACGGTGCTGGACGGCGCCGGCGGCGCGCCTGGCGTCTGATCGCTGCGCAGTTAGAAAAGAAAAGGCCCCGGACGACATCGTCCGGGGCCTTTTCTGTTTCCGGGCGGAAGCCGTCACCCCACCGCGGTCGGGATCAGGCTGCGCGCCACGCCTTCGATCCGCTCGGCTGCCGCGACGAGCGCTTCCGCCGCCCGGTCCTCGACCTCGCCGAGCCGCTGGTCGGCAGCGCCGGCATTGCCCTGCGTCGCCGCGAGGTCGGCTTCCAGCTTCGCCAGTCGCCGCTTCAGTTCATGGACCTCGTCGGCCACCATCAGCGCGGCCATGACGTGCAGGCGCATGTCGCCGATCTCGCCGAAGGCCTCGCGCATTTCGCCGATCTTCTCGTCAAAGAACCGGGCGAGCCCCTCGAGATGGCCCTCCTCGCCTTCCCCGCAGGCCATGCGGTAGGCTTTCCCGGCGATCATGACGTTGACTTGCGGCATTCCCTCTCCAGTCCTCGCTTTAGGGTCTGTGCTCATTATGAACGATGTTTTGACGCGAGGCATTTTGGTCGGCGGGCAGGAGCGTGGCCGCAGCAAACCGCCCGGTTTGCAAGGCCGCGCGACGCACCCGCCGCCCAAAAGGCCCGCGCCCCTGCGGGGTCGGGCGAAAACGGCCGATAGCTGTGTCGGTCCCTTGCCCGATGCCTGGGGCATCGGGCGGCGGGCTCCTCCTTGCTCTTGGCCGTTTTGGCCCGATCAAAACATCGTCCATAACGAGTACAGACCCTAGCTTGCCTCGGGCTCCGGCGGCTGCTGCGCCTCCACCCGCGCGATCACGGCGCCGACGACGTTCATCGCCCGCTCCAGCCGCTGGTCGACATCGGCGGCGGCCGTCTCGACCTGCCCGAGCCGCGCCATGGCGCCGTCGAGATCGGCTGCGAGGCGCGCGCGATCGTCCTGCATCAGGGCGAGTTCGGTTTCGAGGTTGCCATGTCCACGCTCAGCCTCGACCCGCCGCCGCGCCGCCGCTTCCAGCTGCCCCAGCGCCGTATCCAGGCGCGCCAGCGCATTGTCCAGCATCAGGCTCGCCACCGTCGTTCTCCTTTCAGATCGAAGCCGGCTCACACGATTCGTCCAGCGAATTTACATGAGAACGCGGGAAAACAGGAATCGGCCCCATCCGAGAGCGTGAACGCGCCGGTTCGGACGGAACCATGCGAAAAACCTGCGGCAACCGGCTCCTGCGACCCTGAAACCCGGCTTGCGTGAATTGACTCGTGGCGAGCGCAAGGCCTAATCCACCGGTCCTTTTCCAAGCCTGCCGACATCGCCTGCCCGCCGGCCCCATTCCTGCCTTTCCCGCAGGTTCGGATCGGCCTCAAGCCCGCCAGACTTAAAGCCCGTGAGATCATCATGACCACCATCGACCGCGCCCAGCACGACAAGCTCGCCAACGCCATCCGCGGCCTGGCGATGGACGGTGTCGAGAAGGCCAAGTCCGGCCATCCCGGCCTGCCGATGGGCGCTGCCGACGTTGCCGCCGTGCTGTTTACCCGCGTGATGAAATATGACGCCGCCGATCCGCGCTGGCCGGACCGCGACCGCTTCGTGCTCTCCGCCGGCCACGGCTCGATGCTGCTCTACGCCCTGCTCTATCTCACCGGCGCGCCCGGCATGGCGCTCGACGACCTCAAGGCCTTCCGCCAGATCGAGTCGAAGACCCCCGGCCACCCCGAGAACTTCATGACCGCCGGCGTCGAGACCACCACCGGCCCGCTCGGCCAGGGCCTCGCCACCGCCGTCGGCATGGCCATGGCCGAGCGCATGCTCGCCGCCGAATTCGGCAAGAAGGTCGTCGACCACCACACCTATGTGCTGGCCTCCGACGGCGACCTGATGGAGGGCATCAGCCAGGAGGCGATCGCTCTCGCCGGCCACCAGAAGCTCAGCAAACTGATCGTGCTCTGGGACGATAACGGCATCTCGATCGACGGCCCGCTGACGATCACCGACAATGTCGACCAGGTCGCGCGCTTCAAGGCCTGCGGCTGGCGCTCCGAGCGCGTCGACGGCCATGATCCCGAGGCGATCGAGGCCGCCATCCGCCGCGCCCAGAAGTCGAACAAGCCGACCATGATCGCCTGCAAGACCGTGATCGGCTTCGGCGCGCCGAAGAAGGCCGGCACCTCCAAGGCCCATGGCGAGCCGCTCGGCGCCGAGGAGCTTGCCGCCGCCAAGAAGGCGCTCGGCATCACCGGCGGCGCCTTCGAGGTCGCGGCCGACGTGCTCAAGGCCTGGCGCGGCTTCGGAGCTGCCGGCGCCGCCGCCCACAAGGACTGGAGCGAGCGTTTCGCCACCCTCTCCGAGCGCAAGCGCGGCGAATTCGACCGCCGCCTCGTGCACGGTGTCCCGGCCAAGCTCGACAAGGCGATCCTCGCCCACAAGAAGGCGCTGATCGCCGCGCCGCAGACTGTGGCCACCCGCAAGGCCTCGGAGCTGGCGCTGGAAGCCATCATTCCGGTCATGCCGGAGCTGGTGATGGGCTCGGCCGACCTGACCCCCTCGAACAACACCCGCACCAAGGCCGCCGAGGACTTCACCCCGAAGACCCCGAAGGGCCGCTATGTCCGCTACGGCATCCGCGAGCACGGCATGGCCGCCGCGATGAACGGCATCACCCTGCATGGCGGTTTCCGCACCGCCGGCGGCACCTTCCTGGTCTTCGCCGACTATGCCCGCCCCTCGATGCGGCTGGCCGCCCTGATGGGCGCCCCGGTCGTCTACGTCATGACCCATGACTCGATCGGCCTCGGCGAGGACGGCCCGACCCATCAGCCGGTCGAGCAGATCGCCAGCTTGCGCGCCATGCCGAACATGCGCGTCTTCCGCCCGGCCGACACGATCGAGACCGCGGAAGCTTGGCAGGCCGCGCTGGAGCGCACCAACGGCCCGACGGTGCTCGCGCTCTCGCGCCAGAACCTGCCGCAGCTGCGCACCGACGCTTCGGCCAAGAACCGCTCGGCCACCGGCGCCTATGAGCTTCTGGCGGCCGAAGGCGGCAAGGCCCAGGTCTCGCTCTTCGCCTCGGGCTCCGAGGTCGAGCTCGCCGTCGCCGCGCGCAAGCTGCTAGCCGAGAAGGGCGTCCGCGCCCGCGTCGTGTCCGTGCCTTCGCTCGAGCTCTTCCTGGAGCAGGACGAGGCCACCCAGGCAGCGATCGTCGGCTCCGCCCCGGTCAAGATCGCCGTCGAGGCCGGCGTGCGCTTCGGCTGGGATGCCGTGATCGGCCATGACGGTACATTCATCGGTATGCATTCCTTCGGCGCCAGCGGCCCCTACAAGGAGGTCTACAAGCATTTCGGCATCACGGCGGAGGCGATCGCCGACGCCGCGATGAAGCAGCACAACGCCTGAGGGCCGGCCGCAGGCAGGGCTGATATTCCCGAAAGACATCTTGCGTTCGGCCATTCTTTGGCCGAATTGCCCGCGTGGATAGCGACGGCATCGCCGTTTCGCTCGGCGAAGGAGAGGAAGATATGACGGTGAAGGTAGCGATCAACGGCTTCGGCCGCATCGGGCGCAACGTTCTGCGCGCGATCATCGAGTCGAAGCGCAAGGATATCGAGGTCGTGGCGATCAACGATCTCGGCCCGGTCGAGACCAACGCCCATCTCTTCCGCTTCGACTCCGTCCATGGCCGCTTCCCCGGCACCGTGACCGTCTCCGGCGACACGATCGATGTCGGCCGCGGCCCGATCAAGGTCACCGCGATCCGCGATCCCAAGGACCTGCCGCACAAGGCGCTCGGCGTCGACATCGCCTTCGAGTGCACCGGCATCTTCACCACCCGCGACAAGGCCGCCGCGCATCTCGCGGCCGGCGCCAAGCGCGTGCTGGTCTCGGCCCCCTGCGACGGCGCCGACCTGACTGTCGTCTTCGGCGTCAACCATCACGAGCTGACCAAGGACCACGTCGTCGTCTCGAACGCCTCCTGCACCACGAACTGCCTCGCGCCGGTCGTGCGCGTGCTGCATGACAGCATGGGCATCGACAAGGGCTTCATGACCACGATCCATGCCTATACCGGCGACCAGCCGACGCTGGATACGATGCACAAGGATCTCTATCGCGGCCGCGCCGCCGCGCTCTCGATGATCCCGACCTCGACCGGTGCCGCCAAGGCGATCGGCCTCGTCATCCCCGATCTGAAAGGCCGTCTCGACGGCACCTCGATCCGCGTTCCCACCCCGAACGTCTCGGTCGTCGACTTCAAGTTCATCTCGAAGCGCAAGACCACGGTCGAGAAGGTCAACGAGGCCATCATCAAGGCCTCGAAGCGCGGCCCGCTTAAGGGCATCCTCGCCGTCACCGACCAGCCGAACGTCTCGATCGACTTCAACCACGATCCGGCGTCCTCGACCTTCGCCCTCGACCAGACCAAGGTCATGGACGACAAGTTCGTCCGCGTCCTCTCCTGGTACGATAACGAATGGGGCTTCTCGAACCGCATGAGCGACACCGCCGTCGCCATGGGCGCCCTGCTCTGAACCGTCTTACCAAGGCCACGTTCCTCCGTCAGGGCGTGGCCTTGTCCCTGAACAGCAGCAGAAACGGACCGAGCATGGCCAAGATCGAGCCGACAGTAGCGACCCCGCCCGCCCCCCAGACCGAGGCTGCCTCCGCACCGGCCAACCTGGCGCCGGTCCCGGCCTTCCCCTCCGCTTCGACCCCTGCCCCTGCTCCCGCTCCGGCCCCGGCTCCGATACGCGCCGAGCCGGCGCCGGCCGCGACCGAGCCGCGCAAGCTCGACCAGCTCTCCCGCATCGAGGAGAAGGCAGCGCGCATCGAGGAGAAATTCGCCCGCTACGAGGCCGTTCTGACCCGCGCGGAAGCCTCGCTGGAGCGCTCGGCCGGCAAGGTCGACAATGCGGTGGGCACGCTCGACATCGGCGGCATCCGCAACGAGATCGCCGCCCTGCGCCAGCGCGTCGATGCGACGCCGCGGGCCGGCACGCTCTTCGTCACCGCCGCCGTGACCGCGGTGCTCACCGTGCTGCTCACCATCCTCGTCCTGAAATTCGGCGTGCCCGGCCTGTTCGGCGGCCTGCTGCCGCGATGAGCGCCTTCCGCACCCTCGACGATGCCGATCTTGCGGGCAAGCGGGTGCTTGTCCGCGTCGACCTCAACGTTCCCATGGACGGCGACAAGGTCAGCGACACCACCCGCATCGACCGCATCCTGCCGACGATCCGCGAGATCGCCGACAAGGGCGGCAAGGTCGTGCTGCTCGCGCATTTCGGCCGGCCGAAGGGCCGCGACGACAAGAACAGCCTGCGGCAGGTCGTGCCGGCACTGACACAGGCGCTCGGCCGCCCCGTCACCTTCGTCGACGACTGCATCGGCGAACCGGTTGCAAAGGCGCTTGCCGCCGCCAGGAGCGGCGACGTCCTGCTGCTGGAGAACACCCGCTTCCACGCCGGCGACGAGAAGAACGATCCCGACTTCGTCAGGGCGATCGCCGCCAATGGCGACCTCTATGTCAACGACGCCTTCTCGGCCGCGCACCGGGCGCACGCCTCGACCGAAGGCCTCGCCCATGTCCTGCCGGCCTATGCCGGGCGCACCATGCAAGCCGAGCTCGAAGCCCTCTCCGCCGGCCTCGACAACCCCACCCGCCCGGTGATGGCGATCGTCGGCGGCGCCAAGGTCTCGACCAAGCTCGACCTGCTCGGCAATCTGGTGAAGAAGGTCGACGTGCTCGCCATCGGTGGCGGCATGGCCAACACCTTCCTTGCCGCGCGCGGCGTGAACGTCGGCAAATCGCTCTGCGAGCATGACCTCGTCGGCACCGCCCGCGAGATCGAGGAGAAGGCCAAGGCTGCCGGCTGCGAGATCCTCCTGCCGGTCGACGCGCTGGTGGCACGCGAATTCAAGGCCCATCCCGGCCATCGCGTCGTGCCGGTCGGTGAAGTCGGCGCCGACGAGATGATTCTCGATGCCGGCCCGCTCTCGATCGCCGAAGTCGTGCTGCGGCTGGAGAAGGTCAAGACGCTGGTCTGGAACGGCCCCTTCGGCGCCTTCGAGCTGCCGCCCTTCGACACGGCGACCGTCGCCGTCGCCAAGGCCGCAGCCAGGCACGTCAAGGCCGGCGATCTCGTCGCGGTCGCCGGTGGCGGCGACACCGTCGCGGCGATGAACCATGCCGGCGTCATCGACGACCTGTCCTATGTCTCGACGGCGGGTGGCGCCTTCCTCGAATGGATGGAAGGCAAGGCCCTGCCGGGCGTCGAGGCGCTGCGGAAGCAGTGAACAATGCCGCCGGTTGCGTCGCCGGCGGCATTGTTCTTGTCGTCCTAAGAGCAACGGCCATCCCGTATAGATGAGCCGCGCGATGATATGGGCGCGCGATTATTTGACGGTGTCGACGACCGCACAGCGATCGCCACCGTTCGCAACACAGAATGCAACCGCTCTTTTGCTCGCTTCGGCAAGGGAGATAGTGCCTCCCGTCTCCTTCCAGCCACAGCCCTTGGTTTTACCCCTGGCAAAAGCCCTGGGACCGTTTCCGGCGGAATATTTGTCGTAGAGAGCCTGACAGCCTGGGCCCATCCCGACTGGCGCAGCCATCACCGCCGGAGCGGGCAGGAGCAACACGGTAAAAAGAGCGCCCGCAGCACATTTCTGTACAAAATTAGTCATAATGTCCCCCCTTAAGGTCAGCTTGATCAAACAGCCTATAATTTCCAGGGAAAGCAATAGGATAATGGCAGAAACAGTCACATGACTTTTGGTCAAGTTTGACTTGTGGCTTTTTTGCGCACGCTGCCGCAGCTAGCGAGCGTCCTGAACGTGCGGTAATGAAGCAGGACAGATTTCCATCGGAGACAAAAAAGAACATGGCCCGTATCACGCTTCGCCAGTTGCTCGATCATGCCGCCGAGAACGACTACGGCGTGCCCGCCTTCAACATCAACAACATGGAGCAGGCGCTGGCGATCATGGCGGCGGCCGACGCGACCGACGCGCCCGTCATCATCCAGGCCTCGCGCGGCGCCCGCAGCTACGCCAACGACATCATGCTCAAGCACATGATGGACGCCGTTACCGAGATCTACCCGCATATCCCGGTCTGCGTGCATCTCGACCACGGCAACGAGCCGGCGACCTGCATGACCGCGATCCAGGCCGGCTTCACCTCGGTGATGATGGACGGCTCGCTCAAGGCCGACGGCAAGACGCCGGGCGACTGGGACTACAATGTCGGCGTGACCAAGACGGTCACCGATATGTCCCATCTTGGCGGCATCTCGGTCGAGGGTGAGCTCGGCGTGCTCGGCTCGCTGGAATCCGGCGAGGGCGAGAAGGAGGACGGCCACGGCTTCGAGGGCAAGCTCAGCCACGACCAGCTCCTGACCAATCCCGACGAAGCCGTGAAGTTCGTCGCCGAGACCAAGGTCGATGCCCTCGCGATCGCCATGGGCACCTCGCATGGCGCCTACAAGTTCACCCGCAAGCCCGATGGCGCGATCCTGGCGATGCATGTCATCGAGGAGATCCACAAGCTGCTGCCGAACACGCATCTCGTCATGCACGGCTCGTCCAGCGTTCCGCAGGACCTGCAGGACGTCATCAACCAGTATGGCGGCAAGATGCCCCAGACCTGGGGCGTGCCGGTCGAGGAGATCCAGCGCGGCATCAAGCACGGCGTGCGCAAGATCAACATCGACACCGACAACCGCATGGCGATGACCGGCCAGATCCGCAAGATCCTCTCGGAGAACCCCGGCGAGTTCGATCCGCGCAAGTATCTGAAGCCCGCCATGGAAGCGATGACCAAGCTCTGCAAGCAGCGCCTGGAAGAGTTCAACACCGCCGGCCAGGCCTCGAAGATCAAGCGCGTCATCACGCTGGCCGACATGGCCAAACGCTACGCCAAGGGCGATCTCGACCCGACCTTCGGCGCCAAGAAGGCGGCCTGAGCTTCACTGCATTTGAGCAGGCTTTGAAACGGAAACGCCCGGTCGCATTGACCGGGCGTTTTGCTGTCAGGAGGTGGCCCCGGGTCGAACCCGGCCTTGACGGCGGCCCGCCTCACACCCCGATCTTGCCGCCGCCCTTCCTGGTGATCGCCACCACGGACGGCCGCACCGGCATATCCGGCTTGAAATCCGGCCAGCGGGTCGAGAGGTCCTCGTAATAGGAGCGGCGGCCGAATTCGGGCCAGTCCGGCCCATCGTCACCCGGATGCTGCACGGCGACGAAGGCTGTGGTGTCGTCCGGCGTGAAGCAGGGGCCGCACATCTCCGCGCCATGCGGCACGCGGTAGAACAGCTTCGAGGTCCGGCGCGCGCCACCCTCGGTATCGACCGCCCAGAGCCCGTCGGTGCGCCCGGTCACGTCGATGCCGTTCCCATCCGTCGCGACCCAGAGCCGCCCGGCGGAATCGACCACGGCATTGTCGGGCATGCCGAACCAGCCGTTCTTGGTCGTATCGGTCGAGAAGCTCGCACCGACCGCCGCGACGGATGGATCGCCGCATTTCAGCAGGATCTCCCAGCGCCCTCTGGTCGCCGTGTGATCGCCATCGGCCTCGGCGATCTCGATGATATGGCCGAAGGCGTTCTTGGCGCGCGGATTGGCAGCGTCGATCTCACCGTCCTTACGGCTCGTATTGTTGGTCAGCATCACATAGACCTTCCCCGTCACCGGGTTCGGCGTGATGTCTTCCGGCCGGTCCATCTTGGTCGCGCCGAGCAGGTCGCCGGCACGGCGCGCCTCGATCAGCACGTCGGCCTGGCTCTGGAAGCCGTTCGCGGCCGTGAGCGGGCCCTGCCCGAAGACCAGCGGCAGCCATTCATGCGCGCCCTCCGCCGCGAACTTGGCGACATAGAGCGTGCCGGCATCGAGCAGGTCGAGATTGCTGGCCCGGTTGTTCGGGTCGAAGCGGGCAGCCGTGACGAACTTGTAGACATAATCAAAGCGCTCATCGTCGCCGAGATAGGCGACGACGCGCCCGTCCCTGGCGACGATCATGTCGGCGCCCTCATGCTTGAAGCGGCCGAGCGCGGTGCGCTTCTTCGGCACCGAGTTCGGGTCGAACGGATCGACCTCGACCACCCAGCCGAAGCGGTTGGCCTCGTTCGGCTCCCTGGCGAGGTCGAAGCGCTCCTCGAAGCGGCCCCAGGCATAGGGCGAGGACGGCACGGCGAGGCGCTTGTAGTTCGCCTCCTCGCGATGGCCCTCCGCCAGCTTGCCGGAGAAATAGCCGTGGAAGTTCTCCTCGCCCGAGACGAAGGTGCCCCAAGGGGTCAGCGCGCCCGAGCAGTTGTTGAGCGTGCCCAGCACCTTGCGGCCGCTGGTATCGGCCTTGGTCTGCACGCGCTCATGGCCGGCGACCGGTCCCGAGAGCTGCATCTCGGTGGCGGCGGTGATGCGGCGGTTGTACTTGGAATCCCTGACCAGCGCCCATTGATTGCCGGTCTTGCGGATTTCCGCGACGGTCGCGCCATGCGCCATCGCCTCGATCGCGAAGCGCTCCGGCGTCGCGTTCTTCATCACCGCCTTGCCGTCCTTCATCTCGACGACGCCCGGGAACATCAGATGCGGGTTGGTATATTCGTGATTGACGAAGAGCAGCCCGTGGGCGGACGGATCGGCGGCACCGGTCATCGGCACATAGCCGACGAAATCGTTATTGTAGCCGAACTGCTTGCTCTGGGCCTCCGCGCTCTGCTTTGCCGGGTCGAAGGCTGGCGCATCAGCCGTCAGCGGGTCACCCCAGCGCAGCAGCACCTGCGCCTCGTAGCCCTCGGCGACGTGGTGATCGGCATCGACGCCGACCTCGACCTCCTTGAAGGAGAAGGCCGACTTGGCGCCCTGCGCCTGCGCCTCGGCAGCGGTTTCCAGCGCCAGCGTGCCGACCGTCGCCGAAATCGCCGAGACGGCGAGCGCGCCCTTGAGCAAACCACGCCGCGAAAAACGCTGCGAGATCAATTCACCCATGGTCGGATTGTCGGTCGGATTCCGCGGCTCGGCATCCTCATGCTCCAGCATGCTGGCGCCGAAGGTGGATTCGTACTCGTCGTCGCGCATGATCGGCCTCGGTCGCTTCGGATTGGAATAATGCGCAGCTAGGCCCGGCCATTGACAGCCGAATGACATCGCCCGTTACCGGCAGGCCATCTTCCAGCCAGTCCCGCCCTCAGACTGGTCCCGGCCCTGCGCCCGCCGCCCTTTCCGTCTCAGGCGATTTCTGGTTCAACGCTGGCTTGCTTCTGTCCCAGCCGGCTTCCCGCACCATGTCGATCGTCTTCTCTGCCCTGGTCGCGGTCTTCGTCGGCTTCGCCGCCTCCGTCGCCGTCATCCTCCAGGCCGCGCAGGCGCTCGGCGCCACGCCCGGCCAGACCATCTCGTGGATTGCGGCGCTCTGTCTCGCGACCGGCGCCTCCAGCCTCTTCCTGTCCTGGCGCTACCGCATGCCGATGATCTGCGCCTGGTCGACGCCGGGCGCCGCCCTCATCGCCGCCGTGACCGGATTCGACATGGCCTCAGCCGTTGGCGCCTTCCTGGTCGCGGCCGTGCTGATGATGCTGACCGCCGCCTTCCGTCCGCTCGGCAGGCTGATCGAGCGCATCCCGATGCCGGTGGCAGCCGCGATGCTCGCCGGTGTCATCTTCCGCTTCGTCATCGCGGTCTTCGACGAGATGCGGCTCTCGCCCGGGCTCGTCCTGCCGCTGCTCGCCGTCTTCCTGTTGGCGCGCCTGTTCAATCCCTTCCTCGGCGTCATCGCTGCGCTCGTCGCCGGCATCGCGATCAGCTTCGTTGGCGGCCTCGCCCATTGGCCTGCCGGAGCAATGACGCTGAGCGGCCTCGAATTCGTCACGCCGCGCTTCGATATTGCCGCCATGCTCGGAATCGGCGTCCCGCTCTATCTCGTCACCATGGCCGCCCAGAACCTGCCGGGTTTCGCCGTGCTGCGCGCCGCCGGCTACAATCCGCCGACCGCACCCTCGCTGTTCGTCACCGGCCTGACTTCGCTCCTGACCGCGCCCTTCGGCGCGCATATGACCAACATGGCCGCGATATCGGCCTCGATCTGCACCGGCGGCGACACCCATCCCGACCCTGCCCAGCGCTGGAAGGCCGGCGTGCTCTACGGCCTGTTCTATTTCGTCGTCGCCGCCTCTACCGGCTTGCTGATCGCCCTGCTGCTGGCGCTGCCCAAGGCGCTGATCGTCGCCGTGGCGGGCCTCGGACTGGTCGGCTCGCTGACGGGGGCGCTCGGACAGGCCATGTCTTCCGACAAGGAGCGCTTCGCCGCCGTCGTCACCTTTGCCGTCGCCGCCTCCAGCCTCTCGCTTTTCGGCATCGGATCGGCCTTCTGGAGCCTCGTTGCCGGCCTTGCGGTCTTGACATTGGACTTCGCTGCGGGCCGTTTGCGCAGCCGATCATGACCACACAATCATCCTCCACTCGCCTGATGCTCGTCACCCCTCCCGTCGCAGACGCGGAGGCCATGGCCTTTCGCCTGATGCAGGCCATGGCCGGCGGCGATGTCGCCGCCGTGCTGCTGCGCCTCAGCGCCGGCGACGACCGCAGCCGGATCGAGCGCGTCAAGCGCCTCGCCGGCCCGGTCCAGGCCAATAATGTCGCCCTCGTTGTCGAGGACAATGCGCTCGTCGCGGCGCGCGGTGGCGCCGACGGCGTCCATCTCACCGGCGGCCCTGCCGCAGTCTCCGAGGCCCGCTCCAGCCTGAAGAGCGAGCGCATCATCGGCATCGGCGCCTTGCGTGCGCGCCATGACGCGATGGATGCCGGCGAGGCCGGCGTCGATTACGTGATGTTCGGCGAGCCCCGTCCCGACGGCTCGCTGCCGCCGCTCGCGGCCGTGGTCGAGCGCGCCGGCTGGTGGGCCGAGATCTTCGAGACGCCCTGCGTCGCCTATGCGCCCGATGCCGACTCCATCCCCGCGCTGATCGAGACCGGCGCGGAATTCGTCGCGCTCGGCGCCTGGGCCTTCGACGAAGGGCAGGATATCCGCGCCCTGGTCGAGCAGGCCAACCAGGCGATCAGTGCCTGTGCCGCGCGGAAGACGGCCCGATGACGCGACTGGCCGGGCAAGCCTTGCTGGCCGGTGCCCTGCTCGCCGGCGCCCTGCTTGCCGGCCCGGCCGAGGCTGCGTCCACGCCGGATCTGGCCTATGGCGCCTATCAGGCCGGACATTATCGTCGCGCCCAGGCGGAAGCGCTCAAGCGCATCGAGGCCGATAGCAGCGATGCCGCCGCAATGACCCTGGTCGGCGAACTCTATCGCCAGGGCCTCGGGGTCGCGCCGGACCAGAAGGTCGCGACGGAATGGTATGAGCGCGCCGAGGCGCGCGGCGACATCAACGCGGCTTTCGCGCTGGCGACGCAGCTTCTCGACGAGAAGAGCGGCAAGCGCGACCCCGCCCGCGCCGGCAAGCTGCTCGAGAAGGCGGCTGCCGCCGGCCACCCCGCCGCCAACTACAATCTCGCGCTCGCCCTTCTCGCGGCGAACCGCGAAGCTGAGGACAAACGTGCCGTCGCCTGTCTTGAAATCGCAGCGAAATCCCAGATCGGCGACGCCATGCATGCGCTCGGCGTGCTGGCAAAGCAGGGACGTGGCATGCCGGAGAGCGAGGAGGTCGCCGCCCGCTGGATGAAGCAGGCGGCAGCGGCCGGCAACGTCCCCGGCGAGGTCGAATACGCCATCATGCTGTTCAACGGCACCGGCGTCGAGAAGGATGAAGCCGCCGCCGCCAGCCTGTTCCGGCGCGCCGCCTGGGAGGGCAACCCCATCGCCCAGAACCGCCTCGCCAAGCTCTACCAGTTCGGTCTCGGCATCGCGCCGGACACGATCGAGGCGGCAGCCTGGCATCTCGCGGCCCGCTCGCAGGGCCTCAAGGACCCCGCGCTCGACGACATGTTCGAGCGCCTCAAGCCCGAGCAGCAGGCCCGCGCCGCCCGCATGGCCGCCGGCCGGATCAGCACCGCCGTCTTGACGGCGCCGTAAGACCCGCGCAAGTGACGGCTCACTAAATTCTTGCCGGGCGCAAGGCTTGCGCCGCTGGCTCATCGCGTCGTTGCGGCGCGCAAGAGGTTTCCGATGATCCGCTCTCCCCTGATGACCGTGATGACCGACGCCGTGATGAAGGCGTCCCGCTCGCTCAAGCGCGATTTCGGCGAGGTCGAGAACCTGCAGGTCCTGGCCAAGGGCCCGGGCGACTTCGTCTCCAAGGCCGACACCAAGGCCGAGGAAATCCTCCGCGCCGCGCTGGAGAAGGCCCGCCCCGGCTATGGTTTCGTCATGGAGGAGAGCGGCGTCGTCCACGGCACCGACGAGAGCAACCGCTGGCATATCGACCCGCTCGACGGCACCCATAACTTCCTGCGCGGCATCCCGCACTGGAACATCTCGGTCGCGCTGGAGCGCGACAACCAGTTCATCGCCGGCGTGATCTACGACGCCGCCAAGGACGAGATGTTCATGGCCGAGAAGGGCAAGGGCGCCTATGTCAACAACCGCCGCCTGCGCGTTTCCGGCCGCAACGAGCCGGCCGACATGCTGATCGGCACCGGCATCCCGCATATCGGCAAGGGCGGCCACGGCCAGTTCCTGCGCGAACTCGCCGCCGTGATGCCGCGCTTCGCCAATGTCCGCCGCATGGGCTCGGCCGCGCTCGACATCGCCTATGTCGCCGCCGGCCGCATGGACGCCTATTGGGAACGCGGCCTCAACACCTGGGATTTCGCGGCCGGCGCCGTGCTGATCCGCGAGGCCGGCGGCACCTTCGGCACGCTCGACGGCAAGCCGGTGACGAGCGCCAAGGACATCATCTGCGGCAACGAGGCCGGCGAGCGCGCGCTCAGCCAGGCGCTCAAGACCGCGGCGGCCTGAGGCCAACAGCCCCGAAACTGTTGCTCTTTCGTGCTTGATCCCGGCGGCGTGGGAGGCGACAGTCCTCCCCGCACTCCGAGGCGAACGGAAGACGACGCATGGCGATTGAGGATTTCGCGGCCGAGCCGGCAACGGCCGCAACCGTGCGGACGCAGGTCCGCTTCTCCAGGCCGCTCCGCTACGTCGTCCGCGCGGTCCTGTTCCTCGTCCTGATCGGCTTCCTCGGCTTCATCCTGCAGGCCGGGCTGGTCCAGGCCTTCATGACCAATCCCGGTCTGAACGGGCTCATCCTCGGGGCCCTGCTCGTCGGCTGCCTGATCGCACTGCGCGAACTCTGGCGCATCCACAGCGAGGCGCGCGCCGCGACCAATCTCGCCGTCGCGCCTGCTTCCGCCGATATCCGCCGCGGCCAGGTCATCGCCCCGCTGGGCTCCGTCCTGCCGGCGCTGGAGCATGGCACCCTTGCCCCGGCCCAGGCCGTCACGGCGCTCGAATCGATCGCGGTCAGGCTCGACGACGGGCGCGAGGTGCTGCGCTATCTCAGCGGCCTGCTCGTCTTCCTCGGCCTGCTCGGCACCTTCTGGGGCCTGCTCGACACGGTCGGCTCGGTCGGCACCGTCATCAAGTCGCTGCGCACCGGTGCCGAGGCCGGTGTGCTCTTCGACGAGCTCAAGGCTGGCCTCTCCGCCCCGCTCGCCGGCATGGGCCTGTCCTTCTCCTCCTCGCTCTTCGGCATCGCCGGCTCGCTGATCCTCGGCTTCCTCGACCTTCAGGTCGGGCAGGCGCAGCGCCGCTTCCGCAACGAGGTCGAGAGCTGGCTCGGCAGCCGCACCGGCACGCCCGAGGCGCCCGCCGCCTTGCTTGCGGCCGGCAATCCGCTCGCCGACCGTTTCGAGCAGCTCAGCGCCGCCATGGCCGACGGCGCCTCCAACAACCGCGCCGCGACGCAGGCGCTCTCCAATCTGGCCGAGGGCATCCAGGGCCTCGTCCAGCACATGCGCTCCGAGCAGCAGATGATCCGCGACTGGGTCGAAGCACAGGCCGCCCGCGAGAAGGACCTGAAGCGCCTGATCGACCGCCTCACCGCCGACCAGGTGACCGAGCCATGATGCTGCTCGCCAAAGCAGGAATCTGACGGATGGCCCTCTCCCGCGCCCATCGCCGTGAGGACGTCAATTTCTGGCCCGGCTTCGTCGACGCGCTTTCGACGATGCTGATCGGCATTGTCTTCCTGCTGACGGTCTTCGTGCTCGGCCAGTTCTTCCTGTCGCAGGAATTGACCGGCAAGGACACCGCGCTGGAGCGGCTCAACAGGCAGATTTCCGAACTGACGGACCTGCTCGCCCTCGAGCGCTCCTCCAACCGGCAGGCGCAGGAAAGCCTCCAGCTGATGCAGTCGACGCTGGCCCAGACGCAAGGTGAGCGCAGCCGGCTGCAAGGCCTGATCGACACGCAAGCCGGCAGCAATGCCGGCGCCCAGCTCGCCGAATCGCAGAAGGCGCTGGATGCGGAGAAGCAGCTCTCCGCCCGGGCCCAGGCGACGGTCGATCTCGTCAACCAGCAGATCCAGGCCATGCGCCGCCAGCTCGCAGCGCTGGAGGAAGCCCTCTCCGCCTCCGAGGCCAAGGACAGGGATTCGCAGGCCCGCATCTCCGAGCTCGGCTCGCGCCTCAACGTCGCTCTGGCCCAGCGCGTGCAGGAACTGGCGCGCTACCGCTCGGACTTCTTCGGGCGGCTGCGGCAGGTGCTCGGCACACGGCCCGATATCCGTGTCGTCGGCGACCGTTTCGTCTTCCAGTCCGAGGTCTTCTTCGACGGCGGCCAGGCCGTGCTGAAGCCCGAAGGCAAGGTCGAGCTCGACAAGCTCGCCACCATCCTGCTCGATCTCGGCAACGAGATGCCGCCGGACCTGCCCTGGATCCTGCGCGTCGACGGCCATACCGACAACCGGCCGATCAAATCGGCGCAGTTCCCCTCGAACTGGTATCTCTCCTCGGCCCGCGCCATCGCCGTCGTCGAATACCTGATCTCGCGCGGCCTGCCGACCGACCGCGTCGCAGCGACCGGCTTCGGCGAGTACCAGCCGCTCGACGTCGCCAATACCGACGACGCCCACCGCCGCAACCGCCGCATCGAGTTCAAGATCACGGAGCGCTGAACATGTCCGTCAGGCGCCTGCCTTTCGCAATCGCGAGTGCTGTCGCCCTGCTGCTGGCAGCTCCGGCTTCGGCCCAGACGCCCAAGGACGGAGGGCGCTATCTCCACGACCTGATGAAGCAGCCGACCTATCGCGACGCCTGGACGCGCATGCTCGGCAAGCTCGGCCCGCGCGAATCCTGGCTCAAGGCTGGCAAGCTCACCGGCCCCGGCGGCCCCAGCACGATCGTCACCGTCGGTGGCCAGGCCTTCGAGCGCGTCGACACCTGCAAGCGGCACGACTGCGGCAACAACCAGTTCTATGCGCTGTTCTCGTCCGACGGCAGGGAGGCGCTCGGCGTCCTCGTCCAGCCCGGCAACATCCGCTTCTTCGGCCAACCCAGCGAAGAGCAGCAGCGCGCATTGGTGGGGCCCTAGCAGCCCACCAGCTCAGGCCGCCTCCAACCCGAACTGCAGCGCCGCCAGCCGCGCATAGAGACCGCCGCGCGCCTTGAGCTCGGCATGGCTGCCCTCCTCGACGATGCGCCCGTCCTCCATCACGAGGATGCGGTCGGCCGAGAGGATGGTTGCCAGCCGATGCGCCACCACCAGCGTGGTGCGGCCCTGCATCAGGCGGTCGAGCGCATCCTGCACCGCCTTTTCGCTTTCGGAATCGAGCGCCGAGGTCGCCTCGTCGAGCAGCAGGATCGGCGCGTCCTTCAGGATCGCCCGCGCGATGGCGAGGCGCTGCCGCTGCCCGCCCGAGAGCGTGACGCCGCGCTCGCCGACGACCGTCTCGTAGCCGTCAGGCAGGGCGCGGATGAACTCGTCCGCCGCCGCGAGCTTCGCCGCAGCCTCGACCTCCTCCTGCGAGGCTCCCGGCCGGCCATAGGCGATGTTGTCGCGCACCGAGACGCCGAACACCGTCGACTCCTGCGGCACCAGCGCGAAGCGCTCGCGCCAGGCCTCGGGATCGGCCTCGGGGCCCGCCACGCCGTCGACGACGACGCGCCCATCCTGCGGATCGTAGAAGCGCAGCGCCAGTTGCAGCACCGTGCTCTTGCCGGCACCGGACGGCCCGACCAGCGCGATCCGCTCGCCCGGCCGAACCGAGAAGGTCAGGTCCGACAGCGCCGGCCCGACACGGCCGGGATAGCTGAACGAGACGTTCTCGAAGGCGAACTCGCCGAGCGAGGGCGCCGGCATCGGCTTGGGATGCGGCGGCGCGGCGATGGCCGGCTTCAGCGCCAGGATCTCGCCGAGCCGGCTGGAGGCGCCGGCCGCCGCGCTGATGTCGCCATAGACCTCGGAGAGCTGGCCGAGCGAGCTTGCGGCCAGAACCGCATAGAGGATGAACTGCGAAAGCCGCCCGCCGGTCATCCGCCCGTCGAAGACCTCGGTCGCCCCGACCCAGAGCACGCAGACCACGCTGGCGCTGACCAGGAAGATCGCAACGCCTGAGAGGAGCGCGCGCGAGGCCGTCGCCTCCCGCGAGGCTGCATAGGCCCCGTCCGACGCCGCCTCGAACCGCGCCGAACTCTGCCCGGCGGCACCGAAGGACTGCATCGTGCGGATGGCGCCGACGGCTTCAGCCGCGAAGGCGGAGGCATCGGCGAGCCGGTCCTGCGCCGCCCGCGAGCGGCGCCGCACCGAGCGGCCGGACAGGACCAGCGGGATCACGATCAGCGGAATGACTCCGATGACGATCGCGGAAAGCCGCGGGCTCGTCGCCACCATCATCGCCAGCGCGCCGAGCGTCATGATGGCGTTGCGCAGCGCGATCGAGGCTGTCGAGGCGAAGGTCGACTTGATCTGCGTGGTGTCGGCCGTGAGCCGCGAGACGAGGTCGCCGGCCCGGCTCGAATCGAAGAAGGCCGGTTCCAGCCGCGTGAGATGGCGGAAGACATCGGCGCGGAGCGACGCGACGATGCGCTCGCCCACCGTCATCACCAGGTAGAAGCGTGCCGAGCTCGCCAGCGCCAGCACGCCGACCACGCCGATCAGCAGGATGAAATAGCTGTTGGCGAGCTGCTGCTCACCCCCGGTGAAGCCGACATCGATGACGCGGCGCACCGCCAGCGGCAGCGCCAGCGTCGCCAGCGAGGCGACGACCAGCGCGACGAGCGCGAGCAGGATCCGGCGCTTCTGCGCCCGGGCATAGGGCCAGAAGGTCGCCAGCGAACGGAAATCCGGCCGGGCCTTCCTGTCGTTCTTCTCAGCTTCGGCCACGCACCGGGCCTCCTGCATCTCGCGCACGCGTCGCGCGCGCTCTTTCGACCAATCTCAATCTCGCCTCCGTGAAGCCGATCATGGCGGGCTTGGCAAACGACGCAACGCCGCAGGGCCCCTCCCCGGGAGTGCGTCGCGCTTGCGCTGGAGCGCCGGCTGCGATATGTGCACCCAAATTCACGACAGGCTCATCCGAATTCTTTCGACGGGCCGGGCAGGCTCGCCTGCTTGTCGATGCGCCCGTTTTTGTAAGCTTTCTGAGGATTTCGTCATGGCCAAGGCTGGCATCCATCCCGACTATCACGCCATCAAGGTCGTCATGACCGATGGCACCGAATATGCCACCCGCTCGACCTACGGCAAGGAAGGGGACACCCTCAACCTTGACATCGACCCCACGACCCACCCGGCCTGGACCGGCGGCACCCAGCATATGCTGGACCGCGGCGGCCGCGTCTCGCGCTTCAACACGCGCTTCGCCGGCCTGGGCGCGATCGGCAAGAAGTGATGCTGCGGCGCTGCGGCGCCGCCGTCCTTGATCTCGAACAAGAAAACCCGGCCTCGCGGCCGGGTTTTTCCGTTTTGGCATGATCCGAAGCGCAGCGCCTCGACGGCGCCGCGCTCCCGAATGATCAGTGGGCGAGCCCGAGCCGGGCCTGCAGGCTGGCGAGCTGGTCCAGGACCGGGTTGACGGCCGCGCGCACAGGCGCCTGGCCCGACATCTGGCCCTCCAGATGGCGGATGCGCTCCTGCAGCCTGAACGAATGCGCCATCAGCTCGCGCAGCCGCTCCGGCAATTGCGCCACGATAGACTCCGACGGCGGCGCCATCGGGTCGCCGATCTTGACCTTGTTGTGCTCGGTCCGGGCCTGCTCCGCGGTGAGCTCGCCTTCCGCCACTGCCCGCTGCACCAGGAGCCAGGAGGCGACCTGCATCAATCGCGTGGTCAGGCGCATGCTCTCGGTGGCGTAGGTCAGCGAGGCCTCGCGCGGCAGGGCGGCGGCATCCTTGCGCCCGTCTCCGTCGAGATAGCCCGCCGTCTGCTCGACCAGTCCCATTCCCTCGCGAAACAGCAGCATGAAGGCGTCGGAGCGCACGAAGCCCCGAGCAAAGGAAATCGCGCCCTCTTCCGTCTGCGGGTCGAGCAACTGGGCGTCGTTCATGCGGTGTCTCCCATCGGCACAAGCCCGTGCGCCTCTGGAACGCGTCACGGATCAGGACACCGATGTCGCAAGGATAGCGCCGATCACGGTCGCCGGCGCCGGTAAGGTGTCGTTAACCTTAACGAGGCTAAACCCCTGTGGCGACAACAAGGCGGGCGGCTCCACAGGAGCATCCCAGATCCGCCGGGTCCGGGGAACGCGCAGACAAAAAAAGAGCCGCCAAAGGCGGCTCGAAGGTCAACAGGGAGGCGTCAAACAGAGTGGGCAGGAGCCACTCGACATCCAGACAAACTGGATGATGCGATTCATACTTTGGAATCATTAACGCCCTGTTAACGGGCGTTTCTTTTTGACGCTTTTTCAGGCGGGCTTGCGGAAGAACGCATCCGCGGCAGAGCGAGAGGCGTCCTTGCGGGACCGGGTCTCGATCAGGCGCTCGATCTCGGCCTTGAGCGCGGCGACCCGCTCGTCGATCTCGCCAAGCGACAGCGTCGACAGATCCTGCCCGATCTCGTGCACGCTCTTCGGCTTGGGGCGGTCATCCTCCGGGAATATCGACATGGCGGCCTCGCATCTGCTCAAACTGCGCGGGGCACGCTAGCTAAGTTTCCAACGCAGTCACGCTGCGACGCACCAAACGAGGACACTGCGCCATGACGGCACTTCCCGAAACGATGACGGCGATCGGCATGGCGGCTCCGGGCGGCCCCGAGGTCCTCAGGCCGGAAACGCGTCCGGTCCCGAAGCCCGGTCCGGGCCAGATCCTCGTCGCCATCGCTGCCGCCGGCGTCAATCGGCCGGACGTCCTGCAGCGCCAGGGCGGCTACAATCCCCCGCCCGGCGCCTCCGACATCCCCGGCCTCGAATTCGCCGGCAGGGTTGTCGCGCAGGGTGAAGGCGCCAATCGCTTTTCCGTCGGTGCACCCGTCTGCGCCCTCGTCGCCGGCGGCGGTTATGCCGAATATGCCGTGGTCGACGAGAGCAACGCCCTGCCCGCCCCCAAGGGCCTGACGCTCACCGAGGCCGGGGCGATCCCCGAGACCTTCTTCACGGTCTGGACCAATGTCTTCCAGCGCGGTCGCCTGCAGGCCGGCGAGAGCTTCCTCGTCCATGGCGGCTCGTCCGGCATCGGGACCACGGCGATCCAGCTCGCCAAGGCCTTCGGTGCGACCGTCATCGCGACGGCCGGCTCCGACGACAAATGCACCGCCTGCCTGAAGCTCGGTGCCCACCACGCCATCAACTACCGGACGGAGGATTTCGTCGCAGCGGCGAAGGCGGCGACGGGCGGGCGCGGCACCGACCTGATCCTCGACATGGTCGGCGGCGACTATATCGACCGCAATTACGAGCTGGCCGCCGATCAGGGCCGCATCGTCCAGATCGCCTTCCTCAACGGGCCGAAGGCCACGGTCAATTTCAGCCGCTTGATGCTGAAGCGCCTGACCCATACCGGCTCGACGCTGCGGCCGCGCACCGTTGTCGAGAAGGCCGCCATCGCCGCCGAATTGCAGGCCAAGGTCTGGCCGCTGCTCGAGACCGGGCGCTGCAAGCCGCTCATCCACGCCACCTTCCCGCTGGCGCAGGCAGCCGAGGCCCATCGCCTGATGGAATCCAGCACCCATATCGGCAAGATCGTGCTGACGGTGTGAGCATCGCTTTTCATAGACACTTGCCCCGCCCTCGCCTATAAGGCGCGCCATCCTGCTCATCGTCGATGATTTGGATGGCCGGCCGGGGAGGCCGGTCGGCGCATGAGAGCTATTGTCCGCGACCCTGCCTTAAGAGCCCCTGCGAGCGGCGGCGCGAAGGCGAAGAGGAGACCGTACCGTGTCACAAACCCCGCTGATGCCCAAGGCCACCGCGGTCTGGCTGGTCGAGAACACCTCGCTGACATTCGAGCAGATCGCCGAGTTCTGCAAGCTGCACCCGCTCGAGGTGCGCGGCATCGCGGACGGCGAAGTTGCCGCCGGCATCAAGGGCCTCGACCCGATCACCTCCGGCCAGCTCACCCGCGAGGAACTGGAGCGCGCCGCCAAGAACCCGAGCCACCATCTCAAGCTCGCCGAGCGCAAGGTGAAGGTGCCGGAGATCAAGCGCACCAAGGGCCCGCGCTACACCCCGGTTTCCAAGCGCCAGGACCGGCCGAACGCCATCCTCTGGCTGCTGCGCAACCATCCCGAGCTCAAGGACGCGCAGGTCATCCGCCTGATCGGCACCACCAAGTCGACCATCGCGCAGATCCGCGACCGCACCCACTGGAACGCCCAGACGCTGACCCCGATCGACCCGGTCAGCCTCGGCCTGTGCTCGCAGATCGATCTCGATTTCGAAGTCGGCCGCGCCGCCAAGGACCGTCCGGCCGCGCTGGTCGAGGCCGGCTCGACCCTGCTCACCGTGGAAGAGGCCACTGCTCCGGAGCCGAAGCCCAGCGAGAGCCAGCCCTTCGCCGACATGAGCCGGCCGAAGCGCGAGGAGGAAGCCGCGATCGACGTCGATTCCGTCTTCGCCAAGCTGAAGCAGCTCAAGCGCCCGGCCGACGAAGAAGACGACGAGTAAGAGCTCTCAACCACGGACGCTGCGCATGTCGGGAATGGACGGTCTCGCCTTCACCTTCCTCGGCACCGGCGCACCGCCCGTCAGCCTGCGCCGCGCCGGCCCCTCGCATCTCGTCGAGGCGGCTGGCCGCAAGCTGCTGATCGATTGTGGCTCCGGCGTCGGCCAGCGCCTGGTCGCCGCCGGCACGCGCGGCGCCGATATCGACGCCCTGATCGTCACCCACGAGCATTCCGACCACCTGGTCGATTTCTACCAGCTCGTGGTCTCCTCCTGGCATCAGGGCCGCGCCAGGCCCTGGCGCGTGCTCGCTCCCGCGCCCGCGCTCGCCAATCTCCGCGCCCAATATGCCGCCTTCGAACGCGAGCGCACCCTGCGCATCGCCTTCGAAAAGCGCCCCGACGCAACGGGGCTTGAGGTTATCTTCGAGGAATTGCGCGAAGGTCCGGTCTCTGGCCTGGGCGAGCTCTCCATCGAGGCTTTCCTGGTCGATCACCGGCCGGTCGAGCCTGCTTTCGGCCTGACCTTGTCGCATGGCGGCACGCGGATCGTCTTCTCAGGAGACACCCGCCTCACGCCCTCGCTGGAGATGCAAGCCAACGGCTGCGACCTCCTGGTCTGCGAGGTGTTCATTGCCAGCCAGATGCCGATCGTCGCGGGCGTTCGGTCGCCTGAAACCGTCGCCGCGGTCGAGAGCTATCACATGACGCCCGCCATCGTGGCGGGGCTCGCGACGCGTGCCGGTGCCAAGGCATTGGCACTGACTCATCTGGTCCCGCCGAACGCGGACACCACCGCGCTCGCCCGCGAAGTCCGGGCCGCGGGCTATGGCGGTGCCTTGCTGGTCGGCGAAGACCTCATGCGTCTCGACGTGCCGGAGCGCCTGCTGAGTTGGAACGGCGCGACGGTCGCGTACTAGCTCCGAGACGACCGGCCGCTACCCGATCCCCCTGCCCTTAAGGGCTACGCCGATCTCGCCGAGCACGGCGGTGTCCTCGATCGTCGCCGGCACCGCATAATCCTCGCCATCGGCGATCTTCTTCATCGTCGCCCTAAGGATCTTGCCGGAACGCGTCTTCGGCAGCCGGGCGACCGTCAGCGCCAGCTTGAACGCCGCCACCGGCCCGATCCGCTCGCGCACCAGCGCGACGAGTTCCTTCTCCACCTGCTCGGGCGTCACGGTCGCGCCCGCCTTCAGCACGACGAAGCCACAGGGCTGCTCGCCCTTGAGCGCGTCGCGAATGCCGACGACCGCGCATTCCGCCACGGCCGGATGCGCCGCCAGCACCTCCTCCATGCCGCCGGTCGAAAGCCGGTGACCGGCGACATTGATGATGTCGTCGGTGCGGCCCATGATGAAGACATAGCCGTCCGCGTCGATGAAGCCGGCATCCGAGGTGTTGTAGTAGCCCGGATAGGTCGTGAGATAGGCCTCCCTGAAGCGCTTATCGTCGTTCCACAATGTCGTCAGCGCGCCGGGCGGCAAGGGCAGCTTCAGCACGATCGCGCCCATCGTGCCGGGTTCAACCTGTCGCCCGCTCTCGTCGAGGCATTGCACGTCCCAGCCGGGCAGCGGCACGGTCGACGAGCCGTGCTTCACCGGCAGGAGGCCGAGGCCCAGCGGATCGCCGACGATCGGCGAGCCGCTCTCGGTCTGCCACCAATGGTCGATCACTGGCACGTTGAGCATCGCCTCGGCCCATTTCAGCGTCTCGGGATCGGCTCGCTCACCGGCAAGGAACAGCGCCTTGAAGCGCGACAGGTCGTGGCCGGCGAGGTGCTTGCCCTCCGGGTCCTCCTTGCGGATGGCGCGGAAGGCGGTCGGCGCCGTGAACAGCACCTTGGCGCCATGCTCGGCGATGACCCGCCAGAAGGCTCCGGGATCGGGCGTGCCGACCGGCTTGCCCTCATAGAGCACGCTGGTGGCGCCCTGGATCAGCGGCGCATAGACGATATAGCCGTGGCCGACGACCCAGCCGACATCGGACGCGCAGAACATCACCTCGCCCGGCCCGACATCGAAGAGCTGGTCCATCGTCGCTTTGAGCACAACCATGTGCCCGCCATTGTCGCGCACCACGCCCTTGGGCCGGCCGGTCGTGCCGGAGGTGTAGAGGATGTAGAGCGGGTCGGTCGCCGCGACCTCGACGCACTCGGCCTTGCGCCCAGCCGCCTTCGCAGCAGCCACCAGCGTGCGCCAGTTCTTGTCGCGGGTCGCATGCATCGAGGCATCGACTTGGGGTCGCTGCAGCACGACGCAGGCCTGCGGCTTGTGCCTGGCCATCTCGATCGCGCCGTCGAGCAGCGGCTTGTATTCGACGACGCGCGTCGGCTCGATGCCGCAGGTCGCGGTCAGGATCACCTTGGGCTCGGCATCGTCGATGCGCGTCGCCAGCTCCTTCGCCGCGAAACCGCCGAACACCACCGAATGCACCGCGCCGATCCGGGCGCAGGCCAGCATCGCGAAGGCGGCTTCCGGCACCATCGGCATGTAGATGATGACGCGGTCGCCCTTGCCGACGCCGAGGTCTTCGAGCACGGCGCCGAGCGTCGCGACCTCGTCCAGCATCTCAGCGTAGGTATAGCTCGCCTTCGTACCGGTGACCGGGCTGTCATAGATCAGCGCGGCCTGATCGCCGCGCCCGTCGCGCACATGCCGGTCCAGCGCGTTGAAGCAGGTGTTGCAGGTCGCATCCGGGAACCAGCGGCCATAGATGCCGGCGGAGGCGTCGAAAGCCTTCTCGGGCGGCTTGATCCAGTCGATCGCGTTGGCCATGTCGAGCCAATAGCCATCCGGATCGGCCTGCCAGCTTGCATAGGTTTCGGCATAGCCTTGCGCCGGGCGGGCGGGCGCCGCATGGGGGCCATTCATCGCAAGCGTTCCTCTGCGCCGGGTTTCATCCTAAAGCCCCGTGGCAAGCCGGCGATGGCGGGGCTGATTTTGCGCGGAATCCTGCGCACTGCCCCCGGTCAACGCAAGCTCGCTGTTTTAAGACTTTCGCCCATCCCATTCTGCACGTCCCGGCTCAGCGGCGCAGCCCTCCATGCCCTTCGATCTTCTCTTCTTCGCCGCCATGGTGCCGGCCGTCATCCTGACCGGCCTGGCCAAGGGCGGCTTCTCGGGCATCGGCCTGCTCTCCCTGCCCTTGATGGCGCTGGTGGTCTCGCCGGTGACCGCCGCCGCGATCATGCTGCCCTTGCTGATCGCGCAGGATGTCGTCTCGGTCTGGTCCTACCGGCGCGATTTCGACCGCCGCAACCTCGCGACGCTGGCGCCCGGTGCGCTGCTCGGCATCCTCGTCGGCTATCTGCTGGCCGCGAAAGTCTCGGACGCGGCGGTGGTGCTCGCGGTCGGGCTGATCTCGGTCGGCTTCGCACTGCGCCGCATGCTGAGCGACGGCCGGAAGCCCGCTGTCGCCACGCAGGCGAACTGGAGCGCCGGCAGCCTCTGGGGCTTCCTCTGCGGCTTCACCAGCATGGTTGCCCATGCCGGCGGCCCGCCCTTCCAGATCTATGTCATGCCGCAGAAGCTGAAGCCGGCCGTCTTCGTCGGCACCGGCGCTGTGTTCTTCGCCGCAATGAACCTGGTGAAGCTCATCCCCTATCTCGCGCTCGGCCAGCTCAACAGCCAGAACCTCATGGCCTCGGCCGCGCTGCTGCCCTTCGCCGTCGCGGCGACCTTCGCCGGGGTCTGGCTGGTCCGGCGCGTGCCCGCGGAGCGCTTCTACGGCATCGTCTACTGGCTTCTGCTGCTGGTGGGCGGGAAGCTGATCTTCGACGGCCTGCGCGACCTGCATCTTCTCGGCTGATCGGCCTCCGCGCGATTGCGCCGCATCGGAAAAAGGGATGGATTACCCGGGAGCGCGCCAGCCGCTAAGGCTGCCAGCGCTTGCAAGGAAGGCTCCCGATGACCCGTTCGGCCTATGACACCGATCTCGACCGCAATCCGGCGAACTACCAGCCGCTGACACCGCTCGCCTTCCTCGAGCGCGCCGCCTCGGTCTTCCCCGAGCGCACCGCGATCATCCACGGCCCGCTGCGCCGTTCCTATGCCGAATTCTATGCCCGCTCGCGCCGCCTCGTCTCGGCGCTGGCCAGGTACGGCGTCGGCAAGAACGACACCGTCGCGGCGATGCTGCCGAACACCCCGGCCATGCTCGAATGCCATTACGGGGTGCCGATGGCCGGCGCCGTCCTGAACACGCTGAACACCCGGCTCGACGCGGCGATCATCGCCTTCTCGCTCGACCATGGCGGCGCGAAGGTGCTGATCACCGATCGCGAATTCTCGAAGACGATCAAGGAAGCGCTTGCCCTCTGCAAGACGAAGCCCCTCGTCATCGATTATGACGACCCGGTTTATGACGGCCCCGGCGAGCGCTTGGGTGAGATCGAATACGAGGATTTCCTCGCTTCCGGCGATCCCAATTTCGACTGGCTGATGCCGTCGGACGAGTGGGACGCCATCGCGCTCAACTACACCTCCGGCACCACCGGCGACCCCAAGGGCGTGGTCTATCACCATCGCGGCGCCAACCTGCTGGCGACCTCGAACGTCATCACCGGCAATCTCGGCCGGCATCCGGTCTATCTCTGGACGCTGCCGATGTTCCACTGCAACGGCTGGTGCTTCCCCTGGACGATCTCGATCGTCGCCGGCACCCATGTCTGCCTGCGCCAGGTCCGGGCCAGGGCGATGTACGATGCGCTGGCCGACCACGGCGTGACCCATCTCTGCGGTGCGCCGATCGTGATGTCGGCGCTACTCAACGCCACGCCCGAGGAGCGCCGCGACTTCCCGCAGACGGTCTCCTTCTTCACCGCCGCCGCCCCGCCGCCCGAGGCCGTGCTCGCCGGCATGAAGCAGGCCGGCTTCGAGGTGACCCATCTCTACGGGCTGACCGAGTGCTACGGGCCTGCCGTCGTCAACGACTGGAACGACGACTGGAACGCGCTCTCTCCGGCCGAGCAGGCCGCCAGGAAGGCCCGCCAGGGCGTGCGCTATCCGGCTCTCGAAGCGCTCGACGTGCTCGATCCCGAGACGATGCAGCCCGTCCCGCGCGACGGCCAGACGCTCGGCGAGGTGATGATGCGCGGCAATGTCGTGATGAAGGGCTATCTCGGCAATCGGAAATCGACCGAGGCCGCCTTCACTGGGGGCTGGTTCCATACCGGCGATCTCGGCGTGCGTTATCCCGACGGCTATATCCAGCTCAAGGACCGCTCGAAGGACATCATCATCTCCGGCGGCGAGAACATCTCGTCCATCGAGGTCGAGGACGCGCTCTACAAGCACCCAGCCGTGCAGGCGGCCGCCGTGGTCGCACGCCCCGACGAGAAATGGGGCGAAACCCCCTGCGCCTTCATCGAGCTGAAGCCGGGCAAGAGCGCGACCGAGGCTGAGATCATCGCCTGGTGCCGGGAGCATCTCGCGGCGTTCAAGTGCCCGCGCACGATCGTCTTCGCCGAAGTGCCGAAGACCTCGACGGGCAAGATCCAGAAATTCCGCCTGCGCGAGATGGCGCGGGCGCTGTAGGCCAGCCGGCCTGGCCACGGCGTCCGGCAGCCGTCATGCTCGCCCTTGTGGCGAGGCGAGCCTACACGTCTTGAACACGTCCGTCGGCGAGCGAAGACATGGATGGTCGGGACAAGCCCGACCATGACGTGGAGCGTAGCGAGCCGCGCTCTCAGGCCCCGGCGCGATCGAGCCTTCCATTCGGCGTGAAGCGGTCGACGGCTTCCGGCAGGACCTGCGACAGCCGGTCGAGCAATTCGTCGCGCGACAGGCCCGTCCGGGTCGCGATCGCGTCGATCACCTGCGGGCCGAGCGCCTGTTCGAGATCATTGGGCGCGACCTGCTGGTTGGGTCCGTGCTGCACCCAGGAATCGACCTTCTCGCTCTGTCCCGCCTGCTTGAAGCGGTCGGCGAGCTCGCCGAGCCCGCCATTCAGCATGCCGCCGACACCGCCGGCCCCGAGCAATCCGCCGAGGCCACCGAGAAGCCCGCCATCGCCTTGCGGCGCGGCCCCTGCCTGGCCCGGCTGCGGCACCGGCGCCTCGCCCGGTTCAGGCTGGCCGCGCCCGCCAAGCCATTCGGAGATCTTGTCGCGGTTCTGGTAGCCGGCGACGGCGAGGAGGCCCAGAAGGGCGGTCAGGGACGGAAATCCGCTGCTGCTGTTGTCGTCACTCACGGCAATCACTCCATGTGGGAGAAAATATCGGCTTGAAGTCGCATCGCGACAGCGGGAAGCCGATGCGGGAACGGTCGGGTTCAGACAGCGCGATTGCGGCTGCTGATCATCCCCCAGACGGCCAGGACGATGACGGCACCGACGACGGCGCCGATCAGCCCGGCTCCCTCGCCCGGCGCGTACCAGCCGAGCGACTGGCCGAGCCAGGTCGCGACGAAGGCCCCGACGATGCCGAGGATCGTCGTCAGGATGAAGCCGGCAGGCTCGTTCGAGCCCGGCATGACGAACTTGGCGACGACGCCGGCAATGAAACCGATGATGATGGTCCAGATGATGCCCATGACAGTCTCCCCCGCGCGAGGCGCGCCTGGCCTCAACTGGCCATCGCGCAAGATGTTCCCGCCAGCTTGCATCACCCCGAAACGGGCGAAGCGGTTTTCGGAACATGCCGAAGCAGCTTCGAAGTCCATTGTGTCATTCCGTTGACGGCTCTTGCAGCCGCCTACGAAAAACCGGCCCTTTCGGGCCGGTCCATCCGCATCTGTGTAGCACTCAAAGGGCCTGGCGGCCCGCAGGCTCAGTGCAAGGTTCGCTCCGGCATGGTCATCCGTACGCGTTCGATCTCATCCTTCAGTTGCAATTTCTTCCGCTTCAGCTCTGCGAGGCTGAGGTCACTCGAAGACGGGCTCGCCACAGCCTGGGAGATGGCGTCCTCGAGTTGACGGTGCTTGCGCTCGAGTTCCGCAAGACGGGTCTGCAACGACATCTGGATCCTCCTGATGAGCGGTTGACTTAACCAATCTGGCATAGAGCCGGCTTCACGTCTTCCCCGCGCCGTCACACGGCATTCATGAGATTCTGTGATCGTGACCGGTCCGTTTCCGGAAAGCCGTGAATAGATGGCTTCCCTATGCCTTCAGCCGCCTTGCCCGCACTTGCAGGACTCCGGGCGGCACGCGCATAGTCGCCCCCGATCAAGGCGATGATGAGATGCCCATGGGATTCGAGCTCAGCCCGGAAGAGGTCGAGACCTTCACCTCCGAACTCGCGCGGCTGCGCGAGGAGCACCGCGATCTCGACAGCGCCATCGATGCGCTGGAGCGCGTCGGCTCGATCAATCAGGTCCAGGTCCAGCGCCTGAAGAAGCGCAAGCTCTACCTCAAGGACCGCATTTCCCAGATCGAGGACGCACTGACGCCCGACATCATTGCCTGAAGCCACCCTTTCCGGCTGCCTTACGCCGATTCGCCCTTGCTTACCCCGCATCGACCGGTCTAGATCGCGCGCTTCCGGAGCCGAGCCCGAGCGCATTCCATGGCAGCCAGCAGCCCACCCGTCGCCATCATCATGGGCAGCCAGTCCGACTGGGCGACGATGCGTCATGCAGCCGAGGCTCTCGACACGCTCGCCATCCCTTATGACGCCCGCATCGTCTCGGCTCACCGCACGCCGGAGCGGCTCTTCGACTTCGCCAAGGGCGCGAAGGCCGAGGGCTTCAAGGTGGTCATCGCCGGTGCCGGCGGCGCCGCGCATCTGCCGGGCATGACGGCATCGCTGACGCCGCTGCCGGTTTTCGGCGTGCCCGTCGAATCCAAGGCCCTCTCGGGCCAGGACAGCCTGCTCTCGATCGTGCAGATGCCGGCCGGCATCCCGGTCGGCACGCTCGCCATCGGCCGAGCCGGCGCCGTCAACGCCGCTCTCCTTGCCGCAGCCGTGCTCGCCCTGTCCGATCAGGCGCTCGCCGAACGCCTCGACGCCTATCGCGCCCGCCAGAGCGCCGGCATCGCCGAGCGCCCCAACCGGGACGACGCATGAATCCTCCCGTTCCCACCGGCCTCGCTCCCGGCGCCATGCTCGGCATCCTCGGCGGCGGCCAGCTCGCCCGGATGATGGCGCTCGCCGCCGCCGATCTCGGCATCCGCTGCCATGTCTTCGCGCCCGAGGCCGACAGCCCGGCCTTCGACGTGGCGGCGCGCCATACCGTCGCGGATTATGAAGACCAGGAGGCGCTCGCCCGCTTCGCTGACGCCGTCGATGTCGTCACCTACGAGTTCGAGAACGTCCCGGCCGCGACCGCTGCCTTCCTCGCCGCGCGCGTGCCGCTCCATCCCGGCGCGCGGGCGCTCGCGGTGACGCAGGACCGGCTCAGCGAGAAGCGCTTCGTCTCCGAACTCGGCCTTTCCGTCGCGCCGTTCCGGGCCGTCGATTCGCTCGCCGATCTCGAAACGGCCGCCGCCGAGCTCGGCCGCCCCTCGGTCCTGAAGACCCGCCGCTTCGGTTATGACGGCAAGGGCCAGGTCAAGATCGCGCCGGGCAGCGACCTCGCCCAGGCTCATGAGGCGATCGGGCGCTTTCCCGCGATCCTCGAAGGCTTCGTCTCCTTCGTGCGCGAGGTCTCGGTCGTCGCCGCACGCGGGCTCGACGGCTCCTTCGCCGCCTTCGACGTCTGCGAGAACGAGCATCGCGACCATATCCTTGCCTATACCCGCATCCCCGCGAATCTCTCGGAAGGCGCATCGCTCCAGGCGATAGACGCCGCCCGCCGCATCGGCGAGGCGCTCGGCTATGTCGGCGTCTTTGCCGTCGAGCTGTTCGTACTCGAGGCCGAGGGCGACCTCGCCGAGCGCGTCGTCGTCAACGAGATCGCCCCGCGCGTCCATAATTCCGGGCATTGGACCAGCGAGGGCGCCGAGACCTCGCAGTTCCACCAGCATGTCCGCGCCGTCTGCGGTTTCCCGCTCGGCTCGACCGCCCGGCGCGGCCGCGTCGAGATGGAAAATCTGATCGGTGCGAGCGCGCTGCGCTGGCGCGAACTGCTGGCCGAACCCGGCGCGCATCTGCATCTCTACGGCAAGCGCGACGCCCGTCCGGGCCGCAAGATGGGCCATGTCACCCGGGTCACGGACGAGCGCGCCTGAGCGCCCGGTTCCAGGCTGATCCCCGAACTGCATCCGACCCCGCATTTTCAAGGGATTGCGGCGTGGACAGCCGAAATGAATTCTGCTATCGGCACCCATCTTCGCGCGGTGGGCTCTGGCTTATCGCCGGCCTCCATTCTTGGATCAACCCGTTAAGGACGGACGTTTCACGTGCAGGTTCTCGTTCGCGACAACAATGTCGATCAGGCGCTCCGCGCCCTCAAGAAGAAGATGCAGCGCGAGGGCATCTTCCGTGAGATGAAGCTTCGTGGCCACTACGAGAAGCCTTCCGAGAAGCGCGCTCGCGAAGAGGCCGAGGCCGTGCGCCGCGCCCGCAAGCTCCAGCGCAAGAAGCTCCAGCGCGAAGGCCTCCTGCCTGCGCCGGTGAAGCCCAAGCGCCCCTGAGACCCTCTGGCTGCCCTGTTTGGGGCTGCCATGACAGGGCCGATAGTGATTTGCGCCTGGAGCTCGCTCCGGGCGCGTTGTCATTTGAGCGACGTTAACCAAGTTTTGGCGGATTTCGGGCGTCTTCTCCGAGAGAGCGCTGCCGGCCAGGGAGCGCGACCACGCCGCGACGGCCTGCATCGGACCGAAAAGTGAAATCCGCTTTTCGAAGAAATCCGGTGCTGGAACAATAAGCCGGTTCGTCACTTTGCGCCCAGCAGGACGCATGGCGATCCGGAAGCCGGGCATCCTCCGGAACGAGGGCATCGCGGCAAGCGAAGCACGAACACCGATGAGGCAGAGCATGATCCGAGGCAATTACTGGTTGGCCGCAGCCGGCATGGCGCTGGCCCTGGCGGGTTGCGACACCGTCTCCAATCTCGGCTCACAGCCCGCCGTCGCCGAACTCGACACCCGCGACACCGCCGACGCCAGCGTCAATATCGGCTCGCTGAGCGAGGTCATCTCGCGCAATCCGAACGACCCCGGCGCCTATAACACGCGCGGCGCGGCCTATGCCCGCGTCGGCCGCTTCTCGGATGCGATCTCGGACTTCACCAAGGCGGTGCAGATCGATCCGACCCTCGCTTCCGCCTATACGAATCGCGGCCTCGCGCTGCGCCAGAGCGGCCGCGCCGATTCGGCACTCGCCGATTTCAACCGCGCCACCACCGCCAATGCGAATTATGCGCCGGCCTATATCGCCCGCGCCAACCTACTGCGCGCACAGGGCAACAGCCAGCAGGCGCTGGCCGATCTCAACACCGCGATCCGGCTCAATCCTGAATCGGCGGAAGCCTTCCATGCCCGCGGCCTCGTCTACCAGAAGGAAGGCCAGCATCAGAATGCCGTCACCGATTTCGACTCGGTGATCGACCGCAATCCCTACACCGCCCCGCCCTATATCGCGCGCGGCGAGAGCCTGAACGCGCTTGGCAAGTACGATTCCGCGCAGGAGGACTTCACGGCCGCCCTCAACGTCGACAACCGCAATGCCAATGCCTGGGCCGGCCGCGGTTTCGCCTTCGAGAAGCTCGGCAAGAAGGCCGAAGCCTCCGAAGCCTATCAGCGCGCGCTTTCCATCGACGGCAACAATGCCCAGGCCCGCGCCGGCTCCTCGCGCCTCGGCGGCGGCGGCGGTTTCTTCCGGAGCTGACGGAGCATCGGGCGCGCGCATCAGGGGCGCGGGCCGGCTCCCTCCCCGATCATGCGGCTTTCCGCCCCGCCGATGCTGCCTGATACGGCATCGGCCAGGAAACGCCTGATCTCGCCGATCGATCCGTAGCGCGGCAGATCCGCGTGCCGCCCCGTGGTAAAGCCCAGGAAGCGCTTGGGTGCGTTCGCGAGCGCGTAGAGCTGCTGTCCCTGCGCGAAGGGAATCACCTGATCGCGCTCGCCATGCAGCACGAGCAGCGGCGCCCGGACCCGGGCGATGATCTCATCGGAGCGGAACTGGTCCTTCATCACCAGGCTGAGCGGCAGATAGGGATAGAGATCCTGCGCCACAGCCAGGGTCGAGCGATAGGGCGCCTCCAGCACCACTGCCTGGAGCGGCACCTCTGCCGCGAGCTTCAACACCACGCCGGTGCCCAGCGACTCGCCGTACCCGGCCAGCCTGCCGGCGCCGAACCGCGCCGCGGCAGCGCCATAGGCCGCCCGCGCGTCCTGCAGCAACCCCTCTTCGCTCGGAGTGCCGGATGAGCCGCCATAGCCGCGATAGCTGATGGCGAACAGGCCCGTGCCGTCCTCCGTGAGTCCCCGGAAGCGCTCCACGCGCCCGGGCCTGCCGAGATTGCCGGCATTGCCGTGGAAATAGAGCAGGACCGGCTTGCCCGCGCGCGGCGGCACGACCCAGGCGACCAGCCGCTCGCCATCGGCCGTGGCCACGCTGACCTCCTCGGCGGCGTCGAGCCCGGCCGCAGTGATGTCCGCCCTCGCCGGATCGCGCGGATACATCATCTCGCGCTGGCGCAGATAGAGCATGCCCAGCCCGGCGAAGTAGCCCGCCAGCCCCAGCAACAGCAGCAGTTTCAGCAGACGCCGGATCATCACGCGATGCAGGTTCCGGAAACGAAAGGGCCGGCGATCAAGCCGGCCCTTTGCAGCAATCCGATGACGGCTCGGCGCGTCAGTGCGCCATCGCCTTGACGATCGCGTCGGTGACCTTCTTGGCGTCGCCGAACAGCATCATGGTGTTGGGTCGGAAGAACAGCTCGTTCTCGACGCCGGCATAGCCCGCCGCCATGCCGCGCTTGATGAAGAGCACGGTCTTGGCCTTCTCGACGTCGAGGATCGGCATGCCGTAGATCGGCGAGGACTTGTCGGTCTTGGCGGCCGGGTTGGTGACGTCGTTGGCGCCGATGACGAAGGCGACGTCGGCCTGGCCGAATTCCGAGTTGATGTCCTCGAGCTCGAAGACCTCGTCATAGGGCACGTTGGCCTCGGCCAGCAGCACGTTCATATGGCCGGGCATGCGGCCTGCGACCGGATGGATGGCGTATTTGACCTCGACGCCCTCCTTCTTGAGCAGGTCGGCCATCTCGCGCAGCGTGTGCTGCGCCTGTGCCACCGCCATGCCGTAGCCGGGCACGATGATGACCTTGCCGGCATTCTTCATGATGTAGGCGGCATCGTCGGGCGAGCCCTGCTTGACCGGCCGTGCCTCGACCGCGCCACCCGCGCCGGCCGCGGCGTCATCGCCGCCGAAGCCGCCGAGGATGACCGAGATGAAGCTCCGGTTCATCGCCTTGCACATGATGTAGGACAGGATCGCACCGGACGAGCCGACCAGCGCGCCGGTGATGATCAGCGCCATGTTGCCGAGCGTGAAGCCGATGCCCGCCGCGGCCCAGCCGGAATAGGAGTTCAGCATCGAGACGACGACCGGCATGTCGGCGCCGCCGATCGGAATGATCAGCAGTACGCCGAGCACCAGCGAGACCGCGACGATCAGCCAGAAGACGGTGTGGCTCTCGCTCTTGATGAAGATCGCCAGCAGCACCACGAGCGCGATGCCGAGCCCGATATTGATGCCATGGCGCTGCGGCAGCATGATCGGCTTGCCGCTCATCCGCCCGTCGAGCTTGAGGAAGGCGATGATCGAGCCGGTGAAGGTGACCGCGCCGATCGCGACGCCGAGCGCCATCTCGAACAGGCTCGCGCCCTTGATCGAGCCGGCATGGCCGATGCCGAAGGCTTCAGGGGCATAGAGCGCCGCCGCCGCCACCAGCACCGCGGCAAGGCCGACCAGCGAGTGGAAGAAGGCGACGAGCTGCGGCATCTGCGTCATCTGCACGCGCTTGGCCATGACCGCGCCGATACCGCCGCCGATGGCGATGCCGATGATGACGAGCAGCCAGCCCGAGAAGCCCGACGGCGGGAAGAACACCACGGTCGTGACGATGGCGATCGCCATGCCGATCATGCCGTAGCGGTTGCCCTGTCGCGAGGTCGTCGGATGCGACAGGCCGCGCAGGGCCATGATGAAGAGGACGCCGGAGACGACGTAGAGCAGGGCTGAGAGGTTCGCGGCCATGGCGATCAGCCCTTCTTCTTGTACATCGCGAGCATTCGCTCGGTGACGAGGAAGCCGCCGAAGATATTCACCGAGGCGAGGACCAGCGCGAGGAAGCCGAAGACCTTGGCCCAGATCGGCCCGTCACCGAGCGTCGGCAGGGTCTCGACGCCGACCGCCAGCAAGGCGCCGACGACGATGACGGAGGAGATCGCGTTGGTGACCGACATCAGCGGCGTGTGCAGCGCCGGCGTCACCGACCAGACGACGTAGTAGCCGACGAAGACGGCGAGCACGAAGATCGCGAGGCGGTAGACCGTCGGGTCGACGCCGCCGGTCGCGATGCTGGCCGCGGCCGCGGCCTGATCGGCGTAGCGCTCGGCGAGCTCGGCCGCCTGTTTGGCGAGAGCGGCCGCGTTGCGGGCCTGTTCGAGAGCCTGTTCGGTGGAGGGAGTTGCCATGGTCGGAATTCCTTCGCTCAGGCCTTGGCTGAGAAATTCGGGTGGATGACGGCACCGTCCTTCGTCAGGGCGGTCGCCTTGACCAGCTCGTCGTCCCAGTTCACCGCGAGCTTCTTCTCGGCCTTGTCGATCAGCGTCTCGACGAAGGCGAAGAGGTTCTTGGCGTAGAGCGAGGAGGAGGTTGCGGGCAGGCGGCCGGGCACGTTGAGATGGCCCACGATCTTGACGCCGTTATCGGTGGTCACGACTTCGCCCGCCTTGGCGAGCTCGCAATTGCCGCCGCGCTCGACCGCGAGATCGACGATCACGGAGCCGGGCTTCATGCTCTCGACCATCGCCGCCGAGATCAGCTTCGGCGCAGGCCGCCCCGGGATCAGCGCGGTGGTGATGACGATGTCCTGCTTGGCGATGTGGCTCGCGGTCAGCTCCGCCTGCTTCGCCTGGTATTCCTTGGACATCTCTTTGGCGTAGCCGCCGGCGGTCTGCGCCTGCTTGAATTCCTCGTCCTCGACGGCGAGGAACTTGGCGCCGAGCGATTCGACCTGTTCCTTGGTGGCGGGGCGCACGTCGGTCGCGGTGACGATGGCGCCGAGGCGCCGCGCGGTCGCGATCGCCTGCAGGCCGGCGACGCCGACGCCCATCACGAAGATCTTCGCTGCCGGTACGGTGCCCGCCGCCGTCATCATCATCGGCAGCGCCCGGCCGTATTCGGCCGCGCCGTCGATCACCGCGCGATAGCCGGCCAGATTGGCCTGCGAGGACAGCACGTCCATCACCTGGGCCCGGGTGATGCGCGGCATGAACTCCATGGCGAAGGCGGCGACATTGGCCTTCGCCAGGGCCTCGACCTGCGCTTCATTGCCATAGGGGTCCATCGTCGCGACGACGAGCGCACCGGCCGGCAGGCCGGCGATCTCGCTCTCCGACGGACGCCGCACCTTCAGCACGATAGCCGCGCCGGCCAGCGCTTCCGCCGCCGTTTTCGCGATCGTCGCCCCTGCTGCCTCATAATCCGCATCGAGGATGCCGGAGGCTTTGCCCGCCCCGGTCTCGACCACGACCTCGGCACCGAGGCCCTTGAACTTGCGGACGGTCTCCGGCGTCGCTGCGACGCGGGTTTCCGCCCCTTGCGTTTCGGCTGGGACAGCAATGCGCATGGCGGGAAAAGGCCTTTCCGGCGTTATGGGGAGACGGTCAGAGCAGGAGCAGCGCGAGCAGCATCAGCACCAGCGAGACGAGAGGCGCGCGCCAGGAGATCGACGGGGCGGCGATGCCGATGCCCGTGCCGATGACGGCAAGAAGCGTGCCGATCAGCGCCGTGCCCCAGGCGTGCTTGGTGCCGCCGACGGCGAGCGCCGCGACGATGGCGAGCGAGGCGACGGTCGCAACCTCGGCGAAATGCACGAAGCCGGTATAAGTCCGCTCATGCTCGGGATAGTCCATCGCGGGGGCGTCGGCGTGATGGGCGTGGTCGGCCATGGTCTCGATCCTGAAAAAGACACAGTCTCTCTAAGCCTGTAGCGCACCCGCGACGCACGGGCAACGCGGCAGCTTGCTGCAACGGTGGAGCATGCCGTCGCAACCTCGCGCAACCATTCTCTAGCGAACAGCGCGGAGCAATTCAATCGATTTAAATAGAGAATCATTCTCGTTATCGGCCGATTTTGAGAACGATTCAGTCACTCGGCAGCGGCCGGGAGCATGGCATCGCCGCCCGTCGGGTCGGACCGACGGTATCGGCAGCCCTGTTTCACGGAGGCGGAGGGCGACTGAGCGCCTTATGCCGCCGGCTTCAGCCCCGCAGCCGTCAGCGCCGCACCCTGCTGCGCCGCGACGCGCTCGACGGAAAATCCCTCGATCTCCGCTTCGAACAAGCGGTGGAAATTCAGCTCGGCGTCGAGATGCAGGAAGACGCCGCCGAGCCCGATCGCGGCGCGGTCCATGAACACGAACTCGCGCGGGACCGTCACGGGTCCGCGCGCCTTCAGGGCCTGATGCATCTGGAAAGCCTGCTTGCGCCCGTATTCGGCCGGGCTGACATCCTCGGCGATGCGCCTGACCCGGTCCTCCAGCAGCGGCCCATAGATGAAGCGCGCCCAGATGTTCAGGGTGTCGACGAGATCTTTCGTCAGTCCCTTGAAGCCCCAGGTCTCATAGGCGTGGACGACGCGGGCCTCCTCGCCGTCGCGCAAGCCCTTGTAGAGATCGACGACGCCGCCGACGAAGCTCGGCGGGAAGATGCGGATGCAGCCATAGTCGAGCAGGTTGATGCCCTGTGGCTCCCCGCTCTCCGAGAACACCGTGTAGTTCCCCAGATGAGGATCGCCATGAATGACGCCGTGATGGCTGAACGGGCGCCACCACGCCTTGAACATCGCCGTCGAGATCCGGTCCCGCACCGCCTGCCCGTCTTGCTTGTGCGAGAGAATCGGGCTGCCCTCTAGCCAGTGCATGGTGAGAAGCCGCCCGGTCGAGAGCCCGGCCTCGACAGCCGGCACGCGAATTTCAGGCGTATCCGACAGGATCGCCTGATAGAGCGCGGCATGCTTGGCCTCGCGCCGGTAGTCGAGTTCCTCGCGGACGCGGGCGCCGATCTCCTTGGCGATCTCGGTGGTGTCGATCACCGCGCCCATGCGCCGGTGCAGCGAGAACAGCACCTCGAGTTGCGCGATATCGGCCTCCACCGCCGATTCCATGTCGGGATATTGCAGCTTGCAGGCGAGCGCCGCGCCCTCCAGCGTCGTCGCGCGATGCACCTGCCCCAACGAGGCGGCAGCCGCCGGCTTCAAGTCGAATTCGCCGAAGCGCTCGCGCCAGTTGGCACCGAGCTCGGCCATCATCCGGCGCTTGACGAAGGCCGCGCCCATCGGCGGCGCCTGCGATTGCAGCTTCTGCAATTCGGCGGCGTATTCCGGCGGCACGACATCGGGAATGGTGGCGACGAGCTGCGCCACCTTCATGATCGGCCCCTTCAGCCCGCCCAGCGCCTTGGCCAGCGCCTCGGCATTGCTGGCGTCGCGCCCTTCGACGCCGAAGAGCCGGGCGCCGGCCATCCGGGCGGCCACCCCGCCGACATTGGCGCCGACGCGGGCATAGCGCGCCGCGCGAGCGGAGAATCGGTTGGCTTCGGCGTCGCGTTCGGACATGCGGATCGTGCTTTCGCTGTTCCTGCCCACCTCATGTAGGCACCGGCGAGCCGCACGCCAATGCGACAAGCCGCGCTAGGCGCCCTGCCCCGCCAGCAGGCAGATGCGCCGCGCCACCTCATAGGAGGTCTCGAAAGCCGGCAGCGGCAGGAATTCGAAGCGCGAGTGGAAATTATGCGCGCCGGTGAAGAAATTCGGCGTCGGCAGCCCGCGCGCCGAGAGCGCCGCCCCGTCCGTGCCGCCCCGCATCGGGATCCGCTTCGGCGCGATCTGCAATTCGGACAGCGCCGCCATCAAGAGATCGACCGAGCGCCGGTCTTCGCCCAGGCTGTCGGCGATATTGCCGTAGACATCGCTCACCTCCGAGGTGACCCGTCCGGTCGGATAGCGCTTTGCAATCTCCGCCGCTACCTCGCCGATCCGCCGCTTGCGAGCTTCGAAGGACGCCTTGTCGAAGTCGCGGATATTGGCGCGAAGCACAGCCTCGGCCGCATTGGCGACGAGTTCGACGAACCAGGTATAGCCTTCGCGGCCGGCCGTGTTCTCCGGCGTTTGCGCACGGTCGAAAGCGGCCATGTAATCCTGCGCCATCAGGATCGGGTTCACCAGCACGCCCTTCGCCGACATCGGATGAGCGGTGACGCCGGTGAAGACGATCTCGGCCATGGCGGCGTTGAAGTTTTCCCAGACGACCTCGCCGACCTCGCAACTGTCGATCGTATAGGCGAAGTCGCAGTCGAAGCGGGCGAGATCGAGCGCCTTGGCGCCGCGCAGACCGATCTCCTCGTCCGGCACGAAGGCGACGAGGATATCGCCATGCTGATCCTCTGGGCGCAGTTCCGCCAGCAGCGTCATCACGATCGCGACCGCCGCCTTGTTGTCCGCGCCGAGCACGCTGGTGCCGTCGCTGAAGACGATTTCGCTGCCCTTATAGGGTTTGATCTCAGGGTGCTCTGCGACGCGCAGCCAGATGTCGTTCTCCGCGTTGAGGCAGAGGTCCTCGCCCGCGAAGCGCAGCACCTGCGCCTTGATCACCGGCGACAGGCCGACATCGACGGTATCGACATGCGCGATGAAGCCGATGCGCGGCGCGCCCGGCTTCGTGCCGCGCTTCAGCGCCGTCACCGTGGCGTGGTCGTCGATGACGACATTCTCCAGCCCGAGCCCGCGCAGCTCCTCGGCCAGCAGTTCCGCTAGCACCTGCTGGCCGGGCGTGCTCGGCAGGCTGGTCGCCTTCATGTCGCTCTGGCTCTCGATCGCGACATAGCGCAGGAACCGTTCGAGCAGTTTGTCGCGCAAGCTCATCGCGCCTCTCCCTTGGCCTGTCGCGACAGCCAGTCCCGCACCTCGGCCGCGCTTGCCGGCTTCCCGCCGGCAGCCTCGACCAGGCGGACGGTGTCCGCGATCAATTCGCGATTCGTCTTCTCGCAGCCGAAGGGCGCATCCTCCAGTCCGCCACGGACATGGACGCCCCGCGCCACGGCCGGGCCGATGAGGTCTCTGAGATCGACGCCGAGCCCGGCGATCATCACCGGCGCCTCCGGCGCATCCTCGGCGAGCAGCCTGAGATGCGCCTCCAACGCCCATTCGCGCGGCGGAAAGCCCCAGGCGAAGGCATCCGAGAACATCAACCGGTAGATCGGCATGGGCATGGCCGGATAGGCCTTGGCGAGCGCCGAGCCGAGCCGCGTGAAGCCGGGCTCGTAGATCGCATAGCTCGGATGGACCTTGTGGCGCTCAGCCACCTCCATCCCCTCGCGGATATGCTCGCCGGGATTCTGGTAGATGAAACCGGCCTCGCCCTCCGGGATGCCGGCAAAGGTCGTCCAGTTGCAGGAGCCGGGATCGAGCACGCCCCACTCGGCAAGCCCGCGCTTCGCCAGCTCCTCGAGATGGGTGTAGCGGCCGGAGCCGATCATGTCGCCGGCATAGCCCGAGCCGAGGATCGGGATGGTCGGGTAGACGATCGCGTCGACCCTGGCGCGGATACCCTCGATCGCCTGCGCATAAAGCTGCCAGTCGTCGCGCTGCCGGCCGGTCGCCATGTCGTAGACATGCAGATGCACGATCGCCGCGCCAGCCTCGACGGCGGCGATGCCGTCCGCGACGATATCGGGGATGCTGATTGGAATGCCGGGCTGGCGCTCCTTGCCCCAGGGGCCGTTGATCGCGGCCTCGACCCAGATCGGCTTGCTCACGGGCATGTCCTCGCTTCTCCGCAATTTTGCGCAGACCGTAAGCTGTGCCGCTCGGGCTTGTCAGCCCATAGGCCGGCTGGGCAGGATCGGCGCAAACGCATGCGAAGATCGGAGCCCACCATGCTCGAACGCCGCGCGACCTATCGCGACACGCTGGACGCCTTCGCCTGGCGCATCCCGGAGCGGTTCAATATCGGCACGGCCTGCTCGGACGCCCATGCTGACGGCACAGGCAAGCCGGCGCTGATCTTCGAGGAAGACGGCGGAAAACTCGCGACACTCTCCTTCGATGAACTGGCTCGCGCCTCGAACCGCTTCGCCAATCTGCTCGGCGCTCACGGCATCGGACCGGGCGAGCGCGTCGGCATCCTGCTGCCGCAATCGCCGCAGACCGCGATCGCCCATCTCGGCGCCTATAAGCTCGGCGCCATCGCCCTGCCGCTCTTCATCCTGTTCGGGCCCGAGGCTCTGGAGCATCGCCTCGGCCATAGCGGCGCCAGCGTGCTCGTCACCGACGCCGAGAATATCGGCAAGGTCGAGGCGATCCGCGACGCCTTGCCCAACCTGCGCAAGATCTTCGTCGTCGGCGGCGCCGGTCATCTCGATTTCGAGGCGGAGATGGCAAAGGCCTCCGACCGCTTCACTGCGGCAGACACCCGCGCCAACGACCCGGCCGTGATCATCTACACCTCCGGCACCACCGGAAAGCCGAAGGGCGCGCTGCATGCCCATCGCGTCCTGCTCGGCCATCTGCCCGGCGTTCAATTGCCGCAGGAATTCTTCCCGCAGGCGCATGACCTGTTCTGGACGCCGGCCGACTGGGCCTGGATCGGCGGCCTGCTCGATGTCCTGCTGCCCAGCCTTTATTGCGGCGTGCCGGTGCTGGCCTCCCGCGCCCGCAAATTCGATCCCGAAGCTGCCTTCGCTTTGATGGCGCGCCACAAGGTGCGCAATGCCTTCCTGCCGCCGACCGCGCTCAAGCTGATGCGGCAAGTCAACAATCCCCAACGCTTCGGCTATGCGATGCGCTCGATCGGTACCGGCGGCGAGACGCTCGGCGCCGACATGCTCGACTGGAGCCGCGAGACCTTCGGCTTTCCGGTCAACGAGTTCTACGGCCAGACCGAGGCGAACCTGCTCGTTTCCAACTGCGCGAGCCTCTACCCGGTGAAGCCCGGCTCGATGGGCCGTGCCGTGCCCGGCCACCGCGTCGCGGTGATCTCGCCCGAGGGGCGCGAACTGCCTGATGGCGAGCAGGGGCTGATCGCGGTCGCACGGCCCGACCCGGTGATGATGCTGGAATACTGGAACCAGCCCGAAGCCACCGCGGCGAAGTTCATCGGCGACTGGCTCGTCACCGGCGATAGCGGCGCGCGCGACGAGGAAGGCTATTTCTGGTTCCAGGGCCGCGACGACGACATCATCTCCTCGGGCTCCTACCGCATCGGGCCCGGCGATATCGAGGATTGCATCATCCGCCATCCGGCCGTGCTGATGGTCGCGGTCGTCGGCGTGCCCGATCCCGTCCGCACCGAGATCGTCAAGGCCTTCGTGCTGCCGAAGCCGGATGTGACGCCGACGGCGGAGCTGGCGAAGGAAATCCAGGCCTTCGTGCGTGACCGGCTGGCAGCCTACCAGTATCCGCGCGAGGTCGAGTTCGTGACGGAGCTGCCATTGACTGCGACCGGCAAGATCATGCGCAAGGATCTGCGCAACCGGGAGATCGCGAAACAGCAGGGCGGTTGACGGGCTGAAACGTCAACGCGCCTCCAGCACGAGCTCGAACGTCATCAGCACCGGGTTGTCGCCACGCTTCAGGCGGCCGCTCGCCAGAGCGCCGCTATAGTCGACCAAGGCGACATCGATCGCCGATTCGAAGCCGCCGGCACCGCGGGCGATCCGCCCCTCCGTGATCGCAACCTCCGTCGCGAAATTCTCGACCACACCACCATCGACAAACCGCGCCCCGATGGTCGAGCCGACACCGCCATGGATGACAGCCTCGCGGATGCCGCGCTCTGCGCAAAACGATTCCAATGCCCCGCAGAAATCGACATTCGGCTTCACCCGCAGCGCGAAGAACCGCCCTGCCCCGGCGCCACCCAATGCCGCCGCCACCGGCCCGAACAGCTTGAAATGCGTCTCGCTATCCGGCTCGGCCGCAAAGACCGCGCCATTGAGCCCGACGGCCTCCACGGTGATCGTCTCGGCAACCACCGTCTCATCCGGCAGGATATGGCCGCCGCTGCGCTTGCCATCGCCCTCCACCCACAGCGCATGAGCATGGAAGAACGGCGCGCCATCGCGCTGGCCGAAGGTCATCGCGCCCACTTCGACACCAGCTCCCCCTTCCGGCCGGAAGGTGTCGCTATAGAAAGCCGCATGCTCAGGCGTCTTCGACAGCGCCGGCATCACATAGGCGAAGGGCGAGAGCTTCAGCCCGTCGAGCTTCACCACGCCCGAGGCGAACCCCTCGGCTGCGAAGCCGCTCCTCACCGCCTCCAGCAGGGGCACACCGGCCGGCAGCGTCAGCGAGAAGGAGCGCCCGCCGCACTCCACCCACTGGATGCGCTCGGGCGTTCCCGTACCGGGCTGCTGGATGCGCCTCACGATGCCTTCCCCTTCAGGAAATCGAGCTCGCCGCGCCTCTCCAGCTCGTCCTTGACGAGGCGCTTCGGCACCTTGCCATAGCCCGATTTCGGCAGGGCCTCCCAGAACAGGAAGCGCTTCGGCATCTTGTAGCGGGCGATCTTGGGCCCGAGGAAATCCGCGATCTCGCCTTCGGTCGCGTTCTGGCCCGGCCGGTTGACGCAGACCGCGATGCCGATCTCACCCCAGACCGGATCGGGCACGCCGAGCACCGCGACCTCCGCGATGGCAGGATGCGTCAGGATCTTCTCCTCGATCTCACGCGGATAGATGTTCGAGCCGCCGGAGATGTACATGTCCGAGGCGCGGCCGGTGATGTAGACGAAGCCCTGTTCGTCCATATGGCCGAGATCGCCGGTGCGGAACCAGCCGTTGCGGAAGGATTTCGCATTGGCTTCCGGGTTGTCGTAATAGCCCGCGAAGACGGCCGGCCCGATCACGCAGATCTCGCCTTGGACGCCCGCCTCGACCTCCTTGCCGTCCTCGTCCTGGATCTGCACCTGCATGCCCGTGCGCTCGAAGCCGCAGGTGCCGATGCGGGCGTTCGGGCCGTCCTCGGCCTCGTGCAGGGCCGGCGGCAGCACGGTGATGTTGCCGGTGACCTCGCCCAGCCCGAAATACTGCACGATCACCTTGCCGAGTTTCTTGAGCGCCGCCTTCTGGTCCTCGCGATACATCGGCGCGCCCGCATAGATGATGTAGCGCAGGCTGGAATGATCGTGCTGGTCGGCGGCGGGATGCTCGACCAGCATCTTCAGGATCGTCGGCACTGTGAAGATGTTGCTGATGCGATGCTTCGCGATCAGGCGATAGGCTTCGTCGATGTCGAAACGCTCGGTCGGCAGCAGGATCGAGGTCGCGCCGCGCGCCGAGATCATCAATTGGTGCACGCCCGCGCCATGCGAAAGCGGCGCCACCACCAGAGAGGCGTCCTTTTCGGTCGAGCCGGGCACGAGGTCGCAGAGATGGTTGGTGATGACGAAGCCCATCTGGCCATGGGTCAGCACCGCCGCCTTGGAGCGCCCGGTCGTGCCGGAGGTGAAGAAGAACCAGCAGGGATCGTCGTGCTCGACCGCGGCGTTCTCGACCGTCTCGCCGCGATGGCGCGCGGTCACGGCGCCGACCTCGTCCTCGCCGAAAGCGCCCTCGCCGATCCGCCAGGTGAACTCCGGCGCAGGCTTCGCAGCCGCGACGGCCGCCGCATGCTCCGGGAAATCGCCATGGCAGAGGAAGCCCTTCGCGCCGGAAGCCGTGGCGAGATAGGCGACCTCGTCCGGCAGCAGGCGGAAATTCGTGGGCACCCAGACGGCACCGAGCCGGAAGGTCGCGAACATCGAGATAAACATCGCGTCACAGTTCTTGGAATGGACCAGCAGGCGGTCGCCCTTGCCGATGCCCCGCGCCCGCAGGCCCGCCGCCAGCGCGGAGACCTGCGCATCGATCTCGGCCCAGTCGAGCGTCTTCTCGCCCCAGATGAAGGCGGGGTGTGCGGGCAGGCGCCGGGCATTCTGCGTCGCGATATGGGCGAGGTTCATCACGCGCCGCGTCATCGGCACGACGCCCCCGGTCGGGGCTGCTTTTGCAGAGCTCATCTTGCGGCTCTCCCTGTCTCGATGGAACGCGGTGCGGCGGCCACGATCGGCCGCGCAGCCCGCTTGGATACGAACATCTGCTTGAGCAGCGCTTCCAGCCGCTCGGCTTCGCGCGCCAGCAATAGCGAAAGCTCCGCCTGCCGGGCCGGCACCATCCGGCTGTCGATCGCGGCGATCGACAGCGCCCCTGCGACCCGCCCGTCCGGGTAGCGGAAGGCCCGGCCGATGCCCCATGAGCTGGCGACGAGCCGGCCAGGATTGAGCGAGAAGCCGCGCGCGCGCGTCCCGGCGACATCGGCCCGCAAAGCCTCCGGCGCAAAGCCGGGATAGCGGGCCAGCAAGACGGCATCGTTGGCGGCGATGACCCGGTCCACATCGTCGTCCGGCAGGGCGGCCAGCATGGCGAGCGAGCCCGCACCGACGCCGAGCGGATGCTGGTCGCCGGCCTGCAGCGCGTGCGTGCGGACCGGATAGGTCCCCTCCTCCCGATGCAGGCAGATCGCGTAGTTCTCGCGCCGGACGGTGAGGAAGCTCGTATCCTGCGTCTCGGCCGAAAGCCGGCGCAGGCCCTCCATCGCGATCTCGAGCAGGCTATGGCGCCGCGCGGCCAGCACGCCGAGCACGAAGGCCTCCTCGCCCAGGCAATAACGCCGCGTCTGCGGCTCCTGCTCGACCAATCCCGCCCGCATCAGCGCCAGCAGGAGGCGCCGCGTCGTCGGCTTGTTGAGGCCGCTGCCGGAGACGATCTCGCCAAGCGGCAGCCCCTCGGCCGGCTCCCGCCCGATCAGCGAGAGCAGCCCGAGCGCGCGGTCGACGCTCTGCGAGCCGGACAGCCCGGCTTCGGGCGCGAAATTTGGCGGCAAGCGCTCCTCCACACAGTCCATGATATGGACCTTGTTCTTGTTCTCCAACCGTAGATGGGCGCTTTGCGGATTGCAATGCCGCTTCCCTTGTGTAATCTGCCTGCCGTCCCGCTGTCCGGCTATTCACAGTGTGGACCACAAGCGACGCCGACGACCCAACAAGATCGGCGCGGAGGGAGGAACGGAACGATGGCCCCCAGGGCATCCTGCATAGCGGGCGCTTCGCGTCCGGCGACCGGCACCTGAGGCCGCCGCATGGTCGATGTCATCGATACCCTGAAAATCCCTGAGAACCTCAGCGAGAACGAGGACGCACGTCCCGGCTCGGCCATCATGCGCCCGGTCGAGGCCGTCGCTGCCGTGCTGGTCGCCTTCATCATCGGAGTGCTGCTGCTCGGCGTCGTCTCGCGCTATGTCTTCTCGCTGCCCTTCGTCTGGGTCGACGAGGTCGCCTCGATCGCCTTCATCTGGCTCGCCATGCTCGGCGCCGCCATCGCCGTCGACCGCAACGAGCACCTGCGGCTGTCGCTGTTCGTCGGCATGATGCCGCCGCGGCTGCGCGAATTCGTCGAGACGCTGGCGCTCGTCGCGGTTGCCGCCTTTCTGGCCGCGATGGTCGACCCGGCCATCGAATACGCCGTGGAAGAGAGCTACGTTACCTCGGCCGCGCTCAACATCCCCGTCAGCTGGCGTGTCTCGGCGCTGGCCGTCGGCATCGTCCTGATGCTGCTGCTCACCCTGCGCTATATCTTCAAGACCGCGCGCCTCGTCGACATCGCCGCAGCCGTGCTGGTCGTCGGCGGGTTCGGCCTGGCCTTCTGGCTGCTCGGGCCGACGCTGAAGGGGCTCGGCTACTACAACATCCTGATCTTCCTGCTCGGCGTCGTCGCCGCCTGCCTCGTTGCGGGCGTCCCGATCGCCTTCTGCTTCGGGCTGGGCACGCTCGCCTTCCTCGCCTTCTCGACCAGCGTCCCGACCATCGTCATGATCGGGCGCATGGACGAGGGCATGTCGAGCCTCATCCTGCTCTCCGTGCCGATCTTCGTGCTGCTTGGCTGCATCCTCGACGCGACCGGCATGGGCAAGGCGATCGTCGATTTCCTCGCGTCCCTGCTCGGCCATGTCCGCGCCGGCATGTCCTATGTGCTGCTCGGCTCGCTCTATCTCGTCTCGGGTATTTCGGGCTCGAAGGTCTCGGACATGGCGACGGTCGCGCCCGCGCTCTTCCCGGAGATGAAGCGGCGCGGCTACAAGCCCAAGGACCTGATCGCGCTGCTTTCGACCGGCGCCGCCATGGCCGACACCGTGCCGCCCTCGATCGTGCTGATCGTGCTGGGCTCGGTCGCCGGCGTCTCGATTGCCGGGCTGTTCAACGCGGGCTTCGTCATCGCCGGCGTTCTGCTGGTCGCGCTCGCCGGTCTCGCCCGCTGGAAGGCGGCGGCGGAGGACATGAAGGGCGTACGCCGCGCGCCCCTCGCAGTGATCGGCAAGGTCGCGCTCGTCGCCGCGCCGGCCCTCGTCCTGCCCTTCATCATCCGCGCCGCGGTCGGCGGCGGCGTCGCGACCGCGACCGAGGTCTCGACCATCGCGGTGCTCTATGCGCTCGTCATCGGCATCGTGCTCTATGGCGGCATCAGCCTGCGCAAGTTCTACCAGATGCTGGTCGAGACGGCGGCGCTCTCCGGCGCGATCCTGGTGATCCTTGGCACGGCGCTCGCCATGGCCTGGGCGCTGACCCAGACCGGCTTCGCCCGCGACCTCGCCGTCTTCATGGCGAACCTGCCCGGCGGCTGGCTCACCTTCATGGCGGTCACCATCGTCGTCTTCATGATCCTGGGCTGCGTGCTGGAGGGCCTGCCGGCGATCGTGCTGATGGCGCCGTTGATGTTCCCGATCGCCAAGAATCTCGGCATCAACGACGTGCATTATTCGATGGTCGTGGTCACCGCGATGAATATCGGCCTGATGGCACCGCCGATCGGCATCGGCTTCTACATCGCCTGCAAGATCGGCAACGTCTCGCCGGACGAGGCGATGGGCGCGGTCTGGCCCTATATCTTCGCCCTGATCATCGGCCTCGTCGTCATCGCCCTCGTCCCCGGCCTCTCGACCTGGGTGCTGTGAAGCTCACAACAAGAAACCAGCAAGAAGCCAGACACTCTCAAGGAGAAACGCCCATGACCATCTCGCGCCGCACCCTGCTTCAGGCGACAGCCGCCGCCTCTGCCATCGGCACGTTCCATATAGGCCGCGCCAACGCGCAGGCCGCCGAGTTCACCTATAAATACGCCAACAACCTGCCCGTCGCGCACCCGATGAACACGCGCGCCAACGAGGCCGTGGCCAAGATCAAGGAAGAGACCAAGGGCCGCGTCGACATCCAGATCTTCCCGAACAACCAGCTCGGCTCCGACACCGACATGCTGAGCCAGGTCCGCTCGGGAGGCGTCGAGTTCTTCACGCTCTCGCCGCTGATCCTCTCGACGCTGGTCGCCAACGCCTCGCTCTCCGGCATCGGCTTCGCCTTCCCGAACTACGATGCGGTCTGGAAGGCGATGGACGGCGAACTCGGGGCTTACGTCCGCGGCCAGATCAACAAGGCCAATCTCGTCGTCATGGACAAGATCTGGGATAACGGCTTCCGCCAGATCACCTCGTCCAAGGGCCCGATCAACACGCCCGACGACCTCAAGGGCTTCAAGATCCGCGTGCCGGTCTCGCCGCTCTGGACCTCGATGTTCACCGCCTTCCAGTCGGCCCCGGCCTCGATCAACTTCGCCGAGGTCTACACCGCGCTGCAGACCAAGATCGTCGACGGCCAGGAGAACCCGCTCGCGATCATCTCGACCGCCAAGCTCTTCGAAGTCCAGAAATACCTCTCCCTGACCAACCACATGTGGGATGGCTTCTGGTTCCTGGCCAACCGCCGCGCCTGGGAGAAGCTGCCGGAGGACCTGCGCGCCATCGTCGCCAAGAACATCAACGCCGCCGCGCTGCTCGAGCGTGACGACGTCGCCAAGCTCAATGCCAACGTGCAGGGGGAGCTCGTCGCAAAGGGCATGGTCGCCAACGAGACCAAGGCCGATGCCTTCCGCGAGGCCCTGCGCAAGGCCGGCTTCTACGCCGAGTGGAAGAAGAAATACGGCGACGAAGCCTGGGGCATCCTGGAAAAGGCCGTCGGCAGCTCGCTGAGCTGATCGACGCTAGCACCCTCATGCAGGTCATTTCGGGTCTGCGCATCGCGGCGCCCGAAATGACCTGCACTTGTTTTTGATATCGAGAGACCAAACACCATGGCCGACCGGCTGAAGGGCAAGATCGCCATCGTCTTCGGCGCCGGCTCCTCCGGACCCGGCTGGGGCAACGGCAAGGCCGCCGCAGTCGCCTATGCCCGCGAAGGCGCCGGTGTCGCCTGCATCGACCTGAACCATGCGGCCGCCGAAGAGACCGCCGCGATCATCGCCGGAGAGGGCGGAAAGGCTCTCGCGCTTGCAGCCGATGTGACGAATCTCGCCTCGGTCGAGGCCTGTGTTGCTGAAACAGCCCGGCATTTCGGCCAGCTCGACATCCTCCACAACAATGTCGGCGTCACCCATATGGGCGGCCCTGTCGAGCTCTCGGAAGAGCAGTTCAACGCCTCGCTCCAGCTCAATCTCGGCTCGGTCTATCGCTGCGCCAAGGCAGTCATTCCGGAGATGCTGAAGGGCGGTGGCGGCGCCATCGTCAACATTTCCTCGCTCGCAGCGATCCGCTGGACCGGCTACCCGTACTTCGCCTACTACGCCACCAAGGCAGCGGTGAACCAGGCGACGGTCGCGCTCGCGATGCAATATGCCAGGCAGGGCATCCGCGCGAACTGCATCATGCCCGGACTGATCGACACGCCGCTGATCTACAAGCAGATCTCCGCGCAATACGCCTCGGTCGAGGAGATGGTCGCCGCCCGCGACGCGCAGGTGCCGATGGGCAAGATGGGCACCGCCTGGGACATCGCCAACGCCGCAATCTTCCTCGCCTCCGACGAGGCGAAATTCATCACCGGCGTCTGCCTGCCGGTCGATGGCGGCCAGAGCTGCACAACCGCACCGCTGAGCTAACCTATAGTCGAGCGTTCATTCCTCCATTGGAACGCTTGCTCCATTTCCGCTTCGCTGCCAGAACTGTCGACAACAGGGACGGCAACGGGAATCCAGGATGAGCGAAACCGCCGTTGCGGAGCTGCCGCGCGACTTCGACGAATTGCGCGCATCGATCCTCAGTCAGCGCGAAAGCCTGCCCAAGCGCATCGCCCAGATCGCAGCCTATGCTCTCGACAATCCCGACGAGATCGCCTTCGGCACCGCCGCCAGCATCGCGGTCTCGGCCGGCGTCCAGCCCTCCACGCTGATCCGCTTCGCCCAGCATCTCGGCTTCGACGGCTTCACCAGCCTGCAGGGCGTCTTCCGCGCCCGCCTGCGCGAGCGCAATTCCAGCTATGAGGAACGCCTCAACACGCTGCGGGTCGGCGATGGCACCGCGGCCGGCAACCACCGCATCCTCGACGGCTTCCTGACCGCCTCGCGCAAGTCGCTGGACGTGATGAGCCGCACCATCGACGAAGCCACGCTCGACCGCGCGATCGATGTGCTCGCCCGCGCCGAGACGATCTATATCCTCGCCCGGCGCCGCTCCTATCCGGTGGCGAGCTATCTCGCCTATGCGCTCGGCAAGCTCCAGGTCCGCAACCAGCTCGTCGAGTCGGCCGCCGGCCTCGATCCCGAGATGATCGCCTTCGCGACGCCGAAGGATGCCGTCCTCGTCATCAGCTTCTCGCCCTATGCGCCCGCGACGATCGAGGACGCACGCGGCCTCGCGGAACGTGGCGTGCCGCTCGTCGCCATCACCGACAGCGCCTTTTCTCCGCTCGCCAGCATCGCCAAGCTCTGGTTCGAGGTCGCCGAGGCGGATTTCGGCGGGTTTCGCACGCTGGCCTCGACCATGGCACTCTCGATGGCGCTCGCCGTCGGCGTCGGCGAGGCGCGCCGGGCCGGACGCGGCAGGGGCCGCCGTGGCGGACACGCCTAAAGCTTTAGGAACATACATTCCGCATTGACGAATTGATGGAATTATTATTTCATTCCCGCAACCGGAGCCGCTCGGCTTCGATGATCATCGCTGCCGGGAGGAAGACATGGCGGGACCGCTCGGCGGATCGGCGCAGGCGCTCGACGTCATCACCATCGGCCGCGCCTCGGTCGATCTCTACGGCCAGCAGATCGGCTCGCGGCTGGAGGATGTCACCTCCTTCGCCAAATCGGTCGGCGGCTGCCCGGCCAATATCGCGATCGGCACGGCCCGGCTCGGCCTGCGCTCGGCCCTGCTGACCCGCGTCGGGAACGAGCAGTTCGGCCGCTTCCTGCGCGAGCAGCTCGCGCGCGAGGGCGTGAATCTCGACGGCCTCAAGACCGATCCCGAGCGCCTGACCGCGCTCGCCATCCTCTCGGTCGAAAGCGACAAGGCCTTTCCGCTGCTGTTCTACCGCGAGAACTGCGCCGACATGGCGCTGGAGGAAGGCGATATCGATCCCGCCTTCATCGCCAGGGCCCGCGCCGTCGTCGTCACCGGCACGCATTTCGCCCGGCCCGGCCCGGAGGCCGCCCAGCGCAAGGCAATGAAGCTGATGCGCGCAAACGGCGGCAAGGTCGTGCTCGATATCGACTACCGCCCGAACCTCTGGGGCCTCGCCGGCCATGATGCCGGCGACAACCGCTACATCGCCTCGCAGGCCGTCTCCGAGCGGATGAAGACCGTTCTGCCCGGCTGCGACTTGATCATCGGCACCGAGGAAGAGGTGCTGATCGCCTCGGGCGAGAGCGAATTGCTGCCGGCGCTGAAGACGATCCGCTCGCTGACGCCTGCGACCATCGTGCTCAAGCGCGGCCCGATGGGCTGCATCGTCTATGAGGGTGCGATCCCCGACGATCTCGAAGAGGGCATCGTCGGCAAGGGCTTCCCGATCGAGGTCTACAACGTCTTAGGCGCCGGCGACGCCTTCATGTCCGGCTTCCTGCGCGGCTGGCTCGGTGGTGAGAGTCTCCAGACCGCCGCGACCTGGGCCAATGCCTGCGGCGCTTTCGCCGTCTCGCGTCTGCTTTGCTCGCCGGAAAGCCCGACCTTCGAGGAACTGCAATATTTCCTCAAAGAGGGCAGCCCGCACCGGGCGCTGCGCAAGGACGAAGACATCAACCACATCCACTGGGCGACGACGCGCCGCCGCGACGTGCCCTCGCTGATGGCGCTCGCCTGCGACCATCGCTCGCAGCTTGAAGAGCTCGCGGCAAAGGCCGGTGCCGATCCCGCCCGCATCCGCGATTTCAAGGTGCTCGCGGTCAAGGCCGCCGCCCGCGTCGCCGATGGCCGCCCCGGCTACGGCATGTTGCTCGATGAGAAGCATGGCCGCGAGGCGATGTTCGAATTCGCCCGCCATCCCTTCGCCTGGCTCGGCCGCCCGGTCGAACTGCCAGGCTCGCGCCCGCTGCGCTTCGAGACGAGCCAGGATATCGGTTCGCTCCTGCCGGAATGGCCGGTCGATCATTGCATCAAGGCGCTCTGCTTCTATCATCCTGACGACCCGGAAGATTTGAAGCGCGAGCAGCAGGAGAAGCTGCGCGGCCTGTTCGAGGCGGCGCGCAAGGTCGGCCGCGAATTGCTGATCGAGATCATTGCCAGCAAGAACGGCCCGCTCGGCCCCGACACGATCGCCCGCGCGCTCGGCGAGCTCTATGCGCTCGGCATCAAGCCGGACTGGTGGAAGCTGGAGCCACAATCCTCCCCTGCCGCCTGGGCCGCGATCGAGAAGACGATCACGAAGCATGATCCCTGGTGCCGCGGCGTCCTGCTGCTCGGGCTCGATGCGCCGGCCGAGGAGCTGGAAGCCGGCTTCGCGGCCACCGCATCCGCCTCCATCGTCAAGGGCTTTGCCGTCGGCCGCACCATCTTCATGAGCGCGGCCGAGGGCTGGCTTTCCGGCAAGCTCGACGACGAGGCAGCCATCGCCGACATGGCTGGCCGCTTCGAGGCGCTGACCGGCCTCTGGCTTGCCACGCGCGGCCGGAAGGCGGCGTAAGCTTGGAGCTGCCTTTTCATCCTCGCGGGTCATCCCGGACAAGCCGCGACAGCGGCGCCGATCCGGGATCCACTCCGGAGCCTTCATTGGCTAGGCTCCAGAATGGATCCCGGGTCTCGCTTCGCTCGCCCGGGATGACGTCGTTACTTGTTGTAGAGAGTCGGAAGCCGACATGACCCGCACCGTCCGCCTCACCATGGCGCAGGCGCTGACGCGCTTCCTTAGCCGCCAGATGACCGAGATCGATGGGCAGCGCCTGCCGATCTTCGGTGGCGTCTGGGCGATCTTCGGCCATGGCAATGTCGCGGGCCTCGGCGAGGCTCTCTGGCACGAACGCGAACGCCTGCCGACCTTCCGCGCCCATAACGAGCAGGCCATGGCCCATGCCGCCATCGCCTATGCCAAGGCCAACATGCGCCGCCGCTTCATGGCCGCAACGACCTCGATCGGCCCCGGCGCCACCAATCTCGTCACCGCCGCCGCGCTCGCCCATGTCAACCGCCTGCCGGTTCTGCTGCTGCCGGGCGACGTCTTCGCCAACCGCATTCCCGATCCGGTGCTTCAGCAGGTCGAGGGGCTCAGTGACGGCACCGTCTCGGCGAACGACTGCTTCCGGCCGGTCTCGCGCTATTTCGACCGCATCACCCGGCCCGAGCAGATCATCCCGGCGCTCGCCCGCGCCATGCAGGTCCTGACTGACCCTGCCGAATGCGGCCCGGTCACGCTCGCGCTCTGCCAGGATGTGCAGGCAGAGGCCTATGACTATCCCGAGAGCTTCTTCACCGAGCGCCTCTGGACGCCGCGCCGCCCCCGCGCCGACCGGGTCGAACTGAAAGCCGCAGCGGAGGCGCTGAAGGCAGCGCAGAAGCCGCTGATCGTCTCCGGCGGCGGCGTGCTCTATTCCGGCGCCAGCGACGAGCTCGCCCGCTTCTCGGCCGCGACCGGCATTCCCGTCTGTGAGACGCAAGGCGGAAAATCCGCCCTGCCCGACGACGACGCGCTCAACATGGCCGCCGTCGGCGTCACCGGAACGGGCGCTGCAAACCGGCTCGCCGCCGAGGCCGATCTCGTGCTCGCGGTGGGCACCCGCCTGCAGGACTTCACCACCGGCTCCTGGGCACTGTTTGGCGCTGCCGGGAAAACGATCATCGGCCTTAACGTCCAACCCTTCGACGCCGGCAAGCATCGCGCCTTGCCCGTCGTCGCCGACGCCCGCGAGGGTCTCGCCGAGCTGGCGGAGGCCATCGGTGGCTGGAAGGCGCCGGAGAGCTGGACCAACAACGCCAAGGCCGGCAAAGCCGATTGGCAGAAGGAGGCCGGCAAGGCCACCGCCGCCAGCAATGCCGCCCTGCCCTCGGACGCCCAGGTCATCGGCGCGGTCCAGCGCACGCTGGGTTCGGACGTCATCCTGCTTCATGCCGCGGGCGGGTTGCCGGGCGAATTGCACAAGCTCTGGCAGGCGGGAACGCCCGGCTCCTACCATGCCGAATACGGCTTCTCCTGCATGGGCTACGAGATCGCCGGTGGGCTCGGCGCCAAGATGGCGAGGCCCGACAAGGAGGTCGTCGTCATGGTCGGCGACGGCTCCTACCTGATGCTCAATTCCGAGATCGCGACCTCGGTGATGCTGGGCCTCAAGCTCACCATCGTCCTGCTCGACAATCGCGGCTTCGGCTGCATCAATCGCCTGCAGATGGCCACCGGCGGCCAGAGCTTCAACAACCTGCTCAAGGACAGCAGGCACGAGACGCTGCCGGAGATCGATTTCGTCCAGCACGCCACCAGCATGGGCGCGATCGCGGTGAAGGCCGCCTCGATCGCCGAGCTGGAAGCCGCGCTGGCGCAGGCCAAGACCAACACCCGCACGACCGTCGTCGTGATCGACACCGACCCGCTGATCTCGACCGGCTCCGGCGGCGCCTGGTGGGACGTCGCGGTGCCCGAGGTCAGCGAGCGCGCCGAGGTCCGCACGGCACGGGCGAATTACGACGAACGACGCAAGCGTCAGACCATCGGCAACTAAGCCGTTCCCATAGGCGAGAAAGACCCGACACATGATCCGCATCGGCGCGAACCCCATCGGCTGGTCGAATGACGACATGCTGGAGATCGGCGGCGACATCCCGCTTGAGACCTGCCTGACGGAAGCCCGAGAAGCCGGCTTCACCGGCATGGAGCTCGGCAACAAATTCCCGCGCGAGGCGGCGAAGTTGAAGCCGATCCTCGACGCCCATGGCCACGCTCTGGTTTCCGGCTGGTACTCGACCGAGCTGCTCGTCCGCGACGTCGCCGCCGAGATGGTGGCGGTGAAGGCTCATGCGACGCTGCTGCGCGACATGGGCTGCTCGGTCCTGATCGCCGCAGAGACCTCGAACGCGATCCATTCGGACATCACCAAGCCGCTCTCGGCCCGGCCCGTCCTGCCGAAGAACCGCTGGGACGATTTCGGCGCGCGCTACACTAATTTCGCTGAAGCCCTGAAGGCCGAATACGGTTTGCAGCTCGTCTATCACCACCATATGGGCACGGTGGTGCAGACCGAGGCCGAGATCGACCGGTTCATGGGCGTCACCAGCCCGACCGTGGGCCTGCTGCTCGACACCGGCCACGCCACCTGGGGCGGCGGCGATCCTGCCCGCATCATCAGACACTGGAAGGCGCGCATCCACCATGTCCACTGCAAGGACATCCGCGAGGCTGTGATGTGGCGCTCCAATCGCGAGGACTGGTCCTTCCTCGAATCCGTGCTCGCCGGCGTCTACACCGTACCGGGCGACGGCCTGATCGACTATGTCCGCGTGCTCCGGGAGCTTCAGGGCTATTCCGGCTGGATCGTGGTCGAGGCCGAGCAGGATCCGAAGAAGGCGGAGCCCGCGACCTATGCGAAGCTCGGCCACGCCAATCTCACCCGCTTCATCAGGGAAGCCGGGCTGGCTTGAATAAGGCCGTCATTCTCGGGCGTAGCGTAGCGCAGACCCAAGAATCTCTGGCAGGAGATGCTCGGGTCGAGCCCGAGCATGACGAGCGTAACAGATAGGAAACAGCCGATGTCCCATCTCAAGGTCAAGCCGCAGGGCAAGAGCGGCCGCGTTACCCATGTCACGCCGGAAAGCGCCGGCTGGACCTATGTCGGCTTCGATCTGCATCGCCTGAAGCCGGGCGAGACCGTCTCGGCCGCGACCGGCGATCGCGAGACCTGCCTCGTCTTCGTCACCGGCAAGGGCAAGGTCGCGGCCGGCGGCGCCGCGCTCGGCGAACTCGGCCAGCGGATGAGCCCCTTCGAGGGCAAGCCCTGGTCGGTCTATCTCCCTGAGGGCTCCGACTGGTCGGTCACCGCGACGACCGATCTCGAACTCGCCGTCTGCACGGCGCCTGGCCTCAAGGGCGGCCTGCCCGTCCGCGTCATCGGGCCGGACGATCTCGGACAGGAGATCCGCGGCAAGGGCTCCAACACCCGCCACGTCACCAACATCCTGCCCGAGAACGAGCCGGCGGATTCGCTGCTGGTGGTCGAGGTCATCACGCCGGCCGGCAACACCTCCAGCTATCCCCCGCACAAGCACGACCGGGACGACCTGCCGCGCGAATCCCATCTGGAGGAGACCTATTACCATCGCCTCAACCCGCCGCAGGGCTTCGGCTTCCAGCGCGTCTATACAGATGATCGCAGCCTGGACGAGGCGATGGCGATCGAGGATGGCGACGTCGTGCTGGTGCCGAAGGGCTATCATCCCTGCGCCACCTGCCACGGCTACGATCTCTATTATCTCAACGTCATGGCCGGCCCGCAGCGGACCTGGAAATTCCACAACGCCGCCGAGCACGAATGGCTGCTGAAGGGCTGACCGATGCCGGCCGGATCAGCTGACGGCGGCGCGGTTCGCTCGCGTCTCAGGGATTGCACTTGTAGACGGCGCCCTTGGTGTCCGGGCCCTTCCATTTGATATCGGCAGCGTTGGCGAGGACATGCGTCCCCCCCAGCTCCGCCGCGGCGATCTTCAAGCGCGTGATCACCGAATCGCGCGTCTTGTCGAGCGGCATGATGACCTGGGAGCTGTCCTGCCCGTCGACTTCACCAAGCTTCGCGCAATTCTCCACAACACTCTTCGCATCGGTCACGACCACGATGCTGCTGCGCGAGGTGTGATAGGCGCAGGCGCCAAGCAGCAGGGCCGGCAGAAGGATGAAAAAGCGGGGCATCGTCACGTCCGGACTGGGCTGATCGGGTCTGCGCCCATGTTCGCCCGCTTCGGCACAAATGCAAGCCTGAGCCCGCGTGAAACCGCTCCGGCGCGCCCTGCATCGCCGGCGACTCCGCCGAACTGTCGCAATTCCAGCGGAATTGTCGCGATTTGACGCCGCGAACTTTAACGCAAAGCCCGCGTCATTCTTGACCTGCAGACCGAGCTGCTCTTAAGTCCACCTCAGGCCAATGGGAGGCTGAAAAGGGATAAAATATGCGTAGCATTCTGATCGTTGGCGCCATGGCCGCTCTTCTCGCTGGTTGTCAGACCGCGCAGGAGTCAATGGCCGACGCCGAAGTGACCTGTGAGGCCCAGGGCTTCCGCCCCGGCACCCGCGCCTACCAGAAGTGCCGCTCGGCGAATTATGTCGAGAACCGCCGCGCCTCGAACGAAGCCGGCTCGGCTGTCGCGGCTGGCGTCGCCGCCGGCGTCGTCGGTGGTGCGCTGATCGCCGCCGACAACCGCTCCTATTACGGCCGTGGCTACTACGGCCGCCGCGGCTACTGGTGGTAAGATAGCGGGCGCCCTCTTCGGAAGGCACCCCGTCAGCTCTTCGAGCCCTGCGGCGTTTCGCGCCGCAGGGCTTTTTTTATTGCCCGTCAGCGCCGGGCGGCCCGCTTGCGGGCAGGTGCGGCTGCCGGCTCGCTGGACGAACCCGAACTCAGGAGCGAGCCGATCACATAGGCCGCGAGCCCGAGCCCGACGACGACCGCCATCGGCTCGCGTTCGGCCCGCTTCGCCAGCATGCGCCCACCCCTGTCTGCATAGTCGCGGGCCATCGCCGCATAGTCGCCGGCGCGGCCGGCATAATCATCCGCGACATCGCGATGCGAGCGCAGCCAGCTGCCGCCCGATTTCAAGGCCCTATTGCCGGCATCGGCCGCATCGGAGCCGTAATCCTGGAGCCAGCCGCGCCAGCGCCCATAGTCAGGCTGATAGCGCTCCCAACCCGAGGAAGGCTGACTGCGCAACATCGCCCAGGCGACGAGGCCGATGCCGGCCACACCCAGACCAAGCGCCGCGAGCGGGTGACGCTCGACGCTCTGCACCACGGCCTGCCCGCCGCCGCGGACCGCCTCGAGCGGCTCGGCCTCGTCCCACGCATCCTTGGCTCGCTCGTAATGATCCTTGACGGTCTCCCCGGCCTTGCCCGCGAGATCGGCCGCCTTGCCGCGCAGGCTGCTCACGCTGGCTCCCACGGCCTCGCCGGCCTCGTCGACGGCTTTCGGAACATCGGGCGGGAAACTGTTGCTGATCGCCATGGCGGTCTCTCCGTTCTTGGAAGGGGTCATGGCCAGAGAACGAAGCGGGAGCGGCCGGGTTCCAGACCGCGACAAAACAACCGAACCACGATTCGCCGCCGCTTCGGCCACGACCGCGTCATGATTGAATGCGATTGACCCGAGCACAGGGGCATTCAACGAGAAGGAGACGCGCATGCATGTTCAGCACCTCCAGATCGCTCACCCGTTCGTTCTCTCCGATCCCGAATGGATCGCACTGGAGAGCATCGAGGAGGAGACCCGCCACTTCATCTTCGACGAGACGATGCTGCATTCCCTGCAGGATCGTGGCCTCGTCGAAGCCGACGGAGCCATCTGGCGGGTCACTCAGACCGGCCAGAAGCGCCTGAGCGAACGCGATTGAGGCGGATGACGGCCGGATGATCCGGCACAAGCGATGGACAACCAGGCCCGCCCCTTCGGCGGGCTTTTCCATGCGTGGCCGCCGATACTCAGAATGATCCTGCCGGCCAGAGCCACCAGAGCAGCGCAGCCCCGGCTCCAATCCAGATCGCCAGGATCGCGGCCATGCCGCCATAGCTCGCCTGCTCCGCCTGCCCGGCCGCCATCTCCCGGTATTCGGCCATCAAACCGGGGGGAATGAGCTTCACGACCAGCAGGATGCCGAGCGGCACGATGATCAGGTCGTCGAGATAGCCCAGGATCGGGATGAAATCCGGGATGAGGTCGATGGGGCTGAGGGCATAGGCGGCGACTGCCCCCGCCACGAGCTTCGCATACCACGGCGTCCGGCTGTCACGGGCCGCGATCCACAGGGCGAGCACATCCCGCTTGAGCAGGCGCGCCCATTGCTTCGCTCGTTCGAGCATGACAGGCCTTACCGGTTTCGATTCCGCGCCGTCCCGTTAGCAGATGTCCGCTGCCGGGTCTCATTGTTCGCTGCGCTGGAAATGCGCCCATATCATTGCCATGTAGAGCCCTCCTTCCTTTCCGATGAGCAGTCATGGGCAAACCCGTTTCCATCACCATCTCGCATGATCTCGGCCGGGACGCCGCGCTGGCGCGCCTGCGCGGCGGCGTCGACAAGATCCGCGACCGGCTCGGCATGGTCAGGATGCAGCTGGTCGAGGAACGCTGGGAGGGCGATGCCCTGCATTTCGGTGTCGGCGCGCTCGGCCAGACCGTCCATGGCCGCGTCGAAGTCGAGGACCGCCTCATCCGCGTCGAGGTGAGCCTGCCCTGGATGCTCGCGATGTTCGCCGAGAAGCTCAAGATCGGCGTCGAGAAGCAAGGCCGGATCTTGCTGGAGAAGCCGAAGGCCTGAGGCATCTGCGCCTTCGAGCCCTCCCGCTGCCGCACCCCATCCGAACAGCCCGGAATTTCGGCAGCGAAGCCCGAAAAGTCGTACGCCTTTCGGTTGAAATCCCTGCCCCGAAACCCCATGCTCCGAATGTTCAAACAATCTTGATTTCTTGACCTTTCGGATTCGGGAGAGCCATGCATCACGGCCCGCTGATCGCCATCGTTGTCGCGGGCCTCGGCCTTGCTTTCGTCTTCGGATCAATCGCCCAGAGGCTGCGGATCTCCCCTCTCGTCGGCTATCTCCTGGCCGGTGTCGCCGCCGGCCCGTTCACGCCGGGCTTCGTCGGTGATCAGAACCTCGCCAACGAGCTGGCCGAGATCGGCGTCATCCTGCTGATGTTCGGCGTCGGCCTGCATTTCTCCCTGAAGGACCTGCTCTCGGTGAAGGCGATCGCCGTGCCCGGCGCCGTCGTCCAGATCGGCATCGCGACGCTGCTCGGACTCGGGCTCGGCACGCTGCTCGGCTGGAACTGGTTTTCGGGCATTGTCTTCGGCCTCGCACTGTCCACCGCCTCGACGGTCGTCCTGCTGCGCTCGTTGCAGGAGCGGCGACTGGTCCAGACCGAGCGTGGCCGCATCGCCGTCGGCTGGCTGATCGTCGAGGACATCGCCATGGTTCTGGCGCTGGTGCTGCTGCCGGTGGTGGCGGAGATCATCAACGGCTCGTCGTCCGGCGGCAGCGCCCCGCTCGCGACCCGCTTCGATCTCGGCGTCTGGGGCGTGCTCGGCCTGACCTTCGCCAAGCTGGTCGGCTTCCTCGCCTTCATGCTCGTCATCGGCCGGCGCGTCATTCCCTGGGTGCTGCACTGGGTCGCGCATACCGGCTCGCGCGAGCTGTTCCGGCTTGCGGTTCTCGCTGTCGCGCTCGGCGTCGCCTATGCGGCTGCGACCCTGTTCGGGGTCTCCTTCGCGCTCGGCGCCTTCTTCGCCGGCATGATCCTGTCGGAATCGCCGCTCTCGCAGCGCGCGGCCGAGGAGACGCTGCCGCTGCGCGACGCCTTCGCGGTGCTGTTCTTCGTCTCGGTCGGCATGCTCTTCGACCCCGGCATCCTCCTGCGCGCACCAGGCCCCCTGATCGGCACCCTCGCCATCATCCTGATCGGCAAGTCCGTCGCGGCCTGGATGATCATGCGCGCCTTCGGCCGCCCCCAGACCTCCGCCCTGACCATCTCGGCCTCGCTCGCCCAGATCGGCGAGTTCTCCTTCATCCTCGCCGGCCTCGGCACGGCGCTCGGCATCCTGCCGGCGCAGGGACGCGACCTGATCCTCGCCGGCGCGATCCTATCGATCCTGCTCAACCCGGTGATGTTCGCCCTGGCGGAGCGCCTGGCGCCGGAGACCCCCGCCGCGAAGCCGAAGCCGGCAGCTCCCGCCGAGGCGGGCGAGCCCGAGAAGGCCGCCGCGCCAGAGTCTGAAGTCGAGGCCCCGCCGGAGCGCGACATCGCCCCGACCAGCCTGGACAGCCACATTGTCGTCGTCGGCTATGGCCGCGTCGGCAGCCTGCTCGGCGCCGGCCTGCTCTCGCAAGGCGCGAAGCTCCTGGTCATCGAGGACAATCCCGATGCGGTCGCGACCGCCAAGCGCGACGGTGCGGAGCTTCTCGTCGGCAACGCCGCCGACCCCGAGGTGCTGGCCGCCGCCGCGGTCGGCCGGGCCGTGCGCCTCTTCGTTGCCATCCCCGGCAGCTTCGAGGCCGGGCAGGTCTGCGAGCAGGCCCGTGCCGAGAACCCGGCCTTGCCGATCGTCGCCCGCGCCCATTCCGATGCCGAGGTCGCGCACCTCACCAAATGCGGGGCGACGCTGACGATCATGGGCGAGGCCGAGATCGCCCGCGCCATGCTCTCGCTCTGCCAGAATCTTGCCGACGGCGCCAAGCCCGCGCCGGCCGAGCCGGATGCTTCCCCCAACGCAGCAACGCCCGGGGTGATCGCCTTGTTGCCGACTCCGAGACCATCCGCCACCGGGTCGGCGGAAGACCCGCCGGCCGATCCCCCGGCGGCGGCGTGAAAAAGGGCGGGACGCGCCGCGCCCCACCCTTTTCGCATTCAGTCGCCGATCGTGCTCAGTCGACGAGATCGAAGCGCACGTCCTGCACGCCTTCGTAGAGCGTCTTGCGGCCGAGCGTGTAGAGGTTCTCCAGCCCCGAGGTCAGGGTGATGAAGTGGTTGCCGGAGAGCACGCCGGCCTTGCTGGCGAACTGCACGCCGCCATAGGCGAGCAGGATCTCGGTCTCGCTGACGCCACCCGGATACAGGATGATGTGGCCGGGCGCGGGATAGGCCGTGTTGTTCTCGTAGCCGACGCCGAAATCGAGATCGCCGAGCGGCATCCAGACGCCCTCGCCGCTCCAGCGCACATGCACCATCTTGCTGATGAACGGCATCTGCTTCCTGAAGGCGGCGCAGGTCTTGGGGGCGGCTTCCAGCTCGAACCTGGCGTCGAACTTGAACGGCCCGGCGGTGACGATCAGCTTGCTCATGAAATCCCCGTCTTCCTGGAAAAGCTTCGGCCCCGCTGAATGACACCGCGTCCAGGGCCGGCGCAAGAGCGCCGCCGGAACAACTGCGACGCCGGAACGTGAAGGATGCCGACGCCGCGTTGCTCAGCCGATCGCTTCCCTGAGGTCGAGCGTCCCGCTCTTGCCGATCGCCTCGTAATTGCGCTTCAGCCAGCGCCGGCCGGCGGTGCGCCCCATGTCGCGCAATTTGAGGAGGAAGGACCATTCCGCGTTCATCCGCGAGGACGAGGTCAATTCCGCCAGCGGCGGGCCGCCGTCGATCCGATGCATCAGCACGCGCTTGTATTCCTCGCGCGGCAGCTTGCCGTCGTCGATCAGGCGGTTGACGAAGTCGATCGCGCGGAGCTCGCGCAGCATCGAGGCGTTGAAGGTGATCTCGTTCAGCCGGTCCTGGATCTCGCGCGCCTTGGTCGGCAATTCCCGCCGCTGGATCGGGTTGATCTGCACGAGCAGGATGTCGTCGCAATGCGCCTTGTAGAACAGCGGGAACAGGGCGGGGTTGCCCATATAGCCGCCGTCCCAATAGGCCTCGCCGTCGATCTCCACCGCCTGGAACACCATCGGCAGGCAGGCCGAGGCCATCACATGGTCGGGGGTCAGGTCCTTGCCGTCGAACACGGCGATCTTGCCGGTGCGGACATTGGTCGCCGCGATGAACAGCTTCACCGCATCGCAGGCCCTGACCTTGTCGAAATCGATGAGGTCGGCGACGACGCCGCGCAGCGGGTTGATGTTCAGCGGATTGACATCATAGGGGCTCGCCACCTTCGCGAACATCTCGAAGAACAGCATGCCCGGCGGCGTGCCGTTATTATTGCCCCAGGCGCCGAGCATCGTGTCGAGCAGCGAGCGTTCCGAGCCGCCATATTTGCCGTCGACGCTGATCGCCCGCCAGAAGGCCTCGAGCTTGGTGCGCGCGCCATCGGCCCCGCCATCGATCCAGCCCTCGGCCAGCACGACCGCGTTCATCGCACCCGCGCTGGTGCCGGTCAGCGCCTCGATGCCGAGGCGCCCGTCCTCCAGGATGGCGTCGAGCACGCCCCAGGTGAAGGCGCCATGCGCGCCTCCGCCCTGCAGCGCCAGCGAAACCGTCTTCTCGGCCTTGGGGCCGACCAGCCCCTTGACCGGTTCGGCCTTGCGGGAGGGGCGCCCGCTCACGCGGCAGTCCAGCCGCCATCGATCGGCAGGGTCGTTCCGGTGATCGACTTGGCCGAATCCGTGCACAGGAACACGGCGAGCGCCGCGACCTGCTCGACCGTAACGAATTCCTTGGTCGGCTGCCCGGACAGCATCACGTCGTTGATGACCTGTTCCTTGGTGAGGCCGCGGACCTTCATCGTGTCCGGGATCTGCTTCTCGACCAGCGGCGTCCAGACATAGCCCGGTGCGATAGCGTTGACGGTGATGCCCTTGGTCGCGACTTCGAGCGCCACCGTCTTGGTCAGGCCGGCAATGCCGTGCTTGGCCGCGACATAGGCCGACTTGAAGGGTGAGGCGACCAGCGCATGCGCCGAGGCGGTGTTGATGATGCGGCCCCAGCCCTTCTCCTTCATCTTCGGCAGGGCGGCGCGGATCGTGTGGAAGGCCGAGGACAGGTTGATCGCGATGATCTGGTCCCATTTCTCGATCGGGAACTCGTCGATCGGCGCGACATACTGGATGCCGGCATTGTTGATCAGGATGTCGATCGCGCCGAAGACCTTCTCGCCCTCGGCGATGAAGCCGGCGATTTCGGCGGGCTTGGTCATGTCGGCGCCCGAAAACACCACCTTGATGCCGAATTCCTGTTCCAGATCGGTGCGCAGCTTCTCGGCATCGGCCGGGGCCATGATGCCGTTGATGACGAGGTTGGCACCCTCGGCTGCGAGCGCGCGGGCATAGGCCAACCCGATGCCGGAGGTCGAGCCGGTAATGGCGGCGGTACGGTCTTTGAGGAACATGAGCGTCAAGGCTCCTGACAATCGGGGAGAAAATGCTTAGGTTCGGGGTCGAACGGACGATGCGCCGACAGGATATCGTCGCAGGGTGCCCGATGAGTCTTCGCAACGCAACATGACGAAAATGCAGCCTGACGCGCATCATCACGGCGATCATGACCATGCATCGCATACCCATGCCGAGGGGCCTTGCCGCCATGCCGAGGACCATCGCCGCCACGCCGCGGAGGCCCTCGCCCGGGCCGAACGCATCTGCCGCGAGCGGGGCCTGCGCCTGACTCCGATCCGGCGGCAGGCGCTGGAGGCGCTCCATGCCGACCACCGCCCGGTCGGGGCCTATGATCTCGCCGACCGCATCTCGCCGGCCGGCGGGCGCCGCCTCGCGCCGATCTCGATCTACCGCGCGCTCGATTTTCTGGTCGAGCAGGGCTTCGTCCACCGGCTCTCCTCGAAGAATGCCTATGTCGCCTGCCTTCACGGCCATGGCGCGAACGAGGTCGTCGCCTTCCTGATCTGCGAATCCTGCGGCGGGGTCGACGAGGATTCCTCGCCCGCCATGAAGAAAGCGGTGGCGGCGATCGCCGAAAACCGGCAATTCTCACCCTCGCACCAGATGGTCGAGATCGTCGGGCGATGCGAGCATTGCCGCAATTCCGGATCGTGATAGAGCAGCCCGCATGAACGAGCGCGCCTTTTCCTATCTGACGCCGGAACGCGCAGGCCCGCTGGGCCGGCAGCTCACCGTCCCGGTCAAGGTCGGCCATGTCACGGTCGGCGGCGGCGCACCCATCGTCGTGCAGTCGATGACCAATACCGACACCGCCGATATCGCCGGCACGGTCGCGCAGGTCGCCGCACTCGCCCGCCAGGGCTCGGAACTCGTCCGCATCACCGTCGATCGCGACGAGGCGGCGGCTGCCGTGCCGAAGATCCGCGAGCGGCTCGACCGCATCGGCGTCGATGTGCCCCTCGTCGGGGACTTCCATTATATCGGCCACAAGCTGCTCGCCGATCATCCAGCCTGCGCCGAGGCGCTGGCGAAATACCGGATCAACCCCGGCAATGTCGGCTTCAAGGACAAGAAGGACAAGCAGTTCAGCCAGATCATCGAGCTCGCGATCAAGCATCGCAAGCCGGTGCGGATCGGCGCCAACTGGGGCTCGCTCGATCAGGAACTGCTGACCGCGCTGATGGACGAGAACGCGCGTGCCGTGCGCCCGCTCGATGCCCGCGCCATCATGCGCGAGGCGATGGTGCAATCGGCCCTGCTTTCGGCCGAGCGCGCCGAGGAGATCGGGCTCGCACGCGAATACATCATCCTCTCCGCCAAGGTCTCCGGCGTGCAGGACCTGATCACGGTCTACCGCATGCTGGCGAGCCGGGCGAACTACGCCATCCATCTCGGCCTGACCGAGGCCGGCATGGGCTCGAAGGGCATCGTCGCCTCCTCGGCCGCGCTCGGCATCCTGCTGCAGGAAGGCATCGGCGACACCATCCGCTATTCGCTGACCCCGGAGCCTGGCGGCGACCGCACGCTCGAGGTCAGGACGGCGCAGGAATTGCTCCAGACCATGGGCTTCCGCGCCTTCGTGCCGCTGGTTGCCGCCTGCCCTGGCTGCGGCCGCACCACCTCGACCGTGTTCCAGGAGCTGGCGCAGGATATCCAGAGCTGGATTTCGAATTCCATGCCGGAATGGAAGACGCAGTATCCCGGCGTCGAGAACCTCAACGTCGCGGTGATGGGCTGCATCGTCAACGGCCCCGGCGAATCCAAGCATGCCGATATCGGCATCTCGCTGCCCGGCACCGGCGAGGCGCCGACGGCGCCCGTTTTCGTCGATGGCAAAAAGGTCGCAACGCTCCGCGGCGCCGGCATCGCCGCCGAATTCAAGGCCATGGTCGCCAGCTATATCGAGCGGCGCTTCGGCGTCGGCCTCGGCGCCACTGGCTGATCCCGCCTTTGCGCGCCGCCCGCAACGTGCTAGAGGCCCCGGCCTTTCGCTGCACCGCAGCATGAGCGGAGATCCCTGATGGGGCATGAGAACCCGAATCCTGCGACCGTTCGGCCGGAGGATTCACGCTTCGGGCTCGACGCCGCCCATGGCCAGAATGGCGGCCACGGTCACGGCAAGATGGGCGTCGGGGCGCTGGCTCTGGGCGCGCTCGGCGTCGTCTACGGCGATATCGGCACCAGCCCGCTCTACGCGCTGCGCGAGACGCTGCTGGCCGCGACCGGCGGCGAAGAGGGCGCGGTCATTCCTCCGACCGTCGTCATCGGCGTGCTCTCGCTGATTCTCTGGTCGCTCGTCATCGTGGTGACGCTGAAATATGTCGTGCTGTTGATGCGCGCCGACAATAACGGCGAAGGCGGCATCCTCACCCTCGTCGCGCTGGCCCAGCGCAGCCTCGGGCGGGCGCGCAGCCATGTCGCGCTGCTGCTCGGCATGATCGGCGCCGGCCTGTTCTACGGCGATACCGTCATCACTCCGGCGATCTCGGTTCTCTCCGCGATCGAAGGCGTCAAGCTGATCACGCCCGCACTGAACGATTATATCCTCTGGATCGCATCGGCGATCCTGATCGGCCTGTTCGTCATGCAGAGCCACGGGACCCATCGTGTCGCGACCTTTTTTGGTCCGATCATGCTGGTCTGGTTCCTGACGCTGGCCGGGCTCGGCATCTATCACATTGCCGATGATCTCAGCGTCTTCCGCTCGATCAATCCGTATTACGCGCTGCTGTTCTTCCACGACCATGCCGGCGTGGCGCTGGCCGTGCTCGGCTCGGTCTGTCTGGCGGTGACGGGTGCCGAGGCGCTCTATGCCGATATGGGCCATTTCGGCCGCGGCCCGATCCGGAGCGCCTGGCTCTATGTCGTCTTCCCGGCTCTCTGGCTCAACTATCTCGGCCAGGGCGCGCTGATCCTCTCTGATCCCAGCGCCATCGACAATCCGTTCTACCGGCTCGCGCCGCAGGGCCTGCTGCTGCCCTTCGTGATCATGGCGACGGTCGCGACCATCATCGCCAGCCAATCGGTGATCACTGGCGCCTTCTCCCTGACCCGGCAGGCGATCCAGCTCGGCCTCCTGCCGCGCATGGAGATCCGTCACACCTCCGAGCAGACTTCGGGCCAGATCTACGTGCCCCGCGTCAACCTGCTGCTGCTGGTCGTGGTGCTGATCCTGGTCTGGTCGTTCCGGACGTCGTCGAGCCTGTCGCATGCCTATGGCATCTCGGTCTTCGGGACGATGGTGGTCTCGTCGATGCTGGCCTCGATCGTCATCCGCCGCCACTGGGGCTGGAGCCCGCTGGCGACCGCCGCCCTCATCCTGCCTTTCTTCCTGGTCGACGTCTCCTTCTTCTCGGCCAATATGCTGAAGCTGTTCCACGGCGGCTATGTGCCGGTGCTGCTCGCCATGGGCCTGACGCTGGTGATGTGGACCTGGATGCGCGGCACCAAGATCCTGTTCGACAAGACCCGCAAGACCGACGTGCCGCTGCTCGAGCTCGTCACCATGCTCTCGAAGAGCCCGCCCGCTCGCGTCAAGGGCATGGCCGTCTTCCTGACCAGCGACCCCGAGACCGCGCCGGCCTCGCTGCTGCACAACCTCAAGCACAACAAGGTGCTGCACGAGCGCAACGTCGTGCTGACCGTGCGCTCGGCCGATACGCCTCGCGTCGTCGAGGAGGAGCGGGTGCGCCTTGCCCGCATCACCGACGATTTCTGGCGCGTCGACATGGTCTACGGCTACATGGAGAGCCCGAACGTGCCGAAGGGCCTGGCCATGCTGCGCAAGCAGGGCTTCAAGTTCGACATCATGTCGACCTCGTTCTTCCTGTCGCGCCGCTCGATCAAGGCTTCCCCGCAATCGGGCATGCCGATGTGGCAGGACAATCTCTTCATCGGCCTGACCAAGAGCGCCACCGACGCCACGGACTTCTTCCAGATCCCGACCGGCCGCGTCGTCGAGGTCGGCACGCAGGTCACGGTCTAAGAACGCCTCGCATCGTCATTCTCGGGCGGAGCGAAGCGCAGACCCGAGAATCGCTGCCAGGATGGGGCCAGGAGCCTCCGTGTCATGAGATGCTCGGGCCAAGCCCGAGCATGACGCGCGTTCTTCGGCCTTAATCCAGCCTGGCCGAAGCCGCTTCCTCCGGCACATGCCGCACCCGCTCGCGATAGAGCAGGTAGAGCCCCGACGAGATCACGATGCCGGCGCCGACAAAGGTCCAGCGATCCGGCAACTGGTCGAAGACCAGCCAGCCGAGCAGCAGCATCCAGACGATCTGCGAGTAGATGAAGGGCGCCAGCACCGTGGCCGGCGCCAGCCGATGCGCCAGGATCAGCAGCCAGTGGCCGAAGCCGCCGAGCGCACCGACAGCGAACATCAGCAGCCAGGGCAACAGCGTCTGCGGCGTCTCCCAGATCCAGGGCAGGAGCGGAATAGTCGCCAGCGTCCCCGCCGCGCCCGAATAGATCATCGTCGTTTCCGATGAATCGTGGCCGGACAGCACCCGCGTCGCCAGCGAATAGAAGGCGTAGCACAGGCAGCCCAGCACGCTCAGCAATGCCGCCGGATGCATGCCGCCGACGCCCGGCCGCGTCACCACCAGCACGCCGAGGAAGCCGACGCCGATCGCCGCAAGCCGGCGCGGTCCCGGCCATTCCCCTAGCAGCGGCCCGGACGCCAGCGCCACCAGGAGCGGCGTCGCGAACATGATCGAGATCGTCTCGGCGAGCTGGAGATAGCGCAGCGCGATGAAGTTGAGCGCCGTCGAGCCGAGCAGCAGCAGCGAGCGGCCCCATTGCAGCCAGGGGCGGCTGGTCCGCAGCACGCCGGGGCGCGTCCATGGATTGATGATCGCCAGGACCAGGATCATGCTGCCGGCATAGCGCGCGAACACCACCTGCAGCGGGTTCATCGACTGGCCCAACCATTTCGCGCTGGTATCGAGCAGCGAGAACAGCAGCACAGCCGCGCACATCAGGCCGATCGCGGCCATGCGCGCGCGACCCGTCTCGGAAGGCGCCGCTGAAGGAGGGGACACGGGTCTCGCCATGCTCTGGAGGAATGACGAAATAGATTGAACCGATTTAGGCGGCGTCGCCAGTACGCTGGAGCATGCACTCCATGCAGAAATCAGGCGTCGCTATCGGCTTCGTCGAGATCAGCCTCGACATCGTCCTGCTCGGCGCCGGCCTTGGAGAGGCCCTTGGCCGCCTTGCGTAGGAGCTTGCGCAGCTGCTTGCGCTCCCTGCCGTCGAGTTTGTCGAGAAGCTCGTCCTCGACGTCGTTCCAGACCGCGTCGAGCTCGGCCGCAGTCTTCTGGCCGGCCTCGGTCAGTGCGACCTGCACGAGGCGGCCATCGCGGTTGCCGCCCTCGCGCGTCACCAGGCCTTGCAGCGAAAGCCGCCCGATCGTCTTCGACACGGTCGGTGGCTTGACGCGCAGCAATGCGGCAAGCTCGCCCATCGTCATCGGGGCCGGCTGCAGTGCCTTCAGCGCCTGCTCCTGCCCCGGGAACAACCCCAGGCCATTCAGCCTCTCGCCCATCCGCGAGCGATGCAGCCGCGCGGTGACGAGCAGGGCACGGCCGACGCTCTTCTCGATTGCCTTGGTCATGGGGTCGATCCTTCGGGCCGATCCTTGGACGGATAAGCGAGACGCTTCGCCGGCTGCGTATTCGCGCGCGAACATGACAGACGGATGACAACCGGATGTCAGAGCGAAGAGGACGCGAGTTTCGCGGCGACTTTTTTCAGGAAGGCCGCCCGGCTGGCCGATGTCGAGAGGTTCATCTCATAATGAGCGAGATAAGTCGTGCGCGCCAGCGGATGACAGACGGCCCGCAGGGCCCGACAGACCGCCTTGCGCGGCGGGTCGCCCATCAGGAAGGCGCGCCAGCGCGAGCCGCCATAGCTGGTGACCGCGACGAGCCGGCGAATATTGTGCAGAGCCGGCTGTGCCTTGCCGTCGACCATCTTAAAGGAGACGCCGGGCAGGAAGACGCGATCAAGGAAGCCCTTGAGGATCGCGGGATAGCCGAAATTCCAGACCGGGAAGCACAGCACCAGCGCCTCGGCCCGCTTCACCCGCTCGACATAGGCAGCAACCGGCAGCGTGTTGCTGGCGGTGTCGTGATAGCCGCGCCGCTCCTCCCGGCTCAACACCGGGTCGAAACCCTCGGCATAGAGGTCGCAATCATCGACCTCGTGCCCCGCCGCCTTCAGGCTGGCGACCACCGTCTCGTGGATGGCGGCGCCGAAGCTTTCCGGAACGGGATGGGCGTAGAGGACGAGGACGCGCATGGTGCTTAGCCGACTCCGGCCTCAGACAGGCTGCGGAACAGAAAAGTCTTGCCCGAGCGATAATCGTAGGCCGGGTCCTCCCAGGCGATCATCTTGCCGGGATTAAGCAGGCCCTGCGGATCGGCCTCGCGCTTGAAGGCGAGCTGCGTCTCGTCTGTCTGCTTCATGCCGCCCTCCTCCAGCGTGTAGCGATGCGGGTTGAAGATCGGCGCGCCCATCTCCTCATGAACAGCCATGATCTCCTCCAGCCGCTCCTCACTGGTGAAGCGCACCAGCGGCAGGCCGAAGCAGGTAATCTTGCCGTCGAAGCGCACGAATTCGAGATGGCAGGTCACCTCGTCGCCGAAGCGGGCATGGATCTTGTCCACCAGATCGACCTGGTTGGGATAGGGATAAAGCACCTGAAGATAGGTGATCGCCGGATCGACGCGTAGCGCCCTGAGTGTCGTGTGGTTCCAGCCCAGCTCATAGGCCGGCGGCAGGCCCTTGGCATCCTCAGGCGCGAGCTTGTCGGTGCGCAGCAGCAGTTCCGCGCCCTTGAAGCGCCGCGCATAGGCGCAGAGCGCATCGACCGCGAAATCGGCAGCCATGACGATGACGAGATGGCTGTCGCGCGGCAGGAACTTGCGATGGCGCAGGAAATAGTCGTGCGGCGCCGGCGCGGCGACGACGCAGAGGTTCTTCAGCGCCAGCCCGTCCTGCTCGCCGACCGCATTGGCGAATTCGGTCGCAGCCCGCAGGTCCTCGAAGCCGACGATGACATCGACCCAGCTATAGGCCGGCCCGAGCGGCATCTCGACCTCGGTGATGATGCCGTTGGTGCCATAGGCGTGGGCGACCTTGTGCAGGTCCTCGCCGGAAAATTCGAGGATGCGCGGGCTTGCCTCCATCGTCGCGACCTTAAGCCGGATGATGTTGCCCCAGTCGCGCAAGCCGCCCCATTTGATCGAGCCGACGCCGCCCGAGCCCCCGGCGATGAAGCCGCCGATCGAAGCCGTCTGGTAGGTCGACGGATGCAGCCGCAGCTCCTGCCGCGAATGTGCCCGCGTCTCGTCGTCGATCCGCGCCATGATCGCGCCGGGCTCGGCGACATAGCGGCCGGCCGCGATCTCCTTGACCTTGTTGAAGCCCGAGAGATCGAGCAGCACGCCACCCGAGAGGGGCATCGCCTGCCCGTAATTGCCAGTGCCGGTGCCGCGCGGCGTCACGGGAATGCCGAGTTCGTGGCAGGCGGCGAGAACCTGCACGACCTCGGCCTCGCTCGTCGGCGAGACCACGATATCGGCCACGACATGGTCGAGCTGGCGCTTCAGGATCGGCGAGTACCAGAAGAAGTCGCGGCTCTTCTGCTTCACCAGCGCCGGGTTCTCCTCGGTGCGGATGCCGCCAAGGCGCGTCTTCAGCGTGGCGATGTCGTAGCGTGCGGTCATGATGCTCTGCCCATCAGATGGTCGAGTTCGCGGTAGTCCGGCAAGGTCCGGTCGATCGCCCTGCTGGCAATCAGCACGGTGCGATCGGCCTGCGGCCGGGAGAAGAGTTCGGTCCAGTCGCGCGCCCGCGTCAGGATGAGATCGGCCGGTGAACCGACGGCGATGACGCCGCCTTCGATGCCCATCGTCTGCGCCGGTGTGCGTGCCACCGCATTCGCCCAGTCTGGCCCGGAATGATCGAGCTGAAGGATGCGCGTGCCCTCGCGCAGCACCTCGACGAGATCGAGATCGCCATAGGCGTAGAACGGGTCGCGGGTGTTGTCGGAGGCGATCATCACCGGCACGCCGGCAGCCTTCAATTCATGCAGCGCCGTGACGCCACGCCAGCGCGGCGTGCGGCCGGGCTGGCGGTCCTGCAGATACATGTTGCACAGCGGCAGCGAGACCACGGCGATGCCCGCTTCGCGGACCTTGGCGATGATGCGCGCCTCGTCCTCCGGTGCCTGAAGGGCGAGCGAGCAGCAATGCCCGCACAGGATTTTGCCCGCGAAGCGATGACGCAAAGCCGCATCCGCAATGTGCTCCAGCGAGCGCGCCGCCGGGTCGTTGGTCTCGTCGACATGGAAATCGAGATCGAAGCCGTTCTCGATCGCCGCCCGGAACAGGATGTCGAGCGCCCGGTCGAGTTCCGGGATCATGTAGGTGACGCAGCCGAGCAAGCGATCGCCATACGCCCTCACGGCGCCGACGATCGCCTGCATATGCGCAGGATCGAGCGCCGCATCAGCGCCGAAGAGCGGCGAGGCCTGAAGTGCGATGCGCCCGGCCCACTCCGCCCGCAATTCCGCATGGACCGGCCAGGAGATGCCGATCTGCTTGCCCAGCGAATCGAGATGCGTCCGCATCGCCGCCGTGCCGTGCGCGAAGGCGGTCCGCAGCGAGAAATCCATCCGCGTCCGCACGTCCTGCGCCGACCAGTTGGCCTCGCGATCGGCCCCGACAGTGTTCAGCGCGCCCGGAAAAGTGCCGTCCGGATTGGGGCTGCGCGGCCAGATATGCCCCTTGTCGAGATGGACATGCACATCGACGAGGCGCGGCAGTGCGATGCCGCCGTCGAGGTTCAAAGCCGGTCCAGCCGCTGCGGCCGTTCCGGCTAACTCGATCGCCGCGATGCGACCATCCGCGACGGCAAGATCGACACGCGCCAGCCCGTTACGGTCAGCCGGGATAACAGCGCCCTCGATCAGGCAGGCAGGCACGCGCAGGTCGGTCAGCCGGAAGGCGGGGGCATCGGGCAGGCGGGCGAAACCGGTCGTCACGTTGTCCTCGCCTCTCCTGCCTCTCAAGCTCCGGTTCGTCGATACCGGGCCGATGGAGCACCCGCAAGCCGCGCCGGCCCCTCCTCCCCCGCCGATGGCGCCGACAGCCATGCCGCCGTCGCATTCGGGCTTGTCCGGGCCGGCTGGATCGCGCATGAGGGCGGCGTCATCAGCCAACACGAGGTCGGACCCATGACCGGCGAAGCCCGCATTATCGACGGCAAGGCCACCGCGGCCGCGCTCAGGGCCGAGATCGGCCGCGAGGTCGCGGCCATCAAGGCTACGCGTGGACTGACGCCAGGGCTGCATGTTGTCCTGGTCGGTGAGGACCCGGCGAGCAAGGTCTATGTCGCCTCGAAGGAAAGGCTTGCGGTCGAGATCGGCATGAACTCGGTTGCCCATCGATTGCCGGCCGAGACGACCGAAGCGCAGCTTCTCGCCAAGCTCGCCGAGCTCAACGCGGACGACAGCGTCGACGGCATCCTCGTCCAACTCCCATTGCCGAAGCATATCGACACCGGCCGCATCATTGACGCCATCGACCCGGCCAAGGATGTCGACGGCCTGCATCCGATCAATGCCGGCCTGCTCGCCGGCGGCAAGAACGGCCTCGTGCCCTGCACGCCGCTCGGCTCCATGCTCCTTCTGAAACAGGCGCTGCCCTCGCTGTCCGGGCTCGACGCCGTGGTGATCGGCCGCTCCGAGCTGGTCGGTCGCCCGGTCGCCCAGCTTCTGCTCCAGGCCGATTGCACCGTCACCATCGCTCATTCGCGCACCCGCGACCTGGCCTCCGTGGTCAAGCGCGCCGATATCGTCATCGCCGCGGTCGGCCGTCCGCGCATGGTCAAGGGCGACTGGATCAAGCCCGGCGCGACCGTGATCGATGTCGGCATCAACCGCCTGCCCGACGGCAAGCTGACCGGCGACGTCGATTTCGCGGAAGCCGTGAAGGTCGCGGGCGCGATCACCCCGGTGCCCGGCGGCGTCGGCCCGATGACCATCGCCTGCCTGCTCAAGAACACGCTGACGGCGTTTCACGCGCGGCGCGGCTGAGCTCAGCGGCCAAACTTTTCCCAGTAGTCCTCGAACAAAAAAGGAGCTGCAGTCCTGCAGCTCCTTTTTCATTCTTGCAGCAGGGCCGCACCAGAGGCACGGCCCGCCAGCCCGATCACATATGGATCTGGCGCTTCTCCACGGCCATCGCGGCTTCCTTCACCGCCTCGGCCAGCGTCGGATGAGCGTGGCAGGTGCGGGCGAGGTCTTCCGACGAGCCGCCGAACTCCATCAGCACGGTCACTTCCGCGATCAGGTCGCCGGCATGCGGGCCAATGATGTGGCAGCCGAGCACGCGGTCGGTCGCCGCATCGGCCAGCACCTTCACGAAGCCGTCGGTGTGGCGCATGGCGCGGGCGCGGCCATTGGCCGTGAACGGGAACTTGCCGACCTTGTAGGCGACACCGGCCGCCTGCAGCTCTTCCTCGGTCTTGCCGATCGCGGCGACTTCCGGCGCGGTATAGACGATGCCGGGAATGGCGTCGTAGTTCACATGGCCGTGCTTGCCGGCGATGATCTCGGCCACCGCGACGCCTTCATCCTCGGCCTTGTGCGCCAGCATCGGCCCGCGCACGACGTCGCCGATGGCGTAGATGCCGGCGACATTGGTCTTGAAATGATCGTCGATGACGACGCGGCCCTTCTCGGTGGCGACGCCGGCCTTGTCGAGGCCGAGGCCATCCGTGTTCGGACGGCGGCCGATCGCGACCAGCACGATATCGGCATTGAGCGTGGTCGCCGTGCCGCCAGCCGCAGGCTCGACAGTGACGGTCGCGCCCTTCTTGCCCGTCTCGACCTTGGTGACCTTGGAACCGAGCTGGAAGGTGAAGCCCTGCTTCTGCAGGATGCGCTGGAACTGCTTGGCGACCTCGCCATCCATGCCCGGCAGGATGCGGTCGAGATATTCGACGACGGTGACCTTCGCCCCGAGACGCGCCCAGACCGAACCGATCTCGAGGCCGATCACGCCGGCGCCGACCACGACGAGCTCCTTCGGCACAGCGCCGATCTCGAGCGCGCCCGTCGAGGTCACGACGGTCTTCTCGTCGACGGTCACGCCCGGCAGCGGCGCCGATTCCGAACCCGTCGCGATGACGATGTTTTTGGTCTCGATCTCCTGCGCCTTGCCATCCTCGGCGGTCACGACGACCTTGCCGGCGGCGGGGATCGAGGCCGTGCCGTGGAAGGCGTCGATCTTGTTTTTCTTCAGCAGGAAGCCGACGCCGGTGACGTTGGCGTCGATCGTCTCCTGCTTGTGGGCCATCATCGCCTTGAGATCGAGCTTCGGCTTGCCGACGACGATGCCGAGCTTCTCGAAGGTGTGGCCGGCTTCCTCGAACATCTCGGAGGCGTGCAGCAGCGCCTTGGAGGGGATGCAGCCGACATTGAGGCAGGTGCCGCCATGGGTCTTGCGCTTCTCGACCACCGCGACCTTGAGGCCGAGCTGGGCGGCGCGGATGGCGCAGACATAGCCGCCGGGGCCGGTTCCGATGACGACGAGATCGTAGGCCGCAGCCATGGTGACTTCCTTTCCTGTGTTCGAATGCGGCGGCGCTTCAGCGCCCGCCGGTCACGTTCAAGACGGTTCCGTTGGTGTAGGAGGCCTCGTCGGAGAGCAGCCAGGCGATCGCCTGCGCCACCTCGCGCGCCGTGCCCTCGCGCTTCATCGGAAGCTGGTCGCGCAGCAGCGCGACGCGATCGGGCATGCCGCCGCTGGCATGGATCTCCGTATCGATGATGCCGGGCCTGACGGCATTGACCCGGATGCCCTCGGCCGCGACCTCGCGGGCGAGGCCGAGCGTGAAGATGTCGATGCCGGCCTTCGCGGCGGCATAGTCGAGATATTGCCCGGCGCCAGCCAGCACCGCCGCGGCGGAGGACAGGTTGACGATGCCGCCGCCCTGCCCGCCATGGCGGGTCGACATTCGCTTCACAGCCTCGCGGGCGCAGAGGAAGCTGCCCGTCAGGTTGATCCGGAACATCCGGTCCAGGCGGCTCAAGTCCATTTCGTCGAGGCGCTGCGGGGCATCGATGACGCCGGCATTGTTGACCAGCGCGGTCAACCGCCCGAGCTGGTCGGCCGCCGCGAAGATCGCAGCGACATCGGCCTCGTCGCCGACATCGCCCTTGACCGCGACCGCTTGCCTACCTTGGCCGTTGACGGCCGCGACCGTCTCGGCCGCGGCTTCAGCATTGGACTGATAGTTGACGACGAGATCGTAGCCTCGCTCCGCGAGCAGGATCGCGGTCGCCCGGCCGATTCCCCGGCTGCCGCCGGTGACGATCGCAACGCCCGACATATCCCGTCCCGCGCGATCAGAGATCGAGGACGAGGCGCGCCGGGTCCTCCAGGCCTTCCTTGATGCGGACGAGGAAGGTCACGGCTTCCTTGCCGTCGATGATGCGGTGGTCGTAGCTGACCGCGAGATACATCATCGGGCGGATCTCGATCTTGCCGTTCACGACGACCGGACGCTCCTGGATCTTGTGCATGCCCAGGATGGCCGATTGCGGCGCGTTCAGGATCGGGGTCGACATCAGCGAGCCGTAGACGCCGCCGTTCGAGATGGTGAAGGTGCCGCCCTGCATCTCCTCGATCGAGAGCTTGCCGTCGCGGGCCTTCTTGCCGAACTCGCCGATCTTCTTCTCGACGCCGGCGATCGAAAGCTCGTCGGCATCGCGCACGACCGGAACCACCAGGCCCTTCTCGGTGCCGACGGCGACGCCGATATGGTAGTAGTTCTTGTAGATGATGTCGGTGCCGTCGATCTCGGCATTGACCGCCGGAATCTCCTTCAGCGCCTGGACGCAGGCCTTCACGAAGAAGCCCATGAAGCCGAGCTTCACGCCGTGCTTCTTCTCGAACACGTCCTTGTACTGGTTGCGCAGCGCCATCACGCCCGACATGTCGACCTCGTTGAAGGTCGTGAGCATCGCCGCGTTGGACTGGGCTTCCTTGAGGCGGCGCGCGATGGTCTGGCGCAGCTTGGTCATCTTGACGCGCTCTTCGCGGGCGCCGTCATCCGGCGCCGACGGGGCGCGGACGGCAACCGGCGCGGGCGCCGCGGCCGGGGCAGCAGCGCCACCGGTCGCGATCGCGGCGAGCATGTCGCCCTTGGTCACGCGACCGTCCTTGCCCGAGGCAGCGACCTTGGACGGGTCGACGCCGCTCTCGGCGGCTAGGCGCGACACGGCCGGGCCGGAATCGGCGGCCTTGGTCGCGGCAGCCTTCGGAGCCTCGGCAGCGGGAGCCGGAGCGGCAGCAGCGGGCTTGGCCTCAGCCTTCGGCGCAGGGGCAGCGGCAGCAGCACCGCCTTCGGCGATCGTGCCGAGCAGCGCGCTGACACCGACCGTATCGCCTTCCTTGGCGACGATCTCGCCGAGCACGCCGGCGGCCGGCGCGTTGACTTCCAGCGTCACCTTGTCGGTCTCGAGCTCGACCAGGGGCTCGTCGGCCTTCACCGCCTCGCCCGGCTTCTTGAACCACTTGCCGATGGTGGCCTCGGAAACGGATTCGCCGAGGGTGGGTACGCGGATTTCGGTCGCCATGTCAGGCCTCTGTTGTCTCGTTCTCTGGCGGCAGGTTCGGCACCGGCTAGGGCGCCAATGCAGCAATGGAATCCGGCAGCGCGCTCAAGGCGCCGCCGGGAAGGATGTCAGGCCGCGAAGGCCTCGTCGAGGAAGGCGTTGAGCTGGGCGAGATGCTTGGACATCAGGCCGGTCGCGGTCGCGGCAGAGGCCGGGCGGCCGACATAGCGCGGACGCTTCGACTTCGAGCCGGCATGGCCCAGCACCCATTCGAGATAGGGCTCGACGAAGGTCCAGGAGCCCATGTTCTTCGGCTCCTCCTGGCACCAGACCACGTCGGCGCCCTTGAAGCGCGCCAGCTCCTGCGCCAGCGTCTTCAGCGGGAACGGATAGAGCTGCTCGACGCGCATCAGGTAGACATCGTCGACGCCGCGCTTCTCACGCTCCTCCAGCAGGTCGAAATAGACCTTGCCCGAGCAGAGCACGACGCGGCGGATTTTCGAGTCCTTCACCAGCTTGGTGGTCGACTTGCCGCGCTCGGCATCGTCGGCCAGCACGCGGTGGAAGGTCGAGCCCTCGGCCAGCTCGCTGAGGTCGGAGACGCAGCGCTTGTGGCGCAGCAGCGACTTCGGCGTCATCAGGATCAGCGGCTTGCGGAAGTCGCGCTTCAGCTGCCGGCGCAGGATGTGGAAATAGCTCGCCGGGGTCGAGCAATTCGCCACCTGCATGTTGTCTTCCGCGCACATCTGCAGGAAGCGCTCCAGGCGGGCGGAGGAGTGCTCCGGCCCCTGGCCTTCATAGCCGTGCGGCAGCAGGCAGACGAGGCCCGACATGCGCAGCCACTTGCGCTCACCCGACGAGATGAACTGGTCGAACACGACCTGCGCGCCGTTGGCGAAATCGCCGAACTGCGCTTCCCAGCAGGTCAGGGCGTTCGGCTCCGACAGGGTGTAGCCGTATTCGAAGCCGAGCACGGCCTCTTCCGAGAGCATCGAGTTGATGACCTCGTAGCGCGCCTGCCCCTCGCGGATGTCGTTCAGCGAGGTGTGGCGGGCCTCGGTCTCCTGGTCGATCAGCACCGAATGGCGCTGCGAGAAGGTGCCGCGCTCGCAATCCTGGCCGGAGAGGCGGACCGGATTGCCGTCGAGCAGCAGCGAGCCGAAGGCCAGCGATTCGGCCGTCGCCCAGTCGATGCCCTCGCCGGCCTCGACCGCTTTCTTGCGGTTGTCGAGGAAGCGCTGGATCGTCTTGTGGACGTTGAAGCCGGCCGGGACGGCCGTGATCTTCTCGGTGATCTCCTTCAGTACCGCCGCCGGCACGCCGGTGGCGCCGCGGCGCGGATCGTCCTCGTCGGCGCGGATCGCCTTCATGCCGGCCCAGCGGCCGTCGAGCCAGTCGGCCTTGTTCGGCTTGAAGGCCTGGCCGGCGTCGAACTCGACCTCCAGCTTCGCCTTCCAGGCGGCGCGCATCGCGTCGAGCTCGCCGGCTTCGATCACACCCTCGGCCGCGAGCTTCTCGCCATAGAGCTCCAGCGTCGACTTGTGGCCGCGGATCTTGCGGTACATCAGCGGCTGGGTGAAGCCCGGCTCGTCGCCTTCGTTATGGCCGAAGCGGCGATAGCAGAACATGTCGATCACGACCGGCTTGTGGAACTTCTGCCGGAACTCGATCGCGACCTTGGCGGCGAAGACCACCGCCTCCGGATCGTCGCCGTTCACATGGAAGACCGGGGCCTCGACCATCTTCGCCACGTCGGACGGATAGGGCGAGGAGCGCGAATAGCGCGGATAGGTGGTGAAGCCGATCTGGTTGTTGATGATGAAATGCAGCGAGCCGCCGGTGCGGTGGCCCTTCAGCCCGGAGAGGCCGAGGCATTCCGCCACGACACCCTGGCCGGCGAAGGCCGCATCGCCATGGATCAGCAGCGGCAGCACCTTCGAGCGCTCGACGATATCGCCGAACTGGTCCTGCTTGGCGCGCACCTTCCCGAGCACGACGGGATCGACGATCTCCAGATGCGACGGGTTGGCGGTCAGCGAGACGTGGACGTTGTTGCCGTCGAACTCGCGATCGGCGGACGCACCGAGATGGTACTTCACGTCGCCCGAGCCCTCGACGTCGTCGGGCGCGAAGGAACCGCCCTTGAACTCGTGGAAGAGCGCGCGATGCGGCTTGCCGAGCACCTGGGTGAGCACGTTGAGGCGGCCGCGATGGGCCATGCCGAAGACGATGTCGCGCACGCCGAGCGCGCCGCCGCGCTTGATGATCTGCTCCAGCGCCGGAACCAGCGCCTCGCCGCCATCCAGGCCGAAGCGCTTGGTGCCGGTGAACTTGAGATCGAGGAACTTCTCGAAGCCCTCGGCCTCGACCAGCTTGTTGACGATCGCGCGCTTGCCCTCGCGGGTGAAGGCGATCTCCTTGTCCGGCCCCTCGATGCGCTCCTGCAGCCAAGCCTTCTGCTCGGGGTCGGAGATATGCATGAACTCGATGCCGACCGTGCCGCAATAGGTCCGCTGCAGCACCGCGACCATCTCGCGGACGGTGGCGAACTCCATGCCGAGCACGTTGTCGATGAAGACCTTGCGGTCGAGATCGGCCTCGCCGAAGCCGAAGGCGGCCGGCGACAATTCCTCATGGTCGGTGCGGCTCTCGATGCCCAGCGGATCGAGCTTGGCATGGAAATGGCCGCGCATCCGGTAGGCGCGGATCAGCATGATCGCGCGCACCGAGTCGCGCGTCGCCTGCTGCACGTCGGCGGCGGAGAGCACGGTGCCGGCGGCCTTCGCCTTGGCGCCGAGCTTGTCGGAGATCACCTTCTCGACGACGGCCCAGTTGCCGTCCAGCGCCGAGACCAGCTCGCCAGAGGCGACGACCGGCCAGTTCGGCTTCTTCCAGGAGGCGCCCTTGGCGTTCTGCAGGACGGCTTCCTTGTCGTCCTTCAGCGCGCCGAAGAAGCCCTGCCACTGCTCGTCGACCGACTTGGGGTCGGCCTCATAGCGGGCATAGAGGTCCTCGATATAGGCAGCGTTGCCGCCATAGAGGAAGCCGGTCTGCGCGAGAGCCTCGTTGATGTCCTGGCGAGCCATGATGCTCCTGCCTTCCTTCGCCGCTTAAGTCATGTCCGAACCCTTGCCCGGACATCATTCAATCTGTCGTCATGCCCGGGCCTGACCCGTGCAACCCCTCGGGATTTGGCGGCGCGTCATGGCCAGCTCAAGGCCGGCCATGACGCGCTAAAACGCCTCAGCCCTTCAACACTTCCACCAAGGTCTTTCCAAGGCGCGCCGGCGAGGGCGAGACCCGGATGCCGGCCGCTTCCATGGCAGCGATCTTGTCCTCGGCGCCGCCCTTGCCGCCCGAGATGATCGCGCCGGCATGGCCCATGCGACGGCCGGGAGGAGCCGTGCGGCCGGCGATGAAGCCGACCATCGGCTTCTTGCGGCCGCGCTTGGCCTCGTCCTTGATGAACTGCGCCGCGTCCTCTTCGGCCGAGCCGCCGATCTCGCCGATCATGACGATCGAGGTGGTCTTGTCGTCGGCCAGGAACATCTCGAGCATGTCGATGAACTCGGTGCCCTTGACCGGGTCGCCGCCGATGCCGACGGCCGTGGTCTGGCCGAGGCCCTCGCGGGTGGTCTGGAACACCGCCTCATAGGTCAGCGTGCCCGAGCGCGAGACGATGCCGACCGAGCCCGGCTTGAAGATGTTGGCCGGCATGATGCCGATCTTCGACTCACCCGCCGTGACGACGCCAGGGCAGTTCGGGCCGATCAGGCGGGTCTTGGAGCCGACCAGCGAGCGCTTGACGCGAACCATGTCGAGCACCGGGATGCCCTCGGTGATGCAGATCACCAGCGGGATCTCGGCATCGATCGCCTCGCAGATCGCGTCCGCGGCGCCCGGGGGCGGCACGTAGACGACGGACGCGGTGGCGCCGGTCTTGGCCTTGGCCTCGTGCACGCTGTCGAAGACGGGCAGGCCGAGATGGAGCGAGCCGCCCTTACCCGGCGAGGTGCCGCCGACCATCTGCGTGCCATAGGCGATCGCCTGCTCGGAGTGGAAGGTCCCGTTCTTGCCGGTGAAGCCCTGGGTGATGACCTTGGTGTTCTTGTCGATCAGGATGGACATGTCTGCTCCTCAGGCCTTCTTGACCGCAGCGACGATCTTCTGCGCGGCGTCGTCGAGGTCATCGGCGGGAATGACGTTCAGGCCGGAATCGCGGATGATCTGCTTGCCTTCCTCGACATTCGTGCCTTCGAGGCGAACGACCAGCGGAACCTTGAGGCCGACGGCCTTCACCGCCGCGATCACGCCGCGGGCGATGACGTCGCACTTCATGATGCCGCCGAAGATGTTGACGAGAATGCCCTTCACCTTCGGGTCGGCGGTGATGATCTTGAACGCCGCCGTCACCTTCTCTTCGCTAGCGCCGCCGCCGACGTCGAGGAAGTTCGCCGGGCTTTCGCCGTAGAGCTGGATGATGTCGAGCGTCGCCATGGCGAGGCCGGCGCCGTTGACCATGCAGCCGATCGTGCCGTCGAGCGCGATATAGGCGAGGTCGTACTTGGAGGCCTCGATCTCCTTGGCGTCCTCCTCCGTGGTGTCGCGCAGCGCAACGACCTCGGGGTGACGGTAGAGCGCGTTCGAGTCGAACGAGACCTTGGCGTCCAGGCACTTGAGCTGGCCCTGGGTGGTCACGATCAGCGGGTTGATCTCCAGCATGTCCATGTCCTTGGCCACGAACGCTGCGTAGATCTGGCCGAGCACGGTGCCGGCCTGCTTGGCGAGGTCGCCCTGCAAGCCGAGAATGCGCGCCATGGAGCGGCCGTGATGCGGCATGATGCCGGTCGCCGGGTCGACCGAGAAGGTCTCGATCTTCTCGGGCGTGTCATGGGCGACAGCCTCGATGTCCATGCCGCCCTCGGTCGAGATGACGAAGGCGATGCGCGAGGTCTCGCGGTCGACCAGCGCCGAGAGGTAGAACTCCTTCTCGATGTCCGAGCCGTCCTCGATATAGAGGCGGTTGACCTGCTTGCCGGTCTCGCCGGTCTGGATCGTGACCAGCGTGTTGCCGAGCATCTCCTTGGCGTGGGCCTCGACTTCCGCGACCGACTTGGCAAGGCGAACGCCGCCCTTGGCGTCGGGGCCGAGTTCCTTGAACTTGCCCTTGCCGCGCCCGCCGGCGTGGATCTGCGACTTCACGACGTAAAGCGGCCCCGGCAGCTTCTTGGCGGCCTCGACCGCCTCCGCCACCGTGAGAGCCGGGAAACCGGCCGAAACGGGCGCGCCGAATTCCTTGAGGATGGCTTTGCCCTGGTATTCGTGGATGTTCATGTGCTCGGTTTCCCTGACAGCGACCGAAAATTGACGAGAGGGCGGCCGCGCGTTGTCGCGCCGCCGCCCTCGCTTAACTTACGCGAGTGACGGATCGACGGTCTTGCAGGCGTCGATCAGGTTCTGGACCGAAGCCACCGACTTCGCGAGCATCTCCTTCTCGGCGCCGTTGAGGCGGATCTTGACGACGCGCTCGACACCCTTGGCGCCGATCACGACGGGAACGCCGACGAACATGTCCTTGACGCCGTACTGGCCGCGCAGCGCAGCAGCCGCCGGCAGGACGCGCTTCTGGTCCTTGAGATAGCTCTCGGCCATCGCGATCGCCGAGGCAGCCGGCGCATAGAAGGCCGAGCCGGTCTTGAGCAGGTTGACGATCTCGCCACCGCCCTTGCGGGTGCGCTCGACGATGGCGTCCAGCTTCTCCTGCGTGGTCCACTTCATCTTGACGAGGTCCGGCAGCGGGATGCCGGCGACGCCCGAGTAGCGGACCAGCGGCACCATGTCGTCGCCATGGCCGCCGAGAACGAAGGCCGAGACGTCCTTGACCGAAACCTGGAATTCCTCGGCGAGGAAGTGGCGGAAGCGGGCGCTATCCAGCACGCCGGCCATGCCGCAGATCATGTTGGGCTTGAGGCCCGAGAACTTCTGCAGCGCCCAGACCATCGCGTCGAGCGGGTTGGTGATGCAGATCACGAAGGCCTTCGGAGCGTACTGCTTGATGCCCTCGCCGACCGACTTCATCACCTTGAGGTTGATGCCGATCAGGTCGTCGCGGCTCATGCCGGGCTTGCGCGGCACACCGGCGGTGACGATGATCACGTCGGCGCCCTTGATGTCCTCGTAGGAGTTCGTGCCCTTGTAGCCGGCGTCGAAGCCGTCGACCGGAGCGGACTCGGCGATGTCCAGGCCCTTGCCCTGCGGAATGCCCTCGGCGATGTCGAACAGGACGACGTCGCCCAGCTCCTTGAGGCCGGCGAGGTGAGCGAGCGTGCCACCGATCTGGCCGGAGCCGATGAGGGCGATCTTCTTACGGGCCATTGCCTAGTCCTTTTGTTTCTGGCGCGACCATCGATCCGGCTGCTACCGGCTTCGACATTCAAAATGCCTTGGCGCTGCGACAGGTCAGCTCCCGGTGGGAGCCGGCCAAACCGTGCGTTCCTTTGGCCCAAACCGGGCTTTTGCCGCAACCCTCGCCGCAAAAGCGGCTTTTCTCGGGCACGAAACGCCTCGCGCGTCGTCGCGCAAGGCCGGCCCCGATTTTTCAATGACTTAGCGGCGGCTCTCCGCTTCACTCGGTTCCATCAGGAACGAAAATCGATAATTACAATTTACATATATTGTAATTGGTAACCGGATTATTCACACGATCCCGCTGCCGAGCACCCGCAGGATCACACGGATCAGGGTCGAGAGCCGGGTATCGACGGAAGCCTGCGGCACGTCCGCTTCCAGCGCCAGCGAGGCCGGATGGATGAAGCGGTTGGTAGCGTCGATGACGAAGGCGATCGCCCGGTCGCGGTCGCGCGGCTCGAACACGCCGGTCGCCATCCCCTCGTCGACCACGCGCTCGAACAGGGCGCGCACGCGGGTGCGGTTGCGCCGGCTGATCGCATGCCGTTTGGCGACCGCCAGCGACAGGGCTGCGAAGAGATGCGGCTCCTCGGTCAGGAGGTCGCGGTTGGCCTTGGCCAGCGCCAGGATCAGGCGTTCGAGCTTGTCGTCGGCCGGGTCGGGACCATCGGCGACATCCGCGAGCCGGCGCTCGGTCGCCTTCAGCCAGACATCGACGACGGCGTCGATCAGCGCGCCCTTGGAGGGGAAGTAGCGGTAGACATTGGCATGGGTCATGCCGGCCTCTTCCGCCACGGCAACGACCGTGAAGCGCTTCAGCCCGAACTTGCGCAGATGCTCGCCGGCGACCGTGAGGATGCGGGTCTCGCTCGGTTCGCGCTGCGGCATGGCTCAGGTCTCCACCAGCCCTGTCGTATCGCCGCTCGCGGCCGAATCCGGCCGGCCATGCGGCATCGCGAGATATTCCTCGGAGCGCATCTCGATCAGGCGGGAGACGGTGCGGTCGAACTCGAAGGCCTCGCGCCCCTTGCTTGCGCGATAAAGCTCATGCGGCTCGGCTGCCGCCGAAGCGACGAGCTTCACATGATGCTCGTAGAGCGTGTCGATTAGGATGATGAAGCGCTTGGCCTCGTTGCGCCGGTCGAAATCAAGGATCGGGATGTCGTCGAGCACCAGCGTATGGAAGCGCTGCGCCAGGGCGATGTAATCCGAGGCGCCGTAGGCCTGGGCGCAGAGATCGGCGAAGCCCGCCCGCGCCACGCTGGCGGCGGCCTGCGGCAGGACGAGATCGTGCCCCTGCACGTTCAAAACAGTGCGCTGCCCCTGCGCCGTACCGGACAAGGCCTTGAAGGCAGCATCGAGCGCAGCCTTCGCCTTCCCGTCGGCGGGCACATGATAGACCGGCGCCCCGCCGAGCTTCTCCAGCCGGAAATCGGTGCGCGCATCGAGCTTGAGCACCTCGACCCTGGTCTGCAGCAATTCGATGAAGGGCAGGAACAGCGCCCGGTTGAGCCCGCCCTCATAGAGCCGCGACGGCTCGACATTCGAGGTCGCGACCACCACGACGCCGGCGGCGAACAGCGCCGTGAACAGCCGCCCGAGGATCATCGCATCGGCGATGTCGGTGACGGTGAACTCGTCGAAGCAGAGCAGATAGGCCTCATCGGCGAGATCCGCCGCGACCGGCGCGATCGGATCGCCTTCCTTGACCTCGCCGCTCTTGATCTTCTGACGATAGGCGTTGATGCGGCCGTGGACGTCGGCGAGGAACTCGTGGAAATGCACGCGGCGCTTGCGCTTCACCGGCGCGGCCTCGAAGAACATGTCCATCAGCATGGTCTTGCCGCGGCCGACCGAGCCCCAGACATAGAGCCCCTTCGGCGCCGCCGCCGTATCCGGCTTCTTGCCGAAGAGCCAGCCGAGCGCGCTGCCCTTGCGGGCGAGGCGGCGGGCGGCGAGCGTCGCGGACAAGGTCTCGAGCTTCTTGACCACCGCGACCTGCGCGGGATCGCGCTCGATGGCACCCGCCTCGACCAGGGCGGCATAACGGTCGGTGATCGAGGCTGACATGACGGCGGGCGCTGGCGATCCGGAAAAGACCAGACCGGGTTACGGCAGCCCTGCCGTCATCGCAAGCCCGATGGCCCCTTTCGGGAGAGAGCGTCATTCTCGGGCGGCGCATCGCGCCGACCCGAGAAGCTCATGACCAGACTGCGCTGGTTTCGGAGATGCTCGGGTCAAGCCCGAGCATGACGCGAGACCGCCCCCGCAGGGCTCACTTGCCCTGGTTGATCGAGACCGGCTTCACCGCATTGTTGGCGAGGCCGTACTTCTCGATCAGCTTGTCATAGGTGCCGTTCGCCTGCAGCCGGTCGAGCGCACCCTTGACCGCATCGCGCAGCTGCGTGCCTTCCGCCGTCTTGGCGAAGGGGATGCCGGCCAGCGAATGGGTGAAGGGCTTGCCGAGCGCGATATAGGTGTTCGGCTCCAGCTTCTGGAAATGGCTCATCGTCTCGCTGCCCTGGACGCCGCCCTGCAGGCGCTGCGTCTTGAGCTGCGTGCGGGCGTCGACCGAGCCTTCGGTGCCGACCACATTGATCGCCGGCTTGCCCTTGGCAACGCAGTTCGCCTCGCTCCACTCACCGATCTGGCGCGGCCAGTTGGTCGCGCGGCTGGCGCCGACGCTCTTGCCGCACAGGTCCTCGGGGGTCTTGATCGTGTCCTTGAAGGCGGTGACCGTGTAGAACTGCGCGCCGGAATCCATGTAGTCGATGAAATCGGCGGTCTCGCGCCGCGCCGGCAGGTCGCTCATCCCCGCCATCACGGCGTCGACGCGGCCGGTCTGCAGCGAAGGCAGCATCTGGGCGAAGGCGGTTTCCTGCCACTCGACCTTGACGCCGAGTTCCTTGGCGATGGCTTCGCCCAGCTCGATGTCGAAGCCCGAGAGCTGGTTGGTCGCGACATCCTTGAAGGCGATCGGCGGATAGTTCGGCTGGGTCGCGATCACGATTTTGCCGGCGGTCTTGATGCGGTCCGGCAGGGCCTGGGCCTGCGCGGCAAGCGCGGTGCCGGCGAGCAGCGCGGCAGCGATGGTCAAACGAAACATGTGGTCTCTCCCTCTAGTGAACTGGTTCAGCCGCCGTCACTTCAGGACGGCGGCGATGAAGTCGCGCGTGCGCGCCTGGCTCGGCGCGACGAGCACGGTCTGCGGTGGCCCCTGCTCGACGATCTCGCCCTTGTCCATGAAGACGACGTCGCCAGCCACTTCGCGGGCGAAGCCGAGTTCATGCGTGACGACGATCATGGTCATGCCGGACGCCGCGAGATCGCGCATCACGTTCAGCACCTCGCCGACGAGCTCGGGATCGAGCGCCGAGGTCGGCTCGTCGAACAGCATCAGCTTCGGCTTCATCGCCAGCGCCCGAGCAATGGCGACGCGCTGCTGCTGCCCGCCCGAGAGCTCGCTCGGATAGGCGTCGCGCTTGTCGGCGAGGCCGACGCGCTCCAGCAGCGCCGTCGCCTCGGCGACGATCTGCTTGCGCGGCTGCTTCAGCACGGTGAGCGGCCCCTCGATGATGTTCTGCAGCGCCGTCATGTGGTTGAACAGGTTGAAGCGCTGGAACACCATGCCGGTGACGAGGCGCTGACGCGCGATCTCGACATCGGTCAGCTCGTGCAGTTCGTCACCGACGCGGCGATAGCCGATCAGCTCGCCATCGACGCGGATGGCGCCCTTGTCGATCTTCTCGAGCTGGTTGATGCAGCGCAGCAGCGTCGACTTGCCCGAGCCGGACGGCCCGATGATGCATTGCACCGTGCCGGGCTCGATCGAGAGCGAGACGTTGTTCAGCGCCTTCAGCTCGCCGAAGATCTTGCTGACATTGGCGATCGTGACGATCGCGCTATCAGCCTTCGCCGGGTTCTCCGCCGTGCTCATGCCGTTTCCTCCTGCACCGCGGCGCGCTTGGTGCGCCGCCCTCCCCGCCCCTTCGAAAAGTGGCGTTCGAGGAAATACTGTCCGATCTGCAGGATCGTCACCACGAGCAGGTACCAGCCGGCCGCAACGATCAGCAACTCGATGACCCGCGCATTGGCGTAGTAGATCGTCTGCGCGTTGCGCAGGATCTCGGCATACTGGATCACGCTCGCGACCGAGGTCAGCTTGACCATGCTGATCACCTCGTTGCCGACCGGCGGGATGATGACGCGCATCGCCTGCGGCAACACGATCCGGCGCAAGGTCGTCAGCCGGGTCATGCCGATCGCCTTGGCGGCCTCGGTCTGCCCGGTATCGACGGAGAGGATGCCGCCGCGCACGACTTCGGCGGTATAGGCGCCCTGGTTCATGCCGAGCCCGAGCAGCGTCGCCATGAATGGCCCGATGATGTCGATCGTGCGCCAGGAGAACAGGCCGGGGATGCCGATGGTCGGGAAGACCAGCGCCAGGTTGAACCAGATCAGGAGCTGCAGCAGCAGCGGCGTGCCGCGGAAGAACCAGATATAGAACAGCGCCGCGCTGCGCAGCACCGGGTTCGGCGACATGTACATGATCGCGAAGATCACGCCGAGCACGATGCCCAGCGTCATCGCGCAGACCGTCATGATCAGCGTGTTGCCGAGACCGGCGATGATCGCCGGTGCGGTGAAGAACTGCCGCACCACAGGCCAGGCGATGTCGCCCTCGACGAAGGCCATCACCACCCAGGCGAGGACAGCCAGGATCAGCGCGGAAGCGACCCAGCGGCCGTAGAAGCGCCGCGGCACGATCCTGAGACGGGCGATCGCAGCGAGGTCGCGGCTGCTGATCGGCGAGGTTGCGTCGCTCATCGACCCGTCTCCCGGCTCCAGGCTTCAAGACTGGCAAGCTTGCCACGGAAGCGCGCGATCTGCTCGCGCACCCGCTCGGGAGCCGTGCCGCCATGGCCGCTGCGCGCCGCAACCGCGGCATCGAGCGTCAAATGGTCGAGAACGCCGGCATCGAGCCGCGGATCGACGGCGCGAAGATCGACGGCGTCGAGCGATTCAAGCTCGCGGCCCATCTCCTCGCAATAGCGCACCAGCGCGCCGGTGATCTCATGCGCCTCGGCGAAGGGCACGCCGTTGCGGGCGAGATGATCGGCCACCTCTGTCGCCAGCGCGAAGCCGGAGCCGGCCTGGGCCCGCATCGTCGCGACATCGGCGCTCATGCTGGCGATCAGCCCGGCGAAGGCCGGCAGCACGTCTTCGAGCACGTCGACGGCGTCGAAGCCCGTGCGCTTGTCCTCCGCGAGGTCGCGATTATAGGACAGCGGCAAACCCTTCAGCGCGCCGAGCATGGTGACGAGGTCGCCGGTCAGCCGTGACGCCCGACCGCGCGAGATCTCGGCGATATCCGGGTTCTTCTTCTGCGGCATGATCGACGAGCCGGTCGCGAAGGCATCGTCCAGCGTCACCCAGGCGAATTGCCGGGAGGTCCACAGCGTCACCTCTTCGGCGAGACGCGACAGGTTCGTCGCCAGCATCGCCGCGACGAACAGGAACTCCGCGACATGGTCGCGTGCACCGACGGCATCGACCGAATTCTCGAATGGTCCGTCATAATCGAGTGCCTTGGCGCTGAGTTCCGGGTTCAGCGTGATCGCCGAACCGGCGAGCGCCGCCGCCCCGAGCGGGGACTGGCCGGAGCGCTTCTCCCAGTCGGTCAGGCGCGAGGCATCGCGCATCAGCACCTGGCCATGCGCCATCAGCCAATGGCCGAAGGTGACGGGCTGCGCGCTCTGGAGATGGGTGAAGCCGGGGCAGACCGAGGCCGCATGCTCCTCCGCCTGATCGGCGATCGCAGCCAGCAACTCCGCCAGCATGCCGGCGAGCGAGCGCGACTTGCTCCGCAGATAGAGCTTGAGATTGTTCGCCGCCTGGTCGTTGCGCGAGCGTCCGGCGCGGAGCTTGGCGCCGGTCGAGCCGACGCGCTCGGTCAGGATACGTTCGATGAAGGTATGGACGTCCTCGTCATCGGGACCGGGCGCGATCCGCCCCGCGACCGTATCGCGGGCGATCCCGTCGAGCGCGGTCAGGATGGTCTGGAGTTCCTCGGCCGTCAGCAGGCCGGCGCGACCGAGTTCGGCCGCATGCGCCTTGCCGCCCGCGACATCCTGCGGCACCAGCCTTGCGTGCTCGCCGGCGGCGCTCGACAGCTTCATCAGCCGCGGGTCCGGCGGCTTGCGGAAGCGGCCGCCCCAGAGTCGGGTCGTCTGGTTCATGATCTCGTTCCTCCCGTCAGGGAAGAATGGCCTCTTGACCGAGAGGCCGGCAAACGAAACGATCTCCGCCGAGATAGTCCAAAAAGGAATACCCCATGGCGGCCAGCCGGCCACCCCCGTCAGCCGCGGCGCTGAGGGCGTTCGCGACCGTCGCAAGGCTGGGCTCGACGGCCCGCGCCGCCCTCGCGGTCAACCTGACCCAGAGCGCGGTGTCCAAGCAGATCCTCTCGCTGGAGCATCACCTCGGCACGGTGCTGTTCGACCGCAGCCCGCTCGGCCTCAAGCTCACCGAAGCCGGCGCGATCTACCTGCCCTATGCGGAAGCCGCGCTGGAGCAGATGGAACGCGGCGCGCGGCGTCTCGCCGAGCGCAACGCCATCGCCCGGCCGATCCGCCTGCACATGGTCGCGATCGCCGGCGAGCGCTGGCTGATGGCGCGCTTTCCGGCCTTCGCCGAGGCCCATCCCGGCGTCGACGTGCAGTTCACCAATTACGTCAGCGAGAGCGAGACGGAGGAACCGGATATCGAGATCGCCCATGGCGTCCCGCCCTGGCCCGGAAAGGAGGCGCATTTCCTCTTCGGCCGCGATGTCGCGCTCGTCGCGGCGCCCAGCCTGATCGAGCGGATGGGCGGTTTCCGCCGCGCTGCCGATATCCAGAAGATGACCCTGCTGCAGCACTATCAGATGCCGACCTTCTGGGCCGAGTTCACCGAAGCGCATGATCTGCGCGGCGCAGTGCCAGAGCATACCGTGCGCTACGGCTATTATTCCGTGATCACCAGCGCCGCCGTCGCCGGCCTCGGCCTCGCGCTGGCGCCACGCTGCTACGTCGCCGACGAGCTTGCCTCCGGCGCGCTCGTCAATCCGCTGGGGCTCGGCTTCACCAGCGCCATCGGCTGCTGGCTGACGCGGCCGCTCGACCAGCCGCCGCGGCCCGGGCTGGATGCCTTCATCGCCTGGCTGCGGGCCGAGGCCGAGAGCTTCGACGCAGCGACGCGCGCGCCGCCCCCTTACGTCTGACCCGACCCGGCGAAACCTCCCCCTCGCCTGCGCGTTGTCACCCGAGGAGGAGGAGCCATGCTCACCATTCTGCCCGCCCCCGACCATGTCGCCGCCTATCGGCTGTCGCAAACGCTCACGGCTGAGGATCTCGACGCCATCATGGCCGATATCGACGCCCGGCTCGAACGTCACGAGAAGCTCGGCATCCTCGCCGACATGACCGATTTCACCGACATGACGCTGGCCGCGGCCTGGAAGGACGCGCGCTACAGTCTCGGCAAGCTCTGGGAGCTCAGGCGCTTCCCCAAGGAGGCCGTGATCACCGACAAGGGCTGGCTCGCCGGCTTCGTCGATCTGCTCGACCCGGCGATCCCCTTCGTCAAGGTCCGCGCCTTCAAGCCCGAGGACTATGACAAGGCCCTGACCTGGGCCGGCGATATCGAGGGCGGCCCGAACGCCTGAGGCTTACGCGGCGCCGCTGCGCGCGAAGGTCTCGTCGAAGGCGTAACCCGCGCCGCGCACGGTGCGCAGCGGGTCCTTGGCGTCGCCCGGCGTGATCGCCTTGCGCAGCCGCCCGACATGGACGTCGACCGTGCGCTCGTCGATATAGACGTCGCGGCCCCAGACGGCGTCGAGGAGCTGGGCGCGCGAATAGACCCGGCCCGGCGCCTGCATCAGGAATTCCAGCAGGCGGAACTCGGTCGGGCCGAGATGCAGTTCGCTCCCGGCGCGCCGGACGCGGCGCGTCGTGCGGTCGAGTTCGAGATCGCCGGCCGCGAGCAACCCTGCGACATGGCCAGGCTTCGCTCTGCGAAGAAGCGCCTGGATGCGGGCGATCAGCTCCGGCAGCGAGAACGGCTTCACGACATAGTCGTCGGCGCCGGTCGCAAGCCCACGCACGCGCTCGGTCTCCTCGCCGCGCGCCGTCAGCATGATGATCGGCACGCGCTCGGTATCGCGCCGCGAGCGCAGCCGGCGGCAGAGCTCGATGCCGGAGAGGCCCGGCAGCATCCAGTCGAGCAGGACCAGATCGGGCGTGGAATCGCGCAGATGCAGCTCGGCGTCATCCCCGCGCGCGACGCTGTCGACCTCGAAGCCCTCAGCTTCGAGATTGTAGCGCAGCAGCAGGGTGAGCGGCTCCTCGTCCTCGACGATCAGGATACGTGCGGCCATGATGGCTTCGACCTCAGTTTCCCGTCACCGCTTCGACCTCGATATTGGTCGTGTCGAGCTTCGGCCGGTTCACGTCGAGGGAATCGCCGGTGACGAGGTAATGGATCGTCTCGGCGATATTGGTGGTGTGGTCGCCGATGCGCTCGATATTCTTGGCGCAGAACAGCAGATGCGTGCAGAAGGTGATGTTGCGCGGGTCCTCCATCATATAGGTCAGGAGTTCGCGGAACAGCGAGGTGTAGAGCGCGTCGATCTCGTCGTCGCGCTTCCAGACCTCGAGCGCCTTCTGCTCGTTGGTCGCGGCATAGGCGTCGAGCACGTCCTTGAGCTGGGCCTGCACGAGGCGGCTGATATGCTCGAGACCGACGACCGCACGATGCGGCGGCTGGAACTGCCCGGCGATGGCGACGGCGCGCTTGGCGATGTTCTTGGCGAGATCGCCAACGCGCTCGATGTCGGAAGCGAGGCGGATCGCCGAGATCAGCTCGCGCAGGTCCTGCGCCAGCGGCTGGCGCCGGGCGATGGTGAGCACGGCCTTTTCCTCGACCTCGCGCTGGAGGTTGTCGAGGCGCTGGTCGGCCGAGATGATCTTCTGGGCGAGCGCGGTGTCGCGGCGAACCAGCGCGACCGTGGAATCGCCCAGCATGCGCTCGGCCATGCCGCCCATTTCAGCGAGGCTGCGGCGGATGCCTTCGAGATCGGTGTCGTAGGAGCGGACGATGTGGTCGGTCATAGGGGTGTCCTCCTCGTCGCCGCTTAGCCGAAACGGCCGGTGACGTAGTCCTGGGTCTGCTTCTTGGCCGGGTTCATGAAGATCGTGTTGGTCGGCGCGAACTCGATGACCTCGCCGAGATACATGAACGCGGTGTACTGCGAGATGCGCGCCGCCTGCTGCATGTTGTGCGTCACGATCGCGATGGTGAAGTCGCTCTTGAGCTGCTCCAGCAGGTCCTCGATCTTGCCGGTCGAGATCGGGTCGAGCGCCGAGGTCGGCTCGTCGAACAGGATCACTTCCGGCTTCTGCGCGATGGTGCGCGCGATGCAGAGGCGCTGCTGCTGGCCGCCGGAGAGGCCCATGCCGGAGCTCTTCAGCTTGTCCTTGACCTCGTCCCAGAGCGCGGCGCGGCGCAGCGCGCCCTCGACACGGTCGTCGAGCTCGGATTTCGGCGGCTTCTCGTAGAGGCGGATGCCGAAGGCGACGTTGTCGTAGATCGACATCGGGAACGGCGTCGGCTTCTGGAACACCATGCCGACCCGCGAACGCAATTCGTTCACGTCGACGTCGTTCGAGATGATGTTGCGGCCGTCGAGCATGATCTGCCCTTCCGCGCGCTGCTCCGGATAGAGCGAGTAGATGCGGTTGAAGATGCGCAGCAGGGTCGACTTGCCGCAGCCGGACGGGCCGATCAGCGCCGTGACGTGACGATCACGGAAGTCGAGATTGATGTTCTTCAGCGCCTTGTGCTCGCCGTAGTAGAAATCGAGGTTCTTCACCGCGATCCGGACGGGCGCCTCGGCATCGAGCGACTGGGGGGAGAGTTCAAGGGTCGAAAGCATCGACATTAAGTCCTCAAGGTCGGTCGCGACCGGGTTGGTTTCAAGCTCTACTTGCTGCCGGCGACGATGCGCCGGGCAACGAGCGAGAGCACGAGGATCGAGACGGTGATGATGAGCGAACCGGCCCAGGCGAGCTGCTGCCAGTTCTCGTAAGGGGCGGAGGCGAACTGGTAGATCGTCACAGGCAGGTTGGAGACGCCGCCCACGAGCGAGGGCGAGAACCAGAAATTGTTGTTGAGCGCGGTGAAGAGCAGCGGCGCCGTCTCGCCGGCGATGCGGGCGAGCGCCAGCAGGATGCCGGTGACCATGCCGGCCTTGGCCGCGCGCCAGGTCACCGAGGTGATCACGACGGAAGGCGGCGCGCCGAGCGCGGCGCCAGCCTCGCGCAAGGGGCCGGGCACGAGGTTCAGCATGTCCTCGGTGGTGCGCACGATCACCGGGATCGCGATGATGCCGAGCGCGACACCGCCGGCCCAGCCGGAATAGCCGCGGAACGGCTCGACCAGGATGACGTAGACGAACAGGCCGATCAGGATCGACGGCGCCGAGAGCAGGATGTCGTTGATGAAGCGGATCAGGTTGGCGAGCTGCGAGCCGCGGCCGTATTCCGCGAGCCAGGTTCCGGCGAGCACGCCGATCGGCGTGGCGATGGCGATGCCGAGGAAGGTCAGCACGAAGGAGCCGACGATGGCATTGGCGAGGCCGCCGCCTTCCGTGCCAGGGCCGGGCGTGACCGCGGTGAAGGTGGCGAGCGAAAGCCCGCCGATGCCCTTCACCACGAGCATGCCGAGGATCCAGAACAGCACGAAGATGGCGATGAAGGTGAAGCCGGTGGCGATGATCTTCATCAGCCGGTCGGCGGTGCGACGGGACTGGCGCACGCGGCCCCAGGGCTGATGCGGCAGTTCGCGAGGCGTGGTCGTCATGGTCATGGGGGGCCTCAGTAGCGCTTGACGCGGGCGACCAGCAGCCGCGCGATGACGAGGACGACGAAGGTGACGAAGAACAGGATGCAGCCCAGCGCGATCAGCGCGTTGAGCTGCAGCCCCAGCGCCTCGTTGAACTCGTTGGCGATGCGCGAGGCGATGGTGGAACCCGGGTCGAACATCGAGGCCGAAAGCCGGTTGGCGTTACCGACGACGAAGGTCACCGCCATGGTCTCGCCGAGCGCGCGGCCGAGGCCCAGCATGACCGCGCCGATGATCGAGACGCCGGCCTGCGGCACCAGCACATGGCGCACGACCTCCCAGGTCGTCGCCCCGATGCCATAGGCGCTCTCGCGCAGCACGGAGGGGATCTGCTCCAGCATGTCGCGAGTGATCGAGGCGATGAAGGGGATGATCATGAAGGCGAGGATGATACCCGCCGTGAAGATGCCCAATCCCGAAGGCGAGCGCGAGTAGAGCACGGTGCCGACGATCGGAAGGCCCTCGACGATGTTCGAGAGCGGGATCTGCACATAAGCCGCGAAGAGCGGCACGAAGACGAACAGGCCCCACATGCCGTAGATGATCGAGGGCACGGCCGCGAGCAGCTCGATCGCGGTCGCGACCGGCTTCTTGAACCAGGCCGGGGCGAGCTGGGTCAGGTAGACCGCGATGCCCAGCGAGAGCGGCACGCCGATCACCAGCGCGATCAGCGCCGTCGAGAGCGTGCCGACGATCGCCGGCCAGGCGCCGTATTGTTCGTTCTGGGTATCCCAGACGCTGGAGGTGATGAAACCGAGACCGAATTCGCGGAAGGCCGGCCAGCCGCCGATGACCATCGAGACCATGATGCCGGCGAGCAGCACCAGCACCAGCAGCGCCGCACCGAAGCTGGCATTGCGGAAGATGGCATCGAAGGTCGCCTTCGGCGTCTTCCGCACGATCGGCGTCGCGCCGGGAATGCTCGTCATGTCGGTTGCTGCGGTCATCCGCGAAGGCTCCGGTGGCATGGCCGGGATCGTCGGAGGGTCCGCCCGATCCCAGCCCTCATCCTGAGGAGCGCCCGAACAGGGCTCCTCAGGATGAGGGCTCGAAGAGTGCGGCAAGGCGGGTCGAACCCCGCCTCGCCTTGTCGATCGCAGCGATCAGAAGATCGGCTTGCCGGCCGTGTCGGTCACGCCCTTCCAGGCGTTGCGGACCTGGTCCTTCACGTTCGTCGGCAGGGCGACGTAGTCGAGCTCGCTCGCGAGCTTGTCGCCGTTCTTGTAGACCCAGTCGAAGAATTTCAGAGCGGCCTGCGTCTCTTCCGGCTTCTCCGGCTTGGCATAGACCAGGATGAAGGTCGCCGAGGTGATCGGCCAGGCATCCGCGCCCTTCTGGTTGTTGAGCGAGATGCCGAAGCCCGGCTGCTCGTTCCAGTTGGCATTGGCGGCGGCGGCCTGGAAGGCCTTCTCTTCCGGCGCCGGGAAGTTGCCGTCGGCATTCTTCACCAGGGCGTGGGAGAGCTTGTTCTGCTTGGCATAGGCATATTCGACATAGCCGATCGAGTTGGCGACCTGCTTGACCGAGGCCGAGACGCCCTCGTTGCCCTTGCCGCCGATGCCGACCGGCCACTGGACCGACTGGTTGGCGCCGATCTTGGACTTCCACTCGGCCGAGGCCTTGGAGAGGTAGTCGGTGAACACGAAGGTCGTGCCCGAGCCGTCCGAGCGGTAGACCGGGTTGATGTTCGCGTCCGGCAGGGTGACGCCGGCATTGAGCGCGACGATCTTCGGGTCGTTCCACTTCTTGATGTCGCCCAGATAGATCTGGGCGATGATCTCGCCCGAGAGCTTGAGCTTGCCGGGCTCGACGCCGGCGATGTTCACGGCCGGCACGACGCCGCCCATCACGGTCGGGAACTGGATCAGGCCGTCCTTGGTCAGGTCTGCGCCCTTGAGCGGGGCATCGGTGGCACCGAAGGCGACGGTCTTGGCCTTGATCTGGCGGATACCGCCACCCGAGCCGATCGACTGGTAGTTCAGGCCGATGCCCGTCTCCTTCTTGTAGGCCTCGGCCCACTTCGCATAGATCGGGAAGGGGAAGGTCGCGCCGGCACCGGTGATGTCGGCGGCCTGGGCGGAACCGGCGATCCCGACGGCAACGGCCGCGAGAACAAGAATCTTGCGCATGTGAGAAGTCCTCATCTGATCGCTGTTTGCAGCGACCCTGTCAGAACACCCTCTGTATGACAGCCAAATGACAGTTCGTCATGAAAGCTGTCATGAATGGCTGTCATGCACGGATCAGCCGTTGGCGCGCCCCGCCTCGAAGCGCGGCAGGATCGCCCGGAAGGTCGCCCCCTCACCCGACTTGCTCTCGATCGTCAGCCGGCCGCGATGGCGCAGCACGATGTGCTTGACGATCGCAAGCCCCAGCCCGGTGCCGCCCGCTTCGCGGCTGGCTGCGGTGTCGACCCGATAGAAGCGCTCGGTCAGGCGCGGCAGGTGCTCCGGCGCGATACCTGGCCCGTCGTCGCGCACGCTGAAGCTCGCCTCGTTCTCGCCGGCGTCGACGGTGACCGCGACCTCCCCGCCCGGCTTGCCGTATTTGATGGCGTTCTCGACGAGGTTTTCCATCAGGCGCAGCAATTCGTCGCGATCGCCCGGCACCTGCAACGCCTCGCGCGGCGTCTTCAGCACCAAGGCGACCTGTCGCTCGCGGGCCATCAGCGTCAGCGAATCCACGATCTCGCGGGCGATACCCGCCAGATCGACCGGGGTATCCGGCGCGACATGGGCGCGCTGCTCGATCCGCGACAGCGAGAGCAGGTCGTCGACCAGCCTGGCCATGCGCAGACCCTGCTCGCGCATGATCCCGAGAAAGCGCTCGCGCGCCCGCTCGTCGTTGCGCGCCGGGCCTTGCAAGGTCTCGACGAAGCCGAGCAGCGAAGCCAGCGGCGTGCGCAGTTCATGGCTGGCATTGGCGACGAAATCGACGCGCATGCGCTCGATCACGCGCTGCTCGCTCAAATCCTGGAAGGTGAGCAGCGTCGCATGGCGCAGGCCGCTGTCGCGCAGCGCGGCGATATGGATGCGGAAGGTCCGCTCCACCGGCACGCGCTCGATGAGCTCGATGGTCTTGGCGCCCCCCTCGATCGCGACCTGCTCGATCGCGTCGTTGAGGTCGGGATCGCGCAGCACCAGCGCCAGGAGCTTGCCGGCCGCCAGCCCCGGGATCAGCGCCTGCATGGCCGGGCTCAGCGCCTGCGCCACACCCTGCCCGTCGAGCAGCACGGCCGGCGCGCCGAGCGCCTCGACCACGTCCCGCACCAGCGCGGCATTGGAAGCGGAAAGGTTGACCATGCAAAGCCCGGAGACAGACGGCGGATGCCGACGGGGCCTCTTCCTGAGCGGAACAGCGGCAGGCGTCAATTCCCTTCCGCGAGCTAGCCGGCTAGGCTGATCCAAAGCGGAGAACAGGACGATGGCCAAGAAATTCTCGGATCCGGGCGCGAAGGAATCTGTCGTCGTTCCGTCGGAGGAGCACGGCAAGCCAGCCAAAACCCGCACCAGATCCAAAAAGCCGAAGGGCTTCGACATCGAGGCCGACAGCCTGCCGGAAGCCATCATCGACGCGGCCTATCACAGCGGCAATTACCCCTATGGCAAGCGGATGAAGCGCAAGCGCTACAACCGCGAGATGGAGCCGCTGCAGATCGAATTGCAGAAGCTGACGCGCTGGGCGAGCAAGCATGGCGAGCGCATCGTCATCGTCTTCGAGGGCCGCGACGGCGCCGGCAAGGGCGGCACCATCGCCCGCTTCACCCAGCATCTCAATCCGCGCCAGGCCCGCATCGTCGCCCTGTCCAAGCCCTCCGATACGGAGAAGGGCCAGTGGTATTTCCAGCGCTATGCCGCGCAGATGCCGACAGCCGGCGAGATCGTGTTCTTCGACCGCTCCTGGTACAACCGCGCCGGCGTCGAGCGCGTCATGGGTTTCTGCAAGCCGGAGGAGACCGAGCATTTCCTCGATGAGGCCCCCGCCTTCGAGGGCATGCTGGCGCGCGACGGCATCCGCCTGATCAAGCTGTTCCTGACCATCGGCCGCGAGATGCAGATGACCCGCCTGCACGCCCGTTGGCATGATCCGCTCAAGCGCTGGAAGCTCTCGCCGATCGATTTCGAGTCGGTCCCGCGCTTCGACGACTATTCCCGCGCCTTCGACGAGATGCTCTCCCGGACCTCGACCAAAGCCGCGCCCTGGCATGTCGTGCGCAGCAACGACAAGCTCCGCGCCCGACTGAACGCCATCCGGCACGTCCTGCGCGCAATCCCCTACAAGGACAAGGACGAGGCCGCGATCGGCACGCTCGACGAGGAGATCGTCATCCCCGTGAGCCGCTATCTCGACAACGGTGGCGAACCCGAAAGCCATTGATCCCGGCCTGTGAAATCGCTCCTGCCGGATTCCGGTCACAGAATCGGGTGATCTTCCGGCTTCGACCGGAGCGGAGACGAGCAACCGGCCCATGGCGACCACGGCTTTCGCAAGCCTGCGGCGATCCTTCGCGTCGAAGCTGACGATCGGCATCGGCGGCTTGCTGGCGCTTGGGCTGACCACCGCTCAGACCCTGCGCGAGGCGATGCCACCCGCCAACCTTCCGGCTGCGCAGGCCGGGCAGCCCATCGAGGCCGGGCGCTGGCAACTCGTCATTCGCGAGGCCGGATTGAGCAGCGCCCCGCGCCCCGACGGCTATCGCGGACGGCCCGGCACGACGGCGCTCAGCGTTGATCTCGACCTGATGAACCGGAGCTCGGAGAGCAGCAACGCAATTGCCCGCATCCTGAGCTTCGATCCGCCAATCGCCGGCCTTTCGCCTTTGCCCACCGCTTATCTGCTGCGCGACGGCGCCATCCTCGGCGCCCTGCAACCGGGCTTGCCGGAGCGTATCCGCATGGTCTGGGACTTGCCGGAAGCTGCGCCGGCGCCTGAAGCCATCCGCGTCGTCGTCACCGGCGAGACCTTCAAGCCGCGCGACAATCTCCTCGCCGCGCCAGGCTGGTTCAATCGGAAGCCCGTCGCCGCGATCACCTTGCCGCTGCGAACGGAAGGCGGCGGCTCATGATCCTCGCCCGCGTCACCGCGCTCGCCGTCGCGGCGCTGCTCCTCTTCGCCCTGCAGCAGACCACGCCGGGCTATAGCGAGATCACCGGCCCGATCACGCAGCACGGCGTCGCCGGCGCGACCGCAAATGCCCGCGGCTTCACCCTGCGTGTCGAAAAGGTCGTCCTGGCGGAGCGCCTGCGCTGGCAAGCCTTCGGCCGCAGCTACGACCGTGACACCGGCGGGCTCTGGGCCGTGGCCGTCGTGGAGGTCGAGGGCACCCCCGCCACCACGGCACTCAGCGGCGCAACCTGGCTGGCAGCGTCCGGCCTGCGCTTCGAGGCAAGCGAGCGGGCCGAGTCGGTCCGTGGCTTCCTGCGCGGCAGGCGCCTCGAACCCGGCCTGCCACAGCGGGGCCTGCTGATTTTCGAGATCGGCCGCGACGCGGCGCGCAATGGCGCCCTGCTCGTCTCGATGTCGCGCTGGCCGCGCCTCGACACGCAATTGCGCATCACGATCCCCGACGAGCGTATCGAGCAGGCCGAAACCCTCGACCTGGAAACGCTGACATGACGGACGCGACCGTAGCCGAACCCGCGGCGAAGCCGCCGCCGAACTGGCGCAGGCGCTGTCTCTGGGCACTGCCGATCGTCCTGCCGCTGGCCTTGTTCGTGCAGGCGCGCAAGACCGTCTCGGCCTGGGCCGGAGCCAGCGATCTCGTCGCGCAGACCTCGCCGTTCGACCGGCCCGCTCCCCTCGCCGGCGCCGAATGGCGCATCGTCAGTCTCCAGCGCATCGCCGAACGGCCGAATGGCTCTGCCGTCGCGCTGCTGCGCCTCGAGGCGAAGGTGCTGGATGCGGAGAGCGTTGCGCAGCCGCCCTGTCGCATCGCCTTGCTCGCCCCGGACGGCCGGCGCTGGCAGCCCGCCTTCCTGGCGCCGAGCGAGGCGAGGCGCGTTCTCAGCCGCGACAAGGACCAAGGCAAGACCTGCGGTCCCGCCTTCCTCGGCAAGCCGGTTGCCGGCTCGACCGCCGCGATCACCGAGAGCTTCATCCTGCCGACATCGGCCTTCGCGACGGCCGATGTCACGATCAGCCTGCCGGCGTCGCGGCCGCGCTACCTTCGCTTTGCGCGGACGAACTGAGCGCCTCGACCCGCTTTGCCGATGCCTGCTCCACCACGGCCGCGATGAGGCAGATGCGCAGCGCCTCGACCAGGATGCCACCGCGGATATCGCTGGGCCCGCCCAGGAAGAAGGCGATGATGCTGGCCAGCGCCTGCCAGGCCGGCAGCTCCTGCGGCCCGATCAGATGCGCGAGGCCGATCCAGCCCCAGGCCGCTGCCCAGCCGATAAGGCGGTAGAGCAGGACGAAGCCGATCAGCACCGCGAGCCCGGCCCCGAAGGCGAGCCGCACGCTGTTGGCGATCGGCAGGTAGCGGGAGCGGTAGCCGGCGACGAAATGGTCGAGGAACTCGCGCAGGAATTTCGGCAGTCGCCCATAGCGCGACAAGGCCGCCGCGGTGCGCCGGTGGCCACTCAGGGCCGCCGCGTCCTTCATGTCGAAGCCGTAGATCACCGCCGCCATCAGGAGCCAGACCAGCGGCAGCAGGGCATAGAGGAAAAGCCCCTGCGCGCTGCTCTGCAAGGAAGGCGGCGCGAGATCGACCGCGACGGGCGTCGCCGCCTGCGCCTTGCCGATCAGCCCGAGAAGAAGGTCGCGCGCCCGGATCAGATAGGGCAGCGGCCCACCTGTGCCGATCCAGGCCCAAGCCGCATTCTTCCACCCCGCGAGCGCATAGAGACCGACGAAGATCCAGTTGGCGTCGCAAAGCACGATGACGAATTGCCAGGCCGGGCGCGAGCTGCGCGTCTGCATCAATTTCGCCAGCCTGCGCATCCCGAAGGCGAGCGCGACCGCGATGCCGAGCCAGAGCGTCGCCGGGACGTCGAACAGCGACACTTTCTGGCCGAGATCGGCCATCTCCAGCGCCAGCAGTGAATAGTCCCGTACGGTGTCGCCGAGAAAGCCCCAGGCCGCGTAATAGGCAAAGAAGGGAATGATCGCGATCGCGACCACGCCGAGCCAGTCCGGGTCCTTCGCCGCGATGTCGGCAGCTCCTGCGCGCGGCTTCACCGGAAACAGCGCGGCCACCGCCGGCATCGCCGGGCGCAGCGACAGGAACATCGCGACGACCGTGATGAGCCTCGCCAGCACGATCGCCGAGAGCACGACGAAGCCGGCGAGCGCGTTAGCAAAGCCCGCCTTCACCGCCAGCGGCATCAGGAGGTCCGTGACGAGCGCCCCGCCGGCAGCGACGCAGAGGAGCATCGGCCAGCCGAAGCGCCACAGATGGATGAATTGCCGAGTGAGGTCGCCGATCTCGCGCATCGGCGCCAGTCTAGGCGATCGCTCCCGCATGGCGAACCCGGCCCGGGCGCATTGCTGACACGCCCTGCCAGGAACAAGCCCCCCGTCAGCGCCCCATGATCAGTTGCGGCAGCCAGGTCGTCAGCGGCGGCCAGAGCGTAATCGCGATCAGGACCGCGATCAGCGGCGCCAGCCAGGGCACGATCGCCCGCGACATCGCCTCGAAGGAGATGTTCGCCACCTTCGAGGTCACGAACAGCACCACGCCTACGGGCGGCGTGATCGTGCCGATCATCAGGTTGAGCACGAAGATCAGCCCGAACTGGATCGGATCGATGCCGAACTGTGCCGCCGCCGGCGTCAGGATCGGGATCAGGATCAGCATCGCCGCCAGCGCTTCCATGAAGCAGCCGACGAAGAGCAGCAGCAGGTTGACGATCAAGAGGTAGACGATCGGGCTGCCGGCAAGCTCGACCAGCGCCGGCCCGACCACCTGCGGAATCCGCGAGATCGACAGGCACCAGCCGAGCGCCGCCGCCGCCATCACCAGCGCCAGCACGACACCGGTGGTTTCGACGGTCTGGACCACGAGCTCCGGCAGGGTCTTCAGCGAGAAGCTGCGATAGACGAAGAGGCCGAGCACCAGCGCATAGGCGGTCGCCACCGCTGCCGCCTCGGTCGGCGTGAAGATGCCGCCCATCATGCCGCCGAACAGGATGACCGGCGTCATCAGCGCCCAGTGCGCCTCCCTGTAGGCGACCCAGAGCTGGCGGAACCCGGGGAACGGATGGCGCGGCAGGTCACGCTTCCTGGCGATGTAGACGACCATCGCCATCAGCGCGCCGGCCATCAGCAGGCCGGGAATGATGCCGGCGATGAACAGCCCGCCGATCGAGACATCGGCTGTGACGCCATAGATCACCATCGGCAGCGAGGGCGGGATGATCGGCCCGATCGTCGCGGAAGCCGCCGTGATCGCGGCCGCCGTCTCGGCATCGTAGCCCTCGTCTCGCATCGCCTTGATCTCGAGCGTGCCGACGCCGCCGGCATCCGCCACGGCCGAGCCCGACATGCCCGCGAAGATCACGCTGGCGAGGATATTGGCATGGCAGAGCCCGCCGCGCATGAAGCCGACGCAGGCGGTGGCGAAGCCGAAGATCCGGTCGGTGATCCCCGCCGAGTTCATGATGTTGCCCATCAGGATGAACAGCGGCGCCGCCAGCAGCGGGAAGGAATTGGCGGATTGCGCGATCTTCTGCGGCACGATGCCGAGCGGGAAGCCGCCGAGGAAGACGAAGGCGACGGCCGCGAGCCCCATCGAGACGAAGAGCGGCACGCCGATCATCAAGGCCAGGAACCAGACCGGCAGGATCTGCAGCATCAGCGTGGTCATAGCGCCTGCACTCCGGGTTCCGCGACCTCGACCTTGCGCCCGGCCAGCACGTCGCCGATCTCGGCCAGCGCCTGCAGGATCAGCGCCAGCGCGGCGAAGGGCATGACGATGTAGAGCGCCGCCGAGCTGACCGGCAGCGCGATCGATTCCACGTCCCAGGTCCGCTCGATCAGGCCCCAGGAGTAACGCAGCAGCACCGCCGCGAAGACGATCACCGAGGCTTGCGTCGCGATCTCCAGCACCGCCTGTGCGGCGCGCGGCAACCGCGTGGCGAAGACCATGATGCGGATATGCGAACGCCGCCGCGCCGCGATGATCCAGCCGACGAAGCCGGTCCAGACCAGCAGGTACTGCGCCAGCTCGTCCGACCAGGCCAGCGGCTGGTTGATCTGGCGGAAGAACACGCCGAGCACCACGACGGCGAGCAGCGTCAGCAGGAGCACGACCGCGGACCAGTAGACCAGCCGGTCCGCCAGGGCGGCGAGGGATTTCATCGGATGACCAGCCATGTCCTGATGCTCGGATGAACGGGAGGGCACATATGTGCGGCTCGCGCCGTCATGCTCGCCCTTGTGGCGAGCATCCACGTCTCGAGCGCAACCCGTCGGGGATGAAGACGTGGATGGTCGGGACGAGCCCGACCATGACGAAGCGGTTCCGCCACTGGCAGTGCCTTACAGCGCCGCCAGCGCGTCCCAGGTGCCCTTGCCCCATTTGCTCTCGAACTGCTTGGGCAGGCTCGCCAGCACAGGCTTGGAGAAGCTTTCCAGATCGGGCTCGGTCACGGTCATGCCGCCCGCCTTCAGCGTCGCGACGAGGCTGTTTTCCTGGCTGGTCAGCTCCGCGTCCTGCCAGGCGACGCCATCGGCGATCGCGGCTTCCACCACGGTCCGGTCGGCGTCCTTCAGCCCCTTCCAGAAATCGCTGTTCACGATGACGAGCCGTGGCGTGATGATGTGCCCGGTCAGGATCAGGTGCTTCTGAACCTCCTGCAGCTTGGCACTGTGGATCGTCGGCAGCGGGTTCTCCTGCCCGTCGACGGCGCCCTGGCTGAGCGCGAGATAGAGCTCGTTGAAATTGACCGGCGTCGCCTTGGCGCCCCAGGCTTCGACCATGGCGCGGAAGGTGTCGACCGGCGGCACGCGCAGCTTCAGTCCCGCGACATCAGCCGCGCTCTTCACCGCCTTCGATCCGGTCGTCAGGTGGCGCTTGCCGTAATAGGTCACCGCCATCATGCGCATGCCGCGCTTCTTCTCGAGCTCGGCATTCATCTGCGTGAACACCGGCGCCTTGGCGACCTTCGACATATGAGCCGCGTCGCGCCAGAGATAGGGCGCTTCCACCACCGAGAGCTGCGGCAGGAAGGAGCCCAGCGCCGCCGCGCCATCGGTCGTCATGGTCAGCGCGCCCGAGGAAACCGATTCCATCATGTCCTTACCGGAGCCGAGCTGGCCGGCCGGGAAGGACTGGATATCGACGCGGCCCGAGGTCTTCTCCTTCACCTGCTTGGCGATGCGCTCGACCATCTGCACCTGCGGATGCGTCGCCGGCAGCATCTCGCCCCAGCGCAGCACCGTCGCCTGCGCCCTTGCGACCGCCGGCATGAACACCGTCGCGCCGACAGCGGCGGAACCCTGGAGCAAGCTGCGTTTCGTCAGTCTGGTCATCGTCGCTTCCCTCCCGAGCGGCCGGTTTTCCGGCTCGTCGTCATGCTGTGCTGCGTGGTTGTCCTTAAGTCGTCAGTACTGCATCGCCCTGGCGCGAGCGTTGCCGATATGGATGCTCATTTCGTCCGATGCCCGTTCTGGGTCGCGGCTCTCGATCGCGGCGATGATCTTGAGATGGTCCTGCATCACCGGCACCAGGATGTGGTTCTGGATGCGCGTCTCGTATTGGCGGATCAGCCTGATCTTGAGCCAGGTCACGCGGAAGGCCTGGCTGACGATGTCGTTGTCGAGATGGTCGATGATCGCCTCGTGCATCAGCCGGTCGACATCCTCGGCATCCTCGATCAGCCGCTCGTCGCCGCCGGCTTCCGCCCGCGCGATGATCGCCTCGTGACGGGCGCGCTGCTCGGCGATCTCCTCATCCGTCGCGTTCTGCGTGTAGAGCGCCGTCGCCTCCCTTTCCAGGAAGAGCCGGAACTGGAAGGCGTTGCGGATCAGGTTGAGATCGACATGGGCGACCTGCATGCCGCGCTGCGGCACGGTCTTGATCAGCCCCTCAGCCTCCAGTCGCGGCACCAGCTCGCGGATGGCGCCGAGCGGAAACCCCGTCATCGCCACGAGCTCGCGCTGGGTCACGAACTGGCCGGGCTTGATCTCGCGCGCCAGCAATCGCTCGGTGAAGGAGGCATAGGCGCGCTCCCTCAGCTTCAGCGGCTCGCCCTCGCGCGGTTCCTGCTCCGGCTCGCTCACGACCCCTCCTTCCGGCATTACTGTCAGGCGGCCTTGGCCTGCTTGATCGAATCGAAGGCGGCAAAGAGCCGCTTGCGGGTGCCTGCGTCCAGCGCTTCCAGCGGCGGGCGCATCGCGCCATAGCCCTCATCGCCATGGATATGGCCGACCAGCGCCTTCACCGCCGCCAGCACCGGATGCGAGCAGATCTCGTCGACCAGCGCATTCACCACCGGGCTGTCCTTGCCCTCATAGACCATCGGGCGCAGCAGGCCGGGAACCAGATTGGCGAGGCCGCAGATCGTGCCCTCGGCCCCGTTGCGCACCGCCTTGGCGAGCTGGCGCTCGTCGCCGACGAGGATCGCGAGTTCGCCATGCGCCTTCAGCAGCGCCTCGGTATTGGCGTAGCTGCCCGAGGAATCCTTGACGCCGACGACGAGGCCAGGGAACGCGGTCTTGAGCCGTTGCACCAGCCCGACGCTGATATCGACCGCCGTCACCGAGGGGATGTGATAGACCACGACATTGCGGGCGGAGGCGCCGAGCTTCTCGAAGAACTGCGAGAACCAGACATAGAGCCCCTCGTCGCTGACGCCCTTGAAGTAGAAGGGCGGCGCGACCAGCAACCCCTTCGCCCCGGCATCGAGCGCGATGCGGGCCTGCTCCACCGCCTCGTTCATTGAGGCCGCCGCGATGCCCGCATAGATCTGCCTGGCCGGGTCGATCCCCGCCCCGATCAGCGCGCCCATCATCGCGGTGCGCGCCGGCAGGCCCAGCGCCGCGCCCTCGCCCGTCGTGCCGAACAGCGTGACGGAATCGCAGCCCTCGGCCAGCACATGGCGGGCGTGATGGACGAGACGCGGGAGGTCGACGCTGCCGCCATCCCGCATCGGAGTGGTGATCGCACAGGAGAGGCCGAAGCGGGTCTTTTGGGTGGCCATTTGAGAGGGCTTTCAGGGCTGAATGTTGACTGACATGTTAGAATGAAGACAGAGCCGCCCGCAAGCGGTCCGGCGGACTTGTCTCTAGCCGTCCTTGAGGCCTCCGGCAGAGAGCCCGGCAACGATCTGGCGCTGGGCGATGACGGTGACGAGCAGCACGGGCAGCGTCACCAGCAGCGCCGCGGCAGCAAGCGGCCCCCAGGAGATCTGTTCGAAGGTCAGGGAATTGTAGACGGCCGAGGGCAGCGTCCGGCTCGCCTTGCCGCCGAGCACCACCGAGAAGATGAAGTTGTTCCAGGAGAAGATGAAGGCGAGGATGCCGCCGACGACGATGCCCGGTTTCGCCAGCGGCAGAGCGACATGGCGGAAGGCCTGCCAGGTCGTGGCGCCGTCGATGCGCGAGGCGTCTTCGAGTTCCATGGGAACGTTCTCGAAATACCCGATCATGATCCAGACGATGATCGGGATGGTGATGACGAGATGGGTGATGACCAGCGCCGTAATGGAGCCCACCAATCCCGTGATCTGGAAGAGCAGGAAGAGCGGGATCAGGTAGGACAGGGCCGGCGTCATCCGCGCCACCAGGATCAGCACCGCGAATTTATGCGCCTTGCCGCGCGCGATGCCGTAGCCGGCGGGCACGCCGACCAGCAAGCCGAGCAGCACCGCCCCGCCGGTGACCAGGATCGAATTCCAGAGATAGAGTCCGAAATTGTTTTGCGCGAAGACGTCGACATAGTTCTTCAGCGTCGGCGGATCGGGAATGAAGACCGGCGGGAAGGCGGTGTTGTCGAGCTCGTTCTTCAGCGACAGCGAGATCATCCAGAGGAAGACCAGCACCGCCGGCGAGACCAGCACGAAGACCGAGGCCCAGAAGCCGAATTTCTTGAGCGCGCGGTTCATCACGCGTTCCACTTCGACTTCTGCCGGGCATAGAGCAGCAGTAGCGAGAGCATGATGATGATGACGAAGAAGATCACCACGACGGCCGAGGCGTAGCCGATCTTGTAGAACTGGAAGGCCTGCAGATAGAGGAAGATGTTCAGCGTCTCCGACGCCGTGCCCGGCCCGCCCTGCGTGATCACGAAGATCGTATCGAAGGCCTTCAGCGCATCGATGGTGCGGATCACGATCGCGACCATGATGAAGGGCCAGACCAGCGGCAGCGTGATGTGCCGGAACATATGCCAGTCATTGGCGCCGTCGATCAGCGCGGACTCGTAAGGTTCTCGCGGCAGCCCGGCCAATCCGCCGAGCACGATCAGCATGACCAGCGGCGTCCAGTGCCAGACCTCGACCAGGACCAGCGTCGGAATCACCGTCGACGACTCGTAGACCCAGCCGGAAGGCCCGATGCCGACGAGCGAGAGCAGGTAGTTGAGCACGCCGAGCTGCGGGTGGAACATCATCGTCCAGACCAGCGCGACCGCGACCGGTGTCGCCATCATCGGCATGACGAAGATCGTGCGTAGCACGCCCCGCATCGGAAACTCGCGATGGAAGACCAGCGCCGCCGCCGTGCCGAAGACGATCGGCAGGACCACCGCCAGCACCGTGAAGTAGAGCGTATGCCCCATCGACTCGATGAAGCGCTGGTCCTTCATCAGCTCGGCGAAGTTGCCGAGGCCGACGAACTCCACCCCGCCGCCGATCTTCCAGTCCTGCCCGGACATGTAGAGCGTGAACAGCCAGGGGAAGACGATCACCGCCGCGATCACCAGCACCGCCGGCAGCGAGAACAGCCAGTAGCGCGGCGTGAAATCCGCCGAGGCCGCGGCCACGCTCGCTTGTGTCGTACTCGGCATGCTGGCTGGCAGGGACGTGCTGGTCATGCGGTCTGCTTCACTGGAAACCAATCGTCATGCTCGCCCTTGTGGCGAGCATCCACGTCTTGAACACAGCCTGCGATGCGGGAAGACGTGGCTGGTCGGGACAAGCCCGACCATGACGCTCCCGCTTCGCGCCCTCAGCCCTGCTCGCTCTTGGCGAGCACCGGCGCGAAGGTTTCTGTCGCTTTCTTGAGCTCGGCCGCGACATCCGCCCCGCCGATCATGTTGGTGAGCCCCACGCCGAACACGTCGCGGAACTCGGTCACCGGCACGATCTGCGGCAGGCCGGCCCGCGCGATCTTGGCCGAGGCCAGCAGGCACTCGAAATACTGCTTGCCGAACTTGGAACTCGCGATCGTCTCGGTGTCCAGATAGGCCGAGGAACGGCCAGGCGCGCCGGCGCCGGCCTTGAGCATGGCGATCTGGTTCTTCTTGTTGGTCATGAACTGGAGATAGAGCCAGGCCGCCTCCTTCTTCGAGGAGCCGCGCGAAATGCCCATGCCGTCGGCGAACATGCCGGCGTGATGCGCCTTCGGCCCCGGCGGCGTCACGCCGTAGCCGACCTTGCCGACGATGCGTGACTTGGACGGGTCCTCCAGCGGTGTGGCGAAGCCGATGCCGTCGAGCCACATCGCGGCGCGGCCCTGCATGAAGCTGGTCTGGCACTCGTTCCAGTTGAAGCCGACCTGGCCGACCGGGCCGGTCTCCTTGTTGAGCTTGCGATAGAGCTCCGCCGCCCAGATCGCTTCCGGCGTATCGGTGAGCAGCTTGCCCTCGGGCGAAACCGTCTCCATGCCCTGGCCGAGCATCAGCGAGGTCCATACGGGGACGTTGGCGTTCTTGAGGCCGCGCGAGACGAAGCCGGCGACGCCCTTCGCGGGGTCATGCAGCTTCTGCGCGGCGGTGAACATCTCGTCCATCGTCTTCGGATAGGCGACCTTCTTCGCGTCGAAGAGCTCCTTGTTGTAGTAGATCATCCAGTAGTCGACGAAGAACGGAATCGTATCGAGCGCCCCGTCGGCCTGGCGCGCATAGGCGACCGGGCCGGCACCGAAATCGGCGAAATCGAAATCCGGCGCGGTCAGCGACGCGTTCTTGATGTAGGGATCGAGGTTCTCGAACCACTTGCCCTTGGCCGCCATGCGCTTCTGCACATGCAGCGAGATGCCGCTGACGTCGAAGCTCGGCTTGCCCGAGGCGAACTCGATCACCGCCTTCTGGCGCTGCTGCTGCTCCGGCACCTGCTCGGCCGAGACCTTGATGCCGGTGAGTTCGGTGAACTCCTTCTCCGCCGCCTGCATCAGGTCGGAGCGCGGGTTCTTGACCAGCAGCACGTCGATCGTCTGGCCGGAGAACTTCTTCCAGTCGAACGCCCCTTGCGCCTGCGCCTTGCGCAGCACGAAGGGCGAGGCGATCGCGGCGGCGCCGCCGGCCAGCAGGACACGGCGGGTCGGCTTGAGAAGATGGTCGGTCATCGGCGTCCTCCCCAGGACTTGAACACGGCCCGTTTCGGGCCTTTGATGGCGCGCGGATCACGAGGCGGAACGCCACCTCCCGCTTCCGCGATCGGGCTGAACGCTAATCTCCTTTCGGGCCGGTTGCAAGCTAACATGTTGGCGTGCACATAGTAGTGTCACATCTCCCCTGCCGCCGCCGAACCGCCGCGAGAGCCGCCCGTGACGAGCCCGCCCCGCATCGATTCCCACCAGCATTTCTGGCGCCTCGCCCGCGGCGACTATGGCTGGCTGACGCCGGCGCTCGGCCCCATCCATCGCGATTTCGAACCTGCCGACCTCGCCCCGCTGCTGGCGCAGCACGACATCGCATCGACCATCCTCGTTCAGGCCGCGCCGACCGAAGCCGAGACGCATCACCTGCTCGCCATCGCCGCCGCCGCGCCCTTCGTCGCAGGCGTCGTCGGCTGGACCGATTTCGACGCACCCGACGCCCCCGCCCGCATCGCAGCCCTCGCCGCCGATCCGCTGCTCGTGGGATTGCGCCCCATGGTACAGGACATCCCTGATCCCGGCTGGCTCGCGAAGCCCGCCCTCGCGCCGGCCTTCGCGGCGCTGAAGGAGCACGGCCTCGTCTTCGACGCGCTGGTGAAGCCGCCGCAAATCCCCGCGCTTCTCACGCTGCTGGAGCGCGAGACGGACCTGCCCGTCGTCATCGACCACGGCGCCAAGCCGGACCTCACCGGCGCCGACCTCTCCGCCTGGCGCGGCGGCATCGCGGCGCTGGCGGCGAGGCCGAACACCACCTGCAAACTCTCCGGGCTCGTCACCGAGGCTGCGCCCGGCTGGCGCGAGGCGACACTGGCGCCGGCCGTCGCGCAGCTGCTGGCCTGTTTCGGGCCGGAGCGCCTGCTGTGGGGCAGCGACTGGCCGGTCGCGACACTTGCCGCCAGCTACGACCAGTGGCTCGCTGCCGCCGAGCGCCTCACCGCGACACTCACGCAAGCCGAGCGCGCCGCAATCTTTGGCGGCAACGCCGCCCGCATCTACCTGACGAAGAGGGGCCGCCGCCCGTCATGCTGAAAAATCTCGACCCCGTCCTCTCCGCCGACCTGCTCTGGGTGCTCGCCGCGATGGGCCATGGCGACGACCTCGCGCTGGTCGATGCCAACCACCCGGCCGAGACCATCGCCAGTTCGACCACCAGCGGCCGCCTGATCCGCCTGCCCGGCCTGACGATGCAGCGCGCCGCCCGCGCCATCCTCTCGGTGCTGCCGATCGACGATTTCGAGCCCGCACCGCTCCGGCGCATGGAAGTGGTCGGCGATGCCACCGCGATCCCCGATGTCCAGCGCGCGGTCCAGTCCGAAATCGACAAGGCGCTCGGCCGCCCCGCGCCGCTCGCCGGCATCGAGCGTTTCGCCTTCTACGATCAGGCGCGACGGGCTTTCGCGGTGGTGCAGGTCGGCGATCCCCGTCCCTATGGCTGCTTCCTGCTGCGCAAGGGCGTCATCGCCGGCGAGCCGGGCTAGCTCACGAACCCTTGGCGACGGCCTGCTTCAGGCGCGCGACGGCCTCCGCCGCACCGGACCGAACCGTGATCTCCAGCGTCGGCGCCTCGCGCTCGATCATCTCGATCAGCGTCTCCGGCGTGATCTCGGCCCGCTGCTGGGTCAGCTTCAGCACGGCATTGGCGATGATGTTGGGCCAGTACGCCGCCCCGCCCTTGGCCAGCCCCTTGGCCTTGCGGCCCTCGAATTCCTGGGCGAGCTGTTCGGGGGTCTTCTTGGCCATGGTCTCTTCACCTGTTTCGGATCGAGCCGCTGCCTATCACGAAATGCGCAGCCCTGCCTGCCCTCTTCGACCGCACTGCCCTGCCCGCGCATCGGGCCTGCGACAATCGCATTTGCAAGCAGGCGCGACGCAAGGCAGGAGCGGCGCCCGAGGCGAAGCCTGTGATGCCGCCGCCCGTTCAGGACCAGACCATGCCCCGCCTCGCCTTGCTCGCCGCTCTCGCCGGCCTTTTCCTCGCCGCGCCCGCCGCCGCCCGGATCACCGACCGGGAGCAGAGCTGCGCCGACTGGCTGAAATCCGGCGCCCACCGCAAGAGCGAATACTCAGCCCCCGTCGCGAACAAGATCAGGGCCTTCTGCGCCGCCAATCCGAAGATGAAGGCGATCGACGCCGAAATGACGATGACGGGGGATTGAGCGGAAACGTTACGCTCCCCGTCATGGTCGCCCTTGTGGCGACCATCCACGTCTTCGCCGATGCAGGTCGTGTTCAAGACGTGGATGCTCGGGACAAGCCCGAGCATGACGGCCGGTTTCCGTGCATGCATCTTCGCCGCCCGCGTTGCCGCGTTCGTTGATCGATGAGGGGCAGCGGAGCGCCGCGAGGCGCGGGGTATCGGGCCGCTTCCATTGAGCCAGGATGCGGCGCGGATGGATTGAGCCACCATCCGCACGCCCCGTGGCGCTCCGCTTGCCGGCGTTCTTAAGTCTCCGGGCCGCGCTTATACGGCATGGCGTTTCGCTGACCTGCGGACCTCGACGCCAGTTCGGCAGAGACGCTTGCGCGATCTCCTTTGTCTCGTGCAGCGGATGATCCCGAAACGGGCCAAGCCGTTTTCGGTCCGCTGCCGGCCTTGTCGCGTCCTGGCCCCGCAGAGGCGGTGCCGCCATGCCTTCCAGCGAGCTCCTCGCACAGGGGCCGTAGTACCCCCAGGGCGGTGCCCCGAAGCCTCCCGGGAGTGGGTCGTAACCCCACCCGCAGGCGCCGCCCCCGCCCCGCCAACGGCATACCTCCGGATGGCTGCCCCTCGGGGACGAGGTGGGCTGAGGATAGGGGTGGGGTGAGAGGGCGGGGATAAGTTTTCTCAACGGCAATCACTACCAGTCCGCTCTGGCTTCAGTGTGGTATTTTGGCCTTGCAGCCATAAATCTTACCAGCGAGCCGTTCAGCAATATTGCGGAACTGCGGAAAGTCTTTCATGAATTTTCACTCTAGAATTAAATGCGGGCTTTCATTAACAATAGAGAATACACAATTGCAATATTGTTTTATTTTCGAAATAGAATCAATTACGTCTATAAAACTAACATCAACGGCATCATCATTGTGATGAACTATGTTATTTCTTTTAGTAACAAATGAAGAAATAAAATCCTTATGAGCTTTAAATTCATCATTAGAATCGATGTCGATCCCTATATACTTAAACGCCCGTATAGTCTTATCTATATTTGCCGATATGATTTCATTAAATTTTCCACGGTCCAAGCCAGTTGAAAAACGCTCAAAGCGCAAATGATCCTTTTTAACGTCACTATAAAGAGACCAAACCAGAACGTTTCTCGGTATATTTGATGCACTAATTCTATCATCTATTATTCTAAAATAAGAATATGAAACCTCCTGTATAAAAGCTTCTAATATCGAGCAAGTGCTAACAATATACGATTTCGTAAAAACATTAGCAAAATTCACAAACAATTCATCAGGCGCCTCAGATATAATTCTATTGTTTGATTCCGAAACAATCGAAATCAAGTTATCAAACTGCTCCAGAAATCTCTGCAAAATGCTATTATCAAGCACCGATAGCTTCCTGAAGCTTTTTATTCCACTCCAAATTTCTTTTATTAATTGATGATTTCCTCTGAAGCCCTCCAGCGGTTGATTTCCTGAAAGAAGGAGAGTTGCAAAGGTCTATGAAAGCCGCTCTGATTTCCTCTCTTTTTGCATTAAGTGTCTTTTTGGTAAAACTCCCTAGGGAGTTCATTAGCAAATCATAGTATACAACCCCCTGCCTCCGTCGATCCTTTCCGATGTCAGAAAAAACCTCGTCATCATCGAAAACGACAAGACAAGAAGATAGGCTCTTATCAAAATCGTCTCGTAGATTCTTAAGCTTCTTATCGTCGTACTGAGAAGCAGCCTTCATATATTTATCCAAGAATTTTGCTAAATTTCCCTCGTAGCTATCCGCTGACTCGCGGAACGCAAAATATCGAAGCACAAGCTCCTCCGACTCACGCGCATCTCGCTTCGACCTGCCGTCTTTCCCAAGGCCGAAATTCTTTACTATCTCGTTTCCTGACAACTCTTGTAGCAACTTATCAAAAGAGCCAGGGTAGAGCGCATGCCTGATCTCTTGATCAGACAGTGAAACAGCGCCCTTGTTTAGTCTTGCAAAGATTTCAGTGATAAGCTCGTCAGGATTCTCCCGACGCAATATAATACACCTAATCGTAGTTGTCTCCAACTCAGACTTATATTTACCAATCTCAGAGAATTTTTTTCCATTCAATTTAGAAAATGAGGTCAAATCCTCCAAAGGAAACTCGTCATTGAAAAATCTAAGTACTGTCGTTATTCTTTGAACACCGTCAATTACAAGATGATTTCCGTCCTTCGTTTCAGCGAAATAGCACGAAGGCAAGGGAATTCTCATTAAGCACGACTCGATAAATTTCGAAGCCCGCGCCCAACCCTCTCGATCCCATTTGTATTTTCTTTGAAACTCGGGATCGAGTATGAGCTTTGGAGGGTTAGATTTTGCGCGTTGAACCAATGTCTCGAACGGATAATCTACCGTATTCAAGCTGAGCGTCGTTTCGGCCGACATCAAAATCGATTCCCGCATTCTGCAATATTCTAACGGTGCCACGAAGATGGGGGCATCGGCAACATGTCGCCTGTCTTTTCGCGTGGTCTTCAAAGCAACCTTGACTCCCCGCCCCCTCCCATCCTACCCCCATCGACGGGACACGCCCCCCCAACGGGGCGCGCCCATCTGTAAGGATGGAGACATCGATGGCGAATACCGCACCTAGCACGCGTCCGCGCGTGCCTAATTTCTCGTCCGGCCCCTGCGCCAAGCGCCCCGGCTGGGCCCTCAAGAACCTCTCCGACGCCCCGCTCGGCCGCTCGCACCGCGCCAAGATCGGCAAGGACAAGCTGAAAGCTGCGATCGACCTGACGCGCGAGGTGCTTGCCGTTCCCGCCGATTACCGCATCGGCATCGTGCCGGCCTCCGATACCGGCGCCGTCGAGATGGCGCTCTGGTCGCTGCTCGGCGCCCGCGGCGTCGACATGGTCAGCTGGGAGAGCTTCGGCGCCGGCTGGGTCACCGATGTCGTCAAGCAGCTCAAGCTCGCCGATGTCCGCACCTTCGACGCGCCCTATGGCGAATTGCCGAACCTCAAGAAGGTCGACACGAAGAACCGCGACGTCGTCTTCACCTGGAACGGCACCACCTCGGGCGTGCGCGTCGTCGACGCGAGCTGGATCGCTGAGGATCGCGAGGGGCTGACCATCTGCGACGCCACCTCCGCCGCCTTCGCCCAGCGCCTCGATTGGCAGAAGCTCGATGTCGTCACCTTCTCCTGGCAGAAGGTGCTCGGGGGCGAGGCCGCTCATGGCATGATCGTGCTCTCGCCCCGCGCCATCGCCCGGCTCGAAAGCTACAAGCCGGCCTGGCCGCTGCCGAAGATCTTCCGCATGACCTCGGGCGGCAAGCTGATCGAGGGCATCTTCACCGGCGAGACCATCAACACCCCCTCCATGCTCGCGGTCGAGGACTATATCGACGCGCTGGAATGGGCCCAGAAGGTCGGCGGCCTCGACGGCCTGGTGAAGCGCGCCGACGGCAATGCCCGCGTCATCGCCAAGTTCGTGCGGGAGAACGACTGGATCGACTTCCTCGCCGTGAAGCCGAAGACGCGCTCGAACACCAGCGTGTGCCTGAAGTTCACCGACCCGGCCGTCACGGCCCTGCCGGCGGACGCGCAGGCGGCCTTCGCCAAGCAGGTCGTCTCGATCATCGAGAAGGCCGGCGCCGGCTACGATCTCGGCCATTACCGCGACGCCCCTCCCGGCCTGCGCATCTGGTGCGGCGCGACCGTCCAGTCGCGCGACCTCAAGGCGCTCACGCCCTGGATCGCCTATGCCTTCGCCGAGGCCAAGGCCGGGCTCGGCAAGAAGGCGGCGTAAGCGCTTCGCCCTGTCATTCCGGGGCGCGGGCTTTGCCCGCGAACCCGGAACCCACGACCGGGCGAGCCCTTTCCACCGCCTCTTCCAGAACCATAGCGTTGCACCTCGTCGTGGGTTCCGGGTTCGGCTTCGCCGCCCCGGAATGACAGGCGGGGCGCCCTCCCCCTTCTCAGCGCCAGACCGCTCCTTGTGCAGCGCGGCGCCAGCCGGAGCCTTCCATGCCCGCCCCAAAGGTCCTGATTTCCGACGCCCTCTCCCCCGCCGCCGTCCAGATCTTCAAGGACCGTGGCATCGACGTGACCTTCGATCCGAACCTCGGCAAGGACAAGGACAAGCTCGCCGCGATCATCGGCGATTATGACGGCCTCGCCATCCGCTCGGCTACCAAGGCGACCGCCAAGCTGCTGGAGCAGGCGACGAACCTCAAGGTCATCGGCCGCGCCGGCATCGGCGTCGACAATGTCGAGATCCCGGCCGCGACCGCGCGCGGCGTGATCGTGATGAACACGCCGTTCGGCAACTCGATCACCACCGCCGAGCACGCCATCGCCATGATGTTCGCGCTCGCCCGCCAGATCCCCTCGGCCGATACCTCGACCCAGGCCGGGAAGTGGGAGAAGAACCGCTTCATGGGCGTCGAGATCACGGCCAAGACGCTGGGCCTGATCGGCGCCGGCAATATCGGCTCGATCGTCGCCGAGCGCGCCATCGGCCTGAAGATGCGCGTCATCGCCTATGACCCCTATCTCTCAGCCGAACGCGCGGTCGCGCTCGGCGTCGAGAAGGTCGAGCTGGACGAGTTGCTGAAGCGCGCCGACTTCATCACGCTGCACGTCCCGATGACCGAGAAGACCAAGAACATCCTCTCGGCCGAGAACCTGGCGAAGACGAAGAAGGGCGTGCGGATCATCAACTGCGCCCGCGGCGGCCTCGTTGACGAGCAGGCGCTGGCCGACCTGATCAAGTCCGGCCATGTCGCGGGCGCCGCCTTCGACGTGTTCTCGCAGGAGCCGGCCGAGACGAACCCGCTCTTCGGCCTGGAGAACGTCGTCTGCACGCCGCATCTCGGCGCCTCCACCAACGAGGCGCAGGAGAATGTCGCCCTGCAGGTCGCCGAGCAGATGAGCGACTACCTGCTGAAGGGCGCGATCACCAACGCGGTCAACTTCCCCTCGATCACGGCGGAAGAAGCGCCGCGCGTGAAGCCTTTCGTCGATCTCGCCGAAAAGCTCGGCTCCTTCCTCGGCCAGCTGACGGAAGCGCCGGTCAAGGGCATCCGCATCGAGTACGAGGGCGCGGTCGCGAGCCTGAACCTCAAGGCAATCTCAGCCGCCGCGATCACCGGGGTGCTCAGGCCCTTCCTGCCCGAGATCAACATGGTCAACTCGGCCATGGTGGCGAAGGAGAAGGGCATCGTCGTCGAGGAATTGACCCGCGAGGTCGCCGGCAATCTCGAAAGCGTCATCCGCATTGTCGTCGAGGCCGAGGACATGCCGCGCCATGCCTCCGGCACGGTCTTCCATGACGGCAAGCCGCGCATCGTCGAGGTCCGCGACATCGCCATCGATGCCGAGTTCGCGCCGCACATGCTCTATGTCCGCAATGCCGACAAGCCGGGCTTCATCGGCCAGTTCGGCTCGCTGCTCGGCGGCGCCGGCGTCAATGTCGCGACCTTCGCGCTCGGCCGCGACAAGCCCGGCGGCGACGCGATCTGCTATGTCGCGGTCGACGAGCCGATCTCGGATGAGTTGCTCGACAAGATCCACGCGATCCCGATGGTCAAGCGCGCCCGGCGCCTCAAGTTCTGATCCGCCGGTCCGGCGCCCCAGCGCCGCCGCAATTCTCGTCCCCTGTGGTGCGCGCCACAGGGGATTTTCATGTCTGCCCGCCTTCGTCTCGCCGCCACAGCCCTCGCCTGCCTGACGGCCGTCCCGGCCCTCGCCGACTGGGACCGCGACAAGCTCGACAAGGCGATCGAGGGCATCGAGCAGCAGGCCGAGGGCCGCCTCGGCGTCACGCTGATGGACTTGCGCGACCGCAAGCTCTGGTCGCATCGCGGCTCCGAGACCTTCCCGATGCAGAGCGTGTTCAAGCTGCCGCTGGCAGTCGCGGTGCTGCAGCAGGTGGAGGCGGGGAAGTTCAGGCTCGACCAGCCGATCACCGTCACCCGCAAGGATTTCTCGCTGTTCCACAGCCCGCTGGCCAAGGCCTTCAAGGGCGAGCGCAACGACTATCCGCTGCGCGAACTGATCCGGCTCGCGGCCGGCGAGAGCGACAACACCGCCGCCGACTTGCTGATGCGCGAGATCGGCGGCCCGCAGGTGGTGACGAAGATGCTGCGCGACGGCGGCATCCAGGGCATGTCGGTCGATCGCTACGAGCGCCAGTTCCAGCCGGAGATCTACGGGCTCAAGGGCTTCGGCTGGGATCAGGTCGTCGACGAGAAGGCGTTCCGCGCCGAGCTCAAGGCGATGCGGCCGCGCCTGCGCATCGCCGCCCTGTCGAACGCGCTCAAGGACAAGCGCGACGCCTCGACGCCGGAGGCCAGCGCGCAGTTCCTGGAGGCCTTCGCCAAGGGCAATTGGCTGCGCGACCCCGCGTATGCCGCCTTGCTGACGCAGATCATCACCGAGACCAAGGTCGGCGCCGATCGCATCAAGGCGGGACTGCCAGCGGGCTCCCGGCTCGCCCACCGCACCGGCGCCGGGCTGACGACGGATGGAATCAACCACGCCACCAACGATATCGGCATCGCGACGCTGCCGGACGGCCGGCGCTTCGTCATCGTGACCTATCTCGCGGGTTCCCGCGCCGATGCCAAGGAGCGGGAGGCGGCTCTGGCGGATGTCGCGCGGCTCGCGGTTTCGGCGCTGCGCTGAGAGCGGTCGCCTGAGCCGGCGTCATGCTCGGGCCTGACCCGAGCATCTCTGGGCACGAAAGCTCCTCTTCCTTGCAAGAGATTCTCGAGTCTGCGCTTCGCTTCGCCCGAGAATGACGGCGAGACTTTACTACCGCCCCAATCGCTCGGCGATGAAGATGCCGCCGAGCACCAGCACCAGCGCCAGCGCATGATAGAGCCCGAAGGGCTCGCCGATGATGAGCACGGCCAGGATCGGCGCGAAGACCGGCACGAGATTGACGAAGACGCCGGCCCGGCCGGGCCCGATCAGTTCGATCGCCCGCATGAAGGAAAGCTGCGAGACCATCGAGGGGAAGATCACCGTGAAGGCGAGGATCAGCCAGCCCTGCGTCGTCGGGATATAGGAACGTCCCAGCGCGATCTCGGTCGCGAGCAGCGGCAGCGACGCGATGCAGGCGAAGCTCGCCATCGCTATGAAGAAGACGAGGCCCGGCACCGGCGGCCGCTTGCGGACGCCGACGGTGAAGCCGGCATAGAGCACGCAGGCGATGATCATCAGCACGTCGCCGGGCACGAAGCGAAAGGCCGTCAGGGTATGGATGTCGCCGCGGCTCGCGGTGACCACGACGCCGAGCAGCGTGACCGCGACGCCGATCCCCTGCATCAGGGTGATCCGCGTGCGGAACACCAGGAAGGCGCCCATCAGCACGAAGACCGGGATCGAGCCTTGCAGGATGCCGATATTGATCGCGCTGGTCGAATAGGCCGCGAGATACATCAGCGTGTTGAAGGTGGTGAAACCGAGCGCACCGAGCAAGGCGATCAGCCGCCAATGCGCCCGCAGCACCGGCCAATGCGTCCGCAACTGGTCGCGCAGCAGCCAGGGCATGATCGCGCAGACCGCCACCCAGCGCAGTGAGGTCAACATCATCGGCGAGATGTTGCCGACGGCGAGCCGGCTCGCCACGGCATTGCCGGCCCACATCAATGTGGTCAGCACCATCAGCAGGTAGGCATTGCCCCAGGCGCGTTGCAGCCAGGTCTGGGTGGGGTGCACGTTTCGACCCTGTTGCGAGAAAGGGCTCATGCAATACCCTTGCGTGTACCCCGCTCATATGAGATCGGGCGCACACCTGCCCGTCGCCCTGCGCATCCCTGCGGAATATCCCGATGATCGAAACCAGCGCCCGCCCGCTCCGCCTACTCTTCGTCGACGGCAACATGCACGAGACACGCGAAGGGCTGCGCAAGGCTTACGGCATGGCCTATGGCGAGGCCTATGCGGCCGAGATCGCGGCGATCGCGCCGGACATCGTCTCCGATATCTGCCTGCCGGCCGACGAGGGGGCCAACCTGCCGGACAGTGCCGGGCTCGAATCCTATGACGGCATCTTCCTGACCGGTTCCGCCCTGCACATCTACGACATCACCCCGCCCGTGACCCGGCAGGTCGAACTGATGCGGGCGATCTATGCCAGCGGCACACCCTGTTTCGGCTCCTGCTGGGGCGTCCAGGTCGGCTCCGTCGCAGCCGGTGGCACCGTCACCGCCAATCCCAAGGGCCGGGAGACCGGCTTCGCCCGCCGGATCACGCCGACCGAAGCAGGCCGCGGCCACAGGCTGCTCGCCAGCCGCCCCGCCGCCTTCGATGCCCCGGCCATCCATCTCGACACCGTCGCGCTGCCCGCGCATGGCACGACGATCCTCGCCTCCAACGCCTACAGCCAGGTCCAGGCCGCCGAGATCCGGCACAATGGCGGCACCTTCTGGGGCGTGCAGTACCATCCCGAATTCTCGCTCAAGCAGATGGCCGCGATCCTCGGCCGCATGGTGCCGCTGCTGATCGAGGAAGGCTTCCGCAAGGACGAAGCTTCGGCAAAGGCCTGGCTCGACGATCTGCGCACGCTCGACGCCGATCCGGACCGGCAGGATGTCGCCTGGGCGCATGGCCTCGACCGCGAGGTGCTCGATGCCGGGCGCCGCGTCACCGAGCTCCGCAACTTCATGGAGCATCGGGTCAAGCCGCACGCCAGCGCGCGCGGGCGCGCCTGAGCCGTGACCTTGCCATGACGCTGGGCGATCGCTAGATCAGCACCCGCGAGGCCACGACCTCCCCCAACCTGGGACATGTGCCGGGACGACCCGGCAAACCATGGGGGACCCGCTATGGCGTGGCTCTATCTTCTTTCTGCAGGCGTACTCGAGATCGTCTGGGCTTTCACCATGAAGCAGTCGGACGGCTTCACGCGCCCGATGCCCACCGTGATCACCATCGTCACGATGATCGGCAGCTTCGCCCTGCTCTCGCTGGCGATGCGTTCGCTGCCGCTCGGGACGGCCTATACGATCTGGACCGGCATCGGCGCGGTCGGTGCCTTCGTCGTCGGCGTGACCGTGCTCGGCGAGGCGCTGACGCCGATGCGCATCGCCGCCGCCCTGCTGATCGTCTCGGGCCTCGTCATGATGAAGCTCTCGGCGAGCTGACAGCCGCTCTTGCCAAAGCGGCCGGCGCCTTCTAGGCAGGCCGCGCCTCGGGACGACCCGCGGCCTTCGTGAACTCACAGGGGACGGCCCCACGACGCGGAATGCTCCGCGGCGTCGCGCAACCCCGTGAGCGGAGGCCCCTCGCCGTGGCCAATCCCAGTGACCAGTTCATCGTCAAGACCCTCGTACCGTTGCGAGTCGGCGGGCTCGATCTCGGCTTCACCAACGCGGCCCTGATGATGGCGCTCGCCACCGCCGCGATCGCCGGCGGGCTGATTCTGGCGACGCGCTCGCGCGCCATCGTCCCCGGCCGCGCCCAGGCGCTGGCGGAGATGCTCTACGAATTCGTCGCGAAGACCCTGACCGACGCGACCGGGCGCGAGGGCATGCGCTTCCTGCCGCTGATCTTCTCGCTCTTCATGTTCGTGCTGGTGCTCAACCTGTTCGGCATGATCCCAGGCGCCTTCACCGTCACCAGCCATATCGCCGTGACCTTCGCGCTCGCCATGCTGGTAATGGCGACCGTCGTCGGTTACGGCGTGCTGCGCCATGGCTTCGGCTTCCTCAGGCTCTTCGTGCCGCCCGACGTGCCGAAATGGCTCCTGCCCTTCATCACGCTGATCGAGATCGTCTCCTTCCTGTCGCGGCCGATCTCGCTGAGCCTGCGCCTCTTCGCCAACCTGCTCGGCGGCCATATCGCACTCAAGGTCTTCGGCAGCTTCGTCGCGGCGCTGCTCGCGGCTGGCGTCAGCACCTCGTTGCTCGCGCCGCTGCCGCTGCTGATGACGGTCGCGCTCACGGCGTTCGAATTCATGGTCGCGGTGCTGCAGGCCTATGTCTTCACCGTGCTCGCCTGCATCTATCTGAACGACGCGCTGCATCCGGGCCATTGAGTTGCCGGATCGCTCCTGCAAATGCAGGACGCTTCCGGCGCATCCCCCGCCTATCCGCATTCTGGCCCAATTCCGCCTTGGGCACGCCGAATTCGGCAGCGCCAATCACGGCGACGTGATTGCGACCTGGAGGGGATGATCTCGATGCGAAGCCATATTGCCGCAGCCCTGTTTCTCGCACCCGGCCTCGCCGTCGCAGCCGAGACCGAATTGTCGAGCCGGATCGACCGCGTCACGGTCTTTCCGGACGGGGCGGTGGTGACGCGGCTCGGCAAGGCCGACCTGCTGCAGGGCGTCTCGCAGATCGTACTGCGCGGCCTGCCGGCGACGATCGACCCCGCCTCCATTCGCGTCGAGGGCAAGGGCTTGGCGCAAGGACTGGGTGACGGGGCCTTCTCGGTCGGCGCGGTCGATGTCCGCATTACGCCGGGCGATGCCAAGCCCGTGCTCGACACAGTGATGCAAGAGAAGCTCAAGACGCTGCGCGACGAGAAGGAGAAGCTCTCCGGCCAGATCGGCGCGATCGAAGCGAAGCGCGCCACGATCGAGCGCTTCGCGCAGGTCGGCCCCGACAAGCTCGGCCCCGACGGCAAGGCCCTGCCCGTCGGCGACTGGCCGGCGGTGTTCGAGGCGATCGGCACCGCACTGGTCAAGGTCCAGGACGAATTGCGCGGCGCCCGCAACCGCCTCTCCGATGTCGAGGCCGAGATCGCCGCACTGGAGCGCGCCCGCCCGCAGGCCGGCCGCCCCGGTGCGCCGAAGCGCGACATCGCCATCGCCGTCGAGGCGCCGCAGCCGGTCGCGGCCGAGTTCACCGTCACTTATCGCGTTACCGGCGCGAACTGGACGCCGACCTACGAGGCGCGACTGACGACGACCGGCGAGAAGCCGGAAATCGCCCTGACGCGCCGCGCCGAGATTCGCCAGCGCAGCGGCGAGGCCTGGGACGATGTCGCGCTGACTCTCTCGACGACGCGCTCGGCTGGGGGCACGCGCGCGCCGGAACTGACGCCGATGCAGGTGGCCTTCTTCGAGCCGCCGGTGGTCTATGAAAGCCGCCCGCGCGTCAGCGCCGCGCCTGCTCCGATGGCCGGCCGTGCCAAGGCGGAAGCCGAGGCCATGGCGGACGCGTTGGCCAAGCAATCACAGCGCGCCGTCACGGCCAAGCCTGCCGAAATCCAGGTCGCCACGATCGAGGCCGGCGCCTATCAGGCAAATTTCCAGGTGCCCGGCCGCGCCTCGATCCCACAGGACGGCAGCTCCAAGACGGTGACGCTGACCCAGCGCAAGACCGAGGCGACGCTCGCCGCCCGCACAGTCCCCGAGCTTGAGCAGAAGGCCTATCTTGAAGCCGGCTTCGTCCATGACGAGGAGGCGCCGCTTCTCGCCGGCCGCGTCGCGCTGCATCGCGACGGCACCTATGTCGGCATGGGCCAGTTCAATCTGGTCGCGCCCGGCGACAAGGTCGAGCTCGGCTTCGGCGCCGACGATCGCATCAAGGTCTCGTTCGCGCCGGTGAAGCGCCGCGAGAACGATCCGAGCTGGCTCGGCCAGACCCGCACCGACCTGCGCGAGTTCCGCACGGTGGTGAAGAGCCTGCATGCGAAGCCGGTCAAGGTCACCGTGCTGGAGCGCATCCCCTTCTCGGAGAGCAGCGGGATCACGGTCGAGACCATCGCCGCCCAGACCACCCCGCCGACCGAGAAGCAGGTCGGCGACCGCCGCGGCGTCGCCGCCTGGACCTTCGATCTCGCCCCCGGCGCCGAGAAGGAGATCAAGCTCGCCTACCGCATCAAATGGCCCGGCGACCGCGAACTCTCCTACGAAGAGCAGCCGCTGCCGGGGAAGTGAGCCGGCAGCCTTCGCTCAGAGCGTGAGCCCCATCTCGATCTCGCGCTTGCGGCCGAGATCGTTCATCCAGGTCCGGTATTTCGGCTGCATCTCGAGCTGGTGGGCGTAATGCCGCCGCAGCGCCTGCGTCAGCCGGCCGCCGCGGCCGAGCTGCTCGTCGGCGAAGCCGATCATCACCGAGTTCGGCCAGGCCTGCGGCCGGATCTCGCGCAGGCGCGCGAACAACGCATCCTCGTCCTCGGCCGCATCGGCCTGGGCCATCAGCGTCATCATCGCCGCGGTCGAGCGCGAGATACCCATATGGCAATGCACCAGCAGATGGCCCTTGACGCGGCCGGACGCGGTCCCGCGCAGGCCCTCGCCGAAATTCAGGATCTCGCCGACATGCTCCGGCGTCGGCATGATCTGGCCGGGGAGCGGATCGATGATGTCGTGGAAGCGCAGCGTGACGCGATGATGCTCGCCATAGGTCCCGAAGGCATCGATCTCAGCCCGGTCGGGATCGATCACCGAGAGCACATGCGTCACCTCGCGGGCGCTGTTGCCGGGCAGTTCCTCGATGCCGCAGATCGTCAGGGTCGAGATGGACAGGGTCTTCATGGCGCGCCTCTGCTGCGGAGCCCGCCGCGTAGCGCTCTTGCGCCGGCTATACAACCACCGGGGATGACGGGCTGCCCTGCATGATTGCAGCCGGCCCCTGAGGGCCGGCCACGATGATCGTGATCAGGCGGCCTTGGCCTGCCCGAGTTCCTGATCGACGACGCCGACCCAGTAGCGCACGCCATCCGGGATGATCTCGTCGTTGAAGTCGTAGAGCGGCGTATGCAGGCCGACGAAGGAGCCGTCCGGGTTGACGCCGTTGCCGATGCGCATGAACGCGCCCGGACGAACCAGCATCATCTCGGCGAAATCCTCGCCGCCCGTGCCCGGCCGCAGCTCGCCGTTGACCTTCTCGGCACCGACAGCCGCCGACGCCGCGGCAACGCCGACGCGGACCTGCTCGGCCTCGTTCACCAGCGGGCTGGTGCCGCGATGGTAATAGGCTTCGGCCTTGCAACCCCAGGCCTGCGCCGTCGCCGCTGCAAGCTCGCCGATGCGACGCTCGACGAGATCGCGTACTTCCATGGAATAGGTCCGCGCCGTGCCGCCGATGACGAGCTCGGACGGGATGACGTTCGAGGCGTTGACGTCGCCGCCATGGATATAGCCGACGCTGATCACCGCCGTGTCGAGCGGGGCGACGTTGCGGCCGATGATGCCCTGCAGGCCGAGCACGAAATGCGCTTGGGCGTAGGTGATGTCGGTCGAGCGATGCGGCTGCGAGCCGCCATGGCCGCCGACGCCGTGGAAGGTGACCTTCCAGCTATCCGCCGCCGCGAGGAACGGGCCGACCGTGGTGCCGAAGGTCCCGGGCGCCATGCCGGGCGTGTTGTGCAGGCCGTAGATCGCGTCGCAGGGGAAGCGCTCGAACAGCTTGTCGGCGAGCATGGCATTGGCGCCGCCGCGGCCTTCCTCGGCCGGCTGGAAGATCAGGTTGACGGTGCCCTCGAAATCCCGGTTCTCGGCGAGGTAGCGCCCGGCCGCGAGCAGCATCGTGGTGTGCCCGTCATGGCCGCAGGCATGCATCCGGCCCGGGTTCTTCGAGGAATAGGGCAGGTTCGTCGTCTCATCGAGCGCCAGGCAATCCATGTCGGCGCGCAGGCCGACCGCACGGCCCGGCTTGTTGCCGCGGATCACGCCGACGACGCCGGTCTTGCCGACATTCTCGGTGACCTCGACGCCCCATTCACGCAGCTTGTCGGCGACGAGCTTGGCCGTGCGGACCTCTTCGAGGCCGAGTTCGGGATGAGCATGGATGTCGCGGCGGATCGCGGTGAAGGCGGCATGGTGCTGGCCGAGCCAGGCATCGAGCTTCGTCATGGTCGGTGAAATCCCCTCTCCAGTGGCCCGCGGCGGCATGGCCCCTCCATCGCCGCCCGCTGGCCCATAGCCCTTACGCCCGATTGTGGCAGCATCACTGCGCAGATGCTGCAGACCCGCCATGCTCAGGCAGTTTATCCCCTCGGATCACGGCCCGGCCCGCCGAAAAACTTGACCTGCGGACCGTGTTGGCCCATGAGGGCTTGCAAGGACCTGCCCCGAAACCCCGGCCTTGCGCCGGGGTTTTGCATTTGCGCGGGCCGCTTGCAGAAGGCAACGCGGTAACAGCAGGGACACCTCGCTCATGGCGAATGTTGTGGTGGTCGGCGCCCAGTGGGGCGACGAGGGCAAGGGCAAGATCGTCGACTGGCTTTCCAGCCAGGCCGATGTCGTCGTCAGGTTCCAGGGCGGCCATAATGCCGGCCATACGCTGGTCATCGACGGTGTCGTCTACAAGCTCTCGCTGCTGCCCTCCGGCATCGTCCGCCCCGGCAAACTCTCGGTCATCGGCAACGGCGTCGTCGTCGATCCCTGGCATCTCGTCGAGGAGATCGCCAAGCTGCGCGCGCAAGGCGTCGCGATCACCCCCGACAACCTGCGCATCGCCGACAATGCGACGCTGATCCTGCCGCTGCATCGCGAGCTCGACCATTTCCGCGAGACCTCGAATGCCGGCATGAAGATCGGCACGACCAAGCGCGGCATCGGCCCGGCCTATGAGGACAAGGTCGGCCGCCGCGCCATCCGCGTCATCGACCTCAAGGACGAGGCGCTGCTCGAAGCCAAGATCGAACGCCTGCTCGCCCATCACAACGCCCTGCGCCGGGGTCTCGGCATCGGCGAGGTCGATGCGACGGAACTGCTCGGCCAGCTCAAGGCGATCGCCCCGGACGTGCTGCCTTATGCGACCTCGGTCTGGGCGCTGCTCGATGCCGAGCGCCGCGCCGGCAAGCGCATCCTGTTCGAGGGTGCACAGGGCGCTCTCCTCGACGTCGACCACGGCACCTATCCCTTCGTCACCTCCTCGAACATCGTCGCCGGCCAGGCCGCGACCGGCTCCGGCATGGGCCCCTCCGCGGTCGGCTATGTGCTGGGCATCGCCAAGGCCTACACCACGCGCGTCGGCGAAGGCCCCTTCCCGACCGAGCTCTTCGACGAGATCGGCGAATTGATCGGCACCAAGGGCAAGGAATTCGGCGTCGTCACCGGCCGTAAGCGCCGCTGCGGCTGGTTCGACGCCTGCCTCGTGCGCCAGACGGTCAAGACCTCCGGCATCGACGGCATCGCGCTGACCAAGCTCGACATCCTCGACGGCTTCAAGGAGATCAAGGTCTGCGTCGGCTACAAGCTCGACGGCCAGATCCTCGAACACCTCCCCGCCGGCCAGAACGACCAGGCCCGCGTCGAACCGATCTACGAGACCATCGAGGGCTGGGAAGGCTCCACCGCCAATGCCCGCTCCTGGGCCGACCTGCCGGCACAGGCGATCAAGTACGTTCGCCGCATCGAGGAGCTGATCGGTGCCACCGTCGCGGTGCTCTCCACCAGCCCCGAGCGCGACGATACGATCCTCGTCCATAATCCCTTCGAGGGTTGACGCGGCGCAACAACAGCGACAAGTGAGGCCAATGGCCGACTTCTATCCGATCCTGGCACGTGCGGTTGCCGGGCTGTCCGAAACCTCCCCGGAGGCCCGGCGCGCCATCTACGACCGGGCGCGGGCCGCCCTGGTCTCGCAGCTGCGTGGCCTCGACCCGCCCTTGAGCGAAGCCGAGATCATGCGCGAGCGCCTGTCGCTCGACGAGGCCGTCGCCCGGATCGAGGCGGATTACGACGAGGCTCCCGCGCCGCCGCCGGCAGCGGGCGGCCCGGTGATCCGTACCGTCGAGAATCCAACGCTGCCGATCCGCCCGCCGACGCCGAAGAAGGCGCCGGAATTCGCGCCGCTCCCCGCCGCCGCGGGTGAGGACGACGGCGAGCCCCTGCCCGAGCCGGCCGAGCCGCAGGCCGCCCGGCCGCGGGTGCTGCCGCCGCGCGAACGACGGGTGAAGCCCGGCCATATCCGCTCCGCCGTCGTCGGCGGCGTCGTGGCGGTTGCGGTCGCCGCCATCGCCGCCACGGCCATCTATGTCCACAAGCTCCGGCCCCAGGACACGCCGCGCCCGAACAGCGAAACGGCATCGCAGCCGGCGCAAGTCCCCCAGTCCGACAATGGCGGCAAGATCGCCGAGCGCGTCGGCGAGCCCGGCGCCCCGCCGCAGAACCGCCCGGCCGGCAGCCAGCCGAACAACGCGCCCGGCATCCCCGTGCCGCAGCCCGGCGGCGAGGTCGCGGTCGCACAGCGCGCCGTCCTCTTCGTCGAGGTGCCCGAGACCCCGCAGCAGCCGCAGACCACGAGCGGCCGCGTGTTCTGGCGCCTCGACAGCGAGAGCGCCGGCCAGGGCCGGCCGATCGAGACCATCGTCCGTGCGACCGTCGAAATTCCCGATGTCGGCCTGAGCCTCGATTTCACCATCCGCCGCAACACCGATTCGGCTTTCCCGGCCTCGCATATCATCGGCCTGCGCTTCACCAGCACCGGCGACCCGGCGACCCAGACCGTCAAGGAAGTCGGCGTTCCCCAGTTCAAGAGCGAGGAAGGCGAGCGCGGCGCGCCGCTCTCGGCGATCAACTCGGCGCTGGGTGACAACCTCTTCGTGGCGGCGCTGTCGAACGTGCCGGTCGAGGTCGAGCGCAATACCGACCTGATCCTGAGCCGCAGCTGGATCGACGTGCCCGTGCGCTTCGCCTCCGGCCGCCGCGGCATCATCACCTTCGAGAAGGGCGTCTCCGGCAGTCAGACGCTCGCCGACGCCTTCGGCCGCTGGCGGTAGAAGCAGCACTCGGCCTTCATGGTCGGGCTTGTCCCGACCATCCATGTCTTCATCGATGCCATGCAGTGTTCAAGACGTGGATGCTCGCCACAAGGGCGAGCATGACGGCATGCTTCCTTAGAATTGCCGATTCAGGCTCAGCTCTTCCGCTCGGCCGCAAACCGCGCCGCAGCCCGGAGCACATCCGCATCCGGGCCGAAGCCGGCAAGCGCTTCCACGGCCTCTGCGCTCAACCGGTCGCGCTCGCGCTTGGCCCCGGTGAGGCCGAGCGCGCCGACCAGCGTCCCCTTGCCCTTGTCCGCATCCTTGGCCGTCGCCTTGCCCATCTGCGCGGCGTCCGATTCGACGTCGAGGATGTCGTCGGCGATCTGGAAAGTCGCGCCCAGCGCCCGGCCATAGCGGCCGAGCGCGGCCAGCGCCGCCGCGTCCGCGCCGCCGAGCCGCGCGCCGATCTCGACGCTCGCCGCCAGCAGCGCCCCGGTCTTCATCGCCTGGAGCCGGCGAATCTCCGCCTCCGGAAGCGCGCCGCGCACGGCCTCGAAGCGTCCTTCGGCAGCCAGATCGAACATCTGGCCACCGACCATGCCCCCGCAGCCGGAAGCCCGCGCGAGGCTTGTCACCAGCGCCGCCCGCACCGCGCCGGATTCATGCGTGGCCTCGTCGGCCAGCACCTCGAAGGCGAGCGTCAGCAGCGCGTCGCCGGCAAGGATCGCCGTCGCCTCGTCGAAGGCCTTGTGCACGGTCGGCCGGCCGCGGCGGAGATCGTCGTCATCCATCGCCGGCAGGTCGTCATGGACCAGCGAATAGCAATGCAGCAATTCGACCGCGGCCCCCGACCGCCGGGCCTGCTCCACCGGAACGCCCAGGAACCTTGCCGTCTCGGCTGTCAGGAAAGGCCGCAGCCGCTTGCCGCCGCCAAGCACGCCATGCCGCATCGCGGCGAGGAGGCGCGGCGGGCGCGCGATCTCGCCCACAGCCGGAGCATCGGACAGAAGCGCCTCCAGCAGCGCCTCGATGGCGGCTGCATTCTGCGCCAGCCGGGCATCGAGATCGCCGGGATGGACCGAAGGGGGGACGGAACTCATGCGCGGATCTCGCGTTCGCTGCCGGAAGGGGGGCCTTGCCGGACGTTCGCCACATCGTCAAGCTGCGCCGCCTCGGCTCGGGCCGTCATGCCCGGGGCGATCGCGTGGCGTGGGAGGGTGAAGCAAGGTGCTGGGTAGGATTCTCGGCCAGTGCTTCCGGCTCGCCCTCTGGCTGCTCCTCGCCCTTGCGGCGTTGATCCTGCTCTACCGGTTCGTGCCGGTGCCCTCGACCCTGATGCTCGGCCGCTGGTTGGTGCTGAAGCCGGTCGAGCGCGACTGGGTGCCGCTCGACCAGATCTCGCCGCATCTCGTCAAAGCCGTCATCGCCTCGGAGGACCAGCGCTTCTGCAGCCATGGCGGCGTCGACTGGGTCGAGCTCAACAAGGTGCTGGAGAACGAGGACGGGCCGAGCCGCGGCGCCTCGACCCTGACCATGCAGACCGCCAAGAACGTCTTCCTCTGGCCGGGCCGCTCCTATATCCGCAAGGGCATGGAGATCCCGCTCGCGATCGCCATCGACCTCGCCTGGTCGAAGCCGCGTGTCATCGAGGTCTATCTCAACATCGCCGAATGGGGCGACGGCCTGTTCGGGGCCGAGGCCGCGGCGCAGCGCTATTTCCGCAAATCCGCCGCGCGCCTGACGCCGGCCGAAGCCGCCCGGCTCGCCGGCGCCCTGCCCAATCCGCTCCTGCGCAATCCCGCCAAGCCGAATCGGGCGCTGCAATCGGCCGCCGGCCGCAGCCTGCGCCAGCTCCGCCAGCTCGGATCGCTGGGCGATTGCGCCCTCCCCGGTTGATCCAGGCTCGGCCGGCGAATAAATCCGGATTCGGCACTAGCCATCATGGCCCCGACGGTGTAAGGCCAACGCCTCACGAGATTGATCCGTCGCTGTGGCGGATGCGTGGCCTTGGGCCAGCGTCCGGGCGGTGGCATGATGGAGAAGTACAATGGCCGTTCCGAAGAGAAAGACGTCGCCGTCGAAGCGTGGCATGCGCCGCTCGGCCGACGCCCTGAAGCAGCCCACCTATATCGAGGACAAGAACTCGGGTGAACTGCGCCGTCCGCACCATGTCGACCTGAAGAGCGGCATGTATCGCGGCCGTCAGGTGCTGAAGGTCAAGACCGACGCCTGAGGCGTCCGGTTTTCCGGCACCGACAGCGATGCCGGCTTGCTGCTGAAAATTTCAGAACCGGCCGCGAGGCCGGTTTTTCTTTGCCTTAGCCTCGGGCAGCCTGCAGGCGGGCGCTTCCGATGGGCGCGACAAGCCGCGCCGCCGCCCGGTAGCAGACCGCCGCCGATTGCGGGCTCGCCCGCCCGCGCCGGGCGAAGGGGCCGATCTCGGCCCGCGCCGCAGCCGCCTGCAGGAGCACCAGCGCGGATGCGTTGGCATCGGTGGCATTCCGATCGGTCCGGCTTCCGGCCTCAGTCATGTATCACTCCGGCACAGACAAGTTGTGACGGAAGCCTCGTTGCAAGGGGGCGGCCAATCTTAACGCTGCGTTAAGCAAAAATACCGCATCGTTTCGAAGCACTTCCCATCACATGGACAGCGCGCCGAAGCACCGGAACGGAGCCGCGCAGCCGTCCGATCGAGGCCGAACGATGCCCTCCCCGCCGATCTTCAGCTTCCAGAACGGCGGCCCGGTTGATCCCCGCAGCATCCTCTCCTCGATCGGCGAAGTGGTCTATGGCTGGGATATCCAGAGCGACGCCCTGAGCTGGGGACCGAATGCAGCCGAAGTCCTCGGCGCGCTTCCCGAACAGGCGATGCAGCGCGGCCTTGCCTTCGCCGGCCTCGTCGAGCCCGGCAGCGGGCCCAGCCGCTACGACGCGATCTTCTGCTCCAGCGAGCACGACGGCGGCGACGGCGTCATCTATCGCACCCGCTATGCGATCGATCTCGCCGGCCGCAAGATGTGGGCCGAGGATACCGGCCGCTGGTTCGCCGGCAGCGACGGCTATCCGGCGAGCGCGCGCGGCGTGCTCCGACTCGAGCGCGCTGCCCGGACCGACGAACTCGAGCAGTTCGGCAGCGAGCTCTGCGACCGGCCCGCCCTGGTCGAGCGCATCGGCCTGGCCCTGCAGGAGCATCTGCCGGCGGAGCGGCCGGTCGTCGTCCTCGTCGCCGCCATCGACGAGCTCGCCCGCCTCAACGACGATTTCGGCCATGAGGCCACCGACGAGATCATCGTCACCGTGCATGAGCGCCTGCGCTCGGTGACGCGCCGGCGCGACCATCTCGTCCGCTATGCCGGCAACAGCTTCGCGATTCTGCTGGTCGGCTGCCCGCCCGAGCAGGTCGAGCCCGCCGCCCGCCGCTTCATCAAGGTCGTCGCGCAATCGGCAATCGAGACGAGCCGCGGCATCGCCCTGGTGCGGCTGCGCGTCGGCGCCGCCAGCGCGCCCGAGCTCGGCAGCCATGGCGGCGCGCTGCTGGCCGCAGCGGAAGGGGCGCTGGCCAGCGCCCGCGCCGGGGCCGTCGACACCGCCGTGATGGCCAGGCCGCAGCAGCGGCGCAGCCCCGGCACCGAGCAGACCGGCTTCGACGTGCAGGCCATCGCCGCCCTGAACGAACGCCGCGTGCGCCTGGCGCTGCAGCCGATCGTCAGGACGGCCTCGCGCGAAATCGCCTTCCACGAAGCGCTGCTGCGCGTCGGCCAGGGCGATACCGGCCTCTACTTCGCCTCGGCCGAGCTCATCCCGATGCTGGAGCGGCGCGGGCTCGTGCGGCTGTTCGACCAGCGCGTGCTGGAACTCGCGATCGAGATGCTCGGCGCCGATCCGAAGCTCACCCTGTCGGTGAACGTCTCGCCGCGTTCCCTCAACGACCCCGAATGGTTCGACGCCTTCATCGCCTGCACCGGCGCCGCCCGGGACAAGGCTTCGCGCCTGATCGTCGAGGTCACGGAAACCTCGACGATCGACAATCCCGCCCGCATCTCCAAATTGCTGCGACGGATCAAGGAGCAGGGCGCGCGCATCGCCATCGACGATTTCGGCGCCGGCCACACCTCGCTGCGGCATCTGCGCGCCTTCCCGATCGACATCCTCAAGATCGACGGCGCCTTCACCCAGAACCTGCGCCGCTCGACCGACGACCGCTTCTACGTCCGCACGCTGGTCGAGCTCGCCGGCCATCTCGGCGTCGAGACGGTGGCCGAATGGGTCGATGACGAGATGCAGGCGAGCATGCTGCGCGACTGGGGCGTCACCTATCTGCAGGGCCATCTCGTCGGCCGTGCCGAAGTGGCTGAGCCGCCGCAGACTGCGCCCCGCCGGCTCGCCGCCGGCTGAGGCAGGCGGCGTTTTGAGCGCGATTCCGGCGCTGAGCTAGATGACCGCTTCCGACCCATAGCGGACTTGAGCAAGTGATGCGCGAATGCAGTTAGAGCCAGCTCCTTCTAGGCGGCAGCTCCGCCATAGCTAAACTGTTCTCATTCCGTTCCGTGACTGCGATGACGTTCGCCGCTCCAAAGGGAAGTTCGGTCCCCGACCAAAGCTCATCATTTTCAGCGATCTCGGTCGGGTCATTGTCGAGAATGCCGACATAGCCGCTCTCATTTCGAGCGGTTACGAGTACCCACATCCGCTCTACAACGACGCGGTCCCCAACCGCGATTTCAAACATCAGCTTTGCGAAATCGCCGGCCCGCAATCCTTCCCGCTCTAGCCGCGTGGGGATTGAGAAGGTTGCCGGGCCCCATCGATGGTGTTCTTTGCCATCAAGTAGTTGCCAGCCGTCGATCGCCATTGAGGGGAAGCGCATGCCCCATCCTAGCGCTAAACCGAATGTCCACTAGCGAACCAATCAAGACACTCGCGGTAACGATTCTCAGCCCAACAAAAAACCGCGCCCTCGTCTCCCGAGAGCGCGGCTCAAAATCGTCGGGCCAGCCTCAGCGCGAGCGCGACAGCTTGTCCAGGCGCTCGCGCATCTCGTTGAGCTCGCGCTTGAGATCGCCGAGATCGCCGCTGCCGGCTTCAGCCGCGGGCTTCGCGCCGGCGGCTGCTTCCTGCTTGGCCTGCGCCACCGCGGTGAACGGGTTGAACAGCCGGAAGGCTTCCTGGAAGATCTGCATGTTCGCCCGCGTCTGCGCCTGGATGGCGTCGAGCGCGTTGCCGCTGAAGGCCGTTCCGCCGAAGGCCTTGGTCATCTGCTCGCGGAACTTGCTCTGCTCCTGCGTGAAGTTCTCCATCGAGAATTCCAGGTAGCGCGGCACCAGCGCCTGCATACTGTCGCCGTACAGGCGGATGAGCTGACGCAGGAACGCGATCGGCAGCAGGTTCTGCCCGTCCTTGGCTTCCTCGTCGAAGATGATCTGCGCCAGCACCGAGCGGGTGATGTCCTCGCCTGACTTGGCGTCATAGACGACGAAATCCTCGCCCGAGCGCACGAGCCCGGCGAGATCCTCCAGGGTCACATAGGAGCTGGTGCCCGTATGATAGAGACGCCGGTTGGCGTATTTCTTGATGACGGTCGGTTCTTTGTCGCTGGCCATCGGTCCTACTTGACGTTGATCCGCGGCCGCCAGTGGTTCCGGCGTGCTCGGCGAAACGGTCTCCCATGACGCGACGATAGCCTGTCGGTGCTGCACCGCAAGCTCTTTGAGCGGGCGCTGCAAAAAACCACCGAAGGCCCTGCAACCACAGCGATAGCCCCTCCCTTGCGTCACCTCGGTGAAGATGCCTCGGTCGATTTAGCCTCTCGCCTGTCTTGACGGCGTCGCGGCAGGCTTCGAAGGTGGCGGGGAACGGTTGGGCCGGCGGGAGCGGTGCAGCCGCAACAACAAAGCGAGGATACCTCTCATGGCAGATTCGGATATCGTGATCGTCGGTGCGGCCCGCACTGCGGTCGGCGCCTTCAGCGGCGCTTTTGCCAACACTCCCGCCCATGATCTCGGCGCCGTCGCGATCAAGGAAGCCCTGCGCCGCGCCAAGGTCGAAGCGGCCGAGGTCGACGAGGTCGTGCTCGGCCAGGTGCTCGCCGCCGGCCAGGGCCAGAACCCGGCTCGCCAGGCCGCGATGGCCGCGGGCATCCCGCAGGAGAAGACCGCCTGGGGCCTCAACCAGCTCTGCGGCTCGGGCCTGCGCACCGTCGCCATCGGCCTGCAGCAGATTGCCAATGGCGATGCCGACATCATCGTCGCCGGCGGCATGGAGTCGATGTCGCTCGCCCCGCACGCCGCCTATATGCGCGCCGGCACCAAGATGGGCGACGTCAAGTTCACCGACACGATGATCAAGGACGGCCTCTGGGACGCCTTCCACGGCTACCATATGGGCACGACGGCCGAGAACGTCGCGACCAAGTACCAGATCAGCCGCGAGGAGCAGGACCGCTTCGCCGTAGCCTCGCAGAACAAGGCCGAGGCCGCCCAGAAGGCCGGCCGGTTCAAGGACGAGATCGCGCCGGTCACCATCTCGACCCGCAAGGGCGACATCGTCGTCGACAGCGACGAGTATCCGCGCCACGGCGCCACGGTCGAGGCCATGGCCAAGCTCCGGCCCGCCTTCTCGAAGGACGGCACAGTGACCGCCGGCAACGCGTCCGGCCTCAATGACGGCGCCGCCGCGCTCGTGATCATGACCGCCAAGGAAGCGGCCCGCCGCGGCCTGACCCCGCTCGCCCGCATCGCCTCCTGGGCGACCGCCGGCGTCGACCCGCAGATCATGGGCACCGGCCCGATCCCCTCGACCCGCAAGGCGCTCGAGAAGGCCGGCTGGAAGGTCGGTGATCTCGATCTCGTCGAGGCCAACGAGGCCTTTGCGGCGCAGGCGCTGGCGGTCAACAAGGACCTCGGCTGGAACCCGGACATCGTCAACGTCAATGGCGGTGCGATCGCGATCGGCCATCCGATCGGTGCGTCGGGCGCCCGCGTGCTGGTGACGCTGCTGCACGAGATGGCCAAGCGCGACGCCAAGAAGGGCCTCGCCACGCTCTGCATCGGCGGCGGCATGGGCGTCGCCATGGCCGTGGAGCGCTGAGACAAGCGCCTCACAGCCCATGGCGAAGCGCACGACGCTCTACCGCTATCTCACCGGCCCCGATGACGCCTCCTTCTGTCATCGGGTCTCCGAAGCGCTGAGCCTTGGCTGGTCGCTCTACGGCCAGCCCACCCTGACCTTCGACACGGTCCAGGGCCGGGTCGTCTGTGGCCAGGCCATCATCAAGGACGTGGACGCGGCCTACGCGCCCACCCTGAGCCTATCTGAACAATAACGGCGAAACGCCGCAGGGATCATCTGAAAGGGAGACTGGCCTATGGCGAAGGTGGCATTGGTTACGGGTGGCTCGCGCGGCATCGGCGCGGCGATCTCGAAGGGTCTGAAGGCGGCCGGTTACAGCGTTGCGGCGAGCTATGCCGGCAATGACGAGGCCGCGGCTAAATTCACCGCCGAGACCGGTATCAAGACCTATAAATGGGACGTCTCGGACTATGATTCCTGCGTCGCCGGCATCGCCAAGGTCGAGGCCGATCTCGGGCCGGTCGATATCCTGGTCAACAATGCCGGCATCACCCGCGACGGCATGTTCCACAAGATGACCAAGGAGCAGTGGGACGCGGTGATCAACACCAACCTGAACTCGCTGTTCAACATGACCCGCCCGGTCTGGGAAGGCATGCGCGCCCGCAAGTTCGGCCGCGTCATCTGCATCTCCTCGATCAACGGCCAGAAGGGCCAGATGGGCCAGGTCAACTATTCCGCCGCCAAGGCCGGCGATATCGGCTTCGTCAAGGCTCTGGCCCAGGAAGGCGCGCGGGCCGGCATCACGGTGAATGCGATCTGCCCCGGCTATATCGCGACCGAGATGGTCAAGGCGATCGACCCGGCCGTGATCGAGAAGTCGATCCTGCCGCATATCCCGGTCGGCCGCCTTGGCGAGCCCGAGGAGATCGCACGGGCCGTGGTGTTCCTGGCGGGTGACGATGCCGGCTTCATCACCGGCTCGACCCTCTCCGCCAACGGCGGCCAGTACATGGCCTGAGCGCGCCAGTCATACCCTATCGAGCATTTGGGACCGCCGCCCGGCAACGGGCGGCGGTCCTGCTTTTCGGTCAGGCCATGGCGGGACGGGGTGTGCCGTCGAGCTCCGTCGCCTCGGGCGTCTGCGTGATCCCCGGATTGAGCGGGTCGATGACCTCGAAGGGCCGCTCGACCTTGTCCGGAGCCTCGCGCATCCGCATCCGCAGACCGGCGAAACCCGCGAGCACGAGCGCGATCGCCGCCATGAAATAGAGCAGCCCGTCGATGTCGAAGCGCGCCATGATGCCGGCACCGACCAGAGGCCCGAGCGCCGAGCCGAAGCCGCTGACCAGGATCAATCGTCCGCTGACCGCAACCACCCGGTCGGCCGGCATCCGGTCGAGCGCATGGGCGACGCAGACCGGATAGAGCGTCGACATGAAGCCGCCGAGCAGCGCCGCCACCGGCAGCACCGCGAGGAGCGAGCGCGGCATCGCCACCAGCAGGATCACGGCCACCGCATAGCCGACCGCCAGCCCTGCCAGCACGAGGCGGCGGTCATTACGATCAGACAGGCGCCCGACCGGCACCTGGAAGGCGAGCCCGCCCAGCACCGCGACCAGCATGAACAGTGCAATCGTCTGCTGCGGCGCGCCGTTGCTGAGCATCCAGGCCGGCACCAGCGCGTAGAAGGCGCTGGTCACGATGCCGCTGACCACGCAGCCGACAACCGAGATCGGGGCCTGCCGGGAGAGCTCGCCGTAGCGCAGCTTCGCCTCAGGCTTGAGGCCAGGCGCTTCCGCCCGCGTCGTGCTGACCATGACCAGAGCCAGCGCGAAGAGCGCGATGACGACCTGGAACGCCCCCGCCGCCTGGATCGTGAGCCCGGCCACCGCAAGCTGGCCGATCGCCAGCGCCACGAAGGTCCCGACCATATAGGTCGAGAAGATGCGGCCGCGTTGGTCCGGCATCGCCTTGGCGTTGAGCCAGCTCTCCGTCGTCACGAAGAGCCCGACGCAGCCGATGCCGATCACCATCCGGCAGGTGGCCCAGACCAGCGCCGAGGTCCAGAGCGGCATCAGCGCGGTCGCGACCACGACCAGCCCGGCGAAGGCCGTATAGGCGCGAATATGGCCGACGCGCTGGATCACCCCGCCGCTCGACACCGCGCCGATGGTGAAGCCAACGAAATAGGCGCTGAGCACGATGCCGGTCGCAGCCGGGCCAAAATCCTCGAGCGTCAGGCGCAAGGACAGGAACGTATTGAAGAAGCCGTTCGCGAGCTGCACCAGACTCGTCGCGGCGATCAGCGTTCCGATCTGAACCAGCATCAGCCAACCTCTGCAGCGGCCGGTCAGCACCCGGCCGGGGGTGGCCAGCGCTAGCGCGTGAATGTGGGTTCAATGCGTCAGGGCCGCCGGCTGTCGTCGGCGGCCCTGATATAAGCGACGAAAAACCGCCCCGTTCAGCTCTGCCGGCCGCCCTTCGGCAGCAGGAAGGTCAGCAGGCCGAAGGCCGGCAGCCAGGCGCAGATCTTGAACACCTCGATGATGCCGATCTTGTCGGCGAGCAGGCCGATGCCGGCCGCCGCGACGCCACCGAGCCCGAAGGACAGGCCGTAGAACAGCCCGCCGACGAGGCCGACCCGGTGCGGCACGAGGTCGATCGCGTAGATCAGGATCGCGGAGAAGGCGCTCGACATGATGAAGGACACGACGATGCTGAGCACGCCGGTCCAGAACAGGTCGGCATGGGGCAGCATCAGCGCGAACGGCAGCGAACCCAGGATCGACAGCCAGATCACCCGGTCGCGGCCGATCCGGTCGCCGATCATGCCGCCGACGATCACGCCGATGGCGCCGACGACGAGATAGAGGAACAGCATGATCTGCGAGAGCTGGATCTCGATGCCGAAGCGCTCGATCAGGTAGAAGGTGTAATAGGAGGTGAAGGCCGCCGTGTAGCCGTTCTTCGAGATCAGCAGCATGACCAGCACCGCCATCGCCAGCAGCACGCGCCCGTGCGGCAGGCCGTGGCTGGCGCTTTCCTCGACATGGGCCGAGGACGATTTCTGCTCGCGCCGCATCGCGGAATAGCGCGCGCCGAGCCAGCCCATCACCAGCATCGCCACCAGCACCACGCCGGAGAACCAGGACAGGCTCTCCTGCCCGCGCGGCATCACCACCGCCGCCGCCAGCAGCGGACCGACGGAATAGCCGATATGGCCGCCGACTTGGAACACACCCTGCGCCAGGCCCTGACGGCCGGCCGCGGCATGGCGCGCCATCCGCGTCGCCTCCGGATGGAACACGGCCGAGCCAAGGCCGATCAGGCCCGCCGCGAGCAGAACCATGGCGTAGCTATGGGCGAAGGAGAGCATCAGGAGGCCCGCCAGCGTCGAGCACATGCCGGCGACCATCGCATAGGGCCAGGGCTTGCGGTCGGTAACGAAGCCGAGGATCGGCTGCAGCAGCGAAGACGTGACCTGGAAGGCGAGCGTGATCAGGCCGATCTGCACGAAATCGAGCTGATAGTTCTCCTTGAACAGCGGATAGAGCGCGGGGATCATCGACTGGACGAGATCGTTCAGCAGATGCGCGACGCTGAGCGCCGCCAGAACCGGCATCAGCGGACGGCGAGCGACGGATTGCAGCGGGATCGTGGTCATAAAGCAGGCAATGAGCCTGCTTTTGCTTGCGGTCAACGGGGCCGGGAGCATGACGCCCATGGCTGCGAGGCTGAGTTGCGGTGCAACATGCACCCGTCATGCTCGGGCTTGACCCGAGCATCTCATGCCGGAGGGGGCTGCGGCGCCTCATGAACCGGAGGTTCTCGGGTCAAGCCCGAGAATGACGCCAACGGAAACGAAGGCCCCATCGGCAAGCCCCGTGAAACCTGCTATCGCCGCGCGATCTTCACATCCGGCCCCGTCATGACCGCCCGCACCGCGACCCTCATCGGCTTCTGCGCCATCCTGCTCTGGTCGACGCTGGCGCTGTTCACGGCGATGTCGGGGCGCGTCCCGCCGTTCCAGCTCGTCGCCATGACTTTCATCATCGGCGGCCTGCTGATCCTCGCGATCACGGCTTTGCGCGGGCAGCTCTCGCGCATCCGCCCAACGCCAGCCTCCTTCGCGCTCGGGCTCTACGGCCCGTTCGGCGACACCGCGCTCTATTATGCCGCGGTGAAAACCGCCCCGCCGGCCGAGGCGAACCTGATCCACTACCTCTGGCCGCTACTGATCGTCCTCTTCGCGGCGCTGCTGCCGGGCGGCGGCCTCAAGCCCCGTCATCTTGTCGGCGCGCTGATCGGTCTGGTCGCCACCGGCCTGCTGGTCTCGGGCGGCCTCGGAAGCGGCAGCGGACTCGCACTCGGTCATGTGCTGGCGGCGCTGGGCGCCTTCGTCTGGGCGAGCTATTCGGTCGCCTCGCGCCGCTTCGCCACCGTCCCCTCCGAGAGCCTCTGCATCACCGTGCTTGGCTGCGCCGTGCCGGCATTCGCCTGCCATCTCGCCTTCGAGACCACGCTGTGGTCGCTGACGGCGGTGGAATGGGGCGGCGTGCTCGGTCTCGGCCTCGGCTCGATCGGGCTCGCCTTCGTGGTCTGGGACATCGGCATGAAGCAGGGCGACGTCGCCCTGCTCGGCGTCGCCTCCTATGCCGCGCCGGTGCTCTCGACGCTGATCCTCGTGCTGTTCGGCTATGCCCCGGCGAGCTGGCTGCTCGCGGCATCCTGCGCGCTGATCGTCGTGGGGGCACTGGTGGCGAGCGGCGGTGGGCGGAAGACCTAGGACCAGAGCGTCATTCTCGGGCCTGACCCGAGAATCTCGCAACGAGAAGGCTCGCGTTTCCGAGATGCTTCGCCACGAGGGCGAGCATGACGGCCTTGCGCTCGCTCAGTTCCGCCTGAGCAACCGCTCCAGATAATCCAGCTCTTCCGTCGGCCTCAAGGGATCACCGAGCCGCTTGCGCAGCTCTTCCAGGATGCGCCGCGCCCGCTGGGTCGCGCTCTCGTCGGCGCCGGGCACCTTGACCCGGCCATCGGCCCAGTCGCGCTGGCGCTGCGGCCGGCCGAGCGGGTCCTCGCTGCCGCGCTGCTGCGCCGAAGGCCGACCCTGCTGACGTCCGTCCGGCTCGCCATAGGCCTGCCCCTCGCCTTCGCCCTCGCCGGGCTGGCCCTGCATCTGCTGGGCGAGATTCTGGCCACCCTTGCGCAGGGCTTCGAGCGCACGGCCCTGCGCATCGAGGGCACCTTCGCCCTGGCCCTGGCCGAGCTGCCCTTCCGCCTCGCGCATCGCGTCCTCGGCCTCGTCGAGCTCGCCATTCTGCGGCGCGCCCATGCCGCGCATCCGGCGCTGGAGGTCCTGCAGGCGCTCGCGTAGGGCTTGCTGGCGCTGCGACAGGCCCTGCCCCTGGCCGTTCTGGCCCTGCATGCCCTCGCCGCCTTCGCCGTCCTCACCCTGCTCGCCGGGCTGCTGCCCCGGCTGCTGGCCGCGCTGGCCCTGTTGACCGCGCTGCCCCTGCTGGCCCTGCTGGCGCTGGCCCGGACGCGCCTGCTGCTGGCCGGGGCGCTGGCCGCGCTGGGTCTGGCCCTGTCCCTGCTGGCGGCGCTGCTCGTTCTGATAGGTCTCGTCGCGCAGGTTCTGCTGGTCGCGCGTCATCCGGTCGAGATCGCCGAGCGCCTGGTTCATCTCGCGCTGGCGCGGGTCCTGCTGGCCCGGGCGCGCCATCTGGAGATTGTTGAGCATCCGATTGAGCTCTTCCATCAGGCGCTGCGCCTCGGCCATGTCGCCGCGCTTCGAGAGTTCCTCGATGCGGTCGAGCATGTTCTGCAGGTCGCGCGGCGTCACCGTGCGGAAATTCTCGGGCAGGCGCGCCTGGTCGCGATCGCCGTTCTGCTGTTGCTGGCGCATCATCTGCTCGGCGAGCTGGCGCATGAAATTGTCCATGGCCCGGCGCATCTCGTCGGTGAGCTTCTTGATCTCCTCCTCGGAGGCGCCGCGCTCCAGCGCCTGCTGCAGGTTCTCCTGCGCCTGCCGGAGCGCGCGCTCGGCATCGGACATGTCGCCATCCTCGAGCTGAAGCGCCATCGCCCACATCAGCTCGGAAACCTCGCGCAATTCATCGTCGCTGCCGGACCGGCGCAGGCGCTCGGTCAGCATCCGCATGCCCAGATAGATTCCGGGCTCCTTCATGAAGAGGCCGGGCTCGATCATCAGCGCATCCATGGCGAGCTGCACCTTGGAGCGGTCCTCGATATCCATGACGAGCTTGCGGCGCTGCTCGACCAGCGCCTTGGCGAGCGGCTTGGTGAAGGTGCGCTGCGGCAGCACGACCTCGAGCGGCTCGCTGCGGCCTTCCTGCCCGGCCTCATCCTTGGCGATCAGCACCATCCTGACCTTGGCGCCGGCCCAGGGATGGGCCGAGAAATCGACCGTGCTCTTGTTCTCCTCCTCGCCCGAGGCGGAGGACGGCACGGCGAGGCTCTGCTTCGGCGGCTCGACCAGCGAGCGCCCGCCCTTGGCCACGTCCGGACGCGAGACATTCACCTCGATCGAGGCGATGCCGTAATCGTCCCTGGCCTTGTAGGTGATGCCCAATCCCCCTGACTGCGCGCCAGTGATGGGCTTCGGCGGGTCGGTGAAGGCAATGGTCGGCGGCTGGTCGGGAACCGAGGTAATGGTGAGCGTGGTACCGGGCGCGCCGCTGCCGGTGAGCTTCAGCGTGCCGTTGCCGGCGAGCGTGAAGCGCTTCTCCAGGACCGCCTGCTGCGGTCCAACCGGTTGAGCGGGCTTCGCTTGGCCATCCTTGGCCTCGCCGTCCTTCGCCTCCGGCTTGATCAGGTCGAGCCGGCCGGTGGTGGCGACGTCCATGTTGGTTTTGCCGGCGATGCGCACGACGATGACCGATTTCTCGGGCGCGCTCAGATGCGGGCTCGCCAGCTTGGCGAAATCGATCAGGATCGGCGGCAGGCGCGTATAGGCGGGCGGATCGATCCAGGCGTCGATCCGGGTCGAGGCGGCGATCGCGGAGGGTCCCTTCCAGTCGAAAGCGGCGGAAAGGCGCTGCGTGAGTTCGGGCCCGGCAACGAAGAAGCCGGTGATGGCGGCGAGCAGCGGCACGGCGCGCAGCGCCCGCCTGTCGTGGCCGGCCATGCGCGGCTGCGGCGGCTGGACGCGCAAAGCGGCGACCTGCCGGCTCTGGCGCTCGACATGCAGCTTCCACAGCGCCTGCGAGACCGGATCGGCCGAGCCGATCGCAAGACTGTCCTCCAGCGACGAGGCCGGGCGGTGGCCATCGACGAAGGAACGGTCGAGCCGAGTCAATGCATCGCGATGCGTCGGCAGGACAAGGCGGGCGACATGCCAGAGGCTGGCGGCGAAAGTCCCTGCGAAGGCGAGAACGCCGACGATCCGGCCATACCAGGGCAGATGCGTCCACAGGCCGAACCAGGAGGCCGCGAGGAAAGCGAGCACGACGCCGAGCGGCAGCCAAAGTCGCGGCCATAGCCGCTCCCAGCCGAGCGAGACGCGCGAGGCCAGCGCGAGACGGGAGAGCCGCCGGCGGATGCCGTCGATCGTGTCGGGCGCCTTGCGGCGCTCTGCCTCGCTCATGCCATCGCTCCGGGCAGCCCCCATTCCTGTCTGAACTCGCCTGACCAAATCAGGCTAGCATGGGAATGTGGCATTGCCAGTGCGAAGACCCGCCAACGCACAGCGCTCCGCCTTTCGTGAACGGAGCGGAACCGATCAGGCAAACCAGCCGGGCAGCTTGTCCGTGCCGATGAGCTCCTCATAGCTCTGGCGCGGCCGCGTCACGGCGTACTGGTCGCCCTTGACCATGACCTCGGCGACCAGCAGGCGCTGGTTATAGGTCGAGGACATCGAAGCGCCGTAAGCGCCGGCCGTCATGAAGGCGATGAGGTCGTTCTGCCGGAGTTGCGGCAGGTTGCGCCCGGTCGTGAAGGTGTCGCCCGATTCGCAGATCGGCCCGACCACGTCATACGCCGCTTCCGGCCCGCCGATCGCCGGCTCCGTCACCGGCCAGATCTCGTGATAGGCCTCGTACATCGCCGGCCGGACGAGATCGTTCATCGCCGCATCGACGACCAGGAACTGCTTGGTCGGGCGCGGATTGAGATGCAGCACCCGCGTCAGCAGGATGCCGGCATTGCCGACGATCAGGCGGCCGGGCTCGAAGCCGAGCTCGACATCGAGCCCCTTGGTCACCTTGGCGACCATCGCGGCATAGGCCTCGATCAGTCCCGGTCCGTAATCGAACGTCCTCGGGATGTCGTAGGGAATGCCGAGCCCGCCGCCGAGATCGAGCCGATCGACCCGGTGGCCCTCGCCCTTCAGGTCGCCGACCAGCGCAACCATCTTGGAATAGGCCGCCTCGAAGGCGTCGATCTCGCCGATCTGGCTGCCGATATGGACGGCAAGGCCCATGATCCGGACGCCTTCCATGTTGGCCGCGCGCGCATAGAGCCGGCCGACCTCCTCGAAGGAGACGCCGAACTTGTTCTCGGACGAGCCGGTCGTGATCTTGGCATGGCCGCCGGCGCCGATATCGGGATTGACCCGGAACACCGCCTCCTGCCGCTTGCCGAGCGACGCCGCGACCTTGGAGAGCAGGTCGAGCTCGCTCTCGCTCTCGATATTGACCTGGTAGAGCCCGGCCTCGACCGCGAAGCGCAGTTCCTGCTCGCTCTTGCCGACGCCGGAGAACACGATTTTCTCGGGCGGGATGCCCGCGGCCAGTGCCTTGCGCACCTCGCCTTCCGAGACGGTGTCGATGCCGGCGCCGAGCGCGCCCAGCGTCTTCAGCACGCCGAGATTGCCGTTCGCCTTCATGGCGTAGAAGACATGGGTCTTGCCGGCCGGCGCGGTCGTCTTCATCGCCGCCTCGAACAGCTTGTAATGCCGCTCGATCGTCGCGCTCGAATAGACATAGACCGGCGTGCCGACCTCAGTCGCGATCCGCTGGAGATCGACCCCCTCGGCATGGAGCGAGCCGTCGCAATAGGCGAAATGATGCATGGGATGAGCTCGCAGTAAGGGAAAGGCGGGTCCGCAGGCGTCATTCTCGGGCGAAGCGAAGCGGAGACCCGAGAATCTCGTCCAGGAGATGCTCGGGTCAAGCCCGAGCATGACGGCCCTTGTATCAGGCCGGCAGTCGGCCGGCCGTCACATCAGCGGATCGAGAACGAAAGGCTTGTTCGGGATGACGATCGCCTTGTTGGTCTTGGCCGGTTTCGCCAGGACCGAGGCCGAGCCCAGGGAGGACGGATCGTTCTCCTTCGCGCCGATCTGGTCGTCCGGCAGGTCGATGGCGCCGGTCGCATTGGGCGGCGCCTCCAGCGGCCCCCTGCGGCCGCAGGCGCCGAGAGCAACGGCCAGGAGACCGACGACCAGCAAGGTGCGGCCGAGTTTCAGGCGGGAATCAAGCACGAAAACGAACCCTCGGGCAAAACGTGGCGGGACCTTAGCGGAGGATGCGGCGGAGCGCGAGCGCTTGTGACGGCTCCCCATCTGTCATTCCGGGGCTTCGCGGAGCGAAGAACCCGGAATCCACGACCGGGTGAGCCGCCTGCAACAGGGCATTGGATGTCCTACCCAGTCGTGGGTTCCGGGTTCGCGCCTACGGCGCGCCCCGGAATGACAAGGGGTGGTCCAAGCCGCTGCGATCAAATGTCGACGGCCCTAGCCCTTCGCCAACTGCTTCAGCCACCGACGGGCCTGCTTGCGGACATTGGCCGGGGCCGTGCCGCCGTAGCTGACGCGGCTCTTCACCGACTGGTCGACGCCGAGCACGGCGAAGACGGCCTCGGTGATGGCAGGCTCCACGCCTTGCATCTCGGCGAGCGAGAGCTTCTCCAGCCCGACCTTCTTCTCCGAGGCGATACCGACGAGGCGGCCGGTGACGTGATGCGCGTCGCGGAACGGCATCTTCAGAACCCGCACCAGCCAGTCGGCAAGATCGGTCGCCGTCGCATAGCCGAGGCCGGCCGCCTTCTTCATCACCTTGAGATCCGGCTGCATGTCGCGGACCATGCCGGCGGTCGCGGCGAGGCACAGCGACAGCGTCTGCAGCGCGTCGAACGTGCCTTCCTTGTCCTCCTGCATGTCCTTCGAATAGGTCAGCGGCAGGCCCTTCATCATGGTCAGCAGCGCCTGAAGCGCGCCGAAGACGCGTCCCGCCTTGCCGCGCACCAGCTCGGCCGCGTCGGGATTGCGCTTCTGCGGCATGATCGAGGAGCCGGTCGAGAAGGCGTCGGAGAGCCGGACGAAGCCGAATTGCGGTGTCGACCACAGCACGATCTCCTCGGCGAAGCGCGAGAGATGCATCGCGCAGATCGAGGCCGCCGAGAGCGTCTCCAGCACGAAATCGCGATCCGAGACCGAATCGAGCGAGTTCGCCGTCGGCCGGTCGAAGCCGAGCGCCTTCGCCGTCATGTGACGGTCGATCGGGAAGGAGGTGCCGGCGAGCGCGGCCGCACCGAGCGGGCATTCGTTGAGGCGGGCGCGGGCATCGCGGATGCGGCTGCGGTCGCGGCCGAGCATCTCGACATAGGCGAGCAGATGATGGCCGAAGGTGACCGGCTGCGCCGATTGCAGATGGGTGAAGCCGGGCATCACCGCGCCGGCATAGGTGTCGGCCTTCTCGGCCAGCGCAAGCTGGAGGTCGGCCATCTGGCCATCGATCTCATCGAGCGTGTCGCGCACCCAGAGCCGCATGTCGGTCGCGACCTGGTCGTTGCGCGAGCGAGCCGTGTGCAGGCGGCCGGCGGCAAGGCCGATCTTGTCCTTGAGGTTCGACTCGATGTTCATGTGGACGTCTTCGAGCGCCCGCGAGAACGTGAAGGCGCCGCTCTCGATCTCGCCCTCGACCTTTTTCAGGCCGGCGGTGATCGTCGCGACATCCTCCTTGGTCAGGATGCCGGTCTCGGCCAGCATTGCCGCATGCGCCAGCGAGCCGCGGATATCCTGGCGCCAGAGTTTCTTGTCGAAATCGATGGAGGCATTGATCTCCTCCATGATGACGCCTGGACCTGTGGCGAAACGCCCACCCCACATGCGATTGCTCACGACGGTCTTTCCTGCTTTTGAGGACGCATAATGACGTCTGGAAAAAAGATCGGACTGGCCCTCGGGGTCGTCGCGGCGCTCGGCCTCGCTGGCGTAGCCGCCTTCTACTCCGTCCGGGGCGATGCCGGCAACGGATCATGCAGCGCCGCAAGCGCGGCGGCCGAGCGCATGAAGCCGCTGGTCAAGGGCGAGGTCGCGGCGGTCGAGCTGCGTGCGCGCCCGCAGCCGGCGCCTGCACTCGCCTTCACCGGCCCGGACGGCCAGCCGATGACGCTGGCCGCGTTCAAAGGCAAGACGCTGCTGGTCAATCTCTGGGCAACCTGGTGCGCGCCCTGCCTCAAGGAAATGCCGGCGCTCGACGCGCTCCAGAAGGAGATGGGCGGGCCGGATTTCGCGGTGGTCGCGATCAATATCGACACGCGCAATCTCGACAAACCGAAGGCCTGGCTCGCCGACAACAAGGTCACGGCCCTGCCCTTCTACGGCGATCCGCAGGCCGCGACCTTCCAGGCGCTGCGCGCCGCGCACAAGGTCGAGGGCATGCCTGTCAGCATCATCGTCGACAAGGCGGGCTGCGAGCTCGGCATCATCCAGGGCCCGGCCGATTGGGCGAGCGCCGATTCGAAGGCGCTGATGAAAGCCGCCATCGGCAAGCCCTGAGCGATTTGGCTTCCCGGGTCCGGGAGTTTATTGGCTTTCGGCCATGAGCTATACGATCGGCCTGGCCACCACCTTCCACGATCCCGCCATCGCGATCATCGGCCCCGATGGCGAGGTGCTCTTCGCCGAGGCGACCGAGCGCTACCTGCAATACAAGCGCGCGCCGAACTGCGAGCCCGATTCGGCGCCGCGCATGGAAGGCCTGCTGAAGCGCTACATCCCTGAAGATGCCGAGGTCCGCATCGCCACGAGCTGGGGCGAGGATTTCACCGGCTTCCTCGACCAGATGGCCCGCGCCGGCTCCTTCACGCTCGACGCCCTGCTCAAGCTCTCGCCCGAACTCAACCGCTCTCTGGTGCCGGAACGCACCGAGCGTGCCCTGATCGCCTCGCTTCATGCGGCGCAGCAACGCGCCGGCATGGGCGTCCTGCTCGGGCTCGACCGCGCCTATGGCAAGGCCAATGTCACCGGCCTCACGCGCTACGGCCACCATCTCAGCCACGCGGCCTATGCCTGCTGGTCCTCGCCCTTCGACAATGCCGCCTGCCTCGTCGTCGACGGCATGGGCGAGACCGGCGCCTCCGCCATCTTTGCGCTGGAGAACGGCAGGCTCCGCGAAGTGAAGCGCCATCGTGGCCGGGAATCGATCGGCTTCTATTTCGGGCTCGTCACCGATCTCGCCGGCTTCGACCAGGCCAAGGGCGAGGAATGGAAGATCATGGGACTGGCCCCCTATGGCAAGACCGACCCGGAGCTGATGGCGCTATTGCGCAAGCTGTACAGCATCGAGGGCCATAAGCTCTCCTTCGCCAAGGCCGACGTGGTGCAGGCTGTCGCCGCCGAGATTCTGGCCAAGCGTCCGGCGGACGCGCTCGACCAGGGCTGGGCCGACCTCGCCCGCTGCGGGCAGGACGTCTTCGCCGAGATGATGGAGGCCCTGCTGGCTGAGGCCGCGGCGCTGGTCCCGAGCGAAAACCTCGTCATGGCCGGCGGCTGCGCGCTGAATTCCTCCTTCAACGGCAAGATCGCCGGCCGCCATGGCTTCAAGACGGTCTTCGTGCCCTCGGCCCCTGCTGATGACGGCAACGCGATCGGCGCGGCCTGGCTTGCCCACGCCGAGGCCAATCCGGACTGGCGCGCGCCGAAGGGACCGCTGACGCCCTATCTCGGCTCGACCGTCTCGACCGAGCCCTTCGAGCGCATGCAGCTCTGGGAGAAGCGCCTGCGCAAGCTTGGCCCCGACGAGATCGCTCCGGTCACCGCCAAGCTCCTGACCGAAGGCAAGCTGATCGGCTGGGTGCAGGGCCGCGCCGAGTTCGGGCCGCGCGCGCTCGGCAATCGCTCGATCATCGCCGATCCGCGCCCTGCCGACGCCAAGGACATCCTCAACGCCAAGGTGAAGTATCGCGAGGCCTTCCGCCCCTTCGCGCCCTCGATCCTGGCCGAGCACGCCGCCGACTGGTTCGAGAACTATCAGGACGCGCCCTATATGGAGCGCACCCTGGTCTGGAAGGAAGCGGTGCGCGACCGCGTCCCGGCCGTGGTCCATGAGGACGCGACCGGCCGACTCCAGAGCGTCACGGCGGAACGTAACCCGCGCTATCACGCGCTGATCTCGGCCTTCCATGAGCTGACAGGTGTGCCGGTCATCCTCAACACCTCCTTCAACATCATGGGCAAGCCGATCCTGCACACGGCGGAGGACGCGATCCTGATGTTCTATACGAGCGGGCTCGACGCGCTGGTGATCGACGACTGGCTGCTGGTGAAGTAACGGGCGGCCGATCGATCCGCCCCGTTGATCGGTCGGATCACGCGAAATCGCTGGCCTCAGTCCGGTTTGCAGTCATTCTTCCGCCCATCGGAAGGAGACGACGCCATGCTGCAATTGCGCCCGAACTGCGAATGCTGCGACCGCGACCTGCCGCCGCAATCGCGCGACGCCCTGATCTGCACCTTCGAATGCACCTTCTGCGCCGATTGCGTAGAGACCCGCTTTGCGGGCACCTGCCCGAATTGCGGCGGCGACCTCGTGCGCCGGCCGATCAGGCCGGAGCGGATGCTGGACAAATACCCCGCTTCGACCGAACGCGTCCGCAAGCCGCACCCGCAATGCGCGGCGGCTTGAATCTGCCCCGAACGCATCCAGCGGGATCAATCGAGCAGCCAGGGTCACGCGATGACGCTCATGCCTGTCGTCTATGGTGCGCCCTACAGCGTCTATGTCCGCGCGGTCCGGCTGGCACTGGAGGAAAAGGGCGTAGCCTACCGGCTCGATCCGGTCGACGTCTTCGCCGAGAGCGGGCCGCCGGCTTCCCTGCTGGAGCGACAGCCGTTCGGCCGCATCCCCGCCTTCGAGCACGATGGTTTCCGGCTTTACGAGGCCGGCGCCATCGAACGCTATGTCGATGAGGCGTTCCCCGGGCCTGCCTTGCAGCCTTCCGCGCCGCGCGAGCGCGCCCGCGTCAATCAGCTGACGAGCATCCTCGACTCTTACGCCTATCGCACGCTGGTCTGGGACATCTATGTGGAGCGCGTCTCCGCCCCCAAGCAGGGACGCGCGCCGGACGAGGCGCGAATTCAGGCCGCCCTGCCCAAGGCGCAGCTATGTCTGCGTGCGATCAGCGACCTGATGGATGGCAGCCCTTATCTCGCCGGCGAGGCGCTGACGCTGGCCGATCTTCATGCCGCGCCGATCTTCGCCTATTTCACGCTGGCGTCTGAGGCCGAGGCGCTGCTTGCCGAGCAGCCCGCCATCAAAGCCTGGTGGGCGAGCATGGTGCGGCGGCCCGCTATGCAGGCCACCGCCTTTCCCGCCTAGGCGGTTTCATCACAGAGATCGCCAAAGCCACCTGTTGCCCGCTTGCGACGCGGGCAGATGGGTCGTGGCGACGAGCCTTCAGCTCGCCTGCTTCACCGCGATGCCCTTCTCTTCGAAGAGCGCCTGCAATTCGCCGGCCTGGAACATCTCGCGGGTGATGTCGCAGCCGCCGACGAACTCGCCCTTGACGTAGAGCTGCGGGATCGTCGGCCAGTTCGAGAAGGCCTTGATGCCCTCGCGGATTTCCTGGTCCTCGAGCACGTTCACGCCCTTATAGGGCACGCCGATATAGCCGAGGATCTGCGCGACCTGGCCGGAGAAGCCGCACATCGGGAATTGCGGCGTGCCCTTCATGAAGAGCACCACGTCGTTGTTCTTAACTTCCGCTTCGATGCGGGCATTGACGTCGGACATCGTCTCGTCTCCTGAAGCGGGTTCAAGGCCCGCCGGATGGTCTTGTTCTAATCTTGGGGAACGCTGGTCGTCAGCGCAAGGGCGTGCAGCACGCCGCCCATATTCCCCTGGAGCGCGGCATAGACCATCTGGTGCTGCTGCACCCGGGTCTTGCCCTTGAAGGCGGCCGAGACGACGGTCGCGGCATAATGGTCGCCGTCGCCCGCCAGGTCCTTGATCTCGATCGCCGCATCCGGCAGCGCCGCCTTGATCATGCGCTCGATCTCGTGCGCGTCCATCGCCATGGGTCGAACTCCTCAGGCGGCCTTGCCGGCCATATAGGACGGCAGCCAGTCTTCATGGATCTTGCGGAGATCGGCGATCGCCAGGGCCGGCTCGCCCGGAAGGGCAAGCGCCGCGCCGCCCGTCTTGCCGATGGCGAGCGCCGGCACGCCGGCAGCCTTCGCCGCCGCGATCACCGCATCGGCCTCGGCCGCCGGGACGGCCAGGACATAGCGCGCCTGATCCTCGCCGAAGAGCGCGGCATGGGCGGGGCCGGCCGGCAGCGTCTCGATCACCGCGCCGATGCCCTTGGCCATCGCCATCTCGGCGAGCGCAACCGCAAGCCCGCCATCCGACAGGTCGTGGCAGGTCGAAACCTTGCCCGACGCGATCAGCCCGCGCACGAAATCGCCGTTACGACGCTCAATCGCGAGATCGACCGGCGGCGGAGCGCCCTCCTCGCGGCCGCAGACGGTCGCCAAATAGGCGCTCTGGCCGAGCCAGCCGGCGGTCTCGCCGATCAGGATGATCGCCTCGCCCGCGGCCTTGAAAGCGACCGTCGCATGCTTGGTCACATCGGCCATGACGCCGACGGCGCCAATGGTCGGGGTCGGCAGGATCGAGACGCCGTTGGTCTCGTTGTAAAGCGAGACGTTGCCGGAGACGACCGGGAAATCGAGCGCCTTGCAGGCCTCGCCGATGCCACGCACGCAGCCGACGAGCTGGCCCATGACTTCCGGCTTCTCGGGGTTGCCGAAGTTCAGGTTGTCGGTGACGGCGAGCGGCGTAGCACCCGTCGCGGTCAGGTTGCGCCAGGCTTCCGCCACCGCCTGCTTGCCGCCCTCGAACGGATCCGCCTCGCAATAGCGCGGGGTGACGTCGGCGGTCATGGCAAGGCCCCGCGGCCCGTCCTCGATGCGGATCACGCCGGCATCGCCGCCCGGCGTCACCGCCGAGTTGCCGAGGATCAGCGTGTCGTACTGCTCCCAGATCCAGCGCTTGGACGAGAGGTCCGGCGAGCCGATCAGCGTCTTCAACGCCTCGGCATTGCCGCAAGGCGCGGCGACGCTCTCAGCCGCGATGCGCTGCTGCGGCACGGTCTCGATCCAGGGCCGGTCGTATTCCGGAGCCTCGTCGCCGAGCTCCTTGATCGGCAGGTCGGCCATGACCTCGCCCTGGTGCTTCACCACGAAGCGGAGCGTGTCGGTGGTGTGGCCGATGACAGCGAAGTCGAGGCCCCATTTCCTGAAGATCGCCTCGGCGGCGTCCTCATGGCCGGGCTTGATCACCATGAGCATGCGCTCCTGGCTCTCCGACAGCATCATCTCATAGGCACTCATGCCCTCCTCGCGGCAGGGCACCTTGTCGAGATCGAGCTCGACGCCGAGATCGCCCTTGGCACCCATCTCGACGGCCGAGCAGGTCAGGCCGGCGGCGCCCATGTCCTGAATCGCGTCGACATGGCCGGCGGCCATGATCTCGAGGCAGGCTTCGAGCAGGAGCTTCTCGGCGAAGGGGTCGCCGACCTGCACGGTCGGGCGCTTCTCCTCCGACTTGTCGTCGAATTCGGCCGAGGCCATGGTCGCGCCGTGGATGCCGTCGCGGCCGGTCTTCGAACCGAGATAGACGATCGCCTTCCCGACGCCGGAGGCCTTGGCGTAGAAGATCTCGTCGGCCTGGGCGATGCCGACCGCCATGGCGTTGACGAGGATGTTGCCGTCATAGCGCGAGTGGAAGCCGGTCGCGCCGCCGACATTCGGCACGCCGAAGGAATTGCCGTAACCGCCGATGCCGGCGACGACGCCGGAGACGAGATGCCGGGTCTTCGGATGATCCGGCGAGCCGAAGCGCAAAGCGTCGAGCACGGCGATCGGGCGCGCGCCCATCGTGAAGACGTCGCGCAGGATGCCGCCGACGCCGGTCGTCGCGCCCTGATAGGGCTCGATGAAGGACGGGTGGTTGTGGCTCTCCATCTTGAAGACGATGGCGGTGCCCTCGCCGATATCGATGACGCCGGCATTCTCGCCCGGGCCCTGGATCACCCAGGGCGCCTTGGTCGGCAGCGTCTTCAGATGGATTTTCGAAGATTTGTAGGAGCAGTGCTCGTTCCACATCGCCGAGACGATGCCGAGCTCCGTGATCGTCGGCTCGCGGCCGATCAGATGCAGGAAGCGCTGATACTCGTCCGGCTTCAGGCCGTGCTCGGCGACGAGCTGCGGGGTGATCTTGATGTCGTTCGGAATCACGGGCTCAGGGTTCCTGGCGGTCCGGCGATAGGGGTTGGCAGGGGCATAGCCTGCCTCAGCGCGCGAGACAACATTCCCCGGCGCAGCCGGCCCTTTTCAGCTCTGGATGACCGCCAAGGCAGCCTTGAGCGGCGTCGGGATCGGCACGGGCTTCTGGCTCGCGCGCTCAACATAGACATGGGTGAAGCGCCCCTGCGCCGCCGCTTGCTCGCCGCCTTGCCGGAAGATGCCGATCCGATAGGTGACAGAGCTGTTGCCAAGGCGCTCGACCGCGATCCCGGCCTCCACGGTCTCCGGGAAGGCGACGCTCTCGAAATAGGTGCAGCCGGTCTCGACCACGAGCCCGACGACCTCGCTGCCAGCAAGGTCGAGGAAGCCGTTCTCGATCAGCCAGGCATTCACCGCCGTGTCGAACCAGCCGTAATAGACGACGTTGTTGACATGGCCGAAGGCGTCATTGTCGTGCCAGCGCGTCGGAATGGCGCGGAAGACGCGAAAATCGGCGCGGGCCAGGCGGGGCTGGCGCTCGCTCATCCCTCGCCTCCCGGCTTCTCGCCCGCCTTGATCTCCGGCACGCCGAGCGCATCGGCCAGCCGCGCCTTGGCCGAGCCGGGCTTCAATGGCTTCTGCTGGCTCTCATGCGGCGCCCAGCCGGAGACCCAGACGAATTCGAAGGTCGCGGGCAAACGCCCGTCCGGATCGGCGAAGCGCTCGGCATAGAGCGCAGCCGCGCGCAGCAAAGTTTCCCGCCTGAACGGCGTCTTGCGCCGGGCGACGAGGCTGTTCGCCCAGCCCATGGCGCGCAGATCGCGGAACAGCCCGAAGGCGTCGCGATAGCGCACCGTCACGATCTCGCTGTCGACGACGGGCAGCGCGAAACCGGCCCGCTGCAACAGGCTTCCGAGGTCACGCAGATCGGCGAAGGGGGCGACGCGCGGGCTGACCCCGCCCATCGTCTCGCTCTCGGCTTCGAGCAGCGCCTGCCTGAGTTCCTGCAAGCTCCGCCCGCCGAGCAGGCAGCCCATGAACAAGCCATCGGGCCTGAGCGCCCGCTTGATCTGGATCAGCGCGCCCGGCAGGTCGTTGACCCCGTGCAGCGCGAGCAGCGAGACGGCGAGGTCGAGAGAGCCGGCGGCGAAGGGCAGGCGTTCGAGATCGCCGACGAGATCGGCCGGCGCGCCCTCCGCCTCCGCCATGCGCAGCAGCCGCCCGGCCCGGCCGGCAAGCACCGGCGCAATCACCGGCAGGGCCGTACCGAGATCGGCCGCGACCGCGAACTCGCGCAGCACCGCGCCGAGCCGATCCCCCAGATCATCAGCCGCACGTTGCAGCAGGAAATCCGGATAGTCGCCGGCAAGCGCGCGCCTCAGCCGCTTGCGGCCAAGTGCCCGGTCGAAGACGAGACTCTGGTCACTCAACTTTGCACCGTCAGCAAGACACAAGCCCTCGTCCTTGGAGACGCCATTCCTATTCGGATTGACGCCTCAGGACGAGGGCTGAGTTGAACGAGTCTTGTCGCTCAGCGGTCGAGCAGCTTCTCGATCTCGGCGCGCAGCTGCGGGCCAAGATCGCCGCGGTCGAGCGCATAGGCGACATTCGCCGCGAGGAAGCCGATCTTCGAGCCGGCATCGTAGATCTCCCCGTCGAAGCGCACCGCGTAGAACGGCTCCTGGCGCGACAGCGCGACCATCGAATCGGTCAGCTGGATCTCGCCGCCGGCGCCCTTCTCCTGATTGGCGAGCAGGTTGAAGATCGTCGGCTGCAGGATGTAGCGCCCGGAGACATGCAGGTTGGACGGCGCCGTGCCCTTCGGCGGCTTCTCGACCATGCCGGTGATCTTCGAGACCTTGGCCTTGGCGTCCTGGACGGCAACGATGCCGTATTGATGCGTCTGGTCGTCCGGGACGGGCGCGACGGCGATGTGGTTGCCGCCATGCTGGTCATAGGCCTCGATCATCTCGGCGAGGCAGCCCTTGCCCTGGCTGTAATGCAGCATGTCCGGCAGCAGCAGCGCGAAAGGCTCGTCGCCGACGATCTCGCGCGCGCACCAGACGGCGTGGCCGAGGCCGAGCGGAGCCTGCTGGCGGGTGAAGCTGGTCGCGCCCGCGGCCGGCAGATCGTGCTTCAGCGCCTCCAGCTCCTTCGTCTTGTTGCGCTTGGCCAGCGTGTCGTCGAGCTCGTAGGCCAGGTCGAAATGATCCTCGATCACTGCCTTGTTGCGGCCGGTGACGAAGATGAAATGCTCGATGCCGGCGGCGCGCGCCTCGTCCACGACATGTTGCACGACCGGGCGGTCGACGATGGTCAGCATCTCCTTCGGGATCGCCTTGGTGGCGGGCAGGAAGCGGGTGCCGAGACCAGCGACAGGAAGAACGGCCTTGCGGATGCGTTTCGTCATGCAAAATCCATTGGGCGCGATAGCCTTGCCGAAGCCAGGCAATGATGGGAACGGCCGTACAACTGTCATGGTTGCGGGCCATCAGGCGGTATTAGCCAACAGGCCTTGAGAAGCCGTCAACGGTTTTTCGATAAAGGCGGTTCCTGACGAAGATGAGGCGAGAAACACGATGGCGGTATTGGTTTCCGGCGGCGCCGGCTACATCGGCAGCCATATGGTCCTGGAATTGCTGGATCGCGGCGAGAAGGTCGTGGTGCTCGACAATCTCTCCACCGGCTTCTGGTGGGCGGTGCCGCCCGAGGCGATCTTCGTCCAGGGCGATATCGGCAACCAGGAGCTGGTCGAGGGCCTGATCGGCGAATATGAGATCACGGAGATTGCGCATTTCGCCGCCAGGATCGTCGTCCCCGAATCCGTCACCGATCCACTGGGCTATTATTTCAACAATACGGTGAAGACCCGCGGACTGATCGAAAGCGCCGCGCGCAAGGGCGTGAAACACGTCATCTTCTCCTCCACCGCCGCCGTCTATGGCGAGCCGCCGGTCTCGCCAGTGCCGGAAGAGATCGCGCTCAACCCGATCAACCCCTATGGCCGCTCCAAGCTGATGAGCGAGTGGATGCTGCAGGACGCCGCCAAGGCACATGGTTTCAGCTATGTCGCGCTGCGCTATTTCAATGTCGCCGGCGCCGACCCGAAGGGCCGCTCCGGCCAGTCCTCGCCGAACGCCACCCATCTCATCAAGGTCGCGAGCCAGGCGGCGCTCGGCCAGCGCGACGGCCTGACCGTCTTCGGCACCGACTACGCGACGCCGGACGGCACCTGCGTGCGCGACTATATCCACGTCACCGATCTTGCCCGCGCCCATCTCGCCGCGCTCGACCATCTGCGCGGCGGCGGGGCGAGCCTGACATTGAACTGCGGCTATGGCCGCGGCTATTCGGTGAAGGAGGTCGTTGAGGTCGTGAAGAAGGTCTCCGGGGTCGATTTTCCCGTGACGCTGGCGGAGCGTCGGCCGGGCGATCCGGCTTCGCTGATCGCCCGCGCCGACCGCATCCGCGCCGAGCTCGGCTGGCAGCCCGCGCATGACGACCTCGAGGAGATCGTCGGCCAGGCGCTTGCTTGGGAGGAGAAGCTCAGGACGAAGAACGCCACGGCGTGAGCGACTAATCCCCGAGCCCTCTTCCTGAGGAGCCATTCCCTTGGGAATGGCGTCTCGAAGGATGCTTCAGAAGGCTCGGGTGACATCTGGACCATCCTTCGAGACGCCGCTTGTGCGGCTCCTCAGGATGAGGGCTGCGGGGGACCGATCCCCACCCGGCTACGTCTCAGGACGCAGCCTCTTCCTCCACCGGCTCGCGCACTTCGAGCACGGTCAGGCGCTTGACGTCACCGGAGCGCGTCGTCCAGTCGATCGAGCGCTCGGCCGCCATGCCGATCAGCGCGACGCCGATCGGCGTCATCACCGAGACGCGGTTCTTCTCGATATCGGCATGCTCAGGCCAGACCAGCGTGATGGTGCTTTCCCGCTTGGTGGTTTCGTCGCGATAGACGATCTGGCTGCCGATCCGGGCATGGTCGTGCGAGACCCGCCCCTCCGGCAGGATTCGGGCGCGGTCTAGCTCATGGGTCAGCTCGGCGGCGAGATCGGGCATGGTGTTGGCCGCGCCGGCCGCGATGCGGCTCAGCATGGCATGGTCCGCGGTCGTAACGGTGATGGCGGGACGCTTGGTAGACATCAGGACAGGTCTTTCATCGAAAAGGCGAGCGCCCGCCGGCGGTTGAAATCCGCGCGGCATCAAAAAGGTCGAACTCGCAGGAAAAAGCGGCAGAGCAGGCGCACCCCGAACCGGAGGCGCCAAGCGCGACAGGCCCGGGGCTAGAAGCCCGCGATAAGGTTGCCCGAGCGGTGGAGACCGCGGCGGAAGGGGGACGCGCTATTCATCCCCGCAGAATCTGACAATCGCCGGAGCTTGTCAAATCACGAATGCCGCAGCGATCGCCGCATGAATTAACCCTTGGTTAATCTTGTTCGGGCGCTGTGAAGATGTTTCCATCCAGCATTCGCCGGGAGTGTCCATGCGCCTGTCCGTCATCGCAGCCTCAGTCCTGATCAGCCTGGCACCGGCGCTGGCCCAGACCACCGGCTCGATCAACGTCTCCGGCGCCCATGCCCGCAATGCGCAGGCGACCCCGGCCAGCGCCCCCTTCGACGTCTTCGTGCAGCGACTCTGGCCGCAGGCTCAGGCGCGCGGTATCTCGCGTGCGACCTTCGACCTCGCCTTCCGCGGCGTGACGCCGGATGCTTCCATCGTCGCGCTGACCAGGAAGCAGTCGGAATTCAGCGCCCCGATCTGGAGCTATCTGGAGAATGCCGTCGGCGGCTCCCGCATCGGGCGCGGGCGCGAGGCCGCGGCCGAGAACGCGAGCGTCCTCTCCCAGGTCGAGGCGCGCTATGGCGTGCCCAAGGAAATCGTCCTTGGCGTCTGGGGCATGGAGACCAATTACGGCTCGTTCAAGGGCGGCAAGGACGTCATCCGCTCGCTCGCGACGCTCGCCTCGATCCGCTATCGCGGCGACTTCTTCCGCGATGAATTGCTGACCGCACTGGAGCTGATCCAGAAGGGCCATGTCGAGCGCAGCGAATTGAAGGGCTCCTGGGCCGGCGCCATGGGCCACACCCAGTTCATGCCGTCGAGCTACATGAAATACGCGGTCGACTGGACCGGCGACGGCCATGCCGACATCTGGACCTCGTCGAGCGACGCCATCGCCTCCACAGCCAACTACCTCAAGGGCTATGGCTGGGTGCCGGGCCTGCCCTGGGGCATGGAGGTGACACTGCCTGATGGCTTCGACCACCGCCTGGACAAGGCGAGCTTCTCCGCCTTCGCCTCCGCCGGCGTGCGTCGCGCCGATGGCAATCGCCTGCCCTCCTCCGGCGAAGGCCGCCTGTTCTACCCGGCCGGCCATACCGGACCGGTGATGCTGCTCACCGCCAATTTCGACGTCATCAAGAAATACAACTCCTCCGACGCCTATGCGATGGCCGTCGGCCATCTCGGCGACCGGATCGCCGGGCGCTCCGCCATCCGGGCGAGCTGGCCGACCAAGGCGCCGCGCCTAGACATGGCCGCGACCCGCGATCTCCAGCACCGCCTGAAGGCGCTCGGTCTCTACAACCACGACGCCGACGGCCGCATCGGCACCGGCACACGCGAGGCTGTCAGGCGCTATCAGATCAGCGCCGGCGAGATCGCCGACGGCTATCCGACGCCAGCCCTGCTGTCGAAGCTGCGCGGCAAGCGCTGACTTTCGGCCGCTCCCGGCCTATAATCGCGCGGGGGGAACCACCGGATCGGCCTATGCGCCTGCGCTCGTTCGCCATGGTTCTGACTGCCGCCTGCCTGCTCCTGCTGACGGGCGGGCCGGTCTCCCTCGCCCAGCAGCAGACGCAACAGCGCAGCCTGTTCCAGATGTTCTGGCAATTGCCCGCCCAGCCACGGACCGTGGCGCCGCAGCCGCGTCAGCGCGTCGCGCCCGTGGTCCGCCGCCGCGAGGCCCCCGTCATCGTCCGCGACGATCCGGTCATCCCCAAGGTCGATGTCAGCAGTCATATCGTGGTGATGGGCGATTCCCTCGCCAATCTCCTGGCGAACGGTCTGGACGACGCCCTCAACAACCGCCCGGATGTCGAGGTGATCCACAAGGCCAAGCCCGATTCCGGGCTGGTTCGCAGCGATTTCTACGACTGGCCGAAAGCCGTCTCCGATCTCCTCGCCAGCGAACAGAAGATCAGCATCGGCGTCATCCTGCTCGGCCTCAACGACCGCCAGCCGATCCGCGAAGGCGAGACCGTCCACGAGCCCCTGAGCCCGCGCTGGCTCGAACTTTATCGCGACCGGATCGACGCCATCGCCAACGCCTTCGCCGGCAAGCGCGTGCCGCTGATCTGGGTCGGCGCACCGCCGATGCAGAACGGGCGGCTCTCGGCCGACCTCGTCACCCTCAACGATCTCTACCGCCAGCGCGTCGAGAAGGCGGGCGGACAATATGTCGATCTCTGGGGCGGCTTCGTCGATGCCGAGAACCGCTATGCCGCAACCGGCCCCGACGTCTCCGGCCAGCCGGTGCGCCTGCGCCTCGGCGATGGCATCCACTTCACCGCTGCCGGCGCGCGCAAGGCCGCGCATTTCGTCGACCTCGTCATCCGCCGCATGATCGAGGCGGCCCCGCAGGGCAGCGTCATCGCCCTGCCCGTCTCGCCCGAGACCGGCGCACCGACGGCACTGGAACTCCAGCCCGGCGGCGTCGAGCGCCTGATCGATCAGATGGTCGCGGGCGTGCCCATGATCGGCCTGCCCGCCGCACTGCAGGCCAAACCGCTCGCCGGGCCGATCCAGCCCCTCACCGGGCAGGGCCCGATTACTGAGCAGCCGCTGCTCGCTTCGATCACCGAGGCACGCGGGCGCGGCGACGCCGCCCTGCAGCTCGAACGCGCCTTCGGCCAGGGCATCGCGCCGGATCCGCTCCCGGGTCGGCTCGACGACTACCGCTGGCCGCGCTGAAAGCGACCCGATGACGAACCGGCGCCCGATGGCCATGACGGCCGCGATCCTCCTGGCACTTGCCGCCACCCATGCCGCAGCCGAACCGCGCAGCGAGATCATCGATTATGGCATCACGGCCGGGCGACGCATCCCGGGCACGCCGGGGCCGGGCGAGGCCGGGCTCGCACCGGCCAGCGAGATGAAGAACATCCGCTATCTCGATCGCACGGACCGGATCGAGGCACGGCTCTGCCGCAATTTCGGGCTGTCGCTGCGCCTGAGCGACGACATCCCCAGGCTCCTGCCGCGCCAGGTCTCGGTCAGGGTCGAGCATCCGCCCCTCGCCCGGCCCGATGGCAAGACCAGCACCGAGGACCGTTTTCCCAGCGCCGTGATCGACGGCGTGAGCCATGTCGGCTTCACCTTCGAGCACGAATGGGAAATGGCGGCCGGCGCCTGGACCATCATCGTCTCGATCCGCGGCCGGGAGATCGCACGGAAGGCTTTCGCGATCACTCTGCCGCCCCCCGGCGCGTCCAATTCCGATTGCGGTGTAGGGTAGCGCCTCACCCCGCCATCAGCCTGTCGAAGACCGGATCGGGATCATCGACCTCGACCAGCTTCCTCCCGGTGATCACCCAGATCCGCGTCGCCACGGCCCGCACGAAGGCGCGGTCATGGCTGACCAGCAGGCAGGCCGTTTCCTGCTTGATCAATTCGCTCTCCAGCATGTCCTGCCCCTCGATATCGAGATGGTTGGTCGGCTCGTCCAGCAGGTAGAAATTCGGCTCGATCAGACGGAGCAGTAGCATCGCGAGCCGTGCCCGCTGCCCGCCTGACAACCGGGCCGTCGGCGCGGTCTGCGCTTCGCTCGAAATGCCCGCTCCGGCGAGCACCGTGCGGGCCGTCTGGTCGCCGAGATCGCTGGAATGCTTCACCGCATCCCAGGGCGTGCGCCAGGCATCGAGCTGCGACAGGCCCTGGTCGGAATAGCCGGCCTTCAGGGTCGCCGCACCGCGGATCTCCGGGTCGGAACCGTCGAGCGCCGCTTGCAGCCGCGCAACGAAGCGGGTCTTGCCGCTGCCATTGGCGCCGAGCAGCGCGATCCGGTCGCCCTTCTCGATCCAGAGCGGTCCGGTGCGGAACAGCAGGCGCCCGTCCGGTGTGGCGATCGCGGTTTCCTTGATCGAGACCAGCGCCTTGGCATGGGTGCCGCTGCTGGCGAGCCGGATCGCGCCGGCCGAGCGCTCCTTGTGCCCGGGCTTGGCCTGCTCCTCCAGCTTGTCGGCCCGCTCGGACAATTGCTTGGTCTTGACCACCAGCAGGTCCGATCCGGAATTGATGCCGATATTCTTCAGCTTCGCCGCCTGCTGGCGGAGCGCCCGAACCTTGCGCATTTCGTTTTCGAACTGCCGGCCGCGCGCCGCGTCGCGCTCTTCCAGCGCCTGCAAGGCGCGCGAATAGGGCAAGGTGAAATCGGCGCTCTCGGCCGGGCGCAGGAACAGGGTGCGCGTGCTGACATCGTCGAGGAAGGCCCGGTCATGGCTCGCCGCAACCACGGCGCAGTCGCGCGGCAGAGCTGCGAGGAAGCGCTCCAGCAGGCCGATCCGTTCGAGATCGAGATGGTTCGTCGGTTCGTCCAGCAAGAGCAGGTCCGGCTCGATCACCGCCGCCCGCGCCAGCAGCATCGTGCGCTGCCAGCCGCCGGAGAGGCTGCCCACAGCGCGGCCGCGCAGGCTCTCCTCGACCATCAGATCGTCGAGCAGCACATCGACGCGCCAGCTTTCGGTCTCTGCCGTTTCGGCATCGAGAGCATCCAGCACCGCATCATAGAGGCTCATCGGCAGCAGGCGCTCGGGCGGGTCCTGCGGCGCGAAGGCGGTGACGAGGCCGCGCGAGCGGGTCAGCGTCCCGCCGCTCGCTTCCTCCGTGCCGGCCAGGATGCGCAGGAGCGAGGATTTGCCGCGCCCATTGGCGGCGACGAGGCCGAGGCGGTCGCCCTTGGCGATGGCGAGGTCGAGGCCGGCGAACAGCGGCGCGCTGCGAGCGAGCGAGAGGTCTTTCAGGGTGATCAGGGACATCGGAATCTCATGAAGTCAGGCATGCGCACAGGAGCGCGCCGAGAAAGGCTGACGATGAGACGACGATGCGTTCCCGGTCAGCCCCGCGAGGTGAAGCGCGGGGCGCAGACAGGTCCGCGGGTGCGGCAATGGAAGCGGCGGCGCGGCGCCTGCTTCCCCTCCAGGTTCGATTCCATGGGGAGAATCATAGCGACGGCGGCGCTCAATGAAAAGGATGCGCGGCCACAGGGCCGGTCAATCGGATATCGACATCGGCATCTCTGACGGACACAACCCAACGGCTGCAGCCCTCAAAAACCAGGAAACCGCGTCAGAAACGCATAGATACATAGAAACCATAGCAATACCAAGCAGATATGCATGGTAAAGGCAGCTTTGAACATTCCTCCTTGCGTCTCTAAGGAGTAGACTACCTTTGGCCCAACGATGAAGCCAGTTTTCAGCGCCGTCCAGAGTATCCGCGACGATACAAAAATTCCCCACACCGACACTGCTGCCACAAAGGCAGCGACACCCAGTTCAGCAGAAGAGCTCATCACAAGCCCACTTTATCAAACCGGCAGGATCGTCGCGCCCATCAATTCCTTGTCGATCGCATGGGCCGCCTGGCGGCCCTCGCGGATCGCCCAGACCACCAGCGACTGGCCGCGCCGCATGTCGCCGGCGACGAAGACCTTGCCGACGCTGGTCTTGTAGTCGCGGTCATTGGCGACGACGTTGGCGCGCTTGTCCACCGCGGCACCCGACTGCGCGATCATGCCCTCGATCACCGAGCCGGCGAAGCCGATGGCAAGGAAGCAGAGATCGGCCTGGAGCACGAATTCGCTGCCAGCGATGGGCTTGCGCTTCTCGTCGACCCGGGCGCATTTCACGCCGGTCAGCCGGCCGTTGCGGCCTTCGAGCCCGAGCGTCGCCGCCTGGAATTCGCGCTCGGCGCCCTCGGCCTGCGAGGACGAGGTGCGGAACTTGGTCGGCCAGTACGGCCAGACCGTGAGCTTGTCCTCGATCTCGGGCGCCATTGGCCGGATGTCGAGCTGCGTCACCGAAAGCGCGCCCTGGCGGAAGGCGGTGCCGACACAGTCCGAGGCCGTATCGCCGCCGCCGACCACGACGACATGCTTGCCGGCCGCGCTGATCGGCGCCTCGTTCGAGACATCCTCGCCACCGACGCGCTTGTTCTGCTGGGTCAGGTACGGCATCGCGTAATGGACGCCGGCGAGATTGGTGTCGGGCAGGCCGGGATCGCGCGGCGCTTCCGCCCCGCCGGTCATCAGCACCGCGTCATGCTCGGCCATCAGCGTGGCGAAAGGCAGGGTCACGCCGATATTGGCGTTGTAGTGGAAGGTCACGCCTTCCGCCTCCATCTGCTTCACCCGGCGGTCGATATGCTTCTTCTCCATCTTGAAGTCGGGGATGCCGTAGCGCAGCAGGCCGCCGGCCTTGGCCTCGCGCTCATAGAGATGGACATCGTGCCCGACACGGGCGAGCTGCTGCGCCGCGGCCATCCCGGCAGGGCCAGAGCCGACGATGGCGATGCGCTTGCCGGTGCGCTTGGCCGGAATTTCCGGCGCGATCCAGCCCTCTTCCCAGCCCTTGTCGGCGATCGCCTGCTCGATCGTCTTGATCGTCACCGGCATGTTTTCGAGGTTGAGCGTGCAGGCTTCCTCGCAAGGCGCCGGGCAGATGCGGCCGGTGAATTCCGGGAAGTTGTTGGTGGAATGGAGGTTGCGCAGCGCATCCTCCCAGCCGCCGGAATAGACCAGCTCGTTCCAGTCCGGGATCTGGTTATGGACCGGGCAGCCGGTCGGCCCGTGGCAGAACGGAATGCCGCAATCCATGCAGCGCGCCGCCTGCTTCTTGACGTCGCGCTCCTCCAGCGGGAGCGTGAACTCGCGGAAATGCCGGATGCGGTCGCCGGCGAGCTGATACTTCTGCTCCTGCCGGTCGAATTCGAGAAAGCCCGTGACCTTGCCCATGCCGTTTCTCTCGCCGTGTGCGCGGGTACGTCCCCGTGCGCGTGCCTTAACCTGATCGAGATGCCGGGACCGTGACGGCCCCGGCGGGGTGGCGTTCGCTTATTCCGCAGCCTGCAAGGTGCGGGCCTGTTCCATCTCGCGCAGCGCGCGGCGGTACTCGACCGGCATCACCTTGACGAATTTGGTGCGGTAATCCGCCCAGTTGTCGAGGATGGTGCGGGCGCGCTCCGAGCCGGTGTAGTCGACATGGTTCGTCAGCATCTGCATCAGGCGCTCTTCATCGTGGCCCGACATGTTGGTCATGTCGATCCGGCCCTTGTGTTCGAGATCGCCGCCGTGATGGTGCAGACGCTCCATCAGGTCCTCTTCCTCCTCGACCGGTTCGAGATCGACCATCGAGAGGTTGCAGCGCGACTTGAAGGTGCCGTCCTCGTCCAGGACATATGCGATGCCGCCCGACATGCCGGCCGCGAAATTGCGCCCGGTCTGGCCGATCACCGCGACGACGCCGCCGGTCATGTACTCGCAGCCATGGTCGCCCGTGCCTTCCACCACCGCGATGGCGCCGGAATTGCGCACCGCGAAACGCTCGCCCGCGACGCCCCTGAAATAGGCCTCGCCCGCGATCGCACCGTAGAGCACCGTGTTGCCGACGATGATCGAGCGCTCGGCCACGGCCCTGGTCGCCGGATCGGGCTTCACGATCACCTTGCCGCCGGACAGGCCCTTGGCGACATAGTCGTTGGCCTGGCCGGTGAGCTCGACGGTGACACCCGCAGCCAGGAAGGCCGCGAAGCTCTGGCCGGAGGTGCCGGTGAGCTTGACCGTGATCGTGTCTTCCGGCAGGCCGGCATGGCCGTATTTCTTGGCGACGGCGCCGGACAGCATCGCGCCCGTGCTGCGATCGACATTGCCGACCGGCTTCTCGATCACGACCGGCGTGCCGGTCTCGATCGCGTTCGCGGCCTCAGCCAGGAGCTGGCGGTCGAGCACGGTGTCGATCGGGTGCTTCTGCAACTCGACATGGCGGATCGCCACGCCCGGCAGATCGACCTTGTGGAAGAGCTTGGTGAAGTCGAGCCCGTTCGCCTTCCAGTGTTCGATCGCGTCGCGCTTGTCGAGCAGATCCGAACGGCCGACGATCTCCTCGATCCTGGTGAAGCCCATCTCCGCCATGATCCGGCGGACATCCTCGGCCACGAAGAAGAAGTAGTTCACGACATGCTCGGGCAGGCCCTTGAAGCGCTTGCGCAGCACCGGGTCCTGCGTCGCGACGCCGACGGGGCAGGTGTTGAGATGGCACTTGCGCATCATGATGCAGCCGGCCGCGATCAGCGGCGCGGTCGAGAAGCCGAATTCGTCGGCCCCGAGCAGCGCGCCGATGACGACGTCGCGCCCGGTCCGCAGGCCACCGTCGACCTGCAGGGCGACCCGGCCGCGCAGATGGTTCAGCACCAGCGTCTGCTGCGTCTCGGCAAGCCCGATCTCCCAGGGCGAGCCGGCATGCTTCAGCGAGGTCAGCGGGCTCGCGCCCGTGCCGCCCTCGAAGCCGGAGATGGTGATGTGGTCGGCGCGCGACTTGGCGACACCCGCCGCAACCGTGCCGACGCCGATCTCCGAGACCAGCTTCACCGAGACATCGGCCGACGGGTTGACGTTCTTCAAGTCGAAGATCAGCTGGGCGAGATCCTCGATCGAATAGATGTCGTGATGCGGCGGCGGCGAGATCAGGCCGACGCCCGGCGTCGAATGCCGGGTCCGGGCGATCTTGGCATCGACCTTGTGGCCGGGGAGCTGGCCGCCTTCGCCGGGCTTGGCGCCCTGCGCCACCTTGATCTGCATCACATCGGCATTGACGAGATATTCGGTGGTCACGCCGAAGCGGCCGGACGCGATCTGCTTGATCGCCGAGCGCTTGGAGCGGCCATCCGGCATCGGCCGGAAACGGATCGGCTCCTCGCCGCCCTCGCCAGTATTCGACTTGCCGCCGATCTGGTTCATCGCGAGCGCGATCGTCTCATGCGCCTCGCGCGAGATCGAGCCGAAGGACATCGCGCCGGTGGCGAAGCGCTTCACGATCTCGGCCGCCGGCTCGACGCTCTCCAGCGGCACCGGCGCGCGGCCGTTATCGGTGGCCATCTTGACCTTGAACAGGCCGCGGATGGTGCTGAGCCGCTGCGCGTCATCGTTGACCTGCTGCGCGAACTCCTCGTAGCGATCCTGCGCGTTGAGGCGCACAGCGTGCTGCAGCGAAGCGACGACATCCGGCTTCCAGACATGGTCCTCACCGCGGACGCGATACATGTACTCGCCGCCGATATCGAGGCTGTTGCGGTAGAGCGGCGAGTCGCCGAAGGCGTCGCGGTGACGGCGCAGGCTCTCCTCGGCGATCTCTTCGAGGCCGACGCCCTCGATCGCCGTACCCGTCCCGAAGAAGAACTTGTCGACGAAAGCGCTCTTCAGGCCGACCGCATCGAAGATCTGCGCGCCGCAATAGGACTGGTAGGTCGAGATGCCCATCTTGGACATGACCTTGAGCACGCCCTTGCCGACCGACTTGATATAGCGCTTCACCACCTCGTCGGCATCGACCTCCTCGGGGAAGGCGCCCTGCTCATGTTGGTCGAGCAGGGTGTCGAAGGCGAGATAGGGGTTGATCGCCTCGGCGCCGTAGCCCGCGAGGCAGCAGAAATGATGGATCTCGCGCGGCTCGCCGGATTCGACGACGAGGCCGACCGAGGTGCGCAGGCCCTTGCGGATCAGGTGGTGATGCACCGCCGCCGTCGCGAGCAGCGCCGGGATCGGGATGCGGTCGGAGCCCACCTGCCGGTCGGACAGGATGATGATGTTGTAGCCGCCATGGACCGCCGCTTCCGCGCGCTCGCAAAGCCGCGCCACCGCGCCGTCCATGCCGCTCGCGCCCTCGCGCGCCGGATAGGTGAAGTCGATCGTCTTGGTATCGAAGCGATCCTCGTAATGGCCGATGCAGCGGATCTTCTCGAGATCGTCATTGGTCAGGATCGGGGTGCGGACCTCCAGGCGCTTGCGGCGCGAGGTGCCTTCGAGATCGAGGATGTTCGGACGCGGGCCGATGAAGGAGAGCAGGCTCATCACCAGCTCCTCGCGGATCGGATCGATCGGCGGGTTCGTCACCTGCGCGAAGTTCTGCTTGAAATAGGTGTAGAGCAGCTTCGACTTGAGCGAGAGCGCCGAGATCGGCGTGTCCGTGCCCATCGAGCCCACGGCTTCCTGCCCGGTCACCGCCATCGGCGCCATCAGCAGGCGAACGTCCTCGGTGGTGTAGCCGAAGGCCTGCTGGCGATCGAGCAGCGGGACGTCGGTGCGCGAGGCCCGCGCCTCGACCGGCGGCAGGTCCTCCAGCACGATCTGGGTGCGCTTCAGCCAGTCCTTGTAGGGGTTGGCGAGACAGAGCGAGGTCTTGATCTCGTCGTCGCCGATGATGCGGCCCTGTTCGAGATCGATCAGCAGCATCTTGCCGGGCTGGAGGCGCCACTTCTCGACGATCTTCTCCTCCGGGATCGGCAGCACGCCGAATTCCGAAGCGAGCACGACGAGGCCGTCGTCGGTGACGAGATAGCGCGCGGGGCGCAGGCCGTTGCGGTCCAGCGTCGCGCCGATCTGACGCCCGTCGGTGAAGGCGATCGCGGCCGGCCCGTCCCAGGGCTCCATCAGCGCGGCATGGTACTCGTAGAAGGCGCGCCGCTCCTCGTTCATCAGCGGGTTGCCGTTCCACGCCTCCGGCACGAGCATCATCATGGCATGGGCCAGCGAATAGCCGCCCTGCACCAGGAATTCGAGCGCGTTGTCGAAGCAGGCGGTGTCGGACTGGCCCTCATAGGAGATCGGCCAGAGCTTGGAGATATCCGAGCCGAACAGGTCGGAATCGACGCTCGCCTGCCGCGCCGCCATCCAGTTGACGTTGCCGCGCAGCGTGTTGATCTCGCCGTTATGGGCGACCATCCGGTAGGGATGGGCGAGGCGCCAGGACGGGAAGGTGTTGGTGGCGAAGCGCTGGTGGACGAGGGCCAGCGCGCTGACGAAGCGCTCGTCCTGCAGGTCCTTGAAGTAGGAGCCGAGCTGGTTCACCAGCACCATGCCCTTGTAGACGATGGTGCGGCAGGACATCGAGACGGGGTAATACTCCGCCGTCTTGCGCTCCTGATGCTTGTAGACCTTGTTCGAGACCGACTTGCGGAGGACATAGACCTGCCGCTCGAACTCGTCCTCGTCGGTGATGTCGTCGGGGCGGCCGACGAAGAGCTGGCGATGCACCGGCTCGGTCGCGAGCACGGCCTGGCCGAGATCGCCGTTGTCGACCGGCACGTCGCGCCAGCCGAGGAAGACGAGTCCCTCCTCCGCCACGGTCTGCGAGATGACATCCTCGCACATCGCCCGAGCGGTCGGATCGCGCGGCATGAAGAACTGACCGATCGCGTAATAGCCTTGCTCCGGCAGGGCGATACCGAGCCGCGCGGTTTCCTCGCGGAAGAACTGGTCGGGGATCTGGACGAGGATGCCGCAGCCGTCGCCGAGCTTCGGATCGGCACCGACGGCGCCGCGATGGTCGATATTGTGCAGGATCTGCAGGCCCTGCTGCACGATCGCGTGGCTCTTGCGGTTCTTCATGTCGGCGATGAAGCCGACGCCACAGGAGTCTTTCTCGTTATTGGGATCGTACAGGCCCTGACGCACCGGCATCGCCGGATCGCGCACAGCCGGAAATCGCTCGAAAGCCGCTGCGCCGCTCGACTTGCTGGTCACGCTCATCGTCAAACCCCGCTTCCCAGAACCCCGCGAGCTTGCGCCGGCAGGGAGACCCGTCAGTCCATGATCCCGATCGCTGCGGCCCTCAGTGCCGACTTGAAGTCGGCAGCAAGGATGGGGCCAAGGCGGTCCGGCCGTCGTCTCGTTGGAGGCTTTGCTTGCGCTTTGTTTCCACCGCGCCCGCGTCCTCCGCAGGCGCCTCGGGCGTGCCTCGCCCGTTCGCGCCTGTCTTCAGGCCGTCGTTTTACGGACGGCGCGCGTGCGATTGGCTTTGGCGTTGGTAGCCCGGCCCTTCGTCATGCTCCGCTCCGCTGCGACGGCGCGACCTTGAGCTAGAACAGCTTTTGGTCGGCGCGGTGAAAAATGGGACAGCAACACTGTCCTATTGCGATGAACTTGCCAGAATTCCAATCTACGCACAAGCGCCGATTTCGCGCTGCAGCGAAATTTTATTGCAAAATCGAATCCGTACCAGACATTTCCGGAACGAAAGCCTGACTCAGGCAGCCCGGTTCTTGTTTTTGAAGCGTTCGCGCGAATCCGTCCGGCGCAGCGCGCAAGCCCCCTCTCCACCGGTGCCGCTTGGCAGGAAAGCGCCATCCGCCTAACCCTCAAATCATGGATTTCTTCAGCGACAACACCGCCGCCGCCAGCCCCCGCGTCATGGCCGCTCTCGCCGCTGCCAATGCCGGCGCCGCCTCCCCCTATGGCAAGGATGACTGGACGCAGCGCGTCGAGGAGCGCTTCGCCGCGATCTTCGAGCGCGAGGTCGCGGTCTTCCTCGTCCTGACCGGCACGGCGGCGAATGCGCTCGCGCTCGCCAGCATCGTCAAGCCCTGGGGCGCGGTCCTCACCCATGAGGAGGCGCATGTCGTCGAGGACGAATGCGGCGCGCCGGAGTTCTTCACCAACGGCGCCAAGCTGGTCGACCTGCCCGGCACCGGCGCCAAGCTGACGCCGGAAGCGGTGACGAAGGCGCTCTCGCATCTGCGCGCCGGCGATTTCCACCAGGTCCAGGCCCAGGCGTTGACGATCACGCAGGCGACCGAATGCGGCACCATCTACACGCCGGCCGAGGTGCGCGCCCTGAAGGAGGCCGTGACGCCGCGCGGCCTGAAGCTCCACATGGACGGCGCCCGCTTCGCCAATGCGCTGGTCACGCTCGGCTGCACGCCGGCAGAGATCACCTGGAAGGCCGGCGTCGACGTGCTCTCCTTCGGCGGCACCAAGAACGGCGCGCTGGCGGCCGAAGCCGTGATCTTCTTCGACCCGGCGCAGGCCGAGGAGATGAAATGGCGACGCAAGCGCGCCGGCCAGACGCTCTCGAAGGGCCGCGTGCTCGGCGCCCAGTTCGAAGGCCTGCTCGCCGACGATCACTGGCTCGACCTCGCCCGCCACGCCAATGCCCGGGCCAAACGCCTGGCGGATTCAGTCGCGCAAGGGGGCGAGGCGCGCCTCGCCTGGCCCTGCCAGGCGAACGAGGTCTTCCTCGTCCTGCCGCCCGCCGTGCAGGAGCGCCTGAAGGCCGCCAGCATCGGCTATTACGACTGGTCCGCGCGCTCGCTGCCGCCGGAAGCCCCGCTCAAGGAGGGCGAGGTCGTCGGCCGCTTCGTCATGTCCTTCGCGACGGAAGCGGAGCATGTCGAGGCCCTGATCGCCGCGATCGCCGGCTGAGCGGGCCCATTTGCGCCGCGTTTCCAGCCCCACGCCCGCCGCAATCCCTAACAAGACTAAGTGTCGAATAGTCATTCGTTAAGGGAATTTGGCATGGCAGATCGTTCGACCGCACCGGGGCGCATCGCGCTGATGGGCCTGGTCGTGGCCGGCGCAATGGCCGGCATGGCGGGCGCCGCCAGCGCGCAGTACTACTATTATGACGACGGGTACGATCCCTACCCGGCCTATGGCTACGGCTATCGTTATGATTACGGATACGCCCCGCGCCCACCGGTTGCAGTGCCGCGTGCTCCGGCTGCCGTCTCCGCCTATTCGGTCAATGGCATCGCCGCCCGCCGTTACGGGCTCGTCCGGATCGAGCGTTCGATCCGGCGCAACGACACTTATATCGTCGACGGCGTCACCGCCGGCGGCCAGCGCCAACGCCTGATCCTCGACGCCTATGCCGGCGACTTGATCCGCCGCATTCCCCTGCGCGGGCAGCCGGCTGCTCCCAGCGTCGCCCGCGCCGATCCGCGCGAGGAGCACGCTCCGCCGCGCCAGCGCCTCGTGCCCCAGCCGCCCGAACGCCCGGCCGAACTGAAGGGCCCGGCGGAAGCCAGCGCCCCGGCGACAACCGTGATGCCCTCGCCGGCCGCGCCGCCAGCACCCGAACCTGTCCAGCCAGCGGAAACGCCGCCGGCAGAAGCGAGCGCGCCCGCGACCACCTCACCGCCCTCCCCCGCCGCACCGCCGGCACCCGAACCGGCGAAGCCTGCGGAAACCGCACCGGCCGAGGCCAGCGCTCCGGCAACCGCCGTGCCACCGCAGCCCGCCAAGCCGGCGGAGCCATCCCCCGGCACGACCGATCCGGAGACCGGCGCCGACAAGCCGAAGCTCGTCAATCCCAGCGATGTGCGGAATACCGAAGGCACCGACCGCAAGCCGCCGCTCTCGACAGCTGCGCCCGCGCCCGAGGCTCCGGCTATCCCGCCGGTGCAGCAGAACGACCCGACGCCATCGACGCCCAAGCCTGAGACGCCGATCGCCCCCGTCGCGCCGATGAACTGACCGGCCAACAAAAAAGGCTCCCGTTTCCGGGAGCCTTTCGCTTTCATCGAAAGCTGGACGCTGGTTACGCAGCCTTGGCGACCTTGGCCTCGAGGACCTTGGCCGAACCGCCGGTGCCGATCGCGATCTGGCGCGGCTTCTTGGCCTCGGGGATCTCGCGCACGAGGTCGATATGCAGCAGGCCGTTCTCCAGGCTGGCGCCGGTCACCTGCACATAATCGGCAAGCTGGAAGCGACGCTCGAAGGCGCGCGCGGCGATGCCCTGATGCAGGACCTCGCGCTTCTCGGCGCCCTCGACGAGCTGCTTCTCGCCCTTGACGGTCAGCGCGTTTTCCTTGGACTCGATGGAGAGGTCACCCTCGCCGAAACCCGCGACCGCGATGGTGATGCGATAGGCGTTCTCGGCGGTCCGCTCGATATTGTAGGGCGGGTAGCTCGGGGCGGCTTCGTTGCTCGTCGCCTGGTCGAGGAGATTGAACAGACGGTCGAAGCCGACGGTCGAGCGATAGAGCGGGGAAAGGTCGAAATGACGCATGATATGTCCTCCGAAGAAGCGACAATGGGGTCGGTCCGCCTCGCCTGAGCGCGGACCTAGGTTGCTTTCGCGCAGCCGGTTCCGGCCTGCGCAGACCTGATCTGGGGAGGCGCCCGGGCTTTTCAAGAGCCGTTCTTTCGGGCCGCGAAATCAGCCCTCGCATTTCTTTTTAAGCGCACCGACATGTTTTCGCAGGATATCCGGCGCAGAATATCGAGCATGCGGCGGCCGCGTTCGACACTGCAGCCGCGATGCGGAGCACTTGATGGCCGAAGCCGCTTTTTTCGCCGATCCGGATTATCCCGTTCCCGGGCATGGCAAGACCTGGCTCGCCACGACGCGCGACGGCGCCTCCTTGCGTTTCGCCAGCTGGCGCCCGACGGTGAGGCCGGTGCGCGGCACCATCGTCGTCGTGCAGGGCCGGGCCGAGTTCATCGAGCGCTACAGCGAGACCGTCGCGGAGCTGCGTCGCCGCGGCTTCCACGTCCTCTCTTTCGACTGGCGCGGCCAGGGCGGCTCGCAGCGCTTCGTCCGCCGCACGCGCAAGGGCCATGTCGGGCGCCTCAGGCATTACGAGGCCGATCTGGCGCTGGCGATGGCCGAGATGCAGGCGAAGCTGCCCCCGCCCTATTTCGTCCTCTCCCATTCGATGGGTGCTGCGCTCTGCCTCGACGCCGCACGCTCGAATGCCTTGCCGGTTTCGCGCATGGTCGCGCTCGCGCCGATGCTCGGCATCGCGATGATCGCGCATCCCGGCCGGGCGAAGATTCTGGCAAGCCTTCTTTACTGGCTCGGCTTCGGCCGGGCTTTCGTGCCGGGCGGCGGCGACACCGCGATCGCGACCAAGCCCTTCGAGGGCAACCGCCTGACCAGCGATCCCGTGCGCTATGCCCGCAACGCCGCGCTCTCGGCCGCGGCGCGCGATCTCAGCATCGGCGACCCAACCATTGCCTGGATCAGGACCGCCTTCCGCCTGATCGCTCGCCTCGCCGCGCCTTCTGCAGCGCTGGAGGTAAAGATACCGACCCTGATCATCGCCGCCGGCCGCGACCCGGTCGTCTCGACGCCGGCGATCGAGCGCTTCGCGGCGCGGCTCAAGACCGGCTCGGCGCTGGTCCTGCCGATCGCGCGCCACGAGATCCTGATGGAAAGCGACGCGATCCGCGCCCAGTTCTGGGCCGCCTTCGACGCCTTCATCCCCGGCGAGGACCAGGCCCTGCCGGGCTCAGCCGGCGAGCAGGGCCATGGCGGCCTCATGCAGCGCCTTGCTGCCGGCCGCGAGGATGCGCCCGCCCCCGGCAGCGCTGCCGCCGTCCCATGAGGTGACGATGCCGCCAGCGCCCTCGATGATCGGGATCAGCGCCACGATGTCATAGGGCTTGAGGCCGCTCTCGATCACGAGATCGACATGGCCGGCAGCGAGCATGCAATAGGCGTAGCAATCGCAGCCATAGCGCGAGAGCCTGACCTCCTTCTCCACGCGGGTGAAGGCCTTCGCCTCCGCGCCCTTGAACAGGGCGGGCGAGGTCGTCATCAGCGTCGCCGTGGCGAAATCGGTGGTCTGGCGGGTCCTGAGCTTCTTCGGCCCGCCCGGCCCCTCATAGCGCGCCTCGCGCCCGTCGCCGGAATAACGCTCGCCCGAGAAGGGCTGGTGCATCATGCCGTAGACCGGCACGCCGTTGCGCGTCAGCCCGATCAGCGTGCCCCAGACCGGAATGCCGGAGATGAAGGCGCGCGTGCCGTCGATCGGATCGAGCACCCAGACATATTCGGCATCGGTGTTCTCGCTGCCGAATTCCTCGCCGAGCACGCCATGGGCCGGGAACTGCCGCTTGATCATGTGGCGCATCACCGATTCGCCGGCGCGGTCTCCCTCGGTCACGGGATCGAACACCCCGCCCCGCGACTTGTCCTCCGTCGCATGCAGCGCCCGGAAGAAGGGCAGGATCGCCCGGCCGGACTGCGTCGCCAGATCCGCGACGAAAGCGCCGAAATCGACTGCGCTCATGAACAGGCACTCCAGTTTGCTGCTTTGCAGCATCGACTCCGCAGATTGACCATCTCAGGCGAGGTCGGATGCGGAAATATCCGAAAAACCCCGCCTTTTCGTCTCGGCATCATGCGCCCATCGCATGACGCCTGTGATTCCGCTGATTTCGCTTGTGTTTTGCAGCGCACGCTCATATTGTGCACTGCGAAGGGGAGATGACCTCAAACCTTCATTGCCCTCCTTGGGCGTTTCCTCCCTAGACTTGGGCCGCCACGCAAGTGTGCGGCCCTTTTTTCTTGGAAAGCCCCCCCGCTTCACCAGCTGCCGCTATTCGGCCGCTTCGCGCCATTCGTCGAGCCAGCCGCTCCAGCGCGCGAAGCAATCGGCCATCACCGCCGCCATCGCCTGCTCGACCGCGCCGAAGCCGTCATGCGGCTCCAGCGTCGCCTCGTTCATGTAGAGCGCGCGGTTCACCTCGATCTGCAAGGCATGCACCCCAGCGGCCGGCGCGCCGTAATGCTCGGTGATGAAGCCGCCGGCATAGGGCCGGTTGCGGGTGACGCTGAAGCCCAGCCGCGTGAAGGCCTGCTCGGCGATGTCGATGATGTAGCCGGCCGCGCTGGTGCCGAAGCGGTCGCCGAGGATGATGTCCGACTTCGCCAGCCCGTCGCGGTCGAGCCCGGCCGAGGGCATCGAATGCGCATCGACCAGGATGCAGGTGCCGAACACGCCTTGGGTACGCTGGACGAGGCTGCGCAGGCCCGCATGATAGGGCCGGTAGAGCTCTTCGATCCGGGCGAGCCCCTCCTGGACCGGAATCCGTCCGAAATAGATCTCCTGCCCGTCGCCGACGATGCGGGGGACGGTGCCAAGGCCTCCCGCCACGCGCATCGAACGCGTATTGGCGAAGGGCGGCACCCGTCCCTCGAACATGCGCGGATCGAGCTCGTAGGGCTCGCGATTGACGTCGAGATAGGCGCGCGGGAACTCGGCCACCAGCAACGGCGCGCCGAGCGAGACGCTCTGCGCGAACAGCCGGTCGACATAGGCGTCCTCGGAGCGACGCAGGCTGCGCAAGGGCAGGCGCGCCGCCTCGACGAAGCGGCGGGGATAGCAGCGCCCGGCATGCGGCACGTCGACCACCACCGGCACAACCTGGAGAGCCGGCTGGTACAGGCTGAACGGCCGCTCGATCTCGGCGACGACATCGTCCGGCGCGGGCGGAAAAGGGGCTGAGGACAGGCTCATCGCAAATGACTGAAGCACACAAACCTGAACGGTTGAAGCGATGTCGCGAAACCCTGGAAAATCCGTGCTGGATTCACGCGTTGTTTACCATGATGTTGCCTTATGAAAGGACATGGTTCCAACTGTGCGGCCGGGTGATTACCCAACCGTTCCAGGCCCGGCCTCGGCCGGGCGCCAGACGCTAGACGAACTCAGGCCTCAGGGACGAACAGATCAGGCCCATGACGAAGATACTGCTCGCGGAAGACGACAACGATATGCGTCGCTTCCTGGTCAAGGCCCTGCAGAACGCAGGCTACGACGTCGCCTCCTTCGATAACGGCCTGTCGGCTTATAACCGCCTGCGCGAGGAGCCGTTCGAGCTCCTGCTGACGGATATCGTCATGCCGGAGATGGATGGAATCGAGCTGGCGCGCCGCGCCACCGAGCTCGATCCCGACATCAAGGTGATGTTCATCACCGGCTTCGCCGCCGTGGCGCTCAACCCCGATTCGCAGACGCCGAAGGATGCGAAGGTGCTCTCCAAGCCCTTCCACCTGCGCGAGCTCGTCAACGAGGTCGAGAAGCTGCTGGCCGCCTGAAAGGCCGTTCGGCATCGCACGAATGTGGATGCCGACAGCCCCTGTAGAATTTATGCGGCAAACGCCTTGCCACCCGCGAAGCGAGCCGCTATAGCCCCCCTCACTCGCAGCGTGATCGCGGCCAACACGGCCCGGACACGCTTCCGGAAGCTGCTTTCAGCGGCGACGGGCGCGTAGCTCAGCGGGAGAGCACTACGTTGACATCGTAGGGGTCACAGGTTCGATCCCTGTCGCGCCCACCATTTTCCCTCAGTGTCTGCTGGGGATTACGGCCTCCCTCCCGGGAGGCCGTTTTCGTTTGGGGCCGCGAATGGGGCCATGACAGCGCACAAGGCCCGGCACGCGGGCTCCCGGGCAGGTAAGTCATATGAGAGTTTGTCACCTGTTGCCCGCGTAGAGCGCGTTCATCCGCGCGGCGGATCGTCTCCCGATTCCGGCGCAGCGGCGTTCACGCTGCGGCGACGCAACATGGTTCGCGGGGGGACATTTGCATCGTCCTCGACCCGATCCCGGTAAAGCGCCGCGCGAGCGAGCAGCATGAGCGTGACCGGCGTCGTGATGGTGACAAAGACGCCGATCATGATCTCGTGCACGATCGGCCGCGATCCCAGTGCCGAGAAGCAGACGACCGACGCAAGCAGGATCGCCCCGGTCCCCCAGCTTGTGCCGAGCGTCGGCGCATGAACCCGCTCGAAGAAGCTGCCGAAGCGCAAGGTTCCGATCGCGCCGACCAGGGTCAGTGCGGCGCCCAGGAGGACCAGGACGGCCGTCGACAGGGCCGCCCAGGCGGGCAAGTTCTCGGCCGGGGTCATTCGATCACCTCGCCGCGCATCAGGAACTTGGCAAGCGCGATGCTTGAGACGAAGCCGAGCACGCTGATGATCAGGGCCGCCTCGAAATAGATTGCGCTGCCGGTGCGGATGCCGATCGTCAGGATCAGCAGCATGGCGCAGACATACATGGCGTCGAGGCAAAGCACCCGGTCCTGCGCGCGCGGCCCCCGGATGACCCTGTAGGCGTAGCACGCCATGGCAGCGACGAGCATCGCCTGCGCGGCCATGACCGACCACAGGAGAATTGCGGCGATCATTCGAATATCTCCATGAGCAGCGCCTCATAGCGATTCTTGATCAGGGAGACCCAGTCGGCCCCCTCGACGAGATCGAGCACATGGATCAGAAGCACGCCGGTATCCGGGGCGTACTCGACCCAGGCCGTCCCGGGCGTGCTGGTGACGATGCATGACAGCAGAGCCAGGCCGGTCTTGTCGCGCAGGTCGAGCGGTATGGCGACAAAGCCTGCGACCCGGTCGCGACGGTCCCCACCGATGATGATCCTGGCAACGTCGATGTTCGACTGGAGGATGTCCAGCACCACGATGCCCAGAAGCTTGGGAAGAAGCTGCCAGCGCCTCAGTCTGGGCTTGGACGGCTGCAGCGCCGCCATCGCGTGGGAGGCTCCGATCGCGACCGCGACACCGACGAGGAGCTGCCCGGTCGAGAAGGAGGTGAGCAGCAGCCACATCAGCAGCAGCGCCACGGTCAGGAGCGGATAGGGCAGCGCGCGGCTCATCGGGACACGCCCGGCGGGTGCCCCGCCCCCAATACGCTCTGAATATAGCTCGACGGGGCATGCAGCGCCTGCGCCGCGGCGTCGGTATAGCTGAGCACCGCGCCGCCCTGGACCGCAAGAACCATGCAGAGCGCCAGCAGCGCGACGATCGGCGCGACCTCGACCACGAGCACGCGCGGAATGATGACCTCGAGCGGCGCCCAGAATATCCGGATGCCGCTGCGCATCATGGCAACCAGCGCCGCCAGGCCGGACAGGATGACCAGCGCGACCAAGAGCCAGATGCGCCCTGGAATCGCGGCCGGAGCTCCCAGCCCGTCCGGGTTCAGCATCCCCGTCAGCATCGCGAACTTGGCGATGAACCCCGACAGCGGCGGCAGGCCCGCGAGCAGGAGCGCGGCGCATCCGAACGAGATGCCCAGGATGGCGAGCGCCCCCGGCATGGCCACGCCGACCTCCTCGTCCTCATGTTCCTCGCCCTTGTCGGTCTCGTCGCCATACGCCTCCATGGTGACGGCCAGCAGGTCCGCCGCCGGCTCGCGTGCCCGCTCCACCAGTTCGATCAGCATGAAGAGGGCGGCAACGCTGAGGGTCGAGCTGACCAGGTAGAACAGCGCTCCGGACACGACCCTGGCATCGCCGATGCCGACGGCCGCGAGCAAGGTCCCCGAGGAGATCAGCACGCTGTAGCCGGCGAGCCTGCCCATCGCCTGGGACGCGAGCAGGCCGAATGTCGCAAAGGCGATCGTGCCCATGCCGCCCCACAGCAGGACCATGCCGCCGAAGCCCGCAATATCACCGGTCTCGGGGCCGAAGAGCAGGAGCGTGAGGCGCAGCAGCACATAGGTGCCGACCTTGGTCAGCACGACGAAGATCGCGGCAACGGGAGCCGCTGCCGCCATATAGGCGGAAGGAAGCCAGAAGCAGAGCGGCCACAGCCCGGCCTTGACCAGGAAGGCGGTGCCGAGGATGGCGACGCCGGCGCGCAGCAGCGCCTGGTCCTCGGCCGGCACGTTCGGCAGGCGGACGGCGAGATCGGCCATGTTCAGCGTTCCGGCGGTCCCGTAGATCAGGCTGACGCCGATCAGGAAGAGCAGCGATGCGGCCAGGTTGATCGCGATGTAGTGGAGCCCGGCGCGAACCCGGAAGGCGCCGGAACCATGCAGCAGCAGCCCGTAGGAGGCTGCCAGCGTGACCTCGAAGAAGACGAAGAGGTTGAAAAGGTCCCCGGTCAGGAACGCGCCGCCGAGCCCCATGAGCAGGAACTGCAGGAGCGTGTGGAAATGCGGCCCTGCCCGATCCCAGCGCGCCGTCGAGAACACGAGCGAGGCGACCGCCAGCACGGCCGTGAGGGTGAGCATCAGCGCCGACAGCCGGTCGAGCACCAGCACGATGGCGAAGGGCGCGGGCCAGTTGGCGACGGCATAGGACGAGGACAGGGCAGCGCTTCCGCCGGGAACCCCGTCTGCCAGGCGCATCAGAGCGATCGCCGTCACCAGGAGCAGCAAGGTCGATGCCAGGCTGAGCAGCGCCTTCAGCGTGTGGCGCAGCTCGTCGATCAACAGCAGGGCGGCCCCCGTGATCAGCGGAAGCAGGATCGGGACGATGAGAAGGTGCCTCGTCCACTCCATCAGTTCGGTTCCCTCCCGTCGACATGGTCGTTGCGCGTCAGCCCGCGGGCGACGAGCAGCACGACCAGAAGGAGAGCGGTCGTGGCGAAGCCGATCACGATCGCCGTGAGCACGAGTGCCTGCGGAATCGGGTCGGCATAATCCGCCGGATTCCCCGCGCCGCCGGATTCCAGCACGGGAGCGGCTCCGACGCGCAGCCGGCCCATGCTGAAGATGAAGAGGTTCACCGCATAGGAGAGCAACGACAGGCCGATGACGAGCTGATAGGTGCGCGGACGCAGGACCAGCCAGACACCCGATCCGGTGAGAACGCCGATGGCGATTGCAAGCGTCAGTTCCATCGCCGGCGCTCCTCTTCGAGACGGGCGGCCGCGCGCAGGCGGCGGACGGATTGGTGGGCGATGGCGATCAGCATCAGCACCGTAGCCCCGACCACGAGGCTGAAGACGCCGAGATCGAACAGGGTCGCGCTCGCCATGGGAACCTTCCCGACGAGCGGCAGCTCGACATACCGGAAATACGAGGTGAGGAAGGCATCTCCCAGCAGCATCGAGGCCGCCCCGGTGAACGCGGCCAGAAGCAGGCCGCCGCCGATCCAGACAACCGGAAGGATGCGCAGCCTGTCCTCGACCCAGACCGTGCCCGCAGCCATGTATTGCAGGATGAAGCCTGCCGCCATGGCGACGCCGGCCACGAAGCCCCCTCCCGGGGCGTCATGTCCCCGCAGGAAGAGATAGGCGGCCAGGACGATGACGACCGGGAACATCCACTGCATGATCACGGATGGCAGGTAGAGGTATTCTGCCTTGGTCGCTCCGGCCTCCACCTCCGGCTCGGCCTCGTCAAAGGACCACTGGATGCGCTGCTGTTCGGGCCGCTCGATATTGTCCGGCGCGGGGCGGAAACGCCGCAGCAGCGCGAAGACGGTCAGCGCGACGATGCCGAGGACCGTGATCTCGCCCAGCGTGTCGAAACCGCGGAAATCGACGAGAATGACGTTGACGACGTTGCGGCCGCCGCCTTCGCTATAGGCCTTCTCGACGAAGAATTTCGAGATCGTGTCGGGCGGCATGCGCGTCATCACCGCATAGGAGACCGCCGTCATTCCCATGCCCGCAACGACGGCGATCGTGAGGTCCCGGAAGCGGCGCAGCCGCGGCAGCCAGCCGCTCGGTTCCGGCACGTCCTGCAGCCGCTTGGGCAGCCACCGCAGGCCGAGCAGGATGAGCACGGTCGTCACGATCTCGACGACGAGCTGGGTCGCGGCAAGGTCCGGCGCGGAGAGCCAGACGAAGGTCACGCAGGTCACGAGCCCCGTGCCGCCAAGCAGGGCGAGTGCAGCGAGGCGGTGGAACTTGGCCTGATAGGCGGCGGCGACGGCGCAGATCATGCCGACGCACCAAAGGCCCGTGAAGGCGAGATCCGTCGTGCCGTTGCCGAAGGACCCGAAGGAGAGGCCCGAAGCGAGCAGCGGGACGGTGCCGGCGGCCACTGCGGCCGCCACCAGCAGGCGCATCTGCGGCTGAAGGCGCCTGGTGCCGAAGATGTCCTCGACCAGCGGCGCTGCGCGCCACGAAATCGCGACCATCACCCGCTCGAAGATGCGTTGCCCCTGGATCCGGCCGAGAAGCGGCGGGCGCTCGGAACGCTCGAGGTAATTGCCGACGCCGAGATACAGAAGCGCGCCGGCCGCCAGCGCGAGCACGCTCATCGCCATCGGAAGGTTGAAGCCGTGCCAGACCGCCAGGCTGTATTGCGGCGTGGCGGCACCCAGCACGGACGAAACGGCGACGTGGAGGAACGAGCCGATGGTCAGGGTCGGAATCATGCCGACGACGAGGCAGGCGATGACCAGGAACATCACCGGGAACCGCATCCAGAACGGCGGCTCGTGGGGTTCGCGGGGAAAGCTTTCGGGGGGCGCTCCCAGGAAGATCGAATGGATCAGCCGCAGGGAATAGGCGACGGCGAGCGCGCTGCCGAGCACGGCCGCGTAGGGAGCGGCGGTGTCCAGCCAGGAATCGGCGTGGGTCTCTACGGCTTCCGCGAAGAACATCTCCTTCGAGATGAAGCCGTTCAGCAGCGGAACGCCCGCCATCGCGGCACTCGCCACCATGGCGAGCGTGCCCGTGATCGGCATGTAGCGGAACAGGCCCGAGAGCCGCCGCAGGTCGCGCGTGCCCGTCTCGTGGTCGATGATCCCGGCCGCCATGAACAGCGATGCCTTGAAGGTCGCATGGTTGAGCATGTGGAAAATCGCCGCCACGGCCGCGAGCGGGCTCCCGAGGCTGAGCAGCAGCGTGATCAGGCCCAGATGGCTGATCGTCGAATAGGCCAGGAGTCCCTTCAGGTCATGCTGGAACATGGCGAGGTAGGCGCCGAGCACGAACGACGCCATTCCAGCGATGCCCAGGATCATGAACCATTCGGGCGTGCCGGAGAGCACCGGCCACAGCCGCGCCATCAGGAACACGCCAGCCTTCACCATGGTGGCCGAATGCAGGAACGCCGAGACGGGCGTCGGCGCCGCCATGGCGTTGGGTAGCCAGAAATGGAAGGGAAACTGCGCGCTTTTCGTGAGCGCGCCGAGGAGGATCAGCACAAGCGCCGGGACGTAGAGCTGATGCGAACGGATCAGGTCGCCCGATCGCAGGACGTCGTCGAGGTCGTAGCTGCCGACGATATGGCCGACGATCAGCACGCCGCCCAGCAAAGCGAGGCCGCCCATGCCGGTTATGGTCATGGCCATGCGGGCGCCGTCGCGCGCTGGCTGGGTATGGTGCCAGTAGCCGATCAGCAGGAATGAGAAGATGCTGGTCAGTTCCCAGAACACGACCAGAAGGATCAGGTTTCCCGAGAGGATGACCCCCAGCATCGATCCCGTGAAGGCCAGGAAGAACATATAGAAGCGACGGACCGGATCCTCGGCCGACATGTAATATCGGGCATAGATAACGACCAGAAGCCCGATGCCGCTGACGAGCATCGCGAAAATCCAGGCGAAACCGTCCATCCTCAGGGTGAAGTCAAGCCCGAGGGACGGTATCCAGTCGATCTGAGCCCGGACGGCATCTCCGCCGCTGACATCAGGATAAAGCGCCCCGGTCACGACGAGGCAGGCCAGCATGGTAACCCCGGTAATCCAGGTCGCCGGCTCGCGGGAAACGCCCGGGAATACGACCACGGCCAGGCTGCCGACGAAGGGTAGAACGAGGATCAGCAGTAGCGGGGAAGGCATCGTTCTCCTTTGGCTGCGAGGCGTCGTCCGTTCTTAGGCCATCGATCGTGATCCGCCAACGGCGAGCGGCCGGTCATACCGTCGCGCGCTTTCTCTCGCCCTGACGACGGCGGACGAGGCCGGCATGCGCCCCTCACCCGGTCTCGCTCGGCGCAAGCTGGCGTACAAAGCGGCGCAGCAGCCTCTCGAAAGCCGACAGTGCCGGCGAAGCCGCTCGCCCGCCCAGCCGAATCATCACGATGTCCCGTGAGATCGACGGCTCCGTCAGCGGTCGCACCAGTACCGAAGCCGGCGCCACCGCCCGCGCATAGGTCGGCAGCACAGCGATGCCGAGCCCGGTCAAAAGGCGGATGCCGCTGTCGCGGGTCAGTGTCACTGTCACCGGCGGCTCCGCCGCGCCCGCAGACGCCAGCGCCCTTGATCTGTGCGGGCCGCCATTTCAGCATGCTGGAAGGCCTGAACGGCGGCCCCCTGCTCGATCTCGCCTTGCAAACGGCGGAAGGCTCATGACGATGCAACCTCGCAAACCGCTCCGTCTCGCCCTGATCGGCTGGGGCGCCATCAACCGCCGTGTCGCGGAGTTGCTGGCGGAGCGAAGCAGCGGCGACATCACCATCGCCGCTGTCGCCGTCCGCAACCCCGCCGCAGCCGGCGACATCCCGGCCGGAGCGAAGCTTATCACGGAGCCGGATGAACTCGCCGGCCTGGATCTCGATCTCGTCGTCGAAGCCGCCGGGCGTGAGGCTGTCGGCATCTGGGGCCAGGCGGCGCTCGTGCACGCTCCGGCTTTCGCCGTCGCCTCGACCAGCGCCTTCTGCGACGACGCCCTGCTCGCTCGCTTGATCGCCGCCGCCGAAAGCCGCGGCAGCCAGCTCCTGATCCCGCCGGGCGCCCTCGCCGGCATCGACGGCATCGCCGCTGCCTCCCTGCTGCCGCTCGACGAGGTCATCCACCGCATCGTCAAGCCGCCGGCCGCCTGGCGCGGGACCTCGGCCGAAAGCCTGCTCGGGCTCGACGGGATCACCGAGGCGACCGCCTTCTTCTCCGGGACCGCCCGCGAGGCCGCCTCGCGCTTTCCGCAGAACGCCAATGTCGCTGTGATCTCGGCGCTCGCCGGCATCGGGCTCGACCGCACCCGCGTCGAGCTTGTCGCCGACCCTGCAGCAGGCGGCAACGGCCACCAGCTCAGCGCGCGCGGCGCCTTCGGCAAGCTCGACATCGCCATCGAGAACCGCCCGCTCGCCACGAACCCGAAATCCTCGGAGATGACGGCGCTGGGGCTGGTCCGGCTGATCGAGAACCGCATGCACACCTTGGTGCGCTGAACCTCCACCGTCATTCCGCGCGGCGTCAAGGACAACGGCTATGGCCGCTAGGGTGCCGCCGAAGGGCTGGCGCACTACATGACCGCCAAGACCCTCTCGCACAAAATGGCCATCTGACTCCTATCCGCGCCTGACGCGCCGCGACGCTTCCGGCAGGAGGCGCTCCGCGCTCGCCAGGATGCTGTCGGCAAGCGCCCGCGCCGCCGCCTGATGCGACTGCCCGCCGATCACGACGAATTCGATCGTCCCCAGCGGCGGCAGCGCGTCACGCGGCTCGACCTCGGCGAGCCCCTGCGGAATCAGGCGGGCCGAATGGGCGGTGATGCCGAGCCCCGCCACCGTCGCCGCGCGCAGGCCCGCGAGGCTGCCGCTGGTACAGGCGACGCGCCAGGCGCGGCCCGCTCGTTCCAGCGTCTCGATAGCATGAACGCGCGTGATGCTCGGCGGCGGATAGAGCACGAGCGGCACCACCGGCTGCTCGGCCAATCCCGTGCCCGGCCGGCCGGCCCAGACCAGCCGTTCCTGCCAGGCGACTTCGCCGCGCGCGTCGCCCTTGCGGCGCTTGGCGAAGATCAGGTCGAGATCGCCCGCGTCATATTGCTCGTAGAGCAATCCGCTCAAGCCCACCGTCAGCTCCAGGTCGACCGCGTGATGCTGCATGGCGAAGGCGGCGAGGATCTCCGGCAATGCCGTATAGGCGAAATCCTCGGAGACCCCGAGCCTGAGACGCCCGCGCAGGGTGGAGCCGGCGAGATGACGCTCGATCCGCTGTCCCGCCTCGAGCGCCTGCCGCGCGAAGGGCAGGATCGCATCCCCGTCCGGCGTCGGCCGCACCTCGTGGGTGTCGCGCGCGAGCAGGCGCCGCCCGAGCCGCTTTTCCAGCCGCGCGACATGCTGGCTGACGGAGGACTGGCGCAGGCCGAGCTGGCGCGCCGCTTCGGTGAAGCTCAACGTCTCGCAGACCTTCAGGAAGCTCTGCAGCAGGACGGGATCGAGCGGCTTCGGGTCGGGACTGATGTTCATCATGATTCATGATAGCCGATATCGCCGCCAGTCCAGATCAAAATGAACGTGAAAGAGTTTAGAAGGCGCCATCTCATCACAAGGACCGCAGATGCTCCGCCGCACCCTCGCCCGCTTCGGCATCGATCCTTATCTGATCGCCTTGATGGCCACTGTCGCGGTCGCGGCCGTGTTCCCCGCCCATGGCACTGGGGCCGAGATCGCCAATGACGCCGTGTCCGTTGCGGTCGCCCTCCTCTTCTTCCTCTATGGCGCAAGGCTGTCGCCGCTGGCGGTCTGGGAAGGCCTGCTGCACTGGCGCCTGCAATCGCTGGTCTTCGCCAGCACCTATCTGCTCTTCCCGCTGCTCGGCCTGCTGCTCACGCGCATCTTCGGCGGCTTCCTGCCGTCCGAACTGATCGCCGGCCTGATCTTCGTCTGCATCCTGCCCTCGACCGTGCAGTCCTCGATCGCCTTCACCTCGATCGCGCGCGGCAATGTCGCGGCGGCGCTGTGCAGTGCCTCGGTCTCCAACCTCTTCGGGATGGTGCTGACGCCGCTGCTCGTCGTCCTGCTGCTCGATTCGAAAGGCGGCGGCTTCAGCACGCGTGCCGTCGAGAGCATCGCCCTGCAATTGCTGCTGCCCTTCCTCATCGGGCAGTTGCTACGCCGCTGGATCGGCCCCTTCCTGCAGCGCCACAAGGCGCCGATCTCGCTGGTCGATCGCGGCTCGATCCTGCTCGTCGTCTACGCCGCCTTCAGCGAGGGCATGGTCGCCGGCATCTGGTCGCAGGTCACGCTCGCCGATCTCGGACTCGTCATCGTCATCGACGTCGTCCTGCTCGCCGCAGTGCTGGCGATCACGACCTTCGCCAGCCGCCGCCTCGGCTTCTCCAAGGAAGACGAGATCGCCATTGTCTTCTGCGGCTCGAAGAAGAGCATGGCGAGCGGCATCCCGATGGCGAACATCCTGTTCCCCGGCCAGGCGCTCGGCCTGATCGTGCTGCCGCTGATGCTGTTCCACCAGGCACAGCTCTTCGCCTGCGCGGTCCTGGCCCAGCGTTATGCCCGCCGTCCCGTTCAAGCAAAAACCGAAACGCCCGGCGAAGCGGATCTGGCGACCGCAAAGACCTGAACATCCCGCCCGCGCCGGGCTGGATCTTTCATCGCGCGCGGGAACAACCCGGCCGATCCGCGGTTGTTCCCCTGCACGGCAAGGCCGTCATCCTCTCCGAAACCAGAGTTCCCCGATGCGCATCGGGGAACGATCATGGAGGCGAGACATGAAGCAGGACGACAAGACCCAGCACGAGATCCGGAAGATCGCCTACGGGCTCTGGATTAAGGACGGACAGCCCGAGGGCCGCGACCGCGAGCATTGGGAAGCCGCCAAGGAGATTTGGGCCTTCCGCAGCCATAACCACGTTCTCGACGACACCGACGATTCCGGCGCGGGCACGGCGAAGAAACGTCGGCAGACATCCGACGCAGCCTGAGTAGCAGGCCCGCTCGTCATGAACGGGCTGAAAAGAGAATGAGCAGCGAGGCAGGCGCCGTCATCCGGCGCCTCGGCCTCAGGGGCAGATATACCCGCTTGCGTCGGGCTGGCAGCGTGCGCCCGTCGGCAACACCAGCGCCCCTCGCTCGCGCTTCACGTAATCGCCGTTCGGCAGAGTGAAGCCGCCGGTATGATCCGGCGAGACGCGTGTGCCGTCCGGCAGAACCAGCTGCCCGCCGTCGCGGACGATGCGCTTGGCGGAAGGAGCCGCAGTCTGCTGGACAGGCTGGGGCCGAGAGGAGACACAACCGGCGGCCAGAACGGCAACCAGGCTGGCGGCAATCGAGATCCTGATCATGTGTCCATCTTTGCCGCGCCTGAGGGCAGCGTGCAACCCTGCTTGCGAATTTGCGGCGAACCAACAGTTCAGGCTGCACGCGGGATCGGCAGCGGTTCTAAGGGAGGCCGAAGACGTCTGCCGATTCGTTGCCGGCTACAGCAACGGATCGACACTTCACATCCGAAAGGCCGCCCGTCGATCTAGCCGGCTTCGCCTGTGCGCTCTTGCGAAACCGTTGCCGACTGCCGTTCGGCGGTACGATCGAGGCATTCCGCCATCTGGGCGGTACCCCAGCCGAATTTCGAGCACTCCGCCGTGCCCACGGTGTAATCCCGCGTCGGATGCTGGGATTGAGGCGTGCTGTTGCAGCCGGTGAGAGCCAGGGTGATAATGGCAAGCGCCAATCGCATCGGGGGCCTCCTTGCTGTGTGAGCCGCGATTAAGGCGCAACCTGGCCGGTCAGTTCAACCCCGTTCCCTGCCGGTAGCCGTTTCCAGCGAGCCGCAAGCCCGCCTCGCACACCGACACTGCGGATCGCGTAGGGACGGAGAACGGGAGCTTTACGCCGCCGCGTGGCGCTTCTCGTTCCAGATCGGCGCAGTGAATTGAGAGGATGGCGGACAGGGAGGGATTTGAACCCCCGATACCCTTGCAGGTATGCCGCATTTCGAGTGCGGTGCATTCAACCACTCTGCCACCTGTCCGCGGTCGCCTTCGGTCGAAGCGAGGCGGTTACTACACAAGCCGCGTCCGGGGAGCAAGCCTCCTGCGCAGGAGAAATCCACTCTTCCCCGCCGCTTTCGCTTGACCTGCTCTGGCCTTGCGACTATCGAGCACCGTCCGGCGCGGGGAAACTCGCGCCCGATCTCTTTTGGCATGTGCGCTGCGTCGCATGTCGCAAGAGCAAGCCAGACCACGCAATCGACTGCCAAAAAGCCGTCCCACGGGCCTCCATCCGGAAGCCGCGACAGGACGGGGCCGAACATGGAGGACAAAATGTTCGCAGTCATCAAGACCGGCGGGAAGCAGTTCCGCGTCGCCGCCAACGACAAGATCACCGCCGCCAAGATCGAAGGCAACCCGGGCGACACCGTCGCTTTCGGCTCCGTGCTGATGCTCACCGAGGGTGAGAAGACCACGCTCGACGCCAAGGCCCTCTCCGACATCACCGTCGTCGGTGAAATCGTCGAGCAGGCTCGTGGCGAGAAGGTCATCGCCTTCAAGAAGCGCCGCCGCCAGAATTCGAAGCGCAAGCGCGGCTTCCGCGCCGAGCTGACCGTCATCCGCATCACCGACATCCTCACCGGCGGCAAGAAGCCGGAGATGAAGAAGGGCGATGCCTCCGCTGTGGCGCTGAAGGCCGCTTCGACCGCGACCAAGGGCAAGGCCGCTCCGAAGGCCGCCAAGGCTGCTGCGGCCACTGAGGCCCTCGACGCCTCGAACCTCTCGCTGATCTCGGGCGTCGGCCCGACCATCGAGAAGAAGCTGCGCGCCGCCGGCATCACCTCCTGGAACGACATCGCCGCCTGGACCGAGGCCGACATCGCCAAGTGGGACGAGGAGCTCAAGCTGCGTGGCCGCGCCACCCGCGAGGAGTGGGTCGAGCAGGCCAAGGAGCTGCTCGCCGGCAAGCCGCCGCGCGCCAAGGCCGACCAGGCCGAACTGGCTTCGGGCGAGGACTACTGACGGCATCCGTCAGCGCAGATTGATCGTCGGACCCGGACCGGCTGGCTTTCGCCGCCGATTCGGGTTACAGAGACAGCACAAGTTTTGAGGTAGGGCGTTATGGCTCATAAAAAGGCAGGCGGTTCGTCCCGCAACGGTCGCGACTCCGAAGGCAGGCGCCTCGGCGTCAAGAAGTTCGGCGACCAGGCCGTGATTCCGGGCAACATCATTATCCGTCAGCGCGGCACCAAGTGGCATGCCGGCGCCAATGTCGGCATGGGCAAAGACCATACCCTCTTTGCGACGGCGAATGGCCGAGTCCGATTCACGACGAAACTCGGCCGAGCTTTCGTGAACGTAGTTCCGGCCCAAGAGGCCGCAGAGTAAAAGGCGGATAGGGAATTCTCTCGATCCGCCGGTTCCATCGAACCGAACGGATCAAGGGTTAAAAGACCCAATACGGGTCTCCCGAAGGTCAGCGAAGGGGAGATGGGACCAAAGTCCCAGCTCCCTTTTTCGTTTGCGCCGACGGAGAGACGATATGTTCCCCGAACTGACCCGCGACGATGTCTTCCGGCTCGAGACCCGGCGTCTCTGGCTGCGTTGGCCCCGCATGGCCGATGCCAATGCCATCCTGCGCCTTGCCGGTGAAAAGGCGGTGGCCGAGATGACGGCATCGATCCCCCATCCCTACCCGCCCCAGGCGGTGGAGCCCTTCATCTTCGCGATGCGCAAGGGCAACGCGCTGGGCGAGCATCTCGCGCTGGCCATCACCCCGCGGTCGAAGCCCAACGAGTTGATCGGCATGATTAGCGCGCACAGGCAGGCGACGGGCGTGCCCTTCATCGGCTACTGGCTCGGCACCCCGCACTGGGGCAAGGGCTGCGCGACCGAGGCCGTGCAGGGCCTGATCGACAGCCTGTTCTCGCTGATCGACCTGCCCGCGATCGAGGCCGATACCCGCGTCATCAACCCGGCCTCGCGGCGGGTGCTGGAGAAGTCCGGCTTCCGGTCGGAGGGCTCGTTCCTGAAGTCGCTGCCGGCGCGCGGCGGGCTGTTCCCCTGCGAGCAGTTCCGGCTCGACCGCTCGACCTGGGCGGCGCTCAAGAGCTGGAGCGCCAGCGGCTGGGCTCATGCGCCTGAACTGGAACCGGAGCAGGAGCCGGCGCGCGGTGCGCCCGCGCTCGGCATACCGCCGCGGCGCCAGCAGGAACAGGCCGAGCCCTGCCCGGCCTGAAGACCTGCAACCGTCATGCTCGCCCTTGTGGCGAGCATCCACGTCTTGAACACGGACCTTGACCAAAGAAGGCGTGGATGGTCGGGACAAGCCCGACCATGACGGAAGTGCAGTTTCGTCTTACTTCACGAAGGTCCCGTGCAGCTCGTCGTCGATATGCACGCGGATGATCTCCTCGAAATTCGCCTCCGACCTGAAGCCGAGCGCCAGAGCGCGCTGCGGATCGAAATTGCGCGGCCAGCCGGCGACGATCCCGTCGATCACCGGGTCCGTCACGCGCTTGATGCGCTTGACCACGTTCTCGCCGGCGACCTTGCGCAGCGTCTCGATCTGCTCGGCGACCGTGCAGGAATAACCCGGCATCGTCAGGGCGCGGCGCGGGCCGATCGCGGCCGTGTCCATCGTCGCCGCATGGATCAGGAAGCCGACCGCCGAGCGCGGCGAGGCATGCCAATGGCGGACCTGATCGGAGACCGGCAGCACCGCCTCCTCGCCGTTCAGCGGCTCGCGGATGATGTTGGAGAAGAAGCCCGAAGCCGCCTTGTTCGGCTTGCCCGGCCGCACGCAGATCGTCGGCAGGCGGATGCCCACGCCGTCGAAGAAGCCGCGCCGCGAATAGTCGCAGAGCAGGAGCTCGCCGATCGCCTTCTGCGTGCCGTAGCTGGTCAATGGCGTGGTGAAGAACTCGTCCTCGATCTTGTCGTGGAAGGGGGCACCGAACACGGCGACCGAGGAGGTGAAGACCAGGCGCGGGGTATAGCCCTCGGCATGGCGGATCGCCTCGAAGAGATAGCGCGTGCCATCGAGATTGATCCGGTAGCCCTTGTCGAAATCGGCCTCCGCCTCGCCCGAGACCACTGCTGCGAGATGGATGATGACCTCCGGCCGCGTCGCGATCAGCTTCTCGGATTCGCCGTGAATCGAGAGATCGGAGACCACCGCCTCGAAATCGAAGGGCGCGGCCGGCGGCGGCGAGGCGACGACGACGTCCTGCGCCGTCACGCGGGTCACCGGCTTGCCGCCGAGCTGGCCGTCGCGCGCCAGCCGCTCGATGAACTTGCGCCCGACCATGCCGGCGCCGCCGAGAACGAGAATATGCATCGGATCTGTCCTGAAGGTTTGCTCTGAGGTTTCGTCAGTTCGGGAGATGGCCGCCGAGATCGTCGGCGATATGGACGCGGATGATCTCGTCGAAATCGCGCTCGGCGGTGAAGCCCAAAGCCAGCGCGCGCTTCGCGTCGAAGCGTGTCGGCCAGCCCGCGACAATCGCCGCCGAGGCCGGATCGGGCGCGCGCTTGATCAGCTTCACCGCCTTGTCGCCGGCAATGCGGCGGAGCGCCTCGATCTGCTCGCCGACCGTGACACAGACGCCGGGCATGGTCAGGTTGACCCGCGGGCCGAGCTCATTGCGCGAGAGGCCGGCGGCATGGATCAGGAAACCGACGGCGGAACGCGGACTCGCATGGGTGAACAGCACCTCGTCGCTGACCGGCAGCAACGCCTCCTGCCCCTGCAGCGGCTCGCGGATGATGCCGGAGAAGAAGCCGCCGGCCGAGGCATTGGGCTTGCCCGGCCTGACCACGATCGAGGGGAAGCGGATGCCGACGCCCTCGACGAAGCCGCGCCGGGAATAGTCGGCCAGCAGCAACTCGCCGATCGCCTTCTGCGTGCCGTAGCTGGTCAGCGGCGTGACGTGGAATTCGTCGGAGATCGACGCCGGGAACGGCGCCCCGAAAATGCCGCTCGAGCTGGTGAAGACGAGCTTGGGCGCATAGGCAGCGCCGCCCTCATGCCGGATCGCCTCCAGCAGGTTGTGCATGCCGTCGAGATTGACGCGGTAGCCCTTGTCGAAATCGCGCTCGGCCTCGCCGGAGATGATCGCGGCCAGGTGGAAGATCAGGTCCGGCCGCAGCGCCGCCAATTCCCTGGCGACAGCGGCATCGCCGGCATCCTCGACGCGGATCGTCGCGCGATCGGCAAGCTCGGCCGGCAGCGCGGGCGCCACCACATCGGTCAGCGTCAGCCTGTCGATCGCCTGGCCGGCGCACTGGCCCTCGCGCGCCAGACGCTCCGCCAGCCTGCGGCCGACCATGCCGGCCGCACCCGTGATCAGGACATGCATGACGTCTCCCTATCCGGTTCGCATCTCGGGCTGCTCTTAGCGGCAACCCGTCAGGGGAACGGAGGGCGACGGCCGCCCTCCGTCCGAAAGCGCTTCAGAGGGCGAAGCCGCCATCCGCCAGATGGATCTGGCCGGTGGTGTAGCTCGACTCGTCCGCCGCGAGGTAGACGGCGAGCGCAGCAATCTCCTCGGCCGTGCCGAGCCGGCCCATCGGCTGGCGATCGATGAAGGCCTGCCGGGCGGCGGCCTCGGTCGTCTTCGTCGCCTGGGCGAGATCCTTGATGCGCTGGTCGAGCGAGGGCGACTGGATCGTGCCGGGGCAGATCGCGTTCGCGCGCACGCCCTTCTTGATGTAGTCGGCCGCGACCGCCTTGGTCAGGCCGATCACCGCCGCCTTGGTCGCGCCATAGGCATAGCGGTTCGGGATGCCGCGCACCGAGCCGGCGCCGGACGCGATATTGACGATGGAGCCGGAGCCCTTGGCCAGCATGCCCGGCAGGAAAGCCTGGATCGTGCGGTGCATCGACTTGACGTTGAGGTCGAAGGAGAAGTCCCAGGCCTTGTCGTCGGTGTCGAGAACCGTGCCGTGATGGACGAAGCCGGCGGCGTTGACGAGGATGTCGACGGGGCCAACCTTCTCGGCGAAGGCATTGACCGCCTTGGACGAAAGCACGTCGAGCTTGCGCTTCTTCGCCTTCGGAATGCCCTCCAGCAGGGCGACGTCCTTGTCGGTCGCCCAGACGGTGGCGCCTTCCGCGACGAAAGCCTCGGCGATGGCCCGGCCAATCCCCTGCCCCGCGGCGGTGACGACCGCGACCTTGCCCTTCAAACGTCCTGCCATACCCGTGTCCTCTTTCAACCGGCTTTTGCAAAGGTCTTGCGCATATGGGTCAGCCGCCGGTCGGCCATGTCCTCATGATGCGTGATGGAAAAGCCCAGCCGCTCGTACCAGCCGATGCGCTGGGTCAGCTTGGCATGGGTGTAGAGATGGACCGAAGCATAGCCGAGCGCCTGCGCCCGCTCGTCGGCGAAGCTCATCAGCGCGGCGCCCAGCTTGCGGCCCGCCGCTTCCGGCGCGACGGCCACGCTCCAGATCGTGAAATCCTCCGGCTCGATGTCGAGCACCAGCGCGGCTTCGAGCTTGCCGGCATCCTCCGCGAGCCAGACCTCGTGCTCGGCGACGACCTGCGCATAATCGGCGATGCGGGGCAGCGAGGGCACGCCGATGATGCTCTCGTTCGGCGTATAGGCAGCGTTCTTGAGCGCAAGGATCGCCGGGATATCCGCGAGCCCGGCCCGGCGCAGCGCGACAGTTCCCGCATGGCCTCCGATCTGGTTGAAGGCACCGAGCGAGAGCTTCTGCTGGCCCTGCGCATCGAAATTCGACGGCGCCAGCCAGCGGCGAAAGGCCTGGGCGCGCACCGGCCATTCGCCGTCCAGGATCGAGAACCAGGCGGTGTCGCGATTGGCGCCCTTCACCACCATATGCTGGCGGAACAGCCCCTCATACTGGAAGCCGAAGCGCAGGGCGGCTCGCTTGGAGGGTTCGTTCAGGTTGTTGCACTTCCACTCGTAGCGGCGATAGCCGAGCGAGAAGCCGTAATCGCCGACGAGATAGATCGCCTCGGTCGCCGCCCGCGTCCGCTGCAAGGCCGGGGAATAGGTGATCGAGCCGACCTCGAACACGCCATGCTCGGGCCGGATCTCCATGATCCAGAGATGACCCTTGGCCTTGCCGTCGGCCTTGTCGATCACGGCGAGCGGCACGATGCCGGCTTTCGTCACCATCGAGTCGAGCAGCGCGCGGTAGGCGTCCTTATCCTTCGGCGGCGGGACCGAGAGCCAGTCCCAGACGCTGTCGCGCCCGACATCGGCGGCCCAGATGTCGTCGATATGCTTGGCGACATCGAGCGGTTCGAGCCGGCAATACTGGCCTTCCAGAACCTTGGCCGGCGGGAACGGGGGGGCCGTCCAATGAAGCGTCGTCATGATGCTTCCTTCCCCTTCCAGCCGGCGAGGTCGAGCCGGATCTCCCAGCCCGCTCCGAGTTCTCCCGCAATGGCATGGACGAGCGCTGCGCCTTCCGCTTCCCAGGCCAGCCGCTCGACCGCGTCGCTGAAATCGGAAGCCGCCGGTTCATCCTCGTCATAGATCGCGTCGAAGGCATCCATCCAGGCTTCGAGCCGGTCCGCAACCGCCTCGGAGAGCCCGACATCCTCGGCGTCGACCGCTCGACGCTTGCCCTTGGCGTCGATCTGCCAGAGGCCGCTGAGGCCGAGCCATTCCGGCGCGATCAGCAGCGTGCCGCTCATGAGCGCTCCGCGAGGTCTTTGGTGAAGAACGGATTCAGGGGCGCCGAGGCGCCGTTGCCGGCGAAGCCCTTGAAGCTGCCCTCCTCCGCGATCAGCCGCGTCGCCTCGATGAAGGCGGCCCAGGCCGCTCGCGCCAGCGCCCCGCCGATCGAGATGCGCCGCGTACCGGTCGCCGCGATTTCAGACACGGAAAGCCCGAAATCGCCGTAGATCAGCGTGTTCACGGGCTTGCCGCCGGCCGCAGCGACGATGGCTCCGATATCGGCCGTGGTCTTCGGGCCGGGCGCATAGAGCACATCGGCACCCGCCGCGGCATAGGCTTCGATCCGCCGCACCGATTCCTTCAGCGGCTCGGCATGGCCGGTCAGGAAGCACTCGGCCCGCGCCGTCAGAACGACCCCCGAGCCGGTCTCGTCGATCGCCTTGCGCGCCGCCTTGATCCGCTCGACCGCGAGTTCGAACGGGTAGAGCGGCTCGTCCTGGCGCCCGGTCGCATCCTCGATCGACAAGCCCGCGACGCCGGTCGCGACGCAGAGCTTGACGTTGGCGGCGACGCCATCGGGCGTATCGGCATAGCCGTTCTCGAAATCGGCATTGACCGGCAGGTCGGGCACCGCCTTCACGATCTCGGCGATGTGGGCCAGCATCATGTCGCGCGGCACGTCCTGGTCGGCTCGCCCCTGCGTGAAGGCATAGCCGGCGCTCGTCGTCGCCAGCGCCTTGAAGCCCTGCCCGCGCAGCCAGCGGGCCGAGCCGAGATCCCAGGGATTGGGCATCACGAAGCAGCCGGCCTCGTGGAGCTTGCGGAAGGCTTCGACCTGCGGGCTCTGTGCCATGGTTTAAATCGTTTCAAATGGAAGCGGAACGAACGACTGCCATAGTGTCGAGGGTCGTATCGTTTGTCAGCCCCGAAGGCTGCGCGTCGCGCAGCGAACGCCGATGCGCGGGCGGAATGGCGTGGGTGGCGACGGCAACGGGAAAGCGCCAGTGCCGCGTGTCATCCCGCACGCGCCGCGGCGCGAAGTGCCGCTGCGCAGATGCGGGATCGTCCGAAGCAAAGGCGCATTTATCGGGCGACGGTCCCGTGTCTGCGCCGCGGCATTACATGCCGCAGCGCGCACGGGAAGACACTCTTTCAAACGCGGCACCCGCTCAGTGGTTGTCGCGCGGAATGCCGAACTTCTTGTGGATCTTCTGGTACTTGACCGCCGGCTTGAGAACCATGCCCTCGGAGAGCTCGTCGACGATCTTGCGCTGGATCTCCTGCCAGGGCGTCTGGCTCTTCGGATACTTGTAGCCGCCCGACGCCTTGAACGCCGCCTTGCGCTCGGCCAGCTCCGCATCCGAGATCAGGATGTTGGCGGTGCGCTTCTTCAGGTCGATACGGACCTTGTCGCCCATCTTGAGCAGCGCGAGCCCGCCGCCGGTCGCCGCTTCCGGCGAGGCGTTGAGGATCGAGGGCGAACCCGAAGTTCCGGACTGACGGCCGTCGCCGACGCAGGCAAGCGCCGTGATGCCCTTCTTGATCAGGTAATCCGGCGGCCGCATGTTCACGACCTCGGCTGCACCGGGATACCCGATCGGACCGACGCCGCGGATGAACAGGATGCAGTGCTCGTCGATGGCGAGCGCCGGATCGTCGATGCGGTGGTGATAGTCCTCCGGCCCGTCGAAGACGATGGCGCGGCCCTCGAAGGCCATCGGGTCCTTCGGGTTCTCCAGATAGCGCTTGCGGAATTCCGGCGTGATCACGCTGGTCTTCATGATCGCGGAATCGAACAGGTTGCCGGAGAGGTTGAGGAAGCCCGACTGGGCCTTCATCGGCTGGTCGTAGCTCTTGATCACCTCGCGGGCGATCGAGAAGGCGCCCTTGCAGTTCTCTTCGAGCGTCCGCCCGTTGGCGGTGATGGCGGGCTTGAGCTTGCCCTTCTCGATCAGCTCCGCGATCACGGCAGGCAGGCCGCCGGCGCGATAGTAGTCCTCGCCGAGATACTCGCCGGCCGGCTGCAGGTTCACCAGCAGCGGGATGTCGTAGCCGACCTTGGTCCAGTCCTCGTTGTCGAGCTTGACGCCGATATGCTTGGCGATGGCGTTGACATGGACGGGCGCATTGGTCGAGCCGCCGATCGCCGAGTTGATGACGATGGTGTTCTCGAACGCCTCGCGCGTCAGGATCTTCGAGGGGATCAGGTTCTCCCAGACCATTTCGACGATGCGCTTGCCGGTGAGATAGGCCATCTCGTAGCGGTCGCGATAAGGCGCGGGGATCGCGGCGGCGCCGGGCAGCGTCATGCCCATGGCCTCGGCCAGCGAGTTCATCGTCGAGGCCGTACCCATCGTGTTGCAGTGGCCGGCCGACGGTGCCGACGAGGCGACGAGGTCGACGAAGCCCTTATAGTCGATCTCGCCGGCCGCCATCATCTGGCGCGCCTTCCAGACGATCGTGCCCGAGCCGGTGCGCTCGCCGCGGAAGGAGCCGTTCAGCATCGGCCCACCCGGCAGCGCGATCGCCGGGATATCGACCGTCGCAGCCGCCATGATCTGGGCCGGCGTGGTCTTGTCGCAGCCCGTCGTCAGCACGACGCCGTCGAGCGGATAGCCGTAGAGGATCTCGACCAGCGAGAGATATTGCAGGTTGCGGTCGAGCGCCGCGGTCGGCCGCTTGCAGGTTTCCTGGATCGGATGGATCGGGAACTCGAAGGGCACGCCGCCCATCTCGCGGATGCCGTCGCGGACGCGCGAGGCGAGTTCGATATGATGCCGGTTGCAGGGCGCGATGTCCGAGCCGGTCTGGGCGATGCCGATGATCGGCCGGCCCGATTGCAGCTCCTCGCGCGACAGGCCGAAATTCATGGTGCGCTCGATATAGAGCGCGGTCATATCGGCGTTGTCGGGATTGTCGAACCACGCCTTCGAGCGCAATTGCTCGGGCTTGATGCGCCGAACGGACTTCTTGCCGGGTGCCTTGGCCATCCTCGTTTCCTCTCGTTCGGCGCGGCGCTGGCGGCCGCTTGCCGATCTCACATTCAAACGATTTGAGACTAGCCATCATGCCCATCGCCTGCGGCTCGGCAAGGCCCAATCTGGCGGATAGTCATACTATTTAATCATGCTGTATGCAGCATGCAACAATCCCGGAATGCGCCGCCCGCGCTTGCCAGCCGCGCCGGTTTGGCGCCAAGACAGGCGCAGCCGGCTTCATGCCAACGCTGTCCGAGGAAACGCGCCATGACCCTTCACGTCGTCCCCTCCTTCGCCCGCATCGGCGAGGAAAACGCCTTCGCCGTGCTGGCCCGCGCCACCGAATTGCAGCGCCAGGGCAAGGACATCATCAATCTCGGCATCGGCCAGCCCGACTTCTCGACGCCTGACCATATCGTCGAGGCGGCGGTGAAGGCGCTGCGCGACGGCCATCACGGCTACACCCCCGCCAACGGCATCCTGCCCCTGCGCGAAGCGGTCGCCGCCGACCTGCACAAGCGCTTCGCGGTCGAGGTCTCGCCCGAGAGCGTGATGATCGTGCCCGGCGGCAAGGTCACCATGTTCATGGCGATCCTGATGTTCGGCGAGCCCGGCGCCGAGATCCTCTATCCGGACCCCGGGTTCCCGATCTATCGCTCGATGATCGAGTATACCGGCGCGACGCCGATCCCGGTGCCGATCCGCGAGGAGAACGGCTTCGCCTTCTCCGCCGAGGAGACGCTGGCGCTGATCACGCCGAAGACCCGGCTGCTGATCATCAACTCGCCGGCCAACCCGACCGGCGGCGTCACGCCCAAGGCCGAGATCGACAAGCTCGTCGCCGGCTTGGCGGCGTTTCCCGATGTCGCGATCATGTCCGACGAGATCTACGACCAGATGGTCTATGACGGCGAGAAGCATGTCTGCCTTCTCAGCTATCCGGAAATCCGCGACCGGCTGATCCTGCTCAATGGCTGGTCCAAGACCTATGCGATGACCGGCTGGCGCCTCGGCTATTCGGTCTGGCCGAAGCCCCTGCTCGACAATGCCCGCAAGCTCGCTGTGAACTCGCATTCCTGCGTCAACGCCCCCGCGCAATGGGCCGGCCTCGCCGCGCTGACCGGCCCGCAGGACGCGGTCCACATGATGCTCAAGGAATTCGACCGGCGCCGGAAGGCGGTGGTCAAGGGCCTGAACGGCCTGCCCGGCGTCTCCTGCATCGAGCCCAGGGGCGCGTTCTACGCCTTCCCGAACGTCTCGCAGACCGGCTGGAAGGCCAAGAAACTGGCTTCGGCCCTGCTGGAGGAGACCGGCGTCGCCACCATCGGCGGCCCCGATTTCGGCGTCCACGGCGAGGGCTATATCCGCCTGTCCTATGCCAACTCGCTGGAGAACATCGAGAAGGCGCTGGAGCGGATGAAGACCTTCCTCAGCACGGCGAAGGCCGCCTGACCATGGTCACCTGCTACCTGCGCTACGTCATCGATCCCCATAAGCTCGAAGCCTTCGAGGTCTATGGTAAGCTCTGGATCCGGCTGGTCGAAAAGTTCGGCGGCAAGCACCACGGCTATTTCATGCCGTCGGAAGGCGTGTCGAACGTCGCGCTCGCGATGTTCAGCTTTCCCTCGCTCGCTGCTTATGAGGACTACCGCAAGCGCTCCTTCGCCGATCCCGAATGCCAGGCAGCCTTCGCGATGAACGAGAAGGAGCGTTTCATCATCAGTTATGAGCGCTCGTTCTTCCGGCCGGTCTTCGAGGACGATCAGGGCGTCAAGCGCGCGCCCTGAGGCCCGGCCTCAATTCCGCGCAGCGCTGGCGGTCACGCCGGGATCGACCTTGAATCTGGAAGCCTCGATCACGGCCGTGCCGATCATCGTCTTCACGGAGATGCGCACCGGCACCATCACATCGGTGCCGGCGATCGGCGCGAGCCAGGCCGAGATGTCCCGGTTCTCGGCCATGAACTTGGTACTGGGCCTGAGCGCGCGGTGGCCGGCGATCGGGACGAAGCGCGCCTGGCAGATCGAGACCGGGCCGCTATAGCCTTCGAGCTTGACGTTACGGGTGCCGGCGCTCGAGAGCTTGATGTCGTAGCGCGCCGCGCCGTCGAAGATCGGCAGCGTGCGATTGCAGGCGGCGTCCTTGCCCTTGCCGGTGACCGGCATCAGGAAGGCGCTGAGGGGATCGACGATATTGCGCTTGTGGCTCTCGTTGAGCGGCACGCGATCGGGCTTCTCGTCGATCGGCGGCTCGATATCGATGCCGGCGACGGTGCCCTCGGCAAGCGCCATGCGGACGGTCCGGCTCTCGCTGGAATTGGCGGAGCTCACAGCGAAAGTCTTCGGCGCAAGCCTGCCGCCGACGAGGGCGCCTGTCGCCGCGCCCGAGCCGCGCCCGCCCGTGACGCCACCGGCGATTCCCGTCAGCTTGGCAGTGATGTCGAGCTTGTAGCCGGAATTGTCGATGCCGCCGCTGAGGCTCGCCGTACCCAGGGTGATTCCCAGGAGCGAAACGTCGTAGCGCGCGTCGAGCGAGGCTGCATCGGCGCTCGCGCCCAGACAGGCGGCGAGGGCGAGGCCTGCAAGGGACGATGCGGCGGCGGACTTCATCCACTGTCTCCGGAACGGCGCGATCCTGTGCGGAATGCACTCTGAATCGGCCCGAATCGTGGCCGGCTTCCCCTTGTGGCGAAGCAACGACCGATTGAAGCATCGGACCCCGATCTTTACACCCCGTTAACGCTGAAGGCCATGTGAACGGCGAACGGAGTTTTCCTTGACGCAAGCCGCGCCCTTGGCTATGGAACCGCGACTTCAATTTGACTTCCGGTGCTCGCCGGCACGTCACGTGTCGGTTTTTTTGTTTGAGCGCCCCCGGGAACGTAAGGAACGATATCATGGCCCGCCGTTGCGAACTGACCGGGAAAGCCACCCAGACCGGCCATCTCGTGAGCCACTCGAACCGCAAGACGAAGACCGTCTTCCGTCCGAACCTCGTGAACGTCACCCTGCAGTCGGACGCGCTCGGCCGTTCGGTGCGCCTGCGCATTTCGGCCAACGCCCTGCGTTCGGTCGAGCATCGCGGCGGTCTCGATGCCTTCCTGCTCAAGGCTGCGGCCGGCGACCTCTCGGTCGGCGCACTGACCCTGAAGCGCGACCTCGAGAAGAAGCTCACCGCCAACTGAGCGGTTTGCCCTTCCGGGTTTGAATGAAGCGGCCGCAAGGCCGCTTTTTTCGTTTGAGCTGGGCTCCACCGTCATGCTCGCCCTTGTGGCGAGCATCCATGTCTTGAACACGGCTTTCGAACAGCGAGGACGTGGATGGTCGGGACAAGCCCGACCATGACGTTGTCTACGAAAGCAGCTCGAATTCCAGCAGCAGCGTGCGCTGGAGGAACGAGAAATTGTCGTCCGAGATCAGGGTGAGGATCGTCCGCCCGCCCTCCAGATGGACGGACAAGCCCTCCATATTATCGATCTCGAAGCCGAGATCGGCCTCGATCAGGCGCTGGCCATCCACCAGCGCGCCCGGCCGGATATCCCGCCCGGCGATTCGTCTCATCCGCATGCCAACGCCGCGCAGCGGCTGATACCAGCGCTCCAGCACCAGCATGTCGCCGGAAGGCAGGAAGGCGAGATCGGTGATGTCGTAGCCGTCATGCCGGGCGAACTTGAACAGGCCCGGCTGAGGGCCGCCAAGGATGGCACCGAGCGTCGGCTCGTCCTCCTTGCCCGAGCGCTCCGCGATCGCGACCAGCGACCCTTTCAGAGGCCCAACAGGCATGACACCGAGCGCCTCCAGCCCACGATTGCGCGGCAGGCGCTTGAATTCACGCGGCACCGGCACGGGCCGTGCACGCGCCTCGACGCCATCACGCGCCCAGTCGAAGCGGGCGATCTCATGCTTGCGCTCGATCCCGACGTAAGCCGTACCCTCGTGGATGCAGAGGCTCTCGGTGTCGAAGAGACCGGAGCGGGTCAGCGGCCGGCCGGAGGCGCCGAGAATCGCCGCCATCTCGGCCTCCTCGAGCCCGGCGAGCTTGCCGCCACTGGAAGCGACCTTCGCCGTCAGCCAGTAGCCACGATCCGTGATCCCGACGAGATCGCGCCCGCCATTCAGTCGCGCCAGCCCCGAAAATCCACCGAAGCGCGGATGGCCTGACGAGAGCACGAGCCCGCTGCGGAATTGCAGCGCGCCGAAGCGGCGCTGCTCCGGCCGGCGCGGCTCGAAGGCCGTGATCGGCCGGGCCGAGACCCCGACGGAGAAGCGGGTCTGCTCGATCGCCCGAGCCGCACCCGGCAGCGCGAGCGCGCCGAACCCTGCCAGCGCGGCGCGGCGCGTGAGACGCATCAATGCCCGCGGCGCTTGGAGCCGGACCCGGCAGGCCCGTCCTCTTCGAACAGCTCGGCGAGCTTCTCGGTCATCACCCCGCCCAGCTCCTCGGCATCGACGATGGTCACGGCGCGGCGATAATAGCGCGTCACGTCATGGCCGATGCCGATGGCGATGAGCTCGACCGGCGAGCGCGTCTCGATCTCGGCGATGACATGGCGCAGATGCCGCTCGAGATAATTGCCGGCATTGACCGAGAGGGTGGAATCGTCGACCGGCGCGCCGTCCGAGATCACCATCAGGATCTTGCGCTGCTCGGAGCGGCCGAGCAGGCGCTTATGCGCCCAGTCCAGCGCCTCGCCGTCGATATTCTCCTTGAGCAGCCCCTCGCGCATCATCAACCCGAGATTCTTACGGGCGCGCCGCCAGGGCGCATCCGCCGCCTTGTAGATGATGTGCCGGAGATCGTTCAGGCGGCCGGGATTGGCCGGCTTGCCCGATTGCAGCCAGGCCTCGCGTGACAGCCCGCCCTTCCAGGCGCGCGTCGTGAAGCCGAGCAGCTCGACCTTGACGCCGCAGCGCTCCAGCGTCCGCGCCAGGATGTCGGCGCAGGTCGCCGCCACCGTGATCGGCCGGCCGCGCATCGAGCCGGAATTGTCGATCAGCAGGGTGACGACCGTGTCGCGGAAATTCGTGTCCGATTCCTGCCGGAAGGAGAGCGGCTGGAACGGATCGAGGATGATGCGCGGCAGGCGCGCCGGGTCGAGCGCGCCCTCCTCCAGGTCGAACTGCCAGGTGCGGTTCTGCTGCGCCATCAGGCGCCGCTGCAGGCGGTTGGCGAGGCGCGCGACCACGCCCTGGAGGTGGGCGAGCTGCTTGTCGAGATAGGCGCGCAGGCGCGTCAGTTCCTCGGCGTCGCAGAGCTCCTCGGCGGTGACGACCTCGTCGAATTTCTGGGTATAGGCCTTGTAATCGGTCTGCGGGCGCTCGTTGCCGCGGCTCTCGCGCGGACGCGGGGCCTCGCCGGCCTCTTCGGATTCGGAAGCTTCGTCCTCCTCGTCCCAGTCGCCGGCCGGCGCATCGGTCGCCTCGGAGGCACCTTCCTGCAGTTCCTCGGTCGCGTCCTCGGAGACCTCGACCTCGGAACGATCGGCACCGCTCTCCTGCTCGGATTCGCCTTCCTGCTGCTGCTGGTCTTCGGAGGACTGGTCCTGGTTATCCTCGTCCTCGTCGGATTCGTCGCCCTGCGCGGTCTGCTCGGCCATGTCGAGCGCCGCCAGCATGTCGCGCACCGTGCGGGCGAAGCCGCGCTGGTCCTCGATCGTCTTCGTCAGCCGGTCGAGATCGGCCCCGGCCTTGGCCTCGATCTGCTCGCGCCAGAGCTCGACGACCTTCTCCGCCGCCTTCGGCGGCTTCAGGCCGGTCAGGCGCTCCCGCACCATCAGCGCCAGCGCATCCTCCAGCGGGGCGTCGGCCCGGTCAGTGACCTCCTCGTAGCGCCCGCCGCGGTGGTAGCGGTCCTCCAGCATCGCGGTGATGTTGCCGGCCATGCCGGACATCCGCCGCGCGCCGATCGATTCGACGCGCGCCTGCTCGACGGCGTCGAACACGGCACGGGCCGCATCGCCCTCCGGCGCCGTGCGGCGGTGGATCGCAGCATCATGGCAGGCGAGCCGAAGCGCCATCGAATCGGCATGGCCACGCAGGATCGCGACATCGCCGGGGCTGAGCTTGCGCGGCGGCTCGGGCAGGCGCGCCCGCTCGCCGACGAGCGAGGGCTTGTCGGCCGCGAAGACGATTTCCATCTCCGGCTTGCGTGCGATCGCCTTCATCGCGCCCGAGATCGCCCGCTTCAGCGGCTCGGCCGGGGCTTCCTTCGGCGTTCCTGGCTTGCGGTTCGAGATACTCATAGCGCCTTCGTGAAATGATGCAGCGTTTGACCGGCCACCGGATAGTCCTCCATCCGGCCGCATTCGCGATAACCGAGCCGGGGATAGAACCCCGGCGCCTGGATGCTCATCGTCGAGAGATAGACGCCGCGCGCGCCGTAATCCCTCGCCCGCTGCTCGGCCTCAGCCATGATGGCCGCGCCCCGGCCGGTGCCGCGCTGGCTCTCGTCGATCCAGAACAGATCAACATGCAGCCATTCCCATTTCAGCTCGCCGACGAGCCCGCCGAGGATCGTGCCGTCCGCGTCGCGCAGGCTGATCGTCAATGGCGTGCCGTTGCGCGGGCCGACCCTGACCTGATTATGGGCGCTCAGGCCGCGCAGCACCGCGGCACGCGTCTCGTCCTGCTCGGGCTCGACCGTGATCGCGACCACAACCCCTCCTAGCGCGAACGCCCGTCATAGGCGGTCGGCGACAGTTCGGTCGGCTCGACGCCGGCGAGGCAGCGGACGTTGACCGCGACCATCGGCGTGCCGTCGGGCCCATTCGCCTTGGCGAAGGATTCGATGCCGCAGGTCTCGCAGAACAGATGCTGGATCTTCTGCGTGTTGAAGCGGTACTCGGTCAGCGCATCCTCACCCTTGGTGAGCGTGAAGGCGCTGGCGGGCGAGAACGCAAGGATCGAGCCGCGGCGCTGGCAGTAGGAACAATTGCAGGTGAGGGTCTGTCCGAGATCGGCTTCGACCTCATAGGCGACCCGCCCGCAGTGGCAGCTTCCCTGATACTGCGCCATGGCTCGTGTCCTCCCGTTAGCTGAGCACCACGTTCGCGGCGCTTTCCGGCAGTTCCTTGCCGAAGGAGCGCTGGAAGAACTCGGCCACCAGCGTCCGCTCCATCTCGTCGCACTTGTTCAGGAAGGTGACGCGGAAAGCGAAGCCGATATCGCCGAAGATCGCCGCGTTCTCGGCCCAGGTGATGACCGTACGCGGGCTCATCACGGTCGAGAGATCGCCGTTCATGAAGGCGTTGCGGGTGAGATCGGCGACGCGGACCATCTTGTTGATGACATCCTTGCCGTCCGGCGTGCCCTGGTAATGCTTCGACTTCGCCAGGACGATCGCGACCTCGTTGTCATGCGGCAGGTAGTTCAGCGTGGTGACGATCGACCAGCGGTCCATCTGGCCCTGGTTGATCTGCTGCGTGCCGTGATAGAGGCCGGACGTGTCGCCGAGGCCGACCGTGTTGGCGGTGGCGAACAGGCGGAAGGCGCCGTGCGGGCGGATGACGCGCTTCTGGTCGAGCAGCGTCAGCTTGCCGGACTGCTCCAGCACGCGCTGGATCACGAACATCACGTCCGGGCGGCCGGCATCGTATTCGTCGAAGACGAGCGCGATGTTGTTCTGCAGCGCCCAGGGCAGGATGCCGTCCTGGAACTCGGTGATCTGCTTGCCTTCCTTCAGCACGATCGCGTCCTTGCCGACGAGATCGAGGCGCGAGACGTGGCTGTCGAGGTTGACGCGGACGCAGGGCCAGTTGAGGCGGGCAGCGACCTGCTCGATATGGGTCGACTTGCCGGTGCCGTGATAGCCCGAGATCATGACGCGGCGGTTATGCGCGAAGCCGGCGAGGATCGCGATCGTGGTGTCGCGGTCGAATCGGTAATCCGGGTCGAAGTCCGGCACGTGCGGATCGGCTGCGGAGAAGGCCGGCACCTCGAGATCGGAATCGATCCCGAAGGTCTCGCGCACCGACAGCTTGATGTCGGGCAGGCCGGGCGCAGTCGTCGTCGTCATCATCTTGTCTCCAGGCAAAGGGCCATGACCGGAATTCGCCGGTTAACCCAGAGCCGACCGAGAAGGGAGGCGGATCGTCCCTCATTAGAGCGAAAGACCGGAGGCGGCAATTCGCAAAGCTGCACCCCGGCCCTCGCAAAGGGCATGCCGGCTCAGTGTCGGGCGCGGCCGGCAATCCCGGCGAGAAGCTCCTTCACGATCGCGGCCGAGCGGGCTGCACCGTCCCGGTCGATCGGCAGGGCCGGGGGTTGGGCTCCCATGGCCTCACCGACGGCATCCGCCAGAGCCACCGCATCCCCGACGAAATCCCCGGACAGACGGAAGCATCGCGCCAGCCCCGCCCGCTCCATCGCCTCGGCCCTGACCGTCTGCTCGGTCTCGTTGCCGGCATCGAAGGGCACGACGATCGCCGGCCGCCCGGCCGCGACGAGATCGAGCACGGTGTTGTAGCCGGCCTGGCTGATCGAGACCGCGCAGCCGGCAAGGAGAGCGGGAAAGTCCGGCCGAGCCCGCTCGATCACGACCTTCTCAGGGGCATCGGCCGCAAGCAGTCCCAGATCGGCCTCCGCCATGCCGCGCCCGGCGAGAATCCGCCAGCGGCGTCCGGACCGATCGAGCCGCGCTGCCGCTACGGCGCAAGCGAAGAGCGGCAGGGCAGCGGCCGAGCCGCCGCCCGAGACGATGACCTCGCTGTTCTCCAGCGCGATGCCGGCAGGCCGATCATCGGCGAGATAGCCGGTATAGCGCAGCTTCACCGCCAGCCCCTCGCCCACCGGCCATGATCGGTCGAGCGGCAGGAAACCGGCATCGCCATGGACCAGGACCGCATCGAACATCCCAGCGATCCGATCCTCCGCCTCGGCGATTCGGTCCGGCCGCGGCGTCACCAGAACGTCGCGCACTGAGGAGAGCACGAGCGCCTCGGGCCGTGCCGACTTCGCTGCGGCGATCAGCGCGAGGAACTCGGCGGCCAGTTGACGCCGCCCGAAGGGGAAATGCTCGACGATCACGACATCCGGCCGCAACCGCGCCGCCAGCCCTTCAAGCATGGCGATGCGGGTGGTCCTTCGCTCCGGGTCGATCGGCTGGCCGGATTCGTCGAGCAGCGTGCGGAAATCCGCGCCTTCGGTCCTGATCGGCGGCAATTGCACGAAGGCGAAGGGTTCATCCTCCATGGCGCGCAGCGGCATCCCGCCGCTGGCGAGCATCACCGAAAACCCGCCTTGCACCAGCGCCCGCGCCAGATTCGCCGCCCGGACCAGATGGCCGCTGCCGAGCAGATGCGTCACCGCGATCAGGACGGAAGCGCTCATGCCCCTTCGCCCGCCGAGCGCTTCAGCATCGTCGCGACCCGGTCGAGCCCCGCCTGAGCAGAAAAGGCTCCCGTCAGCCGCGCATAGGCTGCCTCGCCCAGCGTGGCGCGCTTCTCAGGCGCCCTCGCCAGATCATTCAACGCAGCAGCGAGCGCCGCGACATCGCCCGGCGGCACCAGCATGCCCTCGACGCCATCGCGGACGAATTCCGGGATTCCCGCGAAATCCGTCGCGACGATCGGCAGGCCCTGGCTCGCGGCCTCCATCACCACATTGGGCAGGCCGTCGCGGTCGCCATCGCCGGCTTCTTTCGACGGCAGTACGAAGAGGTCGGCAGCCCGCAAAGCCGCGATGACCTCATCCTGCGCCTTCGGTCCGGCCCAGACGATCCGGTCGTCGAGCCCGAGCGCCTGCGCCTGCGCCTGCAAGGCCTTCAGCCTCTCCCCGCCGCCGATATGCGTCAGGCGCCAGTGCAGCGTGGGAGGCAGCTTGGCCAGCGCGTCCAGAAGGTCGTCAAAGCCCTTCTTCGCCACCGCGCGCCCGATGGTGACGAAGCGCACAGGATCGTTCGCGTCCGAGCCGTCCCGTGCCGAGCGCGATCCCGGCGCCGGAAAGCGCGCGAGATCGAGCCCGTGATAGACCAGCGCGACCTTGTCCGGCCGGTCGGAGAGGCGCTCCAGCTCGCGATGCCCATCGCGGGTGCAGGTGACACCCCAGGCGGCAGAGGCGATCTTCTCGCGCTTTTCCCAGTCTTCCGTCGTCCAGATATCCTTGGCATGGGCCGAGAACGACCATGTCAGGCCGCCGAGCAAGGCGGCATAGCGGATCACGGAAGCCGGCGTGTGCAGGTAATGCACATGCAGGTGCCGGATATCATCAGGCAGTTCGCGCGCCATCACGCAGGCCTGCCCGAAGCGGCGCCAGCGATTGCGCGTCCGGTCGCGCGCGAGATCGCGCAGGAAGACCGGCAGCAGTCGCAGCAAACCCGGCCTCAGCAGGACCGCCAGTATTCCGCGCGCCACGCGCGCCGGCTCGTCGTGCAGATATTCCGGCAGATAGCGCACCGGCGCCGTGATCTGATGGTGCATCAGATGCTTCGCCGCATCGGTCGGATGGCGCAGCGACCAGATTTCGAAGGGGAGGCCGCGCTGCTGCAAGCCGAGCAATTCCTGCGCGATGAAGGTTTCCGACAGGCGCGGATAGCCCTTCATCGCCACCGCGATGCGCGGCGCCTTGCCGGCTGTCATCGCCGCCCGATCAGCATGAAGCGCGTATAGTTCTTCGTCGGCCGGGCGCCGGCAAACCAGACGTCCGACAGCCCCGCCTGCTCGCGGAAGGCATCAAGCGAAGGCACGCAGCTGCGATGGTCCGGCTCGCGGACATAATCGTTGGATTGCAGCACGAGCGGCAAACCTGCCGGCAAGGTCGCGATCCAGCCCGGCACGTCGTCGAGATGCTCGCAGCTCGTGTTGATAACGAGCCCCGGCGCCGGCGACTGCGCCGCGAAATCCATCGCCATCATGTCGGCCGTCATCGCCCGGAACCGCCCGGCCTGAACATGGCGATGGTTCAGGATCTCCCCGATCGGCGCGCAGGTCGGATCGATGTCGAGGCTGACGATCCCCGGAATCGCAAGCCGGGCATCGTCGAGCAGCAGCGCGCCGAGCACGCCGTACCAGGCGCCGAGCACCCAGACAGGTCCCGCGGGCTTAGGGTAAGTCTCGGCCAGCGCCTCGACCAGCCATTGCTTCGAGGCGATCTGCTTGTGGTTGCAGGCGATCGACAGGTCGGGCGGCGCGCCCTTGCCGTAAAGCCGCGCGATATCGGCGACGACACGGTTGCCCGAGAGCGCTGCCATGCCGCGCAGCAGGTCGTGAAAGGCCTCTTGGGGCGGTTCGGGCGTCATGGGTCGGTCGTCATCCGGAAAAGCCGGCGGACCATAGACATGCGCGCCCGCAAAAAACCAGCCATCCGCGCAAGGATCAGCCCTTTTCGCCGGTCTCGCCCTGCTCCTGCACCACTTCTGCCGATGTGGTCGCCTCGCCGCCGGCCACCACGGGAACCGGCACCGCCACGTCCTCGCGCTTGCGGCGGGCGATTTCCGGCGCGCTGGCGAAGCCATAGGCGGTCAAAGGCTTCTCGCGCCCCTTGATCGCGATCTTCAGCGTCGTCGTGCCGGCATAGCTGCGCCCGCTCGCCCGGATCGTATCCTCGGAGACCACGACATCGGCGAGCACACGCCGAGTCGCCGATTCGAGCTGGCTCGCGACCATCACGGTCTCGCCGACTGTAATCTCGCGCCGGCCGAGATTGTCGTTCTCGACCGCGCCGGTGATGGCGTCGCCGGTATGGATGCCGATGCCGATCCGCAGCGGCAAAGGCAGCGCCGCGCCGTATTCGCGGTTGAGCGCATCGACCGCGCGCACGATGTCGCCGGCAGCCGCGATCGCGGCCTGTGCCCCGCGTGCCGGCGGGCCTTCGAGACCGAACACCGCCATGAAGCCGTCGCCATAGAAGGCGTCGATGCGCCCCTCATGCGCCGTGATCGCCTGCCCCATCTCGTCGAAGAAACGGTTGAGCAGGCCGATCAGCTCGCGCGGCAATTGCCGTTCGGAGAGAGCGGAGAACGCCCTGAGATCGGCCACCACCACGGTCAGGCCGCGCTTGCCCGCGGCATCGTCGATCTCGAACGGGCGCGCCGCGCCGGCATTCAATCGCGACGCCAGCAGGATCTGCACCTGAAGATCGTCGCGCGGCCTGATCTGGCAGGCGAGCCGGACACCGTCCGGCGCCGAGATCCGCCGCAGCAGCTTGGCCTCGTTCGGGCCCGGCTTCGGCAGCTTGTCGTTGCCGTCCATCACCAGCACGCGGCAGGTGGCGCAGCGCGCCCGCCCGCCGCAGAGCGCGGCATGGGGAATGCCGAAACGCCGGAACATCTCGAGCACGGTCGGCCCCGGCGCCAGCCTGCGCGTGCCGTGGCCGACGAAGCGCACCGTGATCTGGCGCGTCGTCCGGACCCTGATCTCGCGAATGCCGATGAACAGCAGGAAGGAAGCGACAAGGCCGTAGAAGGCGCCTTTGCCCCACATGACGTCGCGGGCGAACATCGCGGCCTGCGCGTCGCTGACCAGCTCGGCCGGCATCGCCATCTGCTCGGCCTCCCGCGCTCCGACGGAGAAGCCGATGATGGCCAGGAGCGGGACCAGGATCGCCGCCAGCAGGAACGGGTCGCGCCAGTGGCGATAGCTGTCGCGGGCGCGCAGCATGAAATGGATGCCGATGATGCCATGCGTCCAGACCAGCAGCAGCAGCAGCGACTGCGTCAGCGCCAGCCCCGGCCAGAGCCGGCGCAGGACCGAGCGGTAGCTCTCGTCGACGCCGAAATAGATGCCCATCACCCGCGTGCTGATGATGTGGTCGACCAGCAGCAGCGGAATGGCGAGGCCGAGCGCGATCTGCAGCATTTCGCGCAGAGGCATCTTGAAGGTGCGCCGCTGCACCACCCTGAGCAGCGCGAAGACCGGGTGGACGATCAGCGCGCCATAGAGCGCGGCCGTCCCGGCCCAGGAATGCCAGAAGCCATAGCGCCAGTCCTGGACCTTCTCCATGGCGCCGACACCGAGGATGCCGACGGCATGGTTCAGGAAATGGGTCGTGGCGAAAACAAGCAGGATCAGCCCGGAGACGAACCGGATGTCCCGACTCCAGGACGAGACCTGGTCCATGCTCGCACCCATGCCGCCGCGGGTCGCGCCCGTGCGGTTCGTGCCTGCGGCTTGCGGCCGGTTCATGCGATGATGGACCTCGTCAAACGGTTTCGTGCTCGCGCAGCAGGACGGAGGCAAGCCTGTGGACCCGGCCGGCCAGATCCCGGCAGACGGCGAGGCTGAATTCCGGCACCGTCTGGAGCAGCTCGAAGAACAGGTCCTTCGGAATCCGCAGCGCCAGGACCCGCGACTTCGCGCTGATGGTGGCGATGAAGGGCTGGCCGCTCAGCAGGGACACGTCGCCGGTGATGCTGCCGGTGTCCTTGACGAAGCGCCGCTCCTCGCCGCTCTCGCTTGGTTGCAGAATTTCGACCTCGCCTTCCAGGATCACATAGACGCCCTCGAGCTTCTCCTGCGGGCTGATCAGGACAGCACCGGGCTCGAATTGCAGCCTTTCGCCCATCAGCGCGACGAGCTTGAGCCGCGATGCCGGCATGTCCTGGAACAGCGGCAGGCAACGCAGGCAGCCGATATCGGTTTCCAGACTCATGATCGCGCCTCCATTCGCCCAGTGTTCTCGCGCCCAGTGTCCTCGCGCCCGGTGCTTTCGAGGCGCGACGCCCGATCATTGGCCGCATCGGGCGTGCCCGGCGCCTCGACCGTGCCCGTCGCTCCGTGGAACAGCACCCGCAGCGGGACCTCTCCCGCAAGGTTAGCATCTCCGACCAGAAGAAACAGCGTCATGCCCGCGCAATAGCTGTGCAGCCGGGCGACGATCTCCCGCGGCTCATCCGAAATCGCGAGCAGAGAGGATATGTCAAGCACCGCAATCTGCGGCGCCTTGACCAGCGCCTGGACCAGCGGCACGGCCTGGCGCAGCCGGACCGGCAGGAAACGCCCGCGGATGCCGCTCTCGGTATCGAGGCCGAGCCGGTAGAGCGCCTCGCCCAGCCCTGAGCGGGCAAGCGCCTGCAGCACGATCTCGCCGACCTTGCGGGCGGCATCGGGCACGCCGTAGCCGATGCGCCCGAACATCAGATTGTCGCGCACGCTGGCGCCGACCATCACCTTGTCGGGATCGTAGAAATCGACGTCGTCGACCGCATCGGCCGGCAGATGCTTGCGGAAGCTTTCCCGCGCCCGCAGGATGCGTCGCTCGAGGCGCGCATCGATCAGGTTCAGCCTGTGCTTGGGCTCGATATAGCCGAGCGCCAGCGCGACGAGATCGCGCTCGGTCTCCTGGTCGAGCGGGTTGCGCATGTCGTGCTTGGCCAGCAGCGCTGCGAGCTCGTTCAGGCGCTCGAACTCGAAATTCGCGCCGAAGGAATAGCGCTCGAACAGCGCATGGCCCTGCGGCAGGCCGGCGAAGATTTCGACCACGGTCGCGACGATGCGCGCCCCCATCTCGGCCAGCGGCTCGACCAGCGCCTCCGCCTTCAAGATCGACTGGGCATAGGGCTCGAACAGCAGGGTCGTGCTGTCGAAGCGCGTGCTGGTCCGCGTGCCGAAGATCAGGTTCTCGACGATCGGGGCGTTGCGGTTGTAGCGGTCGAGCACGAAGGGCTCGATCAGGTCGCCCTGCTTGATCCGTGTCAGCTCGGCGGCGACCACGCGTCGGGCCGCGATGATGCGCTCGATCGCCTGCTCGCTGACCGGGCGCATCACCTTGCCGCCGAGCCCGAGCTCGTAGACCTCCTGCGTGCAGCCGAAGACGTCGAGCAGTTCGTGGATACGCGCCGCGAGTTCGGCGGTGTCGGTGACGCCGACCCCGGCATAGTCGGTCCAGTCCGCTTCGAACGGGAAGGGCGAGTTGCCCGAGCGGATCGCCTCGACGAAGCGGTGATGCTCCGGTGCGGAGACCGCGCCGCCGGCCTTGAGGTCCGGGCGCCGGCGCCGCAGCGGCAGCAGGATATTGTCGCGCATCGAGCCGGCGATGAGCTCGGGTTCGTCGCCGGAATAACCAATGATATGGCTCGCCCGCTCGACCGACATCCCCGCCAGCGGTTCGCCGTCGATCAGCACACGGCCGGTATAGCTCGTCGCCTGCCGGCCGAGGATTCGGCCGAGCACGTCCTTGCCGCCGCCCGGCGGGCCGATAACCGCCACCAGGCCCGGCCGCGCCAGGCTGAACGAGAGCGGCGTCAGCAGCGGCTGGCCGCGATTGTCCAGCATCTGCACGGATTCGAGCCGGATCTCGCCCTTTTCCGGCAGGGCCGCGACGCCGTCCTCCTCGTCGAGGACGAGCGTCTCGTCGCTGTTGAACTGCGAGATCACCTGATCGTACTTGATCGTCACGTCGTTGCGCTGCTGGTCCCAGTCGATCAGCTCCTTGATCGGCGGCGGCAGGTCGCGATAGGCGGCGATCACCGCGACCAGCTGGCCGATATCGAGCCGCCCCTGCAGGGCGAAGAAGCCGCCGATCGAGTAGAAGAAGAAGGGCGTGATCTGGGCCAGCAGGTTGTTGAGGAACTTGACCGCGAATTTCCGCTTGTAGAGCGCATAGCGGATGTCGAAGAGCCGCCCGAGCCGCCCGGCGATGTCGGACTGGACATAGGCCGTCGCGCCATGGCCCTGGATCATCGGCCCGGCATCGACGATCTCGCCGATGCGGCCTGCGAGCTGGCGCGAGGCGATCTGGCGCTCGCGGCCGAGCCTGAGCTGCTCGCGCCGCAGGATCGGGATGATGATCGCCTGCACCAGCACGATCAGCAGCGCGATCGAGCCCAGCCAAAAACTCTGCGCCATGATGAAGATCAGCGCCGTCAGCGCCTGGCTGAGCAGGAAGACCGGCTGGATGAAGGCATCGCCGACGAAGCCGCCGACCGGCTCGACCTCGTCCTTGATCATGCTGGCGATCTCGGCCGGCTTGACCGCACGGATCTCCTCAGGCCGAAAGCGCATCAATTGGCTGAACAGATCGTAGCGCATGCGCCTGAGCATGCGCTCGCCGAGGATGCCCTTGCGCACGTTGATGACGTATTTGAAGGCGCCGTTGATCAGGACCAGCAGCAGGAAATAGGTGCTGAGGCCGACGAGCAGGCCATACTGGCCGACCTGGATGCCCTCCGACAGCCTGTAGCTCGCCCCACCCAGCCAGGACGGCAGGTGCAGGGTGAAGTCCATCAGCGTCGCGGTGGTCTTGCCGTCCTTGAAGGCGCCGCCCTGGATCGCATCGTTGACGATGCGCTTGGGCACGTCGAAGGAGGCCCAGTTGAACGGGATCGAGACAAGGATGATCAGCAGGACGACGATCTGCTCGGCCCGGCTCTTCTGCCAGATGTAACGGAAGAGATTGGACTCCAAAGGGCAACCCTGTACCGAAGCGCTCGCAGCGCGGTCCCGACCGGGTCCGGCGGGCCCGAAGCGACCATATGTGGTGAGGTTGCGGCCGAGTGCAATGCGCGCCACGCTGCGGCCATGTCGGCATTGCAGAGCGAAGGCGGCATCCATCGTCGGGGGTAGCGTGAAAAGGACAGTTGCGTCGGGAATGCTGTGCTGCGCGGCCGCGATCGGTCTCGTCAGCCTATTCGTCGTCTCGGCCCGAGCCGACCCCGCCCAGCGCATCCTGCACGACGGCTTCGAACAGGGCGGTTTCGCCCCTGAAGGCGGGCTATTCTACAAGGACAATCCCGAGCAGCGCTCCGGCCGCGTGATTTTCGATGGTGCCGCGCCCTATAGCGGCGCCGGCGCCGTGACCGTGATCGCGACGCCGTCCTGCCTGCCGCATGCGGTGGGATGCAGCGAGCGGGCCGAGATCTGGGAGCGTCCCGAGGTGCTCGTCCCCTTCCACAGCACGGTCTGGTACGGCTTCGCGCTGCGCCTCAACGATCCCCTCGCCCAGGACGATCGCAGATATGTGATCGCCCAGTGGAAGCGCGAGATCCTGCCCGAGGCCGTCGGCGACTACTCGCCCTTCCTGGCGCTGCGGCTCTATCGTGGCCGCCTCGGCATCACCGTCGAGACCGACCTGATTCCGTCCTATCCGATCGGCGGCGACGAGCGCCCCGAGGGCTGCCTGCCGGGCGAGGCGCTCGTGATCAGCCGCACCGAGGCGCAGCAGACGCGCGCGCTGGTCGCTATGGAAAGCGGCACGACCACGGAAAATTACCCGAGCTATTTCAATGCCTGCGCACCCGGAATCCGGGTCAAGCACCATGCCGACCTGCCCTCGGCGCAGCAGGGCTGGATCGATTTCGTCGTCCGCTCCCAGCCCGGCCCCGATGGCGACGGCCATATCGAAATCCTCGCCGACGGCGTCCATATCGCGACCGTCACCGGGCATATCGGGCACAGCGGTCCGGGGCTCGACGACAACCAGTATTTCAAGATGGGTCCCTACCGCGCCCCGGCGCCCCTGCCCTGGAGCATCAGCTACGACGACTTCCGGCGCGGCCCCCGTTGCAGCGATGTCATCCGCATCGGGCAATGCCCGCCGGAACCGCAAGCGTCGAAAGCGATTGGCAAGTTGCCGCTTTCGACGTCTAGTGACGTCAGGAAAGGTGAAGGGCCCTAGGCCCCAGGGGCACATCGTTTCGGACTATGGACATCCTGCGCATCAGCGACTTGCGTATCGGCTTCACGATCCACGGCCTGGCCCGTGACGTCGTGAAGGGCGTCAGCATGCGCGTCCCCGCCGGCAAGACCGTCGCGCTGGTCGGCGAATCCGGCTCCGGCAAATCGGTGATCTCCCAGGCCATCATGGGCCTGCTGCCCCGCGCCGGCGGGATCACCGGCGGCGAGATCCTGTTCCGCGACCCGCAGGCACCCGAGACCGTCGTCGACATCGCGACGCTGCCTGCCGAAGGCAAGGGCATCCGGGCGCTGCGCGGCGGGCGGATCGGCATGATCTTCCAGGAGCCGATGTCCTCGCTCTCACCGGTCCATACGATCGGCAACCAGATCGAGGAGGCGCTGCTCCTGCACCGGCCGATGCCGAAGCCCGAGGCGCGCGAACTGATCGAAGCGATGCTGAAGCGTGTCGGCTTCAAGAACCCGAAGCGCGCCTTCGGCCTCTATTCCTTCGAGCTCTCGGGCGGGCTGCGCCAGCGCGCCATGCTCGCCATGGCGCTGATCTGCCAGCCGGCCCTGCTGATCGCCGACGAGCCGACCACGGCTCTCGACGTCACCATCCAGGCCCAGGTGCTCGACCTGATGCGCGATCTCCAGGCCGAGATGGGCATGGCGATCCTGCTCATCACCCACGACCTCGGCGTCGTCGCCAACATGGCCGACGAGGTGGTGGTGATCTTCCACGGCGAGATCATGGAGCGCGGCACGGTCGAGGACATCTTCCGCCGCCCCCGCCACCCCTATCTCAAGGCGCTGCTCGACGCCTCCCCGCATTTCGACATGCAGGACGGCGAGCGGCTGGTCGCGCTCAGGGAAGCCCGCCCGCGCCCGGCCGTCGCCGCGCCGCCACCGAAACCCGCGGCAGACGCCGCCCCCCTCCTCAGCGTCCGCGGCCTGCACAAGACCTATGTCACCGGCTCGCGCAGCTTCTTCGGCAAAGGCAACCAGACCAGCGTCAAGGCCGTCAACGATGTCGGCTTCGACATCAGGCGCGGCGAATGCCTCGGCCTCGTCGGCGAGAGCGGCTGCGGCAAGACCACGGTCAGCAAGATCATCATGCGCGCCGTCACGCCCGATTCCGGCGAAGTGATCTTCGACGATGGGCGCGAGCGGGTCGACGTGCTCGGCCTCGAGGGCGAGGACCTCCGCAAGTTCCGCCCGCGCGTCCAGATGATCTTCCAGGACCCGGTCTCGTCGCTGTCACCGCGAATGACCGTGATGAACATCCTGCGCGAGCCGCTGGTCATCCATGGCCGCGGCGATCAGGCCGCGCATGACGAACGGGTGCGGACCCTGATGCAGGATGTCGGGCTCGATATGCGGTTCCTCAACCGCTATCCGCATTCCTTCTCCGGCGGTCAGCGCCAGCGCATCGGCATTGCGCGGGCGCTCGCGCTCGACCCGGACCTGATCATCTGCGACGAACCGGTCTCGGCGCTCGACGTCTCCGTGCAGGCGCAGATCCTCAACCTGCTCAAGGACCTTCAGGCCGAGCGCGGCCTGACCTTCCTGTTCATCTCGCATAATCTCGCCGTGGTGAACTACATGGCGGACCGCATTGCCGTGATGGCCAATGGCCGGATCGTCGAGCTGGCGCCGCGCCATGCGCTCTTCGACCGCCCCGCCCATCCTTACACGAGGGCGCTGCTACGCTCCGTGCCCTTCGCCGATCTCGACCGCAGGCTCGACTTCAAGCTGGCCGCGCCCGGCGGCGCCTCCGACGACAGCCACTGGGACAAGGCCTTCAAGGCAGGGCCCGACGAGGGCGCCCTGACGCATCTGCCGCTCGGCGATGGCCATTACGTGCTGGCGCGGTCCAATGCCGATATGCGGGAGCTGGTGCCATGACGCGCCGCGACCCACGCCCGACCCGCCGCACCGCATTGCTGCTCGGCTCCGCCGCTCTCGCGGGAGCCGCCCTGCCGCGCCGCGCGCAGGCCGCGCCGTTCTCGGGCACTGCGATCGACAGCCCGTTCTTCGCGGACCAGGTCGCCGCCGGAACCCTGCCACCGGTCGCCGCGCGCCTGCCTGCCAATCCACGCATCATCGATCTGGCGGCGCTCGGCCGTGAGCCCGGCCGCCATGGCGGCAATATCCGCATGCTGATGGGCGACCAGCGCGACATCCGCATGATGACGCTCTACGGCTACACCCGCCTGATGGTCTATGACGACGATCTGGAGCTTGTGCCGGACCTGCTCGAGAGCTGCGAGGTCGAGGATGGCCGCATCTTCACCCTCAAGCTGCGCCAGGGCCATCGCTGGTCGGATGGCTCGCCCTTCACCACCGAGGATTTCCGCTACTGGTGGGAGGATATCGCCAACAACAAGCGGCTTTCGCCGGGCGGCCCGCCCCAGGCCCTGTTCTCGGCCAATGAACCGCCACGCTTCGAGATCCTGAGCGAGACGGAAGTCCGCTACAGCTGGAAGACGCCGAACCCGATCTTCCTGCCGGCGCTGGCGGGCGCGCAGCCGACCTACATCTTCATGGCCTCCGGCTATCTCAAGCAGTTCCACGAGCGCCACGCGCCGAAGCACGAACTGGCCAAACGGGTGAAGGAGCACCATGTCCGCGACTGGGGCGCGCTGCACGAGCGGCTCTCGCGCATGTACCGGCCAGAGAACCCGAAGCTGCCGACGCTGGAGCCCTGGCGCAATACCACGCCCTTGCCGGCCGAGCAGTTCGTCTTCGAGCGCAATCCCTATTTCCACCGCATCGACAGGAACGGTCGCCAGCTCCCCTATACCGACCAGGTGACGCTGACGATCGGCACCAGCTCGCTCATCCCGGCCAAGGCCGCGGCCGGCGAGTCCGACCTCCAGGCCCGCTATATCCGCTTCGACAACTACACCTTCCTGAAGGAAGCCTCGAAGCGGATGAATTTCGACGTCAGGCTCTGGAAGCGGGCGGAAGGCGCCTATTTCGCCCTGCTCCCCAACCTGAACGCCATCGACCCGGTCTGGCGCGACCTTAACCGCGATGTCCGCTATCGCCGTGCGATCTCGGTCGCGATCAACCGCAAGGACGTCAACAAGGTCATTTTCTTCGGGCTGGCGCGCGAGAGCGGCAACACCGCCCTGCCCGAAAGCCCGCTCTACGACGCGAAGCTCGCCGCGCTTTGGACGCAGCACGACCCCGCGCTCGCCAACCGCCTGCTCGACGAGATCGGCCTGACCAAACGCGACGACGACGGCATCCGCCTGCTCCCGGACGGGCGCCGGCTGGAGTTCACCATCGAGACCGCCGGGGAGAACACCGAGGAGACCGACATCCTCGACCTGCTCAAGCAGGATTTCTTCGATGTCGGCATGAAGATCTATCCTCGCTCGACCCAGCGCGACGTCTTCCGCCGCCGCATCCTCGCCGGCCAGACGGTGATGTCGGCCTGGGCCGGCATGGACAATGCACTGGTCACCTCGGACATGGAGCCGGATGCCTTGGCGCCGACCTCCTCCGCCCAGTTCCAGTGGCCGCGCTGGGGCCAGTTCGTCGAGAACAGCGGCCGCGAAGGCGAACGGCCGGCCCTGGCGGAGGTCAACGAGCTCGTGCGGCTCTACGAGGAATGGCGCGTCAGCGCGACCCGCGACCAGCGCCGCGCCATCTGGCACAAGATGCTGGCGATCAATGCCGAGCAGCTCTTCAGCATCGGCGTGATCAACAGCACGCTGCAGCCGATCGTTGTCTCCAGGGACCTGCGCAACGTACCCGAGAAAGGCCTCTACAGCTTCGAGCCCGGTGCCTTCATCGGCCGCTACATGCCCGACACCTTCTGGTTCGACCGAGCCGAGACCAAGGCCTGACGCGTGCTGATCCGCTACATCCTCAAGCGCATCCTGCTCATGATCCCGACGCTGATCGTCACCAGCGCGCTGATCTTCACCGTCATCAACCTGCCTGAAGGCGATTATTTCGAGACGCTCGCCGCCGAGATGCAGGCCCAGGGCGAGAAGGCGGACATGAGCCGCATCGAGTTCCTGAAGAAGGAGTATGGCTTCGACAAGCCCCCGCTGGAACGTTACGTCCGCTGGGTCGCCGGCCTCATCCAGGGCGACATGGGCTATTCCTTCGAATACCAGCGCCCGGTGCGCGAGATCGTCGGCGACCGCCTGCTGCTGACCATGATCGTGTCCTTCGCCACCATCATCTTCACCTGGATCGTCGCCTTCCCGATCGGCATCTACTCGGCGACGCACCAGTACAGCTGGGGCGATTACGGCCTCACCTTCCTCGGCCTTGTCGGGCTTGCCGTGCCGCATTTCCTGCTGGCGCTGGTCTTCATGTATTTCGCCAATATCTGGTTCGGCACCTCGATCGGCGGCCTCGTCGATCCCGCCTATCTCAACCAGCCGATGAGCTGGGCCAAGCTCAAATCGGTGCTGGAGCATCTCTGGATTCCCGTCATCATCATCGGCGCGGGCGGCACCGCCGGCATGATCCGGGCCCTGCGCGCCAACCTGCTCGACGAGTTGCAGAAGCAGTATTACGTCACCGCCCGCGCCAAGGGGCTGCCGCCCGGCAAGGCGCTGCGGAAATACCCGCTTCGCATGTCGCTCAACTTCTTCATCTCGGATATCGGCGACATCCTGCCCTCGATCGTCTCGGGCGCCGAGGTCGTCGCGATCGTGCTCTCTCTGCAGACCACCGGCCCCCTCCTGATCCGCGCCCTGCAGAGCCAGGACATGTATCTCGCCGGCTCCTTCCTGATGTTCCTCTCCTTCCTGACCGTGATCGGCGTGCTGATCTCGGATATCGCGCTCGCCATCCTGGATCCGCGCATCCGTCTCCAGGGAGCCGCGACCAAGTGAAGGCGACGACGCTCAACCATCTTCCGCCGGACGGCGCGGCCCTGCCGCACGAGGTCTCGACGGCGCCGTTCGAACCCTATGCCACCGAGGCGATGACGCCGGAGCAGGAGCGGGTCTACCTCGCCTCGCAATGGCAATTGATGTGGTGGAAGTTCCGCAAGCACAAGCTCGCGGTCATCTCCGCCGTGGTGATCATCGTGATCTACGCCATGGCGGCCTTCGCCGAGTTCCTCGCGCCCTATCACTACACGACGCGCAACACGGACTTCATCCGGGCGCCCAGCCAGAGCATCCATCTTTTCCACGAAGGCAGCTTCATCGGGCCCTTCGTCTACCCCTATGTGATGCGCCTCAACATGGAGAACCTGAAGCGCGAATACGAGGTCGACAGCACGCGCCCGCAGAAGCTGCGCTTTTTCTGCAAGGGCGACGACTACGATTTCTGGGGGCTGATCCCCGGCAACCGGCACCTCGTCTGCGCGCCTGAGGGCGGCACCTTCTTCCTGCTCGGCTCCGACCGGCTCGGCCGCGACATGCTCTCGCGCATCCTCTATGGCGGGCGCATCTCGCTCTCGATCGGCCTGCTCGGCGTCTCCGTCTCCTTCGTGCTCGGCGTCATCATCGGCGGCATCGCCGGCTATTATGGCGGCCGGATCGATCTGGTCGTCCAGCGCATCATCGAGATCGTGCAGTCGCTGCCGCATATCCCGCTCTGGCTGGCGCTGGCCTCGATCCTGCCGCCAACCTGGAGCCCGCTGCTGGTCTATTTCGGCATCACGGTGATCCTCGGCCTGATGGACTGGACCGGGCTTGCCCGCTCGGTGCGCTCGAAGCTGCTCTCGCTGCGCGAAGAGGATTATGTCGTCGCCGCCCAGCTCATGGGCGCGAAGCCGCGCCGCATCATCGCGCTGCATCTGGTGCCCGGCTTCATGAGCCATCTCATCGCCTCGGCGACGATCACGATCCCGAAGACCATCCTCGGCGAAACCGCCCTCTCCTTCCTCGGCCTCGGCCTCAGGCCGCCGATCACGAGCTGGGGCGTGATGCTCAACGAGGCCCAGAACATCAATGTGGTGGCGCTCTATCCCTGGCTGCTCTATCCGGTCGTGCCCGTGATCGTGATCATCCTCGCCTTCAACTTCCTCGGCGACGGCCTGCGCGACGCGGCCGACCCCTATCGCTGACAGCATCACCGACCTCGAAGACGATCTTGCGCATCGCGTTCCACACCCCGCTCAATCCGGTCGGTGACGGCGGCGTCTCCGGCGACCGCCGCATGGCCCGCCAGCTCGTCGCCGCGCTCGAAAGCCTCGGCCATCTCGTCGAGCCTGTCGCAGCGCCGAAGACCTATTTTCGCGAACCGGACCCGGCGCGCTTTACCAGCGTCGTCACCGACGCGGCCCGCCTGCGCGATGCCCTGCTCGCCGGATACCAAGCCGGCCGGCCACGCCCCGAGCTCTGGTTCACCTATCACAACTACTATCGCTCGCCGGACCTCCTCGGGCCGGATATCGTTGCGGCGCTGGACATCCCCTATGTCACCGCCGAATCGAGCGATGCTGCCCGGCGCGCCACCGGCGAATGGGCCGGGCACACGGCGGCGGCCCGGCAGGGGCTGGCCGCCGGCGACGTCCATTTCTACTTCACCGACCGGGACCGGCAGGGGCTCGAACCCTGGCGGAACGCGGGTACGTCCCTGCTCGCCCTGCCCCCCTTCGTTGCGACCCCTCCCGAGCAGCCCCGGCCCGCCATTTCGTCGGGCCCGCCGCGCCTCGTCACCATTGCGATGATGCGAGAGGGTGCCAAGCTGCAGAGCTACCTCACCCTCGCCCGCATCCTGGACCGCTGCCGGGGCGAAGACTGGACGCTGAGCATCATCGGCGACGGACCCCGCCGTGCCGAGGTCGAAGCCGCCTTTGCCGGTCTCCCCGCTCGCCGCATCACCTGGCACGGCCAGCTCGACCGCGAGACCGCGCAGGCCGAGCTCGCCCGGCACGACATCTTCGTCTGGCCCGGCATCGGCGAGGCTTATGGGCTGGTCTATCTCGAGGCCCAGGCGGCAGGATTGCCAGTCGTCGCCTTCGACAGCGGCGGCGTCGGCGAGACGGTCTTGGCCGGCGAGACTGCCCTGCTCGCCCCCGAATTTAACGAGGAAGCCCTGGCCGTTGCCCTGATCAGCCTACTGCGCGACGGAGCGCAGCGCGAAGCCATGGGGGCTGCCGCGCGCCGCTTCATCCTTGCCGAACGCACGCCGGCACGCGCTGCCGAAAGGCTGGCGGAAGGTCTGGCGCTCGCGATCCGGAACCGCCGCGCCAAGCTGAAATCGCCTCCCGGGAAAGTCACGCCATGAATGCCTTGGATTGGCAGGCGCTCGCCCTGGAGCTCGACCAATGGAGCAATGCGGGCCGAAAGATCGGTCTCTGGCTGCGCGATGATGATGCCGTGGCACCGAGCCCGGCGCTTGACCGCCTTTCGGATCTGGCCGAGCGCTTCGCGGCACCGATCCTGCTCGCGGTCATTCCGTTGCTGGCCGAGCCTGCACTGGCATCGGCGCTGCGCGGCATGCCGCTGCTGCGGCCCTGCCAGCATGGCGCCATCCACCATAATCACGCCCCTTCCGGCGGCAAAAAATCGGAATTCGGTGCGGAGCGCTCCGCAACTGATGTCGATGCCGACATCGCACAGGGCCGCCAGCGCCTGCGCGACCTCCTCGGCGACGCCGTCCTGCCGGTCTTCGTGCCACCCTGGAACCGCATCGCCCAAGGCCATGCCGCGCGCCTCGGCGCGCTCGGCTTCGCCGGGCTCTCCTGCTTCCGCGATTATCGTCTCGGCCCGGATAGTGGCCCGCGCCTGCTCAACACCCATGTCGACATCATGGACTGGCATGGTGGCCGCGTCGGGCGCCCGGCCACCGGCATCCTCGAAGAGCTCGTCGCCATGCTGACCGCGAGACGGCAAGGCGAGGCCGGCGACATCGATCTGGGGGTGTTGCTGCACCATCGCGACCATGATGAAACGGCCTGGTCCGCCCTCACCGATATCCTGAGCGCAGCCACCGCCCATCCGGCAGTCAGCATGATCGATCCCACCCAGCTTATCACGCGGCCCGGGATCGGCTAGCGAAGCGGTATCGGGGCGGGCCTTTGGCCTCCCAAATCCATAACCCACGTCTAGTTCCGATGGGCTTGGATCGTCCCCGACGACCGGTTATAATCACTCCATAGTTCCAACTGCGTTCGTCCTCGCCAAGAGGTCGTCTGGCCTTTCCGGGGGGCGACGTTCCGATGCCTTCAAACGTCGTCGATCTCGCCGGTGCCGAACGTGCGCCGCGCAGCCCCCATGCGCCGCGCGTCCTGATCTACAGCCACGACACCTTCGGGCTCGGCCATATCCGCCGCTGCCGCGCCATCGCCAATGCGTTGATCGCGAGCTTTCCACATATTTCGGTGATCATCGTCTCCGGCTCGTCCGTCATCTCGAGCTTCCAGTTCGGCGACGGCGTCGATTATGTCCGCATTCCCGGCGTCGAGAAGCAGAGCGACGGCAGCTACGAGCCGCATCATCTCAATCTCGACCTGAACGATACGATCCGTTTGCGGGCCGACATCATCAAGCAGACCGTCCTGTCCTTCGATCCCGACGTCGTCATCGTCGACAAGGAGCCGGTCGGCCTGCGCGGCGAGCTGAAGCCCTCGCTCGACATCCTGCGCCGGCGCGGCGCACGCATCGTGCTCGGCCTGCGCGACGTGCTCGACGAGCCCGCCGCCGTCCTGGAGGAATGGAGCCGCAACGGCGCGCTGGAAGCGCTCGACACCGTCTATGACGACATCTTCGTCTACGGGCTGGAGAACGTCTACCAGCCCCTGACCGGCCTGCCCGGCCAGCACCGCTTCGCCGACAAGCTCCGTTACCTGGGCTATCTCAAGCGCGCGGTGCCGAGCCCGATGCCGCCGAACCGCTACCCGCGCATCACCAAGCAGCCCTTCATCCTGGTCACGCCGGGCGGCGGCGGCGACGGCGCCGGCGTCATCGACTGGGTGATCTCGGCCTATGAGGCCGATCCGACGATCGCGCTCCCCGCCCTCATCGTCTTCGGACCGTTCATGTCGCGGGAGAAGCGCAAGGAATTCGCCGAGCGCATCGCCCGCAATCCCAAGCTCGAAGGCCTCGGCTTCGAGCCGCGCCTGGAACTGCTGATGAACCGGGCCCACTGCGTCGTCGCCATGGGCGGCTACAACACCTTCTGCGAGATCCTCTCCTTCGACAAGCCGGCCCTGATCGTGCCCCGCGTCCGCCCGCGCCTCGAACAGGCGATCCGGGCCGGCCGCGCCGACGAGCTCAAGCTGGTTGACGTCCTCTACGACCCCTCCCAGACCGGCGAGGGCGAGCGCGATCCGCGCGTGATGGCCGCCGCACTCCATGCGCTGCCGCAGCGCCCGCCCCCGTCACAGGCCTTCATGCCCGATCTTCTCGACGGCCTGCCCGCGATCAGCCGCGCGCTTGCCGGCGATCTCTCCCTGCCCGTCCGCAGCCGCGCCCTGGCGCAGACGGCTGCGACGAGCTGACCCACGGCTCAGGCCACGTCAGCCGCATCATGGCGCTGGTCAAGTTCCTCGCATGGTCCTAAGCCAATCCCCATGACGTTTTCGAACACTCTCGTGTCCGTCGCGGTCGGCGCCGTCGCCATCGTGCTCCTGCTCGGGCTCATCAACATGCTGCGCGGCGGCAGCGCCAACACCTCGCAGCGATTGATGCGGCTGCGGGTCGTCCTGCAGTTCGTCGCCATCGTGCTGATCGTCATCGTCTTGTGGTGGCGCAACGGCTGAACGCCTGCGTCACTGCGCGCAAGCCTTTGAAATAATTGAATTGAATCTCTTAACCCGCTGTGGACGAGAGCCTGAATATCCGGGCCTCGCCACATTCCGAACACGAGTATGTGTGCTTCACTAACGCCTGCTCACACGTTCAATTGCCGAAGGCCCATGGTCCGCGTCGCGTTGCTGTCACTTGCCGTTTGCCTGGCCGCCTCTGCTGCTTCCGCGCAGACCCGGTCCCTCTCCGGCTCTGTCTCCAGCTACGCCCCCGCCACCGAAGCGCCCACCCCTGCCTGGGAAGCCCGCATTGGCGCCGGCCTTGCCAATCCCGGTGGCCGGGAGAGCGGCCTGCCGAACCTGAGCGCCGACCTCCTGTCGCCACGCCTCCTCCCCCTGAGCGATCGCATCGCGGCGACCTTCATCCCCCGCTTCAACATCGGCGCGAGCGTCAACCTCAACGGCACGCGCTATGCCTATGCCGGGGCGACCTGGACCTTCGACGTGACCCGCGACATCTTCGTCGAGGCCAGCCTCGGTGCCGCCTTGAACGACGGCAAGACCGGCCTGGTCGTCCCCGAGAATCGCCTCGCGCTCGGCTGCAATACCGGCACGCGCGAGGCTGCTGCCCTCGGCTTCCGGCTGACGGATCGCTGGAGCCTCGTGACCACGCTCGAGCATTTCAGCACCGCCGGCTGCTCCGACAAGCCCGGCACCGGCAGCCGCGGCCCGGCCAATATCGGCGCGCGGCTCGGCTACACCTTCTGAGGCCCCCCGGCCACGCCGGAAACGCGCTTCCGTCCCGCCGCAGCCACGCTATAAGCATGGCATGGTCAAGCTCAACCGCATCTACACGCGCACCGGCGACAACGGCACGACCGGACTGACGAGCGGCCCACGCCGGCCGAAATCCGACCTACGCGTCGCCGCCTATGGCACCGTCGACGAGACCAATGCCTGTGTGGGCCTCGCCCGCCTCCATGCGGCGACGGAAGACGCCCTGGTCGACGCCATGCTCGGCCGCATCAGCAACGATCTCTTCGATCTCGGCGCCGACCTCTCGACACCCGAGACCGACAAGCCCCTGGCCTTCGAGCCGCTGCGCATCATCCAGGCCCAGGTCGACCGGATCGAGGCCGAGATCGACGAACTGAACGCCGATCTCGCTCCCTTGCGCTCCTTCGTCCTGCCCGGCGGAACCCCGGCCGCAACCCATCTCCATCTTGCCCGCACCGTCAGCCGAAGGGCCGAGCGCCTGATGACCGAGCTTGCCGCGATCGAAGGCGAGACGGTCGCCGCGCCCGCGCTCAAATACATCAACCGCCTCTCGGACTTCCTGTTCGTCGCCTCCCGCTACCTCAATGCCAAGGCAGCCGGCGACGTGCTCTGGGTGCCCGGCCAGAACCGCTGAGCCACCATGTTCGTCCCTCTGCATGACGGTGTACCGCTGCGCTTCATGCGCACGCCCTATATCACCTACGGGCTGATCGGCGCCTGCATCGCCCTGCAGATCGCCTTGCAGCTCTGGCCGAGCCAGGAAGCGGAGCTCGCGATCATGGCCGGTTTCGGCATGATTCCCTCGGTGCTGTTCGGCACGGCGCAATTGCCGGAAGGCCTTGCCCATGTCCCGGCCTGGGCGACCCTGTTCACCAATGTGCTGCTGCACGCCAATGTCGCCCATCTCGTCGGCAACATGCTGTTCCTCTGGGTCTTCGGCGACAATGTCGAGGATGCGATGGGGCATCTACGCTTCCTCGCCTTCTTCTTCCTCTGCGGGCTCGGCGGTTCCCTCTTCCATGCCGGGATGTATCCCGGGTCGGAGCAGCCCCTGATCGGCGCCTCCGGCGCCATCTCCGGTGTCATCGCCTCCTATCTGATGATCTACCCGCAGGTCCGGATCTGGGGGCTCGCCTTCAACTGGATTCCGATCCACATCCCCGCGCTCTACGCGCTCGGCGGCTGGGTCCTGCTGCAGGCCGCCGCCGCCCTGCTCGGTGCCGACGGCAATGTCGGCTGGTGGGCGCACCTTGGCGGGCTGGCGACGGGCGCCGCCCTGACCCCGCTCTTCGTGCACCGCAGCATCGCGCTGTTCGGGCGCAAGCCCGCCCGTGGCTGAAGCCGCGCTGTTTTGCCCCCGAGCCGTGCCTGGACGGGCGTTGACAAGCGCAAACGGGCGTCGCTACGGTCCCAGCGCATTCCAGCCGAGGGCCGCGATGCCGCTGTCCTGCCGTCAGGTGCAGTGCGGTGCGAGGCTCATCTCTTCTGAACGGTGATCTGGCGATGAAGATCTTGGTGCCCGTGAAGCGGGTGGTTGACTACAACGTGAAGATCCGCGTGAAAGCGGACGGTTCGGGCGTCGAGCTTGCGAACGTGAAGATGTCGATGAACCCGTTCGACGAGATCGCCGTCGAGGAGGCGCTGCGCCTGAAGGAAGCCGGCAAGGCGACCGAGGTGATCGTGGTCTCGATCGGCCCGGCGCAGGCGGCCGAGACGATCCGCACCGGGCTGGCCATGGGCGCCGACCGCGGCATCCTCGTGAAGGTCGACGGGATCGTCGAGCCGCTCGCCGTCGCCAAGCTCCTGAAGAAGGTGGTCGAGCAGGAAGGTCCCGGTCTCGTCATCCTCGGCAAGCAGGCGATCGACGACGATTGCAACCAGACCGGCCAGATGCTCGCAGCCCTCCTCGGCTGGGGCCAGGGCACGTTTGCGTCCAAGGTCGAGCTTTCCGCGGATTCGGTCGACGTCACCCGCGAGGTCGACGGCGGCCTGCAGACGGTCACGCTCAAGCTCCCGGCGATCGTCACCACGGACCTGCGCCTCAACGAGCCGCGCTATGCCTCGCTGCCCAACATCATGAAGGCGAAGAAGAAGCCGCTCGACGAGACCTCGGCCGAAGCGCTCGGCGTCGATGTGAGCCCACGCCTGAAAGTTCTGAAGACGGTCGAGCCCGCCGGCCGTTCCGCCGGCGTCAAGGTGGCCAACGCCGCCGAACTCGTCTCCAAGCTCAAGACCGCCGGGGTGATCTGATGACCACGCTGCTGATCGCCGAACACGACAACGCCTCGATCAAGGACGCCACCGCCAAGGCGCTGACCGCTGCCGCCAAGCTCGGCGGCCCGGTCCATATCCTCGTCGCGGGTCAGGGTTCGAAGGGCGCGGCCGATGCCGCTGCCAAGCTCGCCGGCGTCGAGAAGGTGCTGCTCGCCGATGACGCCGCTTACGGCCATGCGCTGGCTGAGCCGCTCGCCGCGCTGATCGTCAAACTCGCGGACGGCTACGACGCCATCGTTGCGCCCTCGACCACCACCGGCAAGAACGTGCTGCCGCGCGTCGCCGCCCTGCTCGACGTGATGCAGGTCTCTGATGTCAGCGGCATCGTCTCGCCCGACACCTTCGAGCGCCCGGTCTATGCCGGCAACGCGATCCAGACCGTGCAGTCGACCGACGCCAAGAAGCTGCTGACCATCCGCACCGCCTCGTTCGCGGCGGCGGGCGAAGGCGGCTCGGCCGCGGTCGAGAGCGTCGCGGCGGCCGAGAACCCCGGCAACTCCTCGTTCAAGGGCGAGGAGGTCGCCAAGTCCGACCGTCCGGAGCTGGCCTCGGCCAAGATCATCATTTCGGGCGGCCGCGCGCTGGCCTCGGCTGAGAATTTCGGCAAGGTGATCGAGCCCGTCGCCGACAAGCTCGGTGCTGCGATGGGCGCCTCGCGCGCCGCGGTCGATGCCGGCTACGCCCCGAACGACTGGCAGGTCGGCCAGACCGGCAAGGTCGTCGCGCCCGAGCTCTATATCGCGGTCGGCATTTCCGGCGCGATCCAGCATCTCGCCGGCATGAAGGACTCGAAGGTCATCGTCGCCATCAACAAGGACGAGGAAGCCCCGATCTTCCAGATCGCCGATTACGGCCTCGTCGGCGATCTCTTCACGATCCTGCCGGAACTCGACGCCGAGCTCGCCAAAGCCGGCAAGTAAGGCCGGCACCACCCTTCCGGGCCGCCTCAGGGCGGCCCGTTCCGCTCCTGCGGGAGCCTGAACGTTTCATCCGGGATCAAACCATGTCGGACCACGCGATCAAGACGATCGGCATTATCGGGGCAGGCCAGATGGGCAACGGCATCGCCCATGTCGCGGCGGCCGCCGGCTTCGACATCAAGCTGCACGACATCGCCGAGGAGCGCATCAACGCCGCGCTCGCCACGATCGACGGCAACATGGCCCGGCAGGTCTCAAAGGGTGCGCTGGCGGAGGATGAGCGCCGCGCGGCCATCGCCCGCATCCAGCCCGCCGTCGGCCTCGCCGATCTCGGCGATTGCGACCTCGTGATCGAGGCCGCGACCGAGAACGAGGAGGTCAAGCGCAAGATCTTCACGGCGGTCTGCCCGCATCTGCGCCCGGACGCGATCCTGGCCTCCAATACCTCCTCGATCTCGATCACGCGCCTCGCCGCCGCGACCGATCGTCCCGAGCACTTCATCGGCATCCACTTCATGAATCCGGTGCCGCTGATGCAGCTCGTCGAGCTGATCCGTGGCATCGCCACCGATGACGGCACCTTCGAGCGCGCCAAGAACCTCGTCGGCAGCCTGCACAAGACCGTCTCGGTCTCCGAGGATTTCCCGGCCTTCATCGTCAACCGCATCCTGCTGCCGATGATCAACGAGGCCGTCTACACGCTCTATGAGGGCGTCGGCTCGGTCGACGCGATCGACACCGCCATGCGGCTCGGCGCCAACCACCCGATGGGCCCGCTCCAGCTCGCCGATTTCATCGGCCTCGATACCTGCCTTTCGGTGATGCAGGTGCTCCATGACGGGCTGGCCGATTCGAAATACCGCCCCTGCCCGTTGCTGGTGAAATATGTCGAGGCCGGCTGGCTCGGCCGCAAGACCAAGCGCGGCTTCTACGACTATCGCGGTGAGAAGCCCGTCCCGACCCGCTGAGCGGATCGATTCTGCTTCGCAGCCGCCGCCTCAGCGGCGGCTGATCCGATTCTCGACGCCCCCGGCCGAAACCGATGGCGCCTTGATCCCGGCCTCGGCGCGCCATTCGACAGCGTTCTTGGCGCCCTGCACCTCGATCTGCGTGGGGCCCGCAAGCGTCAACTCGAGCTTCTGATCGGCGCCCGAGACGTCGATCTTCGCCGTCTCCGCCGCCTTCACCGTCGCCTTGACCTTATTCTTGGCCGTTTCGACGACGAGCCCCCCGGTCGTGCCACCCTCGACCGTATTGGCGATGCCGCTGACGGCGATCTCCCGGGCCGTCTCGAACGACACGATGTGATCCGCGCCGTGCACGTTCACCGCACCGCAGCGGCCGGTGAGCACGACCTTGTGTCCGGCGCCGGAGATCGAGACATCCTGCCCGTCCTCGCAGGCGAAATCGCGCGACATCTGCGCGCCTTCGACCCGGATCTCCGCGGCGGAAGCCGGCGCGATCAGGATCATCAGGGCAAGGAACGCGGCAAGCTTGGCCTTCACGGGCGGCCCCTCCGGTGTTTCGTCCACGAATCGGCCCACAGGGCCTGTCCGGCGACTACCGGCGAAGTCGGGCGATTATGTGCCGCACCTCATTCCGGGCGCCGCAACGCAGGCGCAATAAGTTCCTTCACATTCCTGTCGTCTCGCGCTTACATTGATCCTTGGGCGGGATTCGTCTCGCTCGATGAAGCGGAGGTGCGACGGGTTTGACGGCGCATGTGATGCATCCGATGGCATCGCCGGACGGCTGTCCGGCTTTGGTGCTGAACGCCGATTTCCGGCCGCTCAGCTACTATCCCCTGTCGCTGTGGAGCTGGCAGGACGCGATCAAGGCGGTCTTCATGGACCGCGTCAATATCGTTTCCGAATACGACACCGTCGTCCGCAGCCCGAGCTTCGACATGCGGCTGCCCTCGGTGGTCTCGCTCAAGAGCTATATCAAGCCCTCGCGGACCCCGGCCTTCACCCGCTTCAACGTCTTCCTGCGCGACCGCTTCGCCTGCCAATATTGCAATACGCGCGACGAATTGACCTTCGACCATGTCGTCCCGCGCTCGAAGGGCGGCCTGACCACCTGGGAAAACGTCGTCGCCGCCTGCTCGCCCTGCAACCTGCGCAAGGGCGACAAGATGCCGGCCGCGGTCGAGATGTTCCCGGCCCAGAAGCCCTTTGCGCCGACGGTCAATGACCTCCACCGCAACGGCAAGCTCTTCCCGCCGAATTACCTGCACGAAAGCTGGCTCGATTACCTCTACTGGGATTCGGAACTGGAGCCCTGAGAGCGTTTTCGAGCGAAGCGGGCACCGGTTCGCGTGAAGAAAATCCAATAAGACAAGGACCTGGAGCAATTCCGCGATTCGAAGAATTGCGGAATTTCTTCAAGCGCTCGCTTCATTCCCACGAAACACGCCGCCATTCGGGCTTCACCCGGAATGACAGCGTGTTTTTACGTAGAACCAGCGTGCCCACACGAAGAACGGCTGCAAGTGGCTGGCTGCCGTTCTACAGTGGCTTCAGCCGAATGGTTCGGGTCACCCCATCCGCTCGGAGGCGTACGACCCCGGCGAGGCAGGAAACACCACGGTCTTCCCGTCATTCAGGAAGACGCGGCGGTGAATATGGGCGTGGATCGCCCGGGCCAGCACCTGGCTCTCGACATCCCTTCCCAGGCTCACGTAATCCTCCGCACTCTGCGCATGCGTCACGCGCACGATGTCCTGCTCGATGATCGGCCCTTCGTCGAGATCGGCCGTAACATAGTGGGACGTGGCGCCGATCAGTTTCACACCACGCTCGAAGGCCTGCTTGTAGGGGTTCGCTCCCTTGAAGCTTGGAAGGAACGAGTGGTGGATATTGATGATCCGCCCGGACATCTGCCTGCACATTTCATCGGACAGGACCTGCATGTATCGCGCGAGCACGACGAGCTCGGCGCCGCTCTCCTTGATGATCTCCATCTGGCGCGCCTCCGCAGCCGTCTTGTTCTCCTTGGTCACCCTGATGCAATGGAACGGAATGTCGTGGTTCACGACGACCTTTTGATAGTCCATGTGGTTTGAGATCACGGCGACGATATCGATCGGCAGCGCACCGATCCGCCACCTGTAGAGCAGGTCGTTCAGGCAGTGCCCGAAGCGCGAGACCATCAGGACGACCTTCGCCTTTTCGCTCTCGTCGCGAAAGTCGAACGTCATGTCGAAGGGCCTGGCGACATCTGCGAAGCCTTCCGCGATCGCCGATAGCGGCTTCGCCTCCTCGCTGACGAAGCCGACCCTCATGAAGAAGCGGCCCGTGTCGCTATCGTCGAACTGCGCGCTGTCCGAGATATTGCAACCCATGCCGGCCAGATAGCCCGCGATCGCGGCAACGACCCCTCTTCTCGATACGCAGGTAACAGTCAGGATGTGCTTGTTCATTGAACGGACCAATCCGGTTGCGGGTTCTTAAGGGGTCAGATCCGCCTTCTCGCGAAAATCTATGGCTGCCAACAGCCCCGTGCAATCTCACCAGGGTCGTCGTCTTCGCGATTGAGCCGCACGGGCTCTATCCGGAACTCCAGCCCCCGAGAAGCCGGGGCGATGAGGAGCCCCGCGCCGATCGAACCAGGAGGCGACCGCTAGAGTGGCTAAACGAGCCCGGTTCCCGGATGCGTGACAGCCGTCCGCCCGCGCAGCAGCCCGAGCACCGCGAGCAGGAAGAGTCCGGCCGATGCCAACGCATTCCAGCCGGCGAGCGACAGCCCGAGGAAGCGCCAGGCTGCCTCCGAGCAGGCGACGATGCGCGTCGTCTGCAACTGCTTCATGAAGTCCTGCATGCCGGTCGCAGCCGCGGCCGCGCCGCCGCAGTCGTTCGGCCCCATGAACCAGCCCCATTCGACGCCGGCATGATAGATGCCAAGCCCCGTGCTCCACGCCATCAGCCCGGCCAGCCCGAGCAGGACGAGCCATTGCAGCCGTGGCGAACGCGCCAGCACCAGCCCGGCGAGCGCCAGCCCGATGGCGGCGTAATGCGGCATGCGCTGCTCGAGGCAGAGCTTGCAGGGCTTCAAGTGCAGGGCGAGCTCGAAGAACCAGGCTCCTGCGATCAGCGCCAGGCTCACGATGCCGATGAGGGCGATCAGTTGTCGCGAGCTCGGCAGGCGGCTCGAAGCAGCGGCGGCGGCTGGGGAGGCGGTCATGGCGGGGGCTCAGCAGGAGAGAAGCTGGCCGGACCCTGCGACGAGCTTGAGGCCGAAATAAAGCAGGATCAGCACGGCAGCGCCGGCAACGGCGATCACTTTCAGGCGACGTTCGATGAAGTGGCGGATGGTATCGCCGTAGCGCCGCAGCAGGAAGGCGAGTGCGAAGAAGCGCGCGCCGCGCGCCAGCACGCAGGAGATCACGAAGAAGGTCAGCCCGATATGGACGGCACCGGCCAGGATCGTCACCACCTTGATCGGCGGCAGATGGGCGAGGCCCGAGGTCGTCAGCAGGATCAGTGTCGTATCCGGCCCGGCACAAGCCTTGAGCGTCTCGAAGGCTCCGAGCTTGCCGTAGAAAGCCAGGACCGGCTTCGCCAGCGCCTCGAAGGCGTAATAGCCGATCGCATAGCCGGCGATGCCGCCGAGCACCGAGAACAGCGTCGCGATGAAGGCCAGCCGATAGGCCCGCTGCGGCCGGGCGAGCGCCATCGGCACGAACAGGACATCCGCGGGGATCAGGAAGAAGGAGCTTTCGACGAAGGCGACGGCCGCCAGCCAGAGCTCTGCCCGCGGCCGGGCGGCGAGCGACATCGTCCATTCATAGAGGCGCTTGAGCATGGCGCGCTCTAGAGCATGAGGCAGCCGGTGACGCAACGGCTTCCATAAGCCGAGGCGATCGCTTGTCGAGCCATCGCCTCGGCAATGCCGCCTCGACGATGAAACGCCCCGAAGATCATCCGACGAAACCTGCGGGAATGACGCTTCCGCCGATTGACCGGCATCGGTCGATCGCTATAGTCCGCCCGCCTGCAAGGGCCCCTGTGGCGGAATTGGTAGACGCGCTCGACTCAAAATCGAGTTCCGCAAGGAGTGCTGGTTCGATCCCGGCCAGGGGCACCAAAGGCCTGCTTTCAGGCAATCCGGCGTCGTTGTCCCGAGCGTGCGTCGGCGGCGGCGGGCCATTCCAGAATAATCGTCTCAGCCACGGACGATTTGCCCATTTTTGATGAGCGCATCGGGCCGACGGGAACGGTCCCGGGTCGGATGATCGAGCCTGGGCAACAAGACGGTGACGCGAAGGCCGCCTTCCACCCGGTTCTCCAGCGCCACGCTCCCCTCATGCGACCTGACGACGGCCTGGGCGATGGTGAGGCCCAGCCCAGAGCCCCCGGTTTCGCGCCCCCGCGATTCTTCCAGCCGCACGAAGGGAAGGAAGACGCGCTCCCTGTCGGCCGCCGGGATCCCCGGCCCCTCGTCTTCGACCGTGATCACGACATGGCTCCCCGCCTCGGCGATGCCGATCGTGGCCGACGCCCCGTATTTGACCGCATTGCCGATGACGTTCGAGAATGCTCGCTTCAGCGGCAGGAGACGCCCGAGAATCGGCGCCGCGTTCAGCCCCGACAGGCTGACGCTATGCCCCTGGTCGAGATGCTCGTCGACGATGGTCTCGACGACCGAGGCGAGATCGATCGGCCGGAGAGCCTCGCTCGACACGCCTCCGCGCAGATAGTCCAGCGTCGAATCGATCATCTCCTCCATCTCGCCGAGATCGGCATCGATCAGACGCCGCGTCGCGTCATCGTCGAGCAGCTCGGAGCGCAGTCTCAGACGAGTGATCGGCGTGCGCAGGTCGTGCGACACCGCGGCCATCGCCTGCATGCGCTCAGTGACGAGACGCTGGATGCGCTCGCGCATGGTGTTGAAGGCGCGCGCCGCGCGGCGGACCTCGGCCGGGCCGTCTTCCGGCAGGGGCTGCGGCACCTGATCGAGGCTGAAGCGCTCCGCCGCCAGCGCGAGGTCACGCAGCGGCCGGGTCGCCCAGCGCAACAGCAACAGTGCGACCACGACGATCCCGACGGCGAAGCAGATCATGATCGCGGTCAGGTTCCAGTCGAGATGCTGCGCGGCACCGAGCGCCGACGACGAGAAATTGACCCAGCTACCGTCGTCGAGCCGGATCGAGACCAGCATCAGATGCCGGTCGGTTGCGGCTCCGCCATCATCCGCCACACCGACGCGGAAGGACTCTGTCGCGAGATCGGGCGCGAACTGCTGCAAGTGCGCTTCCATCAGGCGCGTCCGCTCGGTCGCCGGCACGTTCCCGAGGACGAGGCTGACCTTGCTCCAGTGAACTTCGAGGCTCGCGCTCGACAAATCATGCGCGACGCGGTCGCGCTCCGCCCCGTCGGGGATGCTGGCGATGGCGCGCTTGATCGAGACGATGCGCTCGGCGAGGCTGCCGTCCCGCCCGGCCGAGGCGAAGCTTTCCACACCGACGCGGAAGGCCCAGTAGCCGAGCAGATGGAAGGCGAGCAGCGCCGCGAACAGGATCAGGATCGCGCGGCTTGCCACCGTGTCGGGCCAGAATCGTCCAAGCAGCCTCGTCAAGCGCTCTGTCCTTCGTGATACCCGATCGTCGAGGCGAACAGGTAGCCCGCGCCCCGCACCGTCTTGATCAGTTGACTGCCGCTGGCATCGGCCTCGAGCTTGCGGCGCAGGCGGCTGATCTGGACGTCGATCGTCCGGTCGAACGGATCGTCGCTCATCCGGGCCTTGGCGAACTGCATCAGCGCCTCCCGCGAGAGCACACGGTTGGCATGCTCGACGAAGGCGAGGAGCAGGTCGAACTCGCCGGTCGAGAGGTCGATCAAGGTCCCGGCCGGCGATTGCAGCTCCCGGCGGCGCAGGTCCATGCGCCAGCCGTCGAAGGTGACGAGCGCGTTCGCCTGCGAGACGGGTGCGCCCTGCCTCGCCCGCGCCCGGCGCAGCAAGGCCCGGATCCGTGCCAGCAATTCGCGCGGACTGAACGGCTTGGTCACATAATCGTCCGCCCCGCCTTCGAGGCCGGTGATGCGATCGCTCTCTTCGCCGCGGGCGGTCAGCATCACGATCGGGACATGGGAGGTCGCGCGCACGTCGCGGCACAGTTCGACGCCGGACCGCCCGGGCAGCATCAGGTCGAGGACGATCAGGTCGATGGCGCTGTGCGCCAGCGCTTCCATCATGGCCCGGCCGTCCGGCGCGCCGGTCACCTGATAGCCGTGCCGCTGCAGAAAGCGCGCGACCAGAAGCCTGATCTGCGGATCGTCATCCACGACCAGGATATGGCCGTGATCGTCGGCGATCGGCGCAACGGGCGCCTGACCCGTCTCGTGTTCTGCGTTCCCTGTCATCACCCTGCCGTGCGAGCGCCGGCTCTCCTCTATGCGAACCGACCATAGCGCGCCCGTGGCTCGACTGCCCGCATCGCTTTGAAACAATTTGTAACGGACGCCCGCGGATCGGCGTTGCTACCCCTGCTCCACCGCAACAGGGGAGCCGTGAGTCGTGAACTTGGTGAAGCTGCCGTTCCTGGGGGCGATCGGTCTGGCGCTCGGTGCCTGCTCGGTCTCCGCCGTTCCAGACCATCTGGCCCGGCCGGCCGATCCGAATGCCCGCGTTCCCGCCGTCACCTATGGCAGCGTGACGGCAGGCGCCGCCAGCTACCGCCCGGCCGAGCCCAAGGACTGGCGCGAGCTCAACCGCCGGGTCGGGCCGAAATCATGACGAAGCCGAGCAGCCCTGCCGCCACGCCCTCGCGCATCCATACCCAAGGACCGGCCTTGACCGCTTCTCCCGTTCCGAAAGCCCGGCGCCTGCTGCGCTGGACCCTGCTTGCCGGCGCCACGGCGCTGCTGGGCGGCTGCGCCGGGTTTTCCGCTGACGGCGGCATGAGCGCGATCCAGACCGCGACCTATGCCGATATCGGCAAGGACGTGACCAAGATCGGCGATGACCAGGCCGCGCTCACCGCCAAGGCGCGCGTCGACCAGCTCCTGCGCAAGCCATTGACGGCGGATGCGGCGGTGCAGGTCGCGCTGCTCAACAATCGCGGCCTGCAGGCGGCCTTCAACGAGCTCGGCATGGCCGAGGCGCAGATGGTCGCGGCCAGCCTGCCGCCCAATCCGCGCTTCGGCATCTCCAAGCTTTCCGGCCGCTTCGAGCTCGAGATCGAGCGTCAGATCGTCGGCAGCCTGCTGGCGCTGGCGACCTTGCCGGCACGGGCCGAGATCGCCCGCGACCGCTTCCAGACGGCACAGATGCGGACGGCCGAGGCGGTGTTGAAGCTCGCCGCCGACACGCGCCGCCAGTACTACCGCGCCGCCGCCGCCAACGCGCAGGTCGCGTTCTATCAGGAGGCAAAAAGCTCCGCCGATGCGGCCTCCGAGCTGCTCAAGCGGCTCGGCGAATCCGGCGGCGTCAACAAGATCGACCAGGCCCGCGAGTTCGCCTTCGAGGCGGAACTGACCGTGCAGCTCGCTCAGGCCCGCCAGCAGCAACGGCAGGAGCGCGAGCGGCTCATTCGCCAGCTCGGTCTCTGGGGCGACGAGCTGAAGTTCAGGGTCGGCAGCCTGCCGCCCTTGCCACGCCTGCAATCGGTCAAGGCGATCGAGGCCGAGGCTTTGCGCAAGCGCGTCGATCTCCGGATCGCGCGGGCCGAGCTCGACACGCTCGCCAAGTCGCTGGGGCTCACCCAGGCGACGCGCTTCGTCAACGATATCGACCTGCTCGGGCGGCGCACCTATGACCGCAGCCGCAGCATCAACGACCATGGCCATGTCGAGCGCGAAGCCAGCCGCAGCCGGACGCTGGAGCTCGAGATCGATATCCCGATCTACGATTTCGGCCAGTCCAAGGTCGCGCTCGCCGAGCAGACCTACATGCAGGCAGCCAACAAGCTGGCCGAGAAGGCGGTCAACATCCGCTCGGAAGCCCGCGAGGCCTATACCGCCTACCGCGCCAATTACGACATCACGCGCCAGTACCAGACCAACGTCCTGCCTTTGCGCAAGATCATCCAGGAGCAGTCGCTGCTGCAGTACAGCGGCATGCTCAACGACGTCACGGACCTGATCGCGGATGCCCGCAGCCGCATCCTCTCGAACGTCGCCGCGATCAATGCCCGCCGCGATTTCTGGATCGCCCATACCGATTTCAAGCACGCGCTGATCGGCGGCGGCAGCGGGGGTGGCGGCTCGGCCACCGTGGCGGCGGCCGGCGGCGGCGATGCCGGCGGCGCCGGCCACTGAAGGAGTTGACGGATATGACATCCCTTTCCCGCAGAGGCTTCATCGGCTCGTCCGGACTGGTGCTGGCCGGTGCCGCAGCGGTCTCGGGCCGCAGCGCCTTCGCCGCCGCCCCGGAAGCGCCGACCATGGCGGAGGCGACGACGCAGGCCCCGCTCGTGCCGACCACCGGGCCCGACTACCAGCCGGTCGCGACGCTCAACGGCTGGACGCTGCCCTGGCGGATGAACGGCGACTGGAAGGAATTCCATCTCGTCGCCGAGCCGGTGGTGCGCGAGCTCGCGCCCGGCATGAAGGCCTATCTCTGGGGCTATAACGGCCAGTCGCCGGGGCCGACGATCGAGGCGGTCGAGGGTGACAAGGTCCGCATCTACGTCACCAACAAGCTGCCGGAGAGCACGGCCGTGCACTGGCACGGCCAGCGCCTGCCCAACGGCATGGACGGCGTCGGCGGGCTGACGCAGCCGCATATCCCCTCGGGCAAGACCTTCGTCTACGAGTTCCTGCTCCGGCGCTCCGGCACCTTCATGTACCACCCGCATTCGGACGAGATGGTCCAGATGGCGATGGGCATGATGGGCTTCTTCGTCGTCCACCCCAAGGACCCGGCCTTCCGCCGCGTCGACCGCGACTTCGTCTTCCTGCTCAACGCCTTCGACATCGAGCCCGGCTCCTATGTCCCGCGCGTCGCCGAGATGACCGAGTTCAACATGTGGTGCTGGAACAGCCGCGTGTTCCCGGGCATCGACCCCTTCGTCGTCGGCCTGAACGACAAGGTCCGGATCCGCTTCGGCAACCTGACCATGACCAATCACCCGGTCCACATGCATGGCTACGAGTTCAAGGTCTCCTGCACCGATGGCGGTTGGGTCGACCCGGCGGCAGCCTGGGACGAAGTTTCGATCGACGTCGCGGTCGGCCAGATGCGCGCCTTCGATTTCGTCGCCGACGAGCCGGGCGACTGGGCGATCCACTGCCACAAGTCGCATCACACGATGAATGCGATGGGGCATTCGGTGAAGAACTATATCGGCGTCAGCAAGAAGGACCTGGCGAAGCGCATCGCCAGGATCGCGCCCGGCTACATGCCGATGGGCTCGCACGGCATGGGCGAGATGGGCGCGATGGAGATGCCCCTGCCCGACAACACCCTGCCGATGATGACCGGCTTCGCCCAGTTCGGCCCGGTCGAGATGGGCGGCATGTTCTCGGTGGTGAAGGTCCGCGAGGGGCTGGCGAAGACCGACTACAAGGACCCCGGCTGGTTCAGGCATCCCGAGGGAACCGTCGCCTACGAACTCAAGGGCGCGAAGCTCGGCGAAGCGCCGCGCGCGACCCCGCCCGAGAGCGGCGTCCAGGCGGCCGAATGGCGCGCCAAGGACCAGCGCAAGCCGAGCCTCGGGCCGGACGGTAAGCCACGCCCGGCGACCAAGAAGCCGCATTCCAACCACTGACACGCCATCCCAGCCAGGAGAGCCTCATGGGCATAGCAGCATTCAAGCTCGCCGCGATCGCGGTCATCCTCTCAGCCGGAGCAGCCATGGCCGGCCCCGGCGGCGCCGGGCACGGCCACGGCGATGAGACCGCTTATGGCAAGGCCGGAGACCCGAAGAAGCCGGCCCGCATCGTCCAGGTCGTGATGGCCGAGAGGGACGGCAAGATGTCCTTCATCCCGGACCGCGTCGAGGCCCGCCGCGGCGAGCAGATCCGCTTCCAGCTCCGCAACAATGGCGAGCTCGACCACGAACTCGTGCTGGCGACGCTGGCGGAGAACCTCAAGCACGCCGTCGAGATGCAGAAGAACCCCGACATGGAACATGACGATCCGAACGCCAAGCGGCTCGCGCCGAAGAAGACCGGCGAGATCGTCTGGGCCTTCACCAAGGCCGGCGAGTTCGACTTCTCCTGCCTGATCCCCGGCCACCGCGAAGCCGGCATGACCGGCAAGATCATCGTCAAGTGAACGCTCTCAGCGAAAGGAGCATCCCATGCTGAAAACCGCCGCCACCCTCGCCTTCCTCGTTGCCGCGCTGCCGGCCGCCGCCCAGTCGGTCAGCGGCACCGTCACCAAGATCGACGAGGCCCAGGGCAAGCTCACCATCAATCACGGCCCGATCAAGAATCTCGACATGGACAGCATGACCATGGTGTTCCGGGCCGGCGACCCGGCCATGCTCAAGGGGCTGAAAGCCGGAACCAAGGTCAAGTTCGACGCCGATCGCGTCAACGGCCAGCTTACGGTGACCAAGCTCCAGAAAGCGAAGTGACGACACCCAAGCGCGGCGGGCGGTCTCGACGCGCCCGCCTTCGCTGGGTCGTTTCGATCGCCGCGGGGGTCGCCATGACAAGCTCCGCGGCCCTCGCCTCCGATGGCGATCTGCAACGAACCCTGCTCGACAACGGCTGCATCGAGCCGCAGATCGAGACGGTTCTGCAACAGCGCGATCTCATCGCCTACCGGGCGAATTGCCTTGGCACTTCGCACAAGATCCTTGTCATCGTCTGCAGCAGGGGCCGGTGCAGCCCAAACCCCTCGACCAAAGATCGCGGTGGCTAGCAAAAGCCGCTTGACCTTCCCACGATGGGAAGGAGCACGTTCCGGCCATCGCCACATCGAAAGGATGATGCAGACATGTGCTCCTGCCAACAGCACGCGAAGCCCGCAACCGAGACGGCCGCGCCGACCGGCGACGCCGTGGCCTTTCTGGTCGAGGATATGACCTGCGGCCACTGCGCAGGTACGATCAAGGCTGCAATCGAGGCCAGATTGCCGGGAACCGCCGCGACTGCCGACCCCGGCTCCAAGCGCGTGAGCGTGCTGGGCTCGGACGACTATGCCGCGATCAAGGCCGCCGTCATCGCAGCCGGCTACACGCCGAGCCCGGAACCGATCAGCTGATGTCAAGGAGGGCCGGCCTTCGCGATCGGCCCTCATCGCCTGCGGCTGCGAACGGGGCGACGCGAAACGGTGCTCGATGACACGGGTGCCGCGATCGAGAGCGCAGGCGCCACGAATGAGGCGGCAGTGGTAGAATTGGACGTCGAAGAAGAGAGATCGTCATGACCAACGCATTTCTGCCATCCCGCCGCGCGCTGATGCTCGGCCTCGCGCCGACAACCGCCGGCCTCATGCTGTGGCTCCCCGCGGTCGCTGCCGAGGCATTGCCAAAGATGACCGTGACGCGCGACCCGAATTGCGGTTGCTGCGGCAACTGGGTCGCGCATGTGAGGACCGCCGGCTTTCCGGTCGAGGTGATCGAGGTCGCGGATGTTGCGCCGCTCAAGACCCGGCTCGGCGTGCCCGATGCTCTCGCCTCCTGCCATACCGCGGAGATCGGCGGCTATGTCGTCGAGGGTCATGTCCCGGCCGAGGCGATCAAGCGCCTGCTGGCCGAACGCCCGAGGGCGACCGGCCTTGCCGTCGCGGGCATGCCCGTCGGCTCGCCCGGCATGGAGGTGCGCGGGCAGGCGCCCGACAGTTACGAGGTCGTCATCTTCTCAGCCGGCCGGCAGAACATCTTCGCGCGCTACCGCGGGCTCGATCAGATCTGATCTGCCGCCCATTCGCTCTCGGCGACCTGGGCCGAATGCACGAGGCATCGCAGGCGCTGATCTTCATATCCGGTAAATCGAGGAGACCACAGCAGAACCCGATCTGATGACTATCGATACAGCTGATTCAATCTCAAGGGCGACGGTATCGCCTTCCACAATGTCGATTTCAACGCCTTGAACCAGCGCACGAGCATCACCCGCGACGGCCAATACGAGATGCGCTCCTGCCGGAAACTCGCTATCAGCCTCAGCAGTGAGGACTGCCATTTCTCCTGTCGCCAAGCTTCGATCGAGCATCAGATTCAAGACTTTGACAGCCCCCTTTTCCGGTCGGCTGATGATCTTGAGTTCGCCACCGTATCGAACGGGTTTCAGCGGCGTTGATAGGTCGATTGTGCCGGAAGGCGTATCGAGATAGAGGCCTTCGCCTTCGATTACGACCTGGTGGCGTTCATAGCCGCTATGGTCGGAGAACGGCAGAGCCGTCGGTATCTCGGTTGCGGCGAGACGCCAGACCAGCCCGTCCCAGCCCTCTCCCGCTACGTTGTCGATCCGCTCCTCGGCGATGATGTCCGTCGAGCCCAGCCCGTTCTTCCAGGGCTCGACCGTGCAGGCGGCCCGCGGCAGGTAGCGATAGCTGATCGCGCTGTTGGTCATGGCAATCCGATCCCTAACGGTCCAGGTTCGCGCGCAGCTCGGGAACCTTGGGCACGGCCGCCAGCAACGCCTTGGTGTAGGGGTGCTGCGGCCTGTCGATGATGGCCTCGGTGCTGCCGACCTCGACGATCGTCCCGTGGCGCATCACGCAGATCCGATCCGCGATGTAGGAAACGACCGAGAGATCGTGCGTGATGAAGAGATAGGCCAGCTTGAACTGCTCGCGCAGGTCGAGAAGCAGATTGAGGATCGAGGCTTGCACGGAGACGTCGAGCGCCGAAACCGCTTCGTCGCAGACGATGAAGCGAGGATTCGTGGACAGGGCCCTGGCAATGCCGACGCGCTGCTTCTCGCCGCCGCTCATCTGGTGCGGGTAGCGTTCGGCGTAGCTGGCATCCAGGCGAACGAGGTCGAGCAGCTCCGCGACGCGCCTTTGGCGTTCCTCGCGACCGAGCCCGACAAGCTCCAGAGGTCGTTCGAGCGTTTCTCCGATCGACTTGCGTGGGTTCAGCGAGGAATCCGGATTCTGGAAGATGATCTGCGCCCGCTTGAGCAGGTCGCGCTTCTCGGAGCGGCTGGCATTCAACAGCTGGGCCCCATCGATCGCGACTTCACCCGAGGTGGGCGAGATCAGGTCGATCAGGCAGCGCCCGAGCGTCGTCTTGCCGGAGCCGCTTTCGCCGACGAGCCCGACGATCTCGCCCTCATGGATGGTGAGCGAGACCTTGTCGACCGCCCGGACCACCTTCCGGCCGAAGCTGACCCTCGGTACCCAGCCATCGAGCGAAAACGATATCCCGTCCATCGCGCCGCCGGCCTCGAACGTGCGCTCGACATCGCGTGCCACGACGATCGGCTTCCCGTCGCCGGCGTCGACGCGACGCGGGATCGTCTCACTACTCTCGATGCGCCATGGCGTTCTTGCGAGCTCGCTCGCGCGCCAGCAAGCTGCCGCCACATCCTCGCCGATAGGTGTGATCGCAGGGGGCGTGGTCTGGCAGCGCGGTTCGGCGAAGTGACACCGGGGCGCGAAGACACAGCCGCTCAATGGTTTCCTGACGTCCGGCAGGCGGCCGGGGATCGGCTGGAGCCGGTGGCGCTCGCGCGACATCTTGGGAAGCGATGCGAGAAGCCCCTTCGTGTAGGGGTGCCGCGGCTCCGTCAGGATGGAAGCGCTCTTGCCATATTCGACGACGCGGCCGGCATAGAGCACGCAGATCTCGTCGCAGATCCGGGAGACGACCCCCAGATTGTGGCTGATGAACAGCATCGACAACGAGCGCGTGATGCGCAGGCTGTCGAGGAGATCGAGGATCTGCGCCTCGATGGTCACGTCCAGGGCGGTTGTGGGCTCGTCGAGGATGAGCACATCGGGATCGCAGGCGAGCGCGCTCGCGATCAATGCACGCTGCTTCATTCCGCCCGATAGCTGGTGCGGATAGCTCGCAGCCATCCGTTCGGGGTCAGGAATCCCCACTTCCTTCAGCAACCGAAGCGTCTCAGCCCGGGCTTCCGCCTCGGTCATTCCACGATGCATCACCAGGGGCTCGGCGATCTGCCGGCCAACCCTGATGGCCGGGTTGAGCGTGGTGAAAGGATCCTGGAAGACGATGCTGATCTTGCCGCCGCGCAACTGGCGACGCTCCTCGGCGCTTTTGGCGTAAAGATCCTCGCCATCGATGACGACGCGGCCGCTATCGATGCTGCCGCCGTTGTCCAGCAGGCCGAGAACAGCCAGCGCAGCCGTGCTCTTGCCGGAACCGGACTCCCCGACGATGCCGAGCACCGTTCCCCGCTCCAGGGCGAAGTCGACATTGTGCAGAATGCGCGCCCGGCCGCCGGACTGAGGAAAGCTGACGGAAAGGTCTTCGACCTTCAGGACATGGTCAGTCATCACCGCCTCCGCGCCAGCCGGGGATCGAGCGCTTCGCGAAGGCCGTCGCCGACGAGGTTGATCGCGATCACGGTCACACAGAGGGCCGCGCCAGCCGAACATGCGATCCAGGGGGCAGAATTGATGAACGGCCGGGCCTCGGCGATCATCAGGCCCCAGTCGGAAGCCGGCGGCTGCACCCCGAGGCCGAGGAAGCTCAGGGCCGCCGCCAGCAGCATCGCGAAGGTGACCCTGAGCGCGGACTCGACGATGATCGGGGGCCAGGCATTCGGCAGGATTTCGTGGAAGAGGATGTACCAGCCGCCCTCGACCCGCGCGCGGGCAGCCTGGATATACTCCTCGCTCGCGACCTCGAGGGTGATACCCCGGGTGAGCCGCGTGATGATCGGGATGTAGACGAAGCCGACGGCCAGCACGGTCTTCCAGAGGCTCGGCGACGTGACCGACAGGATGAGAAGTCCGAGAATGATCGGCGGCAGGGAGATCATGACGTCGACGGCGCGCATGATGGCCTCGTCGGCCCAGCCGCGATAATAGCCGGCGACCAGCCCGAGCGGGACACCGAAGAGGAGGCTGACCGCGGTCGCGCCGAAGCCCATCAGCAGGGAACTTTGGGCACCGTTGAGCACGCGGCTGAGCACGTCCCGGCCGAATTCATCGGTTCCAAGCCAATGGACGGCGCTCGGCGGCATCAGCCGCATGTCGAGCTGGAGCGCGTCGAGGTCGTAGGGCGAGAGGGAGGGACCTGCGATCGCGAGAGCGAGGATCGCGGTCAGGAGAACGCCGCCCCAGATCAGCGATGCTGGAAGGGGCGCGCGCCGGTGCCGGGGCCGACTATTCGCTGCTGCTTCGGCCATATCGGACCTTGGGGTTCAGGAATGCGTAGAGCAGGTCGGCGATCAGGTTCGCCGCCGCGTAGACGAAGGTGATCACCATCATGCAGGCCTGCAGGAGCGGCACGTCCATGTTCTGGATCGCGAACATGAGAAGCCGCCCGAGACCGGGATAGGAGAAGATCGTCTCGACCACGACGATGCCGCCCATCATGATGCCGACGTCGATCGCCAGGATGGTGATCGTCGGGAGAAGGGCGTTAGGCAGGGCGTGGCGCCGGATGACCAGCTTCTCCGGCAGTCCGCGGGCGCGGGCCGCGCGGACATACTGGGTCTGCATCGTGTCGATCATGCTTGAGCGTGTGAGCCGCGAGACATGCGCGATCAGGCCGGTGACCAGCGTGAACACCGGCAGGATCAGATGGCGGGCCCAGGAAGCGAAGCCGCTCGACAGGTCGCTGTACCCCGTGGCCGGGAACCAGTTGAGGTAGCCGGCGAACAGCATGACGATGACGATCGCCCAGAGAAATTCCGGGATGGCGATGTTGATATAGGTCGCGACGGAGACGATGTGATCCGAGATCCGGCCGTGCCGGACGCCGGCATAGACGCCCAGCGAGATGCCGAGAAGCGCGACCAGGCCGATCGAGATGCCTGCGAGGATCGCCGACTTGCCGACCGCATCCCATAGGACGGGTGCGATCGGACGATCCATCACCAGCGACCGGCCGAGGTCGCCCTGAAGCAATCCCGTCGCCCAGCGCAGATACTGGACATAAGCCGGGTCGTTCAGGCCGAGCTTGGCCTCCAGCGTCGCCACGTCCTGGGGCGAGGCAAAATCACCCAGGATCATGTAGGCGACGTTGCCCGGCATGACCTGCGTGATCCAGAAGATGAGGACGGACATGACCGCCATCGTCAGGGCGATGGACAGCAGTCGCTTGAGAACGTAGCCGGCCATGCTGACCTACCTCGCCGAGATGCGTCTTAGAAATGAGCGCGGCGCAAATCCATCCAGGAATACGGATGAGTCCTGTAGCCCTGGAGGTTGTTGCGGTAGGCGGTAGCGAAGTTGATGACGTACATCACGGCACCCGGCACGTCCTCGACAGCGTATTTCTGGAACAGCTTGTATTGTTCCTTGCGCTCGTCTTCCGACGTTGCCAGCCGGCCCTTGTCGAGCACGGCATCGATCCGTTCGCTCTTGAAGTTCCACATCTGCTTATTCCAGGAGCCACTGGAGTGGTACCAGGGATAGGTGGCGGTATCGATCGTCGGCCGCGACAGATAGCCGTCCATGTAGAAGGGGGCCTTGCCCGCGACGGTCGCGCCCCAGCGGCTGTACGGCACCCGCTCGAGCTTCACATTGATGCCCGCCGGCTTCAGCATCTGCTGGATCGCGACGGCTGCGCGCTCGCGGGTCGGCCGCCCGACAGGCACGTTGAGCGTGATCTCGAAGCCGCGGGGATATCCGGCCTCCGCAAGAAGCTTCCGGGCGCCGGCGACGTCGGGCTTCAGCGGCAGCGATGCGTCGAAGAAGGGGTGGTTGGGTGGAATCGGCGTGTGCGTGGGCGCGCCCTGGCCGAACAGCGCGAACTGGACCAGTTGCGCCTTGTCCAGCGACTTCAGCACCGCCTGCCGGACGCGCACATCCGTGAACGGCTTCAGGTCGTTCTTCATGACGATGCCGTCCCAGGTGCCGGTCGGCACGGGATCGACCTTGATCGCCTGCGACGCCGACAACTCCTTGATGGCCTCGAGCGGCACGTTCCAGAGAATGTCGATGTCGCCGGCGTTCAGCGCCGCGATCTTGGCGGCGTCCTCCGGCATGATGCGGAGCGTGACCTGCTTCAACTTGGGCAGGCCATCCTCCCAATAGTCGGCGTTCTTGACCGCGACGAGCTTATCGCCGGGCGTATAGGACTCGAATTTGAACGGGCCGGTGCCGATCGGCTTGACGAGCATGTCGTCCATCGAAACGCCTTTGGGCACGATCTTGAGATGGCGCTCGATCAGCATTTCCGGCCAGGAGCCGTAAGGCTGATGCAGCACGAACTTCACCGTGAGCGGATCGGGCGTCTCGATCGTCTTGACCATCTCGGCGGTCGAGCGTGCGCGGGAGGCCAGTTGCGGATCCGCGAGCAGCGCGAAGGTGTGGACCACATCCTCGGCAGAGAAGGGCTTGCCATTGTGGAATTTCACGCCGTCACGGAGCTTGAAGGTCCACTCCGTCGCGTCGGCATTAGCGGTCCAGGAGGTCGCCAGCTCCGGTTCGAGCTTGAGGTCCTCGGAGATGCGGACCAGGCCGTTGAAGAGGAGGACGCCGACATTGTACTCCTCTGCCGTCGTGCCGCGGCCCGGGTAGAGGCTGTTGACGTTGCTGTTCAGCGTCGCGACGAGGCTGTCCTTGACCTGCGCATCGGCCGATGGGGACAACACCAGGCAAGGAATCGCCAGAGTTGCGGCAAGTAGCTTGTTCATGTTCGTCCCCATTTCTTTTTTCGGAATGTCTCAGCCGCGATGAGCGGCGAATTCCTTCAATGCGCCAGCGAGGTCGGCGATAGCCTTCTGAAGCTCTGAAAAGCCCGCATTCCTGGTGAGGCTTTCCTCGTCCATGTACAGCTTGCGGTTGACCTCGATCTGCAGGCTGTGGCGGCCGCTCTCCGGATCGCCATGACGCGTCACGCATTCGGCGCCGGCGTAGTGGAAATTGGAGGTCACGCGATAGCCGTGCCGCTTGAAGGTTTCCTCGACAAGGTTGGAAAGCTCCGGGGAGCAGCTCTTGCCGTTCAGGTCGCCGATATCGATGTCCGATCGCGGCGAGCCTGCATCGAGCGTGGACCGGCCGCCGATGGAAGCCATGCTGTGGCAACTGATGTGGTAGCTGGCCGGCGAAGCCTTCCGCTGCTCGGAGATGATCCGGGCGAGCTCGTCATGATAGGGCAGGAAGTAGTTCTCGATGCGGTTGCGGACGTCCGCCGCCGTGAGCTTGCCGTCATAGAGAGAATTGTTGCCGGCGGCGCTGTGGATCAGGCCGATGCCGAGCTGGGACTTGACCGTCGGACTCAGGATCCCGGGGCCTGCCCATTCGTCGCTGAGGAGCTGCGGATCGACATCGGTCTCGTGGCGGTTCGCGTCGATATAGGCGTTGGGAAATAGCGCATAGAGCAACGTCGCCCCGGCCGTCGGAACGACGCTGTAGAGCTCGTGCAGGTACATCGACACCGAGCGATGCACATCCTGGAAGCTTGCGTCCGGGCGGAAATCGCAAGGGTACCAGGTTCCGCTTCTCGGCACGTCAAATACCACGGGTGAAGCGACGCCGGCCGGGTCGGTCCGGAGCATAACGCCAGGTACGAGAAGCATGGGATAACTCGGCGGTAAGTGAAAAGGAAATCGATTTCCTAACCCTATGAAGCCGGCCTGCCGATTGTCAAGCGCATGGCTTCCATGCTTGCTCACCATGAGTTGACGTCTCGCATCTGCGATAGAGCGGACCAGGGGCAACGGGCGAGGAAAACGCGTGCCGGAGCAGTTTCGGAAGGGTGTTCTCGTCCCGCGCCTTGATGATGTTGCGGCTGCGGCGGGCGTGGCCAGGTCGACGGCTTCCCGGGTCATGAGCGGCGAAGCCACGCTGACGATCCGCGAGGAAACACGGCAGCGCGTGCTCGATGCCGCGGCGAAGCTCGGCTATCGGCCCGACACCCGGGCGCGCGCGTTGCGTCTCAAGCGAACCTACGCGCTTGGTATCGTCGTGCCCGAAATCGACAATCCGGCTTTCGGCACGATCATACGCAGTGCGCAGAAGGCCGCGATCGAGCGAGGGTATTCGCTCTTCATCTCGCTCGCCGACAAGGACCAGCCCGACACGGCGCTTTATCGCCGGCTCGTGGAGGGCAAGGGCGTCGACGGCGTTCTCGTCACGACCATCAGCGATCCCGGCCTGGTCGACGAGTTGCGCCGCCGTTCGATTAAGCATCTCCTGGTGAATCGCGAACTCGAAGGTCATCAGGGTTCGATCATCGTCGACTATGTCGAGGCGACCGCACAGGTGGTCGAGCACCTTGTCATGCTCGGGCATCGGCGCCTGGCCTTCATATCGGGACCCTTGCACCAGTATGCCGGACAGAAGCGCCTGGAGGGTTTCACGAAGGGGCTTCGTCGCTGCGGGCTCGTGCCTGATGAACAGCTCATCGGCGAGTGCAACTATGGCTGGGCCGAGGCGGCAGAGGTCTTCAAGCGGGCCTACGTGGCCAGCGCGGCCCCGCCATCCGCAGTCTGCGCCGCGAATACGACGATTGCCTCAGGGATGATAGCGGGAGCGCGATCGATCGGGCTGGAGGTGCCGGACGAGCTTTCCGTCATCTCGCTTCTCGACAGCCCGCTCGCGCTGATGCACGTGCCGGCCATTTCAGCCGTGCAGTTCCCGTTCGAGGAGCTGGGGCGCCTGGCTGCGAACGAACTCATTGATGCCATTGAGAATGGATCCGAGATGGAAAATGTTCGGCTCGAGCGTTTCCGTATTGCCGAAAGAGGTTCTGTTTCCAGCTTGAGGTGAGGGCTCGACAAGGCCCATTATCTGACGGGCGCGCAACGTCTGCTTGTGGCGCGGCGCGGCCGCATTGGCGCGCATGATCCGCCATTCGGCGGAGCGCGATGATATAACGGACCTGCTCTCATGTGAGCCCGAGCTGCCGCCGTGGGCGCCCGTGCGAGCTTCCTGTCGACATTCATGACTCCAACGTCCGAATGCTGGCGCCATCTGCTCGTCACTTTCGAGAAGCTCGCTACCGCGTGCCGCCCTTGGATGGTGCAGCGCCCTACCCCGGCGGAGGCAGAAGCGGCCTATGTAGTAAATATAAAAAATTAGACCTTCCATCGCGACTATGCGATTGTGCTGCGCCAAATTCTGTAATTATTCTACATGGGACGAAAGAGGGTTTCGCGCCCTGCGTCTTGACGCAACGACTCTAGACGCAGCGAAATTCGAACAAACAAGGGAGGGGACAAATGCGTTTGACGAGACGGCATTTCTTCGCCGGGGCGGCGGCCGCCTATGCCGTGCCTTATGCGGCGGGTCAGGCGTTCGCGCAGGGCAAGCAACTGAATGTGTTTGCCCATCGCGTCCTGCAGAATGTGTCCAATGGCACCGCCGGCGGCGATGTCACGGCAGGTTTCACGGCGGCTAACGGTGTCGGCATCAATTGGGCCACGTTCGAGACCGGGCCGCTGCACGATCGCGTGTTTCGCGAAGCCTCGCTCGATCAGTCGACGATCGATGTCGCCTTCCTGCTCAACACCTATGCGACGCCGCGCGTCACGACCTTGTTCGAACCGCTCGACGCCTACATGAAGAGCGACCCGATCGAGAAATTCGACGACATCTTTCCCGGCCTTGTGAAGGCAGTGACCTTCGACGGGCAGCTTTTTGCCGTGCCCTTCCGCCATGCTTCGACCGGGCTGCACTACAACGAGGAAATCTTCGCCGAATGCGGGGTTTCCGGCCCGCCCAAGTCGATCGAGGAATTCATCGACATAGCCAAGAAGTGCACCAGGAAGCGGCCCGACGGCACGCCGGCCGTAGGCTTCATTCTGCCCGGAGTCGCCTATCCCGAGGTGATCGCCTTTGCCCGCGCCTGGGACGCCGACTTCATCACCCCCGACATGAAGGTCGTCGCCAATTCCGAGCCGATGGTAAAGGCGCTGACCGCCATTCGTCAGCTCTTCGAGGCGGGCGCCGTGCCGCGCAATCTCACCGGCATGAAAGCGGAGGACGCGAACACCTGGATGCAGACCGGCCGTGCCGCGATGGCCATGAGCTCGATGAGCCGCAACGGGCTCTACAACGACCCCAAGAAGTCGCAGGCCGCCGGCAAGATCAAGACGACGTTCTTCCCGGTCGCGAAGGCATTGCTGGGAAAGTACGATGTCGCGCCTGCCAAGGTCGAGTTCTGGAGCATGGCGATCCCGAAGAATTCCCAAAACAAGGACCTCGCCTGGAAATTCGTTAAGTGGATGTCGTCTCCACAGGCGGCGCTGGGGGCAGCCCTCAACGGAAACGGGCCGGTCCGCAACTCGACCTATGATGACCCGCGCATCATCGAAGCGCTGCCCTATGCGCAGGACGAGCGGCGGGTCCTCGCCGTCTCGCGCGTGCCGCTGCCTGCCTTCAACGAAGCGGCCCGCGCCGCCGACTTCTTCAAGGAAGAAGCCGAAGCTGCGGTGCTGGGCATGAAGACGCCGCAGCGGGCGATGGATGATCTGACCGTTCGCGTACAGGCACTTTTGAAATGAAGCGGAAGGGGAGGCCAAGGCCTCCCCTTCCCTCCCACTTAGGCAACACCGAGCAGATCGGTAGGGGTCGTATCCCGGCCAAGATGAAGAAGCACGTCGGCGGCGGAGCACATAGGCGGCACGCGGCGGCACACGACCACTCCATCGTCCGGTATCAGCAACGGCTCGGGCGCGCGGTCGGCGCGCTCGAAATCCCACAGCCACCCGGCCGTTTCGCCACCCCGCACCGTCTCGCCCAAAGCATGGGCAGGCTCGAAGGCCCCCCGTCCCGGCGCGCGCAGGAACCCTCGCGGCTCGATGGCCAGCAGGCGTGCCTTCGCGCACGGTGTTGCGACAGCATCGATCATGCCGAGATGAGTGAGAACGTTCTCGATGCCGGCTCGCGCGATCTCGACGGTCCGGGGGGTTACGCATCCGCCGCCGCCCAGCTCCGTCGCCATGGCGGGGATGCCTTGCTCCAACGCCGCGGAGACCAGCGTCGCGCTGGCTTCGGGGTGGCGCATCACCATCGCATGGGGCGCGCCGAAGGCCAGCATGAGATCCAGCGCACGCCTTGCCAGGGCACTGTCTGCGGGCAGGCGTCCAAAAGCGCATGGCAGATAGTCGAGCGTCCCGCCGCCGCTATGCAGGTCGACCACGCAATCTGCCAAGTGCAGCAGCAGTCGGAAGATGCCATCCGCGATCTGTTCCGTAGGCAGGCCGTCCGGCCGGCCCGGAAAACAGCGAGCCAGATTGACGCGGTCGATGGGGGACGTGCGCTTGGCCGCCGCCGATGCGGCGGGATTGGCCACCGGCAGCAAGATGACACGCCCGCGCAGCCGATCCGGATCGAGTGTCCGGGCCAGACGCGACAGCGCAAACTGCCCTTCGTATTCGTCGCCATGCAGCCCGGCGGTGCACAGCAATGTCGGCCCGTCGCCGCCTTTGACCACGATCACCGGAAGCGTGATACGACCATAGGCGGAGCGGTCGTGCGAGTGCGGGACGAAGAGGGCGCCGACGTGGCGCCCCGGCCGATCGAGTTCGACCTCCAGCCGGGCGGGGCCACCTGCTCTCGAGACGCCGCGTTTCATTGGTGGGCCGCGCGTTCAAAGGCGGATGCGTGCGTGAACAGCCCCGGCGTGCCACCGGAGTGCAGAAAGACGATGGAGGACGCCTTGCCGAGCAGGCCCTTCTCAGCTGCACCGATCAGGGCGGCCATGCCCTTGCCTGTATAGACGGGATCGAGCACCAGCCCTTCGAGCCGGCCAGCGGTCCTGACTGCGGCGACACTCGCGTCGGAGGGAATGCCGTAGCCTGGGCCGATCTCTCCGTCGACGATGTCGAAATCCTGCCCCGAGAGACGCGTCTCGATGCCCATCCACGCGGCGGCAATGTTGGCGGTCTCGACGATCCATTTGCGCAGTCGCGCCTCCGGCTGTTGGGCGCTGACGCCCATGACCCTGGTTGGAACGCCGAGATGCTTGAAGCCGAGCGCCAGCCCGGCAGCCGTCAGCCCGGAACCGCAAACCGCGACGACGCTGTCGGGGATCCGCCCGATCGCCTTGAAATCCTCGCGGAGCTCAGCGGCACCCGACATCCAGCCCGCGACACCGACATTGGCACTCACGCCCGTAAGCTGCACGACGAAGGGCAACCGGTCCTGTCTGCGGTAACGATCGGCGATCGCCTCGATTTCATCCTTGATGGCGGGGTGCCATGGGTCGGTCTCCTGGGTGAAGGTGACCTCCGCCCCGAAGATGTCGTCCAAGAGCAGATTGCCAACAAGCTCCGTGCCCATTTTGGCGCGCACATGCAGGTGGCAACCGAGGCCCAGCTTGGCGGCTGCGCCGGCCAGCGACCGGCAGAAATTGGACTGGCTGCCGGCCGTCGCAATCAGCATGTCGGCTCCGGCTGCGATCGCCTCGGCGAGGATGAAGTCGAGCTGACGAAGCTTGTTGCCGCCGAGCGCATAGCCGGCCATGTCCTCGCGCTTGATGTGGACGGAGGCGACGCCGAGATGCTTGGCCAGCCGCGGTGCCGGCTCGAAAGGCGTCGGCAGGCGAGCCATGGCAAGGCGCGGGCGGCCGGATACCGGATCGATCGAAACAGCAGACGGGCAAGGTACGAGCATCGCGGCGTCCTGCAAGGGCATCGGCGCTCGCCGAGCGCGATGTAGATAAATTACGGAAATGGTCTCGTCAACGCATCCGGAACCGGTGTAGGAAGGGCTGAGGCCGTCAGATGACGGGCCTCTCCCATGACGATCATGGCGTGGAGACGGGCGTTTTGACCAGCGTCTCTCGCATCTAAATTCGTTTGATCGGGCTGCATGAAGGCACAGGATACTTTTGAATTAAAAGGGAATTATGTATCTTACGGTGTCATCGCAACCTTGCTGTACGGCTCCAGGCAGCTCTGCGTAGTCCCGGACAGGAAGCTACCCGAAGCCATAGAGACAATCCAGGGAGTAAAATTACGGAAGCAGACGGGTACGCTGCTACGCGCCTCTGCCGGCTGCTGCCCCTCGCCCATGGAAGGCTGGTGCTGGGGTTGTCCGACCGGATCGCGACATGCGTTCGTCGGGCGGCTTCGTCAACGCCGATCCGGACTTCGTCGCGCCCGGGACTGCGATGAGTGGTGCATCCGATATGATAGTGGAAGTCATGGGCGCGTTCGGCCGGCATAGCCGCACCACCATTGGTGTCGAGACCCTCGCGCTGGGAGCCTGCATCGAGGTGGAAGGCTTTCGCGTTCGAATAGGGGAAGGGCATGATGACAGGTGAAGTGCCGGGAAATGGTCACGCGGGAGGCGACGACCGCTTCCTCGACATATTGACCGCCCGCAGGGCCGAGCTTTCGCCATCCGAGCGCCGGGTGGCAGAGTTTGTGCTCGATGCGCCGGACAAGGTCATCCATATGTCGATCGCGACATTGGCCGAAGAGGTGGGCGTCAGCCAGCCGACCGTGCTTCGGTTCGTGCGTACGATGGGGTTGGCCAGCTATCCTGAACTCAAGCTGCGCACCGGACAGAGCATCGTCGCCGGGACGCCTTATGTTCACAGCGAAGTCACCTCCAGCGACCCGCTCGACCAGATCGTCGACAAGCTTGTCGATTCCTCGATCTACGCGTTGACGATGCTGCGACGTTCCATCGACCAGACGGTGCTTGCGCGGGTCGTCGACATACTCGCCGACGCGACCCGCATCGATTGCTACGGTGCCGGTGCGGCACGCATCCTGGCCATGGAAGCCCAGCACAAGCTGATGCGCTTCGGCATCCCGGTCGTGGCGTATGACGACACGCACTTGCAGCGCCTTGCCGCCGCCACGCTGCGAAAGGGTAATGTGGCGCTCTGCTTTTCCCATACCGGCATGGTGCGCGACATCGAGGCGATGGCACTGAAAGCGCGCGAATGCGGTGCCACGGTCATCGCCATCACCCGGCCGGATACCGCGCTGTCGGCTGCGGCTGACATCGTCCTCGAGATCGACGCGCATGAGAACACCGAAATCTACACGCCGATGACGTCGCGCGTGGCCCATGCCGTGCTGATCGACATCATCGCGACAGCAATGGCTCTCCGTGGCGGGCCGGCGCTTTTCGAGCGCCTGCGCGAGGCGAAGAACAGCCTCGCCGATCTGCGCATTCCGCTGGCGGTGCCGGCAGGCCGCAGAAAGAGCAAGTCATGAGGGTCTTTGTCGCTTCGCTGGCGACTGAAACGAACACGTTCTCGCCAATCCGCATCGACCGCGGCGCCTTCGAAGATGCGTTCTACGCCCCGCCGGGCGAGCATCCCGAGACGCCCACTCTCTGTTCCGCACCCTTTGTCGCGGCCCGCAAACGCGCCAGTGAGCAGGGGTTCACCTTGATCGAGGGGACGGCGGCTTGGGCCGAGCCTGCCGGCCTGGTTTCACGGGAGGCCTATGAGGGGTTGCGGGACGAAATCCTGGGCCAGTTGCGCGCCGCGATGCCCGTCGACGTGGTGCTTCTCGGCCTGCATGGCGCGATGATCGCCGAGGGTTACGACGATTGCGAGGGCGATCTGCTTACTCAGGCCCGCGCCATCGCAGGAGGGGATGCGGTCATCGGGGTCGAACTCGATCCCCATTGCCATCTCACACAGGCGATGATCGACGCGGTCACGATCCTGGTCACCTTCAAGGAGGTGCCGCACAGCGATTTCTACGAGCGCGCGGAAGATATGGTGGATCTTTCCTTGCGCGCCGCCCGCAAGGAAATCACGCCGGTGATGAGTGTCCTCGACTGCCGCGCCATCGCCAACTTTCTGACCAGCCGCGAACCTGGCAGGTCCTTTGTCGACGACATGATCGCCCGTGAAGGCAGGGACGGCGTGCTGAGCATCTCCGTCGTGCACGGGTTTCCGGCGGCGGATGTCCACGACGTCGGCACCAAGGTCGTCGTCATCAGTGACGATGCGCCGGAAATGGGTCGATCCGTGGCGACCGAATTTGGTGCCCGTATCGTTGCTTTCGGCGCCAACCGCATGCCGTACATGCCCGATCCGGCCAAGGCGATCGACATGGCCCTCGCTGTGGCCGGTCAACCTGTCGTGCTTGCCGACCGCTGGGACAATCCGGGCGGCGGCGTGGCTGGCGACAGCACGTTCCTTGTTCACGCGCTGCGCGAGCGCGCGAACATCGATGCCGCGGTCGGGGCTCTGTGGGATCCGGTCGCTGTCTCGCTCTGCCTGGCGGCGGGCCCCGGTGCGCGCCTACATCTGCGCTTCGGTGGCAAGGCGGCGCCGAGTTCGGGCATGCCCGTCGATGCTGAAATCGAGGTCGTCGCGACCACACGCGATCTTGTCATTCCGTTTCAAGAGAGCCGTGTTTCCCTGGGGGCGGCGGCCTCGGTCCGGCTCGGCAAGCTTGATGTGGTGCTGGCAAGCAAACGCGCCCAGACGTTCCACCCCGCTGTCTTCGAATTGCTCGGGATAGAACTCTCGAAGAAAAAGATTGTCGCGGTGAAATCCGCAAGCCATTTTCACACAGCCTTCGCGCCGATTGCCGCCGATGTGATTTTCGTGAATTGCGGCGGCCCCTATCCGCCCGATGCCGCCGCAATACCCTACCGCCGCATTCGCCGGCCTATCGCTCCACTCGATACGGATGTCTCTCCGGTGTGGATGACGTAAGTCAAACATCCGGCCCTTGCCGCAGCGACCCCGGAAGGCCGCAATGCCAATGTTCCGTCCCGTCGTCGCTGCAGCTGGATGCCTGGCCGGATGGGCTCTTTGCCTCGTGACGCCGCTCGATGTCCGCTTTCGCGCAAGGAGCCGGACTCTGCTCCTGGCGCCGCGATTGGTTACTGCCGTGCTCGCGCCTGCATGACGAACTCGACCTTCATATCCGGATTGGTCAGTTCGGCGAAGAAGCAGGCGCGCGAGGGCGGGGTGATATCGCTCACCCATGCGTCCCAGAGCTCATTGAATTCGGCGAGATAGCGCTTGTCCGACAAAATGATGGTGACGAACAGGAGGTCGGCCTTGGTCGAGCCGACTTCCGCGAGCCGCTCCTCGACGCGCGCGAAGATCTGGCGCGCCTGCGTGACGACGCTTTCCGAGGTATCGAAGGGACGGTCCGGGGTTGCAGCAAAATAGGCGACGCCGTTGTAGATCGAGATCTTGCTGTAGCGCTTCTCGATCAGCTTGCGCTGGATTTCCATGGGAGTGCTCCTGTCAGAAACGGTGATGGCTGAACATGGCATGCTCCTCGCGGTGCCTGCCATGGAGGATATCATCGACGACGCGCGCCGTGCCGGGGGCGCCGCTCATGCCGTAATGGCTGTGCCCGAAGGCCATCACGACATCGCCATCGGCGGTGGCCGGGCCGATCACGGGCAGGCTGTCCGGCAGCGACGGGCGGAAGCCCGACCAGAGCAGCGGCTCGTCGTGCTTGATGCCCGGAAAGAGCTCGGCGGCGTGCTTCACCAGCTTTTGCGCGCGCCGCATGTCCGGCGGGGTGTCGAGCCCCGAGAACTCGACCGTGCCGGCGACGCGCAACCCCTGGCGCATCGGCGTGACGGAGAAGCCGCGATCCTTGAAGCCGATCGAATGCTCGAGCCGCACATTGTGGTTCGGCAAGGTCGCGTGATAGCCGCGCTCCGCCTCGAGCGGGATGCAAATCCCGAGCGGGGCCAGGAGCCTGCCCGACCAGATGCCGGCTGCAACGACGACGCGCCGGCATGCGATGGGATGAAGATTGGTGGCGAGTAAGATGCGGCCCGGGGCTTCCCGATGGATACGCTCGACCGAGCGTTGGACGATCCGGCCGCCCAGGCGCATGAATTCTTCGACGAGATGCGCGGAGATTTCGGCCGGGTCGAGCGTATAGCCGCCGCCGCGCACCAGCAGGCCCGTCTTCATCGCCGGCGTGACGTCGGGCACGAGTTCGCGCAGCCTGTCTCCGGACAGCGCCTCCGCTTCGATGCCATAGCGCTTGCGGATCTCGGCGCCGAGCGCCGCGGCCTTGGCGTTGCCCGGGCCCGACCAGAGCTGCAGCCCGCCATGGAAGCGCATGTTGCGGGCCATGAATTCGGAACCGAGCAGATGCTCCCAATCCGCCACGCAGTCGCGGTGCAGATAGTGCATCGCGGCCGCAATGCCGCGCACCCGCGCCGGCCGTCCGGCCATGATGTAGCGCAGCAGCCACGGCAGCGCGCGCGGGAAATGCCGGGGGGACACGAAGAGCGGCCCGAGCGGATCGCTCATCCAGCCCGGCACCTTGCGCAGGACGCCGGGTCCGGACATCGGCATCACGGTGGCGGGGCTGATGATTCCGGCATTGCCGAAGGAGGCCCGCCCTCCGGGCGGCAGCGGATCGAGCACAACCACCTGGGTTCCGGCGCGTGCCAGCCGCACAGCGATGGCCATGCCGACGACGCCTGCGCCGACGACCACCGTTTCGTCACGAAGTTGCATGGATCCTACCTGAAGTATTTCTCGCGGTACTTCTTCTCGAAGTATTCGGCGGCCAGGGTGAGCGGTACGATCGTTACGACGAACAGCACGGCGACGACGGTCAGCAGCTCGAGCGGCCTGAAGGTCCGCACACTGATCTGCTGGCCCAAATAAAGGAGCTCGGGGACGGCGACGTAACCGGCCAGCGTCGTGTTCTTGAGCACCAGGATGCACTGGTTCACCAGCGGCGGGAAAATCCGTTGGAAAGCGAGCGGCGCGACGATCCGCTGAAAGACCTGTCCGCGGGTCATGCCGACCGACTGCGCGGCTTCGATATGGCCACGGTCGATCGACTGGATGCCGCCGCGGAAAATCTCGGCGAAGAAGGCCGAACTGTAGATGGACAGCGCAATCACCACGGTAGTGAAGCCCTCGAGCTTCAACCCGGTGATGATCGGCAGGCAGTAGTACATCCAGACCAGCAGAACGAGCACGGGCACCGCCCGGACGACCGAGATCATGGTCGAGATCACCGGATAGACGAACGGGACCTTGCTGCCGCGCAGCAGCGCCAGGACGAGGCCCAGGATCATGCTGGTGACGATCGTGATCGCAGCGAGCATGACGGTGTAGAGCAACCCCCTCAGCAGGACGGCTCGGTAGTCCCAGACGATCGCGAAGTTCCAGTCGTATTCCATCTGTCCCGCCCGTCTTGCGGCCGCGGCAAAGCCGCCGGCGTCGCGTTCAGCCGTAGTAGTTGCGGACGAATTCTTGCGTTCGGGCATTCGCCGTCGCACCGAAGATGTGCGAGGGGGGCCCGATATCCGCGATCCTGCCCTTGTCGAGAAAGACGACACGGTCGCAGACATCGCGGGCGAAGCGCATCTCGTGCGTCACGATGATCAACGTCATGCCGTCGTTGGCGAGCCCCTGGATCACGGCGAGGACCTCGTTGACGAGTTCCGGATCGAGCGCCGATGTCGGCTCGTCGAACAGGATGATCTGCGGCTCCAACGCCAGCGCGCGGGCGATGCCGACGCGCTGTTGCTGACCGCCCGACAGGCGGCTCGGATAGGAATCCGCCTTGTCCGCGAGGCCGACGCGGGCGAGTGCGGCAAGAGCCTTTGCCTTGGCCTTCTCGCGCTCGATCTTCTGGACGACGACAGGTCCCTCCATCACGTTCTCCAGCGCCGTCTTGTGCGGCCAGAGATTGAAGTGCTGAAACACCATCGCCATCTTGCGGCGCTGCTGACTGAGCTCGGCCGAGGAGCGCGGCACATGCCTGTCGCCGACCTTCTTCACGCCGACGGTCTCGCCCTCGAGCAGGACCTCGCCCCGCGTCGGCGCCTCCATGTGGTTGATGCAGCGCAGAAGCGTCGACTTGCCCGAGCCGCTGGCCCCGATGAAGCCGACGATCTCGCCGGCCTCCACGGTCAGGTCGATGCCCTTGAGAACCTCGAGCGCGCCATAGGACTTGTGAACGTCGCGGATCGCCAGCAGCGTCAAAGACCGATCTCCTCTTCACTGTCCCGGACGGCCGGGAGCAACCTCATTTCGAGGGGTTGAGGAACTTGGCGCGGATGCCGGGGATCGTGCCGTCAGCGATCAGCGCGCCGAGCGAGACGTTGAGCCATTCCTGGAAATCGTGCTCGCCCTTGCGCAGGGCGAATGTCGAGTTCTGGCCGATCTCGGGCTTGGGGTAGCCGACATGCACATTCTTGCGAGCCTGGCCATAGCGCGAGAGGCTCGACTCCGTGCTGGCGAAATAGTCGACCCGACCGCTTTCGAGTTCGAGGATCGCGGCATCTTCCGTCTTCACGGCGACATAGGTCGCCTTGGGGATCAGGCGCTGGACCATGCGCATCGTCGCCGAACCGTCGGCCAGCGAGATCCGCACCTCCGGCTTGTTCAGGTCGGCCCAATTCGCGGCCGCGGCCTGTTTCTCGGCCGTCGCCGCCGCGAGCCCGACGCCGACGCGCGCGACCGGGATGGTAAAGCCGACGGCGAGCGCACGCTCCGGCGTGGCCGAATAGCCGCCGATCAGATCGAACCGGCCGGACTGCAGCCCGGCAGCAGCGGTGCCCCATTCGGTCGGCACATACTCGACCTTGACGCCGATGGCTCCGAACAGAGCCTCGACCGTCTCGGGAAAGATGCCTTCCCATTTGCTGCTCGCCAGGTCCTGCCGATAGGACGGAAACGCCTCGACCGCGCCGACGCGCACGACCTTCTGCGAGAGGATGCGAGCCATGTCCTTGCCGCCATCCTGAGCGGCGGCTGGAAGGGCTAGCGTCGAGATGGCCATGGTGGTCGCGACGGCAAGTTTCGTGATGAATCCGAACATTCCATCAATCCCCGATTTTTGCGCCGCCTTTGGCGGTCGATAGAATAGTGTCGGGTGCATCGCGTCACCGCGGTGGCGCGCCCGGCAGCGTTGCTTCGTTCACCCGGGCCGCAAGGCATGCCAAGGCGACCGCGAAGTCGTCAACTCGCGCACATCAAGGTATTTCCGTTTTATATCCCGGATAAACCTTGAATTGGCTCGAGAATTTGGCCTCAAGATCTCGATGAAATCGCCGAATTTCGATTTCGAGAGCCATGATATTCGATCAAGCGCGGCGCACTTGTCCATCGCGACGTTGGTTATGGATCATGGCCTCTGGTTATGGTCGAGGATCGCTGCACCGCCCAAAGATCGCGGGCTGTGGCCTTGAGCGCTGCGCAGCTAGGCGCCGCTGCCGAAGCTCTGCAACTGAGCGCGCATGGTCGCCCGCATCGCGGCAATAAGCGCCTGGACGTTGCGCCCCTGCGGTGCCCCATCGATCCAGATCGCATGGTACTCGAACCGGATTTCCGGCTCGAACGGGCGCAGCACGAGGCCTTGTCCGAGCCATGGCCGCGCGGAAAAGCAGTCGGCAAATGTGATGCCGATGCCGGCCCGCGCCATGGCTGCCGCGCCGATGATCAGCGGCATCTCGGCCACTTCCTTCGGCTTCACGGATGCCGCCGCCAGCACCTGATCGATCTTCTGCTGCTGCCCTTCATGCCGCGAGATCGAAATGAAGCGTTCTCCCTGCAGATCCGCTGGGTTGATGATCGCCTTCGCTGCGAGCGGATGCTCGGCTGATATGGCGCACATAACGCGGCTTCGCGCGATGAGCTGGCTTCGCACGCCCGGCGTCCGGCGAAAGCTCATGGCGAAGCCGACATCGGCATTGCGGGAGGTCACCATGGCGAGAACGCCGCCGGCATCGCGCGTCGTGACGAAGAGCTGGGCATCGACACCCGCGAGCCAGTCGGCTGCGGCGAACGGCAGAATCTCCTGGGCGATCATCGGGATGGCGGCGACGACGGTACGCGGCGGGCCGTCGCTGCGCAGACGCCCCACCAGGCGATTGATTTCTTCCATGCCGACGAACAGCCGTTCCGCTTCCTCGAACAGGCGGACGGCCCGTTCGGTCGGAACCAGGCGGTTCTGGACGCGGCTGAACAGAGGGAAGCCACACAATTCCTCTCCCTGTGCGATGAGCTTGCTGGCTCCTGGCTGGGTCAGTCCGAGCAAATGCGCGGCGCCGGTGATGCTCCCGGCGCGCATGACAGCCCTGAACACCTCGAGATGCCGATGTTTCACGCTCCCTCCATCCGTAGACGGCGTGTCTAAGGCATCAACAGGCATATGAATCTACTAAGTTTTGCCGAATCCAGCGCGACAGACTGGAAGTTGTTCGAAACGCCCGTGAGACGCTGTATCTTGAGTTGGATACCCATGGTGCCGTTGACGGTCCCCCTGCGGCCTTGACCATTCGGCTTTATGCCGGCCGAGGCGTCGTGAGGGATCTGAACATTCCCTTCGTACTGCCAGCGGCCGCCCCCTGCAGCGGCGCCCTCCAGAGCTGGCCACGTCCGCTCATGGTCGTTCCTCGATCTCTGTCGGCTGAGCGGCGTGAACCTGCCCATCTGCATCCGAGGTTCTTCTGAATCTCCTTCAACCCCCATTCAAGGGTGTGAAAGATTCCATCGTTCCAGGCAGTCTCGGAGATGGCGCAAGAAACTCTCGCGAACGGAGGAAGGAGGCTTCATTCGCGGACGCAGCAGTTTGATGTCCAGTACCACCTCGGGCCTGAAGGGTTTGATCACCAGATCACGATTGACGGAGGCCCGAGCCGTCATCGGCGCCACGACCGTCACCGCATTGCTGCATCGCACGAATTCACAGGCCGCCATCCCGAACTGGGTACTCGTCACCATCTTCCGCGCGATGTTTTCCTGCTCGAAAGCGCGATCCACCAGCTGTCGCACCCGATCGGTCTCTCCAAGCGAGATGAAGGCCTCGCCTTCGAGATCCCGGGGGACGATCACATCCTTGCCGGCGAGCCGGTGTCCTGATGGCAGGACGCAGACGGCCCGGCACTGCATGAGCGTCTCGGTCTGAACGGCAGGGCTGTCGGAGGCCAGCATGCTGATCGCGATATCCAGTTGCTGGGTGTGAGCGAGATCGAGAAGCTTCGGCGAGGTCTGCACATGCAGATGCACGCTGGTCTCAGGGCTGGTCTTCTGAAAGCTCGCAATGATCTCCGGGAGCAGCGTAAGCCCGAATGTGGCGATAGTCCCGATGGTGAGATGACCGCGGCGGGTGTTCTTGAGGTCCGCGGATACGCGACGCAGCCGCTCCATGCCGTTGAGGATCGCATCCACCTCCGCCAGGAAGATATGAGCCTCGGCCGTCGGCGAAAGCCGCTTCTTGTCACGCCTGAACAAGGGAAAGCCGACATCGCCCTCCAGCCCCGCGATGAGCTTGCTCACAGCCGGCTGTGACAGGTGCAGCACCCGGCTCGCACGAGAGATGCCGCCGGCGCGCATGACCGCGGAGAAGGCCTGAAGCTGGCGGGGGTTCATCGACATCGAGCAGTTGCCCCTTTGGAGACCCGATCTCCGAGCAGAATCATTCCCATTCGTTATCAACTCGGTCAAACAAATAATTTGACGCGATATTTTATCCCGTCCACGCTATAGCCCAACAGGGGATAAAGATGTCGGACACGGGGCCCAGCGCATCGTCGCTCGGATTGGCAGAAAAATTGGAATGGTTGGCGCGACCGGGAGCAACCGCTCTGGTTGTTTCCGGTATAATTACAGTTTTCGCTCCCCTGATCTTGACGGTTTACGTCAGCTTTTTCGACGACAAGGTCATTGTCTTCCCTCCTCAGGGGTATTCATTGGCGTGGTATGGATCGAGCATTCCTCAATTCATTTCTCCGCTTCTGACCAGCCTGAAGCTTGCATTACTGGCGGGCGGGCTGAGCCTGCTGTTCGGGGTCCCAGCCGGCATAGCCCTGTCGCGCTACCGGAATAGAGGCACGCAAGGGATCGGGACGCTGCTTCTGGCGCCGTTGACCATTCCCGGAATCGCGATCGGCCTCGCGATCTACGTGTTCGCGATCACCGTGGAGTTGCGCACGGAATTGCCTCTTGCCGGCAGCATGGCCCTGCTCGTCCTGGCCCATGTTCTGATCACGATCCCATGGGTCATCCGGATCTGCCTTGCCAGCCTGACGAACCATGATCGCGTGACCGAAGAGGCGGCCGCCAGCCTGGGAGCCTCGCCGCCCCGCGTGATCTGGCGCGTGACGCTTCCCGCCATGCGCAACGGCATCGTCGCCTCCGGCTTCTTCGCCTTCATCATCAGTTTCGAAAATCTGGAGATCAGCTTGTTTCTCGTCAGCCCCGGCATGTCGACCTTGCCGATCGCGATCCTGCAATATCTGGAATATCGGCTGGATCCGCTGATCGCGGCGATCTCCGTCCTGCAGATCGTCGGCATCGGTGCCATCCTGTTCGCACTCGGCAATTTCGCCAATCTCGGGCGGGTTGCGCGATGAGCACGCTCGACATCGAAAACGTCTCGAAATTCTACGGCACGATGTCAGCCGTCGATCAGTTCTCGCTCAATGTGCGGGCGGGCGAGATGGTTGCGCTTCTGGGCCCGTCCGGGTGCGGCAAGACCACGACGCTGCGGATGATCGCCGGTTTCGTCGCGGCGAGCCGCGGCGACATCAAGGTGTCCGGCAGAAGCATCGTCGATCTGCCGCCGCATAAGCGGAATATGGGCATCGTCTTCCAGAACTACGCGCTGTTCCCGCATCTCACTGCAGCGGCCAATATCGGCTTCGGCCTCGAGATGCGCGGCATCGGGCGGGCGGAAGCGTCCAGGCGCGTCGACGAGATGCTCGCTCTGGTCAAGCTGGACGGGCTCGGCGGCCGCCTACCGCGGCAATTGTCCGGCGGGCAGCAGCAGCGCGTGGCCCTGGCGCGGGCGCTCGCCATTCGACCCGACATCGTCCTGCTCGACGAGCCGTTGTCGAACCTCGACGCCTCCCTCAGGTCGGAGGTCGCTCGCGACATCCGCATCCTGCAGCGCGAGCATGGGTTCACCACGATCATGGTCACCCATGATCAGGACGAAGCCATGGCCATGGGCGATAGGCTCGTCGTGATGAAGGACGGTCGCATCCAGCAGACTGGCGACCAGGAGGATCTCTACGAGCGACCGGAAACGGCCTTCGTCGCGAGCTTCATCGGCCGCAGCAACCTGATCGAAGGCCATGTCGACGGGCAGCGCAACTTCGCCTTCGGAGGGGAACAGCCGCTCCTCCTCTCGTCCGACCGTCGCTCCGGCCCGGCGACGATGGCGCTGCGTCCCGAACGGCTGGCCCTGCGCGCGGGCTGGGAGGCGGGCAAGCTCACGGGGACGGTCGTGGTCGGCGTCTATCTCGGCGCGGTCGTGGAGCATGCGGTGCAGATCGCACCCGACAAGCGCATCGTCGTTCGCCAGGCTTCGGAGCCCGGCAACCGCCTGTGCCTGCCACCGGGATCGGAAGTCTCGATCGATTGGGACGGCAGCGCGGAGCGCGTCTTCGAAGCCTCGTAAACTTCAAAAAAGCAACCGTCACGAGCAACTACAGGGGACTGCCATGATCAAGAATACGACGTTCGATCGCATCTCCCGGCGAAACTTCATCGCAGGCGCATCGGCAGGAGCGGTCGCCGTACCGTTCGCGGGCCAGAGCTTCGCGCAATCGGGCGGCTCAGTCACGGTCGGGACCTGGGGCGGCGACTATGGCAGGCTGCTGCGGGAGAATGTCGATCCGATTATGGCGGACAAAGCCGTCAGGGTCGTCCAGGATGTCGGCGATTCCGATACCCGCATGGCCAAGACGATCGCCCAGCGCATTCTGCCGCGCGGTGCGGTGGATGTTCAGTGCTTCGACAACGTGAAGGCGCAGGCCCTGCGCAACGCCGATGCCCTGTTGCCGATCGATCCGGCCAAGCTGCCGAGCTGGAACGCGATCCGCCCCGAGGCGCGAGACCCCTACATCGTTCCCCACATCGTCAGCGCACAGGTCATCATTTACGATCCCGAGCAGGTTGACGAGCCGCCGACGGATCTCGATGCGCTTCTGAACCCGAAATACAAGGGCAAGGTCGGCGCCATCATCGCCAACTATTATGCGTTCCTGATGGCCGGCGCCCTGTATCGCGGCGGCTCGCTCGATGATTACGAGGCCGGAAAGAGCTATCTCAAGGACGTCAACGCCAACGGGCTGCGCCTCTATGCCCAGCCGGAAGCATTCACCCAGGCCTTCAAGTCCAAGGAGATCGCCATCGCGGTCATCTGGCAGGCCCGCTCGATCATGTGGCAGAACGCCGGTGTCCGGATCGAGTCGGCCTGGCCGAAGAGCGGCGCGATGCTCTACGTCTCCGGCTTGGTCATCCCCAAGAATGCCCAGAACAAGGACGCGGCCTACGCCTATATCGAGGCCGCGCTGCAGCCCAAGGCGCAGCAGGGCTTTGCCGAGAACATGGGCTACATGCCCTCGATCGCGAACGCCAACCTGCCTCCCAATCTGGCCAAGCGGCTGGAATTGCCGCCGGATGCGCCGAAACTGGTCTCCCCGGATCTCGACAAGCTCGCCCGCGAGCTTCCGGCAATGAGCGACTGGTGGAAGAAGAACATCGAGTACAAGGGATGACCCTGGCCGCAGCCACGCCCTTGCCTTCCGACCGCCGCGAGAAGGGACATCTCGCGGCCGCCAGCGCATTGCTGACACCGGCCACGGCCGTCGTGGCAGTGATGCTGGTGGCGCCGCTGCTGTTGCTGCTCCGCATGAGCTTCAACCGCTTCGATCCGACAAAGCTCATGGTCGAGGCTGCGACCACGGAGAACTACACGCGCTTCTTCGGCGACGCCTACTATACCGACGTCATGATCACCACCGTGGTCGTGGCGTTGAGCTCGACGGCGTTCTGTCTGCTCTTCGGCTTTCCGATCGCGTATCGGCTGGCCCGCTGGCAGAGCCGGTGGAAGAACGCGGTGATGCTGCTGATGGTGCTACCGCTCTTCGTCAGTAGCACCGTCCGTTCCATCGGCTGGATGGTTCTGTTCTCGCATGGCGGCGTCATCAACCTTGCCGCCACCAGCTTGGGCCTGGGCACGATGACGCTGATGCAGACGACCACGGGCGTCATCATCGGCATCATCTCCATCAACCTGCCCTACATGATCCTGACGCTGCAGAGCGTCGTCGAGGGAATCGACGAGAACCTGGAGCAGGCCGCCGAGAGCCTCGGAGCCGCGCCGGCCCGCGCCTTCTGGCGGATCGTCTGGCCCATGGCGTTGCCGGGGACGATGATCGCCGCAGTGCTCTGCTTCATCCTCGCGATGAACGCATTCGCGACGCCGGTGCTGATCGGCGGGCCGCGCTTCCACATGATGGCGCCGCTGCTCTACTGGGAGTTTACAGCGAACAACAACTGGCCCTTCGCCTCGGCTCTCGCTTTGATCCTGATGACGACGACGCTCGTCATGACCGTACTCGCCAACAAGCTGATCCTCGGACGCCAGGCGCGCGCATGAGCTCCGCCCGTGCCCGCGACCGAGCAGAGTTTCGAGCCATGATCTCGTGCCTCGACAGCCATTGCCGCGCTCCTCCCACCCGGCGCGATTGACGCCGAACCACTGCAGCAAAGCCCTCTACCACCCGGATTTTCGAAGCCTGCCGGCGCGGGATCGCGAGCCTGTGCCCGACGATGCTGCGGCAGCGATGTGCTCCGCCATCCCAATTCAGAAAGAGCCGATCCATGACCGACACCCTGTTCGACGCAAAAACCACCGCCCTCGTTTCCATCGACATGCAGACTTCCGTCGCGCATCACGCGGCCGCGCCGCACAGCGCGACCGAGGTCGTCGCCCGTATCGCGTCGATGATCGAACCTGCGCGGGCAGCGGGTGCCCTGCCCGTCTTCGTGCGCACGACCTTCCTGCCCGATGAGTCGGACAATCTGGGCCCCAACCTCGACGTCAAGCGGCCCCGCTACCCGCACCGCATCGAGAACTGGGATCAGCTCGTCCCGGAGATGGACAGGCGCACCAATGAGCCCGTCGTGAACAAGAAGAGCTTTAATGCCTTCTACGGCTCCGACCTCGACCTGCAGCTTCGGCGGCGTGGAATCAAGACGATCGTGCTGGCCGGGATCTCGACCAATTTCGGCGTCGAGGGCACCGGCCGGAATGCCTATGATCACGGCTACGACGTGATCTTCGTGCGCGACGCCATGGCCGCCGGCACTGCCGAGGCCCACGAGGCCTCTCTCAAATACGTCTTCCCCTATATCGGCCGCGTCCGCTCGACCGAAGAGATCATCGCCGCCTTCAAGGCGCAGGCCTGAGACGAAAGTCACCATCATGAGCAAGCCCGAGCAGCGGCTGGACGACCGCTACCGCACCGATGAGAAGTACACGACGCTTCGCGGCATCCATGCGCAGGCGCGGCGGCAGCTTTCGGAGATCGACTGGAATTATCTGAATTGTGGAACCGGCGACGAGGTCACGCGCGAGGAGAACACCAGCGTCTTCGATCGGATCAGGTTCGATACGCCGTTGTTCGCCGGGATATCCAACCCGGATACGCGAACGAACCTGCTGGGGCACGACCTGAGCTTCCCGGCGCTGATCGCGCCTTTCGGCGGCGAAGCCGTGTTCCATCCCGACGGCCATTGCGCCATCGGGCGGGCGGCCGAGGCCGCCGGTATCAAGCAGATGGTGCCGGCGGCGTCCTCGTTTCACCTGGAAGAGGTGGCGCAGGCGTCAGGCGTGGCCAAGATTTTCCAGATGACCTTCGTCGGCGATCCGGAAGGCGTCCTGCAGATGATCGGCCGCGCCAGGGCGGCCGGCTACACTCATGTCTGCGCGACCTATTCGCCGATCCGTCAATGGCGCGAGCGCATGATGGAGGACCGCTTCTCCCCGCGCGGCGAGAAGGGGCCGTCGAATTTCGGCCCAGGCCTGTCCGATCCGGCAAATCTGGTCGAGTTGCTCGATTTTGCCGAGCCGCGCTGGGGTTGGAAGCAAGCCGCCGACGTTATCGCCCGCAGCCCGCTTCCCTGTATCGTCAAGGGCGTCCAGAGCGTCGCCGACGCGCAGGCGGCGCTCGATGCGGGAGCCGTCGCGCTCTATGTCTCCAACTACGGAGGCCGGTCCATCGATCGCACCCTGACGACACTGGAGATATTGCCTCATATTCGCGCCGCGGTCGGAGCCGAGGTTCCGATCATCTTCGACTCCGGAGTGCGGCGAGGCAGCGATATCGCCACCGCCATAGCGCTGGGTGCCAATGCCGTCGCTCTGGGACGCCTCGTCGCGTTCGGCCTGGCGGCAGATGGCGAGTACGGGGTACGACGCACGCTGGAACTCGTGAAACGCGAATTCTGGACGACCCTCGGCCATCTCGGCTGCTCCAGCGTCGCCGATCTGTCTCCCCGAATTTTCAGCAGGTCGCCATGAAAATCGTCGTCATCGGCGCTGGAGCGATCGGCGCGAACATCGCTTACAGGTTGGCCGTCGGCAAAGCCGATGTCGTCGTCGTGGACGCTGCGCGTCCCGCATCCGGCACAAGCGCTGCCTCGATCGCCTATCTGTCGACCTTTCCGCAGGCGAGTTGGGACGAGGATCCCGGCCGCGCCCGCCTCAGGCTCCAGCTCAACGACACCTTCGACCAGCTCCAACAGGAAATCGGCCCGGGGTGGTTGCACTGGACCGGCACCTTGACCTGGGGCTTGCCGGAGGAGCGGGCCAAGATCGCGCGCGACCTCGCCATCTGCCGCGAGCGCGGGCTCGACCTCAAAACGCTCGATGGTGGCAAGGCGCGCGGCATGGCGCCCGGCGTTCTGTTCGCTGACGACGACGAGGTCGTCTACGAGGCGCGATCCGGCTGGGTCGATGCCCCCGCCATGGTAGCGACATTGCTCGATCATGTCCGAAAACTGGGTGGCTCGGTGCTGACCGACCAGCCGGTCTGCGCGGTCCTGCGGCACGCAGGCAAGGTTACCGGCGTCCTGCTTCGAGACGGCTCCGAGATCGCTGCCGACGCGGTGATCAATGCCGCAGGCAGTTGGGGCAGCCACATCGCCGCACTGGCCGGCGCGACTCTGCCCCTCGAACTCGTTCCCGGCCTTGTGGTTTATACCGAAGCCATCCCTGGCCTACCCAGGCAGATCATCGGCGCACCGAGCTGGATGAGCCGGCCGGATCCCGAAGGCGGGTTGGCCATTCATTGGCGCGGAGAGGCCCTCACCAGCGTCCACGGTGCCAACGGCCCATCTCCACAGGGCATCCTGGAGGATGTTGCGGAGCTCATACCCGCCCTGGCGGGCACCGCCGTCGCCGCCAGCCGCATCGGCATCCGTGCCATTCCTCACGGAGGCCCGGTCATCGGCGAACTGCCCTGGCTGCCCGGCTTCTACTTTGCCGTTTCCCATGGCGGAGTCGGCTGGGGGCCGATGTGGGGCCGGCTCGCCGCGCGTGAGCTTCTTGAGCGGGAGATCGTGCCGGAGTTGAACGCGATGCGGCCGGCTCGCTTCTATATCCAGAAGGCTTCGTTCGGACGCTTCGCCGACGATGCTGAACAGCGCACGGACGCTTAGTATCGATCAAGTTCACTGGCCGCTGAGCAACCGCGCCTTTGAAGGTAATCACGTTGAAAGAGGTATGTCATGACGATCGGGGTAGGCGGATCATCCTTCGAAGAAGAGCTCGCCAGGCTCAGTCCACCGACGAGCCGCAGCGTCGCGATCGGGCTGGACGAGTATCGCGCACGGATCGCAAAGGCCCAGGAGCTGCTGCGAGACGGAGGGCATCAGGCGCTCTATCTCGATACCTCGACCAGCCTGCGTTACTTCACGGGCATCGACCTTGCCCTGACCGAACGCTTGCACGGGGCGATCGTCCCGGCCGAAGGCGAGATCGTCTACCTGAGCCCCGCTTTCGAGGAGCCCAAGACGCGGGAATACATGCTGTTCGGCGACGACGTGCGCTGCTGGGAAGAGCATGAGGACCCTGCAGCCCTGGTCGTCGATACGATTCGCAGCCTGGGCTACGAGAGCGGCTCGGTGGCGCTCGATCCGCAGACCCCCTTCTATATCGCTGAAGGCCTGCGCAAGGCGGGCAACCGCTTTTCCTTCACCAGCGGGCAGCCGATCACCGCCGCCTGCCGGCAGCTGAAATCGGCAGCCGAGATTGCCCTGATCCAGCAGGCCATGGACATCACCATGGAAGTTCACCGTGCGGTCGCCCGCGCCTTGAAGGTGGGCGTGACGACGACCGAGACCCTGGACTTTCTGGCGCGCGCCCATCGCAAGCTGGGCCGGGACTGGTCCAGCAATCACGCGCAATTCGGCGAGGCTACGGCTTATCCCCACGGCGTACCCTACCCGCAGACGCTGAACGACGGCGACATGGTTCTCATCGACATGGGGACGAAGCTGGAAGGCTATCGTTCGGACATCACCAGAACCTATGTGTTCGGAGAGCCGACCGAACGGCAGCGCGAGATCTGGAACCTCGAAAAGGCAGCCCAGTTGGCGGGGTTTGCCGCAGCCCGCCTTGGCGCACCTTGCGAGGCGATCGACCAGGCGGCGCGCGGAGTGATCGAGGCGGCAGGTTACGGGCCCGGTTACAAGGTTCCCGGGTTGCCGCATCGCACCGGGCATGGGCTCGGCCTGGACGTTCACGAAGAGGCCTATATCGTGAAGGGCAACAAGACGCCGCTTCAGCCTGGCATGTGCTTCTCGATCGAGCCCATGATGTGCATCTACGGCGAGTTTGGAGTGAGGCTGGAGGATATCGTCTACATGTCTGATGATGGCGCGAAGTGGTTTACCCAGCCCTCGCATTCCGTCGACGACCCCTTCGGCTACGAGGCCTGACCGCCGCAGAATTCTCCCTCGATCCGGCTGAAATCAGCCTGATCGCTGCGTCGCGGGCTTTCGGCCCATGCCGTGAAGTTGCGCGCGAAGAGAGCCACCATGCGATAGCTTCCAGGTGATATCTCAGCTCTCGCACAGCTGCCCGTCGACCAGATGAACGCACCGGCTCGCCTTCGCTGCCATCTCGGTATCGTGGGTCACGGCGATCACTGTCTTGCCGCGCTCGCGCACCAGCTCATCGAGGATCGCGAAGACCTGCGCGGAATTCCTGCTGTCGAGACTGCCGGTTGGCTCGTCAGCGAGGATCAATGGCGGATCATTGGCGAGCGAACGGGCGACAGCGACGCGCTGTCGCTGGCCGCCCGAGAGCTGGTCGGGCCGCTTGTCGAGATGGTCGGCGAGACCGAGCGCCGTCAGCAGTTCCGTCGAACGGTCGCGCATGGCAGCAGCGCCGAGCTTGCCGAGCCGGCGCATCGGAATCTCCACGTTCTCGCGGACGGTGAATTCCGGCAGCAGGAAGTGGAACTGGAAGACGAAGCCGAGCGTCCCCAGACGGATCGCGGCGCGCTCGCGTTCGCTGAGCCCGGCGGTGTCCCTGCCCTCGATAGCGAGCGAGCCGCCGCTCGGCTTGTCGAGCAGCCCGAGCAGATAGAGCAATGAGGATTTGCCTGAACCGGAGGGGCCGGTGATGGCGACGAACTCGCCCTCCCCGATCGCGAGCGTGATGTCCTGGACCAGCGTCACCGGTACGGCGGCGGGCAGGACGCGGGTCAGCCCCTTCGTTTCGATCAGCGCGCTCACGTGGCGCCCCGGATGATGTCGACCGGATTGAGCCGTGCCGCCTGTCTTGCCGGCAAGTAGCCGGCGACACCGGCCGAGACCAGCGCGAAGCCGGCCGCGATCAGATAGTGCCAGATACTCCAGGCCAGCGGCAGGCGCGTGATTTCCTGGGCGACGCTGGCACCCGACAATTCGAAGCGAACCAGCGAGAGCGCAAAGCAGAGCGAGAAACCGAACGCCCAGCCGATCAGCGAGCCGCCGGCGCCGAGCGCGACTCCTTCGAGGAGGAAGAGACGACGCATATCAGTCTCGGTGAAGCCGAGCGACTTCAGAATGGCGATGTCGCGCGCCTTCTCATGGGTAATGGTCGAGATGATGTTGAAGATGCCGAAGCCAGCTACCAGCAGGATCGCGCCGACGACCGTGTACATGATGACGTTGCGGATCACGAGCGCCTGCAACAGCGACTCGTTCGCCTCCTGCCATGCCATCGCCTTGTAGCCGATCTGCGCCTCGGCCCGCCGCGCCACCTGCGGCGCGGCGTTGGGGTCGTCGAGCTTCAACCTGATCTCGTTGATCGCATTCGGGCGCTCGCTGAGGATCTGGGCGTTCTTGAGCAGGACATAGCCCTCGCCCTCATCGCGCGCCGTGGTGCCGGTATGGAACAGGCCGACGATCTTGAAGGCGCGGCTCTGGCCAGTGGAGGAGACGACGGTGACGGTGGTGCCGAGTTCGACGCCAAGGCGCTGCGCCAGCCTGTCGCCGACGACGATGGTGTTGCCGCCGGCGATCAGCGAGGTGAAGCTGCCTTGGCGGAAATCCTTGGCGAGCGAGGAGACCTTCATCTCCGCCTGCGGCTCGATGCCGATGATGGCGATGCCGACATCGCGGCCGGAATAGCGCACCACGCCTTGCGTCTTCAGGCTGAGCGCCAATCGCCCGGGCACCCAGGCCCGCAGCATCGCGACCGCCTCGGTCGGGTTGAGGATGCCGCGCCGATCGTCCTTCGGCCGCAAGCCGGCGATGTGGACAGCGGCAAAGGCGTCCTGCGCCGGCTGGCGGCGGGCGTTGCGATATTCATCCGTGATGTCGACATGCGGCATGGTGTCGACCAGCCTCGCGACGAAATCATCCTCGCCGCCCTGCATCAGCGACGCCATGGCGATCGAAAAACCGACGCCGAGCGCGACCCCGATGATCGCGACCAGGGTCTGCCGGCCGCGGCCGCGGATATGCGTCAGGGCCAGAGCGAGGATCAGCCGCATGGCTCAGCCTCCTTGCGGCCTGACACGGGCACCATCGCCGAGCTTGTCCGGAAAGGGCGTGATCACGCGAGCCTGATCCGGCAATCCGGAGAGGACCTCGACATCGCCGGTGCCGCGAATGCCGATCGCCAGTTCGCGGCGGCGGGCGCGATCGCCATCGAGAACGAAGACGGCGTTGCCCTGCACGGCGGCGACCGGCAGCAGCAGCGCCTGCTTCGCCACCCGCGCGATGATGTTGAGCTCGACCGTCATGCCGATCAGCAAGGACGTGTCGTCCGGCAAAGCGAGATAGACGCGATAGGTCTTGGCGACGGGATCGCCCTTGGGCGTGATGCTGTCGACGGTGGCTTCCAGCATTTTCCCCGGAAAGGCGTCGGCGCGTAGCAAAGCACGCTGGCCGGGCTTGACCTGGGGAATGTCCTCTTCGTTGACTTCGGCAACGACGCGCAGCGGCCTGGCTTCGCCGATCCAGAACAGCACGGTGCCGGGCTCGGCGATCTCGCCGACCTCGCCGTCGCGGCGCAGCACGGTGCCGCGCATCGGGGCGCGCAGGACATAGTTCTCGAGGCGGGCGGTCTGGCCGGCGATCAGCGCCGAGGCCTGCCCCATCTCGCTGCGAGCGCGGTCGAGCGCCTGCTGGCTCGTCACATTGCGCTCGACCAGAACCGCCAGCCGGTCGAGCTCGGCGGTGGCAAGCTTCTGGCGGGCCTTGAGCTCGGCCAAGGTCGCCTCGGCTTGGACGCTGTCGAGACGGGCGAGGACATGCCCCTGCTCCACGCGCTGGCCCTCGCAGTCGCAGCGCTCGACGATGCGCTCTCGCACGAGCGCTGTGACCTTGGCCCAGTTGCGCGGCTCGACCGTGCCGGTGGCGTAGACAATCTCGGCTGCATCGCCGCGCTTGGGTGCGACCGTCGCGACCGCGACCGGCTTGGTCAGGAGCCAGTAGGCGCCGCCAGCGACGATGATGGCCGTGGCGGCAAGGAGGAGACGAGAGAACTTCACGACATCCCTCGCAAGAAGCATCCCGCTGAGGCACCCCGCTCGCGATCATCGCAAGTCGGAAGCGTTGCGGCGGCAGCCTCTTACGCGCACAATCACGAGAGACCGACCGTCGGTCATTCTACAGACCGACGGTCGGTCGTCAAGCAGAGGTAAGTCGCATATGCCCCGTATCGTGAAGTCCCCGGGTGATCGCAGGAACGAGATCCTCGACGGCGCGCAGGCGCTGTTTTTCGAACGCGGCTACGAGCGGACCACGGTCAACGACGTGATCGCAAAGGTCGGCATCTCGAAGGGCGGCTTCTACCACCACTTCACGGCGAAGGAGGATTTGCTCGAAGGGATCACCGCCCGGCTGGCGCAGGATGCGGTCGCGCGTGTCCGCGATATCCTCGACGATCCGGGTCTCAGCGCGCTTGAGCGGCTGAACGTTTTCATGGCGCGCTCACGCAGCATGAAGCTGGCGGATGCACCGAAATTCCGGGCCGCTTTCGACGTTGTCTTCCGGCCGGAGAACCTGCTGCTCTACCATCGGATCAATGCCGCCTCGATCGCGGTGATGCGACCGGTGCTGACCCGAATCATCGCACAGGGCACCGCCGAAGGCACCTTCACCGTGCCGGACCCCGAAGCCGCAGCGGAGATCGTCCTGCATCTCAACGCCAGCACCCACGATGCCGTCGCGCGAACGATTGATGCGATGGGGACCGCCGAGGAAGACGCTGCGATCGCGACGCTGGATCGACGCTTCCAATTCCAGGGTATCGCGATGGACCGTATCCTCGGACTGCCGGACGGTAGTCTGGTTATCGTCGAACCTGGCTTCACACGGGCGGTGATGACGGCACGCCAGGTCGATCGTCGCGACCACACTTAGACTGGGCGCCTGACGGATAGGCATGAACGCCCGCTTCCAGGCGATGCCCGAACGTCCGTAACTGGCGCGGTGCGGTACAAACCGCACCGCGCCACAGCTTCACGGCCTTGCCTTCTTCCCGGCGATCTCTCGATCCCATTTCTCGAACATCGTCACCAGGGGCTTTGCGTCGAGCGGCGGTTCGGTCGGGTTGTTCGCGATCATATCGGCATATTCCGGCCGGCCGAACTTGGCGATCGTCTCCTGGCTGTCCTTCGGCGCCATGTCGATGGTCACGCCGTGGATGGACGGGCCAGGATACATATAGCCGTGGTCGTACATGTAGGCCTGCTGGGCCGGCTCCAGCAGATAGGCCATCAGCGCCAACGCGACATCGAGCTTCTCGCCGCTGACGCCCTTTGGAATCGCCATGTAGTTGGCATCGCCGACCCAGTGGAAGCCCTTCAGCGTCGCCACTTTGAAGTTCTCCGGCACGATGCCGAGATAGCGCGGATTGATGTCCCAGCCGGTGGTGGTGGCGATGATGTCGCGCGAGCCGTCGCCGAGCTCCTTCATCGTCGCGGTGGTGCCGGACGGGTAGTACTCGACGCAGTCGTTCATCTCCTTGAGATAGGCCCAGGTCTTGTCCCAGCCCTTGACCGGATCCTGCGGGTCCTTGTCGCCGAGCAGATAGGGCAGGCCCATCACGAAGGTGCGCCCCGGCCCCGAATTCGCCGGGCGGGCATACATGAAGCGGTTGGGATGCGCCTTGCACCAGGCCAGCAGTTCCTCGGCCGTCTTCGGCATGTCCTTGACCTTGGCCGGGTCGTATTCGAGCAGCGGCCCTGACGGATACCAGTCGAGCACCATCGCCTGGCCGCGCGCCATCTTCTGCATCGCATAGGCGCCGGGGATGTAGAGCTTGTCCAGCGCGGGAAAGCGGTCGGCATATTTGGGGAAAATCTCGAGCCAGAGATTCTGCTCCATGCCGGCCGCGAGCGCGTCGTTGCCGGTCAGGACGAAGTCGATGTCGACGCGCCCGGCCTGCTGCTGCGCTTTGAGCTTGCCGGCGAGCTCCGGCGCCGTCGCCTTGGTGAAGATGAAGCGCGCGACAAGATCAGGATGCTCCTTCTGGAACTTCTCGATTGCGGGCTGGCTGATCTGCAAGTCGCCGGCGACGTCGATGACGCTGATCGTCAGCGGCGCCTTAGGCTTGGGCAGGGCCGGTTTCGGCTGGGCCGCGGCCGCAAGCGGGCCGAGCCCGATCAGCGCCGCCGCTGCGGCTAGGATTGACCATCGTGACATCACGTTCTCCCTCTTTGGTCGGTTGATCTGCGCCTGTTCCCGGCGGATGGGGATCGCCCGGGTATCGCCTCCCCGGTCGCGACAGGGCCGGTGCTTTCGCGCTGGACGAGGCGGGTTGGGATGATCAGGCAAGCGTCGCGCTTCTCGCCGGTCTCGATGATCTCCAGCAGCAGTTCGACGCCGGCCGCGCCGGCATCGGCGCAATGCGCATCGATCGTGGTCAGTGGCGGATAGGTCGTGGCGGCCAGCACGTCGTCGAAGCCGACGATGCTGAGGTCGCGCGGGATGACGATGCCGCGCGCGCTCAAGCCCGCGACCAGCCCCTGCGCGACGATGTCGTCGAAGGCGATGGCGGCACTGACACCGGCTGCGAGCAGGCGCTCGACCGCCGCCTGGCCGGCCTCATAGGTCGGCCGGTAGGCCGGGATCGCCAGTTCCTCGATGCCGAAGCGCTGTGCTGCCGCCATCGCGGCGTGCTCGCGCTGCTGGTTCGCCCAGGACGCGGCCGGACCGCCGACATAGGCGATGCGGCGATGGCCGAGCCCGAAGAGATGGGTGATCGCCATCTCGATGCCGCCGCGCACGTCGATGAGCACGCGCGGAACGCCGGCGATGTCGCGGTTGATCAGCACGGTCGGCTTCTGGCCGGCATGGAAGCGGATGCGCGCCTCGTCGAGGCGGGGCGATGCGACGACGAAGCCGTCGACCTGCGGCGCCAGCTTCGCCAGCAGGCGGTCCTCGCGATCGGGCGTTTCGTCGGAATCGCCAAGGAACACCGCATAGCCCAGTGCGTCGGCGCGCGCCTGCGCGGCACGGATGAGCGGCGGGAAGAAGGGGTTGGCGATGTCCGGCACCAGGAGCGCGATGGTGCCGAAGCGCCCGGTGCTGAGCGCGCGCGCGATGCGGTTGGGGACATAGCCCAGTTCGTCGGCGATCCGCCTGACCTGCTCGACGACGGCCGGCGTCAGGAGATTGGGCCGGGTGAAGGCGCGCGACACGGTCGCCCGCGACACGCCGGCCTTCGCCGCGACATCTCCGATCGTGATGGAGCCCCTTGTCATCACTTCATGCAACCGGTTGCATGGCACCCTGTCAAGTGAGCGTCAATTATTGCGGCGCGCTGCTGACATACGGCATGCTTGTTTTTGGACGCGCTCCAGCTTGCCTGACAGGGAACATCCGTCTCCCTGCAGGTCGTCCATGCCGGAAAATCAGGCCTCCCAGACGAAAATCATGACATAAGATTCCGGAATCACGCTCGGAACCAAGGCCGGCGGCCAGGAGCAGACGTCGGAATGAGCCGAGTCATGGATGCGCGGAAATCCGCGGCGGGTGCCGGGCCGTTTGCGCCTCTCAGGAATGTAACGTTCCGGGCGATCTGGCTTGCCGGGCTGATCTCCGGCCTGGGGTGGCTGATCCAGACCATCGCCATGAGCTGGCTGATGGCGACCATCACCCCGTCCAGCGTCATGGTTGCGCTGGTCCAGGCCGCGACGAACCTGCCCGCCTTCATCCTGTCGATCTTCGCCGGCGCCATCGTCGATAATTTCAATCGCCGCAAGGTGATGCTGATGGCCCGGTCCCTGATGACCGTGACCGCCGTCGCGCTGACGATCCTCGTCGCGCTGGGCATGATCAATCCCTGGATCATCCTGTTTTTCAGCTTTCTCGCCGGCTGCGGCATCGCCTTCAACGACCCGGCCTGGCAGGCCTCGGTCGGCGATATCGTCGACCGCAAGGACCTTGCGGCGGCGGTGACGCTGACCTCCGTCGGCTTCAACACCGTGCGCAGCGTTGGGCCGGCACTCGGCGGCATCATCCTGGCGAGCTTCGGCCCACTCACGGCCTTCTGCCTGTATACGCTCGGCCATCTCGCGCCGCTGGCTGTCGTCTGGCGCTCCCGATGGAAGGTGCCCGTCTCGCGGCTGCCGCCCGAGGCGATGCTGACGGCGATCTCCGACGGCATCCGCTTCACCTCCCTCTCATCGGAGATCAAGACGGCGCTCGGGCGCGGCTTCCTGTTCGGCTTCGCGGGCATTGCCATCCTCGCACTGCTGCCATTGGTGGTCCGCGACCAGCTCAAGCAGGGCGCCATCGCCTATGGCACCCTGATGGCGGGCTTCGGCGCAGGCGCGCTGCTGGCCGGCCTCGCCTCGACAACGCTCCGGCGCAAGCTGTCGGACGAGCAGATGCTGAAGCTGGCCTGCACGGCTTGCGCGACCTGCACGCTCTGTCTGTCGCTGACGCAGAGCCCGGCTCTCGCGGCTGTCGCGCTGATGCTCGGCGGCGCCGGGTGGGTCCTTGGCTGGTCGGGCCTCAGCATCAGCGTGCAATGGGCGAGCCCGCGCTGGGTCGTCGGCCGGACGATCTCGCTCTATTACGCCCTCACCTCGCTCGGGCTGGCTGGCGGGAGCTGGATCTGGGGCATGGTCACCGAAAGCTATTCCCTGGGTTTCGCCCTGCAGGCCTCGACCGCGGCATCCCTTGGTGTCGCGCTTCTCGGCTTTCTCCTGCCCATCCATCAGCGCAAGGACTCCGATGTCTCGACACCCGACAGCTTCGAGGCCCCGACGCTCGGTCTTGACCTGAAGCCGCGCAGCGGACCGATCGCCGTCAAGATCGAGTATCGGATCGCCCCCGATCAGGTCGAAGCCTTTCTCGCCCTGATGCAGCAGCGCCGGCGTGCGCAAGGGCGCAATGGCGCGCGCCGCTGGATTCTGACCCGCAACCTGCACGACGTCACCGTCTGGACCGAGACCTTCCGCACGCCGACATGGCACGACTATCTGCGCTTCAACTACCGCCGGACTACGGTCGACACGACGCTGAATGACAGCCTTGTCGATCTGCATCAGGGGGATGGCGCACCGGAGGTGACCCTCTCGATCGAACGCCCCACCGCCGTGCCGCGAAAGCCCGGCATCTTCCGGTCCGACACGCCTCACGGCTGAAGCCTGTGCGTCCGCAGGGCGCGCCGAATTCCTATAAAATTCCTATTCTGCGACGCCGCGCGCCGTCTCGAACGGCTATGCCGCGAGCACGATAATCCGACCCATGGTCGATCTGCTCGCACCCTCGCCTTCCACGCGAAGGTGGGGCCCCGCGCCTCGACCCATCGGTAACGCCCGGTCGAAAGGACCACGGCAATGGATATCGCCATGCTCGCGCTCGCGCTCGGCTTCTTCGCGGCAGCCCTCGCCTATGTCTCGGCCTGCAACGCGCTCTGAAGGAGGCTCCCATGTTCGTCGATTATCTCCTCGGCGGCGCGGTGACCGCGCTCCTGCTCGTCTATCTCACCTATGCGCTGCTGCGCCCCGAGCGCTTCTGAGCGCCAGGCATAGAGCTTCGAAAGCCCTCCCATGACACTCTATGGCTGGATCCAGATCCTCCTCTTCTGCACGATCGTGCTCGCCTTGGCGAAGCCGCTCGGCGGCTACATGACGCGCGTCTTCAATGGCGAGCGTACTCTCCTCTCCCCCGTGCTCGCGCCGGTCGAGCGCGGGCTCTTTGCACTCGCCGGCACGCATGAGCGCGAGGAGCAGCACTGGAGCGCCTATGCGGTCGCGCTGCTGCTGTTCAACCTCGCCGGCCTGCTGCTGCTCTACGGGCTGCAGCGCTTTCAGGGCCTGCTGCCACTGAACCCGGACGGCATGGGCACTGTGGCGCCCGACCTCGCCTTCAACACGGCGGTCAGCTTCGTCACCAACACCAACTGGCAGGGCTATGGCGGCGAGAGCACCATGTCCTACCTGACGCAGATGCTCGGCTTGACCGTGCAGAACTTCGTCTCGGGCGCGACCGGCATCGCCATCGCCGTCGCGCTGATCCGCGGCTTCGCCCGCGCCTCGGCCAAGTCGGTCGGCAGCTTCTGGGTCGACCTCACCCGCGCGACACTCTACGTCCTGCTGCCGCTCTGCATCCTGCTGACGCTGGCCTATGTCGCCTTGGGCGTCCCGCAGACGCTCGACCCGTCGGTGACGGCGACGACGCTCGAAGGCGCGCAGCAGACGATCGCGCGCGGCCCGGTCGCGTCCCAGCTCGCGATCAAGATGCTCGGCACCAATGGCGGCGGCTTCTTCAACGCCAACTCGGCCCACCCCTTCGAGAACCCCGACGCCATCACCAATCTCCTCCAGATGGTCTCGATCTTCGCGATCGGCGCCGCGCTGACCAATGTCTTCGGCCGGATGGTCGGCAACGAGCGCCAGGGCTGGGCGATCCTCTCGGCCATGGGCGTTCTGTTCATCGCCGGTATCGCCGTCTGCTACTGGGCAGAAGCTGCAGGCAATCCGCTGGTCCAGGCGCTGGGTCTCCAGGGTGGCAACCTTGAAGGCAAGGAGATGCGCTTCGGCATCCCGCTCTCGGCCCTCTTTGCGGTCGTCACCACCGCCGCCTCCTGCGGCGCGGTCAACGCCATGCATGGCAGCTTCACCGCGCTCGGCGGCATGATCCCGCTGATCAACATGGAGCTTGGCGAGGTCATCATCGGCGGTGTCGGCGCGGGCTTCTACGGCATCGTGCTCTTCGTCGTGCTGGCGATCTTCGTCGCCGGCCTGATGGTTGGCCGCACGCCGGAATATCTCGGCAAGAAGATCGAGGCCCGCGAGGTCAAGATGGCCATGCTCGCCATCCTCTGCCTGCCGGCCGGCATGCTGGTCTTCACCGCGATCGCGGTCGTGCTGCCCGGTGCGGTGGCGTCCGCCGGCAATAGCGGCCCGCACGGCTTCTCCGAGATTCTCTACGCCTATACCTCGGCGGCGGCGAATAATGGCTCGGCCTTCGCCAGCCTCTCGGCGAACACGCTCTGGTACAACACGACGCTCGGCATCACGATGCTGGTCGGCCGCTTCCTGGTCATCATCCCGGCGCTCGCCATCGCCGGTTCGCTCGCCGCGAAGAAATCCGTGCCCGCCTCGGCCGGTACCTTCCCGACGGACGGCCCACTCTTCGTCGGCCTGCTCGTCGGCGTCATCCTGATCGTCGGCGGCCTGACCTTCTTCCCTGCCCTCGCAGTCGGCCCGATCGTCGAGCATCTCTCCATGCTCGCCGGCCAGAGCTTCTGAGGAGATCACCATGGCAAGCTGCCTGCGCCAAATGCGCCGCGATGCCGTCCATCGTGACGCCCCTTCGCGGGAAATGGACAGGGCGCCGCCGCGCCCTGCCACCCTCATCCTCGGCCTGACGGTCGCACTGTTCCTTGTCCTGCTGCTCGTCCGGGCGCTCGCCGGCCTCGTCGCCGCCTGAGCCGGACCCGCCACCCCTCCGCTGGAGCCTCTTATGAGCCCATCCAAATCCGCGAGCCTGATCGACGCCCGGATCCTGCTGCCGGCCCTCGCCGACGCCTTCCGCAAGCTCGACCCGCGCAGCCTCGCCCGCAACCCGGTGATGTTCGTCGTCGCCGTGGTCTCCGCGCTGACCACCATCCTCTTCCTGAAGGACCTTGCCACCGGAGGCGCCAATCTCGGCTTCTCCTTCCAGATCGTGCTCTGGCTCTGGTTCACCGTGCTCTTCGCCAATTTCGCGGAAGCGGTGGCGGAGGGGCGCGGCAAGGCCCAGGCCGACTCGCTGCGCAAGACGCGCTCCGAGACCGAGGCCAAGCTGCTCTCGGGCGATGACCGCAGCCAGTTCCGGCTCGTCCCCGGCACTTCGCTCAAGGTCGGCGATGTCGTGCTGGTCGAGGCCGGCGACATCATCCCCTCGGACGGCGAGGTCATCGAAGGCGTCGCCTCGGTGAACGAAGCCGCGATCACCGGCGAATCCGCCCCCGTCATCCGCGAATCCGGCGGCGACCGCTCGGCCGTGACCGGTGGCACGCAGGTGCTCTCCGACTGGGTTCGCGTCCGTATCACCGCCGCGGCCGGTTCGACCTTCATCGACCGCATGATCGCGCTGGTCGAGGGCGCCGAGCGCCAGAAGACCCCGAACGAGATCGCGCTCAACATCCTGCTCGCCGGCATGACGCTGATCTTCGTGCTCGCCACCGTGACGATCCCGAGCTTCGCCACCTATGCCGGCGGCTATATCCCGGTCGTCGTGCTGGTCGCGCTCTTCGTCACGCTGATCCCGACCACGATCGGCGCCCTGCTCTCGGCCATCGGTATCGCCGGCATGGACCGGCTCGTGCGCTTCAACGTGCTCGCCATGTCCGGCCGCGCCGTCGAGGCCGCCGGCGACGTCGACACGCTGCTGCTGGACAAGACCGGCACGATCACCCTCGGCAACCGCCAGGCGACCGAGTTCCGCCCCGTGCGCGGCATCAGCGAGCAGGAACTGGCCGATGCCGCCCAGATCGCCTCGCTCGCCGACGAGACGCCGGAAGGCCGCTCGATCGTCGTGCTCGCCAAGGAGAAATACGCCATCCGCGCCCGCGACATGGCGAGCCTGCACGCCACCTTCGTGCCCTTCACGGCCCAGAGCCGGATGAGCGGCGTCGATCTCGAAGGCTCCCAGATCCGCAAGGGCGCGGTCGACGCCGTCCTGAAACATGTCGAAGGTGCAGGGGCCGAGACGGTGCGCGAGATCCAGGCCATCGCCGCCGAGATCGCCAAGGCCGGCGGCACGCCACTTGCGGTCGCCCGCGATGGACGGCTGCTCGGCGTCATCCATCTCAAGGATATCGTCAAGGGCGGCATCCGCGAGCGCTTCACGGAACTCCGCCGCATGGGCATCCGCACGGTGATGATCACCGGCGACAACCCGATGACCGCCGCCGCCATCGCCGCCGAGGCCGGCGTCGACGATTTCCTCGCCCAGGCCACGCCCGAGAACAAGCTCGCGCTGATCCGCGAGGAACAGGCCAAGGGCAAGCTCGTCGCCATGTGCGGCGACGGAACCAACGATGCGCCCGCCCTCGCGCAGGCCGATGTCGGCGTTGCCATGAATACCGGCACGGTCGCGGCCCGCGAGGCCGGCAACATGGTCGATCTCGACAGTGACCCGACCAAGCTCATCGAGATCGTCGAGATCGGCAAGCAGCTCCTGATGACGCGCGGCGCGCTGACGACCTTCTCGATCGCCAACGACGTCGCCAAGTATTTCGCCATCATCCCGGCGATGTTCCTGGCCTTCTATCCGCAGCTCGGCGCGCTCAACATCATGGGCTTGCAGACGCCGCAGAGCGCTATCCTCTCTGCGATCATCTTCAACGCGCTGATCATCGTCGCGCTGATCCCGCTCGCGCTGAAGGGCGTGAAGTACCGCGCGGTCGGGGCCGGCGCCCTGCTCAGCCGCAACCTGCTCGTCTACGGGCTCGGCGGCATCATCGTCCCCTTCATCGGCATCAAGGCCATCGACATGGCCATCACCGCCATCGGCCTCGTCTGAGGAACACAACCATGCTCAAGCAGATCCGCCCCGCCCTCGTGATGATCGTCGCGCTATCGGCCATCACCGGCCTCGCCTACCCGCTGGCGATGACCGGCATCGCCCAGACCGTCTTCCCGCGCCAGGCCAATGGCAGCCTGATCGAGAAGGACGGCAAGATCCTCGGCTCCAGCCTGATCGGCCAGAACTTCACCAGTGAGCGCTATTTCCACGGCCGCCCCTCGGCGACGGTGGGCACAGACCCGAACGACGCAACGAAGACCGTCGACGCGCCCTATAACGCCGCCAATTCCGGCGGCTCCAATCTCGGCCCGACCAACCAGAAGCTGATCGAGCGCATCAAGGCCGAGACCGAGACGCTCAAGGCCGAGAATCCGGATGCGCCGGTGCCGATGGAGCTGGTGACCACCTCCGGCAGCGGCCTTGATCCGCATATCTCGCCCGAGGCCGCCTATTTCCAGGTCGCGCGCGTCGCCAAGGCCCGCAATGCCGATCCGGCGACGCTCAAGGCGCTGGTCGATACCCATGTCGAGCGGCGCAAGCTCGGTTTCATCGGCGAGCCCGTCGTCAACGTGCTCGCGCTGAACCTTGCTCTCGACGGCGCTGCCCGGCGCTGACACAAAGGCCCCGGCGGCGCATGACGCGCCGCCGCTTTCCCCAGCGGACCGCATGACCATCGCCGACAGCCATCGCGAGACGAGAGGCAGGCCCTCCCCGGAGGCGCTTCTGGCGAGCGCCCAGCGCGAAGGGCGCGGGCGCCTGAAGATCTTCCTCGGCGCGGCGCCCGGCGTCGGCAAGACCTACGAGATGCTGACCTCCGGCCGCGCCCGCCGGGCCGAAGGGATCGACGTCGTGATCGGCGTCGTCGAGACCCATGGCCGCAGCGAAACGCAAGCGCTGGCCGACGGTTTCGAGATCGTCCCGCGCCGGCTCGTCGACTACAAAGGTCGCACGCTCGACGAAATGGACCTCGACGCCATCCTGGCGCGCCGCCCGGCCCTCGTCCTCGTCGACGAGCTCGCCCATACCAACGCGCCCGGCAGCCGCCACCCCAAGCGCTATCTCGATGTCGAGGAGCTGCTCTCGCGCGGCATCGACGTCTACACGACGCTCAACATCCAGCATGTCGAGAGCCTGAACGACGTCGTCGCCCAGATCACCCGCATCCGCGTGCGCGAGACCGTGCCGGATTCGATCGTCGACCGCGCCGACGATATCGAGATCATCGACCTGACGCCGGCCGACCTGATCAAGCGCCTCGAAGAAGGCAAGGTCTATCTCGGCAAGACCGCCAAGCGCGCCGTCGCCAACTACTTCTCGCCGGGCAACCTGACAGCCCTGCGCGAACTCGCGTTGCGCCGCACCGCGCAGCGGGTCGACGACCAGCTTCTCAGCCATATGCAGGAACATGCGATCTCCGGCCCCTGGGCAGCCGGCGAGCGCATCCTGGTCTGCATCGACGACAGCGCCGGGGCGCCGGCCCTGATCCGCCATGCCAAGCGGCAGGCCGACCGCCTGCGCGCACCCTGGAGCGCGCTCCATGTCGAGACGCCACAGGAAGCCGCCCTGCCCGAAGCGGCCAAGACGCGGATCGCCAATGCGCTCCGGCTCGCGGCACAGCTCGGCGCCGAGGCGACCACCTTGCCCGGGCAGGACGTAGCGGGTGAAATCCTCCGCTATGCAGCCAGCGGCAACGTCACCCAGATCATCGTCGGCAAGCCGGCGAAACCCCGCTGGCGCGAATGGCTGAAGCCGTCCGTCTCGCATGAATTGATCAGCCGCGCCGGCGATATCGGCGTCCATGTCGTCGCCTTGCGGGAACAGCCGGCAAACAAGGCAGGTGCAATCTCGACCGCAGGCCAGCCCGGCTTTTCGGCCAAGCCCTATCTCGCGGCGCTCGCCTATGTCGCAGTTGCGCTCGGCGCGGCCGAGCTGCTCAGCCAGATCATGGACCTGCGCAATATCGCGCTGGTCTTCCTCACCGCCGTGCTCACCTCTGCCGTGACGGCGGGCCTGTGGCCGGCCCTCTTCGCCTCGCTGCTAAGCGCGCTTGCGTTGAACTTCTTCTTCATCGCGCCGCTCTATACGCTCACGATCAGCGACCCCGAGAACGTCGTCGCGCTCGGTTTCTTCCTGCTCGTCGCGCTGATCGCCTCGAACCTCACCGCCCGCGTCCAGCGACAGGCCAATGCCGCCCGCCAGCGCGCTCGCACCACCGAGGACCTCTATCTCTTCTCGAAGAAGCTCGCCGGCACCGGCACGCTGGACGATGTCCTCTGGGCCAGCGCCTTCCAGATCGCCTCGATGCTGCGCGTCCGCGTCGTCATCCTGATGCCCGAGGAGGGAACGATCGCGGTCCGCGCGGGCTATCCGCCCGACGACACGCTGGTCGATGCCGATATCGCCGCGGCGCGCTGGGCCTGGGAGCACGACCGCCCGGCCGGACGCGGCGCCGACACCTTGCCCGGCGCCAAGCGGCTCTATCTGCCCTTGCGCACCGGCCGCACCGCGATCGGCGTGATCGGCCTCGACGACGACAAGGAAGGCCCATTGCTGACGCCGGAGCAGCAGCGCCTGCTCGATGCGCTGGCCGATCAGGCGGCCGTCGCCATCGAGCGCATACAGCTCGTCGCCGATGTCGACCGGGCCAAGCTCGCAGCCGAAGCCGACCGCCTGCGCTCGGCTCTGCTGACCTCGATCTCGCATGACCTCAAGACGCCGCTGGCCTCGATCCTGGGCGCAGCCGGCACCTTGCGCGATTACCGCCAAGCTCTGCCGGAAGAGGATTACACAGCTCTGCTCGCGACCGTGATCGACGAATCTGAGCGCCTCAACCGCTTCATCGCCAATCTCCTCGACATGACCCGGATCGAATCCGGCGCGATGGAGCCGAACGCGGCTTTGGTCGATGTCGCCGACGTCGTCGGCAGCGCGCTACGTCGCGCCGCGAAGATCACCGCCGACCATCCTATCGAGACGGCCCTGCCGGGCGATTTGCCGATGCTCAGGCTCGATCCCGTGCTGTTCGAGCAGGTGCTGTTCAACCTGCTCGACAACGCCGCGAAATACGCCCCCGCCGGCAGCGCCCTCGCTATCCGTGCCCGGCGGGACGGCGGCGAGGTGCTCGTGACGATGACCGACGAGGGGCCGGGCTTGCCGCCCGCCGACCTCGAACGCGTCTTCGACAGCTTCTACCGCGTCAGGAAGGGCGATCAGGTCCGCGCCGGAACCGGGCTCGGCCTCGCCATCTGCCGCGGCTTCGTCGAGGCGATGGGCGGCACGATCACGGCTGCAAACCGGACCGATCGCAACGGCGCGGTCTTCACCATCCGCATGCCGGCTGACAGTCAGCCGAAGCCATTGGAACCGCAGACATGACGGCTACGGATATCAAGGTACTGGTCGTCGACGACGAGCCGGCGATCCGCCGGCTGCTCCGCGTCGGCCTCTCGACCGAGGGCTATGCCATCCGCGAAGCTGCTACGGCGCGCGAGGCGATCGAGCGCATTGCCGAGGAATTGCCCGATCTCGTCATCCTCGACCTTGGCCTGCCCGACCTGTCCGGGCAGGAACTCCTGCAGAAATGGCGCGCCGAGGCGCTGGCCTTGCCGATCGTCATCCTGTCGAGCCGCACCGACGAAGCCGGCATCGTCGAGGCCCTGGAGAACGGTGCCGACGACTATGTCACCAAGCCGTTCGGCATGAAGGAACTGGCGGCACGCCTGCGCGTCGCGCTGCGCCACAAGCTCCAGCAGCAGGGCGAGAAGCCGATCTTCCAGACCGGCGAGCTCTCGGTCGATCTGGTCAAGCGCATCGTCCGGCTGGGCGATCAGGAGGTGAAGCTCTCGCCCAAGGAATACGACATCCTGCGCATCCTCGTGCAGCATGCCGGCAAAGTGCTGACCCACCAGTTCCTGATGAAGCAGGTCTGGGGCGCCTCGGCCGATGTCCAGTATCTGCGCGTCTATGTCCGGCAATTGCGCCAGAAGATCGAGCGCATCCCCGACCAGCCGCAATACATCACCACCGAGACCGGCGTCGGCTACCGCCTGCGCGAAGCAGAATGAGCCCTGCCGCAAGGCATAAGACCGATCCATGATCCCATCCGACATCATCCGCCCGCGCTCGATCGTAAGGCTCGCCGCCGCGAACAAGCCCGCCCTCTTCCGTGCCCTCGCCAGGAAGGCGGCCGAGCAGCTCGCCTTGCCCGAAGCCGCGATCCTCGATGCACTGAACCGCCGCGAGGCGCTCGGCTCCACCGGCGTCGGCGGCGGGCTGGCGATGCCGCATGCACCAGTCGAAGGCCTTACCGAACCGTTCGGCCTGCTGGCGCGGTTGGAGAAGCCCGTCGCCTATGAGGCGATCGACGGCGCGCCGGTCGATCTCGTCTGCCTGGTTCTGACGCCCGTCAACGGCGGCAAGGGCCGTATCGACGCGCTGGCCTGCATCGCAAAACGCCTGCGTCCGGCCGAGATCCGCGAGCGCATCCGCAATGCCGCGGGCGGCGAGGACATCTACGCACTGCTTCTCGAAGAGAGCTGATCGGCTTTCGCGGGGATCGGCATCGCTGGCAGAAGCGATGGCTTGCAACCGGCCGGGAAGCCGGCGCCGCGCGACAGCACGAACTCGTCGCGCGCGAACAGCTCCGCCAGCCAATCGACGAAGACGCGTACCTTGTTGCTGAGGTGCCGGTTCGGCGGATAGACGATGTGCAGCGGCTTCGGCGCCGTGCACCAGTCCAGCAGCAGCGGCACGAGCCGCCCGTCCGCGATCGGCACCCGGGCCATGAAAGTCGGCAATTGCATGATGCCGTGGCTCGCGAGCCCGGCCGCGAGATAGCCCGTGCCGTCATTCAGCGCGATGGTGTAGCGCCCGCTGACCTCGATCGTCTCGCTGCGGTTCTGATAGACCATCGGCAGGATGCGCCCGCCGAGCGCCGGCCGATAGGCGACGATCTGGTGGCCGTCCTCGATATCGCGCGGATGGACCGGCGTGCCGAACCGCGCCAGATAGTCGGGCGTCGCGCAGGTGATGAGCTGCATCTCGCCGATCCGCCTTGCGATCAGGCTCTGGTCGGCGATCTCCCCCGCACGCACCGCGCAGTCGAGGTTCTCTCCGATCAGGTCCGCAGCGCGGTCGCTCAGACCGAGATCGAGCTGGATATCGGGATAGCGCGCATGGAACTCATGCAGCGCCGGGATGATCACCGAGATCGCCAGCGAGGAGCTGCAATCGACCCTGAGCCGCCCGCTCGGCCGCGCCTGCGCCAGCGTGAGGCTGGAATCGAGTTCGGAGAGTTCGTCGAGCAGACGCAATGCCCGCTCGTAATAGGCCGCGCCGTCCATGGTCACGGTCACCCGCCGCGTCGTCCGGTTCAGCAGCTTGGCGCGCAGATGCGCCTCCAGCTGCTGGATCAGCTTGGTGACGGTCGGCTTCGGCATGTCCAGAAGATCGGCGGCCCGCGTGAAGGTGCCGGTCTCGACGACCCGCACGAAGGCCCGCATCGCGGCAAGCTGGTCCATATGCCCTCGGATTGTTTCCGTACGTGAATAATGAATGAATGATTAGATCATTTATTCAGGAATGCCGAATCTCTATCTCATGCTGCAACGCAACAGCGAGGGTGCGTCAATGCCCGCGATCGCCGCGCAGAAACTGCAACCGGTCCTCTCCGTCTTCTGGCGGGAGGAAACCCTGAGCGCCCGTGGAGAAAGCTTCACAGGCCGCCTCTACGTTCCCGCCGAGGTTCCGGATAATGCCGGGCTCGTGCTGCATCTGCATGGCGGCCACTTCAACAGCGGCTCGCCGGCCGAAGGGCAGGCGGTCGCCACGGCCCTAACGGAAGCCGGCGCGGTCGTGTTCTCGCTCTCCTATCCGCTCGCGCCGATCAAGCGCTTCCCTGAGACGCTGGAGCGCATCTATGCAGCGCTCGAGGCTCTTGCCAGGGGCCGCACTCGCTGGGCGACGCGCGGCGCGCCGCTCTACATCGCTGGCGAGGAAGCCGGCGGCAACCTCGCCGCGGCGCTCGCCATGATGGCGCGCGATCGCGGCGGCCCGGTGATTGCTGGCCAGATCCTGTTCTCGCCGATGCTTGACGCCTGCCTCGGCACAGCTTCGCTCCGTGGTGCCCAGGCCGGCCCGGTCGGCTGCCGCTGGGCCGATGGCTGGGCCGACTATCTCGGCACGCCCGAGCGCGCCGCTCATCCCTATGCGGCTCCGCTCCAGGCGACGCGCCTCGCCGGCCTGCCGCCGGCCCTGCTGATCAGCGGGCAGGACGACCCGATGCGCGACGAGGCGGCGCAATATGCTGATCGCCTCGGCCAGGCCGGCATCGCCGTCCGACATGTCGAGTTCAGCGCGCCGACGCGCTGGCCTTTGGCCTATGCGGATGCGGCGGAGGAAGGCTCCTGTCTCTGCCAGAGCTGCGGCGAGATCGCCGCCTTCTATGAACGGACCGCGCCCTCCTAGCGCCCGCTCTCTTTCGAACACCCCAAGCATTTCCAAGGAAGGACCGACCCATGATTCCGGGAACGAACCGTCGTGGCCTTTTGGCCGGCCTCACCGCCTCCGTCGCATTGACCGCCATCACGGTCTTTGCCCTCTCCGGCACGCATGCCCAAGGCGATACCGCGCCCGCAGCGGCGCCCGCCATCCCCGTTTCCGTCGCGACCGTCGAAGCCCGCGAGGTCGTGCCCTGGGCCGAATTCTCCGGTCGGCTGGAGGCGATCGAGCGCGTCGAACTGCGCTCGCGCGTCGCTGGCGTCGTGGAGGCCGTGCATTTCCGCGAGGGCAACCTCGTCAAGCAGGGCGACCTGCTCGTCAGCATCGACCAGGCACCCTATCTCGCCGACCTCCAGCGAGCCGAGGCGCAGGTGCAGGGCGCGAAGGCGCGGGTCGCACTGGCAGAGAGCGAGAACGAGCGCGGCCAGCAGTTGCTGGCAACCCGCAACCTCTCCCAGCGCGACGTCGATACCCGCGTGAACAACCTGCGGGAGGCGCAGGCCAATCTCCAGGCCGCCGAGGCCGCCCGCCGCACGGCGCAGCTCAACCTCGACTATACCCAGATCCGTGCCCCGATCAGCGGCCGCATCGGCCGGCTCGACGTCACCGTCGGCAACCTGATCGCGGCCGGCGGGCAGGTCCTGACCTCGCTGCTCTCGGTCGATCCGATCTATGCCGCCTTCAATGCCGACGAGCGCAGCGTGCTCGATGCGCTGGCCTCACTGCCAGAGGGTTCGCGAGCGCTGGAGCAGATTCCGGTCAGGCTGACCACGGCGACGGCCCAGGCCGCGCAGTTCAGCGGCAAGCTGCATTTCGTCGATAACGGCATCGACGGCGCCAGCGGCACGGTCCGGGTCCGCGCCCGGCTCGACAATCCCGACGGCAAGCTGATGCCCGGCCAGTTCGTCCGGGTCCAGCTCGGCCAGGCCAAGGCCGAGCAGCAGCTTGTCATCAACGAGCGCGCCGTCGGCACCGACCAGAACAAGAAGTTCGTCTTCGTCGTCGGCGACGACGCCAAGGCGGCCTGGCGCGAGGTCTCGCTCGGCGCCGCCCATGACGGCCTGCGCGTCGTCACGGCCGGCCTGAAGCCGGGCGAGCGCATCGTCGTCAACGGGCTTCAGCGCGTGCGGCCAGGCGCAATCGTAGCGCCTGAGCCGGTGCCGATGGCCCAGAAGACCGAACTGAAGAAGCCCGCGACCGAACTCGCGCAACGCTGACCGACATGACCCGCCACGGATGCCGCAAGGGCGGGTCCGTGGCCGCAGGTCCAATAAGCCGCTCGAAAGGGGGCGCCTCATGAACCTCTCGAAATTCTTCATCGACCGGCCGATCTTCGCGGCGGTCCTCTCCATCCTGATCTTCCTGGCAGGGTTGCTCTCGATCAGGGCCCTGCCGATCTCTGAATACCCGGAAGTCGTCCCGCCGACCGTCGTCGTGCGGGCGCAATATCCCGGCGCCAGCCCGCGCGTGATCGCCGAGACGGTGGCGACGCCGATCGAAGAGCAGATCAACGGCGTCGAGGGCATGCTCTACATGTCGAGCCAGGCGACGACCGACGGCGTGATGACGCTGAACGTCACCTTCCGCCTCGGCACCGACCCGGACAAGGCCCAGCAGCTCGTCCAGAATCGCGTCAGCCAGGCCGAGCCGCGCCTGCCCGAGGAGGTGCGCCGGCTCGGTGTCACCACGGTCAAGAGCTCGCCCGACCTGACGATGGTGGTGCACATCACCTCGCCGAACGGCCGCTATGACATGACCTATCTGCGGAACTACGCGGTGCTGAACGTCAAGGATCGGCTCGCCCGCATCGACGGCGTCGGCCAGGTCCAGCTCTTCGGCTCGGGCGACTACTCGATGCGCGTCTGGCTTGACCCGCAGAAGGTCGCCGAGCACGGGCTCTCTCCCGGCGACGTCGTGCGCGAGATCCGCGCCCAGAACGTCCAGGCTGCGGCCGGCGTCATCGGCGCCTCGCCGAATGCGCCGGGCCTCGACCTCCAGCTTTCGGTGAATGCCCAGGGCCGCCTCCAGAACGAAGAGCAGTTCGGCGAGATCATCGTCAAGACCGCAACCGACGGCGCTGTCGTCCGACTGAAGGACATCTCCCGCATCGAGCTCGGCGCTGCCGACTATGCACTGCGCTCGCTGCTCAACGGCAAGTCGGCCGTCGCCGTGCCGGTCTTCCAGGCGCCGGGCTCGAACGCCATCGCGATCGCCGACCGCGTCCAGGAGACGATGCGCGAGATCAAGCAGAACATGCCGGAAGGCGTGGACTACTCGATCGTCTACGACACCACCCAGTTCGTCCGCGCTTCGATCAAGGCGGTGATCTCGACGCTGTTGGAGGCAGTCGCGCTCGTCGTGCTCGTCGTCATCGTCTTCCTGCAGACCTGGCGCGCTTCGATCATCCCGCTCGTCGCCGTACCGATCTCGGTCGTCGGCACCTTCGCGGTGATGTATCTCCTCGGCTTCTCGATCAATGCGCTCAGCCTGTTCGGGCTGGTGCTCGCCATCGGCATCGTCGTCGACGACGCCATCGTCGTGGTCGAGAATGTCGAGCGTAATATCGAGAACGGGCTCGCCCCGCGCGAGGCGACCTACAAGGCGATGCGCGAGGTCTCCGGCCCGATCATCGCGATCGCGCTGGTGCTGGTCGCGGTCTTTGTGCCGCTCGCCTTCATCTCCGGCCTGACCGGCCAGTTCTACCGTCAGTTCGCGCTGACCATCGCGATCTCGACGGTGATCTCGGCGATCAACTCGCTGACCCTGTCGCCGGCTCTCGCCGCGCTCCTGCTGAAGGGCCACCACGCGCCCAAGGATGCGCTGACGCGGGCCATGGACAAGCTGTTCGGCTGGTTCTTCCGCGCCTTCAACCGCTTCTTCCATCGCTCGTCGGAAGCCTATGGCGGCGGCGTGCGCCGGGTGATCTCGCATCGCGCGGTGATGCTCGCGGTCTATGTCGTGCTGCTCGGCCTCACCGGCGTGCTGTTCAAGGCGGTGCCGTCGGGCTTCGTGCCGGGCCAGGACAAGCAGTATCTCGTCGGCTTCGCTCAGCTGCCTGATGCCGCCACCCTCGACCGGACGGAGGACGTCATCCGCCGCATGGACGAGATTGCGCTGAAGCACCCGGGCGTCGAGAACGCGATCTCCTTCCCCGGTCTCTCGATCAACGGGTTCACCAACTCCTCCAACTCCGGCATCGTCTTCGTCGCCCTGAAGCCCTTCGACCAGCGCAAGGACCCGGCGCTCAGCGGCAACGCCATCGCGATGCAGCTCAACAAGGAATTCTCAGGTATCAAGGAGGCCTTCATCGCGATGTTCCCGCCGCCGCCCGTGCAGGGCCTCGGCACCATCGGCGGCTTCAAGCTGCAGATCGAGGACCGCGCCGGCCTCGGCTATGCGGCGCTCGACGAGGCGACCAAGGCCTTCATGGCCAAGGCGGCGACCGCGCCCGAGATCGCCGGCCTGTTCTCGAGCTTCCAGGTCAACGTCCCGCAGCTCTATGCCGATATCGACCGCACCAAGGCCCGCCAGCTCGGCGTGCCCGTGACGGAAGTCTTCGACACGCTGCAGACTTATCTCGGCTCGACCTATGTCAACGACTTCAACCGCTTCGGCCGCACCTACACCGTGCGCGTCCAGGCCGATGCGCCCTTCCGCGCCCAGCCCGAGCATATCGGCCAGCTCAAGGTGCGCTCGACGACGGGAGAGATGATCCCGCTCAGCGCGGTGCTCAATGTACGCACCGATTCCGGGCCGGAACGCGCCATGCGCTATAACGGCTTCCTCTCGGCCGACATCAATGCCGGCGCGGCTCCGGGCTTCTCGTCCGGGCAGGCGCAGGAGGCGGTGGAGCGCATCGCGAAGGAGACCCTGCCCAAGGGCTTCGCCTTCGAATGGACCGAGCTGACCTATCAGGAGATCCTGGCGGGCAATTCGGCGGTGATCGTCTTCCCCGTGGCGATCCTGCTCGTCCTGCTGGTGCTGGCCGCCCAGTACGAGAGCATGACCCTGCCGATCGCGATCCTGCTGATCATCCCGATGGGCCTGCTGGCAGCGCTGACCGGCGTCTGGCTCTCGGGCGGAGACAACAACGTCTTCACCCAGATCGGCCTCGTCGTGCTGGTCGGACTATCGGCCAAGAACGCCATCCTGATCGTCGAATTCGCGCGAGAGCTCGAATTCGAAGGCAGGACGCCGGTCGAGGCCGCGATCGAGGCCAGCCGCCTGCGCCTGCGTCCGATCCTGATGACCTCGCTCGCCTTCGTCATGGGCGTGGTGCCGCTGGTGATCTCGACCGGGGCCGGCGCCGAGATGCGGCAGGCGATGGGCATCGCGGTCTTTGCCGGCATGATCGGCGTCACCGCCTTCGGCATCTTTCTGACGCCGGTCTTCTACGTGCTAATGCGGAAGCTCGCAGGCAACCGCCCGCTCGCAAGGCACGATATCGAGCAGCCGGTCCTGCAGGCTGCTGAGTAAGGACGTGAGGAACAGCCTCCGACCATTAGGCCGGGGGCAAATCGATCCGGAGCTCGGAACGGTTTTCGATTGGCATGAACCGTCATTGCGAGCGAAGCGAAGCAATCCAGGGGGACGTGGTGCTCTGCCGCCCCTGGATTGCTTCGTCGCTTCGCTCCTCGCAATGACGGCTAGTGCGGATCGGCTAGAAAGCGGCTCTAGCGATAGCGCCGCTGCACGGTGAGATGCGCGATCATGGTGAGCAGGATCGTCGCCGTCATCAGGATGAAGGAGATCGCACCGCCGAAGGGCCAGTTGTTCTGCTGCGCGAACTGGCCATAGACCAGCGGCCCCATCATCTGGAATTTCGGCCCGCCAAGCAGCACCGGCGTGGCATAGGCGTTCATCGCCAGGATGAAGGTCAGGATCGTGCCGGCGAGGATGCCGGGCAGCGCCAGCGGCCAGAGCACACGACGGAACATCGCGGCAGGCCCGGCGCCGAGGCTGAAGGCAGCTTCCTCGACATTGCGTGGAATGCCCTCGATCACGCTCTGCAGCGTCAGCACCATGAAGGGCAGATTGACCGCGATGATACCGATCAGCACGGCATTCTCGGTATACATGATCTCGAGCGGCTGATCGATCAGCCCGAGCCCCATCAGCGAGGCGTTGAACGCCCCCTTGCTGCCGAAGATGGTCATCCACCCGGCGGCGCGAACAGCATTGCCGACGAAGAGCGGCAGCACCACCGCGATGACCATGAGGTTCTTGAAGCGGCTCTGCGTCCGCGCCAGCACATAGGCCAGCGGGAAGCCCATGACGAGGCAGATCAGCGTACAGATGACCGCGACGCGCACGGTGCGGACGAGCACGTTGAGATAATAGGCGTCGGTGAAGAACTTGACGTAGTTCTCGATCACCAGCGCGTCGACCATGAACTGGCCGGGCACGAACTTGTTGAGCGAGTAGCGGAACAGGATCGCCAGCGGCCCGATCAGCATGAGCGCGACGAAGAGCGTCGCCGGCACGACGAGCAGGCCGGCGAGCCTGGTGCGAGCGCCGGCGACGGCTTCGGGAGCGGCGCTCATGAACCGCTCCCCAAGCTTATGTCGACGGCATGGTTTGACCGTTCGCCAGCGCGAGCCGGAAGCGCAGAAAGCCGCGTCAGGCGGCCGCGATGGTCGAACGGACGCGCCATGTCAGCCCTTGAAGACCTTGTCCCACCATTCCTTCATCGCCGAATCGTTCTTGGCGAGGAAGGCGTAGTCGAGATCCTTGAGGGTCTTCTCTTCCTCGGGCGTGAAGCCGATGCGCTTGTGCAGCGCCGGATCGACATTGAGGCCGGTGACGGTGCCGTTATAGCCCATGTCGACCGCAAAGGCCTCCTGCGGCGCCTTGGCCAGCATGGCGTCCATATAGGCGTAGGCGTTCTCCTTGTTCGGCGCGTTCTTCTGGATCACGAAGCCGGAGACATAGGTCGGGATGCCCTCAATAGGCGAGACCGCCTCGCACGGAATGCCGGCGTTCTGCCACTGCACGACGCGCGCCTTCCAGATCGCGCTGATGCCGACTTCCTCGTTCTTCATCGCCTGGGCGAAGGCCTCGTTGGTCGGATAGACGCGCGCGCCGGCCTTCTTGACCGCGAGCAGGACCTCCTTGGCCTTCTCGATGTCGTTCATGTCCTTGCCGTCGGTCGCGGCCATCGATGCCGCGATGAAGATCGACTGGTACTGGATGTCGATAAAGCCGATCTTCGAACCCCATTTCGGATCGAGCCAATCCTTGAAGCCCTTCGGCGTCGGCGAGATGATCTTGGGATTGTAGATCACGACGTTGCCCGAATAGATGTGCCCCATCCCGTAGGGATATTTCATCGTCGGCAGCAGGTTCTTGGCATTGGGTAGCTTGGAATAGTCGATCTGCTCGAGCACGCCCGCTTCGTTCATCTCGAACATGTTGGCGGCCGAGAGACCCTGGATGTCGACGGTGCCACGCGGCAGGCGTTTCTCGGCGACCATCTTGGCCCGGCGCGGCGCATCGCCGGCCTGATCCTGCACCACCTCGATACCCTTGGGCTTGAGGATCGGGTCTTCGACGTTCTTGGTCAAAAGCCTCGCGTAGTCGCCGCCCCAGGTGCCGACGACGACGCGGCCGCCGGATTGGGCGAAGGCCGGCATGCCGGTCGCTGTCGCCAGCGCAGCCGCGCCTGCACCTTTCAGAAGGTCCCGCCTGTCGAATGAAGCCATGGTATTCCCCTCGTTTTTGGACGCCGAATGGGCTTTCACGCCCCTTGCGGATAGACGAGCCCGGCGTTTTCGGCCCAGCCTATCGTGATGCTCTCGCCGACATGCGGCTCGGCCAACCCGACCTTGTTCGGGATCTGCAGCAGCATGCGGTCCTGCTCGTTGAGCGCGACCTGGACGTCGAGCAGCGCGCCGAGATAGGAGGCATGCTCGATCCGTGCCGGAAAGCGGTTGGGCAGCCCCTCCGCCTCAGGCCCGACCGCGATCCGCTCGGGCCTGAGCGCGAGCGTCGCCGGACCGGGCACCGATGCGGCGCTGCAGGCGATGTCGAGCCCGCCGCCGGTGCGGAAGCGGCCTTGCGCAGCGACCTCGCCGTCGATGAAGGCGCTGCGCCCGATGAAGCCCGCGACGAAGCGATCGGCCGGCTTCTCGTAGAGCTCGCGCTGGGTGCCGATCTGGCGCACCTGCCCCTTTTCCATGACCACGAGGCGGTCGGCCATGGTCAGCGCCTCCTCCTGGTCATGGGTGACCATGACCGTGGTGAGACCGAGCTTCTGCTGCAACTCGCGGATCTCGATCCGGACCTCTAGGCGGAGCTTGGCGTCGAGATTGGAGAGAGGCTCGTCGAGCAGCAGCACCTGCGGCTCCATCGCCAGCGCGCGGGCAAGCGCGACGCGCTGCTGCTGGCCGCCGGAGAGCTGGCGCGGATAGCGTTCGTCGAAGCCGCCGAGCCTGACCAGCCGGAGCGCCTCGGCGACGCGCGGACCGCGCTCGGCCTGCGGCACCTTGTGCATCTCCAGCCCGAAAGCGACGTTCTGCGCGACGGTCATGTGCGGAAACAGCGCATAGCTCTGGAAGACGAGCCCGCAATGGCGCTTCCAGGGCGGCAGGTTGGTCACGTCCTGCTCGCCGATCGTGATCGCGCCCGCGCTCGGCGGCACGAAGCCGGCGATCATGCGCAGCGTCGTCGTCTTGCCGCAGCCGGAGGGGCCGAGCAGCACCAGGAACTCGCCATCGGCGACGGAGAGATCGACATCGTCGACGACCGTGAGCCCGCCGTAAGTCTTCTTCAGATGCGAGATCGAGAGCTGTGCCATCGTTAGGATCTTGCCATCCGTTCACACCACCCGGCTCAGTTTGACATAGCGATCGGTCACGATCATCGCGACGGCGATCAGGACGATCTGGATGAGCGAAGCCGCCGCCACCGTCGGATCGATCTTCCATTCGAGATATTGGAGGATCGCGATCGGCAGCGTCGTCCGGCCCGGCCCGACCAGGAAGAGGCTCATCTCGAGATTGCCGAACGAGGTCACGAAGGCGAACAGCGAAGCCGCGACGATACCGGGCCGGATGCTCGGCAGCGTCACCCGCCAGAAGGTCGTGACCGGGCCGGCGCCCAGATTCTGCGCGGCTTCCTCGATCGAGCGGTCGAAACCGGCGAGGCTCGCCGTCACCAGCCGCACCACCCAGGGAATGACGACGAGGGTATGGGCCGCAACCAGGCCGCCGAGCGAGCCCAATACCGGCCATTCCGTGGCGATCTCGATCTCGATCTGGAAGACATAGGTCGCGGTGCCCAGCACGATGCCCGGCATCACCAGGGGCAGCAGCAGGAGCGTGCTGATGCCGCCCCCAAGCGGGATGCGATGGCGCACCAAGGCGAGGCTTGCCGGCACGCCGAGAAGAAGGCCGATCAACGTCGAGGCGACGGCAACCTGAACGCTCAGCGTGAAGCCGTCGATGAAGGACTTGTTGTTCGCCGCCCCGGCGAACCATTTCAGCGAATAGCCCTCCGGCGGAAAGGAGGGGATTTCCTGCCGGAAGAAGGCGAGCCAGGTCACGAAGATCAACGGGAGCAGGATAAAGCCGAGCGACAGCGCGGCCGCACCGTTCAGCGCATAGCGCCCGAATCGCTGCGAACCGGCGCTCAACCGGCCATTCCCCTATGGCAGGCCGTTCCCTGCCGCATGCTGTCCGCTCTGGAGGCCAAGACCGTTCCCTCGTTTGAGCGGCAGTTTGCGACGCCACTTACAAACAGTGAAGCCTGCATTTCCGTCATGCGCTGACCGGCGACTGGGCAGCGCTTCAGTGCAGCGTGTTCTTGTGGAAGGCGCCGCCCTTCATGATCGCCGCCAAGTGCTTGCCCTGCTCCTGGAACAGCGCCAGGTCCTTCAGCGGGTCGCCATCGACAAGGATCAGGTCGGCGAAGGCGCCGGTCTGAACCGTGCCAAGCTTGCCCTCCATGCGCAGGATCTGGGCACCGACCGTCGTCGCCGAACGGATGATCTCCAGCGGCGAGAGCACCTCGCGGCGCAGCAGGAATTCGCGCGACTGCTCGCTCTGCAACTGGCCGAGCAGGTCCGAGCCGAAGGCAACCGGCACGCCGGCGCGCTTGCAGATTTCCAGCGACCGCAGGCCGCCATCGATGACGAGGTCGTTCTTGGCCAGCATGTCGCCGGTCATGCCGAACTCGGCCGCCCGCTCCTTCATCGCGTAATAGGCGACGAGATTGGCGGTGAGGAACATGTTGTTCTCGGCCATCAATTTGGCGGAGGCGTCGTCGATCAGGTTGCCGTGCTCGATCGCGCGCACGCCGCATTGCGCGGCCCGCGTGATCGCCTCCGGCGTATAGGCATGGGCGCAGACATAGCGGCCGAAGGCCTTCGCCTCCTCGACGGCGGCCTTCACCTCGTCGACGCTGAACTGCATCGAATCCAGCGGGTCGTAGGGGCTGGCGACGCCGCCGGACATCATGATCTTGATATGGTCGGCGCCGAGCCGCATCTGCTCGCGTACCGATTTCCGCACCGAGGAGGCGCCGTCGGAGACGTTCATCGTATAGGCCATGGCGTTGCAGCAATGGCAGCGCGCGCCGAAATCGGTGCGCCGGCGCGGGTCGCTATGGCCGCCGGTCGGGCCGATCGCGGCGCCGGCGATGAACAGGCGGGGTCCCGCGACATCGCCCTTCTCGACCGCCTCCTTGATGCCCCAATCGGCGCCGCCGGTGTCGCGCACGCTGGTGAAACCGCGATCGAGCATGCCCTTCATCAAACGGACGGCACGTGCCGTCATCAGCGTCAGCGGCATGCTCTCCATCGTCCGGATATAGACCTCCGACAGGAAGACATGGACATGGCTGTCGATCAGCCCGGGCATCAGCGTGCGGCCGCCGCAATCGATCACGTCGGCCTTGGCGGGCTTCAGCGGCTTGTCGGAGAGTTCGCGGATCGTGTCGCCCTCGACGACGAGCTCATAGCCCCGGCGCAATTCACCGAAACCGGGTTCGAGCAAAGCGAAGTTCTTGAAATGCAGCATCGTCATTCCCGCCTCCGAACATGCCTGCCAGGGAGCGCCGGGCTCCGAGCACCCACATGATATGCACGCAACATCCAAACTGTCGACAGCGCAAGGGCGGTTGATTGCGCCTCCGGCGGACATCCGTCGCCGGCCGCGCATCGTGGGGTTATCCAGCCAGATCGGCGTTGCGCCACTGATCGATGGCGGGTTCACTCAGGCCCCAACGGAGATTCGCAACCGCCATGCCGGGCCCACTGAACGGGATCAAGATCGTCGACCTGACCACGGTCATCGCCGGCCCCTATGCGACGCAGACGCTGGGCGACATGGGTGCCGATATCCTGAAGGTCGAGCCGCCGGGCGGCGACATCATGCGCGCGCCCGGCCCGGCCCGCTCGCCGGGCATGGGTGCCGCCTTCCTCAACTGCAACCGCAACAAGCGCAGCATCGCGCTCGACATGAAATCGGCCGAGGACCTCGCCCGCCTGCGGGAGCTGATCGCGGATGCCGACATCTTCATCCACAACATGCGGATGGAAGCGGCCCGCCGGAACGGGCTCGATCCGGAGACGCTGCTCGCCCGCCATCCGCGCCTGATCTACTGCGCCATCGTCGGCTTCGGGCAGGACGGGCCCTATCGCGATCGCCCGGCCTATGACGACGTCATCCAGGCCGCCTCGGGCTGGGCCGCGCTGGCACAGCGCTCAGGCGATGCGCCAGCCTACGCACCCACGATCGTCGCCGACAAGACGACCGCCCTCTTCGCCGTCGGCGCGATCAATGCGGCGCTCTATCACCGCGCGGTCTCGGGAGAAGGCCAGGCCATCGAGGTCCCGATGTTCGAGGCGATGGTCTCCTTCCTCGCCGTCGAGCATCTCGGCGGCCGCAGCTTCGAGCCGGCGCTCGGCGAGGGCGGCTATTCCCGCGTCCTGTCGCGGCATCGCCGGCCCTACCGGACCGCCGACGGCTTTATCGCGGTGATGCCTTATACGGCAGCGCATTGGCGTGCGTTGTTCCAGGCGGCAGGGCGCGAGGACTGGGCGGCGGAACCGGCGCTCAATGACGGCGCGGCGCGCGCCGCGATGATCGATACGCTCTACGAGCGCCTGGCGGAATGCCTGCTGGACCGCGCTTCCGCCGAATGGCTGTCGATCCTCGACCGGATCGACGTGCCCTGCTCGGCCATCAACACGCTCGACGACCTCCTGGACGATCCGCATCTGAAGGCCACGGGCTTCTTCGAGACTGTCGAGCATCCCACGGAAGGGCGACTGGTCACGACGAAGCCGCCGATCCGCTTCAGCAAGACGCCCTGCGCGATCACGCGGCAGGCGCCGAGCCGACCCCGCTGAACGCAGGACAGTCCAGGCCGCACGCGACGCTGCGATCTGGCCCGCGACATCATCGTGCCCTTGCTGTGAACGTGACGGAATGCGAGAACGCCGGGCAGTGCCAACGACGCCCGACCCTGCCGGAATGGAAGCACTGTTTCTCCATTCATCCGCTTGCGGGCCGAACGGCAAATCTGCTGTTGATTTCAGACCGATGAGACATCGTTCACTCCTGGCAGCCGCTGCACCGCCATGGCCCGATCGCGAGATCGGCGGCGGGTCCCGGCTGGTTCACGGATCGTGAGGCCTCGCTTGCGCATTCTCCTGCTCAATCCCAACACCATGCCGGAGATGACGGCGCTGGTCGCGCGCGTGGTCCAGCCCCATCTGCCGGCGCAGGCCGAGCTCGTGCCGGTCACCGGTCGCTTCGGCGCCCATTACATCGCCAGCCGCAGCGCCGGCGTCATCGCCGCCCATGCCGCGCTCGAAGCCTTCGCCGAGCATGGCGGGGATTGCGACGGCGTCTACCTCGCCTGCTTCGGCGATCCCGGCCTGCTCGCCCTCAAGGAAATGGCCCGCATCCCGGTGATCGGCATGGCGGAGGCCAGCAGCCGCTATGCCGCGGAACAGGCCGAGCGCTTCGCCATCGTCACCGGCGGCGAGCGCTGGGGGCCGATCCTGCACGAATTCGTCAGCTCGATCGGGCTGGGCAACCGCCTCGCCGCCGTCGAGACCGTGGCTCCCACCGGCGCCGATATCGCGCGGGACCCGGATGGCTCGATCGCGATGCTCGCCGAAGCCTGCCGCCGGGTGGCCAAGCGCGACGGCGCCGGCGCGGTCATCCTCGGCGGCGCCGGGCTTGCAGGCCTTGCGCCGCGCGTCCAGCCGCTTGTCGACGTGCCCGTGATCTGTTCGGCGGAAGCCGGCATCCGGATGCTGCTGGCCGAACTCGACCAGCCGCAGCCGAAGCCGCGGGAAGGCGACCTCGCCCTGCCTGCTCCCGTCGCCAGCACCGGGCTCTCGGACGGCCTCTCGCGGCTGCTGGCGCAGCCCTGAACAGGCGATTTCAGCCCTTGCCGGCGATCGACGTGCCGTTCAGGCCCGCGATCCAGTCCGACAGCATCGGCACGTAATCCTCGCCCTTGCCGCTGGCGACGGCGGTGGCAAAGCTGTTCTTCACGGCATTGCCGATCGGGTTGGCCACGCCGGCCTCGTTGGCGACGCTCTCCAGATAGCGCACGTCCTTCAGCGCGTTGCTCAGCGTGAACTTATGAGCGTCGCGGTCGCGCTCCAGCACGTATTGCATGAAGGTCTGGTAGAAGCCGCAATCCATGCGGCTGCCGCGAATGACGCTGTCGAAGGTCTGCGGCGTGATCCCGATCTTCTGGCCGAGGGTGAGCGCCTCCGCATAGATCGCGGCGTAGCCCAGCGACAGGAAATTGTTGATCAGCTTCATCTTGTGGCCGTCGCCGACCGGGCCGAGATGCACGATCTTCTGCGCCCAGGCCTCGCAGGCAGGCTTGATCCGGGCGAAGACCTCGGGAGAGGCGCCGATCATCGCGGAGAGCTGGCCGAGCGCGGCCTGCGCCGGCGTGCCGCCGAGCGGCGCATCGGCGAGATGAAGTCCCTTCGCTTCGAGCTCGGCCGTCAGCTTCACCGTCACAGTCGGGTCCGAGGTCGAGCAATCGACGATCACCGTGCCCGGCTTCGCCCCGGCGACGATGCCGCTCTCGCCCTTCACCACCGCCTCGACCTGGGCCGAGCCGGTCACACACAGGAAGATGATGTCGGAGCGCGCCGCGAGCTCCTTCGCTGTCTTCGCTTCCACCGCCCCGGCCGCGACGAGCTCCTCGACCGGCTTGCGGTTGCGGTGTCCCATCACGGTCAGCGGAAAGCCCTTGTCCACAAGATTACGGGCCATGCCCTGCCCCATGAAGCCGACGCCGATGAAGCCGATGGACTCTTTGCGTGCGCTCATCTTCAAATTCTCCCGCTGATATGGTTGAGATGGACCCGGACGTCGGCGACATGGCCGGACCGGAAGCCGGCCGCGAGGCCTGCGCTCAGTGTGGACGAGTCATGACTGCGAGCGACCCGCCCGGGCTCCGCCAGCCCAAGAGCCCGCCGCCAGGCCGCGGCCGCGTGACCTTGCAGGTCATCGCCGAGCGACTCTCGGTCTCGACCGCGACGGTGTCTCTGGCCTTGCGTGGCTCGCAGCTCGTGGCGGAAGCGACGCGCAACCGCGTGCGCGAGATCGCCCGCGAGATGGGCTACAGCTACAATCGCAGCGCCGCCTCCCTGCGCACCGACCGCACCAACATCATCGGCGTCGGCTTCCACGACATCACCAACCCCTATTTCGCCGAATTGCTGGCCGCGATCGAGGAAACCGCGGCCCGCAACGACCGCTCGATCCTGCTCGGGACCTATGCCGAGAACCTGGACCGGCAGCAGCGCGTGCTGAGCACGCTCGCCGAATACCGGCCGGACGGCATGGTCCTCTGCCCGGCCGGCGCCAGCACGGCCGAGAACCTGCTCCCCCTCGTCGATGCCGGCATCCCGATCGTCCAGCTTTCGCGCGAAATCCCTGAACTCGACCTCGACTTCGTCGGCTCCGACGACCGCCACGGCACCAATCTGGCGATGGAGCATCTGATCGGGCTCGGCCACCGTCGCATCGCCTTTCTCTGCGCCAACGAGAACATCTCGACCGGCCGCAACCGCTATGCCGGCTACCGCGAGGCGCTTGCGCGCCATGGCCTGCCCTTCGACCCGGCGCTGGTCCATTTCGACTACGGCACCCGCGAGAACGGGCTGAAGGGCATGCAAAAGGTCCTCGATGCGGAGAACCCGCCGACCGCCGCCGTCTGCATGAACGACCTCGCCGCCTTCGGCGCCATGCTCGGCCTGCGCCATCGCGGGCTGGAGGCCGGGGCCGATTTCTCGATCGTCGGCTGCGACGATGTGCAGGAAGCCGCGCAATGGTACCCGGCCCTGACCACCGTCCGCAATTTCCAGGACGAAATGGGGCGCAAATCCGCCGAATTCCTGCTGAACCGCATCGCCGACCCCCATGCCCCCACGCAGCGGCTCCTGCTGACGCCGGCCCTCATCGTCAGGGGCACGACCAGCCCGCCGCCGCGCTGAGTCTTCTTCAGGCATCGTTGGCGGGCTTGGCGTTGAGCGCGCGATAGGCCCGCACCACCTGCGAATCGTCGCGCCCGCCATGCCCGAGGCCCGACGCCGACAGGAACATCTGGTGCGCCGCCGCGGCCAGCGGCAGCGCCGTCTTCGCGGCGCGCCCGGCATCGAGCACGATGCCGAGATCCTTGACGAAGATGTCGACGGCGCTCGCCACCGCCGGATCGGGCTCGTGCATGCGCGGCCCGCGATCCCGGAGCATCCAGGACGAGGCGGCCGAGCCGCCCATGATCTCGAACAGCAGCCGCCCGTCGATCCCGGCCTTCTCGGCCAGCGACAGGGCCTCGGCCGCGACCGCGATATGCACGCCGCAGAGCAACTGGTTGACGGTCTTCACCGTCGCGCCCTGCCCGGCCTTCTCGCCGACATGGAAGACCTTGTCGCCGAGCGCGTCGAGCACCGGCTTCGCCCGCGCGAAGCTCTCGGAGGGCGCCCCGACCATGATGGTCAGCGTCGCGTTTCGCGCGCCGTTCACGCCGCCCGAGACCGGCGCGTCGATGAAATGCCGCCCGGTCTTCGTCACCTCGGCGGCGATCGCCTCCGCCTCGCCGGGCGGGCAGGTCGCCATCAGGATCACGGTCGCGCCCGGCGCCAGCGCGGCGAGCGCCCCCGCCTCGAACAGTACGGCGCGAGCCTGCGCCGCATTGACGACCATCAGCAGCAGTGCCTCGGCACCCTCGGCCGCTTCCTTTGCGCTCGCAGCCGCATGCCCGCCGACCGCGACCAGCGCCTCGCGCGCGGCTTCGCGCATGTCGAAGCCGGTGACACGGAACTGCTTGCTGACGAGGTTCTCGGCCATCGGCGCGCCCATGGCGCCGAGCCCGACGAAGGCGATGCTGGAGATCGATTGATGGGACATCGGGGCAGACACTCTTTGAACGAAAGCGGGCACAGCTTGCGCCATGCCCGCAAGACAGCCGGCGTCGAAGCCGGCTACTCCTTCACGGCACCGGTCATCGACGCCACGTAGTAGTCGACGAAGAAGGAGTAGAGGATCGCGACCGGGATCGAACCGAGCAGCGCGCCGGCCATCAGCGAGCCCCAGTGATAGACGTCGCCCTCGACGAGCTGGGTCAGGACCGCGACCGGAACCGTCTTCTTCTCCGCCGACTGGATGAAGGCGAGCGCATAGATGAACTCGTTCCAGGACAGGGTGAAGGCGAAGATGCCGGCCGAGATCAGCCCGGGCATGGCGAGCGGCAAGGTGATCCGCCACAGCGTCTGCAAGCGCGTCGCCCCGTCGATCATCGCGCATTCCTCGAGCTCGTAGGGAATCGACTTGAAATAGCCGATCAGGAGCCAGGTGCAGAACGGGATCAGGAAGGTCGGATAGGTCAGGATCAGCGCCAGCGGCGAGTCGAACAGGCCGAACTGGAAGATCAGCGTCGCCAGCGGGATGAACAGGATCGAGGGCGGCACGAGATAGGCGAGATAGATCGCCAGGCCGACATATTGCGAGCCCTTGAACCGCAGCCGCTGGATCGCATAGGCGGCGAGCACGCTGGAGAACAGCGACAGTGCCGTCGCCACCGCCGCGACCATCATCGTGGTCCACAACCATTGCGGATAATCGGTCTGGAAGAGCAGCTTGTTGATGTTCTCCAGCGTCGGCGACTTCACCCAGAACGGGTTGTTGTTCTTGTAGTCGAGCAATTCGCCGTTCGGTTTGATCGCCGTGATCGCCATCCAGTAGAACGGGAACAGCAGCACGAGCAGGAAGACCGACAGCGGCAGGTAGAGCGTGAGGAAGCGCCGCGGGCCGGACGACCAGTCGATGACGCCTTCGCGCTCCTTGTCGGTGAGCTGCGGGCGCGTGGCGAGGGTCTGGTCAGTCATTGTCTTCCCCCTGCTGCCACTTGCGGCGGGACAGGCCGTAATAGCTGAAAAGCGTCGCCATCACGAGGAACGGGATCATCGCCACCGCGATCGCCGCGCCCTCGCCGAGTTGCCCGCCCGGGATGCCGCGCTGGAAGGCAAGCGTCGCCATCAGATGCGTGGCATTGACCGGTCCGCCGCGGGTGATCGCGTAGACGAGCTGGAAATCGGTGAAGGTGAACAGCACCGAGAAGGTCAGCACGATCGCCAGGATCGGCATCAGCATCGGCAGCGTGACATGGCGGAAGCGCTGCCAGGAATTGGCACCGTCCAGCATCGCCGCCTCGTAGAGCGCCGGCGAGATCGTCTGCAGGCCGGCCAGCAGGCTGATGGCGACGAAGGGAATGCCGCGCCAGATATTGGCGGCGATCAGCGAGAAACGCGCCGGCCAGGGCTGGCCGAGGAAGTCGATATAGCTGTCGCGCCAGCCGAGCACGTCGACCAGCACATAGGAGATGATCGAGAACTGCGGATCGTAGATCCACCAGAAAGCGATCGCCGAAAGCACGGTCGGCACGATCCAGGGAATCAGGATGATTGCCCGGAGCAGCGACTTGAACGGCAGGTGGTTGTTGAGCAGCAGCGCCAGCCAGAGGCCGAGCGCGAATTTCCCGAAGGTCGCCACGCCGGTATAGAGCAACGTGTTCCAGACTGAGGTGATGAACACCCGGTCCTGCCAGAGCGACACGAAATTCTCGAAGCCGATGAAGATGCCGGGCCTGCCGATACGCGTATCGGTGAAGGCGAGCCAGATGCCCAGGCCCAGCGGATAGCTGAGGAAGACCAGCAGGAAGCCGGCCGCCGGGAGCAGACACAGGAAGATCAGGAATGGCTTGTTGTCGAACAGACGCACCAGCCAGCTGTGCTGCAGGCTGTGGACGGTTCGCGATTCGGCGGCAGCTACGGCCATGGCGCCCTCGCGTTCGGGTCTGCTGGGGCACCGGGGCGAAAGGCTTGAAGCCGCCTTTCAGGGATATCCGATGCGATCTCGCGTCGGCCGCCGGGCAAGCCGGCGGCCGCGTGTATCCGGATCAGCGCGCGAAGCGCATCAGGTCCGGTAGTAGCGCTTGGCGCGCCGCTCGGCTTCCTTGGCCGCTTCTTCCGGCGTCGCCTGGCCGGCGCAGACGGACGCGACCATCTGCACGACCACATACTCGGCGTTCACGGTGCCCGCGGCCTCGTTGATCGAGCCCTTGTAGCCGCTCCAGAGCGCGCGTTCCCAGGTGTCGCGATAGATCAGGATCTTGGGATCGCTCGACCAGACCTTGCTGTCGGCATAGCCCTTGAGCGGCTGCGCCCAGTAGCCGGAGCTGCCGGTCAGCCACTTGTCGTAGTTCTCGCGCTCCATCATGAAGCGCAGATAGGCCAGCGCGGCTTTCGGGAACTTGGTGTGCTTGAACGCCATGGCGTTGATGATCAGCGCCGGCTCCGAGGGGCGCCCGAGCGGCCCGACCGGCATCATCGCATGGTTCAGGTCCTTGCCGATCGCCGCGGTCTTCTCGTCCTTCGAATTCTTGATCGAGAAATAGAGCGAGACGCCGTTCTGGGTGACCGAGACTTCACCGGCCGACAGCGCCTTGTTGTTGCTGATATCGAGCCAGGAGAGCGTGCCGGGGATGAAGGTCTCGTAGAGCGCCTTGGCGTATTTCAGCGCCTCGATCGTCTCCTTGGAGTTGATCGTGACCTTGTTGTTCTCGTCGACCATATGGCCGCCATGGGTCCAGACGAGCCAGTTGCAGAAGGCGTTGCCGTCACCGACCGCGTTGCCGAGCGCGAAACCGGCGGGGTGGCCCTGCTCCTTGAGCTTGCGGCAGAGCTTGAGGAAGCCGTCGAGATCCTTCGGGAAGGCGTCGAAGCCCGCTTCCTTGACATGGGATTCGCGATAGACCGCCGGCGCGCCGGAAGCGCCCATCGGGATCGAGACCCACTGGTTGGTCTTGTCCTTCTTGCCGTATTTCTCGGCAATCGGATACCAGCCGCCGTTCTTCTTGCCGAGGTCATCGGCCAGCGCGGTGAGGTCGATCAGCTTGTCCGAGAAGATATGCGGATCGTCGGCCCAGCCGACGACGATATCGGGGCCGGCGCCGGTATTGGCGGTCACCGCCGTCTGCGGCCGCAGGTCTTCCCAGCCGGCATAGTCGACCTTGACCTGCACGCCCGTCGCCTTGGTGAAGGCGGCGGTGTTCTCGTCGAAGATCTGCTGGTCGAGATCGACGAACTTGGTCGGGCGCAGCACACGCAGCGTCGCGCCCTTCTCGACATCGGCCTGCGCCATGGCCGATCCAAGCGGCAGGGTTGCGCCCGCCGCGAGCCCGGCGCCGCCGATCAGAACGTCTCTTCTTGAAATGCTCATGGAAACCGTCTCCTCCGTTGGGGCGGCGGCGGCCTGCATGGGACCCCCGTCCTGCATGATGATGGGCGTTGACAGCGATCATCCGCCGCCCTGCCTTCCGGGCGGCGAATTTCTTGGAGCCGGGTCCGATCAGATTGAACCGACCCGATCGGAAAGCCGCCTCGGATACTCTGCATCAAGAACGCATGGCTCGATCGGATCGCATCGCAACCCGATCGGCGCGTGCCCTTAGATGCGCTTGCCGGTCGCGGCGTCGAACAGATGCGTCACGCTGGTGTCGGGCGTGATGCCGATCGTCTCGCCGGGCTTCGCCGAGATGCGTTCGCGGAAGATGCAGGTCAGGTCCTGCCCGCCGCAGTGGACGACCACCTGCGTCTCCGAGCCCATCGGCTCGACGACCGAGACTTCAGCCTTCAGGCCGTTCGGATCGAGACGGAAATGCTCGGGGCGGATGCCCAGCACCGCGGCAAGGCCGTCTGAGCCCACTGGATGCTTGCCGATCGGCCAGACCGTGCCGCCCTCGGTCTCGAAGCCGTTACCGACGATCTTGCCCTTGAGCAGGTTCATCGAGGGCGAACCGATGAAGGCGGCGACGAAGAGGTTGGCCGGATTGTCATAGAGATCGAGCGGGGCGCCCATCTGCTCGACGATGCCGTCATGCATCACGACGATCTTGTCGGCCATGGTCATGGCCTCGATCTGGTCGTGCGTGACATAGACCGTGGTGGTCTTCAGGCGCTGGTGCAGCTCCTTGATCTCGGTGCGCATCTGCACGCGCAGCTTGGCGTCGAGATTGGAAAGCGGCTCGTCGAACAGGAAGACTTGCGGATCGCGCACGATCGCCCGGCCCATCGCGACGCGCTGACGCTGGCCGCCCGAGAGCTGGCGCGGATAGCGATCGAGCAGCTTGTCGAGGCCAAGAATGCCCGCGGCCTTGCCGACGCGGTCGTCGATCTCGGCCTTCGGCGCCTTCCGGAGCTTCATCGAGAAGGCCATGTTGTCGGCGACCGTCATATGCGGATAGAGCGCATAGTTCTGGAACACCATGGCGATGTCGCGTTCCTTCGGCGGAACGTCGTTCACCACGCGCGGGCCGATCTTGATCTCGCCGCCCGAGATGTTCTCGAGCCCGGCGATCATCCGCAGCAGCGTCGACTTCCCGCAGCCGGACGGGCCGACCAGGATGACGAACTCGCCGTCGTCGATGTCGATGTCGACGCCGTGGATGACCTGCGTCGACCCGTAGGCCTTGCGCACATCGGCAATCTGGACTGAAGCCATGCCGTCCTTCCCTGTTTTCCGTTCCCTGATCACGCGCCCGCCTTGCAGCGGCCCGCGACCACAATCGGTTTCTTGTGACCGAATGATGAAAGCGGACACCGCCTGATCCCGACGATTGTGTCCGTTCCAATCTGCGATAAAGTCATACGATAGAAGCGGCCCTGTCAAGCGCCGCCACAACCTTCGGGATGCCGCAAATTTTGGCTGGCCGAAGGCGCCCGAGGGAGGGGCACCAGCGATGCGGGTACGCGACTTCTCGCGGCCGACGACGCTCAATCCGGACCGGCTTTTCGGCCAGGTCGCCCAGAAGCTTGCCGTCGCGATCATCACCGGTCGCGTCCGGGCGGGCGAGGTCCTGCCGAACGAAGACGACCTGCGCTCCGAGATATCGGTCTCGCGCACCGCCTATCGCGAAGCCGTCAAGGTCCTCACCGCCAAGGGGCTGGTCGAGGCCCGCCCGAAGAGCGGCACCCGCGCGGCACCGCGCGAGCGCTGGAACCTGCTCGATCCGGACGTCCTGTCCTGGCAGTTCGAGGCCGACCCCAACGAGAAATTCATCCGCGATCTCTTCGAGTTGCGCCGCTTCGTCGAGCCGAGCGCCGCCCGCCTCGCCGCGCAGCGCCGGACCTCCGCCGACATTGCCCGGATCGAAGCCGCCTATCGCGGCATGGCCGACGGCGCGCCCTATGCCGAAGCGACGATCCGGGCCGATCTCGCCTTCCACGAGGCGATCTTCTCCGCCGCCCAGAACGCCGCATTGCAATGCCTGTCGAGCGCGGTCATCGCCACCCTGCAATGGTCGTTGCTGCTCAAGACCGGCGACGAAGCGGCCTATATCGAATCATTGCCCGACCATGAGCATGTGCTGCTCGCCATCATCGACCGCGACGGCGACCTTGCCTCGGCCCGCATGGCCGGCCTCGTCATCGACAGCCTCAACACCACGCTGGCCTCGCTCGGCACGCATTTCGCGACGGAGGCTGGGAAAATCGCCAGAATAAAGCATACTAAATGAGCGCCCGCTTTCCCGGCGGAACGTGATCGGATAGCGCTCATGCGGCAGCGGGGCTATGCCGTTCCGGCAGGCCGCGTAATTTCATTTTAATCGATTCAGACAAGCCGAATCAACGCCCTTCGCCACATCTCACGGACAGCCAGACAATGACAGCCTCCACCAAGCCCGAAATCGTCCAGACCGGCCCGCTGATGGCCTATGCCGCCGACCAGCTCAAGGCACGCTTCACCGTCCATGAATTGTGGAAGGCGCCCGACCGCGCCGCCCTGCTGCGCGAGGTCGCGGACCGCGTGCGCGGCGTTGCCGCCGGCGGCGGGCACAACCGGGTCGACGGTGCGCTGTTCGACGCGCTTCCGAAGGTCGAGGTCATCTCGAGCTTCGGCGTCGGCTATGACCATGTCGACGCCGCCGAAGCCGGCCGGCGTGGGCTCGTCGTCACCAATACGCCCGATGTCCTGACCGACGAGGTTGCCGATCTCGCGCTGGGCCTGCTGATCGCCACGGTCCGGCAGCTCCCGCAGGTCGACCGCTACCTGCGCGAGGGCAAGTGGCTGCAGGGCAATTATCCGCTCACCACCTCGCTGCGCGGTCGCAAGGTCGGCATCGTCGGCCTCGGCCGCATCGGCAAGGCGGTGGCGCAGCGCATCGAGGCCTTCGGCCTGCCGGTCGTCTATCACGGCCGCTCGCGCCAGGCGGACGTGTCCTATCGCTACTATCCTTCGCTCGTCGACATGGCCGCCGATGTCGACACGCTGATCTCGGTCGCGCCGGGCGGCGCCTCGACCCATCACATCATCAATGCCGAGGTGCTGAAGGCACTTGGTCCCAACGGCATCCTAGTCAATGTCGGCCGCGGCACCGTCGTCGACGAGCAGGCGCTGATCAAGGCGCTCAAGGACAAGACCATCCTCTCCGCCGGCCTCGACGTGTTCGAGGACGAGCCGCGCGTGCCGGCAGAGCTGATCGCGATCGAGCATGCCGTGCTGCTGCCCCATGTCGGCTCGGCCTCGGTCCATACCCGCGAGGCGATGGGCCAGCTTCTGGTCGACAACCTGGTTTCATGGTTCGATGGCAAGGGCCCGCTATCGCCCGTGTCGGAGACCCCATGGAAAAAGGCCTGATCCGCCGGCTGCTGCCTCTGCTGATCCTGGCCGCCGGCTCCCTGCCGGCGGTCGCGCAGACGGCGCCGCTGCCGCGCGGCGCCGACAAGGCGCCCGACACGATCCGCCGCTGGCTCGGCGCCTGGGACCTCGAACAGGCGGGCGCGTCCCGAAGCTGCACGGTCACGCTCGGCGCGGAAGCCACCGGCAACCGGCGGCAGTTGCGTTTCCCCGCCACGTGCCGGCGCGCATTGCCGGTCCTCGGCACCGCCGCCTCCTGGACCTTGGCGGCGGGCGGGCAACCCCAGTTCCTGGATACCGACGGCAAGGAGGTCATCGGCTTCCAGAAGGGCACGCCCGAGACCGGGCTCGACGGCAAGGGCAGCGATGGCAAGGCCTATCGGCTGACATCGCAGAACCACCCCCGCATCGCACCCCGGGCGCAGCAGAATCAGGCAGCGACCGCAGCCCAACGCATCACCGTCGTCGATCCGGCAATGGCGCCAGCGCCCGACACCCTGCCGGGGCGCTATGTCCTGATGCGCCAGCAGAACCGCGAGGCCTGCCGCCTCGTGCTGTCGCCTGCAGCCGCCGATGGCCACCAGCCCGCCGCCTTCGAGGGCGCGTGCCCGGATACCGGACTGACGATCTTCGATCCCGTCGGCTGGCGCTATGCCGGCGGCCGGTTGACCCTCGTCGCGCGTCGCGGCCACGGCACCGATCTCGTCTTCGAGAACGGGCAATGGCGCAAGGACCCGGCGGTCGGGGCGCCGCTCCTGATGCGCAAGCTCGCGCCGTAGCACGCACGACCGGCTGAGCCGGCCATGCGGTTCGCTTGGCTATTCCGCCGCCACCGGACTTAGCACGCCCCTGCGGATCTGATCTTCCTCGATCGATTCGAAGAGCGCGCGGAAATTGCCCTCGCCGAAGCCGTCATCGCCCTTGCGCTCGATGAACTCGAAGAAGATCGGTCCGACCACCGTGGCCGAGAAGATCTGCAGCAACACCTTGCTCATCCGCCCCTGCTTCTCGCCGAGTGCGACCGCGCCCTCGCCGTCGATCAGGATGCCGTTGGCCTTGAGCCGATCGACCGGCTCGCCATGGTTCGGCACGCGGGCATCGACCTTCTCGTAATAGGTTGGGGGCGGCGACGGCATGAAGGGCAGGCCATTGCCGCGCAGGGCCTCGACGCTGGCATAGATGTCGCGCGAGCCCATCGCGACATGCTGGATGCCCTCGCCCTTGTACTGGCGCAGGTATTCCTCGATCTGGCTCTTGTCGTCGAGCGACTCGTTGATCGGTATGCGGATCTTGCCGCAGGGCGAGGTCAGCGCCCGCGAGATCAGGCCGGTCAGCTTGCCCTCGATATTGAAGAAGCGGATCTCGCGGAAATTGAACAGCTTGCCGTACCAGCCGGCCCAATGGTCCATGCGCCCGCGGATGACGTTATGGGTGAGGTGGTCGAGATAATACAGGCCAGCCTGCTCCGGATGCGGGTCGCGCTCGCCGATCCATTCGAAATCGACATCCCAGATCGAGCCCTTCTCGCCATAGCGATCGACGAAATAGAGCAGCGAGCCGCCGATGCCGCGCACGGCCGGGATCGCGAGCTCGCCCGGTCCGATCGCGCTTTCATAGGGCTCGGCGCCGAGCGCCACGGCCCGCTCGAAGGCATGCTTCGCATCGACGACGCGGAAGGCCATGGCGCAGGCGCAGGGGCCATGCGCGGCGGCGAAGGCCTGCGCGAAGGAATCGGGCTCGGCATTGACGACGAAATTCACGTCGCCCTGCCGGTAGAGCGTCACCCGCTTCGAACGGTGGCGGGCAACCTTCGTGAAGCCCATCGTCTCGAACAGGGCGCCGAGCTTCTCCGGCTCGGGATGGGCGTATTCGACGAATTCGAATCCGTCCGTTCCCATCGGGTTGGCGGCCGAGATCGCGGGTGGGGCGGCATCGTGCGGAAACGGACCCATGGGCATTCCTCCTGTCGGCTCTTGCTGGATGCCCCATGATCGCGCAAAGATCAGGCAAATTCCGTGCAAAATTGCCTCATCAGGAAAGTTAGATGCATGATACACGCATAAGAGGTACTGAAGGCGCACGACATGGCCACGCTTGACGCACTCGACTGGCGCCTGCTGGACGCTCTCCAGAATGATGCTTCCCTGACCAACGCCGCCCTGGCGGAGACAGTCGGGCTATCGGCGAGCCAGGTGTCGCGTCGACGGCAGCGGCTGGAGCAGGAGGGCGTCATCCGTGGCTACCGGGCGGCGCTGGAACCTTCCGCCGTCGGCCTCGGCGTGATCGTCTTCATCCATGTCGCGCTCGATACGCATTCGCGCGACAATGCCCGCCGCTTCCGGGGTCTCGTAAAGCTGACGCCCGCGATCCTCGAGGCCCATGCCCTGACCGGCGAGGCGGATTACCTGCTGAAGGTCGCGGTCGGCGACCTCAAGGCGCTCGCCCGGCTCGTCAACGAAATCCTGATGCCGCATGAAAGCGTCGCCCGCGTGCGCTCCGAGATCGCGCTGGAAACGCTGAAGGAACCGGGAGTTCTGCCGCTGCCGATGACTTGAGCGCGCTGCTGTGCAAACTGGCGCCTTGGTCACGCCGTTTTCATGCGGCGGATCGACTGCGCGGCGCCTCAGCCGCCAACAGGAGAAACCAGATGTTCAATGCCAAATCCCTGCTCGACGCCTTGATCAGCGCCGGCAGCCAGGCCGGCACGCAGGCCGGACAGCAGGGCGGCCTTGGCGGCATGCTCGGCGGGCTGGCCGGCCAGATCCAGGGTTCCGGCGGCCTCGGCGGGTTGGCTGGCCAGATTCTGACCCAGGCGACGCAAGGCCTCGGCGACGCAGCGCGCCAGACCGGCGTGCAGCAGGGCGCCGGCGATGCGCTCGGCCGGGTCACCGGCGGCCGGACGCCGGATCAGCTCATCGAGCAGGCCAAGGGCGTGTTCAGCAATAATCCGGCGCTGGCAACCGCGGTGCTCGGCGGGCTCGGCGCCCTCGTCTTCGGCACCAGCACCGGCCGCTCGGTCGCAGGCTCGGCGGCCAAGCTCGGCGGCCTCGCCCTGATCGGCGGCCTCGCCTACAAGGCCTACCAGAACTATCAAGCCGGCAAGCCGCTGCTCAACGCAGCCCAGCAGGAGGTGCTGCCCGCCCCCGCCGGAACCGGCTTCGAGCCGCAGGCCGCGACCGAAGCGACCGCTCTGGTCTTCATCCGCGCGATGATCGCAGCCGCAGCCGCCGACGGCCATATCGATGCGGAAGAGCAGAGCGCCATCCTCGGCGGCCTGAAGGAGGCCGGCCTCGAACGGGAGGCGCATGAGTGGCTGGCGCAGGAGATGGCGAAGCCGGCTTCGATCGACGCGCTGGTCGAGGCGGCCGAGAGCCCCGAGCTCGCCGCACAGATCTATACGGCGGCCCGTATCGCCATCAATCCGGACAATGCCGCCGAGAAGGACTTCCTGGCGGGCCTCGCCGGCTCGCTCGGCCTCGATGCCGAGCTCGTCGCCAATATCGACGCCGCCGCCAGCGCCGCCAAGGTCTGACCGCTTCGGCCGGCGCCCGAGCACGGCGCCGGCCGTCTCCGGCTTTCGCGGACCGCGGAAGCCCGATGTTAAGCATGGCGTTGAAATCACTGCCCGTTTCGACGCCATATGCACCTGCGCTTAGGAGTTTCCCGCCGATAACGCCCGCGCCGGCTGAGCCGGCAGTCGGGTTCCGCGATGCGGAGGCCGACCCATGTCTTGGGGGAGACGGGCCGAACCATGTCTGTGACCGCGATGATCAGGGCGATGCGGCCGCATCACTGGCTCAAGAACGGCCTGGTCTTCGTCCCGATCCTGCTCAACCACGACGCCTTCGATCCGCACGCGCTCTGGCTCGGCCTGATCGCCTTCGTCGCCTTCAGCCTGATCGCCTCCGCGGTCTATCTCCTCAACGACATCAAGGATGTCGAGGCGGACCGGCGCCACCCGACCAAATGCAAGCGCCCGCTCGCGGCGGGCGAGATCACGGCGGCGCAGGCCTATGCCGCCGTGCCGGTGCTGCTCGCAGCTGCCTTTTCGACGGCTCTGCTGGTGCCGCAGCCGAAGAACTTCCTCCTCGCGCTGCTGACCTATCTGTTCCTGGCGCTCGCCTACCTGCTCTTCCTCAAGCGCAAGCTCCTTGTCGATGTCCTCGGGCTCGCCGCCATGCACACGCTGCGCATCCTCGCCGGCAATGCCGCCGCCGCCATCCCGATATCCTCCTGGCTGCTGGCCTTCGCGATGTTCCTGTTCCTCAGCCTGGCGCTGGTGAAGCGCTATGCCGAACTGCGCCTGACCCAGGACCAGTCCGGGCTGAAGAAGGCGGGGCGCGGCTATCACGCCGAGGATATCGAGGCGCTGTCGCAGCTCGGCATGGCCTCGGGCTGCACCTGCGCCCTGATCATGGCGCTCTATGTCGACAGCGCCAACGTCAAGCAGCTCTACAGCCAGCCCAAGCTGATCTGGCTGATCTGCCCGATCATCCTCTACCAGATGGCGCGGATCTGGTTCCTGGCCCGTCGCGGCCAGATGCCGGACGATCCGCTGGTCTTCATGATCCGCGACTGGCGCAGCCAGCTCATGGGGCTCGTGGTGGCCCTGATCATGGTCGCCGCGACCTTCCTGCCGTGAGCGCCCCGCTCTCGGACTATCGCTCCTGGGGCGGGCTCAAAGCCCATGGCAGCACGATCGTCGATGCCCGTGTCTGGCTCGACGCCCCCGCCCGCCACCGCCCCGCCCTCGCCTATGGCAATGGACGCTCCTACGGCGATTCCTGCCTGAACGACGGCGGCACACTGGTCGATGCGCGCGATCTCGACGAGATTCTTGCCTTCGACCGCGAGACCGGGCTCATCACATGCGGCGCCGGCCTCCTGCTCGACCGGCTGCTCGATATCACCGTGCCGGCCGGCTGGTTTCCGCCGGTCACGCCCGGCACCGCCTTCGTCACCATCGGCGGGGCGCTCGCCAACGACGTGCACGGCAAGAACCACCATAGCGCCGGCACCTTCGGCTGCCATGTCCGGGCCTTCGAGCTGGTGCGCTCGGACGGGCAGCGCCTAATCTGCGCGCCCGACCTCAACAGCGAGCTCTTCACCGCAACCATCGGCGGCTTCGGCCTCACCGGCCTGGTGACGCAGGTGACGCTCCAGCTCATGCCGATCGCCTCGGCCGAGATGGCGCAGGAGGTCTTGCCCTTCGGCAATCTCGATCGCTTCTTCGAGATCGCCGCCGCATCCGATGCCAAGCATGACTACACCGTCGCCTGGATCGACTCGCTCGCCGGCGGGCGTGATCTCGGCCGCGGCGTCTTCTTCCGGGCCAACCATGCCCCCGCTTCCGGCATCCCGGCGCCGCGTCCGGCGCGCTCCCTGTCGTTTCCGCTGAAGCCGCCTTTCCCGCTGATCAACCGCATGACGCTGAGCGCGTTCAACTGGCTCTATCGCAGCAGTCAGCCAAGCGACGGCCTCACCCGGCGGGTGCCTTATCGCCCGTTCTTCTATCCGCTCGACCGCGTCCGCGACTGGAACCGCGCCTATGGTCCGAAGGGCCTGCGGCAATTCCAATGCGCCGTCCCGCTCGACAAGGCCCCCGACACTGTCGCCGAGATGCTGCGACAGACGCTCGCCGCGGGCGAGGCTTCCTTCCTGACGGTGCTGAAGCTCTTCGGCGACAAGCCCTCGCCCGGCCTGATGTCCTTCCCCATGCCGGGTGCCACGCTGACGCTGGATTTCCCCAATCGCGGCGAGCGGACCGAGCGGCTGCTGTCTCGGCTCGACGGCCTCGCGATCGCCGCCGGCGGGCGGGTCAACCCATACAAGGACGCGCGCATGTCGCCCGCGACCTTCGCGGCATCCTTCCCGCGCTGGCGCGACTTCGCTGCGCATATCGACCCCGGCTTCTCCTCCGATTTCTGGCGGCGGGTCACGGCGCAGTAGAGCGGACTGCGACATCACAGCCCGGTGAGGTCAGCACCGCGACGGTTCCCCGACAGGCGGCCGGCTGCTAGCTGCGGCGTATGACTACGTCCGTGAACGATCAGCCGGCACCGTGCCGGAACACCGCCCATTCGCCGACGCGCCGCGAAGCTCTCGCCCTCACCCTGCTCTCCCCCTTGGCCGCGACATCGGCCGCGGCCCGGCAGCCTCCGCGCTTTGCCGGGCCGAGCTCGCAATTCGTGCAGATCGATCCGCCGGAAGAGGCAGGTTCCCTTGTTCTCACCGACCTCTCCGGCAAGACCCGGCCGCTTTCCACCTATCGCGGCAAGGCTGTCCTCCTCAATTTCTGGGCGAGCTGGTGCCCGCCCTGCCGGCGCGAATTGCCGATCCTGCGCCGGCTCCAGGCGAGAGCCGCCCGCGAACCCTTCGTCGTCCTACCCGTCTCGCTCGACAAGTCGGCCGCGACCGTCAGGACCTATCTCGACCGGCTCGGCCTCGCCGACCTCACGACCTTCATCGATGCCGAGGGAATAGTGGCCTCCGGTCCGAAATCGGCAAAGCCGACCCCCTTCCCGCTCTATGGCATGCCGATGACCTATCTGCTCGATCGCGAGGCACGCAGCGTCGGCTACCTCGTTGGCGAAGCGGACTGGACCAGTCCGGAAGGGCTCGAGCTGCTGCGCTTCTACGGGCAGGCAGCGAGCTGATCGCACCGGACGGCCTGAAACGCCCCCGAAAAAACTTCTCATCGCCTTTGAACCTGCCCGCCGCCCCCTGCGACCAATGAGCATGGAGAGCGAGACCTTCGCCCTCGCAGCAATCGGGAGACGAGCATGACGACGTTCCGCAAGACCGTGACCGCGACCCTCGCGGCCCTGACCCTGGCCACCACCATGATCGCGTCCGGCGCCGAAGCCCGCCCGCGCTGGGGCTATGGCTACGGCCACCGCGGCTGGGGTGTCGGAGCTGGTGTGGTCGGCGCGCTCGCTGCGGGGGCCATCATCGCCGGCGCCACCCGCCCTTCCTATGGCTACGGCTACTACGCCGCTCCCGTCCGCTCCTGCGACATGGTCGAGCGCTTCGACCGCTGGGGCAACGTCATCGGCTACCGCCGGGTCTGCGGCTACTACTGAGCTTTCCTGGAAGACCCCTGTTTCGAGACCCAAGACTCAAAAGGCCGGCTTACGCCGGCCTCTTTTTGTTGTTGCTGATCGAACCGGTCAGCCCTTGCCGACCGCGACCTTGCGCAGGTAGCCGGTGACGATGCCGGTGACGCCGCCCGACAGGACAGCCTCGAAAGCCGCGAGAAACTCGTCGCACTGCTCGCGCGTGACAATCAATGGCGGCTCCAGCCGGATGACGTTGCGATTGTACTCGGTGAAGGCGACGAGCACGTCGTGCTCCTTCAGCAGGAGCGCTCCGACGAAGCCGCAAAGCGAGCCCTTCAGCTTGTCGTCGAGCAGCGCCACCATGTGCTTCAGCCCGAAGGGCATGGTCTCGCTGATGTCCTGGAACTCGACGCCGATCATCAGGCCGCGCCCGCGGATTTCCTTGAGCAGGCTCGGATACTTGGCGCGCAGGCCGTTCAGCTTCTCGATCAGGTAGTCGCCCTGGCGCTGGGCATTGCCCATCAGGTCCTCGTCATAGAGGACGTTGAGGGCCTCGATCGACGAGACGCAGGCCTCGCCCATGCCCCCGAAGGTCGCCTGCGCATGGATCAGCGCGCTCTTCGGCTTGCCATAGGCCTTCATGTAGATTTCGCGACGCGCGATCATCGCGCCCATCGCAGCCTTGGAACCGCCGAGCGCCTTGGCGAGCGCGGTCACGTCCGGCACCACGCCGTCACGCTCGAAGGCGAAGAACTGGCCGGTGCGGCCGAGCCCGCACTGCACCTCGTCGGCGACCCAGAGCACGCCATGCTTATCGCAGAGCGCGCGCAGTTCGCGCCAGAACCCCTCGGGCGCCTCGACGATGCCGCCGCCGCCCTGGATCGTCTCCATCACGACGATGCCGATCGAGGGATCGCTCTCCAGCGCCTGCCGGACGGCGGCGATGTCGCCGAACGGCACCTTGACCCGGTTCTCGACCAGCTTGAACTGCGACTGGTAGAGCGTCGAATCCGTGACCGAGAGCACGCCCTTGGTCTTGCCGTGGAACGAGTTCGCCGCGTGCAGGATCTTGGACTTCTCCGGCCCCTGCGCCTGCTCGGCGACCTTCAGCGCCGCCTCCATCGCCTCCGAGCCGGTCGAGCCGAGGAAGACCATGTCGAGATCGCCCGGAGCGATGGTGGCGAGGTTCTTCGCCAGCGCCGAGGCATATTGCGACATGAAGGCCATGCAGATCTCATGGCGGTTCTCGTCCTGGAATTTCTGCCTGGCAGCGACGATGCGCGGATGGTTGTGCCCGAAGGCGACCGAGCAGAAGCCGCCGAAGAAATCGAGGATCTTGCGGCCGTCCCTGGTGATGTAATGCATGCCCTCGGCACGATCGACGAGGATCTTGTCGAAGCCGAGCAGCTTCAGGAAATGGAGCTGGCCGGGATTGATATGGTTGGCGAAGAGCTCCTTCACCTGCGCGGCGTCGAGCTGCTTGGCGGCCTCCACGCTGATGAGCTGCGGCCGGGCGTTCGTCACGGCTATGTCCTCGTTCTTGAAAGCGGGCATGCTCATGCGGCGAGGCTCCTCTCGGCCTGTTTCAGGCCATCCTTGGCCTTGCGGTATTCGGTATAGGCGGCGAGCAGCATGTCCTCGTCGCGATGTTGCGGCGCCCAGCCGAGCTCGCGCTTGGCCTTCGACGTATCGAGGATGCAGATCTCGTCAGCGATCTTGTATTGCTCGGGGTCCATGATCGGCAGGTTGATCGCGTCCAGCGTATCGAGCGTGAGCTTCACCAGCGAGGCCGGCGTCGGCAGCAGGATCGATTTCGAGCCGGCATGCTTGATCAGGTCGCCGAGCAGCTTGCGCACCGGCGGCGGATCGTCGGAGCCGAGATTATAGGCCTCGTTCGGGAAGCCCGCCTTCCAGGCCGCGACGCAGGCGCTGGCGCAGTCGAAGACCGAGATGAACTGATAGGGGTTCTTGCCCGAGCCGATCATCGGCACCGGCAGGTTCATGTCGATCAGCTTGAACAGCTTGACGAGGATGCCGAGCCGGCCCGGCCCGATGATCAGGCGCGGTCGGAAGATCGGGATGCGGAAGCCCTTGGCGCGGTATTCGTCGGCGAGGCGCTCGGTCGCGAGCTTGCTCTCGCCGTATTCGCCAAGCGGATGCGCGGGATGGGTCTCGTCCTGCGGCACGCTCACCGAATGGCCGTAGATCATGTCGGTGGTGAAATGGACCAGCCGGTTGGCGCCGTTCTTCTCCATCCAGCTCAGAATGTTCTGCGTGCCGTGGTAGTTCACCGGCCAGAAGAAGTCGTGCCGCTCCGCCCGCGTCACGATCGGCGAGAGCATCTTGGCCGAGAGATTATAGACGAGGTTGTCGGGTGCGAGCGGGATTGCGTCCACGCTCTCGGCCTTGGTCACGTCGATCTTCAGGAACGGCACCTTGGCATAATGCGCATGCCCGCTCTGGTGGATGTCGGCGACAAGAACCTCCTCGCCCATGGCGGAGAGATCGGCCGCCAGATGCGAGCCGACGAAGCCGTCGCCGCCGATGATGATGTGCTTCATCGCGTCACCTCCGGTCGACGGGCAGGCGCGGATCGCGATTGCGCACCGGTACCGGGATCGGCTGCGGGACGGCCGGTGGCTCGAACAGGGCGCCGAGGCGCAGGAACAGGCGTACGATCAGGTCCATGATCTCCCTCAGCTTTGTGCAATGAAGATGGTGCCCAGCACGATGAAGCCGATGCCGGCGATACGCATCGCGCTCAGGTCTTCGTGGAAGACGAAATAGGCGTAGGCCGCGACCACGACATAGGCGAGGCTCAGGAATGGATAGGCGTAGCTGATCTGCACCTTGGACAGCACAATCAGGTGCGAGGCCATGCTGATGACAAAGGTACACAGACCCGCGAAGACGAACGGATTGAACACGACACGGAAAACCGTCGCGACCAGCCCATCGCCGGCAACGTTCAGCGAGCCGACACCGGTCATGCCGCGCTTCAGCATCAGTTGCGCGGCGGCGTTGGTCAGCACCGTGAACAGGATCAGGGGAAGATAGGCGTTCATGGTGGCGCTTGCCGGCTCCGCATGGCTTTTGTCGCCCACCGGAATGCGGCCGAAAACACTTCAAATACCTTAGGGCCAGGGATCGACTTGATCGTAGCGTTAAGCGGTTCCTGCCGAGATCGCTGAAAAATGCAGATGTTCCTTCCTGCCAGCAATGGACCGGCGGCAGGCTAGGCTCGCACGCGATCCACTCAGCGGATGCCGATCATGCCCCTTCCCAATCGCGTCAGGCCCGATGGCTCGCTCTTCGCCGATCCGGCCCGCGGCACCTTCTACGGCAACCGCGGCGGCCGCTTTCACGACCCCACGGCGCATGAGGTGCCCAGCCGCATCCAAGCGACGCGGCAATGGCTCTGCTGCGTCCTCTCGTTCAAGGGGCGCAAGCGCAAGGTCTGGGGCCGCGGCTATACCGAACTGTTCTTCTGCGACGAGGTGACGGCGCTCGCGGCCGGGCACCGCCCCTGCATGGAATGCCGGCGCCAGGACGCGCTCGCCTATCGCGCGGCGCTGGTGCAGGGCCTCGGCCTTCCAGAGACCCCGCTCTTCCCCGAGATCGACCGCATCCTCGATGTCGATCGCCGCGACGGCCGGACGAAGCGCACGCACCGCCTGCCGGCAGAACGATTGCCTGACGGCGCGATGCTGCTCTCCGGCGACAGAGCGGGTTTTCTGGCCCTGCGCGGCACGTCCGCGCTGCTCTGGTCCCCCAGCGGTTATGTCGACCAGCGCGAGCGGCCGACCGGCCTCGTCACCGTGCTCACCCCGCCTGCCACGCTCGCCGCCATGCAGCACGGCTACCGCCCAGAATGGCACCCGAGCGCCGAAGCTTTTGGCGAAGCCTGACGCCAGGCCGGCAGGAACTTTCCCCCTCGGAAGAGCGTTGCCGCAGCATCATCGTTCCAAACGGGGGCTGAGAAAATGCGTTCCATCGTCCTGTGGCTTGTAGGCGTTCCGATCCCGATCATCATCCTGTTGTGGTTCTTCATGAAGTAGCGTGCGGTTGCGTCGCGTGGAGAAGGCCGGGCCATGCGCCCGGCCTTTTCGTTTCGCGGTGCTTCCCGCCATGAACTGACAGGCGATCATGCTTTCCCCGCATGACCCTGCCATCGTAACCACGCAACGGCTCCCCTATATGCCGCCCATGTCAGACACGTCCTCGCCGATCATCTCGGTCTCCGGCCTCTCGAAAACCTACGATTCCGGCTTCAGCGCGCTGAAATCGATCGATCTCGCCATCAGGCGTGGCGAGATCTTCGCCCTGCTCGGCCCCAACGGCGCCGGCAAGACGACGCTGATCAGCATCATCTGCGGCCTGGTCCGGCCGAGCACCGGTACGGTCACGGCCGATGGCAACGACATCGTCAGCGACTACCGGTCCGCCCGTTCGGCCATCGGCCTCGTGCCGCAGGAACTGACCACCGACGCCTTCGAGACGGTGTGGTCGACGGTGAATTTCAGCCGCGGCCTCTTCGGCAAGCCGCGCGATCCTGCCCTGATCGAGCGCATCCTCAAGGATCTCTCGCTCTGGGAGAAGAAGGACAGCCAGATCCGCATGCTCTCGGGCGGCATGAAGCGGCGCGTCATGATCGCCAAGGCGCTCTCGCACGAGCCGCGCATCCTCTTCTTGGACGAGCCGACCGCCGGCGTCGATGTCGAGCTCCGGCAGGACATGTGGCGGATGGTACGGCGCCTCCGCGACGAGGGCGTCACCATCATCCTGACCACGCATTATATCGAAGAGGCCGAGGAGATGGCCGACCGCGTCGGCGTCATCTCCAAGGGCGAGATCATCCTGGTCGAGGAGAAGGCCGAGCTGATGCGCAAGCTCGGCAAGAAGCAGCTCTCCCTCCAGCTCCAGCAGCCAATCACGGCGATCCCCGAGCCTCTGGCGAGCTTCGATCTCAAGCTCTCGGCCGCAGGCGACGAGATCGTCTACACCTATGATACCCAAGCCGAGCGCACCGGCATCACCACCCTTCTTCAGGGTTTGGCCGAAGCTGGCATCCGCTTCCGCGACCTCAGTACCAGCCAGAGCTCGCTCGAGGACATCTTCGTGAGCCTGGTCAAGGAGCGCCGCTGATGACCGGCCTGAACCTGCACGCCATCGCCGCGATCTACCGCTTCGAGATGAACCGCACCTGGCGCACGCCGCTCCAGAGCATCGTCTCGCCGGTGCTCTCGACCTCGCTCTATTTCATCGTCTTCGGCGGCGCGATCGGCTCGCGCATGCAATCGGTCGAGGGCGTGCCTTACGGCGCCTTCATCGTGCCCGGCCTGATCATGCTCTCGCTCCTGACGCAGAGCATCGCCAACGCCTCCTTCGCGATCTATTTCCCGAAATTCACCGGTACGATCTACGAACTGCTTTCGGCCCCCGTCGCCTGGTGGGAGGCGGTGATCGCCTATGTCGGCGCCGCCGCGACAAAATCGATCCTGCTCGGGCTGATCATCCTGCTGACCGCCGCCTTCTTCGTGCCGCTCCGGATCGAGCATCCCGCGATGATGCTGCTCTTCCTCGTGCTGACGGCGACGACCTTCAGCCTGTTCGGCTTCATCATCGGCATCTGGGCCGACGGCTTCGAGAAACTGCAGGTCATCCCGCTCTTGATCGTGACGCCGCTCGCCTTCCTCGGCGGCTCCTTCTACTCGATCTCGATGCTGCCGCCCTTCTGGCAGACGGTGACGCTGTTCAACCCGGTGGTCTACCTGATCAGCGGCTTCCGCTGGAGCTTCTACGGGCTCGCCGATGTCAGCCTCGGCGTCAGCCTGGGCATGACACTTATCTTCCTCGCCGCCTGCATCGCCACCGTCGGCTGGATCTTCAAGACGGGCTACCGGCTGAAGAACTAGCCGGCAGTCCCGCCTCGCGATCCGTCAGCTGCTGGATCGCGTCGCCTGCCAGTCCAGCTTCGCGCCGGCCGCTTCGCTGCTGCCGGTCATGCGGTCGTTGTCGACGCGCCCGGTATAGCTGCGCCCGCCGGCCCTGAAGCTGATCTCGCCACCCTTCATCCGCGCATCCGAGATCGGCTGCGCCTTGCCCGCCACCGTCAGGTTTCCCGACAGCTTCTGGAAGCTCTGCGCCAGCTTGAGCTCGCCATCGCCGAGGCGCCAGGTGCCAGCGACCTTGGCCGGGACGACCCAGTGATAGGCACGGCAATAGCTCGAGCAGTTCTCGGCGACGACCGCGGTCTCGTCCGGCTCCCAGTCATCCATCATGAAGGTGTTGGAGACGACGCGCGTCCCCGGCTTCATGTCGAGGATCGTCGGCCGCAGCTTGAGATTGAGCTCCGGCAGGAGGAACAGCGTCAGCACCGTCGCGTCGGAGAAATTGGTCTCGAAGATGTCGCCCTCGACGAAGCGCGCTCTCTCGGTCACGCCCTCGGCTTCCGCCGTACGCTTCGAGAGCGTCACGAGATCCGGATTGTACTCGATGCCGAGCGCGCGCACCCCGCGCTTGGCCGCCGAGATGACGGTGCGCCCGTCGCCCGAGCCGAGATCGACGAGGTAGTCGTCCTTCGTCAGCCCGGCCATCTCGAACATGCGGTCGATCAGGATCTGCTGCGTCGGCACCCAGACGACGTCCTTGCCGGGCTGGCCGGAGCGCGGAACGTAATCCGGGACGGAGCTCGGGTCCTTCGTCGCCTGGACGGGCTGAGCCTGGACGGCCAGCGGCGCGAGCAGGCCGATGGCGCAAGCGGCGGCGAGGATGCGAACGATCTTCATCATGTCTCTCCTGTCGGACGGTCGTCACTTGAGCGGGGCGGGTGCGGCGGAGGCCGGCAAGTCAGCCTCGGGCTCCCGTCGGCGGAACAGCAGCAGCGGCAGCCCGGCCAGCACCACGGCGAGGCCAACGAGCGCGCCCTTGCCGGTATAGGCGAGGCTGGCATGCAGCATGTAGGCGCAAGCCAGGCAGAACAGGATCGGCGTCAGCGGATAGAACGGCACGCGGAAGGGCAGCGCCCGGCCGGGCTCGCGCCAGCGCAGGATCGGCAACGCCATGCCGACCAGCAGCAGGAAGGCCCAGAACACCGGCGCGCTGTAATCGACCATGGCCTGGAAGCCGTCGCGGCTCGCTGCGCCAAGCCCGACAAGCAGCAGCGCGACGGCGCCTTGCAGCAGGAGGCCATTGGCCGGGGCTCGCCCGCGCTCGTCCCATTCCCCGACGCGCGGCAGCAGGGTGAGGTCCCGCGCCATCGCGAAATAGACGCGCGCTCCGGTGAAGATCGTGGCGTTGAGAGTCGAGAGCGCCGCGACGACGATCGCGAGGCTGACGATCAGCGCGCCGGGCTCGCCCGCCACCCGTCGCATCATGTCGGCGGCGACGACCTCCGAATCGCGCAATCCGTCGAGGCCGAGGATCGTGAGCAGCGCGAGATTGGCCAGCACGTAGATGGCGATCAGGATCAGCGTGCCGATCGTCAGGACCTTGACCATGTTGCGGGCAGGGTCCTTCAATTCGCCCGACAGATAGGCCGCCTCCGACCAGCCGCCGTAGGTCAGCAGCACGAAGACCATGGCGAGCCCGATCGCGGCCGATGCCGGCGCTGGCGTTGCCGTCTGCGCTGGCACATCTCCGCCTGCGAAGAGGCCGAGTAGGATGATCGCCACCAAGGCGCCGACCTCGACGAAGGTCATGACGATCTGCATCGTCTTGCTCTGGGTCGTGCCGATCACGTTGAGCGCGGTCAGCGCAACGATCGAGAGCGCCGCATAGATCGCCGGCCCCATCGGCCCGATCGGCGCGATCTGAGCCGCGTAGTCCCCCAGCACGAAGGCGACGGCTGCGATCGCGCCGGTCTGGATCACGGTCCCGCGCGCCCAGCCGAACAGCATCGCGACCGACCGGCCATAGGCGCGGGTCAGGAAATGATATTCGCCGCCGGCATGGGGATGAGCAGCCGCAAGCTCGGCATAGCAGAGCGCACCGATCAGCGTGACGATGCCGCCCGCAATCCAGATGCCGATGAAGGCGGCCTCGCTCCCGACATTGGCCGCGACGATCGCCGGCGTCTTGAAGATCCCGATCCCGACGACGATGCCGACCATGATCGTCACAGCATCGAAAACGGACAAGGTCGGTTGCGGCTCGGCCTTTGCGGCTGCGGGCATTCAGTCCCCCTCGTTTGGTGAGAGTCGTACGACGGAAGTTGGATCGGAGAATGCGGCGGGAATGGCGGTTGTTCCGCTCACAAACCGGTCGGTATTGCTCACGGAGCTGTGAGCACGGCGTGATCGAGCGGGTTATCCGTCGCGGAAGCCGAGAATGATTGACTTCCCCGGTCTCATCCTGTCTTCACACCGGCCATGACCGATCTTTCGACCCTTCAGGCCCCGGCGGCCGAGGCGCCGCATGCGCGCCGGCGCACCTTCGCCATCATCTCGCACCCGGACGCGGGCAAGACGACGCTGACCGAGAAGCTGCTCTATTTCGGCGGCGCCATTCAGCTCGCCGGTGAAGTGCGCGCCAAGCAGGGCCGCCGCCAGACCTCCTCGGACTGGATGAAAATCGAACGCCAGCGCGGCATCTCGGTCGTCACCTCGGTGATGACCTTCGAATATGGCGGGCACGTCTTCAACCTGCTCGACACGCCCGGCCACGAGGACTTCTCGGAAGACACCTACCGCACGCTGACCGCCGTCGACGCCGCGGTCATGGTGATCGATGCCGCCAAGGGTATCGAGGACCGCACCAAGAAGCTGTTCGAGGTCTGCCGGCTGCGCGACATCCCGATCGTCACCTTCATCAACAAGGTCGATCGCGAGACGCGCGATCCGTTCGACCTCATCAACGAGATCGAGACGACGCTGGCGCTCGACGTCGCGCCGATGACCTGGCCGGTCGGTCGCGGCCGCGAATTCACCGGCACCTACGATCTCAAGGCCAATACCTTCCGCCGCAATCAGAAGGGCGACGAGCGCGCCGAGGACCGCCAGGTCTCCGGCTGGGACGATCCGCTCTTCGACGAGTTGCTGCCGCATGGCGCCGCCGAGACATGGCGCGAGGAGGTCTTCCTCGCGGCCGAGGGCCTGAAGCCTTTCGACCTCCAGTCCTTCCGCGAAGGACACCTCACGCCGCTCTATTTCGGCGCGGCCTTGCGCGACTATGGCGTGCGCGACCTGATCGATGCGCTGGGCCGCTATGCCCCGAGCCCGCGCGCGCAACCTTCCGACAAGCGCCTGATCGAGGCGGACGAGCCGAAGATGACCGGCTTCGTCTTCAAGATCCAGGCGAACATGGACCCGAACCACCGCGACCGCATCGCCTTCATGCGCATCTGCTCGGGCAAGCTCTCCCGCGGCATGAAGGCCAAGCTCGTCCGCACCGGCAAGCCGATGCCGCTCAACGCGCCGCAATTCTTCTTCGCCCGCGACCGCTCGATCGCCGAGGAAGCCTTCGCCGGCGACATCGTCGGCCTGCCGAACCATGGCACCTTGCGCATCGGCGACACGCTGACCGAGGGCGAGGATATCGTCTTCAAGGGCGTGCCCAGCTTCGCCCCGGAAATCCTGCGTCGCGTCAAGCTCAAGGACGCGATGAAGGCCAAGAAGCTGCGCGAGGCTCTGCAGCAGATGGCCGAGGAAGGAGTCGTCCAGCTCTTCCTGCCGCATGACGGTGCCCCCGCCATCGTCGGCGTCGTCGGCGCCCTCCAGCTCGACGTGCTCAAGGAGCGCATGGACGCGGAGTACTCGCTGCCGGTCGATTTCGAGCCCTGCCAGTTCTCGATCGCGCGCTGGGTCTCCGCGGACGACAAGGCGGCACTGGAGAAATTCGTCGGCCTCAAGCCCTCCTCGATGGCCGACGATCTCGACGGCGACCCGGTCTTCATGGCGTCCAGCCAGTTCACGCTGAAATACGATGCCGAGCGCGCGCCCGACATCACCTTCTCGGACGTGAAGGACTACCAGAAGGTCACGAAGGCCTGAGGCCACCACTCGGGCGTCATGCTCGCCCTCGTGGCGAGCATCCACGTCTTGAACGCAGCCCTCGCCAATGAAGACATGGATGGTCGGGACAAGCCCGACCATGACCGAGCAGATGCGGCCGCTGTGACAGCCGCCTCACCCCTCCCCCACGAATCCCAGCGGGATCGCCGAGGTCGATTTCAACTCCTCCATCGCGAACATCGAGGTCACGTCGCTGAGATCGATGCGCGAGATCAGCTTCTTGTAGAGCGCGTCATAGGCCGCGATATCCGAGACGCAGGCCTTGAGCAGGTAGTCGATCTCGCCGCTCATCCGGTAGAAATCGACGATCTCCGGCAAGTCCTGCACCGCCGCATGGAAGCGCTCCAGCCATTCCATCGAATGCCTGGCCGTTCGGACCGCGATGAAGACGGTGACGCCGGCCTTGAGCTTGTCGCGGTCGAGCAGGGCGACGCGGCGCTTGATATAGCCGCCCTCCTCCAGCTTCTGCACCCGCCGCCAGCAGGGCGAGGATGAGAGCCCCACCACCTCCGCGAGTTCAGCCAGCGGCAAGCTCGCATCCTCCTGCAATCGCGCCAGGATGCGCAGATCGAACGCGTCGAGCTTGGCCATGATACCTCGGAGAATCCGGAATCAACTTCCTTCCGAGGAAGTGAAGCCGAGAGAAATTTCCACATATAATTCCATACTGGGCATTATTTTCCAATCGGGGATAAATATTCTCCATCTCCGCAAACCTCTGCCCCCGCCTGTCCCGTATCATTCCCAAACTGATCGAAAGGGAATGGCATGCAGGGTTTTCTCAGTGAAGAGCGGCGCGGTGCCGTGTTGCGCAATCTGCGGACCGATGCCGGCACGCTGACGCGCGACTACCTGAGCGCCGCCCGCGAGGTGCTGCAGGAGCTCGTCGCCATGCCCGACCTGGTCCAGCGCCTGCCGCTGGAGCGCAAGCCCGGCTGCTACAGCCGCAACCTGCTCGCGGGCAACGACGCCGTCAGCGTCTGGGCGATCGTCTGGGGCGAAGGCTCGGCGACCTCGATCCACGACCACCATTGCTCCTGCTGCTTCGGCGTCGTCTCCGGCACGGTCACCGAGACCTGGTATCGCGCCATCGACACCAACCGCGCCGTCCAGACCGAGGAGCAGGAGCGCCAACCGGGCTATGTCGCCTGCATGCTGCCCTCGGGCCCGAACATCCACCGAATGCGCAATTTCGGGCCGGGTGAGGCGATCTCGATCCATATCTACGGCTTCGACCACGAGGTCCACGCCTCCTCGATCGAGACCGAATACACCGCCGTCAGCGGCTGAGCTTTTCGCGCCGGGCAATCTTATCCCCGGCTTCGTGACAGCGGCGATGATGCCCTCCTCATCGGGAGGGCATTTTCATGTCGATGCGCGCGATCGGAACCTGGGTCGGTCTGAACCACACGGCCGAGCCAAGCCTGGCCGTCACCCGCGAACGCCTGCTGCGCCTCGCGCCTCCCGCCAATACGGCGATCGTTGCCGGCATTGCCGAGCGCTTCGATGACCTGGCCGCTGACCACGCGCTTACGACGCGATTGCGCATCTGCCATTTTCTGGCGCAGGCAGCGCACGAAACCGACGGCTTCCGCACGCTCGAGGAATATGGCGGGCTGGCCTATTTCATCCGCTACGAAGGCCGACGCGACCTCGGCAACACGCAGGCCGGCGACGGCATCCGCTACCACGGCCGCGGCATCTTCCAGCTCACCGGCCGGGCGAATTACCGCCGCCTCGGTCAGTTGCTCGGCATCGACCTGGAGGCCGAGCCCGAGCGGGCGAAGGAGCCCGAGACTTCGCTGCGCGTCGCCTTCGCCTATTGGACCGAGCGCGCCATCAACGCGGCCGCCGATGCCGACGATAGCGAGCGCGTGACGAAGCTGATCAATGGCGGGCGCAACGGACTGGCGGAGCGCGCGCGCTACCTCGCAAAGGCGAAAGAGATTTGGCTGTGAGAGCGTCATCTCCGCAGCCAGAATGAGCGAGCCGACGCTCGTCACGCCCTGCCCCGGAAAAGTTCCATGAGAAGCGGGAATGTCCGCTGGTGCAGACCGCATGTCTGAAGCAGGCACACCGCCTTGCGAGGCGTCCGGCAGAGCCCCATCATCAAATCATGACGACGCTGCCCCAGACCTCGACCGATCATCGCCCGCCGCTCTGGGCGGCGCTCGCCATCGCGATCCTCCCGGTGATGGCGGCGTCGATCGCCGGCAGCGCCGCGACCGTGCCGCAAATCCCGACCTGGTATGCCGGCCTCGTCAAACCGCCTTTCAACCCGCCGAACTGGATTTTCGCGCCGGTCTGGACAGCGCTCTATGCGCTGATGGCGCTGGCCGTATTCCGCATCCTGCGCCTGCCGGTCGGCACGCCCGGGCGCCGGCGCGCGCTGCTGGTCTATCACCTGCAGCTTCTGTTCAATATCGGCTGGTCCTTCGCCTTCTTCGGCGCCAACAGCCCGGTGGCCGGCTTGGCCGTCATCCTTCCGTTGCTCGTCCTGATCGTGGCGGCGATCGCAGCCTTCCGCCCGCTCGACCGCTTGGCCTCCAACCTGCTCTGGCCCTATCTGGCCTGGGTCGCTTTCGCGACGCTGCTCAACGCCTCGATCTGGTGGCTCAACCGCTAGAGACTGAACTCAGCCGATCGAGCGCTCGATCACCTTCAGCACGGTCGCGCGCAATTCGGCAATGGTGAAGGGCTTGGCCATCACCTCGGCGACGATCGATTCCAGGCTTTTCGCGCGCTCGCGCTGCTCGGCATAGCCGGTCATCAGCATGATCGTCAGCTCCGGGAACTGCTGCTTGGCCGCGAGCGCCAGGGCGATGCCGTCCATCAGGGGCATGCGGATATCGGTCAGGAGCAGGTCGAAACGGCCCTGCTCGGCAACAAGGATATCGAGCGCCTCGGCTCCGTCCGACGCCGTCAGGCAGCTATGTCCATCGAGACCAAGGCCGCGTGCGACAAGCATGCGCAGCGGCTCCTCGTCATCGACGACCAGAATACGCGACATGAATACTCCTCAGATCCCCGGAAACCCGGCCTGGTCCTCGGTCTCGACCACGCCGACGAAGGGCAGCTGCCGGTAGGAATGGGCGACGTCCATGCCATAGCCGACCACGAAATAATCCGGGCATTCGAAGCCGACATAATCCGCCTGGATGTTGACCGCCCGCTTGTGCGGCTTCTCCAGCAGCACCGCGGTCGACACCTTCGCGGCGCCGCGCGCCGCCAGCAGATCCTTGGCGAAGGCCAGCGTCCGGCCGGATTCGAGGATGTCGTCGACCAGCAAGACGTCGCGGTCGCGCACTTCGCTCTGGACGTCGCGCAGGATCTCGACCTGGCCGGAGGAAACGGTTCCCGAGAGATAGCTCGACAGATGGATGAACTCGACCTGGGGCGAGAGCCCGACGCGGTGCATCGCCCGGATCAGGTCGGCGGCGAACATGAAGCTGCCTTTCAGGACGGCGACGACGAGCAGGTCCTTCGGCGCGCTGGCTGCGATGGCCTCGGCCATTTCCTCGTTGCGCCGCGCGATCGCCGCTTCGTCGTAGAGAACCCTGATACGCCGTTCCGGCATGATGACTCCATTTCGATATCCGGCCGCAACCGGCCTCGCATGACGCCGATGCGCCGAAGGCCTGATGAGGCGATGATGTGTGGACACCTCCGGCTGCTGGGCCGGCCCGGTCGACAGGCCCTGTCCTAGCAGCCTCAGGGCTTGCTGGCGAGATTGGCCATAGTTGCAGCCGAGGTGAAGCGCACCCTGACCGACTGTCCCTGCTCAGGCGGCGAGGCCAGCCGCGCCCGGAAGCGGATGAGTTCGGCCGGCTCCAGATTCGCGCGTGGCGGTTCGGTCGTCCAGGTGTAGAGCGTCGCGCCGCCGGCATCCTTGACCGCAACCTCGATCAGCGGCACCGCCGTCTTGCTCCTGGTGATATTGGTGACATCGCCTTCGACCACGAGAAAGCGGTTCTGCCCGTCCTCGACGAGGCCGCTTTCGATGGAGCTGAGGCTGAGGCCCCGGACATTGACGGGCATCCCGATCGTCTCGAACAGGCCCGCAAGCTGCGGCGCGACGCGGACCGCGGCCTGGCGCTGCCAGACCACGGTACCGAGCAGGGCCAGCCCCGCGAGCGCCGCGGCAGCCGGCAGCCCGGCTCCCCCGCGGCGCAGGAAAGGGCCCGATATCCTGCGCGGCTTGCCGGAGGACCTGACCCGCCGCATCGGTGCTGCGACCGGCAACTCCTCTACGGAAGAGGGATGCTCCGAGCCGTCCTCCCCGCCAGCCTCGGCGGCGAGGGCCGTGATTTCGGCATCGATCGCGGCGGCACGCTCCAGCTCCTCGGCGAGCAGAGCCTGGGTCTCGGCCTCGCTGGGAGGCTCCGGGAAGGCACCGGGCTCGACATGCCACGAGGTCCTGCAGCCGGCGCAGCGCACCTTGCGCCCTTCCGGCCCCAGTTTGGCCGCGTCGAGTTCATACTGGCTCGCGCAGGATGGGCAGACGATCAGCATGGGTGCGAGCCTACTCCTTCAAGGGCGCCGCATGAGGGCAGCCGTTGCGCGCAATTCAGTTGGCGGGATTCATGGTTAACGCCCCGTGAAGAATCTCTGGGGCAATCTGTCCGCATCACGGCCTTTCCGCGCGCGACGGCTTGCGGTGTAGGATCGGATGCGGATTCGCAAAAGACAGGTTCAGCGAGGAAGACCGTTTGGTTCGGTTCGAGAATGTCGGCCTGCGTTACGGCATGGGCCCGGAGGTGCTGAAGGACATCAACTTCAGCATCGAGCCGCGCTCGTTCCAGTATCTGACCGGCCCCTCCGGCGCCGGCAAGACGACACTGATGCGCCTCATCCTGATGGCGCTGAAGCCGACGCGCGGGCTGGTCAACCTGTTCGGCCAGGACGTCTCGCGGCTCGATCCGGACACGCTCACCGCCTTCCGCCGCCGCATGGGCGTGGTCTTCCAGGATTTCCGCCTGCTCGACCACCTGACCGTCTACGAGAACGTCGCGCTGCCGCTGCGCGTCCTCGGCAAGGAGGAAGCGAGCTATCGCGCCGAGGTCGTCGAGTTGCTGCGCTGGGTCGGCCTCGGCGAGCGCATGCATGCCGTCCCGCCTGTTCTCTCAGGCGGCGAGAAGCAGCGCGCCGCCATCGCGCGCGCCCTGATCAGCCGGCCCGAACTCCTGCTCGCCGACGAGCCGACCGGCAATGTCGATCCCGGTCTCGGCCGGCGCCTGCTGCGGCTGTTCATGGAGCTCCAGTCGCTGGGCACCGCCGTCATCATCGCGACCCACGATCTCAACCTGATGGAGATCTACGACGCGCCGCGCCTCGTGCTGGCCGATGGACATCTCCATGTCGACGCCTGAAGCCAGCGACCGGGAGTCCGGACGGCGACCGCGCGGCCTGCCTGCCAATCTCCGGCGGGACCAGCCACTCGTCCCGATCGACAATGTCGCCGGCCGCGCGCTGATGGCCGTGATCGCCATCCTCACCTTCCTGGCCGCGCTGAGCGCCGGCGCCGCCGTCCTCGCCGCGCGCGCTTCCGACCAGTGGCGCGGCGCCATCTCCAACGAGATGACCATCCAGGTCCGCCCCGATTCGCACCGCAAGATCGACGACGACGTGGCGCGCGCCGTCATGCTGGCGAGCGGGCTGAAGGAGGTCGAAAGCGTCCGCGCCGTGCCGAAGGCCGAATCGGACAAGCTGCTCGAACCCTGGCTCGGCACCGGGCTCGATCTCGTCGAGTTGCCGGTCCCGCGTCTCATCGTGCTGAAGCTGAAGGCCGACGCCGCCTCCGATCTCGGCGGCTTCGGCGCGGAGCTGCGTCGCGAGGTACCGACCGCGACGCTGGACGACCACCGGCTCTGGGTCAGGCGCCTCTCCGCCATGGCCGGAACCATCATCGCCACCGGCTTCGCGATCGTCCTGCTCGTCCTGACGGCGGCGGCGCTGGCCGTCGCCTTCGCCACGCGCGGCGCCATGGCCGGCAGCCGCGACAGCGTCGAGGTCCTGCATTTCGTCGGGGCCAATGATGATTTCATCGCGCGGGAATTCCAGAGCCGCTTCATCCGGCTTGGCCTCAGGGGCGGGCTCTTCGGCGGCCTCGCCGCCATCGTCACGATCGGCGTGCTCGGCTTCATCGCCTCGCGCTGGAGTGCCACGCCGGAAGCGGAGCAGTTGCAGGCCCTGTTCGGCGCCTTCGAGATCGGCTGGACCGGCTACGGAGCGGTCATCCTCGTCGCCCTGGTCGTCGCGGTGATCGCCGGGCTGGTCTCGCGCTTCACCGTGCGCCGCCACCTGAGGATGCTGGCATGAGCATCCTCAGGTGGCGGCAACCAGGTCTTAACGCATGCGGCAAGACCGGACAGGGGCCTGCCGCTGTTATGCCCGATTGGCGCGCTAGGACGGCGACGTCATGGCCATGATCGGCAGCACAAACGACCATCTCGCGATGGCGCCTTCCGATTCCGCGCCCCGGAGGGACATGCCCGCGCGATCGACCTCGCTCCGCCGCGTTCTCGGGTTGACGGCGGCTGCCATCGCTTGCGCCGGCGCCCTGCTCTTGGGTATCGGCTATATCCGCTTCGCCGCGATGATCGATGCGCGCGAGCCGGCAAGCACACCGCGCACCGATGCGATCGTCGTCGTCACCGGGGGCGCCCAGCGCATCGGCGATGCCATCGGCCTGCTCGGCGCCGAGCGCGGGGAACGCCTGTTGATCAGCGGCGTCAACGAGAAAACCGGCCGTGAGGAACTCGCCAAGCTGAATCCCGCCTCGCGCGACCTGCTCTCCTGCTGCGTCGATCTCGACTATCGCGCCCGCAATACCATCGGCAACGCCATCGAGGCCCGGCGCTGGGTCCGCCGCCACGGCTTCCGCTCGCTGCTCGTGGTGACCTCGAATTATCACATGCCGCGCACCCTCGTCGAATTCGCTCATGCGATGCCGGGCGTCCAGCTGGTTGCCCACCCGGTCGTGACCGAACATGTCGACACCTCCGGCTGGTGGAACCGCTGGTCGGTCGTCAGGATGCTCGCGCCGGAATATGCGAAATACCTCGTCGCGCGCCTGCGCAGCCTCGTCGAAAGCGATCCGGAGACCTCGCGTCTCTCGGTGATCATCGGCGGCCGCAAGCCGGTTTCGCCGAAGCCCGCGGATACGCTCGGCCCCGCCGCCGAGAAGCGCTCCCGCCTTCTGGAGCAGCATCGCCACGAAGGTTGAGGCCGAACCGATAAGCCGGAGCTTGACCGGAAGCGCGTCTCGGGCTCATTGCGCAGCATGCTCGTCCTGCGCTCCCTCGCCTTCAACATCCTGTTCTATGCCAATCTCACCCTCTGGCTGATCTTTGGTGTCCTGCCTGCCCTGCTTCTGCCGAAGCGCGCGATTCTGGCGGTTGCGATCGGCTGGGCCCACTCGGCGCTGTGGCTGATGCGCGTCGTCGCCGGCACGCGCTGCGAGATCACCGGCATCGAGAACGTTCCGCAGGGCGGCCTGATGGTCGGCGCCAAGCACCAGTCCTTCCTGGAGACCTTCGCGCTGGTCACGGTCTTCCGCAATCCGGTCTTCATCCTCAAGCGCGAATTGACCTGGATCCCGGTCTTCGGCTGGGCCCTGACGAAGATGCGGATGATCCCGGTCAACCGCGGAGCGCGGGCCCGCGCCCTGTCAGACGTCACGCGCCGCGCCAAGATCGAACTCGGCCAGAACGGCCGCCAGCTGCTGATCTTTCCGGAAGGCACCCGCCGGGCGCCCGGTGCCCCGCCGGACTACAAATTCGGCGTCGCCCATCTCTATGGCGAGCTCGGCGTGCCCTGCGTGCCGGTCGCTCTGAACACCGGTCTCTACTGGCCCCGCCGCAAGTTCCTGCGCCGCCCCGGCACCGTCCGCATCGAGATCCTGCCGCCGATCGAGCCGGGGCTCGACAAGGCGACCTTCCAGCGCACCCTGCAGGAACGCGTCGAGACGGCGAGCGACCGGCTCCTCGCGCAAGGCCGCGCCGAGCTTGCGGCGCGCGGGATGGACCCGCTCGCCAACTCCTGACACTCCCTGACAGCATCCCGCAGGGCGAAACGCAGTTTCGCTTTCGGCAGCGCTTGACTTATCCCCATGTCGTTCCCATTTTGTTCCTATCACAGGAGGAACGGACATGGCCGCTCTCGCCTATCGCGACACACCCGATCTGTTCGACGAGGCGCCCGCCGCCCGCGAAATGCCCCTGCGCAGCACCGCTGCGCTGAGCGAACGACGCTTCACCGCCTGGCGCGGCCGCTCTGGCCGCCGCTATGTCGCCTCGGTCTTCGCCGTCGACGACACGCATGCGCTGGGCTTCACCGATGCGGTCCTGCTCGCGGTCTCCAGCGATCGGCGTGTCATCGCCGCCCGCGACTCCGGCCCCTTCGGCATCGAAGCCGCGCTCGGCCGCTGGCAGCGTTCGATCATGGCCGCCGGCGCCTGCGAGATCCATGTCCACCTGCTCGCCGAGGACGGGATGAGCCGCCGTGCCGCCCTGCTCGACCTGATGCCGGAAGCGAACCCGGAAGGCTGAAGATTCAGGGCTGTGCCGCAGGCACGATCAACCCGCCAGCGGCGGATGCGGCGCGCCGAGGCCTGGCGCCAATTGCTGGGCCAATCCGGCCAGGACCGGATCGAAAATGCCCATCTTGCGCAGATGCTCGTGCGTCTGCAGCACGTAGTCGGGGTTCTCGCCGGACTGGCCCCTGCCCTCCCGAACGAGCTTGAGCAACTGCGCCGGCGGCAGCTTGCCGGCATATTGCAGGTGCTTGCGGTCGGCGACATAGACGATCCCGCGCACCTGCCGGCCATCCTCCAGTTTGAGCTGGACGTGGCGCTCGAGATAGACCGCCGTCGCCTGCTCGCGCGCCCGGAGATAGTCCACGGTCTCCTGCGCCTGCCCGGCCGCGACGCGGAAGGCGAGACCGCGGCAGACCCCGCCGCGATCGAGCCCCAGCACCAGCCCCGGCCGCTCCGGCGTGCCGCGATGCACATGCGAGAACACGCAAAGCGAGCGGTGATAGCCGTGGAGGCGGGCCTGCACGCTCTCCTCGAAAGCGAAGCCCGGCCGCCAGATCAGCGAGCCGTAACCGAAGACCCAGAGATCGGTCGCGCCGAATTCGGTCGTCATCCTCGTCCCATAATTTGGCCGCGTCGGCCTGCTTGCTGAGCTTGCCGTTTCGGTCGGGTCGCTTGCTCTGGCGCCTTCCCGTCCGGCGAGCTAAACCATCGGGCCGAAGAGCGTCATCCGCTTTTCGAGCAAATCCGGTGCCACGCCAACGTGATAGACCGCCCGGCAAAGCCGTCCGGGCGATCTAGCGATCCGCCCGCCTCCGCGCAAGGAATGCCTGCCGCATGACCGATCCCCTCCCGACGCGCCGCCGCAGCCGCTTCTGGCTCTACGGGCCTTTCATGCTGCTTGTCGTCCTCGCCGCCGCCTGGTCCGCCTTCTGGTTCTATGCGCGTGGCCGCATCGCGACCGAAATCGACGTCGCGCTGGCGCGCGAGGCCGAGCGCGGCCGCACCTGGACCTGTGCCGACCGCAGCATCGGCGGCTTCCCCTTCCGCATCGAATTGCGCTGCAACGCGCTGACCCTGACCTCGACCCGCTGGGGCGATGCGGTGCGCGTCGAGACCGGGCCGACCGTCGCAGTCGGCCAGATCTATTCGCCCGGCCTCGTGATCCTCGAAGTGTCGAGCCCGGCGAAGGCGCTCCTGCCGGAAGGCCGCGTGCTCGACCTGACCTGGAAGAGCCTCGATGCCAGCTTCGCCTGGCGCAGCCCGGAGCGCTTCGCGCTCGTTGCCAGCGAGCCCCGCGGCGTGCTGACGACGCCCGGCCTCACTGCCGAGAACTGGGGCGCCGCCACGCTCGAAGCGCATCTGCGCCGCAACCCGGCCCGGCCCGCAACCGATCAGGCCGTCGACATCGCCATCAACGCCAAGGGCACGATCCTGCCGCCGATCGATGCCCTGCTCGGCAACACGGAAGCCGGCGAGATCGACCTGCAGGCGACGCTCACCCAGGCCGAGAGCTTCCGCAAGGGCTTCAACCCCGATGCGCTCGAGAGCTGGCGCGCCGCCAACGGGACGTTCGATTTGACCCGCCTGGTCTCGACCAAGGGCAAGGCCCGCGTCGACGGCAGCGGGCAATTGCTGCTCGATCCGTTGCACCGCGTCGCCGGCGACCTCCAGTTGGCGGCGGCCGGCATCGAGCAGATCGGCGGCTTTCGCATCGGCAACCTTCTGGGCGGCCTCGGTGGCTTCCTCGGCGGGCGCGGCGGCAACACTGCCACGGCACCGGGCCTGACCACCCTGCCTCCGGTCTCGCTGCGCGAAGGCCGGGTCTTCATCGGCCCGTTCCGCCTGCCGCTCCAGCCGCTACCGCCGCTGTACTGACAAAAAAAGGGGCGCCTCCCGGCGCCCCTTCAAACTCTCGCTAGCGAAACCGGTCAGGCCGCCGGCAGGGCCGCGCGCGGCGCCTCGATGCGGGTGATCGCCTTCTTCACGGCCTCCTGCACCTTCTCGAAGGCGCGGACCTCGATCTGGCGCACGCGCTCGCGCGACACGCCGAACTCCTCGGAGAGCTGCTCCAGGGTGATCGGGTCCTCGGCCAGGCGGCGCGCCTCGAAGATGCGCCGCTCGCGCGGATTGAGCACCTCAAGCGCCTCGCGCAAAGCCGAGTGGCGGTTGTCAGCCTCCTCGGAATCGGCGAGGCGGCGCTCCTGGCTTTCCGAATCGTCGACGAGCCAGTCCTGCCACTCGCCCTCGCCATCCTCGCGCAGCGGCGTGTTGAGCGACGCGTCGCCGCCGAGGCGGCGGTTCATGTCGACCACGTCCTGCTCGTTGACGCCGAGCTTGGTCGCGATCTGCTTGACCTGGTCGGGGCGCAGGTCGCCCTCGCCCAGCGCCGAGATCTTGCTCTTGGCCTTGCGCAGGTTGAAGAACAGCTTTTTCTGGTTGGCGGTCGTGCCCATCTTCACCAGCGACCACGAGCGCAGGATGTATTCCTGGATCGAGGCCTTGATCCACCACATCGCATAGGTGGCCAGCCGAAAGCCCTTCTCGGGCTCGAAGCGCTTCACCGCCTGCATCAAGCCGACATTGCCTTCCGACACGACCTCGCCGATCGGCAGGCCGTAGCCGCGATAGCCCATGGCGATCTTGGCGACGAGGCGCAGGTGCGAAGTCACGAGCTGGTGCGCCGCATCGCGGTCGCCATGCTCGCGCCAGCGTTTGGCCAGCATGTATTCCTGGCTCGGTTCCAGCATCGGGAACTTGCGGATTTCATCGAGATAACGTGACAGTCCGCCTTCGGCGGACAGGACGGGCAGCGAAGCACTCGCCATGCTCGTTCTCCTCATCGAGGCCCCCGCTTGGCGGCAGGCCCTCCGCGCGATCAACCTTCGCGCAGGCTTCGGATTCGGCAATACGATCCAACGCGGGAACCTGTCATCGGTTCGGTCGGAACGCTCGCTTGCGGCGCCCCCTTGGCCATCCGCATCCGAACAGCGCCAGTATATGCGAACTCACTCTGGCGGAAAGGTGGCAAAACCGCCGGATTCGCTCACAGCCTCGCGAGTGCCGCTTGCAGATTCGCAAAATCCTCGGGCGGCTCGGATTCGAACAGCATCTCTTCGCCGCTGGCGGGATGCTCGAAACCGAGGATCGCCGCATGCAGCGCCTGCCGGCCGAGCGCGGCCAGCGCCGCCTGCGCATCCGCCGGCAAGCGGACCGCCTTGGTGGCGAAGCCCGAGCCGTAGAGCTGGTCGCCCAGCAGGGGATGGCCGATATGGCTCATATGCACGCGGATCTGATGCGTGCGCCCGGTTTCCAGACGGCATTCGATCAGGCTCGCCAGCGGTTCGGTCTCGTCTAGGCCCTTCAGCAACGGCGGGTAGCGTTCGAGCAGTTCGATATGGGTGATCGCCTCGCGCCCACGCCCCTCCTTCACCACGGTCATCTTCTCGCGGTTGCGGGTCGAGCGTTCGATCGGCGCGTCGATCGTTCCTTCGCGCAGGCGCGGCACGCCCCAGGCGATGGCGAGATAGGCGCGCTGGAGCGGCCCGGTGCGGCCATGATCGGCGAACTGCTTGGCGAGCTTGTGATGCGCCCGGTCGTTCTTGGCGACGACGAGCAGGCCGCTGGTGTCCTTGTCGAGCCGGTGCACGATGCCCGGCCGCCTGACGCCACCAATGCCGGAGAGGCTCTCGCCACAATGGGCGATCAACGCGTTGACCAGCGTGCCGTCCTCATGCCCGCCGGCCGGGTGAACGACGAGCCCCGCCGGCTTGTCGATCACGATCAGGTGCTCGTCCTCGTAGACGACATCGAGCGGGATATCCTGCCCGATCGGATCGGCCGGCTTCGCCGCCGGCATGACCAGGGCGATCGTGTCGCCTTCGACCACCTTGCGGCTGCCGTCGCTGAAGACGGCACCGTTGAGGCTGACCCCGCCTTCCTTGATGACCTGCTGCAATCGGGCGCGCGAAATCTCGCCGGCGAGCAGGGTGAGTGCCTTGTCCAGCCGCTGGCCGGCCTGCTCGGGGCCGACCGTCAGGGTCACAGTGGCATTTGGGTCGAGAACGGATGTCATCGCGCCGCTATAAGGCGCATGGCCGCCGGCCGCACGCCTTTTCCGCTCAGCCGAACAGCCTGAAGCCGCTCTTCTTCGGCTCCGGCGGCGGCTCCTCCTCTGGTCCCGGGTCGTCGGGCGCGTGCGAGACCGGGAAGATCACCGGCTTGGGCGGCGTTGTCTCGCGTGCAGCGGCTGGCTTGGCCTCGGCCGGTTTGGCTTCCACGGGCTTCACAGGTTCCACAACCGCTTCCAACGGCTTCGGCTCGACGACCGGCTTCGGCTCCTCCTTCGGAACCGGCGGCGCGGCGGCCACGACCGGCTCCGGCTTGGGCTCTTCCTTCGGCACAGGCGGAGGCGGCGGCGCAACGGCCGCAGGCTCGATCGTCGTGACGCTCTCGGCCTTGACCTCGATCAGCTTGGTCGAATCGTCGAGATCGGCCAGCACGTCATCCACGGCTTGCGCCTTGTTGCCGAGCGTCGCCGGCGGGACCGTCCAGACAAAGGCGTCGAGCCGGCCGGTGATCGGCGAGACCGGCATCCAGTGGTCGGAGACCAGTCCGTCCGCGACCCAGGCGGCATCGCGCGGCGCCCGTGTCGCCCGCGCCAGCCATTCGCGCACGCGGCCGGCCGCACCATGCTCGGCATCTTCCAGCTCGGCCATCAGCAGGCAGGCGCGCACCGAGGCACCTCCAGCCAGCAAGGGCTTCAGCGTCTCGCGCGCTTTCTGGAACTCGCGCGCCTGGATCGCGGCGCCGGTCAGTGCCAGCACGCTTTCCGGATCGGAGGGACGCAGCTTCGTCAGTGTCGTCGCCCGGGCAAGGCGGTCGAGCGCGCTGTCGCCCGGCCGCGCATCGAGATAGGCGGCAGCGATGTCGGGATGCGGCGCATCCTTCCAGGCCGCCTCCAGCAGCTTCGAGGCCTTGCGGACATCGCCGCGCTCGGCGAGCATCCGCCCGGCCAGGGCAGCGGCCGGCGTCAAGGCCGGTGACAGCTTCACCGCTTCGAGCGCCGCGGCGAGCGCCTTCTCGGGCTCGTGCTCACGCGCCTGCAAGGCCTCGGCCGCCAGCAGCACGGCCCGCTGGCGACGGGCCTCTGCCTTGTCGGCGAGCCTCAGCGCAGCGCGGCGCTCGACCGCGGTGCGGGCGGCCTGCCAGTCGCCGGCCTGCGTGTGAAAATCCAGCAGCGCGTCATTGGCCCAGGCCAGCGAGGGCGAGCGGCGCACCGCATCATCGGCGAAGGCGCGCGCGGCGGTGACGTCACCGCGCCGCTTCGCCTCGACGAAGAGTCCGCGCAGGCCCAGCACGCGCGTTTCGGATTTCTCCAGCATCGCCTTGAAAGCGGCCTCGGCCTGCGCCCGGTCGCCGCTCAACTGGGCGGTCTGCGCCTCCAGCAGCAGGGTCAGCGGCTCGCCCGGAACGAATCGGCGCGCCTCGCCGGTATAGCGCCCGGCGGCGATCGGATCGCCCGCGCCGATCGCGACCATGCCGCGCGACACAGCCTCGAAGCCGCGCGCTCGGCGCCGCGACCGCGAAGAGAGACTGAAGGCCGAAGGCAAACCGAAGACGAAGCGAAAGATCGCCCAGACCAGCAGGACGAGAAAGGCGAGCGCGACGACGCCGATCGCCGCCAGCGCGACACTGGTCTCGATCCGGTAGCCCTGCCAGAGGACGGAAACCTCGCCCGGCCGGTCGGCGAGCCAGACGGCGCCGAAGGCAAGACAGGCGAAGACGGCGAGGTAGACGAGAACGCGAACCATGGACTCCTCAACCCTCCGTCAACCGGCCGCGCCGAGCGCCGCGACCGCATCCTGCGCGATTTTGGCGATCGCCGCATCCGCTGCGGCACGCTTCTGCAGATCGGCGCCGAATTCCGCACTGGCACGGCGCGCCGGCTCCGGCAACTGGCCCCACAGCGCCGAAGCCTTGACGATATCGCCGGCGGCGATGGCGCCTTCGATCCGGAGCGGCAGCGTCGCGGGATCGGTCGAGCCGCTGTCGCCGACCGGGCGGACCGTGACGACGCGGCTCGCCAGGGCGAGCAGCTTGTCGGTCCAGCTGTCGGAGGCCGGCATCACCTCGCGCTGGAACATCGCGCCATGCTTGCGGAAGCCCGCCTGCAGCGCATCGCGCGTCGGCGCGCCGCCTGAAGAAACAGCCGCCAGGGCAGCGACGTCCGCCTGCGCCACGCCGCTTTTTGTCAACGCCGCGATATCGCCGGCGAAGGGGCGCCCGCCGGCGAGCGCACGCTGCACCCGTTCAGCCAGCACGATCCGCGCCGCCGCCATCGCCTCCGGACTGGCGCCCGATGCCGCCTTGGCCTGCGTCTCGACGCTGCCGAGCCGCCCCGCGATCTCGTCGAGGCGCTGGCCGACGGCCGCAGCCGCCGCTTCGGCCCTCTGGGCCTGAGCGGTGAAAGCGCTGGTATCCGGGGCCTGTACATTGCCGAGCGAAGCGAGCTTCGCCGTCACTGCCTGGAGTTCGGAACCGGCCTTGGCCGCCGCTTCCGTCGCAGAGGCCGCCTTGCGGTCGGCTGCCGCCGCGCTCGCCTGCGTGGCTTCCAGCCGGCTCCGCAATTCAGCGATAGCCTCGACGTTACCGGAAGGAGCGGGCTTGCTCAGCGCATAACTGACGAGTGCTCCGCCGATCACGCCACCGACGAGTCCGGCCGCGATCACAGCGAGCCAGGGCGTGCGGGCCGGCGCCTCGCGTTCGGCAGGCGCACGCGCCGGCTCGACCGGTGGCGGCGCGAATTCCTGCGGCAGCGCTTCGGTCGGCGCCACCGCTTCCGGCGACGGCTTCGCGGGCTCCGCCGCCTCGGTCGGTTCGTCCGACGACGAGACCACCTTGAGATCGACGGTCGGCGGCGTGCGCTGCAGGCTGCCGCGCGGCTCCGGCCGGGCAGCATCGATCAAATGCTCGCGCGCCGAGACCTGCTCCAGCGCCGCCAGCATCCCGGCTTCCTCCGGATGCTCCGCGACCAGCACCGTACTGGCACCGGCCGAGATCAGGGGCGAAGCGACATCGGCCGACAGCGTGACATGGGTGAGTTCGAGCGCCTCGTCGGCAACGCCGGCCGCCTGGGCCAGCGCAATGAAGGTCCGCGCGCCGCGCGCCGAATAATGCAGGGCCGCGCCTCCGCCGCCATGCCGCAGCGCGGCTTGCATATCCTCAGGCAGGACGGAGACGGGCTCGGCCGCATAGGCGGTCCAGAGCGTCACCTCGTAGCCGGCCTCGCGCAGACGGTCGGGCACGTCCTCCTTGCGGTCGCGACCGACGATCATCAGGAGCTTTGCCGGCACCGGCAGCGTCCGCAGAATCAGCTCGATCAGGTCGTTGCGGTCGCCATCGGCGCTACGGGTATCGTCCAGCCCGGCCTCGCGCACCTTCGCAGCCGTGCGGCTTCCAACGGTGAAGACCGGCAGGTCCCGCCAGGCGATCGATCCATCCGCCAGCGCCGGCACGCCATTGCCGCTGGTCAGCACGATCGCGTCGAACGCCCCCTCGGGCGCGGCGTCCGACAGGCGAACGACCTCGAAGAGCGGCGCGACGACCGGCTCGAAGCCGTGCTCGGCGATAGCGCGGGCGGTCCGTTCGGCATCGGGGCGGGGACGAAAGACGAAGACGCGCATTCACAGCTCCTGACAAAACCGGCGGCGCCCGCAGGACGATCCGCGAACCGTGCAGCAATTTGCGATCATGCCGCATTGAGGCGGAACAATGATCCTGCCCATGCCGTCTCCTTTTCCTCGTCTCGTCGCCCTGACCGCAGAACCGCCTCTTGTGACGGGCCTCTTGGCCTTGCGCCCCCTCGCGCACTATACGAAGGAATTGCCGGCACGGAACCGCCGGACGGCACTTCTGGATCCTGATCCCTCATTCCGCGAGACAAGTCGACCGATCATGCGTGTACTGGGGATAGAGACGACCTGCGACGAAACGGCAGCCGCGATCGTCTCCGTCGAGCGTTCCGGCGAAAGCAAGATCCTGTCGAACGAGGTGCTGAGCCAGATCGCCGCACATGCGGCCTATGGCGGCGTGGTGCCGGAAATCGCGGCGCGCGCCCATGTCGAGGCGATCGACCGCATCATCGCACGCGCCTTCGCCAATGCCGAATTGAAGCCGGATGAGATCGACGCCGTCGCCGCGGCCGCCGGCCCCGGCCTCGTCGGTGGCGTCATGGTAGGCTTGACCGCTGGCAAGGCGATCGCGCTCGCGACCGGCAAACCCTTCATCGCGATCAACCATCTCGAAGCGCATGCGCTGACGGCCCGCCTCACCGACGATCTCGCCTTCCCCTATCTGCTGCTGCTGGTTTCCGGCGGGCATACCCAGTTGCTGGCCGTGCGCGGCGTCGGTGATTATCTCAAGCTCGGCGGCACGATCGACGACGCCGTCGGCGAGGCCTTCGACAAGATCGCCAAGATGCTCGCCCTGCCCTATCCCGGCGGTCCCTCGGTCGAGCGCGAGGCCGCCAAGGGCGATCCCGAGCGCTTCGATTTCCCGCGCCCGATGCAGGGTCGGCCGAGCCCGGATTTCTCGCTCTCCGGCCTCAAGACGGCCGTGCGGCTCGTCGCCGAGCGGATCGCGCCGCTCTCCGACAACGACGTGGCCGATCTCTGCGCTTCCTTCCAGGCGGCCGTCGTCGACGTGATGGTCGACCGCACCCGCGCCGGCCTGCGCGCCTGCCGCGAAGCCGGCATCACGCCCTCGACGCTGGTCGTCGCCGGCGGCGTCGCCGCCAACCAGGCGATCCGCAGCGGGCTCAATCGCCTTGCGACCGAAGCCGGCCTGCCGATGGTCGCCCCCCCCTTGGCGCTCTGCGGCGACAACGGCGCGATGATCGCCTGGGCCGGACTCGAACGTCTCAGGCTCGGCCTCGTCGACGACATGGCCGCGGTCGCCCGTCCGCGCTGGCCGCTGGACGAACTCTCGGCCACCCCGTCGACCGCCGCATGAGCCCTCGCGCTCGCTATCGCAGCATCGGCGTGGTCGGCGCCGGCGCCTACGGCACCGCGCTGGCGCTCGCCGCCGCCCGCGCCGGTCACGATGTCCGGCTCTGGGCCCGCGATGGCGAGACCATCGAGGCCATCGAGCGAACACGGCAGGCGCCACGCCTCCCCGGGATCGACCTGCCCGAGAGCATCCACGCGACCGACCTGCTCGCAGCCCTTGCCGATTGCGACGCCCTGATCGTCGCGGTGCCGACGCAGGCCTTGCGGTCGGCCTGCGAGCATCTGGCGGAAGCCCTGCCGCCGCGCGTGCCGGTGATCTCCGCCGCCAAGGGCATCGAGCAGGCGAGCGGCCGGTTCGCGACCGAAATCATCGAGGATGCCTGGCCCGGCGCCACCGCCGCAATCCTCTCCGGCCCGAGCTTTGCCGCCGATATCGGACACGGATTGCCGACCGCGGTGACGCTCGCGGCTGGTGATCCCGATCTGGCGCAGGGGCTGGCCGAGGCGCTGAGCTCGCCGGCCTTCCGCATCTACCATTCCGCCGACATACGCGGCGTCGAGATCGGCGGCGCGGCCAAGAACGTCCTCGCGATCGCGGCCGGCATCGCGATCGGACTGGGCTATGGCGAGAGCGCCCGCGCCGCGCTGGTGGCGCGCGGCTTTGCCGAACTGCGCCGCTTCGGCGAGGCCTATGGCGGCGATCCGGAAACGCTGATGGGCCTGTCCGGTCTCGGCGATGTCGTGCTGAGCTGTGCCTCGCCGCAATCGCGCAATTTTTCTTATGGATTGGCGCTGGGCCAGGGCAAGAGCCCGATGGAAGCGGCCGGCGGTAAATTGGCCGAGGGCGCCTTCACCGCCCCGGCGCTGGTCGAGATGGCGCGGGCGAAACAGGTCGAGACCCCGATCGCCGCGGCCGTGGCCGCGATCATCGCCGGCGATGTCGGCGTGCGCGATGCGGTCGCTGCGTTGCTGGCGCGACCGATCCGGGCGGAATGACGGAGGAAAGCATGGCGGGAGACTGGTCCGACCTGACGAAGCGCGTCGCGCGCGGCATCGCCGAGGTCAAGAAGACGACAGGTTCCGAGCTCGTCGCCGAGAGCGAGCCCGTGCCGCTGGCCGGCCGGATCGCGGGCCCGGTGATCCAGCACCGTCGACGCAAGGCCGAAGGCACGCACCGCTTCGTGCTGATCCTGCCCTTCGGCGAGGGCGAGGTCCGCGTTGAGCTCGACCCCAAGGATTACGCCGCGCTGACCCGCGAGATGGTGCGGTTCTGGAATGAACAGGGCGAGGCGGCCTCGCAGCCGCCGGTGCCGCTCAAGGAGGACGAAGCCTGATGGCTCACTGGCTGATCAAATCCGAACCATCCGTCTGGTCCTGGGACGACCAGGTCAAGGCCGGCGCCAAGGGCACGCATTGGGACGGGGTGAAGAACCACACCGCCAAGCTCAACCTGATGGCGATGAAGCAGGGCGACCAGGTCTTCTTCTACCATTCCAACGAGGGGCTCGAGGTCGTCGGCATCGTCGAGGTCATCAAGGAAGCCTATAACTGGATTCCCGGCGAGCCCTGGGTCCTGGTCGACTTCAAGGCGGTGAAGCCGCTGCCGAAGCCGGTGACGCTCGTGGCGGTCAAGGCCGAGCCGAAGCTCGCCAAGATGGCGCTGGTCACCTCCTTCCGCCTCTCGGTCCAGCCGGTGACGGACGCGGAATGGGACATCGTCTGCAAGATGGGCGGGCTCTGAATAATAATCAGCGGCAAAAAGCGGGTCCAAAAGTCGATTCGACCATCGGATAAGACGGTTGGAAGGCTTTTCGGCCCGCTTTCATGCATTCGCGGCCTGCCCCTGCCACGAAAGTGCGATGCACAATGGCTTGCCGCGGCGCGTTCGCATCCTATGATGCGTCGAAATCGAAGAAGCGACGTCCGCCGCGCCTGACCATGAGGCGGACCAGCGCAACACAGACCGCCCAAGTCTGGGGAGACGCCCGAATGTCCGAGATCATCTACGACGTCCCGACCTCCTGGTCGAAGAAGGCCTGGGCGACCGACGCCAAGTACAAGAAGATGTACGCGGCCTCGATCAAGGACCCCGACAAGTTCTGGGGCGAGCAGGGCCAGCGCATCGACTGGTTCAAGCCCTATACCAAGGTCAGGAACGCTAGCTACAAGCCGGGCAAGGTCTCGATCAAATGGTATGAGGACGGCACCACCAACGTCGCCCATAACTGCATCGACCGGCATCTTGCGACCCGGGCCAAGCAGACGGCGATCATCTGGGAAGGCGACGATCCGAGCGAGTCGAAGAAGATCACCTACGGCCAGCTCTACACCGAGGTCTGCAAGTTCGCGAACGTCCTCAAGGCCAACGGCGTCAAGAAGGGCGACCGCGTCACCATCTACCTGCCGATGATCCCCGAGGCGGCCTATGCGATGCTGGCCTGCGCCCGCATCGGTGCCGTCCATTCGGTGGTGTTCGGCGGCTTCTCCCCGGATTCGCTGGCGAGCCGCATCGAGGATTCCGATTCGAAGATCGTGATCACCGCCGATGAAGGCCTGCGCGGGGGCCGCGCCGTCCCGCTCAAGAAGAACGTCGACACCGCCGACGACAAGGTGAAGGGCGGCATCGAGACCGTCATCGTCGTCAAGCGCACCGGCGGCAACATCACGATGAAGGAAGGCCGCGACCGCTGGTACCATGACGAGGCCGCCAAGGTCTCCGGTCACTGCCCGGCGGTCGAGATGAAGGCGGAGGACCCGCTCTTCCTGCTCTACACCTCGGGCTCGACCGGCAAGCCGAAGGGCGTGCTGCACACCACCGCCGGCTATCTCGTCTACACCGCGATCACCCACCAATACGTCTTCGACTACCATGACGGCGACATCTACTGGTGCACGGCCGATGTCGGCTGGGTCACCGGCCACAGCTACATCCTCTATGGGCCGCTCGCCAACGGCGCGACCACGCTGATGTTCGAGGGCATCCCGACCTATCCGACGATCTCGCGCTTCTGGGAGGTCATCGACAAGCACAAGGTCAACACCTTCTACACGGCGCCGACCGCGATCCGCTCGCTGATGGGCGCCGGCGAGGAGCCGGTGAAGAAGACCAAGCGCAAATCGCTGCGCCTGCTCGGCTCGGTCGGCGAGCCGATCAATCCGGAAGCCTGGGAGTGGTATCACCGCGTCGTCGGCGAGCGCCGCTGCCCGATCGTCGATACCTGGTGGCAGACCGAGACCGGCGGCATCCTGATCTCGCCGCTGCCTGGCGCCACCCAGCTCAAGCCAGGCTCGGCGACGCGGCCGTTCTTCGGCATCAAGCCGGAGATCGTCGACCCCGAGGGCAAGGTGCTGGAAGGCGCCTGCGAGGGCAATCTCGTCATCGCCGAGAGCTGGCCCGGCCAGATGCGCACGGTCTATGGCGACCACAAGCGCTTCGAGGAAACCTATTTCGCGACCTACCCGAACAAGTACTTCACCGGCGACGGCTGCCGGCGCGATGCCGACGGCTATTACTGGATCACCGGCCGCGTCGACGACGTCATCAACGTCTCCGGCCACCGCATGGGCACGGCCGAGGTCGAATCGGCGCTGGTTGCGCATCCGTCGGTCTCGGAGGCCGCGGTCGTCGGCTATCCCCACGACATCAAGGGCCAGGGCATCTACGCCTATGTCACGCTGATGGCGGGCGAGGCGCCGACCGACACGTTGCGCAAGGACCTCGTCGCCTATGTCCGCAAGGAGATCGGCCCGATCGCCTCGCCCGACCTGATCCAGTTCGCGCCCGGCCTGCCCAAGACCCGCTCCGGCAAGATCATGCGCCGCATCCTGCGCAAGATCGCCGAGGACGAGTACGGCGCGCTCGGCGATACCTCGACGCTGGCCGACCCCGCCGTCGTCGACGATCTCGTCGAGAACCGCCAGAACAAGCGCAAGGCGGGCTGATTCGCGCGAGCCGATGTTCTCCCGGCACCACACTGAAAATGGCCTGCACCTCCCGGGGCGGGCCATTTTCGTAAAGTTCCGGCCTGGCGCGCAGGAACCCGGGTCGACATCAAGGGTTCGCAATGTGGCAGGCCTGCGCTAGACCATGCTCATGCCGCGTTCATCGCGTTTCCTGATAATGACGCAACGTTCGGCTGACCGAGATCGGAACCCGCGCCGCATGACGACGATCAAGATCGCATCGACCGCCACCCTGACCCGCGCGGCCGCCCTGCTCCCCTTGCTGGCGCTGACGGCTTGCGCCGGCTCACAGCGCTTCACCGGGCCGGTGATGAATCCGCCCTCCTATAGCCAGCCCGTGCTGCCCTCGGCTCCGCCGGTGAGCTCTGCTCCGATCACGTCGGAGCCGCTGCCGCCGCCGGGTGGCTATCCCGCGACGCCCCAGCCAGGCGGCTACCCCGTTGCAGGCGGTCCGCAGGGTGGCGGAGCCTTGCCTGCGCCCCAGGACCCGTTCTTCGACCCCAATGCCGGCGGCGCGCCGCAAGGCCAGCCCCTGCCCCCGACCGGCCAGCCGACGCAGGATCCGGGCCTGCGCGGCAGCGACAATCAGGTCGCCGGCCTCGGCCAGAGCCCGGCAGCGACGCCGCGCCCATCTGCCAGCCGCAACAGCATGGTCGGCGGCTGGACGGCCCGCGAGGCGACGGGCGGCTCCTGCCGCGTGCAATTGTCGAGCACGCCGACGCTCGATCTCTATCGCGCCTCCTCGTCCGGCTGCGCCAACAAGGATCTTCAGAAGATCTCGGCCTGGGATTTCCGGGATGGCGAGGTCTATCTCTACCAGCAGGGCGGCGCGGTCGCGGCCCGGCTGCGCAGCTCCGGCTCCGGCGCGCTCGACGGCGCCGTCACCAAATCCGGCGCCTCGCTGTCGCTGAACCGGTAATCACCAAATCGATCACGTCATGGTCGGGCTTGTCCCGACCATCCGCGCCTTCATCGATGAAGGTCGCTGTTCAAGACGTGGATGCTCGCTACGAGGGCGAGCACGACGATCGTTGGATCGTCGCCCCCGCCGCAGATCTGTCCCTCACACACCGAAGGTCCGCGCGAGCAATGTGCTCGGCCAGAAGCTCTTCTGGATCGACAGCGCCATCGTCGCGAAGCCCTTCGCATTGTCGAGCGCCTCGTCGAGGATCGTGAAGGGCGTCGGTGCTCCGGTCGCGATCACGCCCTCGACATCGGCATAGCCGCCGACGAGATCGGCCTCGAACTTCGCCGCAAGCCGGCGCATCGCCAGATTTTCCGGCAGGCAGGTCAGGTAGAGCGTCCGGACCCCGCGATTGCGCGCCGCCGTGATCAGCCGCCCGAACAACTGCCCACCGACGCCGCGACGCCGCCACGGCGTCTCGACGCTGAAGGCAGCCTCACCGGTCAGCGCAATGATCTCGTCGAGACCGCGCAACTCGGCCGCGCCGCGCACCACACCCTCGACGACATAGGCATAGACCAGGCCGCCGACGCCGAAGGTCGTCCTGGCATAGTTCTCGAGGAACGCGTCATTCACAGCCGTGCCGAAGCGTTGCTGGCGCGTGACGGGGTCGAGCCTGAGCAGATGCTCTCTGAAAAGATCGCGCTCCGTCGGCCATAACCGCCGGATCACGCCATCGCCGGCCTTCCTGCCGGATTGTCGCGAACGAACCAATTGTCATCTCCTGAGCAGCGCATGTGTCGCGCTTACCGACCAGGAGGCGTGTCTTCCCTAACTCGCATGTCACATCGTACCGGCAGCCCCCGATGGCAAGAGCGCTACCTGCGGCATTTTCGCCGGCTTGCCCGAAGAATCTGGCCAGAAATGGGCCGACACATGCAACAGAAGCATAACGAGAGCCGATTACCGACCTTGGGGACGGGAGTGGAAAACCGCTGTAACCCCGTCATACGACGTGCAATAATTTCGCGGTGACCCCGATGACGGCGCGCCCGGCATGAGCTAAGTTGCGTGCTCCCGGTCACTCATATTTGAAGATCCATGTTCGATCGTCGCAAGCCTCCCGCTGCCCAGCCCTTCGTCACGCACGAAAACATCGAAGCCAAGGTCAAGTGGTTCGACCCCGAGAAGGGGTTCGGTTTCGCATCGCCCTCCGATGGTTCGGGCGATGTCTTCCTGCATGTCTCGGCCATCGGCCCGCTGGACCAGCAAGACCTGCTGCCCGGCGCCACCATCGTCGCCGATCTCGGTGAAGGTCGCCGCGGCCTTCAGGTCGTCGCGATCCATGAGATCGACGCCTCCACGGCGACGCAGACCGCGCCGGCTCCCCGCGCCTTCTCGCCCCGTCCTCCGCGCGATGATTTCGGCGGTGGCGGCTATGGCGACCGGGATCGCGGCGGCTACGGTGGCGACCGCGGCGGCTATAACGATCGCGGCGGCTTCGGCGGCGGCGATCGCGGCCCGCGTGGCGGCGGCTTCCAGGATCGCGACAGCGGCCCGGTCGAAGGCCCCTATGATGGCGCCGTGAAGTTCTTCAACTCGGATCGCGGCTTCGGCTTCATCGCGCCGGACAAGGGCGGCCCGGACGTGTTCCTGCACGTGTCCTCGCTCGGCCGCAGCGGCTTGCAGCCGCCGATGGACGGGCAGCGCGTGCGCTTCTCGATCCGCACCGGCCGCAAGGGTCCGGAAGCCGCCGACGTCAGCTTCATCTGACGAAAGCGCAGCTTCGCTGAAACATCAAAGGCCCGCCTATGGCGGGTCTTTTCTTTTGGCGCCGGCCGAATCGTATGAAGCGCGCCACCGAGGTGGCGCGCCCCGGCACGACTCAATGATCGTGATCGTCGCCTTCCAGGCCACCGATATGCTTCTGGGTGTAGAGCTCGATACCGACGCGCGAGATCAGGTCGAGCTGGGTCTCCAGGAAGTCGATATGGCCTTCCTCGTCCTTCATCAGGGCCTTGAACAGGTCCTCGGACGGGAAATCGCCGACCTCGCGGCAGTATTTCGCCGCTTCCTGATAGAGCGCACGCGCTTCGAGCTCCGCCTTGAGGTCGCACTCGATCACTTCCGTGACGGTCTCGCCGATACGCAGCTGGTCGAGCGTCTGCAGGTTCGGAAAGCCTTCGAGGAACAGGATGCGGTCGACGAAGCGGTCGGCATGGACCATCTCTTCGATCGATTCCTTCTTCCAGGTCTTGGCCATCTCCTTCAGGCCCCAGTTGTCCAGCATGCGGTAATGCAGCCAGTACTGGTTGATGGCGGTGAGCTCCGAGCGCAGCCCCTTGTTGAGATACTCGATGACCTTCTTGTCGCCCTTCATGGCGTGCACTCCGCGATCCACATTAGAATGATCCTAATGTAGACACGGCCCATGCAGAAGGGAAGAGGCAAAAAGCGATCTCGGCGCTTTTGATCGAAGCCCGTGCGCGCCGCTGGCCTCAGGCCGCGACGCTCTCCTGGGCGAGTTCGATCCCGTCGAACATGTGCCCGACCGAGACATGGACCGCGCATTCGATCTCACGGCTGGCGCAGCTGCCGCATTGCGTCGCGCAAACGGCGCGAGCCTCGGCCAGGATAGCCCGAACCTCGCGCGCGCAACGGCCGCAATCCGGGCTGCAGCCCAGGCAATCATAGACCTCGCCGGCCGTCCGGGGGCCGCTGCCGTCAGCAGCGACGGTCCCCTTGATCTGGCCGCAGGACAGAACGTTGCAGGAGCAGACGATCACGCGTGGTGGCCCACCACCCGCTTGGTCTCGATCTCCTCGCCATCGGCACTGCGCAGGCGGACGATGACCTCGACAGAGGAGATCACCATGCCTTCCGGCGCGTCCGGCAGGCCGGCGACCTGGATCATCGAGCCCGGGATATCGGTGACGGTCTCGTCGTCCTCGTTGTAGAAATGATGGTGCTCGGACACGTTGGTGTCGAAGAAGGTCTTCGGACCGGAGACCGAGACCTGGCGCAGCAGGCCGGCTTCCGAGAACTGGCGCAGCGTGTTGTAGACGGTCGCGAGCGAAAGCGGCTCGCGCGCCCGCAGCGCTTCCTCATAGAGCATCTCGGCGCTGACATGCCGGTCGCCCTTGGCGAAGAGCAGCCAGCCCAACGCCATGCGCTGGCGCGTCGGCCTCAGGCCCGCCGTCCGCAGCCGCGCCTTCACGGCGCTGATCGGGCAGCTCGTCGGGTTTTTCTGCGGCCACGGGATATGATCGGCCACCACAGGCCTGTGATCGTGATCCTTGCTCGCCAGAACGCTCATCGTAACGCCTTCCACTACGCCGGTCGCCGGCCATGCAGTTTAGAAATCGTCTAAACTACTGATATTACTATCATATTTGGCAAAGCATCGGCCGAATGTCAATCAGCACGCCTGCGACATCGGGCAGCGCCCACAGCACATCGCCGTGATCGCCCCGGGCCTGATGCGCGGTGAGCGCATGAGGGCAAAGGCAGCTCCGGCGAAAGCCGCAGCGGATCGCAGGGCCGGTCTAGTGCCCGCCGCCTCCGGCGCCCGCAGCAGGCTTCGGCGGCTTGCTCAGGAACAGCGACATCAGGACGAGGCTCCCGAAGATCGCGGTCAGCCCGAGAAAGACGTCGCCGAAGGCCATGACCAGCGCCTGCTTGTGGACGCGCTGGTTGATCAGGGCCAGCGCCATGGTCTGCGCGGCGTCGCCATAGTCGATGAAGCGCTGCGCGGTATTGGCGATCGCTTCCTCCGCCACCCCGCGCCCGGCGACCACCATTTCGTGCAACCGGGTGATGTGCAGGTCGGTGCGGGTATTCAGCATGGTGTTGATGACCGCGAGCCCGACCGCGCCGCCGAGGTTCCGGGTGAGATTGTAGAGGCCGGATGCATTCTTGAGCTGCTGCGGGGGCAGCGAGCCCAGCGCGACGTTGTTGATCGGCACCATGCACAGCATCAACGAGCAGCCGCGCAGGATCTGCGGCACCAGGAGCTCGTAGAAATCCCAGTCCGACGTGATGAAGGACGCCCACCAGGTGCCGACCGCGAAGCCGCCGAAGCCGATCATCATCATGATGCGCGGGTCGAGCTTGGCGGAAAGCCGCCCGGCGATCGGCGCCGTGAAGAACATGGCGAGGCCGGTGACGAACATCGTCTCGCCGATCATCAGCGCATCATAGCCGCGGATGCGTCCGAGATAGACCGGGTAGAGATAGGTCAGCCCGTAGAGGCCGATGCCCATGGTGAAGGAGAACAGCGAGCCGAACGCGAAGTTGCGGTTCCGAAAGGCGTAGAGATCGACCAGCGGATCGTCCCGCGTCAGCGCCCGCCAGAAGAACAGCACCGCGCCTATGACCATGACGGCCGTGAAGAACACGATCTCGTGGCTCTGGAACCAATCGAGCCGCGTCCCCTCCTCCAACACGTATTCGAGGCTGCCGAGAAAGGCGGCCATGGCGGCGAGCCCCAGCCAGTCGAAGCGCTTGATCAGGCTGTGATCGGGCTTGTCGAAATCGATCAGCGTCCAGGCCGCGATCGTAACCCCGATGCCGGGCACGACATTGACCAGGAAGAGCCAATGCCAGGAGAAGGCATGGCTGAGATAGCCGCCGACCGTCGGGCCGATCGTCGGCGCCAAGGTCGCGACGAGCCCGATCAGCGGCGAGATGATCGGCCGCTTCGACGGCGGGAAGATGGTGAAGGCGGCTGCGAAGACGCCGGGAATCATGCCGCCGCCGATGAAGCCCTGCACCGCCCGCCACAGGATCATCTCGTTGATCGAGGTGGCCTGGGCGCAGAGCACGCTGGCGATGGTGAAACCCGCCGCCGCGATCGAGAAGAACACCCGCGTCGACAGCGCCCGGCTGAGATAGCCGGAGAGCGGGATCATGATCACCTCGGCGATCAGATAGGCGGTCTGGACCCAGGCGACCTCGTCGGACGAGGCGGACAGGCCGGCCTGGATCTCCGCCAGCGAGGCCGAGACGATCTGGATGTCGAGGATCGCCATGAACATGCCGAAGACCATCGCCATGAAGGCGAAGATCCGGCGGAGCGGAATGGCGTCTTCGGCGGGCTTGGCGCCGGCGCCCGGATTCAGGGTCGCAGTGGCCATGACGGCCTGCCTTTCATGGGGGTGTCATCCCGTGCGCGCTGCGGCATGGAATGCCGCTGCGCAGACACGGGACCGTCATCAGAAAAGGGCGCCCTCGCAGCGGCGGGAGCCGGTTACATCTCGTCCTGCGGTCCCGCATCTGCGCAGCAGCACTTCGTGCCGCAGCGCGTGCGGGATGACCCGCTTTATCAATGCCCCCGCATCAGCGCTGGGCGGCCAGCCGCGGGTCGATCGAGACCACGACCGACATGCCGGGCCGCAGCACATGCTTCGCGGTCGAGTCCTTGTCGAGCGCGATGCGCACCGGCACGCGCTGCACGATCTTGGTGAAGTTACCGGTCGCGTTGTCGGGCGGCAGCAGCGTGAAGACCGAGCCCGTGCCACCGGCGATGCCGCTGACCGTGCCGTGGAAGACCTGCCCCGGCAGCGCATCGACGGTGATGCTCGCCCTGTCGCCGGTCTTCAGCGGCCCGACCTGGGTCTCCTTGAAATTGGCGTCGACATAGACCTGGTCGAGCGGGACGATCGACATCAGGCGCTTGCCGGCCCCGACGAGATCGCCGATCTGGACATTGGTATTGGCGACGACGCCGTCGATCGGCGCGGCGATCTTCATGAAGGAAAGATCGCGCTCGGCCTTCTGCTCGGCGACCTTCAACTCGTCGATCTGGCGGGCGGCCTCGATGCGCTGCGCTTCCAGAACCTTGATGTTCGCCTGCGCCTGCAGGACACCGGCCTTGGCGCTCGCAAGCGCGGCGACGGCTTGATCACGACCCGCCGTCGCGGCATCGAGCGTCGCCTGCGAGCCGTAGGACTTGGCGGCGAGACTGCTGGCGCGTTCGAAATCGGCGGCCGTGCGCGTCACCGCCGCCTCGGCCGAATTCTGCTGCGCCTGCGCCTGCGTCTGGGCGGCGCGCGCCGCTTCGACCTGGCTGTCGATGCGCGCCAGCGTCGCCTGCGCGGTTGCGGTCTTGGCGCGCGCACTGTCGAGCGCGATCCGCCAGTCGCCCTCATCGAGCGCGACGAGCGGCTGCCCGGCCTTGACCTCCTGGTTCTGCTGCACAGAGACGGAGGCGATATTGGCGGAAAGCTTGGCCGAGACCGTCGCCATCTCCGCACCGACATAGGCGTCATCGGTCGAGACGATGAAGCGGCCATTACGCCACCAGTCGATGCCGTACCAGAGCCCGGCTCCCACGACGGCCGCTGCCACGACAAGCAATGCGCCGCGCTTCAACGGGTTCTTTCCGGATTTTGCCTTGCCGTCGGCGGGTTCGGCCGGCGTGCTCTTCGCCTGTGCGTCGCGGGCGGTGGCGGGCTCGGCCGGCTGGGCGGTCTCAGCTGTGGGGTCGACCAGCTTCAGCCGGTCGCGGCGGTGTTCGGTAGCGGTTTCAGCAGACATTGGGCGTCCTGCATGTCAATTCGAACCAACCGGTTCGATTGCGCTTGAAATAGCGCGGGCTATGATGCATATCAAGTCAAATCGAACCAATCGGTTCGATTCTTTTTTGAAGCATGCGCGGAGCGCCCCTTCCGCCTGGGAATGATGACCAAGACCTCCGAAGCCATCGTTAAGACCGTCGCGCGCAATCACCGCGTCGCCGGCGCCGACCCTGACAAGCGGCGGCAGATTCTCGACGGGGCTCACCAGGTCTTCATCGCCCGCGGCTTCGACGCGGCCAGCATGAGCGACATCGCCGCCGCCGCGAACGTCTCGAAAAGCACGCTCTATGTCTATTTCGAGGACAAGGAGCATCTCTTCGTCGCGTTGATCGAGCGCGAGCGCGAAGCGCAGAAGCGCGGCGCCTTCGAAGCCCTCGCCGAGGATTCCGATCCGGTCCGGGCGCTCGGTAATTTCGGCCAGTGTCTCGTGCGCATGATCAATTGTGAATTCGCGGTCAGCGCCCATCGCGTCGTCATCGGCGTCGCCGAGCGGATGCCCGATCTCGGTCGCGGCTTCTACGAGAACGGTCCGATGCAGGGCGCCAAGCTGATCGCGACCTATCTCGACCGGATGGTGGCCGAGGGCAGGCTCGCGATCGAGGACACCAATCTCGCCGCCGTGCAGTTCATCGATCTCTGCCAGTCGACCCTGACCCGCCCGCGCCTGTTCAATGCCGTCCGCACGCCCCCGAGCGAGGACGAGATCCGCAGCGTCGTCGGCGAGGCGATCGCGATGTTCATGGCGCGCTACGGCGCAAAGCAGCGAGGCTGACGCCTCAGCCCGCGACCTGCCTGGCGCGGATGCGCTCGCGATGGGCGGTATAGAGCCCCGACGCCGCGATGATCGCAGCGCCGACATAGGTCCAGAGATCCGGGATCGCTGCGAAAACCAGATAGCCGAAGATCGAAGCCCAGAGCAGTTGCGAATAGGCGAAGGGTGCCAGCAGCGAAGCATCCGCATAGCGGAAGGCCTGGATCAGGAAGATATGCCCGATCGTCGAGATGCCGCCGACGAAGACGCCGATCAGGATCGCGTTGAGATCGAGCGCCTGCCAGCTGAACGGCACAGCCAACGACAGCAGGATGAAGCCGATCGTGGCGGAATAGGCCAGCGTCACCACCGGCGTCTCGGTGCGGCTCATCATCCGGGTCACGATCAGCGAAAACGCCCAGAAGAACGACGAGCCGAGAACGAAGAACGAGGCGCCGTGAAAGCCGTCACCGCCGGGACGCACCACGACGATCACGCCGACCAGCCCGACGATCGTGGCGAGCCAGCGTCGCCAGCCGACGATTTCACCCAGGATGGGAATCGACAGCGCCGTCACGAAGAGTGGCGAGACAAAGGAGGTGGCGGTCGCGTCCGCCATCGGCAGGTCGTGCAGCCCTGCCACGAACAGGATCGAGGAGATCGTCACACCCAGAGCCCGCAGCACCTGCAGGCCGGGCCGGCGTGTGCTCATCCGGCGGAAGCCGCCGGTGAAGCAGACGGTGACGAGCATGATCGCGGCAAAGGTGCCATAGCGCATCCAGGTGATCTGGAGCGCGGGCAAGCTGATCGCGAGATATTTGGAGGCGATGTCGCCGCTGCACATGAAAATCGACGAGAGCAGCACAAGCGCGATGCCGCGCGCGGAATTGTCGATGCGCAGCGGCTTGCCTTCCTGCGGAGGCATGACCGGCGGTTCTGGAAGGGGGGCGTTGGGCAAGGGCTGGGTTCGCACGCAGGGTTGCCCAAGCCTTACCCTGTTTGCCTTGCATAGCCACCACGCAAAGACGGTCGCCCGCCCATGCGCGTGGACATAGCCGGTGACCCTGCCCGGGTTACGGACAGGGTCGGGCAGCGCTTCTGTTTTCAGGCAGCCTGCTTGCGAGGCTGGATCAGCTTGCGGTTGACCAGAACCTCGGCGATCTGCACCGCGTTCAGCGCGGCGCCCTTGCGCAGGTTGTCGGAGACGCACCAGAAGGCGAGGCCGTTCTCGACGGTCGCGTCCTCGCGGATGCGCGAGATATAGGTCGCATCCTCGCCGGCCGCCTCATGCGGAGTGATGTAGCCGCCCGGCTCGTGCTTATCGATCACCAGGATGCCCGGAGCGGTACGCAGCACCTCGCGCGCCTCGTCGGCGGTGATAGGCTTCTCGCACTCGATGTTGACGCTCTCGGAATGGCCGATGAAGACCGGCACGCGCACGCAGGTCGCGGTCAGCTTGATCTTCTTGTCGAGGATCTTCTTGGTCTCGACCACCATCTTCCACTCTTCCTTGGTGAAGCCGTCCTCCATGAAGACGTCGATATGCGGGATGAGGTTGAAGGAGATGCGCTTCGGGAACTTCTTGGTGGTGACCTCGCCGGCCGAGAACACGGCGCGGGTCTGGTTGAAAAGCTCGTCCATGCCCTCCTTGCCGGCGCCGGAAACCGACTGATAGGTCGAGACGACGACGCGCTTGATGCCGAACTTGTCGTGCAGCGGCTTCAGCGCGACGACGAGCTGCGCGGTCGAGCAGTTCGGGTTGGCGATGATGTTCATCTTGGTGAAGCCGGCGGCGGCGGCGGCGTTCACCTCCGGCACGATCAGCGGCACATCCGGGTGCATGCGGAAGGCCGAGGAATTGTCGATGACGACGGCGCCCTGCGCGCCGATCTTCGGCGACCAGGCCTTCGAGACATCGCCGCCCGCCGACATCAGGCAGATATCGGTGTCGGAGAAGTCGTAATGCTCCAGCGCCCGACACTTCAGCGTCCTGTCGCCGAACGAAACCTCGGTGCCGACCGAGCGCGAGGAGGCAAGCGCCACGACCTCACCGACGGGGAAGGCACGCTCGGCGAGAATGTCCAGCATCTCGCGGCCTACATTGCCGGTTGCGCCGACCACTGCGACCTTGAAGCTCATGATGTGATCCTTTGCGGATAAGACGGTTCGGGTCTCCCTTTGGGGGCCGCCCCGCGCCGGTTTCGGGCGGGTTCGGCGATCTCTCCCCGCCGGGGGGAGATGGACCCGGAACCGAGGCGAAGCGTCAGCGCGACGGACCGGTTTTCCCGGTCGTCGTTTTGGTCGTGAGTTTCGTCGTCGTCGGACGGACAGTCACAGAGCCAATCCCGAAGGGCTGAAAACTTCGCAAGGCGGCGCAACCTTGCACCGCGCCCTGTCAGAACACCCGCGGCGACGAAAAGTCAATCTCCCCCGTGCGGGGAGCTCCGCTCCGCCCGTTAACCCTGCCCGTTGACCTCTTGTTCACGCTGCCGGCCGATCGCCCGTTCTCGGTAACCCGACGGCGACTCTCGGCGTCCAGCCTGCCCCGCCAGACTGAGGATTGCGTGGCCATAGCGCCCTGCGGGAGTAACCGGTTGCATTTGCGTTCGGACGAATTGATGTCACGGCTTCAGCCCCTGCTGCGGCAGCTCCGGCCGGGGTTGTCCCGCGCCGGCGCGCTGTCTCGCGCTGCATGGGCGCGGGTCGAGAAGATCGACCTCGTCCCGCTTCTCATCACGTCTGCCGATCGCATCGAAGCCGGTTTCCGTGCCGTCTGCCGCATGGGCAGCCGCCTCGCGCCGCGCCGCGGCTTCGGCCTGCCGGGCGCTCTCGCCTGGCGCATCGCGGCGGCACTCGGCGGCATCAGCCTGACGGCCGCGCTCGTCACAGGCCTCTCGGCAAACGGCGAGGGCCCTCCCCAGCTCGCCAGCCTGACCTCGCCGGTGGCAGCCGCCACGACCCGGAATGCAGCTCTCGGTAGCAAACCGCTGCACGCAGCAACGGAAGCCGACTGGCTCGCGATCTCCCGCCCGATCGCGATCTTCAATCTCGAAGCCCCTGAACTCGGGCGAGAGCCGCCCGCGATCGAAGCGCGCCGCAGCCACGACGGCAGCCAGCGCGAGGACCTGCTGAGCTTCGGCAGCTTCGCCGGGACCGGATCGCATCTCTCGCTGCGCCTGAAGACGGGAGACGGCATCGCCGCCAGCTCCGGCTCCTTCACGATCGCGCTCGTTCACGCCGCGGCGCTCCGCAGCCTCGCCGTCGAGCGCAGCAGTGCGCCTGCCACGATCGAGACCCGCTTTGGCGCGCTCGAAACCGCAGATGTCGTTCTCGGCGACGGCACCGAGAGCCGCACCTGCCTCGCCTTCCGAACCGTCGGATCCGAGGCTCCCTTCACGATGAACGGCTGGTGGTGCGCCGGTTCAAGGCCCAGCGACCGCCGCCAGCTCGCCTGCCTGATCGACCGCCTCGACCTCGCCAATGCCGGCGCCGAGCCCGAACTGCGCGCGGCCTTCGCCCGCAGCGAGCTTCAGCGCCAGGCGGGTTGCGCTCCCCAGCGGCTGTCGGCGACGGGGCGAAAGCTTTCCTGGCTCGATCCGAACGGCACGCTGCCGGCCTTGCGGATGAAGACCGCGACCGGAGAAACGGCAAAGCCCGCGGCTGAACCGCGCCCGCGTCGCGCCAAAAAGCCCCGGCGTTCCCGCTAACAAAGTTGTTAACGACGCGGTGCTAGTCTTTGCGCCGGATTTGCGATGCTTACATCGAGTGGATCAGCCCACTCCCGGAGATTGCCGTCATGATGTCGTTCAAGCGCGTTGCCGCCCTCCTCGCCGTCGCTGTCACGGCCTCTACCGTGATGGCGAGCATCGCCGAAGCGCAGAACCGCCGCGGCCCGCTGCGCGTCACCGTGCAGAAGCGCAGCTATCTCGACGCGGGCAACGTGGTGCCGGTCGGCTCGATGAATCGCTATGCCAGCCAGCACATGTCGGCCTCGCCGATCTATGTGAACACCGGCGACCTCTACGGCGAGGGCACCCTGCCCGGCCGCGTCGGCGCGGGCTCGAACCCGTTCGCGAATACATTCGCGACGCCGCGTTTCTGATAAGCGCGATCTTTAAGGGCGCCTGTCATCCCGTGCGCGCTGCAGCGTGAAACGCTGCGGCGCAGACACGGGACCCTCTCCCGGAAAAGGCGCCTTCTCGTCGCGCGGTCCCGTGTCTGCGCAGCAGCACTATCGTGCCGCAGCGCGCACGGGATGACACCCTTCATTGAGGCGCGCTTCCGTCGCCCTACTCCGGCAACACCTTGAGATAGCGCACCGGCCGGCCGGGCGCCGCCGCATTGGCCGCATGAACGATCGCGTTCGCGTCGATGCCGAAATGCCGGCAGAGATCCGCGACCGTCCCGGTCTGGCCGAAATGCTCGACGCCGAGCGCCTTCTGCTTGTGGCCATGGACGCTGCCGAGCCAGGCCAGCGTCGCCGGATGCCCATCCAGCACCGAGACGATGCCGCAATCGCGCTGGAGATCGCCGAGCAGCCGCTCGACATGGCTCGTCGCCGCGTGATTGCCGCGCTGGCGCGCCCGCTCCGCCGCCTGCCAGCCGGCATTGAGCCGGTCCGCCGAGGTGATGGCGAGCAGGCCGACATCGCGCCGGTCCTCGGAGAGCAGCCCGACCGCCTCGATCGCCTCCGGCGCGACGGCGCCGGTATAGGCGATCACGACGGAAGCGTTCGGCCCCGGCTTCCTCAGCCAATAGGCGCCGTCGATGATGGCGCGCTCCAGCTCCGGCGTCATCGCCCGGCTCGGCTGCTCGACCTGCCGGGTCGAGAGACGCAGATAGACCGAACCGCCGGTCTCGTCGCGCAGCCAGGTGCGCTCGTCGGGGTCCCCCTCGCCGTCGCGCTGCATGTAGTCGAAGGACCAGCGCATCATCACAGCAAGCTCGTCGACGAAGGCCGGCTCGAAGGCGCATAAGCCGTCCTGGCTCATGCCGATCAATGGCGTCGCGATCGACTGATGCGCGCCGCCCTCCGGCGCCAGCGTCACGCCCGACGGCGTCGCCACCACCATGAAGCGCGCATCCTGGTAGCAGGCATAGTTCAACGCATCGAGCCCACGCGAGATGAAGGGATCGTAGAGCGTTCCGATCGGGATCAGGCGCTCGCCGAAGATCGAATGCGACAGGCCGAGCGCCGAGAGATTGATGAACAGGTTCATCTCGGCGATACCCAGTTCGACATGCTGGCCCTTCGGCGAGAACTCCCATTTCTGCATCGAGGGAATGCGCTCGTCCTTGAAGGTGTCAGCCATCGACGCCTTGGCGAAAAGCCCGCGCCGATTCACCCAGGGCCCGAGATTGGTCGAGACGGTGACGTCCGGCGCCGTCGTGACGATGCGATCGGCGAGCGGCCCGCCGGTCTTGGCGAGGTCGTCCAGCACCTTGCCGAAGCCCATCTGGGTGGACATCGACGGCTGGATACCGGCCTCCAGCTTCGCCGGCACCGGCAGCTTGGGGGCCGAAAAACGCCGCCGCCCCTGCGAGAAGAACGGCACTTTGTCGAGGAAGGCGCGGACCTCCCCCTCGGGCAGATCAAGTCCCTCGAACAGATCCCATTCATGGCCGGGGCGGACGCCGTTCGCCTTGCGGAAGCCGTCGAGCTGCTCCTTGGTCATCAGCCCGGCATGGTTGTCCTTGTGCCCGGCGATCGGCAGCCCGAAACCCTTGACGGTATAGGCGAGGAAGCAGACCGGCCGGTCATGGTCGATCGCCTCGAAGGCTTCGAGGATCGACGGCAGGTCGTGACCGCCGAGATTGCACATCAGCTTCGAGAGCTCGGCGTCGGAGCGCTTCTCGATCAGCGTGGTCACCGGCCCCTGATCGCCGAGATCGTCCATCAGGCGCTTGCGCCAGGCCGCGCCGCCCTGGAAGGTCAGGGCCGAATAGAGCTGGTTCGGGCAGGAATCGATCCAGGCCTTCAGCCGCTCGCCGCCCTTTTCCTTGAAGGCCGCCTGCTGCAGCGAGCCGTATTTCAGTGTGACAACGTCCCAGCCGAAATTGCGGAACATCGTCTCGAAACGGTCGTAGAGCCCCTCGCGGATCACCGCGTCGAGCGACTGGCGGTTATAGTCGATGATCCACCAGGTGTTGCGCAGGCCGTGCTTCCAGCCCTCCATCAGGGCCTCGAAGATATTGCCCTCGTCGAGTTCGGCATCGCCGATCAGCGAGACCATGCGGCCTTCGGGGCGGTCCTTCGCCCAGCCATGCGCCTTCACGTAATCCTGCGTCAGCGAGGAGAACAGTGTCTGCGCAACGCCCAAGCCCACCGAGCCGGTCGAGAAATCGACGTCGTCGATATCCTTGGTGCGCGAGGGATAGCTCTGCGCGCCCTTGTAGCCGCGGAAATTCTCGAGCTTCTCACGCGTCTGCAGGCCCATCAGGTAGTTGATGGCGTGGAAGATCGGCGAGGCATGCGGCTTCACCGCGACCCGGTCCTGCGGCTTCAATGCGGCCATGTAGAGCGCCGTCATGATGGTCGCGAGCGAGGCCGAGGAGGCCTGGTGCCCGCCCACCTTCATCCCGTCTTCGTTCTGGCGGATGTGATTGGCGTTATGGATCGTCCACGAGGCCAGCCAGAGGATCTTCTTCTCCAGCTCGGCGAGAAACGGCAGGCGCGGATCTGTTGTCATGGATTTCGGCTCGAACTCCCCAGTGCAACCGATCATGCACGGAAGCACTGGCAGAACGAGCCAAATTTCTGTGTCTTCACGGGCAGATTTGGTGATTTCCGCTACAGCGCCGTAGCAAGGCGCCGGAAATCACCAATCATGCGCCCGGTCCGATTGCCGGCTACTTGTCGATCTGCGCGATGCGATCCAGTGCCGCGCCGAAGCCGCCCAGCGAGACATTGAACGAGACCGGCTCATTGTTCGAGAGGTTCAGCGCCGCGACCGTCAGCGCCTTGCCGGCCTTCATCGCGTCGGTCGCGACGGTCGGGAACGAGATCGGCAGCAGGCAGCCCTGCGCCAGGCAGGTCGAGAAACGCAGGCCCTGGCCGAGATCCTTGTCGTCGAGCCGCAGCACCGCGCCGTTCTCCAGCTTCATCCCGAACGGGAACAGGATCGTGCCCTCGGCGCGACCGTCCTTTGGCGCGCGCAATTCGATGGCGAAGACGCGCTGGCCGGTCTGACTGTTGCCCTGCGATTGCAGGAGCACGCAGAGCCTCTGCCCGTTGGCGATCCGGCAATCGACGGTCCAGTCGCCATAGGTCTCGTTGATCGCGCTCGCGCCGTTGGGCAGCGTCGCTGCGCCAGCGGCCGGCTGGCTGACGCTCGGGGCGGCCGGAGCTTGCGCGACAGGTTGGGCCGGCTTCGCGGCGGGCTTGGGGGCCGGCTTGGAGGCCGGACGCGGCGCAGGCCTTTGCGGGGCAGCAGCGGCTGGCCGCTCCGCCGGTTCTTCCTGCGCCCACAGGGCAGACGAGGCGAAGGAACCGACCGCGAGAACCGCAGCGACCGAGGCGATCCTGAGTGAATGATGTTTCATGTCAGCACTGTCATATGAAGATGTCGCTCGCCCTATCGCAGAAACCTCTTCCGAGAGAAAGCACGAAAACGAACTAACCGGCGAATAAGCGGACCAGAGCTTCAAATTTGAAAGAAGGATCACAATTGAATGATTTCAATCTGCAAGTATTCGCCCTTGCACAATCTTTTCGGGACAACCGGCTTCGTCCGCCCGTGCCGGCTCCTCGGGCCCCCGGCATCCGCACGCCCCTGCCCCCAACGCAGGTGAACCCCGCCGCCAGGCCGCTTGTGAGCCCTCCGCGCACCATGCCAGAAACTGCCACGGAATCGGGCCGGACAGCCCGCGCAGAAGGAGCCTTCCCATGAGCAACAGCAAGGATGTCTGGCGTCGGATCGACGACAAGGCTCCGGCTTATTTCGGGCTCTCCGACCGGATCTGGCACATGCCGGAGCTGAACTATCAGGAGGTCCGCTCGGCCGCCGAGCACGGCGCCATGCTGGAAAGCGAAGGCTTCCGCGTGACGACCGGCGTCGCAGGCCTGCCGACCGCGGTCGTCGGCGAAGCCGGCGAAGGCGGCCCGGTCATCGCGATCATGGGCGAGTTCGATGCCTTGCCGGGCCTGAGCCAGGAGGCCGGCAACGCGACCGAGACCCCGGTCGAGACCGGCGGCAATGGCCATGGCTGCGGTCACAACATGCTGGGCTCGGCCTCCCTGCTCGCCGCCGCCGCGGTGAAGGATTATCTCGCCGCCAACGGCCTCAAGGGCCGCGTGCGCTACTATGGCTGCCCGGCGGAGGAAGGCGGCTCGGCCAAAGGCTTCATGGTGCGCGCCGGCGCCTTCGACGATGTCGATATCGCGCTCTGCTGGCACCCGGCCTCGTTCAACGGCGTCAACCGCGCCTTCTCGCTCGCCTGCGTCGAGATCGAGTTCACCTTCTCGGGCCGCGCCTCGCATGCCGCCGCCGCCCCCCATCTCGGCCGCTCGGCGCTCGATGCGGTCGAACTGATGCATATCGGCGTGAACTACATGCGCGAGCACATGCCCTCGACGGCGCGTGTGCACTACGCTGTGATCAATGCCGGCGGCATCGCGCCCAATGTCGTGCAAGCCACGGCGACGACGCGCCAGCTCATCCGCGCCGCGACGCTCGCCGAAATGTGGGAGCTCGTCGCCCGCGTGAAGAAGATCGCCGAGGGCGCCGCCCTGATGAGCGAGACCACCGTCGCGATCAAGCAGCTCTCGGGCGATGCCAATCTCGTCGGCAACCGCCCGCTGGAAGAGACGATGCAGGCCAATCTGCTGGCGCTGGGCGGCCCCGGCTTCGACGCCGCCGACCATGCCTTCGCTGCCAAATTCCAGAAGACGCTGAGCCCGCAGGACATCGCCGCCGCCTATGGCCGCTTCGACCTGAAGCCGAAGGACGGCGAGGCGCTGAGCGACGAGATCTATCCGCTCGGCGCCGGCAACGACACCTCCGTCGGCTCGACCGACGTCGGCACGGTGAGCTGGGTCGTCCCGACGGTGCAGTGCCGCACCGCCTGCTACGCGATCGGCACGCCCGGCCATTCCTGGCAACTCGTCGCGCAGGGCCTGGCACCGGCTGCGCATAAAGGCCTGGCGCTCGCCGCCAAGGCGATGGCCGGCGTCGCCTCGGACGTGCTGAACGACCCTGCGCTGCTCCAGGCAGCGAAGGACGAGTTCGCAGCCTTCCGCGCGAAGAACCCTTTCGCCAACCCGATCACGGATGATGTCGAGCCCCCGCTCGACATGGCCGCGCATTAAGCGGGCGGAGTAGAGGTAACACGCGCGTCATCCCGGATGCAGCGAAGCTGAGATCCGGGATGACGGCTTGTTTCCGTGAAAATCTACGCGCGCTAGCCGCCCTGCGGCCCGGATAGCTCAACGCGGATCGTCGGGCGCGTCGCCTTGAATTCGGTGACGGCGGCCGAGGTGAGATCCGAAACCGAGTCGGATGCGTTCGACATCAATCGCAGGATGATCCGACCGAGCCGGTCGCGGGCTTCGCTTTCCAGCTCGGCATCGAGCCTGCTGTCATGCCCGATCGCGGCCCAGGCCCTGGCCTGGACGGCTTCTGCGACGAGCAATTCCTGGGAGTTCAGGACACCGGGAAAGCGGAAATTCGAGCTAGGCATGGGCGATTCAAACATGGCTGGGCAACGGATATAGGACGGCAGCGGTTCCCGGCAAGGCAGGGCTAAGATCCGGAGTCGGGTTGGCCGCCCTCTTCGCTTTGGAATGTCCTCGTGGCGAGTGCGCTACGGAGCCGGCTCCTTCGGTCGCGTAAACAATCAGTCCAAATTGGACAGATTGTCTAAATTTACCTTGACCTGCCTCTCGCCCGCCTTCACAGATGCCGTGAAAGCCCAGCCGCTCTGGCGGCAGTCGATAGGCCCCAAGGCGGGAGGCGCGCGTGAAGTTCGACATTTTCCAGATGGAGCGGAACCAGACGCTCTTCGAGAACGACGTCGAGATCAACCTGACCGAAAGCGGCGTCCATCCCTGGTCGATCGAGGACATCCTGGGCGAAGAGGCCGCGCGCGACCTGCTGAAGCAGCCCCTCGGCTATGGCTGGACCGATGGCCGGCCGGACCTGCGCGCCAACATCGCCTCCTGGTATCCCGGTGCGACCGCGGAGAACGTGCTCGTCACCAACGGCTCCTCAGAGGCGACGATGATCGCCCTGATGGCGTTGTTCGAGCCCGGCGACTCCCTGGTCTTCGCCCTGCCGAACTTCATGCAGATCGACGGGCTTGGCCGCGCGCTCGGCTTCGACATCCGGAGGCTCGAACTCTCCGGCGATACCGACTGGCAGATCGATCCCGCCCACCTCGCCAAGGTCGCGGCTGGCGCCAAGGCGATCGCCGTGACCAACCCGGCCAATCCCACCGGCAGCGTGCTTTCGGCCGCAAGCCGCACCGCCCTGATCGAAGCAGCCAAGCGCAACGACGCCTGGCTGATGGTCGACGAGATCTATCGCGGCGGCGAGATCGGCGGTGCCGAGACCGAGACGCTCTGGGGCAGCTATCCCAAGGTCGTCGTCACCTCCAGCCTGTCGAAATCCTTCGCCTGCCCCGGCCTGCGCCTCGGCTGGATCGTCGCGCCTGAAGAAGTCGTGGCGTCGGCAGCCGAGCGGCAGGACTACACCACGATCGGCAGCGGCATCCTCAGCCAGATCCTCGCCGAAGAGGTGATGCGCCCGGAGACGCGCGGCCGCCTGCTCGCGCGTGGTCGCGATTTGCTGCGCAGCAATGCCGATCTCGTGGCGCAATGGATGGCGCAGCATAACGACTGGTCGTGGCGGCGCCCGCAGGCCGGCGGCATGGCCTTCCTGCGCTATCCGCTCGACATGTCCTCCGAGGCCTTCTCGCAGAAGCTGCGCGAGGAGGAGAGCGTCTTCGTCGTCGCCGGAAGCTGGTTCGGCATCGAGAACCACATCCGCATCGGCATCGGCGTGCCGACCGAGGTGCTGCGCGACGGGCTGGCGCGGATGGATCGGTTCCTGGTGCGGCACAAGGGCTGAAGCGCGCCCCGAAGGGCGGCGCTACGCGTCGCCCTCGCGCCCGATCCCGTCCAGCACCACACACGCGATCGCGATGTCCTGCACCGCGATCCCGGTGAGGTCGGCGATGGTGATGTCGTCGCTTGAACGGCGCGCTGCCACATCCCCAGCCAGCACCGCCCCAAGCTCGACGCAATCGCCGGCGTCGATCAGCCCGACCGCCGCCGCGGCGGCGAATTCGCCATGGTCGAGGCTCTGCTCCAGCGAATCCGCGATCCGGGTATCGGCAAGCGCGACCAGAGCCGTATCCAGTTCCTGCTTGCCCGGCGCATCGGCCCCGAGCGCGGTGATATGTGTGCCCGGCTTGATCCAGTCGTCGCGGATGATCGGAGTAGCGGCCGGCGTCACCGTGATCAGCGCATCGGACCGCGCGCAGAGCCCTTCCAGCTCCGCCACAGGTTCGATAGCAATCCCCTCCCCTTCGAGATCGCGCTGCAACGCTTCCAGCTTCTCCGGCGAGCGCGCCCAGACCGCAAAAATCGGCTCGCGCTCGCGCAGCAGATGCGCGGCGGCCCGGATCTGGAACCGCGCCTGGGTGCCGGCGCCGACGATCCCGATCCGGCGCGCATCGGCGCGCATCCCGGCTCGCGTCGCAATGGCGCCGGCCAGCGCCGTCCTGAGATCGGTCAGCCAGCCCTCGTCGCGCAGGATCGCGACGACCGCACCGGTCTCGGCCGAGAGCGCGATCATCATGCCGCTCGTCGTCGGCAGTCCCTTGGCCGGGTTGTCGTAGAATCCTGTCGCGATCTTCACGACGAAGATGGCATCGCCGGCGATATGGCCGAACTTGATATGGCAATCGCCATTATGCGCGGGGAAGCCGAGATAGCCGACCGGCGGCATCTGCACCTGGCCCGCAGCAGCGGCCTTGAACCCCTCTTCCAGCGCGATGAAGGCCCGGTCGAGATCGACGGCCGCCTCGATCTCGGCACGCGACAGGTCAAGCATCCGGAGTCTCGTTGGCCTGGTTGAGGTAGTTGTAGACGGTCGCCCGTGCGAGCCCGAGGATGCGCGAGATGTAAGCCGCGGCATTGCGCCCGCCGAAGGCGCCGTTGGCGGCGAGGTCCGCCACCAGCTCGCGCTTCTCGGCCCGGCTGAGGCTGGTCACCGCGAGCCCGCGGCTCTGTGTCCATTGCTGCACGAACTCGTTGATCCGCTCGTGCCAGTCTTCCTTGAACAAGGCCTGCGGCTTCTCGACGCCGGCCGGCACCGTCGCCAATGCGGACAATGTCTGCATCAGCGCATGGAACTGCGAGACATCGACATTGATGCAGAGCACGCCGATGGCCTTGGCCCCGACTGAGAGCACGATGCTGATCGATTTCAGCCGCCGCCCGTCCCAGTTCACCTTCTCATAGGGTCCGATGATCGTCTCGTTGGGATCGAAGCCGATCTCGTCGAGCAGGGACGGCTCGCCCAGCACGCGCTGCGAGAAATTCCCGGCGATATGCACGACGCTCTGCGACCCCAAATCGTGCAGCACGACCTCGGCATGCGGCCGGAACAGCAGCGCCACCGCATCGCAGACCGGCAGATAGGGGGCAAGTTCCGGCGTCATGCGCAAGCCTCTAGCGCGGCTGCGACTTGAGATAGTCGCTCAAGCGCTCCAGCCCTGCCGAGAGATGGTCGCCGGGCGCGCCGATGCCGATGCGGATATAGCCGTCCATCCCGTAGACATCGCCCGGCAGCAGCATGATCCCGCGCTCCTCGCGCAAGCGGTGCACGAGCTCGGTCGAGTTCATCGAATGGCTGTACTTGATGAAGGCCATGCCGCCAGCCTTGGGCGGCACGAAGGAGAAGAACTCGTCATTCGCCTTCACCCAGTTCGAGAGCAGCGCGAGGTTCTCCCGCAGGATGGTCTTGCTGCGCTGCAGGATCTCGGCGCGCTTCGCCGGCTGGATGACGATGCGGGCGATATGCTCGCTCAGCGCGCTCGTCGTGATCGAGGTGTAGTCCTTGTTCTGCCAGGCCGTGTAGATGTCCTTGGCCGGCCCGACCAGCCAGCCGATGCGCAGGCCGGGCAGCGCCATCGCCTTGGAGAGCCCGCTGGTGATGATCGCCTTCTCGTAGAGGTCGGCGAAGCTGGGCGGCTCGTCGGTTTCGAGTTCGGCGCCCTTGTAGACCTCGTCGGCATGGAGATAGCAGCCCTGCTTCCGAGCGATCTCGACCAGCGCGTCCATCGTCTCGCGCGAGAGCAGGCTGCCAGTCGGGTTGTTCGGATTGCAGATCGTCATCAGCTTGGTGCGCGGCGTGATCGCCTGGCGGACCTCGTCGAGATCGGGCGTCCAGCCCAATTCCTCGCGCAGCTTCACTTCCTTGACGGTCGCGCCGATCGCCCGCGCCCAGCCCCAGATCTGCAGGTAGTTCGGCACGAAGACGACGATCTCGTCGCCCGGCTCGATCAGCGACATCACCATCAGGAAATTGGCCTCGGCCGAGCCGTTGGTGACGATCACCTCGTTCGAGGCGCGGTTGCGATAGAGCTTGGCAATGTCCTCGCGCAGTTCGACCGCACCATTGGTCCAGCCATAGCCGAGCTCGACCTCCATCAGCTTGGCGCGCTGCTCCGCGCTCAGCAATTCGTTCAGTGAATAGGGATGGACGCCGCTATCGGAGAGATTGAACTCGACAGTGTTCTCGTAGAGCGACTGGATCCGCTCCAGTGTGAATTCTTCGATCTTCATGCTGCCCATCCCGCGCCGGCCGATCCGCCGCATCTCCCGCGAGTATGATGGGCATGATTTAGACGTCAAGGTCGATTTTGGAATTTACAGTCCAAATCTCGATTGCTATCCCTTTTGACGACCACGTCGCAGCCGCTCCCGGAGAGCCCATCATGTCCGACCAGAACCCCGGTGCCAACAAGATGTGGGGCGGCCGCTTCACGACGGCTCCGGCCGACGTGATGCGCAAGATCAATCCCTCGATCGGCTTCGACTACCGTCTTTACCGGCAGGATATCGCAGCGTCCAAGACCCATGCCGCGATGCTCGCCCGCCAGGGCATCATCGCTGGCGCCGACAACGAGCGCATCCAGGCCGGGCTCGACCAGATCCGCGGCGAGATCGACCGCGGCGAGCTGCAATTCAGCATCGACCTCGAGGACATCCACATGAACGTGGAATCGCGCCTCAAGGAGATCATCGGCGAACCGGCCGGACGCCTCCACACCGCCCGCAGCCGCAACGACCAGGCCGTCACCGATGTCCGCCTCTGGATGCGTGACGCAATCGATGCTCTCGACGGCACCATCCGTGAATTGCAGCAGGCGCTGATCGAGCGCGCGAGCGAGCATGCCGAGACGATCATGCCGGGCTTCACCCATATGCAGGTCGCCCAGCCCGTGACCTTCGGCCACCATCTGATGGCCTATGTCGAGATGTTCGGCCGCGACCGCGAGCGGCTGGCCGGCGCCCGCGAGCGCACCAATGTCTCCCCGCTCGGCGCCGCTGCGCTCGCCGGCACCGCCTTCCCGATCGACCGGCAGTTCACCGCGGCGGAGCTCGGCTTCGCCCGGCCGACCGAGAACTCGATGGATTCGGTCGGCGCGCGGGACCATATCTGCGAACTTCTGTTCTGCTGCTCGATGCTGGCCGTGCATCTCTCGCGCTTCAACGAAGAGATCACGCTCTGGTGCAGCGACGGCTTCCGCTTCATCGCGCTGTCGGATGCCTTCACCACCGGCTCCTCGATCATGCCGCAAAAGCGCAACCCGGACGCGGCCGAGCTGGTGCGCGGCAAGACCGGCCGCGTCGTCGGCTCGCTCACCGCCATGCTGGTGATGGTCAAGGGCCTGCCGATGACTTTCATGAAGGACATGCAGGAGGACAAGGAGCCGATGTTCGACGCGCTGGAGACGGTCGAGCTCTGCGTCGCCGCCACCACCGGCATGGTCCGCGACCTCACCGTGCGCCCCGAGGGCATGCGCGCCTTCCTCGATCGCGGCTTCCCGACTGCGACCGATCTCGCCGACTGGCTGGTGCGCGAGGCCGGCATCCCCTTCCGCGACGCCCATCACATCACCGCCCGCATCGTCGCATTGGCTGAGGCGAAGGGCTGCACCTTGCAGGCGCTCGATCTCGACGCCATGCGCTCGGTCGATCCCCGCATCAATGAAGCGGTCTTCGCGGTGCTGGCGCCGGAGCACTCCGTCCGCAGCCGCCGGAGCTATGGCGGCACCGCGCCCGACACGGTGCGCGAGGCGATCGGGCGGGCGAAGCAGCGCTGGCTGTCCGGCAAGCCGGTCCAGGGCTGAATTGTCATTCCGGGGCTTCGCGTAGCGAAGAACCCGGAACCCACGACCGGGCGAGCGGCTAGGAGCCGAGCACAGGATGTCTCACCCGGTCGTGGGTTCCGGGTTCGCGCCTTCGGCACGCCCCGGAATGACAAGCGCCCTCGCCGCACGCAACCCGGCAGCGGCCGTCCCGCAAACTTTGCGGGGTCAAACCGGCCGCCTTTCTGGCTATGGATGACGGCGCCGGTCGATTCGATCCGGCCACGGGGGAGAGATGATGGAACACGTCTGGTTGCATGGGGTGGCCGAGCAGTTCGGCATCGATGGCGGGCTGCGCCAGCTCGGCGGCGAATACGACCTCAACTTCCGCGGCCGGACCAGCGAAGGCGACGTCATCGTCAAGGCGATGCGCCCGCAGGGCGAGCCCGCCCTCGTCGACCAGCAATGCGCCGCGATCAGTCACGCGCTCGCCGCCGATCCGACATTGCCGCTGCCGCGCCTGCTCCCCGCTGAAGGCAACCGCTTCTGGCAGAAGGTGGCGGACGCCCAGGGCCAGCAGCGGATGGTCTGGGTCCAGCGCGCCTTCAAGGGCATTCCGATGGGCGAAGCCGGGCCGCAGCCGCCTGCCATCCTCGCCGAACTCGGCGCACTGACCGCGCGGCTCGACCTCGCGCTACGCGATTTCAAGGTCACGGCGGCGCCGGATGCCGCAAAATGGGACCTGACCGAGGCCGGCTGGATCAAGCCCCATCTCGACGTGCTGGAAGGATCGCGCCGCACGCTCGCGGCCGGCATCGTCGCAGCCTTCGAAGCCCTCAAGCCCGCTCTCGACAAGCTACCGCGCCAGACCATCCATAACGACCTCAACGACTTCAACATCCTCGTCGCGCCGCGCCTCGGCGAACCCGCCCGGATCAGCGGCCTGATCGATTTCGGCGACATGACCGATGGCCCGCGCGTCTGCGAGATCGCCATCGCCGCGGCCTATGCCATCCTCGACCACGAGACGCCCGAAGCCGCGCTTGCAGCCTTGGTCGCGGGCTATCACGGCGTCTCACCGCTGAGTGCCGAGGAGGTCGGCCTGATCTGGCCGCTCGTGCGGATGCGCCTCGCCGTCAGCGTCGTGAACTCGACGATCGAAGCCAAGGGCCGCCCGAACGACCCCTATGTCACGATCTCGCAGGCTCCGGCCTGGCGCCTTCTCGAAAACCCCGCCATCGACGGCGAGTTGATGGGCGCGCGCCTGCGCAATGCCTGCGGCCTGCCCGTCACCGATGCCGCCGGCCGCATCGCGAGCTGGATCGCCGCACAGCGCGGCAGCTTCGCGCCTGTGCTCGGCCGCGCGCTCGACGGCCTGCCGGTCGGCTCGCTCGGCATCGCCGAAGCCACGATCCCCGCAAACCCGTTCGAACTGCGCGCCGACGAGGCCCGCAATCTCGGCACCGGGCTCGGCGTCACCCAGGAATGGTGGCTCGGCCAGTATGGCGAGCCGCGGCTGGTCTATACCGACAAGGCGTTCCGCAAGGGTCACTGGCTCGCCTCGAACCGCCGCACCATCCATATGGCCATCGATGTCTTCGCACCGGCCGGCGAACCGGTCCGCGCGCCTCTCGCCGGCAAGGTCGCGCTGGCGGAAAACCGCAGGGGCCATCTCGACTATGGCGGCGTCGTCATTCTCGAGCACCGCACGCCCGCGGGCGACGTCTTCCACACGCTTTACGGCCACCTCGCCGCCGACGGCGCAGCGAAACTGAGGCTAGGCCAGGAGATCGCAGCCGGCGAAGCTTTCGCCAGGCTCGGCCCGGCCGAGGAGAATGGCGGCTGGGAACCGCATCTGCATTTCCAGCTCGCGCTGACGCTGGACGGCATGGGACATGACTGGCCGGGCGTCGCCGATCCCGACGACTGGGCGCTCTGGCAGTCGATCTGCCCGAACCCCGCCGCCTTGCTCAACCTGCCCGACAATGTCGTCGCCTATCAGGCGATCGACGAGGCCGCCCTTCTGACCGAGCGCAAGGCCCGCTTCGGCGCCAATCTCAAGCTCAGCTACAAGAAGCCGGTCACCTTCCTGCGCGGCTGGCGCCACCATCTCTTCGACGCGATGGGAAGGCCTTATCTCGACGCCTATAACAATGTGCCGCATGTCGGACACGCCCATCCGCGCATCCGCAAGGTGGCGATGGACCAGCTCGCGCGGATGAACTCCAACACGCGCTACCTGCACCCGGCCCCGATGGCGCTGGCCGAGCGGCTGACAGCGAAACTGCCGAAAGAGCTGGAGGTCTGCTTCTTCGTCAATTCCGGCTCGGAAGCCAACGAACTGGCACTGCGCCTCGCCCGCGCGGCCAGCGGCGGCTACGACATTGTCACGCCCGATCACGGCTATCACGGCAACACCACCGGCGCGATCGACATCTCCGCCTACAAGTTCAACAAGCCGAACATGGGCGGGCGCAAGCCCTGGGTGCAGCTTATCGACGTTGCCGATGATTATCGCGGCCGCTTCCGGCGCGACGATGCCGACCGGGCGCTGCACTACGCGCAGCAGGTCGATGGGGCGCTTGCGGCCATCGCGGAACGCGGCGGCAAGGTCGCCGGCTTCATCGCCGAGACCTTCCCGAGCGTCGGCGGCCAGATCATCCCGCCGCCCGGCTATCTCGCTGCGGTCTATGAGCGTATCCGCGCAGCCGGCGGCATCTGCATCGCCGACGAGGTGCAGACCGGTCTCGGCCGTCTCGGCGACTATTATTTCGGCTTCGAGCAGCAGGGCGTGCGGCCGGACATCGTCGTGCTCGGCAAGCCGCTCGGCAACGGCCACCCGATCGGCGCGCTCATCACCACCCGCGCCATCGCCGAGCGCTTTGCCGAGGGGCCGGAGTATTTCTCGACCTTCGGCGGCTCGAACCTGTCCTGCCGTATCGCCTCGGAAGTGCTCGACATCGTCGAGGAGGAAGGGCTTTCGGCCAATGCCAAGGCGATGGGCGACAAGCTGCTCGCCGGCATGCGCGCGCTGATGGATGACTATCCTTGCGTCGGCGATGTGCGCGGCATCGGACTCTTCCTCGGGCTGGAGCTGGTCACTGATCGCGAAACGCTGGAGCCCGCGACCGATGCGGCCGCCCATGTCATGAACCGCCTGCGCGAGATGCGCATCCTGGTCGGGCGCGAGGGACCCGCCGACAACATTCTCAAGATCCGCCCGCCGCTGACAGTCGGCGCCGACGATGTCGAGATGATCCTCGACAGGCTCAGGATCTGCCTGCGCGAGGTCGAGGCCGCGCGATAACCTGCCACCGCCTCGAGTTCCTGCGACAGCGCGACGTGCCCTCAGCCGGCTCGGCGCGCTTCGAGGATCAGGCGCAGCAGGCGGCCGAAGGCGAAGCGGCTCACCTCCATGCCTTTGATGTCAGTGTTGACGCGGTGGACGATGACGAGGTCCAGCGACGGAATGACAAGGCAGTTCTGCCCGCCGACGCCCTGCGCGCTGTAGCTGCCCGCGGGCAGCACGACGCCCGGAAAGCCCGCGCCGGAGCGCTCGGTCCACCACATATAGCCATAGCCGCCGCGCGGCCCGGCATCGGAGAGCGGCAGCACGCTGGTCGCGACCCAGTTGGCCGGAATGATCTGCGCGCCCTGCCAACGGCCCTGCCGCAGGAACATCAGGCCGAAGCGGGCGAGATCGCGCGTCGACATCCGGAACGGATAGGCGGGATGAACGGAGCAATCGTCCGGCTCCAGCCAGCCGTCGCGCCGCTCGCCATCGAGGCGGAAATCCTCCATGCCGAGCGGGCGGCCGATCCGCGCCAGGAAATCGTCATGGATGCCGGCTCCGGTCAGCGCCGTGAAGATCGTGCCGAGCGCGTTGAAATCCCAGTTGTTGTACAGCCAGAAGGTGCCGGGCGGCTGCGAATGGCGCGGCGGCTTGATCGACTTCATCCAGGGGGATTCGTAGCCGGCCGGGTGGAAGATGCCGGAACGCGCCGTCAGCAGATCATAGATCGTTGCCGACTTCTCGAGGTCGCTGAGGCCTTCCTTGTCGTCGATGCCGAGATCGGCGAGCGTGCGCGACATGTCGATGCGGCCGGCTTCCTCATGGATGCCGATCAGCGCGCTGAGGAAGCTCTTGCGCACGGAATGGCACTGGTAGCGATGGGCGAGATCGCCGCGGCTCGCCACCACGCGCCCGCCCTGCACGATCATCACTGTCGCCGTCGAAATGGTGTCGGCAAAGCGCCAGACGCGGTCGAGCCCTTCGCGCGACCAGCCCGCCGTCTCCGGCGCGACGCTCTCCCAGCCATTCACCGGCCAACGCTCTGCACGCAAGGCTTCGCCCGTCATCACTGCCTCATCCATCATCTGATCCTCCGTAGCCCGGTCGCTCACGCGATCGGGCGATAACCGACGCTCGCTTCGAGGAATTCGCGCGTATACGGCTGATGCGCCCGGCCGGCCCTGACATCCTCGGCGCTCATCTCTTCGAGGATGCGGCCCTCGCTCATCATCGCGACGCGCTCGCAGAGATGCGTCACGACAGCGAGATCGTGGCTGACCATCAGATAGGTCAGGTCGCGGTCGCGGCGGAGCTGCTTCAGCAGATTGAGGATTTCCGCCTGCACGGAGACGTCGAGCGCCGAGGTCGGCTCGTCCAGCAGCAGCAGTTCGGGCTCGATGATCAGCGCACGCGCGATCGCGACGCGCTGGCGCTGCCCACCCGAGAGCTCATGCGGGAAGCGGTAGCGGAAGGACGGCCCGAGGCCGACGGCGGTCAGGATCTCGTCGATGCGCTCCTGCGGCCGGTCGAAGCCGTGGATCTTCAGCGGTTCAGCCAGCACGTTCTGCACCATCTTGCGCGGATGCAGTGAGGCATAGGGGTCCTGGAACACCATCTGCACGCGCCGGAAGAAGGCCTTGTCGCGCTTGTGCGGCACCTCGCGATCATGGAAGGCGACCCTGCCGCCATATTCGCTGTTCAAGCCGGCGAGCGCGCGCAGCACCGTCGACTTGCCACAGCCGGATTCGCCGATCAGCCCGAAGGCCTCGCCATGGCCCAGCGTGAACGAGACGTCGTCCACCGCCTTCAGCGTCGAGGCACCGCGGCCGAAGACGACGGAGAGATGATCGACGGTGAGGGCCGCCGGGCGGTTCGCCGCCAGGGTCTGATCAGTCGCGTTCATACCCGGCTCCCGCTCTGCAAGGTCGGCCCGTCGAGCCAGGCCGGATCGCGGCTCGGCACCTGCAGCATATCGGCTTGCCGGTCGAGCCGCGGCAGGCTGTCGAGCAGCGCGCGGGTATAGGGATGCCGGGCATTGCGCAATTCGCGCGCCGGGATGTCCTCCATGATCCGGCCGGCATACATCACCAGCACGCGGTCGCAGAAATCCGCCACGAGATTGAGGTCGTGGCTGATGAAGATCAGCCCGGCGCCACGCCGCGTCACCAGCTCGTCGAGGATGCTCAGCACCTGCCGCCGGATGGTGACGTCGAGCGCCGAGGTCGGCTCGTCCGCGATGATCAGGTCGGGCTCCGGGATCAGCATCATCGCGATCATGATGCGCTGGCCCATGCCGCCCGAAACCTCGTGCGGATAGAGCTTGAAGACGCGCGCGGGGTCGCGGATCTTCACGGCCTCGAGCATCGCGAGCGCGCGAGCCTCGGCCTCCTTGCCGCCGACCTTGTGGTGCAGCCGGTAGGCTTCCGTGATCTGCTCGCCAACCCGCATCAGCGGATTGAGCGAGAATTTCGGGTCCTGCAGGATCATCGAGATGCGGTTGCCGCGGATCGTCCGCATCTGGCGCTCGCTGGCGGCGAGCAGGTCGATCCCGTCGAAGGACAGCTTCTTGGCGGAGATCGTCGCGGCCTTCGGCGTCAGCTTCAGGATCGTGCGCCCGGTCAGCGACTTGCCGGAGCCGGATTCCCCGACGATGCCGACCTTCTCTCGGCCGACGCTGAAGGAGATGCCGCGCACCGCCTGCACCGAGCGATGCGCGCCCTTGAAGGTGACGGAGAGGTCCTCGACCTCGAGCAGCGGCTTATCCATGGCGCGGATCCAGGATGTCGCGCAGGCCGTCGCCGAACAGGTTGAAGGCCAGGCTGGTGACGAGGATGGCGAGGCCGGGAATGCCGGCGATCCAGCCATTGGTCAGGATGAACTCGCGCCCCGAAGCCAGCATCGCGCCCCATTCCGGGCTCGGCGGCTGCGCGCCAAGGCCGAGGAAGCCGAGCCCCGCCGCGGTCAGGATGATCGACGCCATGTTGAGGGTGATGCGCACCACGACGGAGGGGATGCACATCGGCACGACATGGCCGAGGATGATCCGCAGCGACGATGCGCCTTGCAATCGCACCGCCGCGATATAGTCGGACTTGCGGATCGACAGCGTCTCGGCTCGCGCCAGCCGCGCGATCGGCGGCCAGGCGGCGAGCGCGATCGCGATGATCGCATGATCGATACCCGGCCCCAGCGCCGCGACGAAGGCGAGCGCCAGAACCAGGCTCGGGAAGGCCAGGAAGATGTCGACGATGCGCATCAGCACGACGTCGACCCAGCCGCCGAGATAGCCGGAGGTCGTGCCGACGATCAGCCCGAGCGGCGCCGCGATCACCGCCGTCAGCAGGGCGATGTAGAGCGTGATCCGCGCGCCGAAGACCAGCCGGCTGAAGATGTCGCGGCCAAGCTCGTCAGTGCCGAACCAATGCGCGGCGGACGGGCGCTGCAAGCGCATCGTCAGGTCCTGCGCGTAGATGTCGTGCGTCGCGATCAAGGGTGCGAACAGCGCCGTGAACGCGATCAGCACGATGATGGCGAGACCGAACAGGGCGGCGGGGTTCGCCCTGAGTCGCCACCATTTCAGCGACAATTGCTGCATCCGCGCCTGGAAGGGCGAGGACGGGATGGGGGCGGCGAGCCAGGCCTTGAGGCCCGGCCCGTTGGCTTGCTCGATGGGTTGTGGTGCCATGGCCATGCCTCAGCGGGTCCGCGGGTCGAAGACCCGGTAAAGCAGGTCGCACAACAGGTTGAGCGTGACGAAGATCACGCCGACGAGCAGCGTGCAGCCAACCACGGCGTTCATGTCGCCGGCGAGCAGCGCATTGGTCAGGTAGCGGCCGAAGCCGGGCCAGGCGAAGACCGTCTCGGTCAGCACTGCGCCTTCGAGCAGGAAGGCGTAGGACAGCGCCACCACCGTCACCACCTGCACGGCGATGTTGCGGAAAGCATGGCCCCAGACCGTGCGTGCCCAGGACAGGCCCTTCACGCGCGCCGTCACCACATATTCCTGACTGAGCTGCTCCATCATGAAGCTGCGGGTCATGCGGCTGATATAGGCGAGCGAGCTGAAGGCCAGGATCGAGGCCGGCAGGACGATGTGCGACACGGCATTGCCGAACATCTCCCAGTTGCCGGCAAGCAGGCTGTCGATCAGCAGGAAGCCGGTGACCGGTTCGAGGTCGAACTCATAGGTGAAGTCGATGCGGCCCGGCCCGCCGACCCAGCCCAGCGTCGCGTAGAACAGCACCAGCCCCATCAGGCCTAGCCAGAAATTCGGCGCGGAATAGCCGATCAGCCCGACCACCCGGACGATCTGGTCGAGCCAGGAGCCGCGATACATCGCCGAGAGCACGCCGAGCGGAATGCCGAAGCTGGTACCGATCACGATCGCGACGCTGGCGAGCTCGATCGTCGCCGGGAAGACGCGGGCGATATCCGCCATCACCGGCTTGCCGGTGGTCAGCGCCATCCCGAAATCGAGATGCAGCACGCCCCAGATATAGCGGCCGAACTGGACATAGAGCGGCTGGTCGAGACCGAGCTGCTTGTACATCGCCTGATAGGCTTCCTGGGTCACGTTGTCGCCGAGTACGGCGACGACGGGATCGAGCGGCAGCAGGCGACCGATGAAGAAGGTCAGCGCCGCCAGCCCGAGCAGGGTGACGGCGAAGGAGACGAGCGTTCGGCCGGAGGCCTTGAGCCAGGACGGAAGAATGGTCCGTCCTGGATCGGAGCTCGGGCCGGGCGCCGCAGCGGCGGTCCGGGACATCGCGATGGCCTTACTTGGCCGTACGCTCGTAATAGGTCCGGAAGCCGTTCCAGGTCCACGACTTCAGGTCCTTGCGCACGCCGGCGACGCTGTTCATCTGGAACATGAAGGCCATCGGCCCCTTCGCCATCACCTCTTTCTGGATCGTCGCATAGAGCGCATCGCGCTTGGCCGGATCGGGCTCGAGCAGGGCCGCGTCGATCTGCTTGTTGAGTTCAAGGTCCTGATAGGCGGAACGCCAGCTCGGATACTGGGTCTGCTTCGCTTCGAGCCGGTTGTCGGGGTTGAAGACGAGGCGCGAGGCATTGCCATGCGCGTCCGGCACGCCGGTCTGCCAGGCCAGCATCGCCGACTGGTACTCGCGCCCGCGCACCTTGCTGAAGAGCTGGGCATTGGCCATGCGCTCGAGCGAGAGCTTGACGCCGACCTTGGCTGCGTTCTGCTGGACGCTCTGGGCGATCGGGTTCGCATGCGGCAGCGTGCCGAAGAGCACGCTCGCCTCGAAGCCATCGGGATAGCCGGCCTCGGTCAGCAATTGCTTGGCCTTGTCGAGATCGAGCTTGAAGGGCTGCCCCTCCTTCTCGTCGAGGGCGCCGACCGCGCCGAGCTGGGCGAAGCTCGCACGCGGCACGCCGAGATAGGTCATCACCGTCTTGCCGAGGCCCTCATAGTCGATCAGGTAGCGCATCGCGAGGCGCACCTTCTCCTTGGAGAATGGACCGTCCGCGACGTTGAAGCCCCAGTAGAACAATTGCGGCCTGAGGACCTTGATGATCGAGACGTCCTTGGAGCCTTCGAGGTCCTTCAGGTCTTCCGGCGTCAGGTCGCGCGCCACGTCGACATCGCCTTGGCTGAGCAGCAGGCGCTGGGTGCCGGGCTCGGCGACATGGCGGATCAGGATACGCTTGAGACCGGGCGCCGTGCCCCAATACCCCTCGTTCGCCTCCAGCACGATCGATTCGCCGGCATTCCAGCGTGTCAGCTTGTAGGGACCGACGCAGGCCGTGCGCGTCGCCAGGTACTTGTTGCCGAGATCAGTGCCCTGCTGGTTCGCCATCAGGGTCTTCTTGTCCATCACCATGGAGACCCGGTTGGCAGCAATCGCCTGCAGCACCAGCGTCGTCGGATAGGGCTTGTCCAGCTTGAGCGTGAGCGTGTCGTTACCCGCGACGATGGTCTGCTCGACATTGTCCTTGGTGAAGCCGTACTCGGTCAGCGTCGCGGCATTGCCGAAGTTGAGCTTGACGACGCGGTGCATCGACCAGGCGACATCCTCGGCCGTGACCGGATTGCCGGAGGGGAACTTCGCCCCCTTGCGCAGGTGGAAGGTGATCTCCTTGCGGTCCGGCGAGACATCCCAGCGCTCGGCGAAGCCCGGCACGACCTTGCGCTCGTCGGCCGGGTCGAAATCGACCAGCGTATCGCAGGTGTTCTGCAGGATCTCGTTGGTGACGACCTCGCCGACCTGGGCGGGATCGAAGGTGCTGATCGCGTCGACGTTCCAGGCCATCACGAGCGCGTTCTTCGGCGTCGCGGCGACGGCCGCTCCCGCGCCGGCGCAGAGGGCGGCGGCCGCAGCAGCCGAGAGGAGCTTGCGCCCGGCAAGGCGGCGCCTCGTTCCGGTCTCGTCGTTTCGGTCGGCCATGATCTCGATCCCGCTCTTTGGTTGTTGTTCGATTGGACGCGTCGTCGGCGGAAGCAGCATTGGTGCCGCCCACGCGCTTCCGGCTCAGGCGGCCACCGGCCGCGGCTTGATCGGCGGCTTCACCTCCGCCGGGATCGGGCAGACATAAGGCGTCTGCGTCACCCGTTCCTGATGGTCCTTCTTGGCCCGCGCCAGCAGCGTCTCGTCGCTGATCACGTCGATCGCCGTCGCCGCCATGATCTTGGCGGCATGGACCATGCCCTTGTGGGCGGCCGGCGCCTTGCCCTGTGCCGTGATCTGCCAGGAATGACCAGGTGTGCCGATCGCATGGGTCGCGACCCTAGCCTGGATGGTCGGCACCTTCCAGCTGACATCGGCGACATCGGTCGAGCCGATCATCGGCACGCCGCGCGTGCCCTGCGGCACGACGAAATCGCAGAGCGGCGTGTTCTCGCGCGGCGCGATGCCGGTCTTGCGATAGTCGTTGAGGATATCCGCCGGGCCGAGCGTCGCCTGGATCTTGGCCGCATAGGCCTTGTCGGCGGCATCGAAAGGCACGGGGCCGAGGCGGTCGATGTTCTTGAACATCGCATCTTCCAACGGCGTGTTGCCGAGCATGTTGGAGACCGCGCTCATGATCGAGATCGAGACCGTGGTCTCGGTCATCAAAGCGGCGCCCTCGGCGATCTTCTTCACGCGCTCGTTGAGCTCCAGCATCCCGGCGAGGTCGCGCGCCCGGATGGCGTAGCGCACCTTGGCCGAGGCCTGGACGACGTTCGGCGCGATGCCGCCGGCATCGAGATAGGCATAGTGGATGCGCGCGTCGGACGGCGCATGTTCGCGCATGTAGTTGACGCCGACATTCATGAGCTCCACCGCATCGAGCGCCGAGCGGCCGAGATGGGGCGCGGCCGCCGCATGCGAGGCGCGACCGGTGAACTGGAAATCCATCCGGGTATTGGCGAGCGACAAGGCATCGTCGACCTTGGTCATCGAGGCCGGGTGCCAGGATATCGCGACATCGACATCGTCGAAGGCGCCGGCCCGCACCATGAAGGCCTTGGCCGCGCCGCCCTCTTCCGCCGGGCAGCCGAAATAACGCACGCGCCCGGGCCGGCCGGTTTTGGCCAGCCAGTCTTTCACCGCGGTCGCCGCCAGCAGTGCCGCCGAACCCAGCATGTTGTGGCCGCAGCCATGGCCGTGGCCGCCGGCCTCGACCGGCTTCGGCTCGGCGATATTGGCCTCCTGGCTCAGGCCGGGCAGCGCGTCGTATTCGCCGAGGATGGCGATGACCGGGCCGCCCTCGCCCGCCTCGCCCATCACGGCGGTCGGGATGCCCGCGACGTTCTCGGTGATGCGGAAGCCCTGCTCCTTGAGCATCGCGATATGCTCGCCGACCGAGCAGTACTCGGTATAGGCGATCTCGGGCATGCCCCAGACGCGGTCGCTCAGCGCTTCGAAAGGCTGCCGCTTGGCATCGACCAGCTCCCAGATGATCTCGGAGTTCTGCATGGTTTGCGTCCTTTCAGATGCCGGGGCGCTCAAAGATGCTCTCGCAGGAAACGGGCCACGCCGCCGAAGACGGTGCGCCGGTTTTCGATCCGGGCGAAGCCATGGCCCTCATGCGGGATGCGCACATACTCGACCGGGCGGCCGAGCCCGCGCAGCACCGAATAGACCATCTCGCTCTCGCCCGGCGGCACGCGGGGGTCATCGAACCCTTGCGCCATGAAGAGGGGCACCCGGATCTGGTCGATTTTGTGGATCGGCGAGAAGCGGATCAGGTTCTCGCGGTCCGCGACCGGATCGCCATATTCGACGGCGCGCAGATAGCGCCGCCACGGCCCGGTCGTCTCCAGCAGCGTCAGGAAATTGGCGATGCCGTAGAACTCGATCCCGACCTTCCAGAGTTCGGGCTGCTCGGTCAGCGCCGCCAGCACCATGAAGCCGCCATAGGAGCGGCCATAGACGGCGACGCGGTCATCGTTCACGTCGGATTGTTCGCGCAGCCACAGCCGGACCGCCTTGAGGTCGGCGACGCTGTCCATGCGTAGATGCTTGTCGTCGAGATGGTGGTAGCTGCGGCCATAGCCGGTCGAGCCGCGCACATTCGGCGCGATCACCATGATGCCCTGGCTCAGGAAGAACTGCAGGTCGGCCCGGAAGATCGGGGTCCACTGCGCCTCCGGCCCGCCATGGACGACGACCACCGCCGGATAGCCGCCCTCCGGCGCCTTGCCGCGCGGCCGGTAGACGAAGAACGGCACTTCGAGCCCGTCGAAGCTCTTGGTGCTCGCAACCGTCGGCTCGACAAAGGTGGCCTGATCGAGCCCCGCCTTCGAGGCATCGGTCAGGCGCTTGACCTGCTTCGAGGCGATATCGAAGCGCCAGATATCCGGCGACGAGGTCGACCCATCAAGCGGGAAGACGAGCCCCGAACCATCCGGCAGCCAGGCGACGGAGCCGACCGAGCCGGCCGGAAAACCTTCGACCTCGAACTCGGCCCCACCGGCGATCTCGCGCACGAAGATGCGGTTCCAGCCGCGATCATTCGCGACATAGGCGAGGCGGTTCTGGTCCGGCGCCAGCGCCACCGCCTCGACATCCTGCCCGTCGCGATCGACGATCCAGTCCAGCGTGCCGTCAGTCGCCGAGCGGAAGGCGACGCTGAGAAACTCGCGCCCCTGGTCGGTGATCGTGAAGAAGCCGCTGCCGTCCTTCTTCATCCGGTTGGCGGCATAGCGGGCGCGGCCCTCATGCGGCAGCAAGGCCTCGCGCGCACCGCTTTCGAGATCGAGCCGGAACAGATCCTGGTCGTTCATCGCATGGGTGGCATCAGTGACCAGGAGAGAGCGTCCATCCGGGAAGAACGCGACCGCCTCGCGATAGCCGCTGCCCTCGAACACGCGCCGCGCCGCCCGCGTCGCCATGTCCATCACGTAGATGTCCATATGCTCGCGGTCGCGCGCGTTCGAGGCGAAGGCGATGCGCTGCCCGTCCGGCGCCCAGCAGCCCCAGACATGCACCACGGTCGGATCGTCGGTCAGCGGCTGCGGCACGCCCGAAGCACCCGGCACAAGCCAGAGCTGATGGCGCTCGTCGCCGCCGCAATCCATCGTGAAGAGCAGGTCGCGGCTCTTCGGGTTGAAGGCGATCGCGCCGACCGGCTCCGGCATGTCGGTCAGACGCCAGGGCGCCCCGCCGGCGAGCGGCCGAAGCCAGATCTGGTGCGTGCCGCTCTCATCGCTGAGATAGGCGAGAAGCTCGCCATCCGGCGCAACTGCCGGGCTCTTGGCGCTGCGGATTTCGAGATAGGGCTCGATGCCCAGGCGGATCTGGCTGGCGGCTTCGTACATGGTCGTTCCTTCAGGCCGCGAGGGCCAGCATCGAATCGCGCAGGCGATCGGTCGCATCGCGCAGCGCCAGCGACAGGGCCGGCGCGCTCGGCGTCGCCGCGTGGTTGGCTTCAGTGACGATGGTGAAGCGGGCCTCGGGCCAGGCCGTCTTCAGGCGCCAGGCCGTGCACATCGGCGTGACGATGTCGTAGCGGCCCTGCACGATCTCGGCCGGCAGATGCCGGATGCGCGAGACGTCGCGCAGCAACTGCCCCGGCTGGAGGAAGGCACCGTTGACGCAGTAATGCGTGAAGATGCGGGCGAGCGCGAGCGCGGCATCCGGCTCGGTCAGGGCCGCGACATGCCCGGCATCGGGCAGGAAGGTCTGCGTCTTCCCGGAGAAGGTGCGCAAGGCGACCGCAGCCGCCAGCTGCTGCTCGCGATCGGGACCGGTCAACCGGCGGTAATAGGCGCCGAGCAAGTCGCCGCGCTCCGCCTCCGGCACGAAATTGGCGAAGGTCTCCCAATGGTCAGGGAAGATCGTGCGCGAGCCGTGGAACCACCAGTCGATTTCGGCGCGCTCGGCCATGAAGATGCCGTGCAGGCGGAAGCCGAGGCAACGCTCGGGATGGGCCTGGCCATAGGCGAGGCCGAGGCAGCTGCCCCAGGAACCGCCGGTCACCAGCCAGCGCTCAATGCCGAGATGCTCCCGGATCCGTTCGAGATCGGCGATCAGCGCCTGCGTGGTATTGCCCGCGAGCTCCGCCAGAGGGCTGGAGCGCCCCGCCCCGCGCTGGTCGAAGGTCACGATCCGGAAGGCGGACGGGTCGAAGGTCTTGCGCTGCGCCGGCTTGGTGCCGCCGCCGGGTCCGCCATGCAGGAACACCACGGGGATGCCATCGGGATTGCCGCTGAGATCGACATGGAGTTCATGTCCGTCACCGACCGGCAGGCGCAAGGACCGATAGGGCTCAACCGCCTCGTAGAGGGTGCTGTAATCGTCTGGCACGTCGGGCTCCGTCGAACCGGAGCGCCGCAACGCTCCCCTGATCCGGCAAGGATGGCACGCGCGAACAGCCGCTGGCCAATGCATTCGAAGCGCATTGTTTATGATGTCGCGGAATAGACCGGCCCCTGTTCGGCTCCGCTGAACGCCGCCCCGATTCTTCCCGGCGTTTCGCATCCCATCGCGACAAGCCGCACGCTGTCCATCGGCTCGTGCAAAGACGATGCGACAGGTAGAGTACCCGGCCCTTCCGCCATTTGGAGGATTGCTTGCACAGCCCGGCGCCTTCCGTTTCCCGTCTCGACCTCCCCGGCTTCGCCGGCGCGCTCCTGCTCGGCCCCTGCCCCGGACGGCGGCAGGAGACGTCGGATGACGCCATATCGCAGACCGCCCTGGCGGAGGATCTGTCGCGTCTGGCGGGATTGGGCGCAACCGGCCTGCTCAGCCTCGTCGAAGCACAGGAGTTTCCGGGTGGCATCGTCGGCTTCGCCGCCGCTGTCCGGGCAGCCGGGCTGGAATGGGCTCATCTCGCCATCCCCGATTACGGCGTGCCGGATGCGGCCTTCATGGCAGGCTGGCGCGAGCTCGACCTGCCGCGCCGCCTGCGCGAAGGCGAGAGCTGGGCGATCCATTGCCGCGCCGGCCTCGGCCGCACCGGCACCATCGCCGCGCTGCTGCTCGTCGAAAACGGGGCAAGTGCGGCAGACGCCATTTCGCTGATCCGCCGCGAGCATGATGCGGCCTCGGTCGAGACCGAAGCCCAGGCCGATTTCCTGATCGCGCAGGGACACGGCGCGTTTCGGCCTGCCACGACCTCAAACACGCTCTGAGTTGGAAAATGTGGCCGAACCGCCCCGGCCGATCAGCCCGCGATGCCGAGCCGCTTCATCACGGCAGCGGTCAGGCGTTCGCAGCGCCGGCCCGCGAAGGGGAAGGCATCGAGCAGCACCGGGCCGATCTGCTGTTCCAGCTCCTTGCGCACCAAAAGCCGCGCCCGGTGCAGCCGGGTCTTGACCGTCTCCGCCCGGATATCGAGGAGTTCCGCGGTTTCCTCGACGCTGCGCCCCTCGATCACTCGCGCCATGAACACGCCGCGATAGACGCCGGGAAGGTTGTCGGTCGCGCGCTCGACCAGTTGAAGGATCTGCCGCTGCGCCATCATTCGCTCCGGATCGTCGCCGCTGCTGCTGCCGGGAAAGGGGATGATCTGCGCGGGAACGCCCGGGTCCTCGGCGCGCAATGCCTTGTCCGCCCGCTTCTTCCGGCGCAGGCGGCCCAGCGCCTCGTTGAGGGTGATGCGCGACAGCCAGGTCGAAAGCGTCGCCTCGCCGCGGAAGCTGTCGAGACGGCTGAAGGCCCGGACATAGGCCTCCTGCACCACATCCTCGGCCTCGCTGTCATTGCGGATCACCGCCCGCGCGATGCGATAGAGCGCCTGGTTATGCGTCGTCATGATCGTGCGGAAGGCCTGCGGATCGCCCGTGCTCGCACGACGGGCGAGATCGAGATCATCAGCCGAGGCGGAACCGGCATCGCGCGCGACCGTCGGAATGGATGGCATGATCTGTCCTCCTCGCCGCATCGGATGGCGCAGACCGTAAAAGGTTCCCGATGATCGATAGCGTGGCAAGCCGGCACGCTGTCGTTTGCAGCGGCGGCAAACCTGCTTAGGCTGCCACCCGAACGATAGGCCGACCATCACGAAGGATAAAAAGCCGTGCCGATGCCGACCCGACCGATCTCCCTGGGCGAAACACGATCGCCGAGGCCGTGATGGAGGATCGCGTCAACGCCTTCGTGCCCGGCCCGCGCATCCGCATCCCCGGCCGGGAAGGCGGGCCGCTCGCCGGACTGGCCTTCGCCGTCAAGGACCTGTTCGACGTCGCGGGCACGCCGACCGGCGGTGGCAACCATGACTGGGCCAAAGCCAATTCCGTCCCGGAGCGCCATGCCTGGGCGGTGCAGACCCTGCTCGATGCCGGCGCCGACCTCGTCGGCAAGACCATCACCGACGAGGTCTCGCTCGGCATCCTCGGCGAGAACGCCTTCGACGGCACGCCGCTGAACACGGCCGCGCCTGACCGCGTGCCGGGCGGCTCCTCCTCCGGCTCGGGCGCAGCCGTCGCCGCCGGGCTCTGCGACACCGCATTGGGCACCGATACCGGCGGTTCGATGCGCGTGCCCGGCAGCTTCTGCGGGCTCTACAGCATCCGACCGACCCATGGCCGGCTCGACCTGACCGGGCTGATGCCGCAGGCGCCGAGCTCGGACACAGCCGGCTGGTTCACCCGCGACGCCACGACCTTCGCCCGCATCGGCACGGTGCTGCTCGGCGAGGCGCCCGGCCCGCTACCGACCAAATTGCTGGTCGCCGTCGACGCCTTCGGCTTCGCCGACCTCGAAGTCGCAGCCGCACTGCAACCGATGGTCGCGCGGCTCGCTCGCGTGCTCGGCACCGCGCCGCGCGACGAGATCATGGCGCCGCAGGGCCTGTCCGTCTGGGCGCGGGCGCAGCGCAGCCTGCAGCCGGTCGAAGCCTGGCAGACCTTCCGCCCCTGGATCGAGCGCGACAATCCGCGCATGGCCTTCAGCGTCGCCGCCGGCCTGATCGCAGGCTCGCAGGTTCCGGTCGCCGAGCAGAACTGGGCCGCGCTGATGCGCGAAGAAGCCCGCGCAAGGCTGCGCTACCTGCTGCCGCCGGGCACGATCCTGTGCCTGCCGACGACGCCCTTCCCTGCGCCCTTGCGCGGCCTGCCGATACCGGTTCTCAGGCCGATGCGCGACCGCATTACCAGCCTTTGCGCACACGGCGGCCTGGCAGGTCATCCGCAAGTCAACCTGCCCGGCGCCCTTGTCGACGGCGCGCCGGTCGGCTTGTCCATCATCGGCGGGCGCGGCACGGATGCCAGCCTCATCGCCGTCGCACAGGCCATGGAGGCCGCATCATCATGACCGACCTGACCCCGAACATCCCTGAAGTCGTGGCCGAGATCAGCGCCCGGTTCGAGGCCTATGAGCAGGCGCTGATTGACAAGAATGTCGACGTGCTGGACGCCGCCTTCTGGAACAGCCCCTACACGATCCGCTACGCGCTGCATGAGAACGGCTATGGCTTCCAGGAGATCCACGGCCATCGCGTCGCCCGTCCGCCGGGGCCGGGCATCAAGGAGAAACGGATTCGGCTGGAGATCCTGACGCTGGGCCGCGACATCGCCACCGTGAACCTCGAGTTCAAGGTGCGCGGGCGCGACGTCATCGGCCGACAGAGCCAGAGCTGGGTGCGCTTTCCCGACCTGGGCTGGAAGGTGGTCTCAGCCCATGTGTCGACGATGGAGGGCCCGCGCCTCTGGTAGGCGCGGGCCCAAAAACTCAACGCTTGCGGACGAACTCCGTCCGCAGCACGAGGCCCTTGATCGTGTCGTGGCGGCAGTCGATTTCCTCGACATTCTCCGTCAGGCGGATCGAACGGATCACCGTGCCCTGCTTCAGGGTCTGGTTGGCGCCCTTCACCTTGAGGTCCTTGACCAGAACGACGGAATCGCCGTCGGCCAGCACATTGCCGGCGGCATCGCGCACCACCGGAGCGGCGGCAGCAGCGGCCGCCTGCTTCACTTCCGAGGCCGGGCGCCATTCCCCGGTCGCTTCGTCATAGATGTAATCGTCGTCGGACATGTCTTTCCCGTCTTGCGTCCGGGCACTCGCCATCGGCCCGGTCAGGCGGGGTTACACGATGCCCGGCGACTTCTCCAAATCGGCGGCTAGACAGTGCCCAGCGGCTTCTCGGTCATCTCGGCCGCAATCGCCTCATCGATCGGCGTCTCGTAGGTCATCAGCATATAGCCGAGCACCGAATAGAAGCCGACCGTCGCGATCAGGTCGAACACCGCCTCGCGCCCGACCGCCGCGGCAAGCTCGGCTTCGAGGGAGAGCGACAGGCGCCTGTCGTCGAAGAGCGCATCGACCGCCCGGACGATCAGCCCGTCCTCGCCTTCAGGGCTCCCGCGCAAAGCAGCGATGCGGGCATCGCTCATTCCCAGCACCCGCGCCCGGCTGACATGATGCGCCCATTCATAAGGCGAGCCCATGCGGTGCGCCGCGCGCAGGATCACGACTTCCGAGCGCACCGGCCCGAGCGCGCTGTCCTTGACGATGTGCTGCCGCAAGGGGCCCCAGGCCTTCAGCAGGGCCGGGTGATGCGCCATCGTCCGGTAGACATTGAGCGCGCCGGCAAAGCCGGTCTTCATCTCGGCGATCGCTTCGGGCCAGTCGGCATCGCTGATCGGCGGGCAGGGAGAAATCGTCATCGGAGGTCTCGTGAGGATCAGGGCGTGAGATATTTGGCGTAGAGAGCAGGCGCCCGGTCGGCCCAGATGCCCGTGAAGCTGCGATAGCGCGCGACCTCGGCCAGGTCGATCTCGACCCGCAGCACGTCCTCGCGATCATGATCGAGCGCGCCGAGCACGCGGCCATCCGGCGCCACCGCGCAGGAGCGGCCGAAGAAGCGCTGCCCGCCGCGGCTGCCGCTGCGGTTGCAGCTGAGGAAGAACACGCCGTTCTCGATGGCCCGCGTGTAGGCGCGGTGGATGAAGAGCGCCTCGTCGGCCACAGGTGCGTCCTCGGCCCCGAAGGAAGCCCAGATGCAGGTCACGATGCTGGCGCCGTGCAAGGCGAGGATGCGGGTGATCTCGGGGAAGCGGCTATCATAGCAGATCTGCATGCCGAGCCGCGTCCCGAAGACCGGGTAAGTGTCGATGCTGTCGCCGCCGGTGAAGAACAGCTTCTCGTTCTGCCACTGATGGACCTTGGTGTAATCGCCCAGAACGCCTTCCGGGCCGATCAGCAGCGAGGCGTTGCGCATCACCCCGGCGCGGCGCGCATCGCGCAGGCCAAGCCCGATCACCAGATGCACACGATGCCGTGCCGCAAGCGCGACGAGCGCCTTGACCTCCTCGCCATCCGGCGCCGCGCAGGCCTCGTAGAGCGCCGCGCCGAAATGCGGCACATCGCTGACCATCGGCCCACCGGGTACCAGCGGCTCGACATAGCCGGTGTTCGCCAATTCCGGGAACAGGATGAGCTGCGCGCCCCGCGCAGCTTCGGCTGCGACGAAATCGTGAATGCGCCGGAAATTCTCGGCCGGCGCCAGGGGCTGGATGTCGAGTTGAACGAGGCTGGCGGAAATCATGCGTCGGCTCCGGCGATGCGGCGCCCGGTGGCGAAATCCCAATCCCGCCCTGGCGCCGCGTTGATCAAGGCACGTGTATACTCATGGCGTGGCCTGGCCAGCACCTCGGAGGCCGGCCCGTCTTCGACGACGCGGCCGCGCTGCATCACCATCACCTCATCGCAGATCTGGGCGGCGACGCGCAGGTCATGGGTGATGAACAGCACCGCGAGATTGCGCCGCTCCTGGATCTCGGCCAGCAGCGCCAGCACCTGCGCCTGCACCGAGACATCGAGCGCCGAGACGGCCTCGTCCGCGACGATGACCTCGGGCTCCATCATCAGGGCGCGCGCGATCGCGATGCGCTGGCGCTGGCCGCCGGAGAACTGGTGCGGGAAACGTTCGAGACTGGTGCGCGGCAGGCCGACGACCTCGATCAGCTCGCTTGCACGCTTCAGGGCGGTCGCGCGCGCCTCGCCGAGATTGAGCGGCCCTTCGATCAGGCTCTCGCCGATGCGCAGGCGCGGATTGAGCGAGCGGTTGGGGTCCTGGAACACCATCTGCACGCGCCGCCGCGCCGGGGCCAAGGCCTGCTGGCCTTGCAGGTTGGCGATGTCTTGTCCGTTGACGCGGATCTCGCCGCCGGTCGGATGTTCCAGCCGCATCAGGCAACGCGCCACCGTCGACTTGCCCGAGCCGCTTTCGCCGACGATGCCGAGCGTACGCCCACGCGCCAACCGGAAGCTGACGTCGTTGACGGCGCGCACGGTGCGGATGTCGCGCCCCATTAGCTTCCCGAACAGCGAACCGAAGCTGAAGGTCTTCTCGAGATTGCGGATCTCGACGACGGCCTCCGCCTCCTTGGCCGCGGGGCGCGGCGCGCGCGGAACCAGCGACGGCACGGCCTGTAGAAGATCACGCGTGTACTCTTCGCGCGGCTGGCTCAGCACCTGCTCGACCGGGCCGGTCTCGACGATCTCGCCGCGGCGCATCACGCAGACCCGGTCGGCGATGTCGACGACCACGCCCATGTCGTGGGTGATGAACAGGACGGCGGTGTTCTGCTTGTCCTGCAATTCGCGGATCAGACTGAGGATCTGCTTCTGCGTGGTGACGTCGAGCGCGGTCGTCGGCTCGTCGGCGATCAGCAGCTTCGGCTGGAGCGCCAGCGCCATCGCGATCATCACGCGCTGGCGTTGGCCGCCGGAGAGCTGGTGCGGGTAGCTGTCATAGATCCGCTGGGGATCGGGCAGATGCACCGCCTCGAAGGCAGCGATTGCGGCCTCGCGACGCTCCTTTGGTCGCATCTTCGTGTGCGCCCAGTAGACCTCGTCCATCTGCAGTCCGATGCTCAGCACCGGGTTCAGCGCCGTCATCGGCTCCTGGAAGATCATCGCCATCTCGGCGCCGCGCAGCGCCTTGGTGCGGGCGGGCGTCGCGGCGAGGACGTTCTCGCCGTTGAGCAGCGCCGTGCCGCCCGTCACCTGCAATTCGTCGCGCGGCAGCAAATCCATCGCGACCAGCGAGGTCACCGATTTGCCCGAGCCGGATTCGCCGACGAGGCAGAGCGTCTCGCCCGGATGGATGTCGAAGCTGATGCCTCTCAGGATCTCGGAGGGCTCACGCCCACGCGTCGCGACCTTGAGGTCACGGATCGAGAGGACCGGCTGGGTCGAAGCGGCCATCTGCATCACGCGCTCCTCCCCTGCATCTTCGGATCGAGCCGGTCGCGCAGCGCGTCGCCGAGCAGGTTGATCGACAGGATGCAGGCCGACAGCACGATCGCCGGCCAGAACACCAGCCAGTGGTTGATCGCGAAATAAAGCCGGCCCTCGGCCATGATGTTGCCCCAGCTCGGAATCTCCGTGCCGATGCCGACGCCGAGGAAGGACAGCGCCGCCTCCGTCAGGATGGCGGAAGCGTACATATAGGTGCCCTGCACGATCAGCGGCGCGATCGTCGTCGGCAGGAGATGCTTCCAGATCAGCTTGGCCGGAGGCGTGCCGAGCAGCATCGCCGCGTCGACATAGGTCTCCTCGCGCGCCGCGATGACGCGGGCCCGGACGAGGCGGACCACCTGCGGGATCGCCGGGATCATGATCGCGAAGATGACGGTGACGAGCCCGCCGCGGACCAGCGCGACGATGGCGATGGCGAGCAGGATGCCGGGAATGGCCATCAAGCCATCCATCATCCGCATCAGCACGCCGTCGATGCTGCGATACCAGCCGGCGATCAAACCCAGCGGCAGTCCGATCACGATCGCGCCGATGGCGACGCCCGCGCCGACCAGCAGCGAGACCCGCGCGCCATAGACCACGCGCGAATAGAGGTCGCGGCCGAAGGAATCCGTGCCCAGCCAATAGGTGTCGGAGGCCGGCTTCAGCCGCATCGCGGCGTTGAGCTTGGTCGGCTCGAAATTCGCCAGCAGCGGCGCGAACACCGCCATCACGATCACAGCGACGAGGACGATGACGGCGAGCACCGTCGTCCAATGAGGGGGATTGTCGAGCAGGCGGCGGCGCGGCAGCGCGCCCTGCGCGGGGTTCGACGGGGCGCTCATTGATAGCGGATCCTCGGGTCGGTCAGGGCATAGGAGAGGTCGATCAGCAGGTTGATCAGCACATAGGTCCCGGCGGTGAGCAGGATGATCGCCTGGATCAGCGGATAGTCGCGGGAGAGCACGCCGTCGACCACCAGCCGGCCGAGGCCGGGAATGTTGAAGACCGTTTCGGTCACGACCACGCCCGAGACCATCATGGCGAAGCCGGTGCCGACGACGGTGAGGATCGGGATCGCGGCGTTGCGCAGCGCGTGGCGGAACAGGACGATGCGCTCGCCCAGCCCCTTGGCCCGCGCCGTGCGGACATAATCCTCGCGCAGCACCTCGAGCATCGAGGCGCGCGTCATGCGCGAGACCAGCGCGACATAGAAGGAGGAGAGCGCCAGCCCCGGCAGCAGGATGCGGTGGAGGAAGGGCCAGAAACCATCGGCCAACGGCTTGTAGCCCTGCACCGGAAACCATTTCAGATCGACGGCGAAGACCGCGATCAGCACATAGCCGATCACGAAGATCGGGACGGAGAATCCGACCACCGACAGCGCCATGACGAAGCGGTCGACCATCCCGCCATGGCGCCAGGCGGCGAGCACGCCGAGTGGCAGCGAGATCACGACGGTGAAGATCATCGCCATCACCGCGAGCGCCAACGTGGGGCCGATGCGCTGGCCGATCATCTCCAGCACCGGGCGCTGCGAGATCAGCGAATGGCCGAAATCGCCGCCCGCCATGCCGCCGAGCCATGCGGCGAACTGACCGGCGAGCGGCTTGTCGAGGCCGAGATTCTCGCGAATGGCGGCAAGCTGCGCCGCCGTCGCCTGGTCGCCGGCGATGGCCTGCGCCGGGTCGCCGGGCGTCAGGCGCAGCAGCAGGAAGACGAACAGCGCCACGAAGAACATGACGGGGATCGCCATCAGCAGCCTGCGCAGGAAATAGGAAGCCATGCGGTGCTCCGGGCGCCGAAAACAAGGATGGGCGACGGCAGGGCCGCCGCCCGATGCGTCAGGATTACTTGCTCACGCCCCAGAACAGGGTGAGCGGGCCGGGCTGGACGTTCTTCAGATTGGCACGCCAGGCGGCAACGGACTCGAATTCGCCGGCGTTGAAGTAGAAGCCCTCGTCATAGGCGATCTGCTGGATCTCCCGGGCGATCTTCTTCTGCTCATCGAGCGTCGGCGCGGTGAGGAAGGCGGTGCGCAGCTCCTCGACGCGGGCATTGCGTGGCCAGCCCGACCAGGCGGTATCCGAGCCCGAGCCGTCGAGCAGCGCGTGCACGGTCGGGTTCCAGATCCCGGAAACGCCCCAATAGGTGAACAGCATGTTCCAGCCGCCCTGCGCTACCGGCTGCCAGCCGTTCTTGCGCGACTGCTGCGTCGCCCAATCCATCGTGGCGACATCGACCTTGAAGCCTGCTTCGCGCAGGCGTTCGGCCGCGACGATCGGCTGGGTGGAGAGAATGGTCAGATCCGTCGGCTGCATCATCAGTACCGGCGTGCCGTCATAGCCCGAAGCCTTCAGCAGCTCCTTGGCCTTGGCCATGCGCTCCTTGGCGGTGCCCTTGAGGTATTCCGCGCCGGCGTCGGAGGCGAGCGGCACGCCGCAGCCATAGACCGAGGCGCAGAGCTTGTAATACTGGCCGTCGCCGATCGCGGTCTGCATCAGCTGCTCCTGATCGAGCGCGTACATCGCCGCCTGGCGGATCTTCGGATTGTCGAAGGGCGGCAGGCGATGGTTGAAGCGGCCGGTGACCTGGTTGCCGAGGGTGGTCGTGGCGCCGGTCTTGATCTCGTCATTGGCCTTGAGCAGCGGCAGCAGGTCGATCGTCACCTGCTCGATCAGATCGACGTCGCCGGACTGCAGCGCGTTGATCGAGGTCTGCATGTCCGGCATCGCCTTCCAGACGATCTTGTCGACATTCACGACCTTGCCGCCGGCGGTCCAGCTCATCGGCTCGGAGCGCGGCTTGTAGTCGGTGTTCTTGACGTAGACTGCCTGATCGCCGGGGCGATACTGGGCGGCGACGAACTTGAACGGGCCAGAGCCGATCATCTCGGTCACCTGCTGGCCGGCCGGCGTCTCGGCGAGGCGCTTCGGCATCATGAAGGGCGGGACCGGCGAAGGCTTGGCCAGCAGATCCAGCACCTGCCCGAAGGGCTTGGCCAGCTTGATGACCAGCACCTTGTCGGAGGTCGCGTCGATCGAGGCGACATAGGTCATCATGGTGCGGCCGGCGCCGTCATTGGCACCCCAGCGCTTCAGCGAGGCCACACAATCGGCGGCCGTGACCGGCGTGCCGTCATGCCATTTGAGACCGTCGCGCAGCGTCAGCGTATAGGTCAGCTTGTCGGCCGAGACGGCGTAGTCGGCCATCTGCGGCTGCGGATTGTATTTGGCGTCCATGCCGAGCAGCGTGTCGAACACCATGAAGCCATGGGTGCGCACGATCTGGGCGGTGCTCAGGATCGGGTCGAGCGTCCTGAGCGGCGCCTGCATGACGACATTGAGCGTCGTCTCGGCCAAGGCCGGCATGGCAGAGAGGGAGCCCGCGAGCAGCGCGGCGGCGCCCAAAGTCTTGAATCGAAACGTCATTGTTATCCCCTCGTTTTTTGGTTGCTTGGGTTGGTGGGTGTCGTCAGGCGGGAGCCTCGCTCCACGGATAGGCCCTGGCCGTATCGAGCTGGCGGTACGGGATAAGCCGCACATCGGCGGGGCCGAGATCGGGCGTGTCGACCACGAGAATCCGGTCCGCCATGGGCTCGTAATAGTCGCGAAAATGCGTCTTCGAGCGCAGCAGGATGACGTCGTAATCCTCCGGCTTCTCGCCGAAGATGAAGAACGGATCGCCATCGACCGCGAAGGCGAAATGCGAGACCACGGAGACCCGGATCGCGCCGATCTGGATGAGCGCCGTCAGTCCGAGATCGACGAAGCTGCCGCGCTGGTAGCGCCCGGAGACGTTGAAGGATTTCGGCCCCGACCAGATCACCCGCGCCACGGCCTCGACCGGCCCGCCGGTCTCCGGCGCGGTCTTGCCGGCAAGCGCGACCGTGATATCGGCGCCCTCGCCTGCCGCGTGGGCCTGAGCGGCCGTCTCGGGATCGAGCAGGAACGGCACGTTGACCCGCCCGACATCCCGCTTGAGCAGCGCCCGCAGCAGATGGGTCGAGTCGTTCATCCGGTCGGCATGCTCGAGCAACACGATCGGCCGGCCCGTCGCCGGCTTCCGCGGGACATCGGCCAGCGCCTCTTCGACGCTCAGGATCGGAATCGCGTTGGCGATGGCTTTCCGCGCCGCGCGCAACCGGTCCGAAAAGGCCTGTGCCTTGGCTTCTGCCGCGTCCTGCCCGTCCCAGTCGAGGCAGATCACCGACATGCCCGTGTTGGCGCTGTCGGCATAGGAGAAACCGGCCATGACCGAGGGAATGACGACATCGGGCCGCGCCACCGCGAGGCCGGGCCGGCGCCCCTCGCGCAATAGCCTGAGCAACGCACGCGCCGCGCGCTCGCCGGTCTCGCCCATGTCGATATGCGGGGAGTGGCGATAGGCGACGGCGATCTCGGCACCGCGCAAGGTCTCGCGATCGATATTGCCGTGATAGTCGAGTGCGACCGCGATCGGCAGCGCCGGGAAAGCTGCGCGCACGGTATCGATGACATGACGCTCGACATCGGCGTAACCCGCCGCCCAGCAGGCGCCGTGCAGGAACAGGATGACGCCGTCGAGCGGCTCGCTGCGGGCGAGCCCGGAGATGATCTCGCTGGTGTAATGCGCGACTGCCGCGTCCGCCGTCGGGCCGAGCGCACCGAGCAGCGTGTGGAACAGCGGCACGAACTCCGCGCCCTCGGCCTCGCAGATCTTCAGGCAGCCGCCGGGCACCGTATTGGTGCCGCGGAACCGCTCCGTCAGCTTCGCCCCGCGCACGCAGACGCGCTCGAACTCCGCCAGCTCCACGATCTGCGGAACGGCCGTGACCGATTCGAGATTGAAGCCGGCGAAGGCGATGCGTGCTGCCATGGCGACCGTCAGCTCCTGACCGCCGCGTCGATCGCGCCGCCGATGCGCTCGACGATCTGGTCGATCTCTTCCGGACGGATGATGTAGGGCGGCGCCAGCAGGACATGGTCGCCGATCCGGCCGTCGATGGTGCCGCCCATCGGGTAGCAGAGCAGGCCCCGCGCCATCGCCTCCTTCTTGATCCGGGCATGCATCTTCAGCGCCGGGTCGAAAGGCGTCTTCGTCTCCTTGTCGGCGACGATCTCGATGCCGCGGAACAGGCCGCGCCCACGGATATCGCCGACATGGGCATGCTGGCCGAGCCGCGCATCGAGCCCGGCCTGGAGGCGCTCGCCCATCAGGCGGACATTCGCCAGCATCTCCGGCTGCGAGATCAATTCGACAACCTTGAGCGCCGCCGCCGCAGCCATCGGATGGCAGATATAGGTGTGGCCATGCTGGAACAGGCCGGAGCCCTCGGCGAAGGCGCGGTAGATCTTGTCCGACAGCAGCACCGCGCCGATCGGCTGGTAGCCGCCGCCGAGCCCCTTGGCGATGGTGACGAGGTCGGGCGAGATGCCCTCCTGCTCACAGGCGAACATCGTGCCGGTGCGGCCCATGCCGCACATCACCTCGTCGAGGATCAGCAGCACGCCGTATTTGTCGCAGATGCTGCGAATGTGGGTGAAGTAATCCGCGACCGGGCCGACGGCGCCGAGCGTCGCGCCGACCACTGGCTCGGCGATGAAGGCGATGACCTCGTCCGCGCCGAGCTCCAGGATCTTGGCCTCGAGCTCGTCTGCCAACCGGGCGGCATAGGCTTCCGGCGACTCGCCGTCTCTCTGGTCGCGATAGGCGTAACAGGGCGAGACATGGTGGGTCTCGGGCAGGATCGGCTGGAACTGCGCCCGCCGCCAGGCATTGCCACCGGCCGCCAGCGCTCCCAGCGTGTTGCCGTGATAGCTCTGCCGGCGCGCGATGAAATGGCGGCGCTGCGGCTGGCCAATCTCGACGAAATACTGCCGCGCCATCTTCATCGCGGCCTCGACGGCCTCCGAGCCGCCGGAGACGAGATAGACGTAGTCGAGCCCCTCCGGCGCCAGCGCGACCAGCCGCTCGGCCAGCTCCTCGGCGACATCGGTGGTGAAGAAGGAGGTGTGCGCGTAGGCGATCCGGTCCATCTGCGCGCGCATCGCGGCCATGACCTCGGGATGGCCGTGGCCGAGGCAGGAAACGGCTGCGCCACCCGAGCCGTCGATATAGCTGCGACCATCGTTGTCGGTGATGAAGATGCCCTGCCCCGCAGCGGCTTGCGGCAGGCGGCCGCCGATCGAGCGATGGAGAATCCTGGTCATCTCGGCATTCCCGGACTGGCGCGGACAGAGCGCCGCGGCGCGCAGCCTCATGACATGCTCAATGAAGGAATGCAACATTTGTTTTATATGATACAAATAAGATACGATTGAGTCTTAAACTGTTTCAGCGGAACGCGCTGTTGCAACGCCCTCAACCCTGAGGGAAAGCCGAGAAACCGTTTGAAATCCGTCCGCCGCGCGGGAATGGTCGCGATCGGACAAAGAAGGGCGCGATTCAAATGTTGCAGGCCGATCCCTTGCGCGAGCGCATCGTCAGCCTCTTCGAGGGCATGTCCCCGCAATTGCGGCAGGCGGCGCGCTACATCATCGAACACCCGCAGGAGGTGGCGCTGGTCTCGATGCGCGAACTCGCGCGCAATGCCGGCGTGCAGCCCTCGACGATGACGCGGCTCGCCAAGTTCCTCGGGCTTGCCGGCTATGACGATATCCGCGCCCATCATGCCGAGGCGATCCGCTTCCGCGTCGACGGCTTCGCGGCGCGCGCGATGCAGAACGACGACAGCGAGCAGGACATGGCGGCCGCGCAATTGTCGCGCCGCATGCTGCAGGGCCTCGCCGCCCAGATCGCGCGCCTGACGGAGCCTGCCTCGCTGGAGCGCCTCGCCACTGCCGCCGATCGCCTCGCACAGGCCCGCCGGATCTACGTGCTCGGCCTGCGTTCATGCCATTCGGTGGCCTGGCATTTCCATTACGTGATGACGCTGCTCGGCGAGAAGACTGTCCATCTCGACGGCCCGGCCGATACGGTCGGCGACGGGCTGATCCGGGCCGGGGCGGAGGACGTTCTGCTCGCCATCTCGATCAACCCTTATGCTCTGCACAGCCTCGAACTGGCGCAGCTCGCGCGGGAGAAGGGCCTCGGCGTCATCGCGATCACCGATAGCGAGGTTTCGCCGCTGGTCGGCATCGCCGATCTGGCGATTCTCTGCTCGACCGAGAGCCAGAGCTTCTTCCATACGCTGGCGCCGGCGCTCGCGATCTCCGAGGTGCTCTGCGGCCTGCTCGCCAACAAGGACCGCACGGCGGCGCTCGCCGCGCTCCAGCGCGCCGACCGTCACCTGCTCTCGCTCAACACCTATGCGACGGCGATCCCGCGCCGCCGCATCTGAACGTCCTGTCGCCGCCCGCTTCAGGGCCGCTCCCGCCGGGTGACACCGGCGCGGCACATTTATCCCGACGGCTGCGGCATGCAGGCCCTATGATCCGGCAGGCTGGAGCCGCCATTGACGTTGAGAAGCCGGCATGCGCCGGCCTGGAAGAAGGAGACGCCTCGTGCCTGATACCCTCTTGATCCGGAATGTGCGCCCGGCCGGCGGTGCTGCGACCGATGTGCTGGTCCGTGATGGTCGCATCGCGGCGATCGGCGCCGGCGCGACCGGGGGCGACGCGAGTTTCGATGCCGGCGGCCGCCTGATGATTCCCGGTCTGGTCGAGGCGCATACCCATCTCGACAAGAGCTTCTGGGGCATGGGCTGGCACAAGCATACCGCCGGCCCCGCCCTGATCGACAAGATCGAGACCGAGCGCCGCAACCGCCGCGAATTCGGCATCGACGCCGACCGCCAGTCCGGCCGGCTCGTCGCGCAGATGGTCAAGCTGGGCACCACCCATATCCGCAGCCATGTCGACATCGACACCGAGACCGGCATCGCCGGCATCGAGGGCGTCATGGCCATGCGCGAGCGGCTCAAGGATGTGATCGACGTCGAGATCGTCGCCTTCGCGCAGTCCGGCCTGCTGATCCGGCCCGGTACGCTCGAACTGGTCGACCGGGCGATGGCGCTCGGCGCCGAAATCGTCGGCGGTCTCGATCCCTGCGCGGTCGACCGCGATCCGAAGGGCCATCTCGACGCGATCTTCGGCCTCGCCGAGAAATACGGCCGCCCGCTCGACATCCATCTGCACGAGCGCGGCGAGATGGGCGCCTTCTCGATGGACCTGATCCTCGAGCGGGTGCGCGCAATGGGCATGCAGGGCAAGGTTGCGATCAGCCATGCCTTCTGCCTGGGCATGCCCGATATCGACCATGTCCGCCGGCTGATCGACGATCTCGCGAAGGAGCGCATCGCGCTGGTCACCACCGCGCCCGCGAGTTCACCGGCCCCCGCGGTCATGGCCTGCCTCAAGGCCGGAATCGTCATCGCCGGCGGCTCAGACGGCGTACGCGACAGCTGGAACCCCTATGGCATGGGCGACATGCTGGAGCGCGCGACGCTGGTCGGCCTGCGCAACAATTTCCGCCGTGACGAGGAGATGGAGCTGGCGCTCGACGTCTGCACCTATCAGGGCGCCAAGGTGATGGGCATCGAGAACTACGGTCTTGAGGTCGGCTGCGCCGCCGATTTCGTGATCCTGCCCGGCGAGACCATCTGCGAAGCGATCGTCGAGCGCCCGGCCGACCGCACGGTCGTCAAGCGCGGCAGGATCGTCGCCCGCCACGGCGAGCTGACCCGGCCGATCGCCTGACGAATCGATCCGGGTCACAAGCGGCGGCGTGGGGCTTCAAGCCTCGCGCCCGAGCAGCTTGAGCGACTGCGCCTTGTGCCGGCGATAAAGCGGATTGCCGGGATCGGAGGCGATCGCGATCTCGATCGCCGCGATCGCCTCCTCGTGCCGGCCGAGCGAGCGCAGGCTGTTGCCCTTGTGAAAGGCGAAATCGTAGCGGCCGGGATCGCGCGCGAGCAGCTCGTCCATCACGGCGACGGCAGCCTCGTGGCGACCAAGCTCCCGCAGATAATTCGACTTGTGATAGCGCAGGAACGGGGCTTCGGGCTTCTTCGCCACGCCCGCATCGAAGGCCGCCAGCGCGGCTTGCGGCTGCCTCATCGCCCGATAGGCATAGGCGATGTAGAAATGGAACTCGACCTCGTCAGGGCTTGAGGCCAGCACCCTCTCGAAGGTGCGGATCGCCTCTTCGTGGCGCCCGAGCTCATGGAGATAATAGCCCTTGTAATAGGTGAGATCGGCATCGGCAGGATGCTGCGCCAGCGCGGCTTCGATGATGGCCAGCGCCTCCTCGTAGTGCTCCGCCTTCTCGACCTGTTTCGCCTGCCGGATCATGGCCGCGCCCGGGCCGGCCGCGGCGCCCTCGCCCCTGAAGATCGCCAGCACGCGCTCCTGACCGAGGGCCTGCGCATGCTCCAGCGAGGACTTGCCGTCGCGATCCCTGAGATGCGGGTCGGCGCCCGCCCCGACCAGCGCTTCGACCACGTCGCCATAGAGCCGGCCGCCATCGCCGAGGATCACGGTTTCCAGCAGCGCCGACCAGCCGAGATCATTGGCGCGGTCCACCGGGATGCCGGCGGTCAGGCAGACCCGGACCGTGCGCAGAAAGCCCTTCTCGCTCGACGGCAGCAGCGGCGTGCCGCCGAAGCGATTGACGCTATGCGGATCGGCGCCCGAGGCGATGGTCAGCTTCAGGATCTCGTTGAAGCCGTTCGCCCCGGCGCAGAGATAGGGCGAGAGCATGGTGATGTCGCGGGCATTGACGTCGCTGCCGGCCGCGATCAGGCGCCGCGCCAGAGGCAGGTCGTTCTTCTGGGTCGCCGCCATCAGCGCCGTCCGGCCGGTCGCGTCCCTGGCGTCCACCCTGGCCCCCTCGCCGAGGAGGCGCTCGACGGCGGCCATGTCGCCGGTATCGGCGGCGGCGACCAAGGGCGGGTTGGCGGACGGGACGTTCATCGAATCTTCCTGTCGATCGGGGGTGCAACGCCGGAGCGAAGCCTGCGAAGGACATGAATGGCGGCAGCGATGCAAGCCCACCCGCCGCGAGCCGGCGCGTGTCGCAGGCCCGTACCTGGTCAGCTTGCTGCACCCGGAATGATCCCCGGTACCCCCGGCAAGGCCCGCGAACGCGAAACGAAGGCAAGACAAAACCGATCCCCGGCTTTACGCTTCGGAAGGATGCCGACGATGCCTATGGCGACTGGCTAGAATGCGCGCCGCGCCTCATCCAAGTCGATGACGCAGCGGCCTTCGATAACGCCTATCCGATCCATGACAGCGATGGCGGAGAGTTGCGATGACGACTTTGTCCGGGCCTGTGGGCATTCGCAACGGCACCGCCCAGGTGCAGAATGCTCCCGTCGATCAGAGCAGGATCATCAAGCTGCTCTGGGCCATAGAGCCCGGCAATGCGGGTATGCGGGGCGTATCCGCGCCCCCTTCCGCCGGCGGCTTCAAACGCTGCAATGCCGAGCTTGCCGCCGCCATCGCCGCGTTCCAGGCGTTCTGGGTCGAGCGCGGCGAGCTCCGGGTCGCGGATGGCGTGGTTGATCCGGGCGGCGCCAGCCTGCGTAAGCTCGATGCCCTCGCGAGCGGCGCCGGACCCGCGCCACCGAAGCCGGTCGATACGAGCTTCACCGACCTGAACGTCCTGCGGTTTCGGCAAACCCAGCCGGGAACACCGGGCTCCTTCTCGATTCCGGCGGTCGTCCCCTCCAGCGTCCTGCCATTCCTGTTCATGCCCGTAGCGAAGGGCGCGGCGCTCTCCGAAGGCGCGGCATCGGGGACGATCTCCGAATTCCTGTTCAAAATCGAGAAGAATGGCGCCGTCTTCTGGGTGGGCGCCTGCGTGCCCGCCGGAACGGTCGATTTCTCCCGCGCCTATATCTTCTTCCATCCCGACACGATCGGCGCCTCCGACGACGCGGCCTATCCCAATTTCGGCGGGCGCTGGCCGACGGTGAAGCGCTATGTGCCGGGGCAGGGCCTGCAGATGGCCGCCATGAAGCAGATGACGCTGCTCGTGCCCTTCATGACTCACGGTTCGCGCGCCAACAGCTCGACCACCAACCTCTTCGCCGATCGCGGCGTCGAGACGCTCAACGACATCATGACGGCCGTCCAGATGTCCTTCGGCGTTCCCGACGCCCGCAGCTCCATCCAGCAGGTCGGCGTCGCCAGCTACAGCTCCGGCGTCAACCATATGTTCCGCTTCGCCGAAAAGCTGGGCGGCACCGGGATCATCCGCGAGCAGATCGACTTCGACAGCGCCTTCATGATCAGCGCCCACAAGAACGCCCCGAACCTGCCGGGCGCGGTCAACTGGATGGTGACCCAGTCGCCGCCGCGCGGCTCGCGCATCGGCTGGCTGCAGCTCGGGCCGAGCGCCTGGCGCAACGTCAATAGCATGCGCGGCGACATCCACGGCCAGATTGGCAACATGATGTTCCAGACCATGATGATGCTCAGTGTCATTCCCTGAGCGGCATCAGGGAAGCCACGGCGACCTGCCCGAAATCGCCGACGCCTCCAACCCGCTTGTATCGGCGCGGCGACCCTGTTAAACGTTTTTCTGTAAAACGTTTAACAGGCTTCTTGATGGGCAATCCGCGCGTCACGATCCGGGATGTCGCCGCCCGCGCGGGCGTGTCGATCGCGACGGTTTCGAACGTGTTCAGCGGCAACAAGCCGGTGAATGCCGATTTGCGGGCGCGCGTGCTCAAGGCCGCCGAGGAGCTGGCCTATCAGGTCGACCGGGCGGCCTCGCAACTGCGCTCGGGCCAGGCCCGTGTCGTCGGCGTCCTCGTGCCCGATCTCGACGACGTCTTCTTCACCTCTCTGGTCTCGCAGCTCGAAGTGCTCGCACAGAAGGACGGCTACGACATCCTCGTCGCCAGCTCCCGCGACGATCTCGGGCTGGAGCAGTCGCGGCTGCGCACCTTGCTCGCCTGGCGCCCATCCGGACTGATCGCGGTGCCCTGCTCCGATGCGATTCCCGGGGCGCTGCGCCACGAAATCGGCCGTCTGCCGATCGTCTTCGCCGACCGCGTGCCGCCCGAGGGCTCGGTCGTCGACACCGTGGCGATCGACAATCGCGAGGCCGGCGAGATCGCAGCCCGGCACCTCCTTGCCAAGGGCCACCGCGATATCCTGGTCGCCGCCTCCAGCCTCGCCATCTCGCCGATCCGCGAGCGCGTCCGCGGCGCCTGCGATCTCATCCGGACCATGCTGGGCCGGGAGCCGACGGTGATCGAACTCGGCTCGAACGCCGATCGCGGCGCCGCAACCTTCCTGCACTGGCTCGAACGGCACAAGCAGCCGAGCGCCGTCATCGCACTGACCAACGTCACGACGCTGAGCACGCTCTCGGCGCTGGCCCGGATGCGGATCGACATTCCCGACCCCGTCTCGGTCGTCGGCTTCGACGACTACCCCTGGATGAGCGCCCGCAAGACCGGCCTGACCGCGATCCGCCAGCCGATCGCCGGGATCGCGGAAGCCGCCTGGAACCGCCTGCGGGCCCGCATGGCCGGAGACCAGGCGCCGCCCACGCATTCCGTGCTGCAGGCCGGTCTGCAGGCCCGCGATTCCGTGCGCGATCTCGCCGCCGGGCCAGAGCGCGGCAACAGCCACGATCCCGATCCGCATCCGAACCTGGAAGGAGCGGCCGCCTCACCCAAGGCAGTGCACTGACGAAGACAGCCTACGGGCGCCGAGCGTCCGGGCCACCGGGCCGACAGAGCCCGGAGCAGAAGAAGTCCTGGAGGAAAAAGTGCAGCTTCAACGAACGGCACGACTATTGCCGCTGCTTGCGCCGGTGCATCTGCTCATCCTGAGCGTGATCGTGCTGCCGTCGCTCTATGTCGTCTGGCTGAGCCTGAACACGTCGAGCTTCGGCCAGGCGCCGAGCTTCGTCGGCCTGCAGAACTACTGGCGCGTCCTGACTGATCCGGCCTTCCACAGCGCGCTCTGGAACACCGTCGTCCTTGTCGTCGTCGCCGTGCATCTGGAGCTCGCCGTCGGCCTCGGCATGGCCCTGCTTTTCGCCAGCGGCCTGCCGTTCCGGCGCTTCCTGCTCGTCGCCGTGCTCGCGCCCTATGCGGTCAGCGAGGTCACGGCGGTGGTGATGTGGCGTTTCCTGTTCGATCCCGATGCCGGGCCGATCACGCTGGCCTTGCGGGCGCTCCACCTGCCGACGCTCGACTGGTCCTTCGAGCCCTCGCACGCGATGGCGCTGATCGGCCTTTTGACGATTTGGCTGCACCTGCCCTTCACCTTCGTCATCGTCTATGCGGCGCGCCTCGCCATTCCCGCCGAACTCTACGAAGCCTCCCGGATCGACGGCGCAACACGCTGGCAGGCCTTTCGGCAGGTGACGTTGCCGCTGCTCGCCCCGGCGATGCTGATCGCCCTGCTCTTCCGCTACATCTTCGCCTTCCGCCTGTTCTCCGAGGCCTGGCTCCTGACCAAGGGCGGGCCGGCCCGCTCGACCGAAGTGGTGGCGATCTATCTCTATCAGGAGGCCTTCAGCTTCAACGCCTTCGGCCCGGCCGCGGCGACCGCCTGGATCATGGTGCTGGCCTCGCTGCTGCTCGCCGGCGCCTATGTTGTCCTGCTCAAGCGCGGAGGCGTCGCCCATGCGCACTGAGCGGCTCCTGATCGGACTGGGCAAGGCGATCGCCGTCGCGGCGATCCTGTTCTGGTCGCTGTTCCCGATCCTGTTCATCGCGATGTCCTCGCTGAAGCCCGGCCAGGACATCTTCGCGGTGCCGCCGAAATGGCTGTTCACCCCGACCTTCAAGCACTACGCCGAGCTCTGGCGCTCCTGGGGCGTGTTCTTCGAGGGGTTGCTCAACAGCCTGCTGATCACCGTCGGCGCGACGCTGCTCGCCATCGTCGCCAGCGCCTGCGCCGGTTATGTCTATTCGCGCAATTCCGGACGCTGGCTCGGTGCGAGCCTGCTCGGGCTGATCATCGTGCGCCTGATCCCGCCGATCGTGGTGACGCTGCCGCTTTTCCCGATCGTGAACTGGCTCGGGCTCAGCGACACCCATCTCGTGCTGATCCTGCTCTACGCGACCTTCTTCGTCTCGCTCGGCACTGTGCTGATGCGCACCTTCATGGACCAGATCCCGCGCGAGCTCGACGAAGCCGCCGCGATGGATGGTGCGAGCCGCATGACCATCCTGCGCAAGGTCATCGCGCCGCTGGCGATGCCCGGCGTGCTCGCGGTCGCGGTCTTCGTCATCGTCTTCTCGTGGAACGAGTTCCTCTTCGCCTTCATCTTCACCGCGACGAAGGCCAAGACCGCCCCGCTCGTGATCTCAGAGATGATCGGCTCCATCGACGGCGTCGACTGGGGGATCCTGTTCGCCGCCGCGACGGTGCAGCTCGTGCCCGTCCTTCTCTTCGTCGTCTTCATGAACCGCTACCTCGTGGCCGGCCTCACCGCCGGTTCGACGAAGGGGTAGCCAACCAAAAAGAGGGAGGAAAACATGTCGAACAAGCCTGAAACCAAGCTCACCCGCCGTGCCTTCGTCGCCGGTTCGGCCGGCGTCGCCGCCACGCTCGCAGTCGCCCCGGTCTTCGCCGCCGGCAAGACGCTGAACGTGCTCAGCCACAAGGTCCACCAGACCGTGCTCGGCAGCGGTGACGGCGACCTGATGGCGGGCTGGCGCAAGGCCAACGATGCCGAGGTCGCCTTCACCACCTTCGACTCCAATCCTTTACAGGACAGGCTTTTCCGCGAGGCCAGCCTTAAGGAGACCGAGTACGGCGTCGGCTATCTCATCGATAACCGGCCGACCTCGCAGATCGCCGCCCTCTTCGAGCCGCTCGGCCCCTATCAGGACAAGGACGCGATCGAAGATTTCGGCGATATCGCGCCCGGCCTCGTCCAGGGCATGACGGTCGACGGCAAGCTGATCGGCATCCCCGTCCGACATGCGACCCAAGGCCTGTTCTACAACGAGGCGCTGCTGGAGGAGGCGGGCATCTCCGCCCCGCCGGCGACGCTGGAGGAATTGATCGAGCAGGCGAAGAAGACCACCTTCACCTCCAAGGCCGGCACGCCGGTCACCGGCATGGTGCTGGCGAGCGATCTCGCGGTCTTCCCGGTGATGTTCGCCCGCGCCTATGGCGGCGACTTCATCAGCCCCGATCTCAAGCTGGTGCCGAACCGCGAGGCGCTGGAGCAGGGACTTGGCGCGCTGCGTGGCATGTTCGAGGCCGGCAGCCTGCCGCGCAGCTATGCCACGACCAAGAATGACGACCAGGTGACCTGGCTGCAGCAGGGCCGCGCCGCCTTCACCGTGCTGCCCTTCGCCCGCGGCGCGCAGCTCAACAATGCCGAGCAGAGCAAGTTCCCCGGCAAGATCAAGGCCGTCCCCTTCCCCGGCTCCAAGGCGATCGAGGGCAAGATGCCGATGGCCTCAGTCGTCGAGGCCTGGGCGATGTCGATCCCGAAGAACGCCAAGGACAAGGCGCTGGCCTGGAGCTTCATCAGGGAGGTTTCCAGCAAGCGCGTGACGCTGGGCATGGCGCTCAACGGCAACGGCCCTGTGCGGGTCTCGACCTATGCCGACGAAAAGCTGAAGGCCGGCAATGCGCTCGCTGCCGTCGAGGCCAAGGTGCTGGCGACGGCGCGCGGCGCCTTCCCGCCCTTCCCTGAGGCCGCGCGCGCGCAGGCGACCTTCCTGGAGGAGGTCCAGCTCGCCGTGCTTGGCCGCAAGCCGGTCAAGGACGCGGTCTCCGCCATCATCGAGCGCGTCAAGCCGATGATGCCGGCCTGATCGCCCTTTCCGCCTGCGGGGCGCTCCGCTCCGCAGGCGCTCGCCCTTTCGTTGCACCCTGAAGGATTTTCATCATGTCGACCGCCGCGACCCGCTTCATCGAGGAGCCGGCCCGCTCCATCCCCGTCTCCGCCGAATATGACGTGCTCGTCGTCGGCGGCGGCCCCTCCGGTCTCACGGCTGCGCTCGCCGCAGCGGAAGATGGCCTGCGCGTCGGGCTGATCGAGAGCCGCAGCTTCGTCGGCGGCAACATGACGATCGGCCTGCCGGTGCTCGGCTTCCTCGGCCAGAAGGGCAACCAGATCATCGACGGCCTGCCGCAGAAATTCATCGAGCGGCTGCGCCGGGAACGCCAGGGCGCGAGCGAGCACCGGCCCTGCCCCCTCCACATGGGCATCACGCTGGTCGAGCCCGAGGCGGTGAAGACGGTCGCGCTGGAGATGCTGACGGAAGCCGGCGTCGACGTGCTGTTCTACACCTTCTTCGCCGGGGCGCTGGTCGAGAACGACACGATCCGCGGCGTCATCACCGAGAGCAAGAGTGGCCGCACCGCGATCCTCGCCAAGGTCGTGATCGATTGCAGTGGCGATGCCGACGTCGCCTACAGCGCGGGCGTGCCGACCGAGAAGGGCAACGAGCAGGGCGGCATGCAGCCGCCGACGCTGATGTTCTGCCTTGCCGGCGTCGATACCGATGCGCTCCGGCTCTCGATCGCCAACGCCCCGCCGGCAGCGCGCACCTATCTCACCGACTTCATCCCAGCCGAGTATTTCGGCCAGAACCACCAGTTCATCGTCGTCGGCATGCGCGAACTCATGGCCAAGGCCAAGGCCGAGCGCGGGCTGCAGATCCCGAACGAGCGCACGATCATCATCACCGGGCTGAAGAAGGGCGAGGTCTGGATCAACATGACCCGCGTCAAGGGCACTGATGGCACCGACGCCCGCAGCCTGACCAAGGGCGAGATCGAGGGCCGCGCCCAGATCGACGACATCGTCGCCTATCTCATCGGCTATGTGCCGGGCTTCGAGAAGGCCTATTTCACCAAGACCGCCCCCTTCCTTGGCATCCGCGAGACGCGCCGCATCCGCGGCCAATACGTGATGACGCAGGAGGACGTGCTCGCCTGCACGCATTTCGACGACGCCATCGCAGTGGCGAGCTATCCGATCGACATCCACCGCCCGGCCGACGATGGCTGCACGCTGATCTGGTGCGGCGACTGCTACGACATCCCCTATCGCTCGCTGGTGCCGCAGAAGATCGGCAACCTGCTGGTGGCCGGCCGCAGCATCTCCGCGACCCATGAGGCGATGGGCGCGATCCGCGTCATGGCGACCTGCATGGCGATGGGCGAGGCCGCCGGCCGCGCCGCCAAGATCTCGGTGCGCGGCAACCGGCCGCCGGCCGATATCGATGTCGGGGAACTGCGCCGCCAGCAGCTCGAGCGCGGCGTCTATCTGCGCAACCCCGACGGGACCCGCGCCGGGCCGCCGAACCGCGCCGCCGCCTGAGATGCCCCGGCATTTCATCGGCATCGATGTCGGCACCGGCAGCGCCCGGGCCGGCATCTTCGACGGTACCGGGCGGATGCTCGCGACGGCGAAGCGCGACATCGCGCTCTATCGCGACGGGCCGGATATCGCCGAGCAGTCGAGCGCTGATATCTGGCAGGCGATTTGTGCCAGCGTGCGCGAGGCGATGGCGCAAGCCGGGCTCGCGCCGGGCGATATCGCAGGCATCGGCTTCGACGCGACCTGCTCGCTCGTCGCGCTCGGGCCGGGTGGTAAGCCCCTCCCCGTCGGCCCCCATGGCGATGCCACACGCGACATCATCGTGTGGATGGACCACCGCGCACTCGACCAGACGGAGCGCATCAACGCGACCAGGCATCCGGTCCTCGCCTATGTCGGCGGCACGATCTCGCCGGAGATGGAGACGCCGAAGCTGCTCTGGCTTCGGGAGAACCTTCCGACGACCTATGACGCAGCCTGGCAGTTCTTCGACCTGCCGGACTTCCTGACCTGGCGCGCGACCGGCTCGCTGGCGCGCTCGACCTGCACGGTCACCTGCAAATGGACCTATCTCGCCCATGAAGGCCGCTGGGATGCGAGCTATTTCCGGCAAATCGGGCTCGACGACCTCGCCGATGACGGTTTCGCCCGCATCGGCACCGAGATCGTTCCGGGCGGTACTCCACTCGGCAACGGTCTCACCGAGCAGGCCGCCACCGAACTCGGTCTGAAGCCCGGCACCGCTGTTGCGGCCGGGCTGATCGACGCCCATGCCGGCGGTGTCGGCTCGGTCGGCGTGCGCTCGCCGCACGGCTCGGCGCTGACGCGCATGGCCTATGTCTTCGGCACTTCGGCCTGCACCATGGCGAGCAGCCGCGAGCCGATCTTCATCCCCGGCATCTGGGGGCCCTACTTCTCCGCCATGGCGCCCGGCCTCTGGCTGAGCGAGGGTGGGCAATCCGGCGCAGGCGCCGCCATCGAGCAACTCATCGGCTTCCATCCGGCGACGCCCGAGGCGCAGCGCCTTGCCGAAGCGGAGGGGCTCTCCCTGCCTGACTGGCTCGCCGCACGCGCCGCCGGCCATGCCACCACACCATCGGAAGTGGCCCTCCTCGCAGGCAATCTCATTGTCGTGCCCGACTTTCTCGGCAATCGCTCGCCCCATGCCAATCCGCAGGCGCGTGCCGTGATTGCCGGACTCGGCATGGAACGCGACCTCGACAATCTCGTCACGCTGTACGTCGCCGGCCTCACCGGCATCGGCTACGGCCTGCGCCAGATCATCGAGGCCAGCCGCACCAAGGGGGCAATCATCGAAGCGATCGTGCTCAGTGGCGGCGCCGGGCGCCATCCTCTGATCCGGCAATTGCTGGCGGATTGTTCCGGGCTGCCTCTGCTGGCCCCCGATGATGTCGACCCCGTCCTGCTCGGCTCCGCCATGCTAGCGGCGACAGCCGCGAAAGCCTTCCCGGACCTTGACGAAGCCATGGCCGGCATGGCGCCCAGCGCCGCGATCTTCACACCAGCCGACGGCGAAATCGCCAACCTGCATGCGCACCGCCTCGCTGCTTTCGAAACGCTGCAGGCCGCGGCTCGCACAGCCCGCGAACTCATGCGGCCGGCGCAGAATCAAGCTCTATCGGAGACCCCGACGTGACTCAGGACCTGACCGGAAAGACCGCTGCGATCACTGGAGCCGCCTCGGGGATCGGCCTCGCCTGCGCGAAGCGCCTGCTCGCCGCCGGCGCCCGCGTCGCGCTGGTCGACCGTGATGGCGAAGCGCTCGCGCAGGCCTGCAAGCCTCTCGGCTCCAATGCCATCCCGCTCGTCATCGACCTGACCGATCCTGCTTCCGTTGCCGGCATGCTGCCTGGAATTCTCGACAAGGCGGGCCCGCTGGACATTTTCCATGCCAATGCCGGCTCCTATGTCGGCGGCCCGGTCAGCGAGGGCGATCCCGATGCCTGGGACCGCATGCTGAACCTCAACGTCAACGCGGTCTTCCGCAGCATCCACGCCGTGCTGCCGCACATGATCGCGCGCAAGACCGGCGACATCCTCGTCACCAGTTCCGTGGCCGGTGTCGTTCCCGTGGTCTGGGAGCCCATCTACACCGCCTCGAAACACGCCGTGCAGGCCTTCGTCCATACGTTGCGCCGTCAGGTCATCCCGCATGGGTTGCGCGTCGGCGCCGTCCTGCCCGGACCGGTGGTGACCGCCCTGATCGCCGACTGGCCACAGGAGAAGCTCGACGCCGAGCGCGCCCGCGGCGGCCTGATCGAAGCGGAGGAGGTGGCGGAGGCCGTGCATTTCATGCTGACCCGGCCGCGCAACGTCACGATCCGCGACCTCGTGATCCTCCCGCAAAGCACAGATCTCTAGCCGGCAATGTTTTTCATCGCCACGGAGGCGGCGAGCACTAAAAATACAATTGTGTCATCAAACATTCATTTGTATGATCCAAGGCAAAGCCACTGCCCCCGCTCACGCAGGGGACAGACGGTCGCCCGATGAAGTGGCGAATTCCGGAGGGGACATGCAGCGTATCGTGCAGATTTCCGACACCCATCTGAGCCCGAACAAGCGGCATTTCGCCGATAACTGGGCTCCGCTGACGGCGTGGCTTGCTGCCAGCGCCCCGGACCTCGTCATCCATACCGGTGACGTCACCGTCGATGGTGCGGATGTCGACGAGGACATGCGCCACTGCCGCACCCTGCTCGATGCCCTTGGCGTGCCGGTGCTCAGCATCCCCGGCAATCACGATGTCGGCGAGGCCTATCACCCGCACCAGCCGGTGAACGACGCCCGCCTTGCCCGCTGGCGGGAGCATATCGGCGCGGATTTCTGGGTCCGCGATCTCGAAGACTGGCGATTGATCGGCCTCAATTCGATGCTCTTCGGTAGCGACGAGGCCGAGGAGGCCCGCCAGCTCGCCTGGCTCGACCGGCAGATCGCCGAAGCGCAGGGCCGTCGCCTCGGCTGGTTCCTGCACCGCCCGCTTTTCGTCGAGGCGCCCGACGAGGGCGACATGGGCTATTGGAGCGTCCCGCCGCGGCCGCGCGCACATCTGCTCGATCTCATCAGCCGTCACGCGGTCGCCTTCGTCGCCAGCGGGCACCTGCACCGCGCCCATGACTTCACGCTCGCCGGCACGCGCTACATCTGGGGCCCCTCTTCCGGCTTCGTCGTGGGCCCCGAATTGCAGCCCGGCATGGCCGGCACGACCACGCTCGGCGCCGTCTCCTACACCTTCGACGGACGGGATTTCACGGCCAAAATCCACGAAATATCCGCGCTGAAGACGCTCTGGATCGACGACGTGATCCACGAGGTCTACCCGCCGCACGCTGCCTGAGACCTCTCCCGGCCGCCTGCGGGCGCCGGGCAAGATACGCCCAACCAAGACACGCCCAACGACGAGCCCGGAGGGCCGAAAGAAAGGCGAACGCCATGGCCAAGGTCGCACTCTCCTCGATCGCCAAGTCCTTCGGACCGACGAAGGTTCTCGGCGGCATCGATCTCGACATCGCCGATGGCGAGTTCCTGACCCTGGTCGGCCCGTCCGGCTGCGGGAAATCGACCCTGATCCGGATCATCGCCGGGCTTGAGCATCACGATGCCGGCAGCGTCGCGATCGGCGGCAATCGCGTCGACCATCTGCGCCCGCATGAGCGACGCGTCGCCATGGTGTTCCAGTCCTATGCGCTCTATCCGCATATGAGCGTCGGCGCGAACATCGCCCTGCCGCTGACGATGTCGCGGCTCAAGCTCTGGCAGCGCCTGCCGCTGCTGCGGCAACTCTCCGCCCAGCGCCGCAGCGTGATGCGCGGCATCGAGACCGATGTCGCGGCGGTCGCGGCGCAGCTCCAGCTCGATCATCTGCTTCAGCGCAAGCCGGCCCAGCTCTCGGGCGGCCAGCGCCAGCGCGTCGCGCTCGGGCGCGCCATGGTACGCAATCCCGACGTCTTCCTGATGGACGAGCCGCTCTCCAATCTCGACGCCAAATTGCGTGTCCATATGCGTACGGAACTGGCCGAGCTGCACAAGCGCCTCGGCGCGACCTTCATCTATGTCACGCACGACCAGGTCGAGGCGATGACGATGTCGGACCGCGTCGCGATGATGGATTCCGGCTCCGTCCTGCAACTCGGCACGCCCTCCCAGCTCTATGAGAAGCCGGCCTCGCTCAAGGTCGCGCAGTTCATCGGCAGCCCGGCGATCAACCTACTGCCCGCGACGGTCACGAATGGCGGGCGCCTCGAACTCTTCGGCCGGCCGCTGGCGCTCGCCGTTCCGCTTGCGTCGGGACAGGCCGTTACGCTCGGCATCCGCTCCGAGGCCCTCTCGCTGGTCCAGGGCGAGCCCGGCGGCAGTGGTCGTGCCTGGTTCTCCGCCCGCCTGCGGCGCAAGGAGAATCTCGGCTCCGAATACATCCTGCATTTCGACCTCGCAGGACGCGACTCCACCGGCGTGACCATGCGCGCCACGCCGGCCGCGGCCGCCGGCGTGAACGAGGCGGCCGAGGTCACACTCGGCTTCGACGAGGCCGCCGCCCATATCTTCGCCGCCGATGGCGAGCGCCTCGAGCCGCGCGGCCCGGGCACGGCGACCGGCTCCGTGGTGCCATTGAGGGCGGGCGCATGACCCTCGCCCTCGCATCCCAAGCCGATTTTGCCCCCGCCGCGCGCCGCAGGCTCTGGATCGAGCGCGTCACCGGGCTCGGCTTCGCCCTGCCGGCCTTCATCCTGCTGCTGCTGACGATCCTGATCCCGCTCGCCGTGTTGCTCTGGCTCAGCCTGACCAATTACGAGTTCGGCGGCGTCGACATGGACTGGGTCGGGCTGACGAATTTCCAGAAGGCGGTGGCCGATCCGATCATCCGGCGCTCGCTCGTCAACACGCTGCTCTACGTGGCCATCGTCGTGCCCGGCGGCGTGTTCGGCGCCTTGTTGATCGCCGTGCTGGTGCATCGGCGCAAGCGCACGCGCTCCTTCTACGAGGTCGTCTATTTCCTGCCGGTGACCTCGACGCTGATCGCCATGGCGACGGTCTGGCAATTCCTGCTCCATCCCTCGCTCGGCCCGGTCAACGGCCTGCTGAAATGGCTGGGATTCGCACCGGTCGCCTTCCTCAGCGAGCCTTCGACCGCTCTGGCGACGCTCGCGGTGATCGGCATCTGGCAGCTCATCGGCTTCAACATGATCCTGTTTCTCGCCGGGCTGACCGCGATCCCGCGCGATCTTTACGAAGCCGCCGATATCGACGGCTGCTCCAGCGGGATCGACCGCTTCCTGACCATCACCTGGCCGCTGCTCGGGCCGACGACGATGTTCGTCCTGGTCACCACGATGATCACCGCCTTCAAGATCTTCGACACGGTGGCGGTGATGACGCGCGGCGGGCCGGTCGGCTCCACCGAGGTGCTGCTCTACAACATCTATCTCGAAGGCTTTCAGTATTTCCACACCGGCTATGCCGCGGCGCTGACCTTCATCTTCCTCGCCTTCATCCTCGTCTTCTCGGCCGTGCAGACCTTCGCCCTCGACAAGAAGGTGCACTACTGATGACCGATCTCGCGCTCTCCACTGCTTCGGTCACGCCCGTCCATTCGGTGCTGCGCCGTTTCCTCACGCTGGTGCTGATCCATGGCGTTCTGATCGCCGGTGCGATCTTCATGCTGGCGCCCTTCGTCTGGATGCTGGTGACCTCGATCAAGCCGCCGGCTGAAATCTTCAGCGCCGAGATCTCGCTCTGGCCGAAGCAGTTCTACGGCCTGCAGAATTACGGCTTCGCCATGGAGAAGGCGCCGCTGCTGCGCTTCGCGCTGAACGGCGTCATCCTCTGCGGCGGCATCCTGATCGTGCAGCTCCTCGTCGCGATCCCTTGCGCCTATGCGCTGGCGAAGCTCGACTTTCCCGGCCGCAACGCGCTCTTCGTGCTGGTGCTGCTCGGCCTGTGCATTCCCGTGCAGGTGCCGGCGATGCCGCTCTATATCGCGCTCGCCCAGCTCGGACTGCTCAACACCTATTTCTCGATGATGGTGCCGTTCTTCCTCTCGGTCTTCGCCATCTTCCTGTTCCGCCAGTTCTTCCGCAGCTTTCCCGACGACATCATCAACGCCGCCCGGCTCGACGGCATGAGCGAGTTCGAGATCGTCTGGCGCATCGTCACGCCGAGCGCCTGGCCGGCGATCGCCGCCTTCTCGGTATTCTCGGCCGTGGCGCACTGGAACGACCTCTACTGGCCGCTGATCGTCATCTCCGACGCCAAGCTCGCGCCGCCGCCGCTCGGGATGATGTTCTTCGCCGATGCCGAGACCGGATCGAATTACGGCGCGCTGACGGCCGCCGCGACGATCCTGACCGCGCCGCTCGTCATCGCCTTCCTCGTAGCCCGTCGCCGGTTCATCGACGGCATCACCATGACCGGGGTGAAGTAGCCGGCCGCAGCGCCGCCCACCCCGCCAAGAGTTCAGGCCTGAAGCAACTGCAACCCGACAGCCCCGCTGTCCATGCCAAGGAGATCACGCATGAAACCTCTCGGCAAAGCCCTTGCCGCGGCGGCATTGACCCTCATTGCCTCGACGGCCGCGAAGGCACAGGTCACGCTCGACGTGCTCTACGCCTTCCCGGCCTTCGCCAAGTTCCACGAGCCGATTGCCGCGGAATTCATGAAGAAGCACCCGGACATCAAGATCAATTTCCGGGCGCCGGCCGCGAGCTATGACGAAGGCCACCAGGCGATGCTCCGTTCGTCCGTGACCAACCAGTTGCCGGATGTCTACTATTCCGGCTTCCATCTGCTGACCGAGCTGGTCGAGAGCCTCGACAAGCGCAAGCAGGTCGTCGATCTCGGCCCCCTGCTCAAGGCCGAGCCGGAAGCCTGGCGCAAAGCGAACTATTCCGATGCGCTGCTCTCGCTCGCCCAGGTCGGCGGCAAGCAGGTCGGCCTCGCCTTCAACGCCTCGACGCCGCTGATGTATTTCAATGCCGAGCTGGTGAAGAAGGCCGGTGGCGATCCCGACAAGATGCCGGACAACTGGGCCGACACCGTCGCGCTCGCCAAGAAGATCCACAGCGGCGACACCGCCGGCATGGCCTACAACATCCATGACTGGCCGGATGACTGGCTCTGGCGCGGCGTGATCCTGCAGGCCGGCCATTCCATGCTGTCGGCCGACGGCAAGAAGGTCGCCTTCGGCGGCGCGGTCGGCGAGAAGACGCTGTCGCTGCTGCGCAGCTTCGTCACCGATGGCGGCATGCCGCTGATCGACTGGGACCAGTCGCGCCAGCAGTTCATCGCCGGCAAGATCGGCATCTTCTTCGACACGCCCGCCCGGCTGCGCCAGGTCACCGACCTGATCGGTGACCGCTTCACGCTGAAGACGGCGCTGTTCCCGGTCGACGACAAGGCCAAGGGCAAGCTGCCGACCGGCGGCAATGCCGCCCTGATCACGGCCAAGGACCCGGCCAAGCAGAAGGCTGCCTGGGAGTTCATCAAGTTCGTGACCGGGCCGGAAGCCCAGAAGATCGTCGTCGAAACCGCCGGCTACATGCCGACCAACCTGCGCGCCGGCGAGGACGCCTTCCTCGGCCCGTTCTACAAGGCGAACGCCAATTTCCGCACCATCAACGGCCAGGTTTCCCGCGCCGCGCCGTGGGAAGGTTATCCGGGCGGCAATTCGGTGCGCATCTGGCGCCAGCAGCGCGAGGTCGTCGCCGGCGTGATGCGCGGCGAGATCCAGCCCAAGGCCGGCATCGAGCGCATCGTCTCCGAGACCGAAGCCTTGATGAAGTAAGCTGATCGAACAGCCAAAACCGCCTCCCGCCCGGTGTTTAGCGCCGGGCGGCAGCTATCGAGCCCTCATCCTGAGGAGCCGCGTCAGCGGCGTCTCGAAGGATGGTCCAGGAAGCTCCGGAACCATCTGGAGCATCCTTCGAGACGCAAGCTGCGCTTGCTCCTCAGGACGAGGGCTGAGTTTCCGGATTGCCTCCCTCGCCCGCAGGTCTCCCCGATGATCATCGCCCAGCTCAGCGACTTCCATGCCCGCCCCCATGGCAACCCGGCCTATGGCATCGTCGAGACCAACCCGGCGATCGAACGCGCCGTCGACGAGATCCTGAAGCTGGAGCCGCAGCCCGATTGCGTGCTGGTCACCGGAGACCTCTCCGATTGCGGCCTGCCGGAGGAATACGGCATTGTCCGCGGGGCGCTGCAGCGCCTGCCGATACCGGTCTATGTCATCCCCGGCAATCACGACCGCCGCGAGGCCTTTGCGAGTGAGCTGCGCTCCGATCACCCTTACCTGCCGCAAACCGGCTTCCTGCATTATGTGATCGACGATTTCCCCGTCCGGCTGATCGGGCTCGACACCGTCGTCGCGGGCGAGGATGGCGGCGAGATCTGCGCCGCTCGCGAGGCCTGGCTGGCCGAGCGCCTCGCGGAAGGACAGGGCAAGCCGACGGTGATCTTCATGCACCATCCGCCCTTCCCGGTCGGCGTCGACGGCATGGACATCATGCCCTGCAAGGTCTCGCCGGGCTTCGCCGGCCTGATTGCTGATCATCCCGAGATCGAGCGCGTGCTCTGCGGCCATTACCACCGGCCGATCCAGCTCCGCTTCGCGGGTACGATCGGCTATGTCGTGCCGGGCACCGCGCATCAGGTCGCGCTCGACCTGAGGCCCGGCACCGAGAACAAATTCGTGATGGAACCCCCAGCGCTGGCGCTCCATGTCTGGAAGCCCGGCCTCGGTCTGATCAGCCATCTCCAGCCGATCGGCGACTATGGACCGCGCCGGGATTTCGTGCTCGATCCCGCCTATCCCGGAAAGCCGCAAACGGTGCCTGCCAGATGACCGAACCACGCCTTTTCGCCCTGCTCGACCAGGCCGGCGCCCTTGCCCGTCGGGCCAGCGAGGTGCTCGTGCAGATGCAGGGCGCCGAGCTCGGCGTCACCCGCAAGGAATTGAACGACGTGGTCACGGCGGCCGATCTCGCCTCCGAGCGCCTCGTCATCGACGGCCTGCGCGCCCTGACGCCGGAGGCCGCGATCCTCTCGGAGGAGGCCGGATTTTCCGGCTCGGAGCAGGCGCCGCGCTGGATCATCGACCCGCTCGACGGCACGGTGAACTATGCATCCGGCCTGCCCTGGTTCTCCGTCACCATGGCCTATCAGGAGCAGGGCCGCACCGTGCTCGGCCTGACCCATGCGCCGCTCGCCGGGCTTTCCGCACGCTTCGTCGAGGGCGGCATCGCCGAGGTCAACGACCAGCCGGCGCGTGTTTCGGCCACCCGTCGCCTGAGCGACGCCGTCGTCTCCATCTGCCTGACCTCGCATTACAGCACCGAGGACGCGAACCGGACGAGCGATGTCATCCGCCGCCTTGCCGGCCTGTGCCGGGGCGTGCGCGTCATCGTCTCCGGCGGGCTGGAGATGTCGCTGGTGGCAGCCGGGCGGCTCGACGCCTTCATCGGCCTCAAGGCCGACATCGTCTCGCATGCCGCGGCGATGCCATTGGTGCGGGCGGCGGGTGGCAAGGTGACGACCGTCGACGGCCGGGATTCGCGGGACGAGGATCTGGAGAAGGTCGTCACCAACGGCCTGATTCACGACGAATTGCTGCAGGCGATCCGCAGCGCCTGAGGCGCGCCCCTCAGGCGGACGCCGCGTGCTCCAGCACGGCCGCCGCCGCGTCTTCGTCCGTGATCAGCACCGAGGCGAGCTTGCCCCGCAGCGTGGCCGCGATGACCTCCGCCTTGTTGGTCCCGCCGGAGGCAAGGATCACGGTCGGTATCCGGCGCAGGGCGTCGAGAGGCAAGGCGATGGCGCGGCGATTGAGCGGATGATCGATCGCCTGACCGCTGCGATCGATGAATTGGCCGAGCATATCGCCGACCGCGCCGGCTTCCGCCAGTTCCGCGGCGCCGACATCGCCCGGCAGCCCATAGCGCACCAGTAGCGAACGCTCGCTCAGATCGCCCGCGCTGAGGATCGCGACATCGGTCGCCCTGATCCGGGCGAAGGCCGCCTCGAACACGTCCTGCGCCAGGATCGTGTCGCGCGACTGCGGCGTGCCGGCATAGATCGGCGCCGCCAGATAATGGCACTCGGCCTGCCAGAGCCGGGCGAAACGGCTCGCGATCTCGAAGGTGTTGATCTCGATGCCATAGGTCAGCCCGCCCATCATCGAGGTCACTGCGAGATCGCGGTACTGCCCCGCGCGGATATGGCGGATGGTCTCTCTCAACGTGCCGCCCCAACCGACGCCGAAAACGCCGGTGGGCTTCTCCTCGATGACCCGCGAGACGAACTCGCCGGCCGCCTTGCCTATCTGGGTCGCGATCTGGCCGGGATCGGCGGGGCTCGGCACGACGATCGCGTCCTTCAGACCGAATTCTGCCATCAGCGCGCGCTCGAGCCGGATGCAGCTTTCCAGCCGCGAATTGATGGTGATGTTGACCAGCCCGCTGCTGCGCGCCTCGACCAGGAGCCGGTTGACGCGCAGGCGCGTCATCTTCAGCCGTTCCGCGATCTCCGCCTGGGTCAAACCTTCCATGTAATAGAGCCAGGCGGCTCGAACTTGCGTCTGCGGTTCCTCCGGCATGGCGGTATCCTGATGCGGTGGGCTTGCGCCGGCGGCAAGCGCGGCGGCATTCGGCGAGGGCTCAAGCTGGCTTACATCGCTTTCGGGCTCTCCCACAACGCGCAGAGCCCATGCGGTTTCGCGCTTGACGCAAACCAATGTAAATCACAAAATACATTTGTCGAAGGCATTCAGCGAAACGAGCGCCGACCTCCATGTCCCATGCCGTCTTCCTCCACGCCGCTGGCGATGCGCGCGTCGCCCCGTTCAATCTCCGCGAGGGGGTTCCGGGTGAGACCCTGCTCGATGTCGCCGCGGTCGGCCTGTGCGGCAGCGACCTGCATTACTACAAGGATGGCGGCATCGGCTCGGCCGTGATCGCCACGCCCTTCGTACCCGGCCACGAGTTCAGCGGCTGGCTGACCGAGGATCTGCCGGAGCTCGGCCTCACGCGCGGTGCCCTCGTCGCCGTCGATCCCAACCAGGCCTGTGGCCATTGCGAGCATTGCCGAAATGGCCATCCCAACCTCTGTCCCGAGGTCGTCTTCATCGGCGCCCCCCCGCATGACGGGGCGATGACGGAGCGGATCTGGGTCCCGACATCGCAGATCGTCGCGGTGCCCGAGACTTTCTCGCCGAGCGATGCCGTCATGCTCGAGCCGCTCGGCGTCGCGATCCATGCGGTGGACCTCGCCAGGCCGCGCCTGCTCGAACGCGTGGCGCTGATCGGCTGCGGCCCGATCGGATTGCTGATCCTGCAGGTGCTGCGGACTGCCGGCGTCGGCGAGATCCTCGCCTGTGATCCGCAGCCGCATCGCCGCGAGCTGGCGCTCAAGCTTGGCGCGAGCAAGGCCGGCGCCAGCGTTGCCGACATCGCCGAATGGACGAAGGGCGAAGGCCTGCCGCTGGTGATCGAGGCGACCAACGCCCCAGAAGGCTTCCGCGACGCGATCCGCGCCGCCCGCATCGGCGGCCGCGTCGTGCTGGTCGGCATTCCCGATGGCGACAGCTACGTGATCCCGGCCGCCGAAGCCCGCAGGCGCGGGCTGAACATCAAGTTCTCGCGCCGGATGGGCCATGTCTATCCGCGCGCGATCGAGTTGGTGGCGCTGGGCAAGGTCGATGTCGAGGCCGTGGTCAGCCACCGCTTCCCGCTTGCCGAGGGGCCGGCCGCCTTCCAGCGCCACGCCGCCAATGAAGCTGGTATGGTCAAGAGCATGATCTATCCGGGCGGCTTGCCCGAAGATCGTCGCTGAACCCTCACTACAGGGCCCCGATGTGAGCTTCATCGGCATCGATCTCGGGACGTCCTCGGTCAAGGCCGTTCTGGTCGATGACCGGCAGCGCGTGCTCGCCACGGCGGCGCGAGACCTCGTTGTCAGCCGCCCCTTCCCGCTCTGGTCGGAGCAGGCACCCGCCGACTGGATCGCCGCCACGCTGGACGTCCTGCGCAGCCTGAGGGATGCCACGCCCGATGCCTTCCGTCGCTGCGCCGGCATCGGCCTCTCCGGGCAGATGCATGGCGCGGTGCTGCAGAGCGAGCGCGATGAACCGCTGCGCCCCTGCATCCTCTGGAATGACGGCCGTGCCGAAGCCGAGTGCGCGGAGATCGAGGCGATCGAGCCCGAGTCCCGCGCGATCACCGGCAATATCGCCATGCCCGGCTTCACCGCGCCCAAGCTGCTCTGGGTACGCAAGCACGAGCCGGACATCTTCCGCCGTACCCGCAAGGTACTGCTGCCGAAGGCCTATCTGCGGCTGACATTGACCGGCGAGGCGATCGAGGAGATGTCCGACGCCTCCGGTACGCTCTGGCTCGACACCGGCCGCCGCGACTGGTCCGACCGGATGCTGGCCGCGACCGGGCTCGACCGCAGCCACATGCCTGCGCTCGTTGAGGGCTCGCAACCGGCCGGCCGCATGCGCCCCGACCTCAGCCGCGATCTCGGTTTCGACGCTCCGCCCCTCTTCGCTGGCGGCGCTGGCGACAATGCCGCCGGGGCGATCGGGCTGGGCGCCGTGGCAACGGGATCAAGCTTCCTGTCGCTGGGCACCTCCGGGGTGTTCTGGCGCACGACCGCCGGCTTCGAGCCGCGCGCGGGCAGCGCCGTCCATGCCTTCTGCCACGCCTTGCCGGATCGCTGGCACCAGATGTCGGTCCATCTCTCCGCCGCCGCCAGCCTGAGCTGGTGGGCTTCGGTCTGCGGGCAATCGGAGGCTGCACTGCTGAACGAACTCGGCCCGCAGGCGGAGCAGGCCTCGCCGGTGCTCTTCACGCCCTACCTTTCGGGGGAGCGCACGCCTCATAACGATCCGCAGATGCGTGGCATCTTCGCCGGCCTTGGCCACGAGGCCGATCGGCGGACCATGACCCAGGCGGTGCTGGAAGGCGTCGCCTTCGCCTTCAGGGATGGCAAGGAGGCCTTGGAGGCTGGGACCTCGCCGATCGAGGAGGCCCTGGCGATCGGCGGCGGCGCGCGCTCGGATATCTGGCTGTCGATCCTCGCCGACGCGTTGACCCTGCCGCTCAAGCGCTGTCGCCAGGCCGAGGCCGGCGCCGCCTTCGGGGCCGCGCGCCTCGCCCGTCTGGCCTGCACCGGCGAGCAGCCCGAGACGGTCTGCACGCCGCCAGCAGGCGAAGCCGATACCTTCATGCCGCATCCTGCCAGGGCAGCGGCCTATGCGGAGCGCTACGCGGCCTGGCGTCGTGCTGCGGAGGTCAGTCGCACGTTGCGCTGATCGGAAACGGGTTTGACAGACAATCGGGCGAATGCTCTTCATGTGAGCATCCGTTCAAATCGATTGTTGCCCGATGCCTCAGCCGCCCTCCCCTTTCGACCTCGTCATCCTCGATTGCGACGGCGTGCTCGTCGACAGCGAAACCATCAGCTGCCGGACGCTGGTCGATATTCTCTCGCCTTTCGATCCCGGCTATGATCTGGAGACGGTCATGCGCCGCTATCTCGGGCGGCCGGCCAGCGCAGTCGTCGAGGATTACGAGAGAATGACCGGCCGCCCGGCTTCGACAGATTTCACGCGGGACTGGCGGGCTCAGCTCTTCGCTTCGTTCAAAAGCGATCTCCAACCGGTGGAGGGCGTCCGGGACGCCGTCGCGACCTTCGGCAGCGATTATTGCGTGGCCTCGTCCAGCGACGAGGAGCGCATCGAGATCTGCCTGCGCCAGACCGGCCTCTGGGACCTCTTCGAAGGACGGATCTTCAGCACGACGCGCGTCAAGCGCGGCAAGCCGGCGCCCGACCTCTTCCTGTTGGCGGCGGGTGAGCGCGGCGTCGCGCCGGAGCGCTGCCTGGTGGTCGAGGACAGCGTCAGCGGCGTCATGGCCGCGAAGGCCGCGGGCATGACGGCCTATGGCCTCGCTGCCGGGAGCCATTTTGCCGTACTGGACCAGCGGCAGGCACTTCTCGCCGCCGGGGCCGACCGCCTCTTCGAATCCTGGCGGGAGCTCGCGCTCGCGCCGGCCGCCACCTGACGGGTCCGATGGCCGACAACGACAGCACCCGCCTCGAAGACGCCGCCCGCGCCGGCTGGCTCTATTATATCGCCGGCCGCACCCAGGACGATATCGCGCAGATCCTGAACATCTCGCGCCCGGCGGCGCAGCGCCTTGTCTCGCTCTGTCGCAGCGAGGGGCTGATCAGCTTCCGGATGAACCACCCGATCAGCACCTGCATGGACCTCGCCGCCCGGCTGCGCGACCGTTTCGAGCTGCTGCATTGCGATGTCGCCCCTTCGGACGGCTCGGCGGAAACCGGCGCAGCCGGCATCGCCGCGCTCGGCGGCGTGCTGATCGAGCGCTGGCTGCGCTCGCGCAAATCGCTGGTCATGGCGCTCGGCACCGGCCGCTCGATGCGCGCCAGCATCGAGCGCGTGCCGCCGATGTCCTGCCCGCTGCACCGGCTGGTTTCGCTGGTCGGCACTATCTCCCCCGACGGCTCGGCCAGCCCTTTTGACACGCTGGTGAAGCTCGCCGAAATCACCAAGGCGCAACATTTCCCGATGCCGCTGCCGCTCTACGTCTCGAGCCCCGAGGAGCGCGCCCAGCTCATCGAGATCGAGTCGATCCGGCGCATCCGCGCCATCGCCGGCGAAGCCGATCTCTGGATGATGGGCATCAGCCAGATCGGCGAGGACGCCGTCCTGTACCGGGACGGCTTCATGACACGCAGCGAATTGCTCGACATGGTCCGCCACGGCGCGGTCGGCGAGGTCACAGGCTGGGTCTTCGACGCCGAAGGCCGCTTCCTCGAGCGCGGCACCAATCTGCGCGTCACCAGCGTGCCGCCGGAGCCCGGCAGCGCCCGCCTGCGCATCTGCATCGGCCAGGGTCCCGCCAAGGTCGCACCATTGCGCGCCGCACTGGCGGGCAAGATCGTCAACGGCCTCGTCACGGACGAGGACACTGCCCGCGCCCTTCTCGCAGACTGACTCCCCCCATCAACCTGCACCTCCATCCGCTCGCCCGCGAGCGATCGCGCACGGCTGTCATCCGCCCGTCACCAACGGTTGACATAACAAGCCAGTGTGCGAGCATATGCTTCAACAAAGAGCATATGCTCGAAGAAGACGGATGAGGGAGGCTTTGACATGCGACCTTTCTATGGTGCCTTGGCGGGCGCGGGCGCTCTGCTGCTGGCGGGGCTCAGCTCCGCGCAGGCGGCGACGGAAATCGAGTTCTGGCACGCGATGAGCGGCGCGCTCGGCGAGCGCGTCGACGATCTCGTCAAGAAGTTCAACGACTCGCAGAAGGATTACGTCGTCAAGGCGATCGCCAAGGGCAATTACGACGAGGTCCTGAACGGCACGATCGCGGCCTATCGCGCCAAGCGCCAGCCCGAGATCGTGCAGTCGAACGAGCGTTCCTTCCTGACGATGGTCAATTCCGGCGCCATCGTCCCGACCGCCGAGCTGATGGAACAGCAGGGACGCCCGGTCGACGCCTCCAAATTCATCGCTCCGGTGGTCAGCTACTACACGATCGGCGGCAAGCTGCAGGCGATGCCGTTCAACTCCTCGACGCCGATCCTGTTCTACAACCGCGACCACTTCAAAGCCGCCGGCTTCGACAAGCCCGGCGCGACCTGGCAGGAGCTCGAGCCGCAGCTCGACGCGATCAAGGCCAAGGGCGTCTCGAAATGCGCGATGGTGCTGCCGGGCGACTACGAGTGGAGCTTCCTCGAAAACTACAGCGCGGTGAACGACATCCCGTACGCGACCAAGCGCAACGGCATGGACGGTCTCGACACCAGCTTCGTCTTCAACAAGGGCAAGCTCGTCGGCCAGGTCGAGCGCATGAAACGGCTGGTCTCGTCCAATGTGATGCAGCTCGCCGGCCAGGGCATCATCCCGATCCAGCTCTTCACCTCCGGCGAATGCTCGACGATCATCGCCTCGACCGCCTCGCATGCCGCCGTCGTCGCCGCCGCGAAATTCGACTGGAGCGCCGCCGAATTGCCTTATGAACAGGGCGTCACCCCCCGGAACAGCGTCATCGGCGGCGCCGCGCTCTGGACCCTGAAGGGCCACACGCCGGAGAAGTACAAGGCGGTCGCCGCCTTCTACGACTTCCTCGCCAAGACCGACACGCAGGTCTGGTGGCACCAGGCGACGGGCTATGTCCCGGTCACCACCGCGGCCTATGAAGCGGCCAAGGCGCAGGGCTACTACCAGAAGAACCCGACCCGCGAGATCGCCGTGGTGCAGTTGATGCGCGGCACGCCCAGCGACAATTCGCTCGGCTTCCGCATCGGCAACAGCAACCAGATCAATGTCGGGATCATGGAGGAGGTCTCGGCCGCCTTCCTCGGCAAGAAGCCGGTGCAGCAGGCGCTCGACGATGCGGTCTCGCGCGGCAACGAGGTGCTGCGCCGCTACGAGCAGCTCAATGCCGGCAAGAAATAATACGGCTACCCTTCCCGGAACGGCTGGCGGAGGCTCTCGTCTCCGCTGGCCGTTCCGGCGCCTGCTCCTGAAGGGGGCCGGCGATGGTCAGGCCGAAAGCGGACTGAAGCGCGCCCATTTCAAGGAATGGCGCCTGCCCTTCTGGCTGCTCGCGCCGCAGCTCTTCATCCTGCTGCTGTTCTTCTTCATCCCCTCGATCAGGGCGCTGATCCAGGCTTTCCAGCTCACGGACCCGTTCGGCGCCACCACGCAATGGGTCGGCTTCCAGAATTTCGAGCGGCTGTTTCGCAGCGGCGTCTACTGGTCCTCGGCGCAGGTGACGCTGATCTTCACCCTCGCGCAGAACGTGCTGACGCTGTCGGTCGCGCTGCTGCTCGCCTTCGCCTCGAACCACATCCTGCGCGGGCGCGGTGCCTACCGCACCGTGCTGCTGCTGCCCTATGCCATCGCGCCGGCGATCGCCGGCATTATGCTCGCCTTCCTGTTCAATCCACGCGTCGGCCCTGTCGCGCAGATGCTGCAGGGGCTGGGGCTGGACTGGGACCCGAACCGCAATTCCTGGCACGCGCTCGCGCTGGTCGTGATGGCGGCCTCGTGGAAGCACATCTGCTACAACTACATCTTCCTCGTCGCCGCGCTGATGTCGGTGCCGCAGTCGATCCTCGAATCCGCCTATCTCGACGGCGCCGGGCCGGTCCAGCGCTTCCTGCGCATCTCGCTGCCGATGATCACGCCGACGCTGTTCTTCCTGATCGTGATCAACTTCGTCTACGGGCTGTTCGAGACCTTCGCCATCATCGATGCGACCACGCGGGGCGGCCCCGCCGGCGCCACCTCGATCCTCGTCTACAAGGTCTATCAGGATGGCTTCGTCACGCTCGACCTCGGCTCATCAGCCGCGCAATCCGTGGTGCTGATGGCGCTCGCGCTGTTCCTGACCTTCGCGCAGTTCCGCTTCGTGGAGCGCCGCGTGAACTACAGCGTCTAGAGCGATGAACGAACGTACCCCTGTCATCGACGCCGTCTGTCACCTCATCCTGCTGGTGGGCGCGGCGCTCGTCTGCCTGCCGATCTATTTCGTCTTCGTCACCGGCTCGCTCTCACAGGCCGAGATCATGCAGGTGCCGATGTCCTGGCTGCCCGGCGACCAGTTCTTCACGAATATGCAGACCGTTCTCAGCAGCGCCAATTTCGGCCGGCTCCTGCTCAACTCCTTCATCATCGCCTCGGGCATCACAATCGGGAAGCTGGCGGTCTCGGTGATCGCGGCCTTCGCCGTCACCTATTTCCGCTTCCCCTTCCGGATGACGGCCTTCTGGCTGATCTTCATGTCGCTGATGCTGCCGATCGAGGTGCGCATCGTGCCGACCTACGAGTCGGCGGCGAATGTCGCGCTGCCGCTCAACATCCTCGGCTCCTGGCTCGGCATCGAGGCTCTGGTCGGTCTCGACTGGAACCTGGTCAACACCTATTCGGGCCTGATCCTGCCGCTGATCGCCTCGGCGACCGCGACCTTCCTGTTCCGTCAGTTCTTCCTCACCATCCCCGACGAGCTCTGCGAGGCCGCCCGCATCGACGGCGCCACGCCCTGGCAGTTCTTCCGCCTGATCCTGCTGCCGCTCTCGCGCTCCAACATCGTGGCGCTGGCGATCATCCTCTTCCTGATGGGCTGGAACCAGTATCTCTGGCCGCTCCTGCTGACCACCGAGCCCGCCATGGCCAATGCCGTGATCGGCCTGAAGAAACTGATGCCGCAGAGCGACTCGCTGCCGACCTGGCATCTCCTGATGAACGCGGCCTTCCTGACGATGCTGCCGCCGACCCTCGTCATCCTCGTCCTCCAGCGCTGGTTCGTGAAGGGGCTGGTGGACAGCGGCAAATAGCCGGCGAATAACCCGCCAACAGGCAACAGGGCTCATCGACATGCGGATCATCGGTCATCGCGGCGCGCGCAACATCTGGGCGGAGAACAGCCTGAGCGGCTTCCGCAACACCTGCGGCTTAAGCGTCGACGCGGTCGAGCTCGATGTGCACCTGTCCAGCGACGGCGAGATCATGGTGATCCACGATCCGCTGCTCGACCGCACCACCGACCACAAGGGCCCGGTCGCGCATCTCTCGCGCGCCGCGCTCGCCAAGGTGAAGCTCGACGACACGCTCGGCGAGACGATCCCGACCTTGCCGGAGGTGCTCGACATCTTCGGCCCGACCGGGATCGAACTCGAGATCGAGATGAAGATGGACGCCTATGGCAATCCCTATCCCGGCCTGCTCGACAAGGTGATCGCGCTGGTCGAAGCCCGCAAGATGGCCTCCCGTGTCGTGCTGACCTGCTTTGTGCCGGAGGTGATCGAGGAGATCCGGGCCAAGGCCCCGCATATGCGCCGGCTCGCCTCGGTCGACCGCCGCTCCTGCGAGGCCTTCGGCGGCGTCGACCGAACCTTGCAGCGCTTCGTCGATCTCGGCTGCATCATCGCCGTCGAGCAATCGCTGCTACGGCTCTGCGTCGATCGTGCCGTCGGCATCGTTGGGCGCGACAAGCTCGGCGCCTGGGTGCCCAATACCGTGCGCGAGCTCGATTTCTGGCTGGGCCAGCCGATCTCGCAGATCACCAGCGACCGCCCGGACCTCGCCTTGATGCTGCGCAAGACAAGGCAGGCCTGAGCCATGGCAGTGCGCCTGTCCCGCGCCACGCTTGGACAGCTCGGGCCGTCAGTCGGCGTTCCCGGCTATCGGCGGGACGAGCTGAGCCCAGGCATCGTCCATATCGGCGTCGGCAACTTCCATCGCGCCCATCAGGCCGCCTATCTCGACGAATTGTTCGAGCGCGGGCTGGATCGCGACTGGGCCATCGTCGGCACCGGCGTGCGTGAGAGCGACGCCGAAATGGGACGCGATCTCGCCGCGCAGGATTTCCTGACCACGGTGGTGACGCAGGAGGCAGAACGCTCGCAGGCGCGCGTCACGGGCGCGATGATCGATTTCGTCGCGCCGGGCGACAGCGCGGCGGTTCTCGAAAGACTCGTCGATCCCCGCACGCGGATCGTCTCGCTGACCGTCACCGAAGGCGGCTATTACATTGATCCGGCGACGCAGGCCTTCGATCCCGGCCATCCCGATATCCTCGCCGATGCAGCCGATCGCCTCGCGCACCCGAAGACCGCTTTCGGCCTGATCGCCGCCGGGTTGCTGAGGCGCCGCGCCGCCGGCCTGCCGCCCTTCACCGTGATGTCCTGCGACAACCTGCCGGGCAACGGCCATGTCACGGCAGATGCCGTCGCCGGGCTCGTCGATCTCATCGATCCCACTGAAGCGCGGTGGATCCGTGAGAGCGCCGCCTTTCCGAACGGCATGGTCGACCGCATCACGCCGGCAACGTCCGATCGCGAACGCCAGGCGCTGCGCGACGATTTCGGCCTCGACGACGCCAGGCCCGTCTTCTGCGAGGACTTCCGGCAATGGGTGCTGGAGGATCATTTCCCGGCCGGCCGCCCGCGCCTCGAAGAGATCGGCGTCCAGTTCGTCGCCGATGTCGCGCCCTTCGAACTGATGAAGATCCGCATCCTCAACGGCGGACACGCGGCGATCGCCTATCCTGCCGGCCTGCTCGACATCCATTTCGTCCATGAGGCGATGCAGGACGGACAGATCGCCCGCTTTCTCTCGGCGCTTCTCGACGACGAGATCATCCCCGTCGTTCCCCCGGTGCCGGATACCGATCTCGCCGATTACAAGCGCACGATCGAGCGTCGGTTCGCCAATCCGAAGATCGGCGACACCATCCGCCGGCTTTGCCTCGATGGCTCCAACCGCCAGCCGAAATTCATCCTGCCGACGTTGCGCGATGCCTTGCAGAGCGGTCGCTCCATCGACGGCCTCGCGCTCGTCAGCGCGCTATGGTGCCGCTACTGCCATGGCGAAACCGAAAGCGGGCAAGCAATCGCGCCGAACGACCCGAACTGGTCGCGGCTGACGACACAGGCGCAGCAGGCCCGGCAAATGCCCGAAGCCTGGCTTGCAATGCAGGATGTCTACGGCGATCTCGGGACGAACCAGCGCTTCCGCGATAGCTTCAGGATGGCGCTGCAGCGTCTCTGGCGGTCAGGAACCCGCGCGAGCCTCGAACATTACCTCGCCGCGCGCCGCTCCTGAGAGAGCGGCCGCACGGGCCGGGCCAGGGCGGGCCAACGGCTCGCCTGCCCTACGCGACGTCGTGGCAGTGAATGCCCGCGCGAAGCTCCACATACTTCCGGCGCGTTTCGGCAGTGTTCGGTAGGCCGCTTTCCTGGAGCCAGGCAAGAAATTCAGCCGGCTTGATCGTGACGATTTCCAGCGCTCGCCCTCGTGCGAGCCAGGCATTCATCACCGCCACCGCATTTTGATGCCAGGTCTCATAATCCGAGGGCATCTGATCGCGGTCGTGAGCGAGTTCCCAGAGCCGGGAGAAATCCTCCCGCTCGTACCACGGCATCGCAACCGTGTACGCCTCGACTGTCGGTTTCACGTTGAAGCCGATCGTCCGCGCGCGGCGCGGAAACTGAGAGTGCCAACCGCCCGGGCGGGGTTGCCGGCTCGCGAAAATTTGGCGCGAACAGCGCGCGGAAGTCAATGCAGAACGTCTCTCGACTGAGGGGCAAGCACTCGCATCCCCTCAGGGCTTGCCGGTTCCGTATCGACTGCGGAGAGCCACATTGGAATTGTTCCATGTTCGTAGAGCATGGCGGCTGCGCGGGGTTTCCGATTGATCCCGCCCGATCCGAGGCAGAGCTTGCCGATAGCGGAGCCGGCACCTCCTGGCTCACGCCGATCGAAAAGGCTGCCCGATGCCGCGCACCTCGTCTTTCAGTCGCCGCCGCTTCCTCTCCTCCACCGGCCTGCTCTTCCTGATCGCATCGGTTCCCGGCGCCCGCGCCGCCAAGCATTCCGGCACCCTGCCCTGGAAGCCCTTCGCCGCCCTGCCACCCGAGCCCTTGCCCGGTGGGCGCTGGTATGCGCTGACGCCGGATGAAGCCCGCACCGTCGAGGCGATCGTCGACCGGCTGATCCCGGCCGATGAGCTCAGCATCGGCGGCAAGGATGCCGGCTGCGCCAGCTTCATCGACCGCCAGCTCGCCGGCAGCTACGGCTCATCGGACCGGCTCTATATGCAAGGCCCCTTCGCCGCCGGTTTGCCGACGCAAGGCTATCAGGGGGCCGAGACGCCGGTCGCGCGCTACCGGGCCGGCCTCGCGGCGCTGAACAAGCACGCGCAGGCGCAGTTCTCCGGCAAGAGCTTCTTCGACCTCGCCGCCGCCGAGCAGGATCAGGCCTTGAAGGATTTCGAAGCCGGCAAGGTCGACTACAAACCGGCCGCCGGCTTCTTCAACCTCGTGCTGCAGAACACGATGGAAGGCTTCTTCGCCGACCCGATCTATGGCGGCAACAAGGACATGGCCGGCTGGAAGTTCATCGGCTTCCCCGGCGCCCGCTACGATTACCGCGACTACATCACGGCCCATAACAAGCCCTTCCCCCTGCCACCCCTGTCGATCGCGGGACGGCCGGAATGGAAGACCGGCGACAAGGCAAGCGGGAACTGAGACATGGCCCGGAAACTCCCCCGCAAGGATGTCGTCATCGTCGGGCTCGGCTGGACCGGCTCGATCCTGGCCCATGAACTAACCGATGCCGGTCTCGACGTCGTCGCGATCGAGCGCGGCCCCTGGCGCGACACGGCGACCGATTTCAACGTCGCCTATGCCCCCGACGAACTGCGCTACGCTGTGCGCAAGGACCTGTTCCTGCAGCCGGCGCAGGAAGCCATGACGATGCGCAATGACGTCTCGCAGACGGCGCTGCCGATGCGGGACTACGGCTCCTTCCTGCCCGGAACCGGGGTCGGCGGCGCGGGCACGCACTGGAACGGCCATACCTGGCGCTTCTTCCCAAGCGATTTCGCGCTGAAGACCCATCTGACCGAGCGCTACGGGGCGGACCGGCTTTCCGAGCTCCAGATCCAGGACTGGGGCGTCTCCTATGACGAGATGGAGAGCGCCTTCGACCGTTTCGAATATCTCTGCGGCATCTCCGGCAAGGCCGGGAACCTCAACGGCGCGATCCAGCAGGGCGGCAACCCGTTCGAGGGACCGCGCAAGCGCGACTATCCGCTGCCGCCGATGCAGATGACCTATGCGCCGACCCTGTTCGCGGAAGCAGCGCGCTCCAAGGGACTGCACCCCTTCCCGACGCCCTCGGCCAATCTCTCCGGCGCCTATGTCAACCCGCTGGGCATCGCGATGGGCCAGTGCACGGCTTGCGGCTTCTGCGAGCGCTTCGGCTGCGCCAATTATTCGAAGTCGAGCGCGCATACGACCGTGCTGCCGGTGCTGATGCGCAAATCGAATTTCGAGGCGCGCACCGAATGCGAGGTGCTGAAGATCAACCTCGCGGCCGATGGCAAGACCGCGACCGGCGTCACCTATATCGACGTCAACGGCGAAACCTTCGAGCAGCCGGCCGATCTCGTCCTGCTCAACGCCTACGGCCTGTTCAATGTCCGGCTGATGCTGCTCTCCGGCATCGGCAAGCCTTATGACCCGGCGAGCGGCGAAGGCGTGGTCGGGCGCAACTACTGCTACCAGACCAATGCCAGCACACAGGTCTTCTTCGAAGGCAAGCACATGAACCCGTTCATCGCGGCCGGTGCGCTTGGCCAGTCGCTGGACGATTATAATGGCGATGCCTTCGACCACGGCCCGCTGGACTTCGTCGGCGGCGCCGGCATCAACTGCATCCCGACCAATGGCCGCCCGATCCAGTACCGGCCGGTGCCGCCCGGCACGCCGCGCTGGGGCTCCGCCTGGAAGAAGGCGACGAAGCAGTACTACAACAACACGCTGATCTTCTCGTCGCAGGGCTCCTCCTACGCGACACGCGGCAACTATCTCGACCTCGACCCGACCTACAAGGACCGCTTCGGCCGGCCGCTGCTGCGTGTGACCTTCGATTTCCCGGACAACGACATCCGCATGTCGAACTGGGTCAGCGACCGCATGAAGGAGATCGCCGACGCGCTCGGCGGCAAGCAGGCGGTGGTCGGCAAGCAGCGCAAGGGCTGGAACTCCGTCCCCTACCAGAGCACCCACAACACCGGCGGCGCGATCATGGGCACGGACCCGAAGACCAGCGCCGTCAACCGCCACCTGCAGGCCTGGGACGTGCCGAACGTCTTCGTTATCGGCGCCTCCGCCTTCCCGCAGAATGCCGGCAAGAACCCGACAGGCCCGGTCGGCGCGCTCGCCTACTGGGCCGCGGATGCGATCCGCAATCATTACCTGAAGAACCCCGGCAAGCTGGTGGAAGCATGAAGAAGGCAGCGCTCATCGCCGGCCTCGCGGCCGCCACCGTCTTCGGGGCGAAGGGCTTCGCCTCCGACCTGTTCGACCGCATCGAGGCCGGCCGCTATCAGGCTGTCCTGGCCGATTGCTCCGCCTGCCACACCAGACCGGGCGGCAAGCCCTTCGCCGGCGGCCTGCCGCTGCAAACCCCCTTCGGCGCACTGGTACCTCCGAACATCACGCCCGATCCCGAGACCGGTATCGGCAGCTGGAGCTATGCTGATTTCCGCAATGCGCTGAAGACGGGCATCGGCAAGGGCGGCAAGCGGCTTTACCCGGCGATGCCCTATCCCGCCTACGCGACGATGAAGGACACCGACATCGCCGATCTCTGGGCCTATTTCCAGAAGGTCGAGCCGGTGACGAACCACGTCGTCTCGAACCAGCTCCCCTTCCCGTTCAGCATCCGCGCTTCGGTGATCGGCTGGAACTGGCTCAACTTCTCGCCGAAGGAGTTCCAGCCTGATCCCGCGAAGTCGGCAGCCTGGAACCGCGGCGCTTATCTCGTCAACGGCGCCGGCCATTGCGGCACCTGCCATACGCCGAAGAGCCTGACAGGCGCCGACAAATCAGGCGAATTCCTGAGGGGCGGCAGTCTCCAGAGTTGGTACGCCCCCAACCTGACCGGTGATCCGCATAAGGGCCTCGGCAGCTGGTCGACTGACGACATCGTCTCCTATCTGAAGACCGGCGCGAACCGCTTCGACATCGCCTCGGGGCCGATGGCGGAAGCAATCACCCAGTCGACCAGCAAATGGGCCGATGCCGATCTCCAGGCGGTCGCGGCCTATCTCAAGGACATCAAGAGCGACGGCACGCCCGCCCCGCAACCGCTTGCGGCAACCGATCCGGCAATGGCCGCCGGCAAGGCGATCTATCTCGACCGCTGCTCGGCCTGCCACAACTCGACCGGCGCGGGCCAGGCCTCGCTCTTCGCGACCCTCGCCAAGGCTCCGGTGATCAACAGCACCGACCCGACCTCGCTCATCCGCGTCGTGCTGCAGGGCAGCCAGGCCGTCGCCACCACGGCCCGGCCGACGACGCCTGCCATGCCGTCCTTCGGCTGGAATCTCGGCGATGCCGATGTCGCGAACGTGCTGACCTATGTCCGCAACAGCTGGGGCAACGCCGCGCCGCCGGTGACATCGGGACAGGTCAAGGATCTGCGGGCGGCGCTGAAGCGATAGGGTTCGCCGACCTCCGCAGCGATCAGGCCTCGATCGCGCAGCCCAGCCGCGCCAGCGTGGCGTCGATCCAGCTGCGATCGTCCTTGCCCTGCTCGATCGCCTGCATCTTCTTTTCTTCCATCGCGTGCTTCTTGTGGGCGGCGGCATAGATCGTCTCCGCCTGGTCGAAGGGCACGCAGAGGATGCCGTCATCGTCGCCGATGACGAGATCGCCCGGCTCGATCACCATGCCCTCGATCGCGATCGGCACGTTGATCTCACCGGGGCCGTCCTTGTAGGGGCCGCGATGGCTGATGCCGGCGGCATAGATCGGCAGGTCGTTCTCACGGATCCAGGCGGAGTCGCGCACCGCGCCGTGAAGCACGATCCCGGCGATGCCGCGCTTGCGGGCATGGGCGATCATCAATTCGCCGATCAGCGCATTGGTGAGATCGCCACCGCCATCGACGACAACGACGTCGCCGGGAGTGGCGAGGTCGAGCGCCTTGTGGATCATCAGGTTGTCGCCCGGCCGCGTCTTCACGGTAAGCGCCGGTCCGGCCATCACGCCACCGCGATGGAGCGGGCGCAGCGAGGCGCCGCCGGCCATCATCCGCGACATCGAATCGCTGACATTGGCGACCGGGACCGTACGGAAGCGCGCGACGAGTTCGGCCTCGACCTGGCGGCGGCGCTTGAGGATGCGAAATCCGATCATGGGACGTCCTTGGTGATTGCAGCTTGCCGGTCCGGCGAACCGGACGGCGCAGCGGCTGGGAGAATGAGGTGCTGCGAAACGGGCGGTTGCGCCGGCGTGCTCAGGTCGCGCTGGCTTCCTCTTCCTGATCGACGCGCGCCTTGCCGCGGCGGATGGCGGGCAGGGCCATGCTGACGAGCAGCAGCAGCGAGAGCGAAAGGAAGGTCAGGCTGATCGGGCTCTTCACGAAGATCGAGAGATCGCCTTCCGAGAGCAGCAGCGCCCGGCGGATGTTCTCTTCCATCATCGGGCCGAGCACATAGCCCAGCACCAGCGGCGCGGGAGGGCATTTCAGCTTCGCCAGCACATAGCCGAGCACGCCGATCGCCGCGCAGAGATAGACGTCGATCGCGCTGTTGTTGAGGCTGTAATTGCCGAGCGCGCAGAACATCACGATCGCCGGAAACAGCCAGCGATAGGGAATGCTGAGCAGGCGGACCCAGAGGCCGACCAAGGGCAGGTTCAGCGCGACGAGGAGGGCGTTGCCGATGAACATGCTGGCGATGACGCCCCAGAACAATTCGGGATTGCGCGCCATCACGGTGGGACCGGGCTGGACGCCGTTCATGATCAGCGCGCCGAGGATCAGCGCCATGGTCGCGCTGCCGGGAATGCCGAGCGTCAATGTCGGGATGAAGGCGGTCTGTGCGGCCGCGTTGTTGGCGGCTTCCGGCGCAGCGACGCCCTCGATCGCGCCCTGGCCGAAGCGGGACGGGTCCTTCGCCAGCTTCTTCTCGAGCATATAGGCGGAGAAGGACGAGATCGACGGGCCGGTGCCCGGCAGGATGCCGAAGAAGGAGCCGATCGCAGTGCCGCGCAAGGTCGGCAGGAACGAGGCCTTCAGGTCCTCCCAGCGCGGCATCAGGCCGCCGACATTCCTGGTGAAGACCTCGCGCGCCTCCTTCTGCTCCAGGTTGATGACGACCTCGGAGATCGCGAAGATGCCGACCGCGAGCACGGTGAAGCCGATGCCGTCGGCGAGCTCGGGCAGGCCGAAGGTGTAACGCTCAACGCCCGAGTTCACATCGGTGCCGACGAGGCCGATCAGCAGCCCGACCACGACCATGGCGAGCGCCTTGACCATGTCGCCATGGCTCAGCACGGAAGCCGCGACGAGGCCGAGCACCATCAGGGCGAAATAGTCCTCGGCGCCGAAGCGCAGCGCCCAGCTCGCCAGCGGCACGCCGAGCGCGACGATCAGCAGCGTGCCGATGCAGCCGGCGACGAAGGAGGAGAGCGCTGCGATCGCAAGCGCCGCGCCGGCCCGGCCGCGGCGCGCCATCTGGTAGCCGTCGAGGCAGGTCACGGCGGACGAGGTCTCGCCCGGCAGATTGACCAGGATCGCCGTGGTCGAGCCGCCATATTGCGCGCCGTAATAGATGCCCGAGAGCATGATGACGGCCGAGACCGGCGGCAGGCCGAAGGTGATCGGCAGCAGCATCGAGATCGTCACCAGCGGGCCCACGCCCGGCAGCACGCCGATCAGGGTGCCGAGCAGCACGCCGAGGAAGCAATAGGCCAGGTTCTGCAGCGACAGGGCGACGCCGAAGCCGAGCACGAAGTGATCGATGATCTCCATGATCAGAAATTCCACGCGAAGAGGGCGTAGGGCAGCTTCAGTCCCCAGACGAAGACGATGGCGGCGAAGACCGACATCACCGCCGTCAGGACGAGCACCTCCCGCGTCTTGAATTCATGGCCGGCACGGGCCGAGACGAAGAACAGCGCAGCAAGCGCCGGCACCAGCCCCACCCGCTCGAGCAGGAAGCCGAAGAGCAGGAGCGAGGCGCTCAACAGGGCAAGCGGCAGCCAGCCCCATCCGCCCTCGACGGGCATGCAATGACGCAGCCCCCTGACGAAGATGACGATGCCGAAGCCGATCAGGACGAGGCTGAGGACGCGCGGGAAATAGCCCGGCCCCATGTCGATCGTGGTCCCGAACGTGTAGCCGAGCGCAATCGCGAAGCCGAGCGCGCCTAGTCCCATGAACAGCAGGCCGGCGAGGGCGTCCTGGTTCTTGAAGATGCTGGTTCTCATGGCCGATATCCGCAGGATGCCGGGCGGCACGGCTTGGCGCCGCCGGGACTAAGACTTTCTGGGATGGATGGTGCGACGTGCCGGGAAACCGCCGCCTTGCGGTGGCGGCCTCGGCCTGCGTATCGGCTCAGTTAGCGACCTTCACATCGGCCGCCTTGATGACCGCAGTCCATTTCGGCACGTCGGACTTGATCAGCGCGCCGAACTCATCGCTGCTCCCGCCGAGCGCCTCGGCGCCGGCCGAGCGCAGCTTGGCCTGGGTGTCGGGCTGCTTCAGCACCTTGTTGAGCTCGGTATTGATGCGCGCGACGATCGGCGCCGGCACGCCCGCGGGCGCCGCCAGACCCCACCAGGTCACAGCTTCGGAGTTCTTCAGGCCCTTCTCCTCGAAAGTCGGGACATCCGGCAGGTCGGCATCGCGCTTGGTGGCAAACACCGCGATCGGGCGCAGCGTGCCTTCCTTGATCTGCACCATCGCGGAGGGCACCGACGAGATGTAGATCTCGACGCGCCCGCCGAGCAGGTCCGGCAGCGCCTGGGCCGCGCCCTTGTAGGGAACGTGGCGGAACTTGACGCCGGCAAGCTGCTGCAGGAGTTCGCCGGCCAGATGCGAGCTTGTCCCGACGCCGGGCGAGGCGAAGGTGAGCTTGCCGTCCTTGGCCTTGGCCGCGGCAATGAGATCTTCGACCGTCTTCAAGGGCGAATCCTTGGCGACGACCAGCACCTGCGGCGCCGAGGCGACGAGGCCGATCGGCGCGAAATCCTTGATCGGGTCGTAATTGGCCTTGCCGAGGATCGGGTTGATCACGAGATTGGCGTTCTGCGCGAGGACGATGGTGTAGCCGTCCGGCGCAGCCTTGCCGGCGAGGCTCAGGCCGACGCTGCCACCGCTGCCCGGCTTGTTCTCAGCCACCATAGTCCAGCCCGTGCTTTCGCCGAGCTTCTGGGCGATGACGCGTGCGACGACGTCGGTGCCGCCGCCCGGCGGAAACGGAATGACGAGGCGGATCGGCTTCTCCGGATATTGCTGTGCCGATGCCGTCGTCGCGAGCGCCGACAGAGCGAGCGCGGCGAGCGCCTTGTAGACAATCTTCATGGTCTTCCTCCCGTTTGTTATGGTCGTCCGGTATCTGGTCCGGATCTTCAGGCAGCGAGTTCGGTCAACCTCGCGAGGCTGGCCGCATCCGGCTCTTCTCCATCGAGCACGGCGATGACATGCCGGGCGGCGATCTCGGCCATCGTCTTGGCCGATCCCGCGGTCACGCCGGCGATATGCGGGGTGGCGATCAGGTTGGGCAGCGCCCAGAGCGGGCTGTCCGCGGCCGGCGGCTCGACCGCGAAACTGTCGAGACCCGCCCCGGCGATCCGGCCTTCCAGCAGCGCGGCGACAAGCGCCGCCTCATTGATGAGGGCGCCGCGGGCCGTGTTGACCACCAGCGAGGTCGGCTTCATCAGGCCGAAGCGGCGCGCGTCGAGCAGATCGCGCGTGGCGTTGGTCAGCGGGCAATGCAGGCTGACGATGTCGGCTTCCGCAACGAGGCTGTCGAGATCGCGTTCGCAATCCGCCCCGAACTGCGCGATCGCCGCGCAGGCATGGGGGTCGTGCAGCAGGACGGTCATGCCGAGGCCCTGCGCCATCCGGGCAACATGCTGGCCAATCGAGCCGAAGCCGACAAGCCCGATCACGGTGCCGATGATATCGCGCCCGATGAAGCTCGGCTTCGGCCAGGTTCCGGCCTTCACGGCCGTGTCGAGGCGCGGGATGTCCTTCAGCAGGGTCAGGGCCAGTGCGATGGTGTGCTCGGCGACGGCGCGCGAATTCGAGCCCATCGCGCGGATGACCGGGATATCGCGTGAAGCGGCCGCCTGCAGGTCGATATTGTCGACGCCGACGCCGTGCTTGGCGATGACGCGCAAGCGCGGCGAGGCTGCAATGATCGCCTCGTCGACACGGCCCTGGCGGACGATCAGCGCATCGACCTGCAATTCAGCTGCACGTTGGGCCACCTGCTCGCTCGGCGCATAGGCCGGCGAGAAGAAGACGTCGACGTCATGCGCGTTGAGAAGCTGGATGGCGTTCTCAGCCAAACGGTCATGCGTGACGAGCACGCGCCTGCCGCGGGTGCGGGCACTGGTATCGGTCATCTCTGCGTTTCCTCACGGCTGCCTCGCATCCCGCTTCGCAGCGGTTGGGCGCCTTTCGGGAACACTATTGACCAAGGTGGCTATGCTCATATGCTGAAATAATGACATATATCAATGACCTTTTGTCATGAAACATCCGATCGACGGCATCGAGGCCTTCATCCAGATCGCCGAGCTCGGCAGCTTCAACAAGGCGGCCGAGAAGCTGCACGTCACGCAAACCGGCCTGACGCGGCGCATCCAGCGGCTCGAGGCCCATGTCGGGCTCAAACTGATCGACCGCACGACACGAACCGTCGCGCTGACCAGCATCGGCCGCGAATTCCTGCCGGAAGCCCAGCGTATGCTCGACGCCGTCGACCGCTCGTTCGAGCGGCTGAAGACGATGTCGCGCTTCTCGACCGGCGACATCACGATCGCCTCGGTGCCGTCGCTGATGTACGGGCGCCTGCCGCGCATCCTGAGAAGCTATGCCACGCGGCACCCGAACAACCGCGTCGAGATCCTCGACCGGACCAGCACGCTGGTCATCGAGGCGGTGCGCCGGCGCCAGGCCGAGTTCGGCCTGCATGTCCAGCCGCCGAACCAGCAGGACTTGCACAACGAGATCCTGGTCCGCGATCCCTTCGTCGTCTATTGCCGCAACGATCATCCGCTGGCCGGACGCGAAACCATCGCCTGGGCCGACCTCGCCGGCCAGGATCTGATCACGCTGGGCGGCAGCAGCGGCAACCGCCTGCTGATGGAAGCGCAACTGTCGCGCTCCGGGATCGAGGTGAAAACCAAATTCGTGGTCGAGTATTTCTCGAGCGCGATCGGGCTGGCCTCGGAAGGACTGGGGATCGCCATTCTGGTCGCTTCCCTCGTCGAGAACCTGCGCCCTGACCTCGCCCAGATTCCGCTGGTCGACCCGATCGTCGACCGGCCGGTCTCGCTGATCCGCCGGCGCGGCGAAACGCTGACTCCCGCCGCCCAGGCGCTCTACAACCTGATCGTCCGCGATCTCGGGCCGCTCTAGCGTTTTATTTTATCGCATTTTCTTCACGCGAACCGGCGTCCACTTCGCTCGAAAATGCTCTAGCGATCCCGCTACCGCAGCAGGAAGCCGTGCCGCAGCGGATCGTCGCGATCGATGATCCAGCTCGCCTGACCGCAGAGATGCGCACTGCCGAAGACTTCCGGGATGACGGCGTCGATCTCTCCCAATCTGGTCTCCTTCAGGACCCGCGCCGTCATGATCGAGCCGACGATGGATTCGTTGACCAGAAGGTGGCCGGGCTTGAGCAACCCCTTGGCATGGAGCAGCGCGGCCCGCCCGGCCGTGCCGGAACCGGTCGGCGAGCGATCCAGCTGCCGGTCAGCGAAGATGCAGCAATTCGCCTGTGTCGCACCGGGGTCGAGCGGATCGCCATCGATGATCGTGCCGTAGATATGGTTCAGCTCGGGTATCTCCGGATGAACCACCGGGAATGCTGCATTGGCGGCTGCCTTCACCTCGGCGCCGAAGCGGATCAGGGCCTCGGCCTTCTCCCGGCGGATCGTCAGGCCGAAGGGGCGGCCATCGGTGTAGAAATAGAAGGCGCCGCCGAAGGCGATGTCGCCGGTGACCCGGCCGTAGGTCGGCGTCTCTACGCTGACGTCGGGATAGAGCAGATAGGACGGCACGTTCACGAAGCGCACGCTGGCGGCGCGCCTGCCGTCCCAGGCGACGAAGGCCTCGATGAAGCCGCAGGGCGCGTCGATCCCCACCCGCGTTTCCGGCTCGGTGCGCTGGACCCAGCCGAGTTCGACGGCCGCGGTCGCGAGCGCGATGACGCCATGCCCGCAATGGTCGCTGTAACCTTCGTTATGCACGAAGATGACGCCGAAATCGGCATCGGGCGAGACCGGCTCGGTCAGGTAGCCGGCATACATGTCGGCATGGCCGCGCGGCTCGAAGATCAGCGCCTGCCTGACATCGTCGATGTTGTTCTTCACCCAGTCGCGCCGCTGCACGATCGTCTTGCCGGGCAGCCGCGGCAGCCCGCTCGTCACGATCCGGAACGGCTCGCCGCCGGTATGGGTCTCGATGGTCTGGATGACGCGGTCGGCTTGCATCGTTCCCCTTCGAGCTGTGCTGGCCGTGGTGCTGTGTCCGGCAGGGGCCGCGGCTGCGGCCCCGCGCCTCAATCCGACAGGCGCGCGAGCAGCCCGGCGATCAGGCGGGTGCGCCGCGCCAGACTGTCCACCTCGATATGCTCTTCCAGCGTGTGATAGCCGGCACCGAGCAGACCAAGCCCATCGAGCGAAGGAACTCCGGCCGCGCCGGTGAAATTGGCGTCGGAGCCGCCGCCGGCCGAGGCATGGCCGAGCTCCCAGCCAAGCTCCGCGGCGATACTACGTGCCTCCCGGTAGAGCGCCATCGTGCCCTCGTCGGGCTCCCAGACCGGGCGGGTGACGCCGCGCCCGACCGTGAAGCCCGTGCCGTCGGCCTCGCACTGCGACAAGGCGAGCATGCGCTCGACGCCGCGGTCGAGATCCTGCTGGCGCTTGGCCATGCTGAGCGCCTCGGCCCGGCAGGATGTCGGGACGCAGTTGACCCACTGGCCGCCCTGGATCACGCCGACCGAGAAGGTGCAGTCCTCGCCGGTCATCTCTTCGATGGCGAGCAGCTGCCGCGCCATCAGGCTGATGGCGGAGCGGCCGTCCTTCAGCCGCGAACCCGCATGGCTCGGCCGGCCTTTAGCCGCGAGATTGAAGCGGGCGATGGCATAGCGCCCGGTGACGACGCCGTCGCCCGGCTGACCGGGCTCCGGCACCAGCACGTAGCGGTGGCGGCGCGCCTCCTCCATGATCAATTCGCGCGTGCCGGGGCTGCCGATCTCCTCGTCGGAGGTGTAGAGCACCGTGATCGGCAGCGGCGTCGCAACGCCGGCTTTTGTCAAGGCGACGATGGCCTGCAGGCCGGCATAGGCGCCGCCCTTCATGTCGAGAATGCCCGGCCCGTAGCAGCGCGAGCCCTCGCGGCGGAAAGGCAGCTTCGCCAGCGTCCCGACCGGATGCACCGTGTCGAGATGCGACATCACCAGAATGCCGGGCTCGCCCTGGCGCGGATGCGGGAAGGTGGCGCGCACGCAGTCGCCTAGCCCCTTGGGTCCGGGGATGCGGGTGATGCTAGCGCCGGCCGTTGCGGTGTCGGCGGCGGCGAGGTCCATCATCCGGTTGACGGCAGCGGGGTCGAAAGTCGGGCTCTCGCACTCGATCCACGGGCGCAGGCCCCCGAGCAGCGCCTCGGTGTCGAGCGGCAGCGCGGCGATATCCATCCGATCGATCCTCAGGCGGCTGCGCGCGTTTCGACGAGCCGGGCCAGCAGGCTGGCGCCGACCGGCAGAATGCCGTCGTCGAGCACATAGGAAGGATTGTGCACCGGCACGGTGCCGGCATGGCCGACCCAGGCATAGGCGCCAGGCACGACGCGCAGCATGTCGGCGAAATCCTCGCTGCCCATCAATGGCTTGCCATCGGTCAGCACGCCCTCGTTGCCGACGATCTCGGCGGCGACAGCGAGAACGGCGTCGGTCTGGGCCTCGTGATTGACCAGCACGTTGAAGATGTTGCGGATGTCGACGTCGATGGTGACGCCGAAGCTCGCCGCCGTGCCGGCCGCGATCTCGCGCATGCGGTCGCGCACGAGCGCGCCGATCTCCGGCGAGAAGGTGCGGATCGTGCCGGCGAGCACCGCCTCCTCGGGGATGACGTTATAGGCCGAGCCGGCATGGATCTGCGTGATCGAGAGCACGGCGGCCTCGCGCGGATCGGCGTTGCGGCTGACGATGGTCTGCAGCGCGTTGGCGAGGCTCATCGCCACGACGATCGGGTCGCGCCCCATATGCGGCATGGCGCCATGGCTGCCGCGGCCGGTGATCCTGATGTCGAAGAAATCGGCACCGGCCATGGCAGGTCCCGGGAAGATCGAGATCTGGCCGGGCTCGAGATCGGGCGAATTGTGCAACCCATAGATCTCGTCGCAGGGGAAGCGCTCGAACAGCTTCTCGGCGATCATGCTGCGCGCCCCGCCGAGCCCTTCCTCGGCCGGCTGGAAGACGAACACAGCCGTACCCTTGAAGCCGCGGTTCTCGGAGAGGTAGCGGGCCGCGCCGAGCAGCATGGTGGTGTGGCCGTCATGGCCGCAGGCATGCATCTTGCCGGCGACGGTGGAGCGCCACGGCAGATTGGTGATCTCCTGGATCGGCAGCGCGTCCATATCTGCGCGCAGGCCGATGCGCCGCCCCGTTCCGCCGGTGCCGTTGAGGATGCCGACCAGCCCGGTCTTGCCGATGCCGCGATGGACCTCGATGCCCCAGCTCGTGAGCTTTTCCGCCACGATGTCGGAGGTCCGGACCTCCTCGAAGCCGATCTCGGGATGGGCATGGAGGTCGCGGCGGATGGCGACGAGTTCGTCCGTGAAGGACAGTATCTCAGGCAGGGCGGGCATGACGGCTCCAGATATCGGATTGTTCAGGCGAAGGGCTGGCCGAGGGGCGAGGTCCGCAGGCCGGGCCGCAACCGGCGCCATGGCAAGGCGGCGGGGTCGACGGGCATCGGCCCCGGCGCGGCGCAGACGAGGATCGTGGCGGCGATCGGCTCGAAATCGGCGCGGAAATGCACCGAACTCTTGTTGACCAGTATCGCCTGCTCGGTCGGCTCGATGCCGACCTGACGGTACATCGCCTGATCGGCCATCTGCGCCTTGCGCGAGCCGACGACGATCCGGACGTCACCGACGCGCAGGCAGGCGCTCGGCCCGAGATTCATCCGCGATCCCCCGTAGAACGGGCCGGGCGCGACGAAACGGCCGTCCGACAGCGTCTCGACCAGAAAGTCTCCCGCGAGCGGGCGGTCGCCCGGGATACCCGACTTTGCTCCGAGCGACAGCGAGATCGTCGCGCCTTCGCCCGCGGCATGGGCGGCCGCAGCCGCAGCGGGATCGACGATGACGCCGATCGCGGCGCGTGTCGCGCCGCCCCGCACCAGGGCATGGGCCATGCCCATCGTGTCGGAATCGCCGCCGGCACCGGGATTGTCCTGCGTGTCGGAGATGACGACGGGCTTCGTCGCGGTTTCGGCCAGACGCATCGCCTCCGCCACGCCGTCCTCCGGCGAGAAGACCCGGCCCTTGAACGCGGCTTCACTGGCCATCACGCGGGCAAGGACCGCATCGGCCGCCCGGTCGGCATCGGCCTGCGTCGCGCCATAGGCGAGGACGGTCGCGCCGCAATCCGGGAAATCGGCTGCCGGGAAGCCGGGCAGGAAGGAGAGCGTGGGCACGGCCGGGCCTTCGAGCGCCGCGAGTTCGGCATAGATGGTGCGGCAGGGCTCCATCGCCGTCGCCTGCCAGGCGATGGGGATGAGATAGGGCACCTGGCGGAAGGCCTTGGCCGGGCGGGCGCCCGTCTCGATCAGTTGCGCCAGCACCTCGGCCGAGCGGCTACCGGTCAGCGCCATGTCGACATGCGGATAGGTGCGGAAGGCGACGAGCGCATCGGCCATCGCCATCATCAGCGGCGTGACATTGCCGTGCAGGTCGAGGCTGACGACAAGCGGAACCTCGGGCCCGATCGCAGCGCGCACCCGCCGCAGCAATTCGCCCTCACCGTCATCGTGATTCTGCGCGACCATGGCGCCGTGGAGGTCGAGATAGACCCCGTCCAGCGGCAAAGCTGCGGCAATGCGCTCGACCAGCTCGCCGGCGAGCGCCTCGAAGGCCTCGGTCGTGACATGGGCGGAGGGGCTGGCTGCACACCAGAGCGTCGGCACAAGCTCCCAATCCCGCCCACGGGCGCTGTCGACGAAACCGGCGGCGCTGACATTGACGTCCTTCACGGCTGCGAAGATCGCTTCGCCGCGCGCCAGCGGCGGCCAGCCACCGCCTTGCTGGAACGCCTCCATCCCGGCCACGCTGGGTGCGAAGGTGTTGGTTTCGTGGAGAAATCCACCAAATGCAATGCGACGCGGCATCCGTTCCCCCTTGGCTGCAGCCGAGGTAATCACAGGCAGCTGCGCTCTCCAAGGCGCAAAAGCGCCGGCCCGGCCATGGCGAAATGGCGGGGCTGGATCATGCCGGTCGGTGCCCGGGAGACCTTCCGAGCATCGCAAGGCATGCGCAACAGGGGCCGCAATGCATCACCCGCGCTTCCGGGAACCGCAAAGACACATCCGATGAGCCGGCAGGCCTGTGACGATGCAGCACAGGCGGCGACATTGAGATGACACAGGTTCCCGTTACGTGCCAAACCAACTTGAGCTGCCAGCGCGTGAGGAATTGCCGTGAACGTTCCCGTCGTAGGACGCTTCGTCTTCAGGCGCGCCGAGCTTTGGGCTGACGGTGTGATCCATGTCCTCGGCATTGCCCTCGGGCTGGGAGCCGTCGCAGCCTTGATCGTTCAGGTCGCCAACCGCGCTCCGCTGTTCGATCTGATTCCCGTTTCGATCTATGGCGCGGCCCTCCTCGCGGTCCTGATCGTCTCGGCGACCTACAACATGTGGCCGATCTCGCCCCGCAAATGGTTCATCAGGCGCTTCGACCATTCGGCGATCTACGTTCTCATCGCCGGCACCTACACCCCGTTCCTGATGAAGCTGAGCGGGAGCATTTTCGCCCAGACCCTCCTCGTCGTCGTGTGGCTCGCGGCGGCGGCCGGCGTCGTCATCAAGGTGGCTCTGCCGGGTCGGTTCGACCGCCTGTCGATCGCGCTTTATCTCCTGATCGGGTGGAGCGGTCTCCTGATCTGGGAGAGCGTCAGCCTCCTGCCCGCGACCACCTTATGGTTGATCGTCGCAGGCGGCCTGCTCTACTCGATCGGTGTCATTTTCCACGTCTGGGAAAGCCTGCCGTTCCAGAATGCGATCTGGCACGGCTTCGTTCTCGTAGCGTCCGGCTGTTTCTATGGGGCCGTGTTTCGGGCCTATGCGATCGCACCAACGGCATGAGCTGCAGCCGCCCCGCGCTCAAATGCCCCCTCGTTCAGCGACGAGGCCGCCATTCCTCTCGATGAAGGCGACGATCTCGTCCACCCCCGTGAGGCGGTTCAGGTCGCTGAAGACGAAGGGCCGGCCGGCCCGCTGCTTTTCGGTGTCGGAGCGCATCACGTCGAGATTGGCCCCGACATAAGGCGCGAGATCGATCTTGTTGATGATCAGCAGATCCGAGCGGGTGATGCCCGGCCCGCCCTTGCGCGGGATCTTCTCGCCGCCGGCGACATCGATGACATAGAGCGTGATGTCGGCGAGATCGGGCGAGAAGGTCGCTGCGAGATTATCGCCGCCGGATTCGATGAACACCACATCGAGATCGGGGAAACGGCGGCGCATCTCGGCGATGGCGGCGAGGTTGATCGAGGCGTCCTCGCGGATCGCGGTATGCGGGCAACCGCCGGTCTCGACGCCGATGATGCGCTCTTCCGGCAGCGCCTGCAGCCGGTTGAGGATCAACTCGTCCTCCTTGGTGAAGATGTCGTTGGTGACGACGGCGACCGAATAGCGGTCCCGCATCGCCTTGCAGAGTTTTTCGGTGAGCGTGGTCTTGCCGACGCCGACAGGGCCGCCGATGCCGACACGGAGCGGGCCATTGGGGGAGTTCACGAGCGAAAGACCCTCGAATACTGCGTTTCATGGTTCATCGAGAGGATATCGGCGCAGATGGTGCAGGAGCCGAGATCGTCGAGCGTCGAAGCGGCGGCGCGCTGGGCAGTCCGCAAGACGACCGGCTCCAGTGCAGCAAGCGTCGCGACCCCGTCGCGCTGGCCGAGCGGCACCAGTCGTACACAGGCCTGGACGAGGTTCGACGCGAAGGCGTGGAGATAGGCAGTCAACGCATCGGCAAGCGCGATGCCGTGGCGCGCTGCGGCTGAGCCGACGGCCACCGGATAGGCGATCGGCCCCTCCCCGCCTGCCGGCGGCTCGCCGCTCCAGGCCGCCATCGCATCGACGAAGGCATCGCCTTGCAGCGTGGTTTCCATGTGGCGCTCGCGCGAACCGGACATCGCTTCGGCCAGTTCTGCGACCTCGGCGATATCTTCACCGGCTCTGGTCTGGCGCCAGGTTTCGGCCAGCAGAACGGCGTCATTCCAGGCGGAGCCCTGCCCCAGCAGCGCCTCCAGCCATTCACGCAGGCTTTGCCGATCTCGGATCAGCCCATCATGGATCGCTCGCTCCAGCCCGTGGCTATAAGCGAAAGACCCAACCGGAAAGGCCGGGGAGAGCCATGTCATCAGGCGGGCGAGCGAGGCAGCCTCAGCCATGGTGATGGTGATGGCTGTGCCCGTGATCATGTCCGTGGGCATGATAGGCGCCGTGCACCGGCTGGAAGCGCGCGACGACCGCGCGGACGGAGGCACCGAGCCCTTCCAGCATGGCGCGGATGACGTGGTCACGCTGGATCAGGATGCGGGTTTCGTCGATCTGCGCCGGCAGGTGGCGGTTGCCGAGATGCCAGGCGAGATGCCGTAAGGGGCAAGCGGAGCCGGGAAGCACCTCGTAGAGTTCCTCCTCTGCCGCGACGATTGCGATCTTACGGCCGTCCTCCAGCACCAGCCGATCGCCATCGGCGAAGAGCACCGGCTCGGGCAGGTCAACCATGACTTCGTCGCCCTGATCCGTGGTGACGAGCTTGCGGCGGAGATGGCGCGCGGCATGGTCGAGCCGGATCGTGCCGGCGGGCTCGCCACTGCCGCCGTGGCTATGGGAGATGGCACGGAGCATGGCTTGGCCTCAGAACAGGAAATAGCGCTGTGCCATCGGCAGCACGGTCGCGGGTTCGCAGGTCAGGAGCTCGCCATCGGCGCGAACCTCGTAGGTCTCGGGATCGACCTCCATATGCGGCGTGGCATCGTTCAGGATCATCGAAGCCTTGGAGATGCCGCCGCGCGTGTTCTCGACCGCGACCATGCCCTTGGCGACGCCGAGCTTCTCCGTCAGCCCGCATGCGATCGCCGCCTGGCTGACGAAGGTCACCGAGGACATGGCGGGCGCCCTCCCCATCGCCCCGAACATCGGGCGGTAATGCATCGGCTGCGGGGTCGGGATCGAGGCGTTGGGATCGCCCATCGGTGCGGCCGCGATCATGCCGCCGACCAGCACCATCTCCGGCTTCACCCCGAAGAAGGCCGGATTCCAGAGCACGAGATCGGCACGCTTGCCCACCTCGACCGAGCCGACATGCCTCGACAGGCCCTGCGCGATGGCCGGGTTGATCGTGTATTTCGCGATGTAGCGGCGGACTCGCAGATTGTCGTTGTCGCCGGTCTCTCCGGGCAGGCGCCCGCGCTGGACCTTCATCTTGTGCGCGGTCTGCCAGGTCCGGATCAGCACCTCGCCGACACGGCCCATGGCCTGGCTGTCCGAGGAGATGATCGAGAAGGCGCCGATATCGTGCAGGATATCCTCGGCCGCGATGGTCTCCTTGCGGATGCGGCTCTCGGCGAAGGCGATGTCCTCGGGGATCGAGGGCGACAGGTGATGGCAGACCATCAGCATGTCCAGGTGTTCGGCGATGGTGTTCTGCGTGTAGGGCCGCGTCGGGTTGGTCGAGGACGGGATGACGTTCGCGAGGCCACAGACCTTGATGATATCGGGCGCATGGCCGCCGCCGGCCCCTTCCGTGTGGAAGGCGTGGATGGTGCGGCCCTTGAAGGCGGCGACCGTGTCCTCGACGAAGCCGCTCTCGTTCAGCGTGTCGGTGTGGATCATGACCTGAACGTCGTGGTCGTCGGCGACGCTGAGGCAGTTATCGATCGCCGCCGGCGTCGTGCCCCAGTCCTCATGGAGCTTGAGCGCGCAGGCGCCGCCCTCGATCATCTCGATCAGCGCGGCCGGCTTCGAGGCATTGCCCTTGCCGGAAAGCCCGAGATTGATCGGCACCGCGTCGAAGGACTGGATCATCCGGCCGAGATGCCAGGGGCCGGGCGTGCAGGTCGTCGCCAGCGTGCCATGCGCCGGGCCGGTGCCGCCGCCGAGCATGGTGGTGACGCCGGCCATCAGCGCCTCGTCGATCTGCTGCGGGCAGATGAAATGGATATGGGCGTCGACGCCGCCGGCGGTGAGGATCTTGCCCTCGCCGGCGATCGCCTCGGTGCCGGGGCCGATGACGATCGTGACGCCAGCTTGCGTATCCGGGTTGCCCGCCTTGCCGATGGCGACGATCAACCCGTCCCTCAGGCCGACATCGGCCTTCACGATCCCCCAGTGATCGACGATCAGGGCATTGGTGATGACGGTATCGACCGCGCCCTCGGCGCGGCTCGCCTGGCTCTGGCCCATGCCGTCGCGGATGACCTTGCCGCCGCCGAACTTCACCTCTTCGCCATAGACGGTGAAATCCTTCTCGACCTCGATGATCAGGTCGGTATCGGCGAGGCGGACCCGGTCGCCGACCGTGGGCCCGTACATCTGCGCGTAAGCCGCGTGGGAGAGCTTGGCGGGCATCAGAGTGTCCCCATCACCTTCTGCTGGAAGCCGTAGACGGCGCGCGAGCCCCCGAATGGCACGAGGCGGATTTCGCGCTGCTGGCCGGGCTCGAAGCGCACCGCCGTGCCAGCAGCGATATCGAGCCGCATGCCGCGCGCAGCAGCACGGTCGAAATCCAGCGCCTCGTTGGTCTCGAAGAAGTGGTAGTGCGAGCCGACCTGGATCGGCCGATCGCCGGTATTGGCGACGAGCAGCGTGACCTGCTCTGCCCCCGCGTTGAGGACGATATCGCCTTCGGCGGGAAAGACCTCTCCGGGGATCATCCTATCAAGCTCCCGCGACCAGCCAGAGCCCGCCGAGCGCCGTCAAACCACCAGCGATGCGCGCGGCGATCCGGCCGCGATGCGAGAGCACGTTGCCGGCAAGGCCAATGCCGAGGCCGACCGCGTGCAGCAGCGCTGTCGCCAGTGCGAAGCCGATCATGAAGGACAGGCTCGTCGCCTCGCCGAGTTCGCCGCCATGGGCATAGCCGTGGAACAGCGCGAAGAAGCCGACCACGGCCATGCCGACCGCGACCGGAACCTGCAACGCGACCAGCGCCAGCAGGCCGAGCACCACGACGGAGGCCGCGATGGTCGGCTCGACGAAAGGCAGGCCGATGCCGGCGAGTGCTGCTGCAAAGCCGAGCATCATCGTGACGACGAAGGCGCTGGGAATCATCCAGACGGCCCGGCCGCCGACAAGGAAGGCCCAGAGGCCGACGCCGACCATCGCCAGGATATGGTCCGTACCGAAGAACGGATGCGAAAAGCCGGCGGCGAAGGAGCCGTGCTCGGCAGGGTTGAGATGGGCAAAGGCCGGGCTCGCGGCACCGACGCTCAGGATCAGGGCGATCGACAATCTCTTCATGGCAGCCTCCGGCTTGTGCGCTCAGCGGATCGGTTCGTGGACGGTGACGAGCTTGGTGCCGTCCGGGAAGGTGGCTTCGACCTGCACATCGTGGATCATCTCGGCGACGCCTTCCATCACCTGCGCACGGCTGACGACATGGGCGCCGGCCTCCATCAGATCGGCGACGCTGCGGCCATCGCGTGCGCCCTCGACGACGAAATCGCTGATCAGCGCAATCGCTTCGGGATGGTTGAGCTTCACGCCACGTTCGAGCCGGCGCCGGGCGACCATGGCCGCCATGGAGATCAGGAGCTTGTCCTTCTCGCGCGGTGTCAGGTTCATGCGGTCACCCTAAAGTTGCCAGACCTTGGGCAGCGGCCGGCCACCCATGAGAAGCGTGAGCAGCGGCTCCAGCCGCCGCCGCAGTGCGAGCCCGGTCTCCTCGACGAGCCGCGCCAGAAACTTGCCGTGCCAGGCGCTGGCGCCGCTGCCTTGCCCGATGATCGCGCGGGCCTGATCCAGGTAGCGCTCGGGTGTGGCTCCGACGAAAAGCACCGTCGCCATCGCGCTGCAACCGGCCATGGCAGGCTGAGGAGCGAGCCGGCTCGCGATATCGCCCTCGACGCGCAGATCATCGGCGAAGATCAGGCGGCCGTCGCGCCTCACCCGCCAGCGATCGTGCAGATGGCCGCTGCGCAGCGTCTCGCCCATCGCCCGTCGGCCGAACAGCACAGCTTCGACGGCGACCAGCTGGGCATCACCAGCGAGATCGACGTCGAGGGAGCGGGACAGGCGCCCGCCATCGAACAGGATGGTCTCCTGTGGTAGCCAGGCAAGCCGCGCCCCGGCCGCGAGGCGCAGGCGGTTGGTCACAACGGCATCGGCGCCGGTCGAGCGATAAATGCGCTCGCAGGCCTGGGTGGTGACGCAGGCATTGGTGTGCGGAGCCAGATTCGCGTCGATGGCGAAACTGTCGCCACCGGTCAAACCGCCAGCCGTGTTGATGAGGATGGCTTGCGGATCGTCGCTGCCGAGCGGGCGTGGGAAGCGCAGCTTGGCGCAGCCCTCCTGAAAGAGTCGATCGAGGCAGGTCTGGCCATCGCGCGACCGGAAGCTGACGCTAGCCTGCCCTTGCGCGCGCTGCATCCGCATCGGTGCGGCGCTCTGGAAATCCTCAACCGCCAGCATCTTCAGGCCCGTTTCCCATGGAACACGGCATGCGGGACATGCTCCATCTAGACCTGAATCAGTCTCTGAACCTGCGCGCCGTCAAGCTCGCTCATCGGGCCGGACAGCACGACCTCGCCGCGGTCCATTACGAACATCGTGTCGGCGAGATCGCGGGCGAAGTCGAAATACTGCTCGACCAGCACGATCGCCATGCCGCCTTTCTGACGCAGGTAGTCGATGGCGCGGCCGATATCCTTGATGATCGAGGGCTGGATGCCCTCGGTCGGCTCGTCCAGCACCAGGAGCCTGGGCCGGGTGACCAGCGCCCGCGCAATCGCGAGCTGTTGCTGCTGGCCACCCGAGAGGTCTCCGCCGCGCCGGCCCAGCATGGTCTTCAGCACGGGGAACAGGTCGAAGAGTTCATCCGGGACGTAGCGCTCGCGGCGCTTCAGCGGCGCGAAGCCGGTCTCCAGATTCTCCTTCACCGTCAGCAGCGGGAAGATCTCCCGCCCCTGCGGCACATAAGCGATGCCGGCCCGCGCGCGATCCTCGCTGCGCAGAACCGAGATGTCTTCTCCGTCGAGGCTGATATGGCCGCCGGAAATCGGCTGGTGCCCGACGATGGCGCGCATCAGCGAGGTCTTGCCGACGCCGTTGCGGCCCATCACGCAGGTGACCTTGCCGGTCTCGGCGGTGATGGAGACGCGGCGCAGCGCCTGGGCCGCGCCGTAGTGGAGGTTGATGGCGTCGACATCGAGCATGCTCACCGCCCCAGATAGACTTCGACGACGCGCTCATTGGCGCTGACATGGTCAAGCGGGCCTTCGGCCAGCACCGAGCCCTCGTGCAGCACCGTGACCTTCACGCCGAGCTCGCGGATGAAGCCCATGTCGTGCTCGACCACGATCACCGAATGATCCCGCGCGATCTCCTTGAGCAGCACCGCCGTCTGCGCGGTCTCGCCATCGGTCATGCCGGCGGCGGGCTCGTCGACCAGCAGGAGCTTCGGGTCCTGCGCCAGCAGCATGCCGATCTCCAGCCACTGCTTCTGGCCATGTGAGAGCGAGCCTGCGAGCCGGTCCCGCCTGTCGGCGAGGCGGATGATGCCGAGGATGTCGTCGATGCGCTTCTGCTGCGGGCTTTCCGTCTTCCAGAACAACGTCTTGCCGACCGTGCGCTTCGATTTCAGCGCCAGCAGGATGTTGTCCTCGATCGTGTGGCTGTCGAAGACGGTCGGCTTCTGGAACTTGCGGCCGATGCCAAGATTGGCGATGGCGGCTTCGTCGAGCTTCGTCAGGTCGACCGAGCCGCCGAACATGATAGTGCCGACATCCGGTTTCGTCTTGCCGGTGATGATGTCCATCATCGTGGTCTTGCCGGCGCCATTGGGGCCGATGATGGCGCGCATCTCGCCGGGCTCGATGGTCAGCGACAGGCCGCGGATCGCCTTGAAGCCGTCGAAGGAGACGCTGACGCCGTCGAGATAGAGCAGCGAGGAGGTCAGGGCACCGGGCACGGGAGCGTTCATGACCGCTACTCCGCCGGGGCCGGCTCGGCGGCCGGAGTGCCGTCCGGCTTGCGGCGGCGTGCCCAAAGCGCCTCGGCCGTGCCGAGAATCCCCCTGGGCAGGAAGAGCGTGACGACGACGAAGAGGCCGCCGAGCACGAAGAGCCAGTACGGCGCCATGAAGCCGGAGGTGAACAGCGTCTTGGCCCAGTTGACCACGACGGCGCCGAGCGCCGCGCCGACCAGCGTGCCGCGCCCGCCGACCGCGACCCAGATCACGGTCTCGATCGAATTGGCCGGGGCGAACTCGCTGGGATTGATGATGCCGACCTGCGGCACGTAGAGCGCGCCGGCCACGCCCGCCATGCAGGCCGAGACGGTGAAGACGAAGAGCTTGAAGCGATCGACCCGGTAGCCGAGGAAGCGCGTGCGCGACTCCGCGTCGCGAATGGCGATGACGACCTTGCCGAGCTTCGAGACGACGATGCCGCGCGCGATCAGGAAGCCGGCCGCCAGCATGACGCAGGTCATGGAAAACAGAGCGGCGCGCGTCGTCTGCGCCTGGATGTTGAAGCCGAGAATGTCCTTGAAATCCGTCAGGCCGTTATTGCCGCCGAAGCCCATGTCGTTACGGAAGAAGGCGAGCAGCAGCGCATAGGTCAGGGCCTGCGTGATGATCGAGAGATAGACGCCGGTGACGCGCGAGCGAAAGGCGAACCAGCCGAAGACGAAGGCAAGCAGGCCGGGCACCAACAGCACCATCAGCATGGCAAAGGGGAAGGAGGAGAAGCCCCACCAGTACCAGGGCAATTCCTGCCAGTTCAGGAAGACCATGAAATCCGGCAGGATCGGGTTGCCGTAGACGCCGCGCGAGCCGATCTGGCGCATTAGGTAGAGGCCCATGGCGTAGCCACCGAGCGCGAAGAAGGCGCCGTGGCCGAGGCTCAGAATGCCGCAATAGCCCCAGACCAGATCGAGCGAGACCGCGAGCAGCGCGTAGCAGAGATATTTGCCCCAGAGCGACATGGTCGAGGACGAGACATGGAAGGGAGAGGATGCCGGCAGGAGCAGGTTCGAGAGCGGCACCAGCACGGCTAGGCCCAGCAGGATCGCGAGGAAGATGCCGCCGCGCTTGTCCATGTTCTGGAGGAGGAAGCGCGTGATCATGCCTCCACCGCCCGGCCCTTGAGCGCGAACAGGCCGCGCGGGCGCTTCTGGATGAAGAGGATGATGCAGACCAGCAGCGCGATCTTGCCGAGCACTGCGCCGGCATAGGGCTCGAGCAGCTTGTTGGCGACGCCGAGCGTCATCGCACCGACCAGCGTGCCCCACAAATTGCCGACGCCGCCGAAGACCACAACCATGAACGAGTCGATGATGTAGCTCTGGCCGAGATTGGGGCTGACATTGTCGATCTGCGACAGCGCGACGCCGGCCAATCCCGCGACGCCCGAGCCCAGCCCGAAGGTCAGCGCATCGATGCGGCCGGTGCGGATGCCCATGGCGGAGGCCATGCGCCGGTTCTGCGTGACGGCCCGCATCTGCAGACCCATCGGCGTGAGCTTCAGGATGGCGAGCAGCGCGGCGAAGACCAGCGCGGCAAAGACGATGATCCAGAGTCGGTTATAGGTGATCGCCAGACCGCCGAGCTCGAAGGCGCCCGACATGAAGGACGGTGCGCCGACCTCGCGATTGGTCGGGCCGAAGGCGGTGCGGACCGCCTGCTGCAGGATCAGGCTGATGCCCCAGGTGGCGAGCAGCGTCTCCAGCGGGCGCCCGTAAAGGAAGCGGATGACGCCGCGCTCGATGGCGATGCCCACTAGCGCGGCGACGATGAAGGCGGCCGGCAAGGCGATCGCGAGCGACCATTCGAACAACCAGGGGGCATGGTTACGGATCAGCTCCTGCACCACGAAGGTGGTGTAGGCGCCGAGCATGACCATCTCGCCATGGGCCATGTTGATGACCCCCATGACGCCGAAGGTGATCGCGAGCCCGATGGCGGCGAGCAGCAGCACCGAGCCGAGCGAGAGCCCGTACCAGAGGTTCTGCGCGACGGCCCAGAGCTTCAATCGGCCTTCGATCGCGGTGATCGCCTTGGCCTGCGCTTCCTTGAGGGCCGGCGTCGCGTCACCCGGCAAGGCGCGCAGCGTCGCCAGAGCGCCCTGATCCCCGCGCTCATGCAATACCTCGATGGCGGCAAGCCGATCGAGCGGTTGGGCATCCGGCTTGGCGATCAGGATCGCGGCCTGGGCCTGCCGCAAGGCGGCGAGCGCGCGCGGATCGGTTTCCTTGCCGATCGCGGTTTCGACGATCGGCAGCAGGCCGGCATCGCGCGACTTGAATACGGCCTCGGCCGCGGCCGTACGCTTCGCCGGATCGGGATTGAGCAGACCGAGACCACCGAGCGCGGCCTGCACCGCGCGGCGCACAGCATTGTTGAGGCGCACCGCCTTCAGGCCCTCGGGTGCGACGGCCAGCGGCTGGCCCGTGCGGGCGTCGACGAAAGCGCCGGAAGAGGTCTTCACCGCCACGCCGCCGGGCCCGGAGAGCAGCCGTCCATCACTGAGCGCCTCGACGATCAGCGCCGCATTCGGATGGGCCGTCGAAACGAGAAGCTCGATGGCGCGGGAGGTATCCGAATAGCTGTCGGCCGCCAACCGTGTGAAGGCTTCATCAGCGGTCTGCGCGAAGGACGCGACCGAGGCCGCGACCAGCGCGACCAGGATAACGAGCCCATGCTTCAGGCGGTGCAAGATCGGCATCGATCCGGTTCGCATTGCGGCTGGTGATTGCCTGGAAAAGCCATGCCGCAGCGCGGCGAATGGAGGGCGGCCGGGATCTTTCCCGTGCCGCCCTTCCCCCTCATGACCTCACGCGCCGCCGCCGCCGCATTTGCCGGTCTTGACGTTGAAGTTGCCGCACTTCTTCTCGACCCAGTCGCCGATCAGGTCCTTGGAACCGTCGAGCTCCTTCGACCAGGCGTCGCCGGGGACGAGACCCGCGGTCTTCCAGACCACGTCGAACTGGCCGTCATCCTTGATCTCGCCGATGAAGACCGGCTTGGTGATGTGGTGGTTCGGCAGCATCTTCGAGATGCCGCCGGTGAGGTTCGGCGCCTCGATGCCGGGCAGCGCATCGATGACCTTGTCCGGATCGGTGGTCCCGGCCTTCTCGACCGCCTTCACCCACATGGCGAAACCGACGACATGGGCTTCCATCGGGTCGTTGGTGACGCGCTTCGGGTTCTTGGTGAAGGCCTGCCACTGCTTGATGAAGGCCTCGTTCTCGGGCGTCTTGATCGACTGGAAGTAGTTCCAGGCGGCGAGATGGCCGACGAGCGGCTTGGTGTCGATGCCGGCGAGCTCCTCCTCGCCGACCGAGAAGGCCACGACCGGAATGTCGGTCGCCTTGATGCCCTGGTTGCCGAGCTCCTTGTAGAACGGCACGTTGGCATCGCCGTTGATGGTCGAGACCACGGCGGTCTTCTTGCCGGCGGAGCCGAACTTCTTGATGTCGGAAACGATGGTCTGCCAGTCGGAATGGCCGAAGGGCGTGTAGTTGATCATGATGTCCTCGGCCTTCACGCCCTTGGACTTCAGATACGCCTCGAGGATCTTGTTGGTCGTGCGCGGATAGACATAGTCGGTGCCGGCCAGCACCCAGCGCTCGACCTTCTCCTCCTTGGCGAGATAATCGACGGCCGGGATCGCCTGCTGGTTCGGCGCGGCGCCGGTGTAGAACACGTTGCGCTCGCTCTCCTCGCCCTCGTACTGGACAGGATAGAACAGGATGTTGTTGAGCTCCTTGAAGACCGGCAGCACCGACTTGCGCGAGACGGAGGTCCAGCAGCCGAAGGTGGCCGCGACCTTGTCCTTGGTGATGAGTTCGCGTGCCTTCTCGGCGAAGAGCGGCCAGTTCGAGGCGGGATCGACGACGACGGCCTCGAGCTTCTTGCCGAGCAGGCCGCCCTTCTTGTTCTGCTCCTCGATGAGCATGAGCATGACGTCCTTCAGCGTCGTCTCGGAGATCGCCATCGTGCCCGAGAGCGAATGAAGGATGCCGACTTTGATGGTGTCCTGCTGCGCCGCCGCCGGCAGGTAGGACGATCCGAGGAAAGCGGCACCGGCCAGAGCGGTGCCGAGGAATTCGCGACGGTTGCTGTTCACGGCCATCTCCCCGAAGGATTGCTGGCGGCGCCCCCTCGACGCCGACGGGCCGCACGGCCCGTGAACCGAAGCCTCGCAAGTGATGTGCCAACCTGCTGCGAAGCCGGTTCGCGCCGGTACGGCAGCCCTTTTGCCAGAGCGGTGGGCCGTCGAGAGCTTGAGGCGCTGCGCAAGCCGCACTGAATGGCCGAGATCTGCTTATTTATTGAGCAAACTCGGTTGATTGAATTGCATTGATGTCAATTTGAGCAGAAGCCTCGGCGAGACGAAGCCACGCGGGCTGTCGTCATCGTCATCCCGTCGGCTGTGCAGGCACGGGCCTGTGTCGAGGATGTGGGGATGGAGAAGAGCGGCACCGGGCCCGGAGAGGCGATCGTAAAACTTCGCAGGAACAACGGCGGCTTGCCCGCAGCCTGCGTGCGCATGGCGCCGCAGCCTGCGAGACAGGAAGGTTTCCCGATGGCCGCGGCGCCTGCGTCCTATCGCAACGGCGGTGCGTAGAGGACGCCGCCCATGCTCCAGAGCTGGTTGAGGCCGCGCGGGATGCCGAGCTTCGAGCCGGTGCCGAGGTTGCGTTCGTAGATCTCGGCATAGTTTCCGCCCGCCTTGACGGCGCGGATCGCCCAGTCCGCATCGAGGCCAAGCGCCTTGCCGAAGCCGCCTTCCGCTCCGGTGAAGCGCCGCACGTCCGGCTTCGTGGATTTCAGGGCCTCGTCGAGATTTGCACTGGAAATCCCGAGTTCCTCGGCATTGACCAGCGCGAAATTCACCCATTTCACCAGCGTGAACCAGGGGAAGTCGTCGCTGCGCACGACCGGCCCGAGCGGCTCTTTCGAGATCACGTCCGGCAGCACGATCGCCTCGGCCGGCTTGGCGAGCCTGAGCCGCTCGCCATGCAGGGCCGACTGGTCGCGGGTCAGCACGTCGCACTGTCCGCCCTCGAAGGCGGCGAAGGCTTCCGCGCCGCTCGGATAGACCTTCTCCTCATAGGTCATGGAATTGGCCTTGAAGAAATCGGAGAGGTTGAGCTGCGTCGTGGTGCCCGCCTCGACGCAGATCTTCGCCTTGTCGAGCGAGAGCGCCGTATCGACCTTGAGCGCGCGCTTCGCCAGGAAGCCCTGGCCGTCGTGATAGGTGATGCCGGCGAAGGCCAGGCCAAGTTCGGCCTCGCGACCGAGCGTCCAGCTCGAGTTGCGCGCCAGCAGATCGACCTTGCCGCCCTTCAGCGCCTCGAAACGCTGGCTCGCCGACAGCGGCGTGAAGGCGACCTTGTCCGCGTCGCCAAGCACGACGGCCGCAACGGCACGGCAAAAGTCGACATCGAAGCCGCGCCAGTTGCCTTGGGCATCCTTCTCCGAGAAGCCGGTCACCCCCTCGCTGACGCCGCATTGCAGCGCACCGCGCTGCTTCACCGTGTCGAGCGTACCGGCTGCGGCTGGCAGGACGAAGCCTGCGAGGACAGCGAGGCTGAGACCGCTGCGGCGAATCCAAGACGTCTTAGACATGTCTGTCCGTTCCTTCTGCAATTCGGAGGATGCGGTGTCGGTCACAGCGTCGCCTTGTGGCGGATGACGACCTTGGTCCCGACCGGGACGCGGTCGTAGAGATCGGCGATGTCGCCGTTGGCCAGGCGGAAACAGCCGGACGAGATCGCCTGGCCGATCGTCTCCGGCTGGTTGGTGCCGTGGATGCGGAAGACCGTCGAGCCGAGATAGAGCGCGCGCGCGCCCATCGGATTGCCGGGTCCGCCGGCCATGAAACGCGGCAGATAGGGCTGGCGCTGCAGCATTTCCGGCGGTGGGCGCCAGTCCGGCCACTCGGCCTTGCGGCTGACCTTGACCTGGCCGGACCAGGTGAAGCCCTCGCGCCCGACCCCGATGCCGTAGCGCAGGGCGCGGCCGTTGCCCTGCACCACATAGAGGAAGCGCTCCGCCGAATGGATCACGACAGTGCCCGGCGCCTCGCTCGAGCGGAACAGCACCATCTGGCGGGCATAGGGCCCGTCGGTGATGGTGGCTTCCTCGGTCGAGACACGGCCCGGTTCGTCGCCGATATCCATCGTCTCCTGGATCGCCGCCGGCGGACGCGGCTGCGCCAACGTGGCGCCCGACAGGGCGAGAAGCGACGCCAGTCCGAAGCCGGACACGAGCAGGCCGCGCAGCGCGGTGTGGATGGTGATGCTCATCTCATCGCCTCCGCTCAACCGCACCGGCTGTAGATGAAGGTGCCGTAGCGCGCATGCGCGTCGGGATCGACGAAGCGCATCACCAGTTCCTTCGGCTTCACCGAGAGCAGTTCGCGATCCTGCGGGTCACCGGCCGGGGCCTCGAAGCCGAGATAGGTCCTGCCGCCGGAGCCGGCCTTCAAGCGAAGCTCATAGGGCTTCGGATCGTCGGCGACATGCATCATCACGCCGTCGCCGGGGCCTTTCGTGATCGTGTAGGGCTGCTTGCATTGCGCCCGCGCTTCCGCCTCGGTCCGCTTGCGGTCCTTCTCCGTGTGGAAGGACGCGATGCCCCAGCGCCCGACCAGGGCGTCGCGCGAGACCCCGGCCGGGGCAGGCGCCGGCGCCGCCGGCGCGTCTGACGACGACATGCTCGCGCCACCGCCACAACCCGCGAGGACCAGAGGCAGGAGACCGCAAGCCAATGCGGCGAGGGGAAAGCGCTTCATGTTGCGAGGGGTGCCGGCTCTCGGTGTCATCGTCTCTCCTTGCCAGGCTGGCGTGGTCGATACGGGTCGCGGAGCGGTGGGAGATCGGACTCCGCGCGATTGATCCCGGGCTCACGATACGATCGGGCGTGCGCATGAAGAGGGCATAGGATGTCCAGGCAGCACAAGTGCAAATGCGACCCATCCGGTCAGCGTGGCGGAGATTGCCGGCTACCGCTGGCGGCAGGCAAGGGTGCCTGAGCAAGGCCGGACGTCATCGGCATTGCGGCGCCGATCACGCGCAACCCGGACGAGCCGAGGCATGCGCGTTGAATTCCCGTCTTCATCGCGCTGATACCGGCGGGGAAAATAGCGCCGGACCAAATTCGAAGAACGGCGTATACAATGCGCAAAACGCATGCAGGAGCTTGGCGATGGAGCTGGGATGGTTGGAGGATTTCCTGGCGCTGCGCGAGCTCGGCAGCTTCACCGCCGCCGCCGAGCGCCGCAACATCAGCCAGTCGGCATTCTCGCGACGCATCCAGTCGCTCGAGGATTGGCTCGGCGTCACCCTGATCGACAGAAGCGTGAGGCCACACCGCTTCACCTCCGTCGCGACGGAAAACTACGGCGATTTCCAGCGCACCCTCAACCAGCTCTATGAGCTGCGCAGCCAGTTGCGCGGCGAGCAGACGCGGAGTTCACGCCTGACGGTCGCGATCCAGCATTCGCTGGCATTCTCGATCTTTCCGCGTTTCGTCGAGATCCTGCGGCAGCAGGGCTATCAGCCGGCCTATCACCTGAATTGCGCCAATAGGGCCGAATGCGTCGAAATGGCGATCCGCGGCGAGGTCGACCTAATGATCTGCTACGAGCTCAGCCCGTCGATCGAGCCAATCGGCTCGACGACCGCCATGCGCGTCGCAAGCGCGCAGGACGACATGATTCTGGTCGGCCCGGCCGCCCTGGCGCCGGACGAGGGGCAGGCCATGCCGCTCCTGACCTATCCCCAGCGCAGCTTCTTCGGCGAGGTCATCTGGCAGGAGGTCATGCCGCGGCTGATCCAGCGCTATCGCTGCGAGACGATCTGCGTGAATTCGCTCAGCAGCGCGCTGCGCGAGATGCTGCTGGCAGGGCTCGGCTTCGCCTGGCTGCCGCGCAGCCTCGTGCTCGACGACCTGGAAAGGCGACGGATCGTCCAGATCGACGAAACGACGCTGATTCACCCGATGGGCGTGGCGATCTATGCCTGTCCTCAGGATTCGCACGCGCTAACCCCGAACGTGCTGGACCACTTACGCTCCGTCGACCTGCAGGCGCTGATCGACCGGCGAGGCGCGGAGCGATAGACGAACGTCGCGGCTATCGCCCCTTCGCCTGGGCGACGATTTCCTCGGCAAGCACGTCCAGCGCATCGAGCACGGGCACCGTTCCGGCGATGGCATCCGCCATGATCGACAGTTCCGTACAGGCGACGAGGATGATCCCCGCACCGCCCTGCACGAGCCGCTCCGCGATGGCGGCGAGCGCGCCGCGCCGGGCAGCCCCGGTGTCGCCGGTCTTGACGGCGCGTATCAGCGCCATGACGTCGTCCTGACGCTCGGGCGCGAGGATCGGCAGGCCGAGATCGGCGAAGGCCTGCTCGTAGAGGCCGATCTTGAAGACGGCGGTCGAGGCAAGCAGACCCACCTGCGTACCAGCCGGGACCATCGCAGCGATACGCTCCACCGTCAGTGCGATCATGTTGAGGAACGGCAGCGGCACGGCTTCGACAATGCCGCCAGCGTAGTAATGCGCGGTGTTGCACGGCATCGCGAGCATCGTCGCGCCGCCGGCGGCCAGGCCCCTGGCCATGCGAACCAGCTCCGGAAGCGGGCTCGGCCCCGTTCCCTCGATCAGCGCGGCGATGCGCGAGGGCACCGCCGGATTGTTGTCGACGAGCATGCGGATATGGTCGGCGTCGTCCTGGGCGGGTGTCGCCGCGATCACGCGGCGCATCAGGTCCACCGTCGCTTCGGGTCCCATCCCGCCGAGAATGCCCACGACGGGCCGTGACTCCGGCCCGAGCGGCTCAGCCATTGGTCAGGAATTCCCGTGGATAGGCGGTGAGTCCGATCTGGCCGCCGGTATGAAGGAAGACGATCGTCTCGCCCTTGCGGAACCGCCCGTTCCGGACAAGATCGATCAATCCGGCCATGCCTTTACCGGAATAGACCGGGTCGAGCAGGATGCCTTCGAGCTCGGCCAGCATACGGATCGCCTCGATCGTGCTCGGCGCCGGGAGGCCGTATCCTTCGCCGACATAGTCGCAATTCGCCACGACATGCTCGCGCTTGACGGCATCGGGCATGCCGAGAAGCTGCGCCGTGGCGCGGGCCAACTTGAAGACATTGTCCTCCTGCTTGTCCTTCGGCGCTCGCACGCCGATGCCGAGCAGCTTGATGTCGCTGTGGACGCCGGCGAGCCCGGTGACCAGGCCGGCCTGCGTGCCGGCGCTCCCCGTCGCATGGACGAGGTGATTGATCTTGAGGCTGGCCGTGTTGGCTTGCATCACCAGTTCCAGCGCCGCGTTGACGTAACCGAGCGCGCCGGTCGGATTGGAGCCTCCGCCGGGGATGGCATAGACCTTGCGGCCGGAGGCGGTGAGCTTTTCGCCGAGCTTCGCCAGCTCGCCGTTCATGTCCGGATTCGGCCCGCAGCGCTCGATGACGGCACCGTGGAGAACGTCGAGCAGCACGTTGGCGTTCTGCGTGTAATCGAAATCCGTCTTGCCGGTACGGTCCTCCAGCAACACATGACAGGCCATGCCGAGTCTGGCCGCCGCAGCCGCCGTCTGGCGCGCATGGTTGGACTGGGTCGCCCCCTGCGTGATGACCGTATCGGCCCCCTCGGCCTGCGCCGCAGCCATCAGGTATTCGAGCTTGCGGGTTTTGTTGCCGCCGGTCGAGAGGCCCGTGCAATCGTCGCGCTTGATCCAGATCTCCGGGCCGTTGAGCACCCGCGTCAGGTTGTCGAGACGCTCCAGGGGAGTGGGCAAATGGGCGAGCGAGACGCGGGGAAAGCGGGCAAGATTCATCGAGAGGACCACCTTGTTGTTCTCGGGTATTTCTAGCGCCAGCAGAGTTCGGCCGTCCAATGCAAAGGCAGGGATCAGGAAAGAACTATATGCAAATTTTGCATGAGAAATTCGGCGCCTCGATCACCCATTGAGGCTAGGGGCGCGAGCGGCCGGCTCATTTGCAGTACCGACCTCCATTCGTGCGAGCCCAGGGCTACCTCGCACGATCCCCCACATCGGTCTTGAGACAAGCGCTGAGCGCAACCCCCGCTGCCCATCACCGCCCTTACGACCGCCATAAATATTGGAATAATATTCCGGTTATAAGATCCAGTCATAAAACTGGGTTGGCTCTTGTTTTGGAGCAGGCACGATGCGGGCTGAACTTGAGCGCTTGGCCAGTTCGTTGGCGCAGGCTTGGGAGGCTGGAACCCGAATTGACGAGCCGACGGGCCTCAATCGTCCGCAAAGCCGCAATGAGGCCTATTGGGTCCAAGACAGGATGGCTGAGCTCCTAGGCACGGGTGTCGGCGGCTGGAAGATCGGCGCGGCCCTGCGCGCGGTTCAGATAGCCGAGGGTCACGATGGACCGATCCCGGGCCGGATCATGCGGGACCGCATTTTCGTCGGCGCGGCTGAACTGCCCCATGCGCTCTATGCCGGATACAACGCCGAGCTAGAATATGCCTTCCGCCTTAAACACGCCCTGCCTGCGCGCAGCACGCCTTATTCGCGGGATGAGGTCGTCTCTGCTGTCAATCTCGTCCCGGGGATCGAAATCGCCGGCAGTCGGCTCGACATCAGAAGCACCAATGCCAAGACCTTGCTGGCGATAGCCGACAACGGCAGCGGAGGCGCTTTCGTATTCGGAGAGGATGTCGCCGACTGGCAGAAACTGGATCTCAACGGCCTATCGATTGAGGCCGGTATGCCCGGGGAGCCCGTCGAGCTTTATCGCGGCTCCCAGCGCGGGGATGTCGTCACGGTGCTGGCCGAGATGATCGACAGCCTTCTGCAGCGTGGGGTCGCGCTCTCGGCGGGCGATTATCTATCAACCGGTTCGCTCTGCGTGCCACTTCGGCTTCGGCGCGGGCAGCCTTTTGACGCGCGCTTCGGGGGCATTTGTCAGCTTCGTGTGACGCTTGTCTAAGGAGGGTAGCATGATGTCGCGTTTCAGCGGAAAGGTGGTCGTCATATCTGGCGGAAGCCGGGGCATCGGCTTCGGAATCGGGCAGGCTTTTGCCGCTGCCGGGGCCGAGCTGGTCCTCGCCGCGTCCTCCGACAAGACGCTCGCGACGGCAGCGGCGGCCATCGCGGACAGCCATGGCCGGCGGCCGGCGACGGTGGCGGTGGATTTGCGCTCGGAAGCGGGGTGCAAGGCCGTTTTCGAGGGCGTCATGTCGCGATTTGGCGGCTGCGACATTCTCGTCAACTCTGCGGGTGCGACGAAGGCGGGAGATTTCCTCACTCTCCCCGACAATGACTGGCAGGATGGTTTCGATCTCAAGTTTTTCGCCTGTGTCAGGCTGTGCCGGTTATTCTGGCCGTCCCTCTCCGAGCGTCGCGGGCATGTCCTCAACATTATCGGCGGCGCGGCGCGGACCCCTGATCCCGGCTTCCTGATAGGCGGCTCAGTCAACGCGGCGATGGCGAACTTCACCAAGGGGTTGTCGGGGCTGGGCAAGCGCGCGGGCGTAAACGTCAACGCAATCTATCCGGGCATGACCGAGACGGAGAGGGTCGAACAGCTCTTTGAGCAGCGTGCCAGGGTGGCAGGGAAAAGTCCTGCGGAGATTCGCGAAGAGTTGGTCGCCCGGGAGGGCTTGCAGCGGCTGGGGCGCCCCGAGGACATCGCCGCACTGGCCTTGTTCCTCTGCGGTGAGGACGCGCGCCACGTTCAGGGCGTGGCGATCGCCGTCGATGGCGGCGCGACGCCTGGCCTGTACTGAGCGCGCCCCGATCATGGACGGATCGCGACCGACAATCGGTTTCATTGGCCTGGGGGCGATCGGGTCGCCCATGGCGCGACGCCTCGTCGATGCCGGATACGAGCTCGTCGTGTACGATATCAGCGAGTCGGCCCTGCGGGTCTTCGCCGGCAGCGCTCGGCTGGCACGCTCCGCCCGCGAAGTCGCCGACGGCGCACAGATCGTCTTCGTTTGTCTCGCCAGCCTGCCGGCTCATGACACGGTGGTCCTAGGGGCAGACGGCATTGTCGCCGGTGGCGCGGCGCGCATCTGCGTCATCACGAGCACGACAGGCCCGGAGTTGGTTGCAAGAATGCAAACCGGCCTCGCTGCACGGGGGATTGCGCTCGTGGACGCTCCGATGACGGGCGGCCGCGTTCGCGCCGCTGCCGGTACGCTGACAGTGATGCTGTCGGGGCCGGAGGATGCCATCGCCGCGGTCGAGCCGGTGCTGCGCTGCTACGCCGGCCGGATCGTGCACTTTGGCGAATTGGCGGGGCGTGCCCAGGTGATGAAGCTCGTCAACAACGTCATGTCGGCGGTCAACTTCGCGATCGCCGCCGAGGCGCTCGTCTTCGGTTCCAAGGCAGGGCTCGATCCGGAGGCGATGCTGGACGTGATCAACAACGGCACCGGCAAGAACGATGCTTCACTCACCGTCATCCCACAGAACGTTCTGACGCGGCGTTTTGATTTCGGTTCGCCCATGGCGGTCATTCTGAAAGATATGCGGGCGGCAATCGCCGAAGCCGATCGGCTTGGCGTACCCGTAGCGATGACTCGGGCGGTGACGGCGATGTTCGAGCGCGCGATCGCGAACGGCGTTTCGGCCCAAGCTGACCAGACGGAGTTGGTTCGCGATCTGGAGCGCTCGGCAGGGGTCGAGGTGGAACGTACCCGGTGAACCAAGCGCCGGGCCATCCTCTCCGGGCGGAAACCGGTGTTGCCGCGCTCGGTCTCGCTGTTGCTGCCTTCAGTCTCTTTGCCGTCGGGGATGCTGCCTCGAAGCTGGTCGTCGCCGAAAGCAATGCGGGTATGGCGCTCTGGGGACGCAGCGTGGCGTTCGCGGTCGTGATGCTGACCCTCGTGCGCCCGCGGCATTGGCGGTCGCTTTTGCTGGATGTGCCGGTGCGCCTCGTGCTGCTTCGTTCGCTTTTTCCATTTCTGGGAGGCGTCTGCATCATCATATCGATGGCCTATGTGCCTTTGGCACAGTTGACGACGGTCTTGTTCGTGGCGCCGCTTATCAGCATGGCCCTCGGGCGTACGGTGTTGGGAGAGACGGTCAATCGTTGGGGCTGGTTTGCCGTCGCGCTCGGCTTGCTTGGGGTGGTGACGATCACGCGTCCCTTCGACGGCAGTTTTTCGTGGGTGCTGCTTCTCCCGGCTCTGGGCGGGATTTTCACTGCCATCGCCCAGGTTTTGACGCGCGTCGTGGCGCAGCAGGCTCCGCCGCGTTCGCTGGTTGTCTATACCATGCTCGTAGCGTTGCTGCTGTCGACCCTGGCGCTCCCCTTTGTCTGGCAGGCCCCGACCTCGCGGCAATGGTTGTTCCTGGCCATGTCCGGGCTATGCCAGGCCGTCGGCCAGGCCTGCATGATCGCCGCCTATCTTCGGGCGGGTGCCTCGCGTATCGCCCCCTATTCTTACGCGCAACTTTTGACCGCCACGCTGATCGGCTTCGCCGTATTCGACGAGGTGCCGGATTTGTTCAGCCTGTTTGGAGCGGGGCTCATCGTCGCTGGCGGGCTGGTTTCCCTCAAGCTCGCCGGACGCGGACCGGCGGCAGCAGTTTCACCAAGAAGAGGAGGCAGGCGGCGATGACATTGCTGGTTACGGGTGCGATGGGGCATGTCGGCTACGAAATCGTGCGCAGTCTGGCGCGCGAGCGGCCGATCATCGCGCAATATAACCGGACGTTCCGTGCTGCAGATGCGGAGGCGCTCGGCGCCAATGTGACTTGGGTCACGTGCGACCTGACGGATCTGGGTTCAGTCGAGCGCCTTTGTCGAGACAATGGCGTGGATTCTTGCATCCACCTCGCCGCCATGGCCAACGAAATGTATTGCCGGCCCGATCCTGTGGCGGCCTTCCAAACCAATGTCGGCGCCGTCGTGAATCTTCTTGACGTTGCCCGACGCCAAGAGTGGCGCCGAATGATCTATGGCAGCACCGGAAGCGTCTTCAAGGATGTCGACCCCAGCCTGCCAATCACCGAAGATCAACCTCCGGATGCCGACGGTCTTTACGGCACGACGAAGGCTTGCGGCGAGATGATGGTCCGGGCTTTCCGAGCCCAATTCGGCGTCGATGCGGCGACAGTCCGCATCTCCTGGATTTATGGGCCTCCAGTCGTGAACTACACTTTCGCCCGCGGCCCGATCCCTCCGATATTGATAGATGCCATCCGTGGCGTCCCGCGCGACGACGCCAGCGGCGGGAACTTCTCGGCAGGCTTCACCTACATCGATGACGTTGTTGCGGGGCTGATCGCAGCCGTCGATGCGCCGCAGCTCAACCGCTCCACCTACCACCTCGCCCCGCCCCGGAATTACACAACTTTCGAGATAGCAGATGCCGTCAGGACCGCGGTTCCCAAAGCGGTGATCGCGATCGGCCCGGGCGCGATGCCGTGGAATACGTTCACGCCTATTCGCGGGCCGATGGATGGTCGGCACTTCATCGCCGACACCGGCTTCCGCACGCGATTCGATCTGGAACAGGGGATCGGGGCCTACGCTACCTGGCTGCTGGCCGAACCGGGGCGCCTCGATGGGGCAGGCCTCTAAAGGCGGACAAGGAAGGGCGCGCCGACGCGCGCCCGTTTTCGTCAATGCTTCGTATTGGGAACCCACTTCAGAATATGGGTTGCGACCGCGACCAGTTCGCCATCCTGGTTCGTGACCCGGATCGCGCCGGTCGCTCGCCTGCGCTCGGCGTCGATCGTATCGATCTCGTAATCGACGGTAACCGTGTCCCCGAAGAAGACTGGGCCCACGATCCTGATCCGGTCGTAGCCTAGCGACACTGGCGTCTCGTCGCCGTCGCGCGCGGTCGCAGTCACTATGCTCGAGGCTGCTGACATGTAGCCTATGATGAGTGCGCCATGGGCCTGTAGGCGGCCGTAGCTCGACTTTTCCATGTAAGCCTTGTTGACGTGATTGGGTGCGAGGTCCCCAGTAATGCCGGCGAACAGATAGACATCGCTCTCCGACACCGTCTTCGCAAACTGTGCCTTCTGGCCGAGGCTTACGTGAAACTGACTCATGTTGCTGCTCCCTGTGCAGTTTTTGTGGGTTCGGACGAGTGGACGGGGGCCTGATACAGCACGCCATCGCGCGCCAGGTTCGCGATCTCCTCCGGTGAATATCCGAGACTGGCAGCGATCTCGGCGTTGTGTTCGCCGAGGCCAGGCGCGATCCGCATGGGCTCGGGCTGGTAGTTCGAAAAATGGAACGGCAAGTTGGGCAATCTGATTGGGCCAAGGGTAGGATGCTGTTGTTCGATCATCATGCCGCGTGCGACGAGCTGAGGATCGGCAAGCACCTCGTCGATGCGCTGGACCGGCGCGCAGGGCACGTCGACAGCTTCCAATGCGGCAATGCAGGCCGCAACGGAGGATTGCGTCGCGGTCCAATCCCGCACGCGACGCAGAGCCTCCTCGCGATTGGCATTGCGGCCTGCTGCCGTGTGGAAACGCATGTCGCTCGCCAATTCACTTCCGCCGACCAGGCCGGCAAGGCGGCGCCAGGCATCGTCAACTTGCGCGGCGATGACGAGATATCCGTCCGGGGCGGGAAAGACGCCGTAGACGGTTGAATCCGGCAGGTCATATCCGACTTGCTGCGGGAGGATGGCGCCGTTGCTCAAGGTGAAGCACTGGATCGCATAGTCGTGCATCGAGACCATGCAGTCGTAGAGTGCGAGATCGATATGCTGGCCCTTGCCAGAGGTCGCGCGCCCGAGCAGAGCTGCACAGACCGCGGCCGCACCATGGATGCCGGCATACATGTCGGCGATCGGGATCCGCAGCAATGGTGGCGGTTCGCCGGGCACGCCGAGTTGCGCCATGGCACCTGACATTGCCTCGGCAATCAATCCAAAGCCGGCCTTGGCGGATTTCGGACCGGTATGGCCATAGGCAGAGAGCGAACAGTAAACCAGTCTGGGGTTAAGCCGGGCAAGATCGTCATATCCTAGGCCGAGCCGAGCGAGTGCGCCGGGCCGATAGTTTTCGACGAAGACATCAGCCGTGGAGACCAGCTCGCGGACGAACTCCATCCCCGCCGGCTTCTTGACGTCGACGCAGATGCCGCGCTTGCCCATGTTCTGCTGCAAGAAGAAGCCGCTCTCGTCGCCGACGAAATAAGGATGATGTCGCCCAGCATCACCGACGGTTGGACGCTCGACCTTGACGACCTCGGCACCCATACCCGCCAAGCAGCGCGAGAGATACGGACCGGCGAGGAAATGGCTGTAGTCGACCACCTTGATGCCAGCGAGAGGGGCTGCGGATGACATGCTGTTCTCCGTAGTTTCGTCGAGCGGGCGTTAACCGAAGCAATCGGCCGAATAGGGCTTCGGATCGCTCGGAATCACCGGCGTGAAGGCGATGCGCTCGAGGATGTCGCTGCGGATATCGACGCCCGGCGCGATGTCGGTCAGGACGAGCCCGGCCTCGCCAAGCCGGAAGACGGCGCGCTCGGTGACGTAGATCACCTCCTGCCCGGAGGCACGCGACTGCTCGCCCGAGAAGGTGATCTGCTCGACGGATGGCACCAGCTTCAGCACCTCGCCTTGACGCCGAATTGCGAGCCGGCCGGCACCGATCTCGATCTCCGTGCCTTTGGTGTCGAAGGTTCCGCAGAAGACGACCTTTCGGGCGTTCTGGGCGATGTCGATGAAGCCGCCTGGACCGACTGGCACGCCCCCCAGCTTGGAGACGTTGACGTTTCCCTCGCGGTCGAGCTCGCCGAAGCCAAGGAACGCGAGATCGAGGCCGCCGCCTGAATAGAAGTCGAATTGGGAGGGGCCGTCGATCATCGCCGAGGCGTTGCGGGCAAAGCCGAAGAGCGTCCCGACCAAAAGCTCGCCACCATAGGTGCCATGCTCGATTGTCTGATAGTAGCGTTCGCCGTCGCCACGCAGTTCGACGAGCCGGGCCACGGCGTCCGGGATACCAAATCCGTAATTCAGCACCGCGCCATCGGTGAGCTCCTGCGCGGCGCGGCGGGCAATCACTTGACGGGCCGTCATCGGCTGCGGGGGATGTGCCAGGGCGGGACCGCGGCGCTCCCCCGACATCAGCGGATCGTAGACAGTGTCGTAGCCCATGCGCTGCTCGGGATCGACGACGACGGCATCGACGATCGCCCCGGGGATGCGCACAGAGCGGGCGGGCAGAGTGCCGACATCGACCGCGGTACGGACCTGCACGATGACCTTGCCGCCACAATTATGGGCTGCGAGCGCCACGGCGTAGATGTCCACATTGGCGGCCTCCTGATCGAGGCTGACATTGCCGTGGGCGTCGGCATAGGAGCCGCGGATAATCGCCACATTCACCGGAAAGGGTTTGTAGCGAAGATAGTCGCGTCCTTCGATCGTGATGTGCTCGACCAATTCCTCATGTGCGGCTTCGTTCATCCGGCCGCCTTCGCGTCGCGGGTCGACGAAGGTGCCGAGTCCGACATGCGTCAGCAGGCCCGGTCGCTTGGCCGCGATCTCGCGATAGAGTTGCATGACGACGCCGCCGGGCAGAACGTAGGCTTCGATCTCGTTGTCGCGTGCCATCTGCTGCATGCGCGGCGACCAGGGCCAGTGGCCGCCGATCACCTTGCGGACCATGCCCTGGTGGGCGAAGCAATTCATGCCTCGCGTCTTCTTGTCGCCGATCCCGAGCGAGTGCACGGCAGTCAGGTTGCGCGGATGGCCGGTTTCGAGAAAGCGCTTTTCGACCGCGGAGAACAGGCAAGACGCCTCCATCAATCCGCCGCCGCCGCCCACCAGGCCGACGGTGTCGCCGTCGCGGATAAGCGCGACGGCATCATCCGCGCTCATGAACTTGTTCAACGGCATGGTCCGTCCCACCGTCAGGCCGAAAGCCGGACGGTGCCACCGCTTTCAGAGGCCGCCTTGACCGCGAGCGTGGCCTCCAGCGTGCGAAGGCCATCGCGGCCGTTGATAACGGGTTCCTCCTCCCTCAGGGCAACGGCCGCGAAATGTCGGGCCTGCCGGCGATAGGCGCTTTCGGGGGTCAGGGCGAGCCTGTCCTCACTCAATTCGCTCAACCACCCCGGCTCGGTATCGCCGCGATAGCTGAAGTGTCGGACATCCGGCAAAGTGAGCGAACCTTCCGAGCCCGCAAAAATGTGCGAGGAGACTTGCTGACGCTTCAGCTTGTCGGTGGTGCCGGCCATCTGATCGAATTCGCCGGAAGTCAGATCCCAGCTGAAGGGCGAGGCAGCCGTGTCGGAGAGGCTGATCGTGCCGAGCGCGCCGTTGCGGAAACGCAGCAGGACACCAGCTGTGTCCTCTACCGGGAAGCCACGGACCGCCGAGGAGGTTGATGCCTGCAGGCTCTCGATTTCGCCGAAGACAAAGCGGATCAGGTCGATCTCGTGAATAAGGTTGATAAGGATCGGTCCGCCGCTGGCCTTGTCGCGCCGCCAGCCAAGGGTGAAGTAGCTGTCCGGCTTGAGCTGCGTATAGATCACGGTCGCGATGGCGGGCTTGCCGATAACTCCATCTGCAATGGCTTTGCGCACTGCCCTGACAGCGGGATTGTGTCGGCGATGGTGGCCGACCAGGATCGGGATGTTCTTGGCCTCTGCCGCCTCGCAGAGCCGGCGCGCGGCCTCAACGCTTTCCGCGATCGGCTTCTCGACCAGGACCGCGATGTCGCGAGAGATGCAATCGAGCGCGACAGGTACATGCTGGTCGTTCGGCGTCGCTACGACGACGCCATCGAGGCGCTCCGTTTCGATCATCGTGCGATAATCGTCATAGGCCTTTACGTTGCGACCGGCGGCGTGGTCGCGGGCTGCTTGCGTAGGGTCGGAGATAGCGACGACGTCGGCGTTTTCCGTCTCCTGCAATACGGAAAGATGGGATTTGCCGATCACCCCGAGCCCGATGATCCCAATCCTTGCGCGCGCCATGATGTTCCTCCCAAGTTTTGTAGAACATTATATTGGAATAATATTCCAGTCTAAGAACGATCCTGCATATCCGCCCTGCCCCTGGTGAACTGCGGGGCACTTCCTGTCCGTCGTTCAGACTGACCGATGGTGGCTAGCGGGACTTCGCAAGCCCCGGCACGTAGGAAAGGATAGAGGAGGAGAAACCACCATCGGCCCGGATCGCCTCACCGGTGACGTAGCGTGCGTCATCGCTGCCGAGGAAGGAGACGACCCGCGCGATGTCATCGGGCTGTCCCACGCGCTTAAGCGGCACGATCTCGTCGCGCCGTGCCGCAATGGCGGGGTCGGCATAGATAGACTCGGTCATGGGAGTCCGGATCATCCCAGGGCAGACCGCGTTGACCCGGACGCCGTCCGGGCCCCACTCCTGGGCGAGCTGCTGGCACATCATGATCAGCGCCGCCTTGGTCGAGGAGTAGGAACCCGACCCCGGGTGGGGAAACATGCCCGACATAGACGCGACGGCGACGAAGCTACCCTTCGTGGCGCGCAAAGCCTCGTAAACCGATTGCGCGAGAAGCCAGGGGCCGCGGGTGTTGACGGCGAACAGCCGCTCCCAGCTTTCGATCGACAGGGTCGCAAGCGGGCCAGGTGATGTGATGCCGGCATTGGCCACGACCAGGTCGAGGCCGCCACAGGCTTCGATTGCCTCGGCACCGATGCGAGCGGGAACGGTGGCGTCGCCGATATCGCCAGTGACGATATGCGGCTGGGCACCAAGTCTGGTGATGCCAGACGCCACCTCCGTTAGCGCCGGCGACGGCGCGCGCGCCGTGATCACGATTTGAGCAAAGCCGGATCTGGCGATGCCGTCCTTGGCGAGGCGCAAGGCTATGGCGGCGCCGATACCGCGGCTCGCGCCGACTACAAGCGCTTTCATGGGAGGGCTCCTTGTCTCATGCCTGGGCTGCCAGCTTGATCCGACGGCGCTAGACGATACGAGTGGTGCGCATTCGGAAGACACCGAGCTTGAATGTGTCGGCCATCCTGGCGACCTTTGGTCCGGCCCGGTCAGCGTCTGCGGTGCCGTCGAAGTAAATATGGAAGAAGCTGTCGACCCGCTGGCCTGGTTGTGCTGAACCCGGCCGCGTGATCGTCGATGCGACGTCATCTCGAATGAACTGCACGAAACCGGGCAGTTGACGGACGGCCGTCTCGAATTCTTTCGTCCCGGCCCGACGGTCGTCGTGGCTTAAGAGAACGACGAGCTTGCCCAATTCGCCTGCCATGCGGACAGTTGAATCGCCAATGATGTAGCCCGCCGCGTTGCCGAGGAAATTCGCCTCATCCGCGATGACGGCCTTGGATCCTTCGGCCGAAAACGCTTCGTCCATCGCGCTCGCGTCATCGAACTGGAGTTCGACAATGCCGCCCACGCGAAATGAACTAGGCTCGTACTGCTGTTCCACATGGTTTTGGACGTAAGCGCGAATGAAAGGCAGGCGGGCTACAAGTGGCCCGTGCCGTTCCTCCCAATACCGGGAGAAAAAGGCCTGATCGTCCCCCGACCGCTTTTCCAGAATCGACATGCGTTTGAACATGGCGTGCTCCACGGCATTCCCAGAACCGGGTGGTGCGCGTCCGTCAGTCATTTTGTGAGGATGGGCTGGAAAGAACGAAGTTAAGCCCGAGCTTCTGGGCGGCTTCGGTCATATCGAGGCCGGTCGAGGTGCGGCAGCCCGCTTTTCGCGCCGCCTCGATGAGGGGTGAGATGGCAGGCGCTGTGACGACACATCCGACAAAGCTCTCGGGCTTGAGGCGTCCGACATCAACGGGCAACGGATCCTCGGCTCGCATGCCCAAAGGCGTGGCGTTGACGATGATATCGAAGCCGGACGGATCCGGTGAACCTCGCCGGACAGGCGTGGCCGTTGCGCCTGCGATCTTGTCGAGCAATTTGGCCAAGCGTTGCTCGTCGGTATCGTGGATGGCGAGTTCCGTGACACCAGCCTCCACCATTGCGAGGGCGATCGCCGAGCCTGCGCCGCCGGCGCCAACGAGCAGCGCTCGCGCGCCCTGGAAGGCCGCCCCCCGGAACTTGGCCGCCGCGACGAAGCTCATTCCGTCGAAGTTTTCCCCATGCCAACGACCGGAAGCGGTCCGCCGCATGTGCTGAACCGCGCCCAGTAGCCGGGCGCGATCCGAAACAGTTTCGCAGTGGTCGAAGCAAGCGAACTTGTGGGGCACGGTGATGATGATGCTGTCGACGTTCTGGGCCAGGCTGACGCCCGCCAGGAACGCGGCCAGATCCGCACTGGTCACGCGGACCGGCACGACGATGTCGTTTCTGCCTGCCTCAACGAATTTGGGTGTCATGCCCGAAGGCGACTTCACCTGAGCGATTGGGTCGCCAATGATCAGGTGGAGCCGCGTTGCGCCGTTGAGGTTCGCTGTTAAAGAAGGACTGGTCATCGTTCGCTCAGGCCGCCGCGATTTCGTCTGCCTGGACCACGCCCAGCAGCTTTGCTTGCAAGGCATGATCCTTCTCAAGGTCGCCAGCGTCGCCCGAAAACGCGATGCGGCCATTGACCAGCACGAGGGCTCTGTCGACGATTGGCAGAACGGTCTCCGCATGGTGTTCGACGATGATCATCGCGACCTTGCCCCGCAGCTTGACCAGCGCTGCCATCACCTCCTCGACCACCGCCGGCGCGAGGCCTTCGAAGGGTTCGTCCAGCAGGATCAACTTGCTGGGGACGACAAGGGCACGGGCGATCGCGACCATCTGGCGCTCGCCGCCCGATAGATTCTCGGCTTTTGCCTTCTGACGGGCTCGCAGACGCGGAAAGAGGTCGAAGCACTCCTCGATGCTGAGCCCTCCTGCGCGCTGGGCAATCTGAAGATTCTCGACCACCGTCAAATTCGGAAAGAGGCGGCGGCCTTCGGGCACCAGCGCAATGCCCAGCCGATTGATCTCATAAGGCTTGCGGGAGCCTATATCGGCGTCCGCGAAGTCGACCGTTCCGGCATTCAACGGCAGCGTGCCCGTAAGGGCCCGTAGCAAGGTCGTCTTTCCAACGCCATTGCGGCCAAGCAGAGCGACCGCCTCGCCGACATGCACGGTGACATCGACGCCGTTCAAAACCGTGCTGCCGCCATAGCCGACGGCCAGCCCCTTCGCCTCCAGCAGCGGCTTGGCAGAAGCGTGTGCGATGCGTTCGACCGCCGGGGGCGCCTTGGAATCGCCCTTGGCGGCGCCGAGATAGGCGGCGATCACCTCGGGGTTGTGAGCCACGTCGGCCGGCTTGCCGTCCGCTATCATTCTGCCCTGATGAAGGACGGAAATGCGGTCCGATATCGCCAGGACGCGATCAATGTCGTGCTCGATCAAAAGCACTGCGTGCTTCTTCGCCAGGCTGCGGATCAACTCCGCGACGATCTGCCGATCCGCCTCGGCCAAGCCGGCGAGTGGCTCGTCTAAAAGCAGCAGTTTGGAGTCGATCGCGAGCGTCACTGCGATTTCGAGCAATCGCTTGGCGCCGTGCGGCAGATTCATACACGGGTCGGCCGCCCGGTCCGCGAGTCCAACCGCATCGAGGATCGACCAAGTGCGCTCATTCAGCGCTTCGATGTCATGGGCATCCCGGAAGAAGCCGAGAGCACCGTGCCTCTGCGCCTGCACCGCGATGCGGACGTTCTCGAAGACCGAAAGGTTCGGAAAGATCGAGAGAATCTGGAAGGAGCGACTTATGCCGAGCCGGGCACGGGCATACATTGGCAGCTTGGTGATCTCCTTGCCTTCGAACAGGATCGTGCCCCCGCTCGGCGGCAGGACGCCGGTCAGCATGTTGTAGAACGTGGTCTTGCCAGCGCCATTGGGGCCGATGATCGAATGCAGCACGAACGGCCGTACCTGGAGATCGATCTCCTTGGCGGTCACCAGGCTGCCGAAACTCTTGCTGAGTTTGCGGGTCTCCAGGATGGGCTTGTCCGGATCCATCGCCTGCCCCGCGCTTTCATAGGGCTTGATCACCTGCGGTCGCGGCGGGATGGTGTTGCGTGTGAGCGTCCAGCGCTCGTTCCGGAGCAGGCGTTGCGCCAGCCCCTGCATCCCTTCGGGCGAGAACAGCGCGAAGACGATGATGATCGGTGCGAAGATCAGCCACCAGTTTTCAGTGATCGCCGAAAGCCGGTTCTCCAGGATGATGAAGGCGATTGCGCCCCAGAGCGGTCCGAGGAAGTGGTGCACGCCCCCGAGGACGGTCATCAGCAGCGAGTCGCCGGCGCGTTGCCAGCCGAGATTGTTGGCGTAGACGCCCTGCAGCATCAGCGTCAGCAGCGAGCCTGCAAAGGCGACGAGGCCGGCCATGAGCACGAAGCCGCCGAGCTTCACCAGATAGGTGTTGTAACCCAGGCTGCTTGCCCGTTGCTCGTTGTCGCGGATGGCCTGCAGTGCTCTGCCGAATGGCGCATGGACCAGCCGCCACAGCAACCACAGGCACAGCAGCACCGAGGCCAGGGCGAACAGGTGGAACTGCATTTCCGTATGAAAGCTCGGGCGCGGCACGCCCTGGAGTCCGTTCTCGCCTCCCGTGACGGCCGTCCACTTGTAGGCGATTTCGAACGCGATCTGGGAACATGCGAGCGTCAACAGCGAGAAATACAGTCCGCGTCGGCGCAGGATGAGTGCTCCGAGCACGACGGCCATCGCCATTGAGATCACCACGGACAGGACGAGCGCGAGGAGGTCTTGCTTGACCGGGCCGAGCAGAAGCAACGCTGCGAAGTAGCTCGCGCAGCCGAAGAACACCGAAGCGCCGAACGGAACCAGTCCTGTGTATCCGACAAGGAGGTTCACGCCCGCTCCGTAGAGCGTGTAGATCGCGATCTGAGTGATCAAGTTTACCGGGGCGCCCTGGCCGACCCAGGCCAAGGTGAGCGCTGCGAAAACGACCGCGATCCAGAGGATCGGATTGGTCAGGATGGAACGGCTTCTCATTCGAACCTCTCCCAGCGCTCGCCGAACAGGCCGCGCGGACGGATGAGCAGGATGGCAGCCATCAGCACGTACATCGCGGCGCCGGACCAGGCCGGGGCGAACTGGATGCTCATGGCGGTGGTAATGCCGACGAGGAGGCCGGCGATGATCGCTCCGGAGTACGATCCGAGGCCGCCGATCGTAACGATGACGAAGGCGGGCATGATCGCGCCCGATGCCATGCTGGGAATGACGGTCCAGAGGGGGCCGGCAAGCATGCCGGCGAGCCCGGCCAGCAAGCAACCGATGCCGAAGACGCCGGAGAGCAGGATCGGCAGATTGATTCCGAGCAGTCCGACCATCTCGGCATCACGCGAGCCCGCCCGGATGATGCGGCCGAAGGGCGTGAAGCGCAGGAACGCCCAGAAGCTGACGAGAGCCAGGACAGTAACCACCAGGACCGTCATACGGTATTTCGTGATCAGGATCGGACCGTATTCGATGAAGCCGGCGAAGATGCTCGGCGGATTGAACGGAACCGGCGCGCCCCCAAATATGAGCCTGAGGATCGCCTCGGCCAGAAGCGCGAGGGCAAAGGTCAGGATCAGGCCGAGCAACGGTTCCTTGCCGTAGAGGTGTCGGATGAGCGTCATCTCGACGATCATGCCGATGGCTCCGACGATGATCGGAGACAGGAGCGCAGCCGGCCAGCCGAAGTCCCGGGCCAGCACCAGCGCCAGATAGGCGCCGATGGCGAAGAACGAGCCATGGGCGAAATTCACGATGCCGAGCATGCCGAAGATGATCGACAGCCCGATCGCGATCAGAACGTAGAGAAAGCCCAGGACGAGACCGTTCGCCGCCTGGGAGATGATCATGTCGAGCATGGCATGGTCCCTCCCGCGCCGGCACAGGTTGCCTGCCGCGCGGGGAAGGCGCCGCATTCATGCGGCGCGGAATTGACGTGTCGGATGGGAGCGCTGCGGAGACTTTGGTCTGCCGCAGCGTTCTTCGATGGAGCCGGACCTTCGAAGCAGATCCAGGGCTCGGCCCGAGGTATTAGATGCTGTCCATCTTGCAAGCGCTGCTTGCAGCTGAACCGAAAGCCTCGTCGATCTCGGCGGCGGTTTTGGGCGCATTTTCCAGCACGTCGACATAATCCCATTTGTTCGGGATCTTGTCCTTGACCTTGCAGATCACGGTCCGGCGCTTCATCTGGTGATCGAAGTCACGATAGCCGACGTCGAGGTCGCCTTCCTTGACGCGCCATGTCTCGAGCGCCTTAACGATGGCGGCCGGCTCCGTCGACTTCGCGAGTTCGATCGACTCCAGCAGCGACCGCATGCCGAACCATCCCATCCAGGCCTTGTCAGCCGGAGGTTCGTTGAACTTCTTCATGTAGGCGTCGACGAAGGCCTTGTCTTCGGCCGTATTGCCCGGGTTATTGTAAACCCAAACCATGGTGTAGATGCCGGTCGCGGCTTCCGGGCCGACGCCCCAGATATCGGTATTGCCGATCGAGATCTCGGCGAAGGGAATCTTGCCCTTCATGCCGAGTTCGCTCCACTGCTTCAGGAAGGTCGTCAGGTCGCTCGCCGAGAGGCCGCCGATGACGACATCCGGCTTTGCCGCACGGATCTTGAGAATGAAGGAGCTGTAGTCGGCGGTGCTGACGGGCACCTCATCCGAGCCGACGACCGAGCCGCCGGCTTTGGTGATGTAGTCGGTGAAGCTCGCCTTGATGTCCTGGCCGAAGGCGAAGGCGCCCGTGATCGTGTACCACTTCTTGCCGAGTTTCTCGCAATAGGGAGCGAGGACGCGCGTGTGGACGTCGACGGGCGGCTGCAGGCGGAAGGTATATTTGTTGCAGAGCTTGCCGGTGAGATCGAGGGCCGCGGCATTGGCTGCGACATAAGGGATCTTGGACTTCTTCGCGACGGCCGAGATCGCCAGCGCGAGCGAGCTCTGGGCGCCGCCGATCAGGGCGCAGACCTTGTGCTCGTCGATCAGGCGCTGTGCATTGAGCTGCGCGCCCTGCGGGTTGGGCTCGTCCAGCCAGACGATCTCGATGGGGCGTCCGAGGAGCTGGTTGTTGCGCTGTTCGGCGGCGAAGAAGCCGCCCTGGGCGAGATAGGTCGCCTGGTCGACGATGGCGCCCGTTTTGGCCCAAAGCATGCCGATTTTGATCGGCTCAGCCGCCGCCGCATTGCCGATATAGGGCATGCCGAAATTGCTCGCGGCAAACTGCGTCGCGGCAAGGCCGCCCGCTCCGGCCAGGAGCGATCGGCGCGACGTTCCGCTCTTCTTCCCGCCTTTTTGATTTTCTGGGGTCATTCGGTCTCCTCCGATTGTTGGCATTCCTTTTTCGGCACCGTCTTGTGCAGCGCTTGCGTTAAGCGGTATCGTAAACTGGAACGAAAGTCCAGTTTACGATACCGATTTTATGTTGTCGTTTTCTATGGAGCAAATTCGCTTCTTCACAAGGCGTTAGGATGCTCCGTTGAATGCGATCGCGGTGGATGACGGTCCAGCTGCCTGTGAATTGGGCCGGGCCTAAGCTATGATGAGACCTCTTGGCCCCTCGGAGAAAATGATGCCCAGGACGAAGGAAAAGGACGCCGGGCCGGATGGCATTCTGAAGCGCACTTTGCGGATCATCGAGATTCTGGCTGGCCATCCTGGTGGCATGCCGTTTTATGAGCTGGCGGACGCCATCAGAATCCCGCGCAGCGCAACGCATCGTCTTCTGGCGAGCCTGGTTGACGAAGGCTATGTTCGGCAGGACAGAGAGTTCGGCTCCTATGTACTCACGGCCAAGATTGCGTCGCTGGGACTGCGCTATCTCCAGGCTCACGGCATCACTGATTTGATGCAACCTGTGCTGGACCGGCTCGCTCGGGAGTGCGGCGAGCTGGTTCGTGTCGCGATCCTTGATGAAGATCGGCTTATCTTCGTCTCCAAGGCGCAAGGAGCCACGGCCGGTCTTCGTTACGATCCGGAGGCTGGACAGGAGGCGAAGCTCTCATGCTCGTCGTCTGGATTGGCCTGGCTTTCAACGATGTCCGATGAGGACGCGATCGCCCTGGTCGAGAAGCAGGGCTATGGGTCCAAGGAAGAATACGGGCCCAACGCTCCGCAAACAGCCCAAGCCATCCGAAGGCGGCTTCGCGAAGCGCGGTTGCTCGGTTACGTCGTGACTCAGCAGACCTTCTCGCAATGGATGAATGCGGTGGCCGCTCCGATACGATCCTCCTTGGATGGCCGAGTCACAGGGACGATCAGTGTTGCAGGGCCGTTCATTCGCTTGACGGAAGAACGCATGCAGCAGATCGGCCCGTTGTTGCTTGAAGCAACGAAGGAATTGGGTCAGCTCAGCCCGCCGCCTCGACCGCCAGCCGATAAGCCGGGCGAGCCGCGTCCTAACATCTTCGCCTGAGCCTGCAGCTCTGGAACATCGCGAGCGAGAAGCCGGGCCGCGTCAGCGGCCGAGGGTGGCGAGAACGAGCGAACGAAGCGTGTCGTCGACGATGGGGTCAACTCCAAACCAGGCCTTGAAACCGGGGCGGGCCTGGTGGAGGAGCATTGCGACCCCGTCGACGGTCTTGTAGCCGCTTTGCCTGGCCTGGCGCAGCAGGGGTGTTTCTAGCGGCACATAAACGATGTCGGAGACGCATAGCGTGGCCCTCCCTCTCGACAGGTCAATATCGAGTGGCTCAGAGCCCGCCATGCCGAGCGAGGTCGTGTTCACAAGGAGATCGCAGTCGCCAATGACCTCACTGCGCCGCTCCCAGTCGATGACAGCAATTCCCGGCAAATTCTCGGCGACCTGCTCGGCGCGCCGGCGACTTCTGTTTGTAACGGTTACATGAGCACCAGCCTCATCGAGGGCGTGGCAAACGGCACGCGAGCCCCCGCCCGCCCCGAGAACGAGCGCGCGCTGGCCGCTCACGGCGATGCCGGCTTCGCCGAGGCCTGCCAGGAAGCCGAAGCCGTCCGTATTGCTGCCGACGATGCCGCGCTCGTCGAAGGCCAGGGTGTTGATGGCGCCGATCCGGCGCGCTGAGGTTTCGACAACGTCGCAGAGGGCGAAAGCCGCCTCCTTCCAGGGCTTTGTGACGTTCGCGCCACGAAATCCCGCTGCCCTCAAGCCGCGCACCACGCCCTCGAAATCCCGCTCGGCGGCGAGCGGGACATAGGCTCCGTCGATGCCGTAGCGCTCGAGCCAGTAACCGTGCAAAAGCGGCGACCGCGAATGTGTGACAGGCCAGCCGATCACGCCGGCGAGACGGCCGGCACCCGTCAATTTTGTCGTCATACTCGGTGTCCTGTGTGGCGCCGTCAGGCAGCGGTTTCGAGCCAGAAGTCGAGCATGAGCGAGGTCTCGGCTTCGAACATCTCGATGCCGGTCGAGGTCTGGCAGCCGATCCGGCGCGCCGCCTCTATCAAGGGCGTTACGGCCGGCTTCGTCACCACATCGCTGACGAAGGTCGCGGCCTTCAGGCCGCCGATGTCGAACGGCAATCCGTCGCCTGGCTTCATTCCGGCAGGCGATGCGTTGGAGACGGTATCGAATCCGGCGGGGTTGGACGAACCGGCTATCACTTTGCCCCTGTGTGCGCCGTCGAGCTTGGCAATCAGCGCATCCCGTCGCCGCGCGTCGGTGTCGTGGACAGCGAGTTCGCGGACCCCGGCGTCAAGCAGCGCCAGGCCAATGGCACTTCCGGCCCCACCGGCTCCGATCAGCAAGGAACGCTGTCCCTCCAACCTGGCCCCGTTCTTCCGCATCGCCCCGACATGGCCGGGCCCGTCGAACATGTCGCCATGCCACGAATGATCTGCATTGCGGCGCATTACATTCGCTGAGCCAAGCACCTTGGTGGTCTTGGACATCGTGCGGCAATGCGGAACCACGGCAAACTTGTGCGGCACGGTGATGCAGATGCCGTCGCAATTGAGGAGGCGGCTGGCCAGCGTCACAAATTCCGGTACGTCATCCGGCAGGATGTCGACCGGCACCATAATGGCGTCCTTGCCGTTCTCCTCGAACAGGCGGGTCATGCCGTACGGAGATTTCACCTGGGCGATGGGGTGGCCGATAATGTAGTAGACGCGCGTCGCGCCACTGAAATTTTCGAGCATCGGTCGATCCTCGCTTCAGCGACCCTGCCAGACCGGCTGTCGCTTTTCGGCGAAGGCCCTCGGCCCCTCGATCGCATCCTGGCTAGCCCATAGCCGGACAGCGGTCGGGTGCTGGTCGAGGATACTGCGCTCCAGCGAGGAGGAGAGGCTCGAGAGCGCGACGGCCTTGGAGGCTTCGATCGCAAGAGGCGCGCAGCGAACGATCTGCCGCGCGAGCTCCTGGGCCTTCGTCATCAGCTCGGTCGCCGGCACCACCTCGTTGATAAGGCCGATTTCTGCGGCACGCTGGGCGCTAATACGCTCCCCGGTGAGGATGAGGCGCATAGCCTGTTTCAGCGGCACCTGCCGGGCAAGGCGCTGCAGGCCGCCGCCACCCAGCGCAGCCAGACCGACTAGCGGCTCGGGCAGGCTGAAGACCGCGTGCTCAGCCGCTATCGCGAGATCGCATGCGAGCACAATCTCGACACCGCCGCCGAAAGCTTGACCGTTGACGGCGGCGATCACAGGCTTGTTGAGGTCGAAGCGCATGCAGAGACCGGCGAAACCGGTGGCCGGCGAGGCTTCGACGGATGTACCAGCTTCCGCCTTGGCCTTGAGGTCGCTCCCGACGCAGAAGGCACGTTCGCCGGCGGCGGTCAGGATCGCGACCCGCAGTGCGGGATCTGAGGCGAAGCGGTCGAAGATGCCGGCCAGCTCATGGTGTGCGTCGTTGCTCAGCGCATTCAGCACATGGGGGCGATTGATCGTGACGGTCAGGATGCCGTTTTCGGCCGAGACCTTGGTGAATTTCAGCTCTGACATAGCGACTCCGAGGCAGCTGGTAGGAGCGCGAGGCGCGCAAATCGATCAGGCGGCGAGCGCGTCCTCGACCGCGATGTATGCGAATGCGATTGCTGGACCGAGCGTGATCCCGGGCGCCGGATAGGTGCCGGCCATGATCGAATTCTGGTCGTTGCCCACGGCGTAAAGGCCGCCGATCGGCCCACTCTTGCCAAGCACGCGGGCATGGGCATCCGTAACCAGCCCCGCGCTGGCTCCGATGTCACCGGGATAGAGCTTCACGGCGTAAAACGGCCCGTTTTGCAGTGGCCGCATGGTCGGGTTGGGGCCGTTCTTCGGGTCACCCAGGTTGCGCTCGTACGCGGTCGTGCCACGGCCGAAATCCGGATCCAAACCGGCGGCGGCATGGCCATTGAAGGTCTCGACCGTCTTCTGCAACTGGGTCGCGTCGATGCCGAGCCGCTGTGCCAGTTCGCCCAGCGTTTCGCCCTTCAGCAGATATCCGTCCTTTATAAGGAAGGACATGCCGCTACCGCCGGGGCGGACCATCCCAAGGCCGTAGGTCTTGATCGCTTGATGATCCGCAATGAGGTAAGCCGGAATGCAGGGGTCGGTGCGGTTCGCCTCGATCATAGCCTTGCCGGTGAGATGATAGGAGGTGCTTTCGTTGAAAAAGCGCCGGCCGGCCTTATTGACGATCAGCGTTCCAGGCTTGGCTCGGTCGAAGACGAAATGCGGGAATACCGCGGTGCTGCCGTCGGACCGCTTTCGGATCGATACCGGCGCCCAAAACACGTTCTCCATATTGCGATCGCCAATGCGAGCGCCTACGCCCAGTGCAAGTTCGATTGCCGCGCCCTTATGACCGGGCGCGCCAGGTGTGTGAATCTCGACATCGGGCACGAGTTCCTTGCGCAGCGTCGGGTTCCGGTTGAAGCCGCCTGAGGCGAGGATGACGCCTTGGGCAGCGCGAATGTTCTCACGCTTGCCGTTTCGGGTCAGGCTGACGCCTGCAATCTTCCCCTTTTCTTCGATCAGCTGATCAACGCGCGCTTGCGTCCAGACCGTGCCGCCTCGCTTTAGGAAGGAGTGCAGGAGCCGCCCGATCAAAGCGTTGCCCATAGTGAGCCTGACGCCACGTTTGTGGCCAAGCCTATCGCGAGCGTAGCGGGCGACCAGAGAGGCCGAATACCGCAACGACGCCCAGGATTTCTTCATGCTGAGCAGATGGCCGATATCCACGCGGTCGACCATCAGCCCACCAAGGATGGTGAACTCCGGAATCGGCGGGCGAACCAAATCAAGATTGTCGCCGAGCAGCCGGCCGTCAAAGGGGATTGGCTCCAGGGCCCGGCCTTTCATCGTCGCGCCCGGTAGTTCGGACAGATAATCCGGATGCAAGGGATGAGGCCGCAGCTTCACGTCCGTCTCGCGGTCGAGCACTTCGACAGCACGGGGGCCGGCAGTCAGGAACGCGCGGATCGCATCGCCGGACGCATAGTTCCCGAGCGCGTTATGGAGAAAGATTTCGGCCTGTTCGACACTGTCTTGGGCGCCGACCGCAGCGGCGTGGAGCGTGTTAGGGATCCAGATCGTACCGCCTGAAAAGGCCGTGGTCCCACCGACATACTCGGTGCTTTCGAGCAACAGTACGCGTGCGCCACGAAGGACTCCGAACAGCGCAGCTGACAGCCCAGCTCCGCCGCCGCCAATCACGATCAGGTCGTAGAGCTTTTCGGTTTCCCCTTTCGCCAACGCGATTGATCCAGATGATCTGGCCACGACTGACTTCCTCTCCTTGGCGGCGCCTGGTCCCTTTCGGCCAAGCGCAAATTAGCGTCGAGGCGGCCGGAACCGCCCGCCGACTCCCGCCCTGCGAACCAGGGTCTTGCCAGTCGTATATTCAAATCTGAAATAGAATTCCAGAATGAACTTTCATTGTTGGCGCGATCCGGCTATGTCCTGTCGCCATGGATTGGGAGGAAGCCGATGCGCTACGCCGTCACCAGGATCACGCCGGAAGTTGGAGGCCTGCCGAAGGTTCTCGCTGGAATCGAGGCGTCGCTCACCGGCAAGAGTCTTTCGGGAAGGCTGCTAGGCTGCTTCACCGCCGAGATCGGCGTACTGAATCAGATTTTGATCCTCCAGTCCTACGACGAAGACGCTGCGCTAGCGGAGGACCGCTCGCGGGCTCTCGTGGATGGCAGCCTCTTCGGGGCGGCCGAGCATTTTCGCGAGTTCGAGACAACGACCTATATGCCGTTCGACTTCGTTCCGCCGATCGAGCCCGGCAAGCACGGCCCCGTCTATGAAATCCGCGTATACGGCGTGAAGGCATCGGGCCTCAAGCCGACGATGGATCTCTGGAGAGATGCGGTGCCGGAGCGCGCAAAGGTGTCGCCTCTGCTCGGGGCCATGTATGCCATCGATGGCTCGCTGCCGCGCTTCCTCCATATCTGGCCGTTCGCTTCGCTCGACGAGCGCATGGCCAAGCGGGCCGAATCCGTCGAGCGAGGCATTTGGCCGCCGAAGGGCGGCCCGGCGCATCTGACCAGCCTGAGCTCGGCCATCTATCTGCCGACCGCCTTTTCCCCATTGAGCTGAGGGCGCGGCGTCATGCGCGTGTTCATGACCGGCGGCACCGGCTTCATAGCCGCATGGCTGATCCGTCGACTTCTGGCGCGGGGCGCGGAGGTACGGGTTCTCGATATTGCCTCTGACAGCGGCGCCGTGCGGAACATTCTGGGAGATCTCGCTGCCCGCGTGGAATGGCGGGTCGGCGACGTGCGCGATGGCCCTCTCGTGCATTCCGCTGCCGAGGGATGTGACCGCGCGATTGCGATGGCCGGCATCCTGACGCCGGCCTGCCGGGCCGACCCAGTTCGAGGTGCCGAGATCAACCTGATCGGCACGCTTAACGTCTTCGAGGCGGCTTTGCGCCAGCGCATGGCACGTGTCGTTTATGCGAGCTCGGCCGGCGTCTTCGGTCCTGACAGCGGCAGTATTCCCTTTCCAACAACCCATTACGGTGCGTTCAAACTCGCCTGCGAGGGCAGCGCCAGGGCGTACTGGGCGGATCACAGCATGCCGAGCGTCGGCTTCCGGCCCTACATCGTCTATGGGCCGGGCCGCGGCGAGGCCGGTGCGAGTGCAGGGCCTACCTTGGCCTGTCGGGCAGCGGTGCAAGGCCTGCCTTACGAGATCGACTATGTCGGCCCGTCCGGACTCGTCTACGTCGACGATGTGGCGGCGGCCTTCGAGGCTGCGCTCATGAGCACCTCGTCGGGCGCCCACGTCTTCACCCTTGCGGGCAGGACCGTGACCGTCGACGAGGTTATCGCCGAAATCACGCGGCAGGTACCCGGAGCCAAGATCGGTTCGCGAGGGCAACCGATGCCCATCGCACCCGAGCTTGCGCCAGACGACATCGCCTCGCTTCTGCCCGGCCTCCCCGAAACCAGGCTCGCGGAGGGGATCGCCGCCACCCTCGCCTATTACCGCAACCAGGACATCAAGGCATGAATCGCCCGATTTCGCTTGCCCACCTGACCGTCATCGAGCTCGATCCACCGGACGTGATCAGCGCCGCCGCCGAAGCTGGTTACAGCCATGCCAGCCTGCGCCTGTCCCCTGCATCGCCGGGCAAGGAGGCGCAGTTCCCGATGATTGGCGACACAGCGATGTTTCGCGAGACGCAGCGGCGGATCGCCGAGACCGGCGTCAGCCTGTTCGATTTCGAGATCCTCCGTATCAACCGCGACACGCTCCTGACCGATTTCCTGCCAGTGATCGAGACAGGCGCGAAGCTGGGCGGCAAATTCGTGCTGGTCGCCGGCGATGTCGAGGACGAGCCGTTCATGACCGACCGCTTCGCCGAGATCTGCGAGCTCGGGGCCCCCTTCGGGATCGGCATGGGTTTGGAGTTCATGCCATGGACCGGGGTCAAAACGCTGGCATCCGCTCGGCGCATCGTCGAGGCGACGAATCCGGCAAACGGCTACATCATCGTCGATGCGATCCATGTTGACCGCGCCGGTGAAACGGCTGCGGATGTGGCGGCGATGCCGAAGCACCTGCATTGCTATTTTCAGATCTGCGACTTGCCGGCGGAGCGCCCGAAGGACGCCGAAACGATGATCTACCAGGCGCGGCAGGCGCGGCTGCCCCCTGGCGACGGCGGCCTTGATCTGACTGGGATGCTAAAGGCTATTCCCCCTGATCTGCCGATCAGCGTTGAGATCCCCATGGCAGAGCTCGCGAAAACGATGCCCGCCGTGGCGCGCGCGCGGATGCTGCGGGAAAGGACCGAGGCGATGCTTCAAGCAGTCGCGGTCAGCGCTCCCGCCTGAAGCATCGCTTCGCCATCATCAGGTTCGAGATCAGATGGATATGAGCGTTCTTTCCGAGGAGGCTTGCGACCTTTTGGTCATCGGCTCCGGGGCCGGTGGCCTTTCGGCTGCCGTCGCCGCAGCCTGGCACGGGCTTGAGGTTATCGTGGTCGAGAAAGAGCCGGTCTTCGGTGGCACCACTGCCTGGTCCGGCGGCTGGATGTGGGTGCCGCGCAACCCACTCGCCCAAGAGGCCGGAATCGCGGAGGATCAGCAAACCATTCGGACCTATCTGCGCCACGAGCTTGGCAACCACTACGAGGAGGCCCGCATCGGCGCCTTCCTCGCTGCGGCGCCCGAGATGGTCGCCTTTTTCCGCCAACACACCGCCGTCCAGTTCATCGATGGCAACAAGATCCCGGACATGCACGGCAACACTCCGGGTGCTGCACAGGGCGGGCGCTCAGTCTGCGCCGCTCCTTACGATGGACGGGAGCTCGGGCCGCTGGCCGGCAAATTGCGGCCACCGCTGCCGGAGATCTCGCTGCTTGGTATGGGCATCGCCTCAGGTGCCGATTTCGCGCACTTCCTCAATGCAGCTCGCTCGTGGAAGTCTTTCGCTCACGTCGCTCGGCGCATCGGCCGGCATGCTCTGGATCTTGCGCTTCAGGGCCGGGGGGCACAGCTCGTCAACGGCAACGCGCTGGCGGCGCGGCTCCTCAAGTCGGCCGATGATCTCGGCGTGGACCTGCGGACGCAGGCGCCGGCCCGTCGCTTGCTGAGCCGGGACGGCGTCGTGACAGGCGCTGCCGTCGAACAGGGTGGCCAGGAAATCCGCATTTGGGCACGGGCGGGGGTTGTTCTGGCCTGCGGAGGCTTCCCGCATGACTATGAGCGATTGAAACAGCTCGTGCCTCACAATCCCGAAGGTCGCGCGCATTGGTCGGCAGCGCCGTCCACCAATACGGGCGACGGCTTACGGCTCGGCGAAAGCGTTGGCGCGCTGGTTGATGCTCGGCTCGCCGCGCCTTGCGCCTGGGCACCGGTTTCGCTCGTGCCGCGTAAGGACGGCTCATTCGGTCATTTTCCCCACTTGGCGGAGCGGGCGAAGCCGGGTCTGATCGCCGTCACGGCCGATGGCCGTCGGTTCGTCAATGAGGCAGACAGCTATTACGACTATGTGGATGCGCTGTTGAAGGCCATTCCGGCGGGTGCGGAGCCGATCTCTTGGCTCATTTGCGACCACCGCTTTCAGCGCCGCTACGGCCTTGGCTTCGCAAAGCCTGCGCCGCTGCCGCTCGCTCCCTACATCGCCAGCGGCTACCTCAAGCGCGGGAAGACGCTTTCCGAACTCGCACATAACTGCGGCATCGACCGGGACGGACTGGCTGAAACGGTGGCGCGCTACAACAAGACGGCCGCGCACGGCCGCGATCCGCAGTTTCACCGCGGTGAGACTCCGTATAATCGGATGGGTGGCGACGCGACCGTCAAACCCAATCCTTCCGTAGCGCCGATCGAGCGGGGTCCTTTCTACGCCGTCAGGATCGTGCCGGGCAGTCTCGGGACATTCGCCGGATTGAAGACTGACGCGCGAGCGAATGTCCTCGACGCAGAAGGCCGCACGATTCCCGGGCTATTCGCCGTCGGTGCCGATATGGCGAGCATAATGGGGGGTACTTATCCCGCCGGCGGCATCAATCTTGGGCCAGCCATGACGTTCGGTTATGTCGTCGGGCGCGATGCCGCGCAAAAATTCAAGAGCGAAAAAGCGAGGGCTCGATCGTGAGGTTCGAAGGGCAGACGGCGATCGTCACCGGTGCGGCGCGCGGAATCGGGCTCGGAGTCGCCAAGCGGCTGGCAGCCGAGGGAGCGCGCGTAGCACTCTGGGATCTGGACTGGAGTAGCTTCGACCGACATACGGCGGGCTTCGAGCCAGCCGATCTTCGGGAGGCCGACGTTTCGGATCTGCCATCGATCGAGGCAGCGTTCTCAGCGTCGTTGGAGAAACTCGGCCAAGTCGATATTCTCGTCAACAACGCCGGCATCAATGGGCCGATCGAGAAGAGTTGGAACTACCCCGTCGACGCCTGGCACAAGGTGCTGGCAGTGGATCTGAACTCGGTCTTCTTCTGCTGCAGGGCAGCTGTTCCGCATATGATTGAGCGACGCTATGGCCGCATCGTCAACATCGCCTCGATCGCCGGCAAAGAAGGGGGAGCGGGGCTGAGCGCCTACTCGGCGGCAAAGGCCGGGGTCATCGGCTTCACCAAGTCGCTGGCCCGCGAACTGGTTGAAAGCGGTGTGCTTGCGAATTGCATCGCTCCGGTCATCGCCGAGACGGACCTTCTGAAGCAGCAGACTCCCGAGTTCACCGCGGCAGCCAGAGCGAAGATTCCGATGAACCGCTTTCTCACGGTCGAGGAGATCGCTGCGACAGCTGCATTCGCGGCCAGCCGCGAATGCAGCTTTACGACGGGCTTCACTTTCGATGTGTCCGGTGGCCGCGCTACATATTAACTGGCGACGCAAACGCTAATGCGAAACCGATCCGCGCCTGAAGGCCGGGCGGCGAGGAACGTTAGTAGGTTAGCCGGCCTTGGTGACAAAACCATTCGCTGTCGAATGGCCTGCTATTAGATGCGGGCCATGGCGCAAATTGACCAGCGCTGCGTAGCGAAAAGGATAGGCTGTAGATCGACGCCTCATGGCGAAGTTTTTGTGCCAGTGGCACGGCCGCAAGGCTATGCACTGCGCTGCGCATGGCTGGGACTGACAGCCCTTCCACGAGCAGGACAAGGTCGTAGCCGCCAGCGTCCTCGTTACGGCGAAGACGCTTTTCCTCGCTTTCGATATTCGTCAGTACTTGATCAATCTCGCCAAGCCGCGCCCGCGCAATCGCCTGCTGTTCCAGTAAGCCAGAACAGATTGTATGGAGCTGGGTCCTTAGTGTTTCGTCGCCGTTGCTTGCAATGCGGATGCACGCACTAACGCCTGACAGGCCAGTTCCCATTTCCCATCGCTTCTCGCACAGGGCACGGTGAATGCGCGAGTAGCGCGGCATCAAGCGGCGTGTCCATTCGGTTGGCGAGTCGAGGCGGGCTTGGTAGTCCGGCGACCGGAAAGCTTCGCGATCCTTGACGTCCAGGAAGCAACAGAAGCGCTGTCCAGGCCCCTCGATCAGTTCGTGACGCTCAGCTGAGACAAAGCCCGGCAAAGCAAGGCGTTCCGGCAGATGCTCGAAGCTGTGCCAACGCAGATATTCCTCGACATAGCTGTCCTCGACATCGTGCCAGATGCCAAGCAGGGCCGTGGTCGCGGAAGCTGAAGGCATGGCGGAGCGCTTTCTCGGTCTCGTGCGACCCGGGTCGCGATAAAACACAAAACCGGAATACCATACCAGTTTTCATATTGAAATCGGTTCAAGGATGTGTTCACGTTTCTCCCATCGGCCAAGGAGCCGCCCGGGAGGTTCGTGATGCAGCGAGTGAAGTATGCTGCGGTGGGCTGCAGCGGGATGGGGCGCCGCCATCTCCACGGCTATGCAAAGCTCCGGGACAGCGGTCACGGCAATATCGAGCTTGCTGCTGTTTGCGATCTCGACGCCAGCCTTGCAAATGCCCTGGCCGACGAAGCCGGCTCGCTGACGGGCTCTCGCCCGCCTGCCTTCACCAGCGTGGCGGAGATGGTCGCCTCGGTGCCCGGGCTGGAGGCAGCCGACATCACAACCGACGCGGGCTCTCATCTGTCGGTTTCACGTGCCTGCTTGGGAGCCGGCTTGCATGTCCTCTGCGAGAAACCACTTGGCCTGACCGTCGCCGAGTGTCGCGAAATCATTGAGGCTGGCCGGACGGCAGGTCGGATTGTGTCGGTCGCGGAAAACTTCCGCCGGGACCCGATGAACCGGCTGGTCAAAGCCCTGATCGATGACGGTGCAATTGGCGCCCCTCGCCTGATGCGAGAGGAGTCGATCGGCGGTACCGACCTCATCGTGACGGCGCCATGGCGCCACTTCAAGCATACCGGGACGGTCATCGTCGATTCCGGCGTGCACAACGCCGACATCATTCGGTTCTACCTCGGCGAGATTGTCAGCGTTTACGGCGAAAGCAGGCTGCATGAGCCTTTGCGGCGGCCACAGCCGCAGGTGGATGCTGCAGCAGCCCAGCGGGACAGCTGGTGGGGCGCCCGTTCACAGCTTCCGGCCATTACGAAGGCGACCGGCGAGGACGCCATCTATGCGCAGATCCGCTTCGCATCCGGCGCCATTTGCCAGTGGGTGCTGGACCGCGCCGGCCATGGTCTGCCGCGCGACGAACGCGTGATCTACGGAGCCAAAGGCTCGATTGCCGCCCCAGGTGACCGCAATGGCAGACCGGTAGTGCTGCACCTCGACGGCGGCCTGTCCATCACGGACGAGCGCATCCTCGATTTTGCTCCGAGCTACCGATTGAACCCCGTTGCCGCGACGCTGTTCGGCGATGCGCGGCCCTGGCGCTACGACTTCGGATTCAACGACGTCGACCAAAAGCTGCTGGCACTTCAACTTCACGAGCTCGCCGATTGCATCCGGCAGGGCACGGCGCCCGAGGTCACGGGTGCCGAAGCAATGGCGGATGTCGCCTTGGCCTATGCGCCAGTGGAGTCCGGCAGGCTGGGCCGGGCCGTGACGATGGACGAAATTTTGAACGGCAGCGCATCGCCTTACCAGGATGAAATCGCGGCACTCAGGCGCTCGGCCTGACTGACCCCCGTACAGGAAACGAAGCCATCTCTCAGAGCGCACTCCTTGTCGCGGCCGAGCCGCCTCATCGCTCCTGGTCACCTCGGCTGGCGCAGAGGCTTGGCTGGCTTGCGCTTCTACTGGCGGTGCTGGCCGTCCTGGTCGTGCTGCCCTTGCTCGCGCTCATCTTGCGAGGTTTCGTCGCGGTAGAGGGCGGACGATCATCCGCCAGCCTGGAGTCCTTTCAGAAGGTGCTGGGCGATGCGAGCTATTGGGTCGCGATGGGCAACACGCTCGTTGTCTCGATCGGTTCGATGCTGCTCGCGGCCGTCATCGGCACGCTGCTGGCCTGGTGCCTGGTGCGCACGGATGTGCCGGGCCGTCAATTCCTCGAAAAGGCGGCGGCGATGCCGATTTTCATCCCGCCTTTCATCGGCGCTTTCGCCTGGATCCTCATCGGCGCACCGCGCATCGGTCTCCTGAATCTGTCCTTCCGCTGGCTCGACCTCGGTCAGCCTTTCAACGTCTATTCCTATCTCGGAATCATCTGGGTGATGGGCATCTACATCGCCCCTTACGTGATGATGATCGTCGCCGGCGCGCTCCGGAATATGGATCCGACCCTTGAGGAGGCGGGCCAGGTTGCCGGCTTGAGCCGCCTGCGCACCATGCTGGTGATAACCTTGCCCGTCGTCGCGCCGGCGATCCTGTCGGGCGCGGTCCTCGCCTTCGTCGTGGGCATCGGACTCTTCGGGACGCCGGTCCTGCTCGGCATGGCCCGCGAGATCTATCTCGTCACCTCGCGCATCTATCTCGAACTGCAACAATATCCGCCGGACGCTGGCATCGTTGCTGTTCTGGCGATCTACCTGATGCTGCTCTCCGTCTGTGCTAACGCGATTCAGCGCCGCATGCTGCGCGGCCGGTCCTACGTCACGCTCAGCGGCAAGGGGTTCAAGTCTCGGCTCGTGATGCTCGGCAGCTTGCGCATCGCGGTCGCGGCGGTGATCTGGCTCTATCTCGTTCTGACGGTGCTGGCACCTGTGGCACTGATCACGGCCGCGGCCTTCTCGACCTACGCATGGTCCGGGATCTTCACCTGGAAGCATATGCAGTTTCTGGTCGAGACCGTCGACGTTCGCACCACTCTCGCCAACTCGCTGATCATCACTGTGGTCGCGGCGACGGCAACGACGGTCCTCGGAATCCTGATCGCGTGGGTGACGACCCGCTCGCGCATGCTGGGCAAGCAGCTGATCGAAGACGTGGTCCTGCTGCCGATGTCGGTTCCCAGTCTCGCATTCGCGCTCGGGGTCTTCTTCTTCTGGCTCTGGATACCGGGGGGACTCTACGGAACGATCTGGATCATCATCGTGGCGCTGATCGGGCGCTATGCCAGCTACTCGGTACGTTCGATTTCGAGCAGCCTGATCCAAGTCCATCCCGAACTGGAGGAGAGCGCGCGCATCTGCGGCCTGAGCTGGGCGGGCACGCTGCGCAGGATCACGCTGCCGCTCATCCTGCCGAGCATCGTGGCCAGTTGGGTGATGGTCTACAGCATCTTCGTTTCCGAGCTTTCGATCGTTCTGCCGCTCTACACGGCGGAAACACGCACACTCTCGATTCTCTCCTTCGACACCTGGTCGATCGGGCAATTTTCGCAGGTCGCGGCGCTTTCGCTGCTGCAACTCGTGATGGGAGTGGGGGTAATGGCGGCCGTGGGCCTGATCAACCGCCGCAAAGCCATGGTGGTGCCATGAGATCGGATCCATTCGGATGAGCGTCGTCGTCTCAAGCCTGTCAAAGCATTTCGGCTCCGTGCGAGCGATCGACGATCTGTCGATCGAGTTCCGCGAAGGCGCGATCTCGGTGCTCCTCGGAGCCAGCGGCTGCGGCAAGACGACCACCCTGCGCTGTATCGCCGGACTTGAGCAGCCGACCTCGGGACAGATCTCGATAGGCGGCCAGACCGTCTTCGCCTCCGCCCGCGGTATCGACCTGCCACCGGAGCGGCGCGATCTGGGCATGGTTTTTCAGTCCTATGCGATCTGGCCGCATATGACGGTCCTGGAGAACGTCGCATTGCCGCTGCGGGCGAAGAAGCGTCCGGCGGCCGAGGTGGCGGAGCGAGCCCGCGCCACATTGACCTCGGTCGGACTGGGTCAGCAGATCGACCGAGGCGCGACGCAGCTCTCCGGCGGACAGCAGCAGCGCGTTTCCATCGCGCGCTGCCTCGTGGCCGACCCGCGGTTGATCCTGATGGATGAGCCGCTCTCGAACCTCGACGCCAAGCTGCGCGTCGAGATGCGGCATGAGATCAGGCAACTGCAAAGAAGGCTCGGCGCGACGATCCTCTTTGTGACCCACGATCAGGAAGAGGCCATGTCGCTCGCCGACGAGATCATTCTGTTCGACAAGGGCAAGATCGTACAGCGCGGCGCTCCGGAGGAACTCTATTTCCGGCCACAAGTCCGATATGTCGCCGACTTCCTGGGCAAGGCCAATCTGCTTCCCGTCACCGCCCGCCCGGCCGCGGGCGGGCTCGAGGTCGTCGCCGACGGCGGACACGTCCTTGCGAGCGGCCAAGTGTCTGGAATGGATGGCGGAGGGCGCGCTCTGGCAATGGTCCGGCCGGAGGCGTGGCGCATCGGCCCGGTTGATGCGGAAGGGCTAACGGGGCGTGTGGAGGAAACAACCTTCATCGGCGACCGGCGAGAACTGCTCGTCCAAACACCGATCGGCCGGCTCACTGTGATGACCCTGGGCATGCGCAGCTTCGGCACCGGCGAAGGGTTGAGCCTCACCGTCGAGCCCGAATTCCTGCACCTGATCGCGGAGGCTGCATGATCTCCGTGCGTCCGTTCGAGGATACGAGGCCATGCTGAAGGCGGGAAACGGCTTCTTCGCCATGTGGGCTGGCATCGCTCCCGACGTGGCCGCGGCTTTCGAGCTGATGCATGCGCGTGACCACCTTGCGGAGCATCTCGCCTATCTCGGTGAAGGCGGCATTCTCTGGGCGAGACGCTATGGCGAGGGACAAGGCATCCTGCCGCCGAACTTCGCATTCTACGGCATGCGGGATCTGGATCGCCTCACCGGCCCGGGTTCGGCCGAGCGCAAGGTCTTCGAGACAGAGTTCTTCAAGGCCATCCGCCCGCATTATCGCGACCGCATCGCCCATCATTGCCGCGTTCTTGGCAGCGCCGGGGCCGGAACCGGCAGTGCCGTAGCGACCTTCCTGCTCGATTTGCGTGCCGAAGACGGCGCGCCCGCACAAATCGCCGATCGATTGACATGCCTTCCTTCGGTCACGGCTGCCCATATCGGCGCGGTCGATTGGGGAGTGCCGATCCGCGCGGGCGGGGTGCCACCCTCCTGCCCGCCCGGTGACGAGCGGCTCGGCATTGCTGTTGTCGAAGGGTTCTCGCGCTGGCGGGTGGCGGGCGAATTCGCGTCGATAACCGAAATCCTCAGCCAAGCCGGGACGATCCGCTCGGCGGGGCACTACGGCTTTAGCTACGCACTCGATTACGCCGAGATGCCCGGTTTGCGTCATCACCGCCGCGACCATGAGGTCGATCCGCAGCAACCCTGACGCCGCAACGGCAACGAACCAATCGGCCGTCAGAAACCAAAGGGAGGAATGAGATGAGCTACAAGATCGATCGCCGGACCTTGCTTCGCACGGCAGCGATGTCATCTGCGGCGTTGGCTCTCGCAGGCCGAGGGGCGGTGGCGCAGACCTCCGATGCTGCCCTCGTCGAAGCCGCGGAAAAGGAAGGGCAGCTGGTCATCTATGGCGATCTCTTCACCGTGCAGATCATGGTGAAGAGCTTCAACGCCGCATATCCGAAGATCAAGGTCACCACGGCGACGGGCGACGCCTGGCAGATCCTCAACCGTTTTATCTCGGAAAACAAGGCCGAGCGGCCGGTCATGGATGTGTTCTGGCAGGCCGAAGACACGATCATCACCGCGGACGGCGCCGGCATGCTTGGCCCGATCAATTTCGGCGACAAGGCCAGCCTGCTCAGCTCAGCGATCCCCGCTACCGGCAATTATTTCCGCGGCAACGGGCAGCTTTGCCTCTTCGCCTGGCACAAAGACCAGATCGGCAAGAATCCGACGCCCAGAGATTGGACGGATTATATCGAGCCACCCGCTGCATGGGACGGTCTCGTTGCAACCACGAACCCGGCCTCGTCTTCGGCGACCTTCGCTGTCATCGCCGCGCTCTACCAGCACTACGGCCAGGACAAGGGCGGGGCTATCCTCAAGGGGCTGCGCAAGATCAACACTGAGCTCGTCGCATCGATGGGTGTGCTGACCACGAAGCTGCAGACCGGGGAGCGCCCGATCGACTTTTTCACAAATTCGAACGCCACTGCCGGATTGCTCGGTCAGGGCGTTCCGGTCGCAGTGAAGATTCCCGAGTCTGGCGCGGTCGCGCAGTTCAATGCGGTCGCGGTCAGCAAGATGGCTCCGCATCCCAACGCGGCGAAGTTGTTCGTCGAGCATGCGCTCGGCAAGCAGGCCCAGACCGACCTGCTCCAGGCGAAGGCCTACTCGGTTCGCAAGGATCTCGCATCACCGGATGGGCTACCGTCGCTGGAGGAGGCGAAGCAGCTCAAGCTCGACCTCGTCCAGGCGCTCAAGGACCGCGATGCGATCCTCAAATGGTGGTCCGCCAGCACGGGCTTCAACATTCGCTGACGCATCGCCCCCGCCGCGCGGCTGGACAGCCGACGTGGCGGGGATCGCCTTCTCTGTTCAACTCGGACGACACCCATGGCTCACGCACTGAACCTGCATGATTTCTCCATCGCCAACCTCACGGTGGGAGGTGGCGATCCGGTCGCACTCATCGAGGCAGCAGGCGAAAGCGGGTTCGGCGCAGCCGGGCTCGTGCTGCGCACGGCGATGAACAAGCCGCTGAGCCATGAAATCATCGGACGGCCCGAGACGATCCGGGCCGTCAAGGCCGCCTCGAAAGCGACCGGCGTTAAGGTGTTTGATGTCGAGGCCTTCGTGTTACGGCCCGACGTCAATGCGGCGAGCTTCATCCCGGCGCTCGAAACAGGCGCCGAGCTCGGAGCCACGCATATCTCGTCGATCGGAACGGAGGTCGTCGGCAACGACACTTTTCTGTCCGAGGCCGAGCGGATCGACTTGTTCTCGCAGCTTTGCGAACGGGCCAAGCGTTTCGGGCTGCATGTCGGGGTCGAGTTCATGCGCTATCGTGACATCCCCGACCTCGGCGCTGCGCTAGCACTGATCGACGCGGCCGGTGTCGGCAACGCCGGCATCATTTTCGACGCGCTGCATTTCCATCGCACCGGAGGAACTCCCGAGCAGATCGCCGCGGTCCCGGCATCGCGCATCGCCTATATTCAGCTGTGCGACGCTGGTCCGCAGGTGCCACGGCTTGAAGATCTTCCCACCGAGGCGCGGGGAGGACGCCTGCATTTGGGTAACGGCGTCATCCCATTGGATGCCCTACTCGATGTGCTGCCGAACGGGCCACAGATGGTAATCGAAACCCCCGTGGCCAGCGAGGCGGCCCTGACCCTGAAGGAAAAGGTGGTCAGCGCCGCCGAACACATCGTTCGCTTCGCCGCCCGGCGAGCGGCAGGCAATGCCGCAGCCGGTTGATGCAAGCGTTCGCCGTGCCATAACGATGCTGGTCACTCAGCGCGCTTGCGATCTTTCGAGGTCAGGAACGTGCGACGCTTGCGAGTAAGGCCCTGCACGCAGCACCGGCGCGCCGTGCCTTCTCAAGGTCGTTGTCACCATAGGCCCGACTCGGAGCTTCCAGCGCGATCGGCCTTCCTGGGGGCAAAGCGCTCAGGAAGGCCGAAAGCGAAAGGCCACCGTCACCGGGATAGAGCCTGGCTTCACGCGCCTCGGTGCGCAAGCCGTCTTCGCCCGGAGACGCTGCGAGTGCATCGCAGAGATGACCATAGGCAACGAGCTCAGGGTCGATAGCGGCAAGATCGGAAGCGTCCCCTCCGGAGCGATTGAGATGCAGAGCGTCGACGAGAAGGCCAGCATTGTCCTGCCCGGCATCTTTCAGGATCGAACTCGCATACAGCAGCGAATTCAGCGCCGTATAAGGAATGAACTCGAACCCGACGCCCATGCCGTACTCGCGCGCCATCGAGCAGCATTCAGCCAGCCGGTCCGTCATCCTGTTCCTGTCCGGATCATTGCCGGCGACCAGCAGATTGCGAGCCCCTAACTCCGCTCCGGTTTCGAGTACCGGCCGCAGGAGCTGTGGTTGTGTCTGTGGCCAAAGCCAGACGGCCTCGACATCCAGCAGCGTGAGCCCGCTCGTCTGCAAGGATGTTTTGACCTCACGGCGCAGGCCGGCATCCGTGACGACCGGGAAGAAGCTTCCCTCGGGTGCGGGGTCGATCAGACGAAGCCCCACTGCATCGAAACCGCCTGCTTCGGCGAGCGAGATCAGCTCCAGCGGACCTGCATGCATGAATGTGAGATGTGCAAGGGACAGCATGGTGGCGCTCCCAGAATCGATGAGGGCGCCTGACTGCGTCGCCTCTATTGTTCTTACCTATAAATCAGTTCATAGATGCGATCAATTGCTGTGACCCGGAACAGGAGGTCGTCATGCTGGACATGCTCAGCGGCGAGACAAGGGTGTTCGTGATCATCGGTCATCCTATCGCCCAGGTGAAGGCACCTGGCGGCATGACGCGCGGTTTCGCCGAACGCGGCCGGAATGCCGTCGTAATCCCCATTCACGTTCTTCCGGAGGACGTCGACCGTTTCATCGATGCGTTGGGGCCCATTCGTAACGTCGATGGCATCATCGCAACCGTCCCGCATAAATTCGCTGCCCGGCGGCATTGCAGAGTCGTTTCAGAGCGCGCGGATTTCCTTGAATCGACGAATATCGTCAGACGACATCCAGACGGAGGCTGGTACGGAGACATGAGCGACGGGCTTGGTTTTGTCCGCGCCATGATGCAGACGGGCTGCCAGCCGGAAGGGAAGCGTGCGCTGCTTATCGGCGCCGGCGGAGCAGGCAGCGCCATCGCCTTGCAAATGCTTGATTCAGGCGTCGCTGAGCTGGCTATTCACGATAGCGACATGGCTCGGCGCGATGGACTGATCGCCAAGCTGCTCAAGGTCCATCCCGGGAAGGTTCGCGCGGGCTCGATGGATCCATCAGGGTTCGACATCGTCGCCAACGCGACGCCGATGGGAATGAAGGCGGGCGATCCGCTGCCAGTCGAGGTCGACAAGCTGAAATCCGGTGTTTTCGTCGGCGACGTGATCACAGCGCCGGAGGTATCTCCCTTGCTGGAAATCGCGCGAAGCGTGGGTTGTCGCACGCAGACTGGCGTCGGAATGTTCCTGGCGCAGCGAGAATTGATGCTCGACTTTCTCGAAGGCAAGGCGATCTGAACAATTCACTGCGGGAGGGGTAAGGCTCAATCCACTCCGGCACGTTGTCTGATCAGCTTGACGGCCATTTCCAAGGCTGTGAGGCAGCGCTGCTTCAATTCCGCATCGTACCTCGCTACCGGGAGTGCGATGTTGATGGCCGCAAGCGGAAACCCTGAGCGGCTAAGGATCGGCAGCGCCATCCCCGCGATCCCCGGCGTGAATTCCTCGGTGACGAAGGCAACGCCGCCGCGTCTGATCTCCGCAATCTCGTTATCAAGCGCCGCCACGCTTCCGATAGTCCGAGGCGTAATCGCCTCGAAATGCACCCGAGAGAGATAATCCTGGCGCATCTCGTCGGGCAGGTAGGCAAGCAGAGCCTTTCCTCCCGATGTCGCATAGAGCGGCGCCATGTCGCCGACACGCATTGAATAATGCAACCGATGGGTGCCATTCGCCGTCGCCATGACTTCGGAATGGTCTCCTTTGAGAACATTCAGGGCGCAAGTCTCGCTCGTCGTTCTAGCGATTTCCGCGAGCACGTTTTCAGCGACCTCGACCAAGTCGCGTGTCTCGGCACTCCGTTGGCCCAAGGCAACCACGGCCGGCCCGAGGAAATACCCCTTTCCGATCGGGTCATACTCGAGATAGCCGCGGTTAACCAAAGTTTTGAGCAGCTGCGTGAGGCTACTTTTAGGGATCCCGAGTTGAGCCGCAATTTGAGTATGGGTCTGCGCGGCATTCCACCGGCGGAGATATTCGAAGAGGTCGAGGACCCGCATCGCGGACTTTACAGAGCCGAGCTCGGCAGGTGGCATAAATTAATCCCGTTTCTTCGGTCGCCTGCGACGACCCGTCTCTCTGGCCGACAACTTAGACATGCTCTTCGCCATCTTCACTATGCCCGGTGTCGCGGCATTCGAGAAGCTCTAGGTTGACACAGTCTCATGAACAAGTTCTCATATAAAAACTAATTTCTCGTCGACGGAGTTCAGAATGAGCGACGACTGGAAGGAACGCCTGCTTATCCGTGAGTTGGTGGAGAACTGGGCTGTTTGGCGTGACGCCGGGGATTGGGAGCGATTCCGCACCGTTTGGCACGACGACGGACGGATGATGGCAACCTGGTTTCAGGGAACGGCGGACGAGTTCATAAAGGTCAGCCGCGAGGGTTTCGAGAAGGGTGTGAGCATCCTTCACTTCCTCGGCGGAATGGGAATCGACATCGCGGAAAACCGCGCGATTGCACAGACGAAAATGACGATCAACCAGCGCGCCAGCGTGGATGGAGTGATCTGCGATGTCGTTTGTACCGGACGATTCTACGATTTTTTGGAGAAACGCCAGGGGCGATGGGGCGTGGTGCTGCGGCAGCCGATCTACGAGAAGGATCGGATCGACCCCGTAGATCCCTCTCAGGCTCCAGCGCTCGATAGGCAGCGACTCGAAAGTTTCCCAATCGGCTATCGCCACCTCGCCTATCTGCAGTCCGGTCTGGGTTTCAAGGTCAAGCCGGACATGCCCGGCCTGACCGGGCGGCTCGTCGAAGATCTCTACCGGCGTGGGCAGGCCTGGCTCGAAGGCAAGCCGCTCGAAATGGCTCTGCGCCCGCCTGAATGAGAATGCGGGAGGCCCAATGCGCGAGTTCGTCTACAATGCGGCGCCGGCCAGAATCCTATTTGGGAGCGGCACGAGACAGCGTTTGCCGGATGAGGCGGAACGCCTAGGTCTGGAGCGGCTGCTCGTACTGTCAACGGCCGGTCAGGAGGCCGTCGGGCGCAGTATCGCGGAGATTCTCGGGAGCCGGGCCACCGGTCTCTTTTCGGGTGCCGCTATGCACACGCCTGTCGCGGTCACCGAGGAAGCACTCGCCGTGGTCGCCGCCTCGAAGGCTGACGGCGTTGTCGCGGTCGGCGGCGGCTCGACCACAGGACTCGGGAAGGCGATCGCGCTGCGCACGGGATTGCCCCAGATCGTGTTGCCGACCACCTATGCGGGATCGGAAATGACGCCGATCCTTGGCGAGACGGAGGGCGGCCTGAAGCGAACACAGACCACCGCGAAAGTCCTGCCTGGAACGGTGATCTACGATGTTGATCTGACGCTGAGCCTGCCACCGTCGATATCGTCCGTTTCCGGCATTAATGCTATCGCCCATGCCTCAGAGGCGCTTTACGCGCGAGACGGCAATCCCGTCATCGAACTGATCGCTCAGGAGGGAATTCGAGCCCTCGCCGCAGCACTGCCCCGTATTGTCGATGAACCGCGAAACGGCCCGGCGCGGGCGGATGCACTTTATGGCGCTTGGCTTTGCGGCCTATGTCTGGGCGCCGCGGGAATGGCGCTGCACCACAAGCTGTGCCACACGCTAGGAGGCAGTTTCGATCTGCCTCATGCCGAAACCCATACCATCGTTCTACCTCATGCACTGTCCTACAACGCGCAGGCGGCGCCGCGTGCTATGGCGTGCATCGCCTCCGCCCTCGGCTCGAAGGATGCTCTGTCGGGGCTGTCCGCGTTGTTGGAGCGCTTGAAATTGAAGCGATCCTTGGCGGAGATTGGAATGCCGGAGACCGGCATATCGCGCGCCGCGGATCTTGCTACCGCCAATCCATACTGGAACCCGCGCCCCGTAGAGCGCGATGCGGTTTATGAGCTGATCCGCCGCGCCTACGCTGGAGAAGCGCCTCGAGCTGATTTTTAGAGAAGACTGATCCGCGCCGCTTGGTAGGTCGTCCCGTTGCATGGGATGGGCCGCCTCTGCCCGCATCGCAAGGGAGGAGATCGTGCGAAACTTCGACGAGAATTCGATCACAAAGGCAGTGCTCGATCGTGTGGCCAACGCCTCGGACGGCCGCACGCAACAGATCAGCCAGGCACTGGTGCGACATCTCCATGCCTTCGTGAAAGAGGTCGAGCCCAGCATGGGTGAGTGGGAGGCGGCAATCGGCTTTCTCACCCGAACCGGGCACATGTGCGACGACAAGCGTCAGGAGTTCATCCTGCTGTCAGATACGCTCGGCGTTTCGATGCTGGTGGACGCCATTAATCACCGTGGCACCGCTGGTGCGACCGACACGACAGTGCTGGGGCCATTCTATGTGCAGGATCCAGCGGTGTTTCCCCTGGGGTCGGATATTTCGGACGGAATGAAGGGCCAGCCTCTGTTCGTTTCCGGAACGGTCTCGTCTACCGACGGCGCACCGCTAGCCGGCGCGGCAGTCGATGTCTGGCACTCCGATGAGGATGGCTATTACGACGTGCAGCAGATGGAGGAATTGGGCGGGCTTTCGATGCGCGCGCGCCTGTTCACCGATGAGCAAGGCAGGTTTCACTTCTGGACCATCAAACCAGCCGCCTATCCGATCCCGCATGATGGCCCAGTCGGACAGATGCTCGATGCGCAGGGCCGCCATCCCTATCGGCCGGCGCATGTTCATTTCATGATTCACGCGGAAGGCCACGACACTCTTGTGACACATGTCTTCGTGGCGGGAGACGAGTATCTCGACTCTGACGTCGTATTCGGCGTCAAGGATTCACTGATCCAGGAATTCGTGCGGCATTTCCCGGGAGAGGCCCCGGACGGGCGCATTATGGGCCGCGAATTTCACAGCCTGCGCTACGATTTTCGTTTGAAGCGGCTCTCCGCTTCGGCCGCCTGAAGAAAGCGGCAGGGAGGCCGTCCGCGATGCCCATCAAAGGTAATGCCTTCGTCGCCATCTGGCACGATATCCGTGCAGAGTCCGAAGTTGAGTACAATCGCTGGCATACCCGCGAGCACATGCCCGAGCGCCTTAGCATTCCGGGCTTCATGCGTGGACGGCGCGGGGTGGACTGGAAACGGGACAGGCATCGCTATTGGACGCTATACGAGGGGCCGAATCTCGATGTTTTCGGATCACCTGCCTATCTCGAGCGGCTCAACAACCCGACGCCGTGGTCACAGCAAATCCAGCCGGCCTTCTTTCATTTCATCCGCTGTGGTTGCGAGGTGCTTGTCTCTCTTGGAGAAGGTCTTGGGGGCGCGATGGCGACTTACCGGATCAGCTTCGATTCGATCGGCGAGGACGGCTTCCGCCGCGCGGCACGTCCTGTCGCCGAGCAGATCCTCGGTCTCGACGGGATCAGCAGCGTTCACATCGGCTTGGCGCGCCCGGAGAGCACTGGCGCCAAAACGAGGGAGACAGCGCTGAGAGGGACGACGCAGGACGGTTTGTTCGACGCAGCGATACTCGTCGACGGAATCGGCCGCTTGGAACTGGAGGCCGCGCTGCCGCAAATCTCCGCCGCCTTGGCTAGACACCAGCTCCGGCCCGCACCGGACGATGTCGCAGTCTATGATCTCGCGTTTGCTCTGGATTCCATGAACCAGGGCTAAAGCCGGCGATGGCTGGGCCCCTCATCTCCGTGTGAGAGGCTCTCGAATGGATAGGCTCAACATGAGAAATCGGCCTCTTCAGATTGGAATACTGGGCGCGGCCAACATCGCGCGCAATTTCATCGCGGGGGTGACGCCTTCAAAAATGCTCACCGTTGCGGCGGTCGCGAGCCGTGATCCCGCAAAGGCGGAGGCTTTCGCCCGGGAGACGGGCGTCCCGCGCTTTCATGGTTCCTACGAAGCCCTGCTCGCAGATCGAGAAATCGATGCGGTCTATATCCCGCTTCCCAACAGCCTGCATGCCGAGTGGGCCATTCGAGCGGCCGAAAGCGGAAAACCGATACTGTGCGAGAAGCCTTTAGCAGTCACCGGCAAAGAAGGCCGCCGCATGTTTGCCGCGGCCAGGGCCAACAACGTTCCGCTCGTCGAGGCTTATCCCTATCTCGCTCAGGTCCAGACGGCAAAGTTGCGCGAGATGATCGCCGCCGGTGCAATCGGCAAGGTCAAATTGATCCGATCGTCCTTCGGCATAACCTCGGTCGATCCCGCCAATATCCGGCTTAGTCCTTCGCTGGGCGGCGGCGCCTTGCTCGATGCGGGCAGTTACGCCATGAGCCTGATACGCATCGTAGCCGGCGAGAGACCAGCACGGGTTCAAGCGGCGGCAAGCTTTGCGGCAAACGGTGTCGACCTCACCACAATCGCAAATATTGCCTTCCCGAGCGGATTGCTCGCCCAGTTGTCCTGTTCCTTCGAGACGGGCTACCACCGCCATGCCTTGATTGGCGGGGACGGGGGCGTGATCGAGACAAACTTCCTGAACCATCCGCCAGCCAGCGGGCCGGCGATCCTGCAGGTTAAGCGCGGCATCGCTTTCGGTGCGGCATTCGAACCGCTGGATGTGCCGGACGGCAATGGCTTCTTGCGCGAGGCGGAGTCCTTTGCCGCAAGCTTGAGCAATGGCCCATTGCAATGGACGGGAGCCACCGAGGCGGAATCGCTCGACATCCTGGACTCGCTCGACGCCATTCGCGCGAGCGCGCAAACCGGCGCGTGGGTAGAACTCTCGGAGTAGCAATGCTGAAGGGGCAAGGACTGCTCTCGCTGTGGAACGGCGTCGATCCACACCGGCGGGACGAATACAACCTATGGCACACGCGCGAGCATGTTCCAGAACGGCTGGCCGTGCCCGGCATGATGCGCGCACGGCGCTATCACCGCGGCAATGGGCCACTTCCAGAATTCTTGACGCTCTACGAACTGGAAAGCAACGCGGTGCTCAGCAGCGCGTCGTATCGGGCTCTGCTGGAAAACCCAACGCCATGGTCGCAAAGCATGCGGCCGTCCTTCCGCGGTTTCTTTCGCGTCGGCCATCTTGCAGTGTCAAGTCAGGGCGGAGGCATCGGAAGTGCCTTGATGGCAACAACCTTCGATGCGGCCTCGGTCCCTGCAGGTGCCTGGCAAGAGCTTGCCGGGCGCGTGCTTCGTGAGACTGCGGCGACAGCGATCCATGTCCTGAAGAAGGATCCGTCGGTCGCCCCGGTGCCATTTACGGTGCCATCGGCAGGCGGTGCGGCCTATGCCGACAGCGGCGCGATCATGATCGAATGCCATGATAGAAGCCGGCTCGATGAAATTGCCGGTATGATCGATCCTGCGCTCGACGCGGAGGGCCTTGCCCCGGTTCGCGCGGCGTGGACAGGTTATGATCTCGCCTATTCGCTCGACAGGGATGAGTTGACTGTGGTCGTCCCCGCATCCCGGCCGGAGGTCTGAGCAGGCGGATCGTTGCTGGCTCCTTTGGAGTGTCGGGAGATCGCGTGCAGCAGCATGCGCTGCAGATTCAGGGCTGGTCTTGGGAGGGAAACGCCGTCGCGCGCGATGATGCCGACAGTGCGTCGAATTTGCGGAGCCGTGATCGGCAAAATACGAATGCCGGGCGCTGATGCGATCGCCAGGCGAGGCAGCACCGTGACGGCGATGCCGTTTGCAACGAAACAGACCGCCATGTTGACGCGCTGCACCTCATAGGCCCAATCCAACCGCTCCCCGAAAGTGCCGAGGCTTTCGCTAAGCATGAACCCGTGGCTTGTCGTTGTGGCGACGCGGGCCAGCGGATAGCCGACGAGATCAGCCCAGTTCAGTTCCACGCGCTCCGCGAGCGGGTGCCCGATCGGCACAGCGGCGACGAAGTCCTCCTCGAACAGCGCGCGGGATTTCTGAGTCCAGAGCTGCGCGCCTAGAATGGTCAAGGCGAACTGTGCCTCGCCAGAGGAGACACGCTCGCGCAAAGCCGCCGCGGGCTCGTCAAAAACGGTGATCGAGACCTGCGGATAGCGCTGCCGGAATTCTCTCAGAACCCCGGGCAGGAAATGCTCGCCGAGCGAGCCGAGACAACCAACCGAAACCTTTTGCTGCGCCTGTCGGCCCTGGCGTTTCAGGTTCTCGTATAGAGTGCTCAGTCGAAACAGCGTGTCTCGTGCCTCAGGGAAGAACTCTTGTCCCGCTCTCGTCAGAGAGAGAGAGCGTGTAGTGCGCTGAAACAGCGTGACGCCGACATCCTCCTCAAGCTTGCGAATGCGGTGGCTCAAGGCAGTTTGCGACAGCCGCATTGCTTCGGCTGCACGACGAAAGCTTCCAAATTCGGCGATCTGGATGAAGGCTTCGAGCCCGGAAACATCCATCGCATCAGCCTCGATTGAGCAATCTTGTTCATGAATAGGGCTTTTAAATTCATTTGAACAGCAAGGATCGGCGCGCCAATCTGCTCGTAAATCGATGCTCCCGGCCTTTCGTCGCATCCCAAGCGGTGCACCGACTGGCCACGACTCCAGGGGAACACGTCATGGGATCGATGGACGGCGAGGGAGGGCGGCTGTTCTTCCGTTCCGAGACCTTCGAGACCGAAAAGTTCGAGCGCCGTAGGTCGTCGGGCAAGACGATCACCGAGCCAGCGCGGGAGCTTCCGGTCCATACCGAATGCGACGTTCTGGTGGTTGGCGGCGGCCCTGCCGGAACGGCGGCCGCCATCGCCGCCGCCCGGCGCGGCGCCGATGTCGTGCTACTAGAGCGCTACAACCATCTCGGTGGGCTATCGACAGGCGGATTGGTTATCTGGATCGATCGCATGAGCGATTGGCAAGGTCGCCATGTCATCCGGGGCATCGCCGAAGAGCTCCTTTCGCGCTTGACCCGCGACAAGATTGCCGGTCCTGAGCCGCTTGAATGGGGATCACACGATCCGGAGCGCGTTGCCTATTGGGGGCTTCGCAACGCGGCGTTCAACAATACTGTCACCCATGCGCCCACCCTCGATCCGGAGTGGCTCAAGGCGGAATCGCTCGCAATGGTTCTGGAGGCCGGCGTTCACCCGATCTTCCACGCCTGGGGAGCCAGTCCGTTGATGGAAGGGCGACGGGTTGCGGGCTGCTCTTTCGAGAGCAAGGAGGGACGGCGCGCCATTCTCGCCCGGGTGACGATCGACGCGACCGGCGACGGCGACCTTTACGCGGGCGCCGGCTCTGGCTTCGACACGGAGGTCGATAGCCGCGACATCCACGGCTGCATGAACACATCCTGGCTGTTCGGCGGCGCCGACATGAAGGCGTTCTTGCGCTTCCGGGCTGAGACGCCGGAGCAGTACTCACAGTTCATGGCGCGCGGGCGCGAGACGATGCGCTTCTTCGACAAGCCTTCCGTATCGTGGCGGGACGACATCGCGGTATTCATGGGGCCTCGACTCGCAGGTTACTCCGCACTGAAAGTCGAGGATCTGTCCGAGGTCGAGATCAGGAGCCACAAGCTCATGCTGGAACATCTCGCCTTCTATCGCGCTCATGCTCCTGGTTTTTCAAACGCCTTCATCATGCTGTCGGCGCCCCAGCTCGGCGTCAGACATGGCCGACGCCTGAAGGGGCTTGGCAAACTCACCCGAGAGAATTGGGATGGCAGCATGGCGCCCGACGAGATCGGCGTTTCGCCGTCTCTCGCGCCGAAGTTCGAGAATATCTCCGTTCCTTACGGGTCGATCGTGCCACACGAGATCGACGGGCTGTTGGCGCCTGGCCGTCATCTGTCCTGCGACGCCACGAGCCATTCCTTCATGCGCGAGATCCCGCAATGCTGGTTGACCGGCCATGCGGCAGGTGTTGCAGGAGCGATAGCCGCCGACCAGGGTGTTGCGCCGGCCGTGGTACCGATCGCGGAGCTAAGGGCAGGCTTATTGGCGCAAGGGGCCTATCTCAATACGGTTCCCGAGTTGGTCGAAGGCTGACCCGCACGGGAAGCGACTTAGCCAAAGTTGACGAGAACGAGCAGGTCGAAGAAGCCTGCCAAGCAACATGAAAGGCGGCAGCAGGCCGCTCCGTAGGGAGGAATAGAATGTTCGAAGCTCTCTGGCGCAGAATGTGCGCTGCCATGATTTTTGGTCTCGCCGGCGCTCCGGCTTTGGCACAGGCGCCAGCGCCGAAGCCGCTCGATCCGCCCCAGGCCGTGCGTGTCGCCTATGTGCCGATCATGAAATTCGCCACAGCCTATGTCGCCGAGGCGCGTGGGCTATTCAAGAAATATGGGCTCGACGTCAAGCTGGATAGCGTCAAGTCCGGCACTGAGGCGATCGCCTTCCTCGACAAGGGATCGGTCGACGTTGGCGGCATCTCGATCGTGGCGTCGCTCTGGTCGGCCTGGAATCGCGGGCTCGACATCCGGGTGATCGCGCCAGGAGCGCTTGACCCGATGACGGATGGCCCGACCAAGCTGATCGTCCGCAAGGACCTGCTGGATTCGGGAGCGGTGAAGTCGGTCGCCGACCTCAAGGGCAAGCGGATCGCGGCGGCCGGTGGGCCGGGTAGCGGCGGCGAGTACTTCGTCAGCAAGGCGCTTGAGAGCGCCAAGCTCAGCCTGCGTGATGCGCAACTGCTGAACGTCGGCAATGCTGACATGCCGGCGGCGATGGAGGCGAAATCGGTCGACGCCGTGCTGACCTCCTCGCCCTACTCCGACCAGATCCTGAAAGCCGGCACCGGCAAACTGTTGATGCAGGACATCACGCCCGGCCTGATGACGGTCGCCTTCGTCGCCTCGGGCAAGTTCATCAAGGAGCGGCCCGAAGCGGCGGAGCGCTTCGTTCTGGCGATGACGGAAGCAGCCCGTCTCATGCAGGGCGCCGATTTCCTCGCTCAGCCCAATATGGACGGCTATCTGAAATACACAGCCTCCACGCCCGAGGCGATCAAGACCGGCGGCTCGGTGATCTTCGATCCCAATATGGCGATCCCGACCACTGGCCTCGCCGACATTGAGCGCGTGCATCGCGAGAACGGCCGCACCGAATACGACAAGCCCCTCGACATGGCGAAGGTCGTCGACGGGCGCTTCGTCATGAAGGCCGTCGAGACCCTCGGCAAGGCGGCCGCCTCGAAGTGAGAGGCATGGCGGCCGTCATGCCTTCGCGGGCCTCGACAGATCGATGCAACACACCAACGAGCCCGGAGGTCGGCCGATGAGCGTCTCCATGCAGGCTGCAACTGCGCCGAAGATTGGAGCGCGCCACGTCAGCAAGCATTATCCGACCGCGGACGGCACCATGGTCGCGCTCGAGGATTTCTCCCTCGAAGTGGCCGATGGCGAGTTCGTCTGCATCGTCGGCCCTTCGGGCTGCGGCAAGTCGACCTTCCTGCGTATGGTTGCGGGACTGGAATCGATCTCGCTGGGTTCGATCGACATCCAGCCCGGACGCGAGCCGGGCCGGCCATTGAATAGTGTCGTCTTCCAGGAATATGCGATCTTTCCCTGGAAGACGCTGATCGAGAATGTCGCCTTCGGGCTGCAAATGCGCGGCGTCGGTCGCAAAGAACGGCTCGACCGGGCGCGCTACTGGCTCGACCGGGTCGGCCTCGGCAAATTCGCCGACTATTACCCACATCAGATCTCGGGCGGCATGAAGCAGCGTGTCAGCATCATCCGGGCACTCGCCAACGACCCGGAGGTTCTGCTGATGGACGAACCGCTCGGTGCGCTGGACGCCCAGACGCGCGTCGTCATCCAGGAGGAATTGCTGCGGATCTGGGAGGAGACGCGCAAGACCGTGCTCTACATCACGCACAGCCTCGACGAGGCGGTGCTGCTCGGTGACCGCGTTATCCTAATGAGCGCCCAGCCCGGCCGGCATCTCGCCACCTTCAAGATAGAGCTGCCGCGCCCGCGCACGATCGCGATGACCAACTCACCCCGTTTTGCCGAATACCGGGCGCAGATTTGGGAGAAGCTCAGTGCCGAGGTGACGCGCGCCATGGAGGCGCAGCCATGACCGTTGTATCCGCCGACAACGCGGCTGCGGCCGGCAGTGCCGCGGCTATGCCACGTTCTCCGATAGCCCGCGGCGAAAGACGCGCCATCCTCTTGCTTGCCGGAGCGATAGTCGCATTGAACCTGGCGCTGGCGGCCGCCGGGCTCTGGGGCGACTTCGCCTGGCCTGCGATCGGGTCAAGCTTTGTCCTGCTCGTCCTGCTGTGCGAGCGCATAGGTCGGTTGGTCCCGGTCAAGCACAAAGGCGCCTACGAGCGTACTCTGGCGTTGGGTTTCCCGCTCGTCGTCCTCATGCTCTGGGAGCTTGCGGCCGATAGCGGTTTCATAAACCCGAACTGGTTTCCGCCGCCGAGCAAGATCGGCGTCGCGCTTTGGGATCTCAGCACTCGCTACGACCGCTTTTCGGGAACGACACTTCTCGGACGGCCCTGGCTGATGCCGGAGGCCTTTAGCCAGGACGGCTGGGCTGGCGTTTGGAAGCTCGCCGCAGAAAGCCACGTCCTCGCGACGGTGGGGCGCGTCCTGCTCGGCTTCGTGCTTGGAGCCATCCCGGGCGTACTGGTCGGCGTAGTAATGGGTCTGAACCAGACCGTACGCCTGATGCTCGACACGACACTTTCGGCCATCTACGTGCTGCCGAAGATCGCGATCTTTCCGATTGTGATGCTGATGTTCGCCGACCCCTTCGGCGAGGCGCCGAAGATTCTTGTAGTCGGGCTTTCGGTCTTTATCCTGATGGCGATCAACACGATGGCGGCGGTGCGCGGCATAGACAGCGTCTATTTGATGGCCGGCAAGAACTACGGCGCCAAGGGCTGGTCGATGCTGCGCCACGTCATTCTGCCCGGCGCGATGCCTGTGATCTTTTCAGGACTTCGTATAGCGCTCGGCACTGCGATGATTGTGATCATCTCGGTCGAGTTCGTGCGTGCCAAACAGGGCGTGGGATACATGACCTTCTACTACTGGGAGGTGCTCAATCCCGAGAAAATGTATGCCGGGCTCGTTGTCGTCATGGTTCTAGGGGTGCTGCTGACCTATGCGCTGCAATGGCTGCAGCGCCGGCTGATGCCCTGGCAAAAGTAAGGATCAGGCGATGCAAGTTGCGCTTGTAACCGGCGGCGCTGGCGCCGTCGGGGCCGCGGCGGCGCGGATGCTGGCCGCCGATGGTTTTCACGTCGTGCTGGCCGATCGGGCCATCGATCGGGTGCAGGGCATATGCAACGAGATCGTCGACGCGGGCGGCGAAGCTGCCGCTGAGCCGGTCGACCTGCTGGAGAACGGCGCCGTCAATCGCCTGATCGACCGCTTGGCGGAACGGTTCGGTCGGCTTGATTGCGTCGTCAACAACGCCGGCATGACCGGAGCTCCACGCATCGGCGAAATTGACCTTTCAGTGTGGAATGCCGTGCTCGCGCTCAACCTGACGGTGCCGATGCTTCTCGCCCAGGCCGCTCACCCGTTGATGAAGCGCAGTGGCGGCGGAAGCATCGTCAATGTTGCTTCGCGCGTTTACCTCGCCGGTACGGGTGTCGCGTATACCTCCAGTAAATCGGGGCTAATCGGGCTGACACGCGTGCTCGCCGTGCAACTCGGCCCGGACAACATCCGGGTCAACGCTGTCGCCCCGAGCTTCCTCAATACGCCCTTCAACGAGAAGATCGTCGCGGAAAACGCGGGGCTCGCTAGATCCTTTCGCAAGATGTCACCGCTGGGGCGGCTCGGTACGGCGGAGGATGTCGCCGGCGCGATCGCCTTCCTGGCGTCGCCGCGGGCAAGCTTCGTCACGGGCGACATCATCCATGTCTGTGGCGGGACGCAGTTGGCGCCACAGCCGACCGCGTTTGACGAAGCCGTTTGACGAGCGGCCGTTCAAGTTCGGGCCGGGGGCATCGCCTTGGTAAACGAGCCTTACGGCCCTCCCCGATTCCTGGCAGGCTTCGGAAAGTCGTCGCGCTTGTTCTGTCGGACCCGTGAGGCGTCGACGGAATGCGCAGAGGCGGCCCTGGCCCGCTCCGCGACGACGTCCCGCACCGCTGCCATGACCGGCTGAGCCGGAAAGGACAGGTCTGTATCGGTGCGGGTCGTCAGGCCGACCGGGCCGTTCGTGTCATTGGTGTCGATCGGCAGTAGCGCCAGCGCACCGCTCGCTACATCCTCCGCCACGACGCCTTCGGAAATGACCCAGATAGCATCCGTTCTAAGCAGATAGTTGCGGGCAAATGCGTCGGAGACCGTCTCGATCTCGCCCTGCGAAGGGTGGATCGAACGGGCGATGAAATAGCGCTCGACGATCGGGTGTATGACGGAGCCCGGTGGGGGGACGAGCAACTGGTAACGCCCAACATCCGCTATGTCCTGCTGCCCATGTGCCAGCAAAGGGTGCGCAGGTCGCACTGCCAGCGCGATGCGTTCCGAATAGAGGTATTCGAACGCGAGTCCGTGCATCGCCTCAGGCGAAGCCATTCGCCCGACCACGAGATCGATGTCGCCGAGACGCAGTTGCGAGAGCAGGACATCGTTCGACCCGGTGACGACGCGGAGCCGGATATTCGGGAGATGTCGCGACAGATTCGCCAATGCCGCCGGCAAAATCCGTGCTGATGCCGTCGGCAGTGCACCGACCGTAAAGGTGGCATGCTCGCCACCGGCATCTTGAGCGACGGTTCTGATGCCCTGCTTCAGCGCGACGAGGCTCGACGTCGCGTAACGCAAGAACATCTCGCCGATCGGCGTGAGCACCATCGACCGCCGTTTCGGCTCGAACAGGACGGTGCCCAGGAAATCCTCCAGCTCGTGAATCGTTTTCGAAACGGCTGGCTGGCTCAAGCCGATCGCGGACGCTGCCTTCACGGCGCTTCTCTGCCGGGCAACTTCGATGAAGCAGGACAGGTGGCGTAACTTAATGCGTCCGTCGAGCTGAAGCGATCTGCTCAGACTCATTAGGATAACCTCTGGGTTATTTAATGACTAGAAAAAGCCATTTAACATAAGAAAAAAAGCGTAGCATATAAGGTCATCGTCGACATGGGCGTTCCGATATGGCTTTCGCACGCATCAAGGGCCGGCTGGTACACTGGCGCGATTACGGTCCTCGCAGCGCGCCGTGCGTGGTGATGGTCAATTCGCTCGGGACAGATCTGAGGATCTGGGATGAAGTCTCCGCCGCGCTTTCAGCTCACTGGCGTGTGATTGCCTACGACAAACGTGGGCATGGGCTTTCGGAAACTGACGCCGGCTTCTATTCGATCAGTGATTTGGCGGACGATCTCCTTGCCCTGATCGACCATCTTGATGTCGAGCGGTTCGCACTGGTCGGGCTTTCGATCGGCGGCATGATCGGACAGGTCCTGGGTTCTCGCTCACCGCAGCGCCTGTCGGCGCTCGTCTTGGCGGACACCGCTCCAAAAGTGGGAACGCCCGACAGTTGGGGCGAGCGCATCCACGCAATCGAGCGCGGTGGCCTCGAGGCGATTGCCGCCCCCGTCATGGAGAGGTGGTTCACACCATGCTTTCGCGCCGCGCAGCCCGATCAGGTTTCGGGGTGGCGAAACGCCTTCGTCCTGCAATCGGCGGCCGGATATATCTCTACTTGCAACGCCCTGCGGACTGCCGATCTGAGCAGTCACGTTGCCGGGATATCCGTCCCGACGCTGGTCGTGGTTGGAGACAGCGACCTCGCCACGCCACCGGAACTCGTTGAGGCGATGGCACTGAAAATTCCACGAGCGCGCTTCGAACTCATCGAGAAGTGCGGTCATATTCCGCCGATTGAGCAGCCGGAGCTGCTGTCGAAGCTTGTATCTGGGCACCTCAAGGAACACGGCCATGGCTGATGCGCAAACCAAATTCGCCGCAGGCATGAGGACCCGACGATCGGTTCTGGGTGAGGGGTATGTCGATGCTGCAGTGGCGGCCACTGATGCGTTTACGGCGGACTTTCAGACACTGATCACCGAAAGCGCCTGGGGAAGCGTTTGGTCACGTGAGACGATCAGCAAACGCGAGCGCTCGATGTTGACCATCGCGCTGCTGGCCGCGCTTGGACATCACGACGAGGTCGCGATGCACGTGAGGGCTACGCGTCATACCGGCGCGAGCGCCGAAGATATCAAAGAGGCGCTACTGCATGTGGCCATTTATGCAGGCGTGCCGGCAGCCAATCATGCCTTCAAAATCGCCCGTGCGGCGCTCGCCGAAATCCATGACGAATCTGCATGATGATGTGTCGTGTCCTTGCCCGCCATTGAACCCTATCGCGGCGCGAATTGAGCAGGATCAAGGAGAGCGGATCGAATTCGCCGCCAGAGATTGAATACCGCAACAGCAGCTTCGAGGGAGGAAGCGCCGAGATGCGCAACGAAAATTCGACACATCAGGGCGGCTCCTTTTATCAGAGGGACCGCAGCTGGCATCCGCCGGCCTTTACGCCGACCTATAAGACCTCGGTGCTGCGATCGCCGCAGAAGGCCTTGCTGTCTCTCGGCAATACGATCTCGGAAATGACGGGCCCGGTCTTCGGCCACAACATGTTGGGGCAACTCGATAACGATCTGATCCTGAACTATGCTAAAACAGGCGAACCGATCGGCCCGCGCATCATCGTACACGGCCAGGTGCTGGACGAGGATGCGCGCCCCGTACGCGGCGCGCTGGTCGAGTTCTGGCAGGCCAATGCCGGCGGCCGTTATCGCCATAAGAAGGAAAGCTACCTCGCCGCCATCGATCCGAATTTCGGCGGCTGCGGGCGCACCATCACCGATGACGAGGGCCGCTACTGGTTCCGCACAATCAAGCCCGGCCCCTATCCCTGGCCGAACGGCGTCAATGACTGGCGCCCGGCGCATATCCATTTCTCGATCTTCGGCCACGCCTTCGCGCAGCGCCTGATCACCCAGATGTATTTCGAGGGCGACCCGATGATCTGGCAATGCCCGATCGTCTTGGGCATCCCGAGCCGCGAGGCGGTGGAGCAGCTGGTCGCGGCGCTCGACCGCGAGGCGACACTGCCGATGGACACGATGGCCTACAAATTCGACATCGTCCTGCGCGGCCGTCGCTCGACCCTGTTCGAGAACCGGATGGAGGGCAACTGATGGTCCAATCGCTCCGCCGCCTCAGGGAAAGCCCGTCGCAGACGGCCGGCCCCTACATCCATATCGGCGCCACGCCGAACTTCTCCGGCATCGAGGGCGTCTATCCGCACGATCTCGGCTCGCAGCCGCTCTCGCCGGAGGCGAAGGGCGAGCGCGTCCTCGTCACCGGCCGCATCTTCGACGGCTCGGGCATGCCCATCAAGGACGCGCTGATCGAGATCTGGCAGGCCGATGCGCAGGGGCTCTATCCCGGCCAGGGCGAGCACCGTGGCGAAGCCGATCCGCACTTCCCCGGCTGGTTCCGCCAACCCGTCGACGGCACGACCGGTGTCTACCGCTTTGAGACGATCAAGCCCGGCATCGTGCCCTATTTCGACGGCCGGCCGATGGCACCGCACATCACCTTCTGGATCGTGGCGCGCGGCATCAATCTCGGCCTGCATACGCGGCTCTATTTCGGCGACGAGGACAAGGCCAACGCGGCTGATCCGCTTCTCGCCCGCATCGAGCATCGCGTGCGCGTGCAGACACTGATCGCAACGCGCGGCGACGAGGACGGCATGCCGGTCTACACCTTCGACATCCGTCTGCAGGGCGAGAACGAGACCGTCTTCTTCGACATCTGAGAGCGGCCTCGGCCGCCTTCCCGACCCGAGCAGACAGCAAGCAGAGCAACGACGACATGACCGAAGCCTTCATCTGCGCCTATGTCCGTACCCCGATCGGCCGGTTCGGCGGCTCGCTTGCCGCCGTGCGGGCGGACGATCTCGGCGCGGTGCCGCTGAAGGCGCTGGTCGAGCGTCATCCGCAAGTCGATTTCGGCGCCGTCGACGATGTGATCTTCGGCTGCGCCAATCAGGCGGGCGAGGACAACCGCAATGTCGCACGCATGTCTCTGCTGCTTGCCGGCCTGCCCAAGGAAGTGCCGGGCACGACGATCAACCGGCTCTGCGGCTCCGGGATGGACGCGGTCATCGCAGCCGCGCGGGCGATCAAGGCGGGCGAGGCCGAGCTGATGATCGCCGGCGGCGTCGAGAGCATGTCGCGCGCGCCCTTCGTCATGCCCAAGGCCGACAGCGCCTTCTCGCGCCATGCCGAGATCCACGACACCACCATCGGCTGGCGCTTCGTCAACCCGCTGATGAAGGCGCAGTACGGCATCGATTCCATGCCGGAAACCGGCGAGAACGTCGCCGCCGACTGCCATGTCAGCCGCGCCGACCAGGACGCCTTCGCGCTCCGCTCGCAACTGAAGGCCGTCGCGGCGCAGCAGAACGGCCGTCTCGACAAGGAGATCGTCCCGGTGCTGATCCCGCAGCGCAAGGGCGATCCGATCCGCGTCGAGATCGACGAGCACCCGCGCGGCGATACCACGCTGGAGAAGCTCGCCAAGCTTGGCACCCCATTTCGCAAGGAAGGCGGCACCGTCACGGCCGGCAACGCGTCGGGCGTCAATGACGGCGCTGCGGCGCTGATCATCGCCTCGGAGAAGGCCGCCGCTAAATACGGGCTGACGCCGATCGCGCGCATCCTTGGCGGAGCGACCGGCGGCATCGCGCCGCGCGTCATGGGGCTCGGCCCGATCCCCGCCACGCGCAAGCTCTGCGAGCGGCTTGGCCTGAAGCCCACGGATTTCGACTTCGTCGAGCTGAACGAGGCCTTCGCCTCGCAGGGCATCGCGGTGCTGCGCGAGCTTGGCATCGCCGAGGACGGCGCGCATGTGAACCCGAATGGCGGTGCGATCGCGCTTGGCCACCCGCTCGGCATGTCCGGCGCCCGCATCACCGGCACGGCCGCGCTCGAACTGTCCCTGACCGGCAAGAGGCGCGCGCTCGCCACCATGTGCATCGGCGTCGGCCAGGGTATCGCAGTCGCGCTGGAGCGCGCCTGAGTAATCGTTTCGAGTCCGAATCCGACCTGGGTTCCGCTACAATGACGCATAAGATCTATGACGGCCCGGGCGCGGCGCTCGAAGGGCTGCTTTTCGATGGCATGACGATCATGTCCGGGGGCTTCGGCCTGTCGGGCAACCCCGAGAGCCTGATCCCGCAGATCCGCGATTCCGACGTGAAGAACATCACCGTGATGTTGAGAATTTAAGAGCGAGCTAGCGCGTCCGAATGCGAGCGGACGTCAAGCGCCATCCCAGTCGGTATCAGGTAAGGCTGAACAAGGGGGATGAAGCAGCTGCTGCGCCGAGTTCGTCAGCGCTGGCAAGTAGCCAGGGCGCAATTTCTGTCATGCGAGCAGGCGTCATTCGAATGGTCGGACCTGCTACACTGATCGTGCCGACAGGGGTTCCCACACCGCGCTTGCGGATCGCGGTAGCCATTGCAGATGTGCCTATTTCGTAGGCCTCCGTCACGCACGCATATCCGAGCTGGCGCGTCCGCTCGATCTGCGTAAGCAGCTGCTCGATGGTGGCCGGAGCGTTGGGACCGAGTCCAGATCGATGCAGCCCCTGTTTCTCGACGACAATTTTCACTTGCTCGTCGCTGAGGTTCGCTAACCAGGCCTGACCATTGGCTGTGGCCGCAAGATAAACTTCCGGCTCGGTGTGTGGTACATAGAACAGGCCGCTTTGCGTACTTTGAGATTTGGCTACCCAGGTCAAATGATCACTTTCGACGACGGCCAGCCGCACCAATTCTCCTGTTCGTTTGGCGAGATCATCGAGAATCGGCTGAACAAGGTCGGTTATGCCGCTGGTGCCGAGATAGGCCAAGCCGAGAGCAGCGAGCTTCACGCTCAAATTCACGGTGCCGTCCGCCGAGCGAAAGAGGAAGCCACCATCGACCAGGCCCTGAACGGCTCGTTCAGCAGCTGCCGCCGGTATTTTTAATCTGTGGGCGAGGTCTCGCAATGCCAAGCCGGCGGGACATTGCGCCAATGTTTCGAGCATTCCTAAGGCTCGGATACGGCTAGACATGTCAATGCGCCGGTTCGGAGAAAATGGGTAGTCCTGTGCCGGCCTTGGCGATGGCGCTGGCTGCGCCGCGCAGGGAGGGCAGGATCTGATCCATTGCTTCGCTCGTCATGCGTATGACGGGCCCGGCGACACTGATTGTGCCGATAGGGCGTTGCGTCGCTTCGTCGAAGATGGCGACGGCAATCGCGGAAGTTCCCGGCTCGTAGGTTTCGAAGATTTTCGCATAGCCGAGTTCACGCGCGGCATCGACAAAGATCAACAGGTCTCGCATGGATCGTGGCGCGTTCGGTCCATACCCCTCACGCTTCAATCCCTGCTTGGCAGCGAGCTGCAACACCTCGTCCTCGTCAAGGCATGAAAGCCAGGCATGGCCGTTCGAGGTTGCGGCCAGATAGACCTCGGCTCCTTCGTCGGGGTTGTACAGAAGCCCACGCCTCGCGCCCTGCGCCTTCGCGACGCGGATGAGTTTTCGGTCATGGATGACGGCCAGCGTAACCAGTTCGCCGGTCTTGTCAGCGAGTCCGTCGAGGAGCGGCTGGATCCTGGTGGTAATACCGGTGGACGCCAGATGACTGAAGCCAAGGGCCACGATCTTTGCGGTTAGGCGGTAGGCCCCGCCATCGAACTCTTGGCGGACGTAACCTTCGTCTTTGAGGTCCGCGAGAAGGCGGTGCGTGGCACTTCGAGGGATGGCCAAAGTGTCGGCCACAGCCATGAGCGGCAGTCCGCCAGCGTGGCGCGATAACAAGTCGATGATCGCAATCGCCCGATCCATGGAGCCTCCGTTCCAATTGGACACTATTCGATTTGGAACGGAGTGTCACCGTTCTTGACGAATGTGGAATTATGAGATTTATGGAACGAATTCCATTTTCTTGACGGACCTCATGCTTGGCAGATGCCCTTCTCCCGACCAGCGAACCTTCCACGGCAAGGGCGATCAGCGGCAGAACGCGGCTTTTCGCTGTGCTTGGCGACCCTGTTGCCCAAGTCATGGCGCCGGCGATGATGAACCAGCTCTTTGTTGAGCGGGGCGTGGACGCAGTGCTGATCCCTGTGGAGGTATCAGCACGGTCGTTGGCGGCAGTCGTCAATGGGCTGAAACAGATCGACAACCTCGACGGGCTCCTCGTCACCGTCCCTCATAAGCGCAGCGTCCACGATCAGGCGGACATGTTGAGCGGCACCGCTCGGCTGGCAGGGTCGGTCAACGCCATGCGGCGCGAGGCTGACGGCACGTGGTTCGGGGATAACTTCGACGGCGAGGGCTTCGTACGCGGGCTGGAGCGGGCCGACCGCTCGATTGCGGGCAAGCGTTTCACGGTTGTTGGCGCCGGCGGGGCGGGTGTCTCGATCGCGGCCGCCATCCTTCGGGCGCAGGCCGCGAGCATCACGATCGTCGATATAGACCGCGCAAGTGCGGAAACGCTCGCGAGCCGCCTCGGCGAGAGGTGGCCCGGACTTGCTCAGGTCGCGGATGTTCCCGATGCAGCAAGCGATGTGGTGGTGAACGCAACGCCGCTCGGTTTGGGCGGCAATGATCCACTGCCTTTCGAGCTGAATGATCTGCGTTCCGAATGCCTCGTCGCCGACATCATCATGAAGCCGGCCGAAACGCGCCTTCTCCGTGAGGCCGCTGCGCAGGGTTTCGCCACGCACCCGGGGCTTCCCATGCTGAGCGAGCAGATCCCTCTTTACCGGGAGTTTTTCCGGATCCCCTGAACCAACGACCTTGGCAGAAGACCAGGGCGCCTGGAGGAAACCTTGACGTATCAGTTCGATTTTTCAGTCCTACTTCCGTACTGGGAGCAATTGCTGCGAGGTTGCTGGCTGACAGTCCTGCTGTCGGCCATCTCGATCTCGGCGGGGCTCGTGATCGGAATCCTGACGGCACTCGCCAAGCAAAGCCGCTTCGCAGCGGCTCGGATCGCGGCCAGCACCTATGTCGAGATCATCCGGAACACGCCGTTCCTGGTGCAGGTCTTCTTCATCTTTTTTGGCCTGCCGGCTCTCGGCATCAGCTTTCAGCCCTGGAGCGCAGCCATCTTGGCGCTGAGCCTCAATTGCGGAGCGTTTTCGGCGGAGGTTATTCGTGGTGGAATCGATGCTATTGCGCGCGGACAGTATGAGGCCGGCACCGCCCTCGGCCTGAAGCCACTGCAAATCTTCCGTCACATCATCTTGAAGCCGGCCCTGCGGATCATTTTCCCAGCATTATCCGGCCAGTTTGTCCTGACGCTCCTCACGACCAGCATTGTCTCGTCGATCTCTGCCGAGGAGCTCACTTCGATCGCCCAGTCGATCGACACGATGACGTTCCGAAGCTTCGAAATCTACATCGTTGCAACGATCCTCTACCTCACGATGTCGTTCGCCTTCGCAACGTTGTTCAAGCTGATCGACCGTCTCTATTTCTCTTATCCCGTGAAGTGAGGACGGCATGATCAGAGAATTCGGTCTGTCGGAAGCACTCGCCATCCTGTCGGGCGTTCAGTCGACAATTCTCCTATCGCTTATCGCCTTCGCGGGGGGCGGAGTAGTCGGGCTGGCGATCGCATTGATGCGCACTTCGGAGCGCGCTTGGCTGCGCCGCTGCGCCGGCTTCTACATCGATTTCTTTCAAGGCACGCCGCTGCTCATGCAGCTGTTCCTGGTGTTCTACGGATTGCCGGTTCTCGGGTACAAGGTGAACCCCTGGGTCGCGGTGACCATCGGCTTCACCTTGCATGCCAGTGCATTCCTCGGCGAGGTCTGGCGTGGCAGCATCCAAGCCGTGCCGCGCGGACAAAGCGAAGCCGCCTATGCGCTAGGCCTGAGCTACGTCTCTCGCATGCGCAACGTCGTCCTGCCGCAAGCCATGCGGATCTCAGTGGCGCCGACGGTCGGCTTCATGGTGCAGCTAATCAAGGGCACCTCACTCGCGGCGATTATCGGCTTCGTCGAGCTCTCGCGCGCTGCTCAGATCATCGCCAGCGCGACCTACAAACCGCTGCTCGCCTACGGCTGCGCCGCAATCGTCTACTTCCTTCTCTGCTTCCCGCTTTCACGCCTGAGCATGCGCCTCGAGAAGCGCTTCGCCGTGAAATCCTGAAGACCACACCAAAAGACCAACTGGAGGAACATGCCTATGAAGTGGGTTGAATCATTCCGTCGCACCGCAGTGGCTTCGGCCATGTTCGTCCTCGCAACTTCTGCTGTCGCTGGCGCAGCGGCCGCACAGACGGTCGACTCGATCAAAAAAGAGGGCGTGCTTAAGATCGGATCGCAGGTCTCCCAGGTCCCGTGGGGCTTCAGCGATGCCTCCGGCAAGCTCACCGGCTTCGACATCGAGCTTGGTGAGATGCTGGCCAAGGACCTCGGCGTGAAGGCCGAAGTCACTCCGGTTACATCGAGCAATCGCGTCGCGGCGCTGCTCACTGGCCAGGTCGACGTTCTGGCCGCTGTGATGGGCATCTTCGCCGACCGCCAGAAGGTCGTGCTGTTCGCGCGGCCCTACACCACCAACGACACAATCTACATTGGCAAGGTTGGTGCCGACATCAAGGGATGGAACGACCTGAAGGGCGTGCGTGTCGGCGTTCCACGCGGCACGCCACAGGACATCGCCATCACGAAGGCGGCGCCGGCCGGCGCGACCATCCAGCGCTTCGACGACGATGCTGCAACCGTCCAGGCGCTTATTGCGGGACAGGTCGACATGATTGGCGGCGCCGCGACGCAGGTGCCGAATATCGCTCAGGTCGCCGGACCAGGAAAGTTTGAGCAGAAATTCGTCGTTGCCCGCGCCTACAACGCCTTCGCAGTGCGACCGGCGTCGCGGGAATGGGCCGGTTACCTCAGCGATTTCGTTGCCCGGAAGCTCGCGAGCGGCGAATTGCCAGCCCTCTACAAGAAGTGGATCGGCGGCGAGCTCGCTCAGATGCCCACGACTGGTGAGGGCGAGGCCGCCCTACCGATTTCGGTGGTGCAGTAACTGGCGCGCGGGCGGCGTTGCGCCGCCCGCCTCTTTCCCATGAGCACACACATGTCAGACCAGCAACTCCGCGTGGATAATTCCACTCAGTCCCCCATCGTAGACATCAGCGGGGTTCAGAAGTGGTTCGGCACATTCCAAGTCCTGAAGGACATCGCGCTGACGGTCGCGCGCGGCGAGCGCATCGTGATCTGCGGGCCTTCCGGGTCGGGAAAGTCGACGCTGATCCGCTGCATCAATAGCCTTGAGCGCTACCAGGAAGGCCGGCTCGTCGTCGATGGTTACGACCTTGGTGCGGGGCAGAAGAACATCGACGCCGTCCGCGCCGAGGTCGGCATGGTCTTTCAGCAGTTCAATCTCTTTCCGCACCTCACGGTGAAAGAGAACTGCATGCTGGCGCCGATGAAGGTTCGTGGGACGTCGAAGAAGGACGCCCAGGAGCTCGCGATGCGCTTTCTCACGCGCGTTCGCATTGGTGATCAGGCCGAGAAATACCCAGCCCAGCTATCCGGCGGTCAGCAACAGCGTGTGGCCATCGCGCGGGCCTTGTGCATGACGCCGAAGCTCATGCTCTTCGACGAGCCGACGTCAGCCTTGGACCCCGAAATGGTCAAGGAGGTGCTCGACACGATGGTCAGCCTCGCCGACGAGGGCATGACCATGCTGTGTGTGACACACGAAATGGGCTTTGCCCGGAAGGTCGCGGATCGCGTGATCTTCATGGACCGCGGCGAGATCATCGAGATCGGCAAGCCGGAGCCCTTCTTCGCCAACCCGCAAAACCCGCGCACCCAGGCCTTCCTCGGGCAGCTCCTGCACTGAGCAGGTGGCGGCAAAGCACCCGCCTCGGAATGAAATCCAAAGGATCAAGCCATCATGCTTCCGGGCAAATTCTACGAAGAAATTCAGATTGGCGACGAGCGGCTGACTCCGCGCGTCACCGTAACCGAAGGGCATGTTCTGGCTTACGCCGGCGTCGCCGGTGACTTCTCCCCGATCCATATGGACGAGATTTATGCCCAATCGACAGTTTTCGGGGGCCGCATCGCGCACGGGTTGATGGGGCTGTCCCTGACCGATGGCATGAAGGTGCAGTCAGGCTTCTTCCATGACGGCATCGCCCTCGGCTGGACTTGGAACTTCAAGCGGCCGATCCGGATCGGCGACACATTGCAGGTCAAGTTCAGGATCGCGGATATGCGTATCCCCAGGAGCCGCAGCGATATGGGCATCCTGACCATCGCCATCGAGCTCCTCAACCAGCATGGCGAGGTGGTTCAGGAAGGCGAGCACCGGCTGATGGTGCCACGCAAGCCGGACGCAGCGCCGGCGGAGGCCATCTGATGGCCCGCGACAAGTTCATGACGGCCGACCAGGCCGTCGCGCTGATCAAGGACAGCGATACCGTCGCGTTGATCGGGGGCGGTGGCGGCCTGATGGAGGCGACGCATACTTTCCGCGCCGTCTCGCGCCGTTTCCTCTCGACCGGCTACCCGCGCAACCTCACCGTGCTGCACGCACTCGGGATCGGCGACAAGAAGACCGAGGGCATGAACCACTTCGCCCATGAGGGGCTGGTGAAGCGCGTCATCGGCGGCCATTGGGTCTGGTCGCCGAAGATGCAGGAGATGGCGCGCGACGAGAAGATAGAGGCCTATGTCCTGCCGAGCGGCTGCGTGATGCAGCTGTATCGCGAGATCGGCGGGCAGCGGCCGGGCCTGTTCACCCATGTCGGTCTTGGCACCTTTGTCGACCCGCGCCACCAGGGCGGAAAGATGAATGCCTCTGCGAAAGAGGACCTGGTCGAAGTCGTCAACCTCGGCGGACAGGAACTGCTTTGGTACAAATCCTTCCCGATCAACGTCGCGATCATCCGCGGTTCCTTCGGCGACGCAGCCGGCAATATCAGTCTGGATCAGGAAGCGGCGAATGTGGATGTCTATGCCGCGGCTCTCGCGGCCCATAATTCCGGCGGCATCGTCATCGCGCAGGTTCGTACGGCGGTCGATGTAAATTCGCTTCCGGCGCGCTCGGTCCGAGTCCCCGGAGCCATCGTCGATGCCGTCGTGGTCGATCCCGACCAGCGCATGAGCTACGACCTGCCTTACGACCCGCTCATCTCCGGCGAGCGCCGCGGCCCGACGCCGCTCGATCCGCCCGAGCCGCTCAACATCCGCTCTCTGATCGCGCGCCGCGCCTATCAAGAGCTGACCGAAGGCGACGTGATCAATTTCGGCGTTGGCATCGGCGAGGGTGTTGCCAAGATGGTCGCCGAGCGCGGCGAAGTCGGGCGCTATTACCAGACCATCGAGCACGGGACTTATGGCGGCGCGCTGCTGGTTGGCCTGCTCTTCGGCTTTGCCCGCAGCGCCTCGGCCATGATCGACGGGCCGTCCCAGTTCGATTTCTACGCCGGCGGCGGTCTCGACACCGCATTCCTCGGCTTTGGCGAGTTGGATGAGGCCGGCGACGTCAACGTCTCGAAGCTCGGCGGGCTGACTGTCGGGCCCGGCGGCTTCATGGACATCGCTCAGAATGCCAAGAAGGTCGTGTTCTGCGGCACCTTCGACACCAAGGGCAGCAGATTGGAGGTCGGCGGCGGCAAGCTCGCAATTGCGCAGCACGGCTCGGTGCGAAAGCTCGTCAGCAAGGTCGAGCAGATTACATATTCAGGCAAGCAGGCGCTCAAGCGCGGCCATAAGGCGGTGTTCGTAACCGAGCGGGCAGTGTTCAATCTGGAGAATGAGGGCCTCGTTTTGAGCGAAGTCGCGCCTGGCGTCGACATCCGCCGCGACATCCTCGAACGGATGGATTTCATGCCCCTCATCCCGCGCGATCCTCAGGTCATGGATAGCGCAATTTTCTCGGAATTATCCGGCCTCTGAGCCGCGCGAGGATAGTATGGAATATCGGAATCTAGGCAGGACCGGCTTGAAGGTCTCGCGTATCGCGCTAGGCTGCATGAGCTATGGAGATCCGACGCGCGGCAACCATAGTTGGGTGATGAACGAGGATGAAGGGCGCCCCTTCATTCGCAAGGCACTGGAAGCCGGCATCAACTTCTTCGACACCGCGAATGTCTACTCCGATGGCGCTAGCGAGGAGGTTCTCGGCCGCGCCATCCGCGACTTCACCACACGAGAAGCCGTGGTAATCGCCACCAAGGTCTATGGCCCTATGCGTCCCGACGCGAACGGTCATGGCCTATCGCGAAAGGCGATCTTCGCAGAGATCGATGCCAGCCTTAGGCGTCTGGGTACCGACTACATCGATCTCTATCAAATTCACCGCTGGGACTATGAAACGCCCATCGAGGAGACGCTTGAGGCACTGAGCGACGTGGTTCGGGCCGGCAAGGCCCGTTATCTAGGAGCGTCTTCCATGCACGCTTGGCAATTCATGAAGGCGCTCGGCCTCCAGCGCCAGCATGGCTGGGCGCCTTTCGTCTCCATGCAGAACCATCTCAACCTTCTCTACCGCGAGGAGGAGCGTGAGATGCTGCCGCTATGCCGGTCCGAGGGAGTTGGTGTCGTGCCTTGGTCCCCCTTGGCGCGAGGCCGTCTGACGCGTCCCTGGCAGGACGAGCCGGCAACCGCGCGCGCCGCGACGGACGAAGTGGGTAAGGGCTTCTACGACAAGGCCAAGGATGGCGACCGTTTGGTAGTCCAACGCGTTGGGGAAGTCGCAGAGCGTCTTGGCGCACCACGCGCTCAGGTGGCTCTCGCCTGGCTGCTGCAGAAGGAGGGTGTGTCTGCACCTCTGGTCGGTGCGACCAAGATGGCGCAGCTCGATGATGCCCTCGCAGCGCTTCAGCTCAAACTTCCAGATGATGAAATCGCCTCACTGGAGGAGCCTTACGCGCCGCATCAGGTCTCCGCCTTCGTGTGAAAGCGATAGCCCTGCCCGGAACTGCTGCGGGCAACGATGTGCCAGTTCGGGAAGGACAACCATGTTACCGTCGATCGCCACCGTCTGCGTTTCGGGCACGCTTCAGGAGAAGCTGGAGGCCATCGCCGCCGCTGGTTTCACGGCGGTGGAGATTTTCGAGAACGACCTGATCGCCTTCCCCGGCTCTCCGACCGAGGTCCGGCGCATCTGCGCCGATCTCGGCCTGACCATCGTGACCTGCCAGCCCTTCCGCGATTTCGAGGGCATGCCGGAGGGGCGCCGCCAACGCGTCTTCGACCGGGCCGAGCGCAAGTTCGACCTCTTGCACGAACTGGGAACGGACCTGCTCTTCGTCTGCTCCAGCGTCTCGCCGGAGGCGCTTCCGGGTATCGACCGGCTCGCCGCCGATTTCGCCGAGCTCGGTGAGCGCGCGGGCCGGCGCGGCCTTCGCGTCGGCTACGAGGCGCTGGCCTGGGGGCGGCATGTCTTCGACTATCGCGACGCCTGGGAGATCGTGCGCCGCGCCAACCGGCCGGAGGTCGGGATCATCCTCGATTCCTTCCACATCCTGGCGCGCGGCCTCGATCTTGCGGCGATCGGCACGATCCCGCGCGACAAGATCGAGATGGTGCAGATGGCCGATGCGCCGCTGCTGCAGATGGACCCGCTCTCCTGGAGCCGACACTGGCGCTGCCTGCCCGGCCAGGGCGATCTCGATCTCTCCGGCTTCATGCGGGCGCTGACCGCGACCGGCTATGACGGCGTGCTCTCGCTGGAGATCTTCAACGATCGCTTCCGCGCCGGTTCCGCGCGTTCCGTCGCGCTCGACGGCCATCGCTCGCTGATCTGGCTGCTCGACGAGACCGCGCGGCAGACGGCCACGCCGGTGCCCGGCGCGGTGCCGATGCCGCCGCCCGCCCCGGTCGAGGCGGTCGAGTTCATCGAGTTCACGGTGTCGGAAGCCGAGCGGCCCGGTTTCGAGAAGCTGCTGCGCGCGCTCGGATTCGCGCGTTCAGGTGCGCACCGCTCCAAGGATGTCGATCTCTGGCGCCAGGGCGATATCCGCATCGTCCTGAACAGCGAGGCCGACGGCTTCGCCCATAGCTACCAGATCACGCACGGTACCTCGGTCTGTGCGCTGGCCCTGCGCGTGCCGGATGCGCAGGCCGCGATCGCCCGCGCCAAGGCCCTGCTCGACGTGCCCCATGCCGGTGCGATCGGGCCGGACGAGCTCGACATCCCCGCCGTGCGCGGCCTCGGCGGCAGCCTCGTCTATTTCCTCGACCAGGCCTCGGCGCTCGGACGCTGGGCCGAGGTCGATTTCGAAGCGACGGGCGAGGCCTCGGA